>NZ_KL585430.1:52124-59721 GCF_000721935.1 Streptomyces sp. NRRL WC-3549
GCCGCGTGAAGCGTGAAAGGGGGCGCCCTCTTGGAGGGCGCCCCCTTTCAGTGGTACGTCTTCAGAGGCACGTCACTCGGTGCCGGCCGCTTCGCCGGCCCCGGCCCCGGTCCCGGCCCCCGGCTCCGTCGCCTCACCGGACGGCGTCCCGGAGGAGCTCTCCGACGCGGAGGGCTTCGGGGACGGGAGGGCGCTCGGGCCGAAGGCCTTGAAGAAGTGTTCCGCCGGGACGACCGTGGCCCCCAGGGAGACCTCGCCGGTCTCGCTGAACGTGAAGGCGACGGCCTGTACGCCACCGGCCTGAACGGCCTCGTGGCCGTTCTCGATCACGGCGGACGCGTTGCCCTTGCCGCCCAGGATGACGCGGCCACCGGCCGGGACCTCGATCGGGCCGTTGCCCTTGGCGGGCGTCAGCTTCACCGGGGTGCTGCTGCCCGGGAGCGTCACGGACTCCAGGGTCTCCTTCTTCGTACCGTCGTTGAACAGCGTGGCGGCGACGACGGCCGGGCCCTCGGCGCCCTCGGGCTGCGTGATGACGTTGACGTTCTGGATCTTCAGCTGGTCGACGGCGGTCGCCGCGTTGTCCGGCCTGACCTGGAGGGTCGGTGCGTCGTTGCCCGCAGCGCACGCGGACAGCGAGGCGATCGAGAACACGATGGCAGTGGCGGCGAGAGCGCCGTGTCGAAGGCTGCGGCTCACGGCGGCGGCAACTCCTTGAACGATCGGACTGCGGACTTCGGACTCTGCGGACAGGAAGGCCGAGCGGTGTAAAGCCGCCCTAAGTGTGTGTCAGCGGGCCCAGGTTACCGAGCCGTCGTTCCGGGCCCGCACCCGACCCGCCCCTCTGCGTGATCTCTCGCGGCGGGTCCGCGGCCTCCGCCGCCCCGGGCCGGCCGAACGGGCCGATTCGTGCCGTGTTCACATAACGTGCGTGATCGGAGCGTGATCTGTGACTGACCGATTTCTCGGTGGTGGCGCATTCCTTACGCATAATCGGCCCGGTGCTCGGCCGTTGATCAAATTCAATGGCCACGGACACTAAGGTCCGTACGGGTGATCGATCTCCGAACGGAGTACGGAAAGTTCACCATCCGGAACCCGACAAAACGGGATGTTCAGCCCCTTCTGAGTGACTTCCGGTCCGTGTGACGCACTCGTTTCGGTGGAGCCGCACGGCCGCTCCGACCTGCGAATATCGCCTCCGGAAGGCCCCGTGCAGCACGTCCGCGTTGTTGTTGTCAAGCCCCGAGATATGCCCTGACCTGCGAAAACGTCATTCAGGAGAAGCGATTCTCGTGTTACTCTGGATAGCCACGGAAGGGGTACCTGTCACATGACGTTCAAGGTTGGCGACACCGTGGTCTATCCCCATCACGGGGCCGCGCTGATCGAGGCTATCGAAACTCGCCAGATCAAAGGCGTGGACAAGACCTACTTGGTGCTCAAGGTCGCCCAGGGCGACTTGACCGTTCGCGTACCGGCGGACAATGCGGAGTTCGTGGGTGTGCGCGACGTGGTCGGGCAGGACGGACTGGACCGGGTCTTCGAGGTGCTGCGCGCGCCGTACGCCGAAGAGCCGACGAACTGGTCCCGTCGCTACAAGGCAAATCTCGAGAAGCTCGCCTCCGGCGATGTCATCAAGGTCGCCGAAGTGGTGCGTGACCTGTGGCGTCGCGAGCGCGAGCGCGGACTCTCCGCAGGTGAGAAGCGCATGCTCGCCAAGGCCCGCCAGATCCTGGTGAGCGAGCTCGCCCTCGCGGAGAACACCAACGAGGACAAGGCCGAGGCTCTGCTCGACGAGGTTCTCGCGTCCTGAACCGGTGTCACACCGGCCCTGTGAATGTGCCGCGGTGCCCGCTGACCGACCGTCTTCCACGGTATGTCGCCGGGCACTGCGGCACGTTCGGTTCCTGGGAACCCACCGGGTCCTGCGGAGCCGTCCCCGGGTGCCGTCCGGCCGTCGCCTCGGCCGGTTCCGATCCCGGCCGGTGCCCCGCCGCGAGGTGCCCGGACCGGGGTCACGGAAGGGTCCCGGTCGGGCCGAGGCGTCGAGCCCGGCTCTCCCCCAACCTACGGCCGGGGGCACCCCCAGGCCATACCCACGTCGGCCGGGAGGACAAACCTGCCGACGCTTCGGAGTGGAACGCGATGTCATCGATGTCACCGACGCCCGAGAAGCCACGGGCTTCCCGCACCGCCGCGGTGATCCCCGCGGCCGGCCGCGGAGTGCGTCTCGGCCCCGGAACGCCCAAGGCGCTGCGCGCTCTCGGCGGTACCCCCATGCTGATCCACGCCGTGCGGGCGATGGCCGCGTCACGCGCCGTCGGCCTCGTCGTCGTGGTCGCCCCGCCGGACGGCGCGCCGGAGGTCAAGAACCTCGTCGACGCCCACGTCCTGCCCGAGCACACCGACTACCTCGTCGTACCGGGTGGCGCGACACGCCAGGAGTCCGTGCGGCTCGGCCTCGACGCGCTGCCCGAGGACGTCTCCGTCGTCCTCGTCCACGACGCGGCCCGGCCGCTGGTCCCCGTCGACACGGTGGAGGCGGTCATCGAGGCCGTACGGGGCGGGGCGCCCGCCGTCGTGCCCGCGCTGCCCCTCGCGGACACCGTCAAGGAGGTCGAACCCGGCGCGCCGGGCGATCCGGAGCCGGTCCTCGCCACCCCGGAGCGTTCCCGGCTGCGGGCCGTGCAGACCCCGCAGGGCTTCGACCGCGACACGCTGGTGCGGGCGCACGCCGAGGTCGCCGTCGACGGCGAGGGGGCGACGGACGACGCCGGCATGGTGGAGCGGCTCGGCTCACCCGTCGTCGTCGTACCGGGGCACGCGGAGGCGTTCAAGGTGACCCGGCCGCTGGACCTCGTCCTGGCCGAGGCGGTTCTCGCACGCAGGAGGGCGAACGATGGATTCTGAGACGGCGCGTCAGCCCGCGCCCGTGATCCCGCGGGTCGGGATCGGGACCGACATCCACGCCTTCGAGGAGGGCCGCGAGCTCTGGTGCGCGGGACTCCTCTGGGAGGGCGAGGGGCCCGGCCTGGCCGGCCACTCGGACGCCGACGTGGTCGCGCACGCCGCGTGCAACGCCCTGTTCTCGGCCGCCGGACTCGGTGACCTGGGGCAGCACTTCGGCACCGGCCGCCCCGAGTGGTCCGGGGCCTCCGGGGTGACCTTGCTCACCGAGGCGGCCCGCATCGTACGTGCCGAGGGCTTCGGCATCGGCAACGTCGCCGTCCAGGTCGTCGGGGCCCGCCCGAAGATCGGCAAGCGGCGCGAGGAGGCCCAGAAGGTGCTGTCGGAGGCCGTCGGCGCCCCCGTGTCGCTCTCCGCCGCCACCTCGGACGGTCTCGGCTTCACCGGCCGGGGCGAGGGCATCGCGGGCATCGCGACCGCCCTCGTGTACCGCACCGGCTGACCCCTGGCCCACCCGCCCACGCCCACCCGCCCCACCCGTCACCTTGTTGCGCATCACTTGCACGTACGCTGAGAGGGCAGGTGTCCGCAGGTGAGCCGACCTGCGGCGGGCGAGAGCGAGGGTGAGTGTCAGTGGTGAGTGCGGCGGCCGGAGCGACGGTGACCGGGGTGCGGGGCGCGTCGCCCGCCGTGGCCCCCGCGTCCGGACGGCAGGATTACGTCCCCGCGTCCGGACGGCAGGAGTACGTCCTGAGCACCGCGACCGCCGAGGACGTGGGCGGTGCGCGGGCGGTGATGCTGGACACCGTCTACCACGACCTGCGCTCCGGCTACGTGCCCCGCTGGCACGCGGACATCATCGACCTCGAAGGCGCCTACCTGCGGCCGGAGCGCTGCACGCTCATGGTCGTGCGGTACGGCGACGAGGTCGTCGCGACCGGGGCCGTCCGTGACCGGGGCCCCCAGGCGCCCCCCAACCCCGCATGGATCGCCGCCCGCTTCCCGTCCGGCTCGACCGCGCAGCTGTGCCGGATCTACGTACGTCCGGAGCACCGCAGGCACGGGCTGGCCCGGCTGCTGGTGCGGGAGCTCGGGGCGTTCGCCGCGGGCGCGGGCGGCTACACCTCGCTGTACCTCCACACCGATCCGTCCGTGCCGGGCGCCGAGCCGTTCTGGCGGTCGATGGCGCACGAGGTCTGTGACGAGCGGGAGCTGCCGGGGGGCGGGCAGGGCATCATCCACTTCGAACTGCCGATGCCCGCTCCGGTGCGGCCGTGACCGCCGCCGGCCGGACGCCGCGCACCCCCACCACTCAGATGATAATCGTTTTCATATAGGGTCTCCGTCATGCCTACGCTCCGAAGCCGCCGCCGCTCACCTCTGCCGGTGATCGCCGCCGCCCTGCTCCTCCCTCTCGCCGCCTGCTCCTCCTCCGACGGCGACGAGGCGTCGGAGGGTGGGCGGCTGCGGGTCGTCATGGCCTTCCCGCCCGCCCAGGCCATGTCCCCGTACGGCGACGACGCGGTGACGCTCAGCCGGCTCGCCGTCGTCGAGGGCCTCACCACCCTCGACGAGAACGGCGCGCCGCAACCCGCCCTCGCCACCTCCTGGAAGCGGGAGAACGACACCACCTGGACGTTCACCCTCCGCGACGCGGTCTTCCAGGACGGCGCGACGGTGGACGCCGAAGCCGTGGTCCGCTCCCTCACCGCCGCCGGCAAGGCGTCCCCGCTGCCCCGGGTGCTCTCCGACACCCGTCTGACCGCGACCGCCGAGGGCGCGGACACCGTACGGATCGTCACCGCGCACGCCGACCCGCTCCTTCCGCAGCGGCTCGCCAACCCCTCGCTCACGATCCTGTCCGCCGGGGCCTACAAGGGCGGCAAGGTGGACCCCGCCGGGCACGCCACCGGGCCGTTCACCCTGACCGACGTCAAGGGCGCGGTCGCCGCCACCCTGGAGCGCAACGCGGACTACTGGGGCGGCAAGGCGAAGGCCCCGGGCGTCGACGTCACCTTCGTCGCCGACGGCACCGCCCGTGCCAACGCCCTGCGGACGAACGCCGTGGACGTGGCCGAGTACGTGCCGATCTCCCAGGCGTCGCTGCTGGGCGACGGGTTCGTCCACGAGTTCCCCTCCGCCCGCACCAACGGGCTCTCGCTGAACACCGATCACGGAGTCTTCGCCGACCCGGCCATGCGCGCCGCCGCCCGTGAGGCGATCGACTCCAAGGCCCTGGTCGACGGCGTCTACGAGGGCCGCGCCGACACCGCGCGGGGCCTGCTCGGCCCCGGCGTCCCCTGGGCCGCGAAGGACCGGACCGACCCCACGGGCCGGGCGGAGGCGGCCCCGAAGGACGAGGTCGCGAAGACGAAGCAGATCGTCCTCGCCACCTACACCAACCGGCCCGAACTCCCCGAGGTCGCGACGATCGTCCAGCAGCAGCTGACGAAGCGCGGATTCACCGTGAAGCAGGTCGTCCGGGACTACGCCCAGCTGGAGGCCGACGCGCTGGCCGGGAAGTACGACGCGTTCATCCAGGCCCGCAACACCCTCCTGGACACCGCCGATCCCGTCTCCTACCTCGCCTCCGACTTCACCTGCGACGGCAGCTTCAACATCTCCCAGCTCTGCGACCCGCGCGTCGACGCCGCCGTGGCCGAGGCGGCCTCCCTGGCCGGCACCGAGGAGCGCCACCGGGCCGAGATGACCGCGGAGGCCGCCGTGCTCGGCGCCGACGCCCTCGTACCGCTCGTCCACGAACGGTTCGTCCAGGGCTACGACGGCGACCGGGTCGAAGGCGTCGCGCTCGACCCGATGGAGCGCACCCTGATCACCGCCGACACCCGCGTCGGCTGACCCGGATGCGGTATCTGGGGCGACGGCTGGTCGTCCTCGCCGCCGTCGTCGCCGTCATCGGCCTGCTGCCCTGGCTGACCCGTACCGATCCGGCCCTGACGATCCTGCACGCCCGTTACGCGGACCGGCCGCCGACGCCCGCCGTCCTCGACGCGATCCGCGCCGAGACCGGGCTCGACGGCGGCCCCCTGCACGTGCTGGGCGACTGGGCGGGCGGGCTGTTCCGGGGCGACCTGGGGGAGTCCTGGGTCTCCGGGGAGCCCGTCGCCCCGGACACCGTCTCCGCCCTCGGTGTCTCCCTCACCCTGATGGGCTGCTCGCTCGCCGTCGGCCTGCTCCTCGCGCTCGCCCTCGCCGCCCCGACCCTGCGCCGGGGCGCGCACCGCCGGCTCGCCACCACCCGGGCCGGGGTCGGTGCCGCCGTCCTGGCCGCGCTGCCGGAGTTCCTGCTCGCCGCCGTCCTGGCCACCCTCCTCGCCGTACAGCTGGGCTGGTTCCCCGCGCTGGGATGGGGGAGGGCCGACCAGGCCGTGCTGCCCGCCCTCGCGATGGGCGTCCCGGCCGGAGCCCTGCTCGGGCGGCTGCTCGACGACGCCCTGCCCGCCGCCTTCGCCGAGCCCTGGGCCCGCGCCGCCACTGCGTCCGGGCTGCCCCCGCGCCGCATCGCGGTCCACGTCCTGCGCCGCACCGCCCCCGCCCTGCTGCCGCAGCTCGGCCTGATCGTCGTCGGACTCACCGGCGGCGCGGTCGCCGTCGAGACGCTGTACGCGATCCCGGGGCTCGGCTCCACCGCGCTGGCCGCCGCCCTCGCCCAGGACCTGCCCGTCCTCCAGGCCTGCGTCCTGCTGCTGCTCCTGCTGGGGCTCGCCGCCGGGCTCGCGGCCCGGCTCGGCTCCCGCGCCCTGCTGGGCCCCGCCCGTGCGGCCGGGGCGCTCCCCGCGCTCACCGCCCCACGGCTGCCCGTGCGCCGCGTGGTGACGGTCGCCGCCGTGGTCCTCGCCGCGCTCCTGGTCGCGGTCGCGGTCGCCGGCCTGCTGCGCGACCCCCTGCGCGTCGACGCCGCCGCCCGCCTCGCCTCCCCCTCGGCCGCTCACCCTTTGGGCACCGACTCGCTGGGCCGCGACGTCCTGGCCCGGCTCGGCCACGGTGCCGCCCGGACCGTCCTCGTCGCGGTCGCCGTCAGCGCGGTCACCCTGCTCCTCGGCCTGATCGCCGGGGCGCTGCGCGCCGGAGCGCTCACCGAGACGGCCAACGCCCTGCCGGCGGTCCTGGCCGGCCTCGTCGTCGCCGGGGTCGCCGGCCCCGGGCCCTGGGGCGCCGCGGTGGCCGTCGCCGCGGTCGCCTGGGCGCCCCTCGCCGCCCACACCTCCGCGCTCTACGTCCAGGAGAAGGCCGCCCCGCACATCGCCGCGTCCCTCGCGCTCGGCGCCGGCCGGGGCCACCTGCTCCGCCGCCACCTGCTTCCGGGCGTCGTCCCGCCGGTCGTCCGCCACGCCGTCCTGCGCATCCCGGCCGTCGCCCTGGCGCTCGCCGCGCTCGGCTTCCTGGGCCTCGGTACCCAGCCCCCGGCGCCCGAGTGGGGCCGGATGCTCTCCGAGAACATGCCGTACGCCGAGCGGGCCCCCTGGGCCGTCCTCGCGCCCGCCGCCGCCCTCGCCGCCCTCGGCGCGCTCGCGGTGCTCACCTCGGCGGCCGTACGCGCGAGGAGGCGGGCATGAGGGTCCGGCGCAGCGGGGCGGGCGAGGGCGCGCCGGAGCTCACGGCGTACATCCGGCTGCTGACCGCCACGCAGTTCGCCTTCAACATCGGCTTCTACGCCGTCCTGCCG
>NZ_KL585430.1:59892-65534 GCF_000721935.1 Streptomyces sp. NRRL WC-3549
CCCCCCCCTGCCGTACCTCGCCACCCATCTCGGCGACGGGCTCGGCATGGCGGGCTGGCTCGTCGGCCTCGTCCTGGGGCTGCGCACCTTCAGCCAGCAGGGGCTCTTCGTCGTCGGCGGGGCGCTCACCGACCGCTACGGTCCCCGGCCGGTCGTCCTGGCCGGGTGTGTGCTGCGGATCGCCGGTTTCTGCTGGCTGGCCCAGGCAGGCTCCACCGCCACGGTCATCGGGGCCGTCCTGCTCATCGGTTTCGCCGCCGCGCTGTTCTCGCCGGCCGTCGAGTCCGAGACCGCCCGGGCCGCCGTCGCCCACGAACGCGCCACCGGCGCCCCGCGCGCCCAGGTCCTCGCCGTGTTCTCGGCCGCCGGACAGGCCGGTGCCTTCCTGGGGCCCCTGCTCGGCACCCTGCTCCTGCTCCTGGGCGGCGGATTCCGGGCCGCCTGCCTCGCCGGGGCCGTCGTCTTCGTCGGCGTGCTGGCCGGGCACGCCCGTCTGATGCCGCACCGCCCGCGCACCGTCCGCGAGCCGGGCCGGCGGGCCGTGTTCCCCCGCGAGGTCTTCGCCAACCGGTCCTTCCTCCTGCTCTGCCTCGCCTACAGCACCTACCTCGTCTCCTACAACCAGCTCTATCTGGCCCTGCCCGCAGAGGTGGAGCGCGCCACCGGCTCGCAGAACGCGCTCGGTGCCCTCTTCGCGCTCTCCTCGCTGCTCGTTGTCGCCGCCCAGCTGCCTCTCACCCGCTGGTCCGCCCGCCGTATCGCCCCCAGAACGGCGCTCGTGGCGGGCCTGGCCGTCGTGGCGGCAGGGTTCGCAGCGGTCCCCCTGGCGCCGGGCGGGCCGGCCGGGCTGCTCCCGGGGGCGACGCTCGTCGTGCTGCTCACCCTCGGCCAGATGCTGCTGGTGCCGGCCGCGCGGGGCCTCGTACCGGACCTCGTCGAGGACCACCGTCTCGGCCTCGCCACCGGCGCCCTGTCCTCGGTCTCCGGGCTGGCCGTCCTGCTGGGCAGCGCCGCCTCCGGCACGCTCCTCGACGCCCCGGGGCCCGTCCTGTGGACCGTGCTCGCCGCGGTACCGCTGGCCGGAGCGGGGCTGGCGCTGGCCCTGCCGGGGCGTACGCCGGCGCGTGCCGAGGCCGCGGTCTGACCGGTGCGGCGCACCCGGCCGGCACCCCCGGGGCAGGCTCGCGGAAACGATGTGACCCGGGGGGCCCGGGCACTGGTGCGGGCCCACTACCCTTGAGGGGTGACTATTCGCCTGTACGACACCAACGCCCGGCAGATCCGTGACTTCGTCCCGCTCACCGCGGGCTGTGTCTCGATCTACCTCTGTGGCGCGACTGTCCAGGCCGCCCCGCACATCGGGCACATCCGGTCCGGACTGAACTTCGACATCATGCGCCGCTGGTTCGCCTACCGCGGCTACGACGTGACGTTCATCCGGAATGTCACCGACATCGACGACAAGATCATCAAGAAGTCGGCCGAGCAGAACCGTCCCTGGTGGTCCATCGGCTACGAGAACGAGCGCGCCTTCAACGACGGCTACGACGCGCTGGGCTGCCTCCCCCCGACGTACGAGCCGCGCGCCACCGGCCACATCACCGAGATGGTCGAGATGATGCGCGGCCTCATCGAGCGCGGCCACGCCTACGAGGCGGACGGCAACGTCTACTTCGACGTGCGCTCGTACGAGGGGTACCTGGAGCTGTCCAACCAGCACCTGGACGACCTGCGCCAGCCCTCCGGCGAGGGCGAGACGGGCAAGCGCGACCCGCGCGACTTCGCCATGTGGAAGGCGGCCAAGCCCGGCGAGCCGAGCTGGGAGACGCCCTGGGGCCGCGGCCGGCCCGGCTGGCACCTGGAGTGCTCCGCCATGGCGCACAAGTACCTGGGCAGCGCCTTCGACGTCCACGGCGGCGGGATCGACCTGATCTTCCCGCACCACGAGAACGAGATCGCCCAGGCCAAGGCCTTCGGCGACGCGTTCGCGCGGTACTGGGTGCACAACGGCTGGGTCACCATGTCCGGCGAGAAGATGTCGAAGTCCCTCGGCAACTCGGTCCTCGTCAGCGAGATGGTCAAGCGGTGGCGCCCCATCGTGCTGCGCTACTACCTCGGCACCCCGCACTACCGGTCCATGATCGAGTACAGCGAGGAGGCCCTGCGCGAGGCCGAGTCCGCCTTCGCGCGGATCGAGGGCTTCGTCCAGCGGGTCACCGAGCTGGCCGGGGGCGAGGTCGCCCCGGCGGCCGAGGTGCCGCCGGCGTTCGCCGAGGCCATGGACGACGACCTGGGCGTCCCGCAGGCCCTGGCGATCGTCCACACCACCGTCCGGCAGGGCAACTCCGCCCTCGCCGCCGACGACAAGGAGGCGGCGGTCGCCCGCCTCGCCGAGGTGCGGGCCATGCTCGGCGTCCTGGGCCTCGACCCGCTCGACGCGCACTGGTCGGGCGGCGGCGAGGACGGCGAGGACCTGCGGGGAGTCGTGGACACCCTCGTACGCCTCGTCCTGGACCAGCGCCAGGCGGCACGCGAGCGCAAGGACTGGCCCGCCGCCGACGCCATCCGGGACCAGCTGGGGCAGGCGGGCCTCGTCATCGAGGACGGCCCCGGCGGACCGCGGTGGACCCTCGGACCGCGCTGAGCCGCCGCCGCACGCCGCGTGAACAGCGCACATGTGCCGCCCGGCCGTCCGGGCGGCACACTCTCACTTGACGACGTTTTTCTGAAGCAACGAAACAGGTAGGTCATGGCCGGGAACAGCCAGCGCAGGAACCGCCGCACGTCCAACAAGAAGGGCATGCAGGTCGGCAGCGGTGGCCAGCGACGCCGTGGTCTCGAAGGCAAGGGACCGACGCCGCCCGCCTCCGCCCGCAAGGGACACAAGAAGAACCGCATCGCCAACGCCCAGGCCAAGCAGGCCGCGTCCCGCCGCCCCGCACCGCGCCGCGGCGGCGCCAAGGGCACCTCGGAGATGGTCGTCGGCCGCAACCCGGTCTACGAGGCCCTCCGGGACGGCGTGCCGGCGACGACCCTCTACGTCCAGCAGTTCATCGACAACGACGAGCGGGTCCGCGAGTGCCTCCAGCTCGCCGGCGAGCGCGGCAACATCAACCTGATGGAGGCCCCGCGTCCCGAGCTGGACCGGATGACGAAGGGCCTGAACCACCAGGGCCTCGTCCTCCAGGTCCCGCCGTACGAGTACGCGCACCCGGAGGACCTCACCGCCGCCGCGTACGACAACGACGAGGAGCCGCTCATCGTCGCCCTGGACGGGGTCACCGACCCGCGCAACCTCGGCGCGATCGTGCGTTCCGTCTCCGCCTTCGGCGGTCACGGCGTCGTCGTCCCCGAGCGCCGTGCCGCCGGGATGACGGCCGGTGCGTGGAAGTCCTCGGCCGGCACCGCCGCCCGCACCCCGGTCTCCCGGGTCACCAACCTGACCCGCGCCCTGGAGGGCTACCAGAAGGCGGGGCTGACCGTGGTCGGCCTCGCCGCCGACGGCGAGCACACGGTCGAGGACCTGGAGGCGCTCGACGGACCCGTCGTCATCGTCATCGGCAGCGAGGGCAAGGGCCTGGGCCGTCTCGTCGGCGAGACCTGCGACTACCGCGTCCGGATCTCCATGCCGGGCGGCGCCGAGTCCCTGAACGCCGGGGTCGCCGCGGGCATCGTCCTGTACGAGGTGGCACGCCGCCGCGCCTGAGCGTGAGGCGCTGCCCCGGGGGCGTACGGCTCCCGGGGGTGTCCCGGGGCATGTGGTCGTCCCGGGACACCCGGGGCGTCACGGCCCCCGGGGGCGCTGTGCGCGCGCCCCGCTCGCGCCCTGCACGTGCTCCGTGCGCGCGCCGGACGTGCCCCGTGCGCGGGCCGGTCCGGGGTGATAAGCGGGCGAGGTGGGGCGAAGTGCGGGGCCGTCACCGGCTGTTGACGGGTCTCGGACACTTCCGAGGTGTCAAGGCAGTGTCCTAACGACACGTCACTCGGTTAGATGAGTGTGGACACCAGAACGCCTCGGTTCGACGACCAACCCGCCCTGAGCATGACGAAGGTGGACAGTGACCCCGCCCAGGTCATCGTCAGCCACGCCAGCTTCCGGGTGCAGCTCGCCCCGGGCCAGCGCACACGTCTGCGCCCCGTGGCCCCCGCCGGACCGGTCCGGATCCCCGCCATGAGCGGCGCACCCGGCCGCAGGCGGGCTCCGGTCGTCTGGAGCGGCAGGTCCGCGCCGGGCGACCCCGGAGCGACCGGCCTGCTGCAAGCCGTGCGGAACTCGACCGCGGGGCGCCTCGACACCGTGTCCGCAGACGGCTTCGACACGCGTCACGACGACTCCCCGGGCGGCGCCACCCAGGTCATCCCGCTCCTGGAGGAGACCCAGCCCAACCCGGTACTCGTCGCTCCCCACCAGCCCGGCGGCGGACGCACCGGACCGCTGCTGCCCCCGATGCGGCGGGCCGTCGGGGCCTACGACTCCGACGAGCCGGTCCTCTCCGGCGAGGCGCCGTACGACGAGGACCCCGAGGACGACGTCACCGCCGGGGAACGCCGCCAGAGCGGCGACACCGTCCGGCACGCCTACTACCCCGGGCGCCGGATGAACCTGGGCGTCGTCCTGCTCCCGCTGCGGGTCCTCATCGGCTTCATCTCGATCTACGCCGGTATGGGCAAGCTCTGCGACCCCGTCTACTTCGACGACGGTGACCGCGGCTCCATGGTGAGGTGGCTGACGTCCCTGCACCCGTGGTCCGTCGCCGAGCCCGTCCGTGACTTCGCGCTGACACACCCCGTGGGCACCGGGCTCTCCGTCGCCTTCCTCCAGGTCGTCGTCGGCGTCCTGACCGTCCTCGGCCTCTGGCAGCGGATCGCCGCGGCCTTCGGCCTGCTGCTCGCCGCCGCGCTCCTCGTCGCGGTCAGCTGGCGCAGCGGCGCCGCCTACGACGCCTCCGACATCATCTTCCTGGCGGCCTGGAGCCCGCTCGTCATCGCCGGGGCGCCCGTCTACTCCCTGGACGGCCGGCTCGCCGGTGAGGCCTGGCGCACGCTCGGTCCGCGGTCGGCGATCTGGGACCTCCGCCGCCGCGTGCTGCGCCGCGGGGCGGCCGTCGCCACGGTCGTCGTCGGGCTGACCCTGCTGGTCGGCTCCATGCTCGGCGGTGCGGTGCGTTCCACCGAGGTCGTCACCGTGCCCGGGCCCAACGGCAACCCGACCAACCAGCTGCCCGGCTCCCCGCTCCCCGACGAGAGCACCGGGAAGCCGGAGAAGCCGTCCCGGGCGCCGGAGCAGCGACGCCCGGAGGCCACGGCCTCCACCGCCCCCACGACTCCCTCCGCCGAAGCCTCCACCCCGGGGGCCGGTTCCGTACGCGAGTCCGGAGAGGCCCCCGGGGCGAGCGCCGGCCAGCCCAGCCAGACCCAGGGCACCGGGCAGGAGCCCCCGCAGGAGGCCACCCCGCAGGATCCCCCGTCCGGCAGCGCGGGCCCGACGTCCTCGGGCGGCTCCGGCGGCGGCACCGGCGGTTCGGACGACGACGGTTCCCCGGACGAGGGCTCCACCGGGGGCGCCGGGCAGAACCCGATCGGCGGCCTTCTCGGCTGACCCACGGCCCGTACCGCCGTCGATCCTGTCTCTTATACACATC
>NZ_KL585430.1:65724-74385 GCF_000721935.1 Streptomyces sp. NRRL WC-3549
GAACCCCTCCGGTGGCCGCCCTCCTCCTGTACGTGCGCGCCCTGTGCGGTACGGGCCCTGTGCGGCATGGGGAGCCCCGCCCGCCGAAGGCAGGTGGTGCCGTAGCGCGCTCTCAGGGCCTCTGATGGTCCCCTCAGGCCCCAGGGGGACGGGCGCCCAGTTCCTTCGCCGCCTCGGTGAGGTCCTTCGCGGTGTCGATGGCCCGCCAGTACGCCCCGTGCGGCAGCGGATATCCGGCCAGCCGGCGCTGACGGGCCAGCCCCGGGAAGGTCGTCCGCTCGTGGTCGCCGCGGTCCGGCAGCATCGACGTGAAGGCGGGCGCGAAGACGTACACCCCGGCGTTGATCAGGTACGGCGAGGGCGGCGATTCGATGAAGTCCGTGATGTGCCCGAAGGCGTCCGTCTCCACGGCGCCCCACGGGATGCGCGGGCGGGCCAGCGCGAGCGTCGCCGTGGCGTCCCGCTCTGCGTGGAAGGCGGCCATCTCCCGCAGGGAGAACCGGGTCCAGATGTCACCGTTGGTGGCGTACCAGGGCTGCGACGGGTCGGGCAGTCGCGCGGCGGCATGCTTGAGACCACCGCCCCGGCCCAGTGGCTCGGTCTCGACGACGGTGGTGACGCGCAACGGAAGCGCGGCCGACGCCAGCCACTCCTGCAGGACGTCGGCGAGGTGGCCGCACGAGACCACGGCGTCGGTGACGCCCTCGGCGGCCAGCCAGGACAACTGATGGCCGATGATCGGGGTCCCGGTGCCCGGGATCTCGACCATCGGCTTGGGGCGGTCGTCGGTGTACGGGCGCAGCCGGGAGCCCTGGCCGCCCGCCAGGATCACGGCCTGCGTCGGATACGTATGCATGCCAGGCACGATATGCCGTGCCCGGGATCCGCCCGGCAGGCCGGCGGGTCAGCTGAACTGGGCGACGCCCGAGGCGAACGAGGTGTCGCAGACCGGCCGGGAGAAGCGGTGCGCCCGGGTCGGTCCGTACTGCTCGACGGCGGCCTTGCCCAGCGCCTTCGCGATCGACATGCAGTGCCTGGCCAGCGACGGGCGCGCCTCGACGGTGCGCTGCAGCTCGGTGAGGGCGACGCCCGGGTCCTTCTCGCGCAGCTCCAGCAGGAGCTTGTCGCGCAGGACGTCCTGCGGGGCGGGCGCCTCGGCCTGCTTGGACAAGGAGGTCTCGGAGGCCGCGGTCAGCAGCTGGGACTCACTGCCCTGCGCCGACCACGACACGCGGGTGACCGCGAGGGTCCCGGACAGGACCATGACGACGGGCAGTACGAGAGCGAGGGATCGGCCGATGCGGCGTGCGGTGTGGGTCACGCAGGTGAGCGTAGCGCCAGGTGATGACATGGCGACATTCCGTCACTCTTGCGGGGGATGGTTCGACGTGCCTTTTCGAATCCGGTGTTGACGGCGGCGGTCGAACGGGGCGGTGGGCCGGGGGATGAGGGAGCCTCCGACGGCGAAACCCGAAAGTGCCGTGTCCACGCGAACGGGCTCCGGCGACGGGAACGGCCCCCGCGCTCGGCTCGGGCGAGCCGGCTGCGGGGGCCGTGTCGAACGGTCGGCGTGGTGCCGGCGGTGTCAGGCGGTGAGGCGCTCACCGGTCGACGTCGCGAAGACGTGCAGCTCCTCCGGGCGCGGCACGACGTGCAGCTCGGTGCCCTTCTCCGGGACGGCACGGCCGCCGACGCGGACGACCAGGTCCTTGTGCTCGCCACCGACCTGCGCGGCACCGTAGACGAAACCGTCGGCGCCGAGCTCCTCGACGACGTTGACGGAGACGGCCAGGCCGGCCGGGGCGGCGGCGGAGTCCTTGGAGAGGCCCTGGGCGGCGGCGCCACCGTGCTCGACGATGTCGAAGTGCTCCGGGCGGATGCCGACCGTGACCGTGCGGTCGCCGCGGTCGGCGGCGGCGGAGAGCGCGGCACGGGAGACCGGGACGACGCTGTTGCCGAACTTCACGCCGCCGTCGGTGATCGGGACCTCGACGAGGTTCATCGCCGGGGAGCCGATGAAGCCGGCCACGAAGAGGTTCGCCGGGCGGTCGTACATGTTGCGCGGCGAGTCGACCTGCTGGAGGAGGCCGTCCTTGAGGACCGCGACCCGGTCGCCCATGGTGAGGGCCTCGACCTGGTCGTGGGTGACGTAGACGGTGGTGATGCCGAGGCGGCGCTGCAGGGAGGCGATCTGCGTACGCGTGGAGACACGGAGCTTGGCGTCGAGGTTCGACAGCGGCTCGTCCATGAGGAAGACCTGCGGCTCACGCACGATGGCACGGCCCATCGCCACACGCTGGCGCTGACCACCGGAGAGCGCCTTCGGCTTGCGGTCCAGGTACTCGGTGAGGTCCAGCATCTTGGCGGCCTCTTCGACCTTCGCCCGGATGTCGGTCTTGTTCACACCGGCGATCTTGAGCGCGAAGCCCATGTTGTCCGCGACGGTCATGTGCGGGTAGAGCGCGTAGTTCTGGAACACCATGGCGATGTCCCGGTCCTTCGGGGGCAGGTGCGTGACGTCGCGGTCACCGATGCGTATCGCACCGCCGTTGACGTCCTCGAGACCCGCGAGCATGCGCAGGGAGGTCGACTTGCCGCAACCGGAAGGACCGACGAGGACGAGGAACTCACCGTCCGCGATGTCGATCTCGAGCTGGTCCACGGCCGGCTTCGTGGAGCCGGGGTAGACGCGGGACGCCTTGTCGAACGTGACACTGGCCATGCTGATCTTCTCCTCCACCGGCAGGAACGTGCCGGACGATCCGAGTAAGGGAGTGGTGTGGTCCACTGGAGTGAACCTGAGGTGACGCTACCTGGCGTTCTGGCTTCTGTCAGCAGTCCGAGGACCTGAATATTCGGCACGGCCGGGGCCGCGGGGTTGGTTACACTGCTCCGGCACGCCTCCTTAGCTCAGCTGGCCAGAGCAACGCACTTGTAATGCGTAGGTCGTCGGTTCGAATCCGACAGGGGGCTCAGCGGGAAGCCCGGGTCAGATGCGCTCTGACCTGGGCTTCTTCCGTTCAGCGGACGCGGCGACGGCGGCAGGTCAGACGCCGAGGACCGCTTTCGCCGTCAGGAAGTAGATGATCAGCCCGGTGGCGTCCACCAGGGTGGTGACCATCGGGGCGGAGACGACCGCCGGGTCGATGCGGAGCCGTTTGGCGAGCAGGGGCATGGTGCCGCCGATGGTCGCGGCCCAGCCGCAGATCAGTACCAGGGTGATCCCGACCACCACGGCGATCTTCACGCTGACGAACAGCGTGCCCACCACCATGCCGAGGGCCGCCAGGAGCGCGCCCAGGACCAGGCCGACCCGGCACTCCCGCCAGATGACCTTCAGCAGGTCCGAGCCGCGCACCTCGCCGACCGCCAGGGCGCGCACGCACGCGGTGGCGGCCTGGGCTCCGGCGTTGCCGCCGGCGCCGATCAGCATGGGGATGAACAGGGCGAGCTGGGCGACCTGTTCCAGGGTGGCCTCGAAGGCCTGGGTCACGCCGATCGTCAGGGTCGCGGCGACCAGGAGCAGCATCAGCCACAGGGCGCGGTAGCGGGCCAGCTGCCACACCGAGGCGGCCATGTAGTGGCCGGCCCAGGGCGCCGCACCGGCCTGCCGGGCGACGTCCTCGGAGTCGGCGGCCTCGATGACCTCCACCGCGTCGTCGATCGTGAACAGCCCGACGAGCCGGTCCTCGCTGTCGACGACGGGCAGGTTCAGGTCGTTGGTCTCCCGCATCAGGCGGGCGGCCTGCTCGGCGGAGCCGGTGGCGTACGCGGAGGTCGGCTCGGTGACCACCAGTTCCGACATCATCATGTCCGGCGGGTTCAGCACCAGCTCACGCAGTTCCACGATGCCGGTCAGCCGCCGCCCGGAGTCCACCACGGGAAGCGTGTACACCGTCTCCGCGTCCGCACCCTTGGCCCGTACGGTCCGCAGCGCCTGTTCCACCGTCAGGTCCTGGGGGAGCGCCACCACCTCGGGGGTCATGTAGCGCCCGACCGAGCCCTCCGGGTAGCCGAGCAGGGCGGAGGTCATCCGGCGCTCGTTCGGGCTCAGCCCGGCCAGGACGCGCTTGGCGACCTTGGCCGGTGCCTCCTTCAGCATCCTGACGCGGTCGTCGGGTTCCATGCCCTCGACGAGGTCCAGGAACGCGCGGTCACGCAGTCCTTCCAGGATCTGCTGCTGGTTGACCGGCTCCAGCTCCTCGAAGGCCGCCAGGGCCCGGTCCTTGTCCAGCAGCCGGAAGGCCACCCCCGCGTCGACGGCGTTCATACGCGCCAGTTCGTCGGCGATCACATGCGGCTGATGCGTACTCAGCCACTGCTGGGCGGCGAGCAGCCGGTGGTCCTTGATGATGTCCGCGAGCGACTCGGCGGGCTCGGGGTTTGGCTCGGGGGACAGACGTGACTGCGACATGGAAGGTCCTCTGCACAGCGGTGAGGTGGGAGATCGGTATCCATGGGCCACCGCGGGCGCCGTTCCACGTTCTGCCTCCCAGGAGGGGGAGGCGGGCGCTACGCGGTGTACGGACTACGAGGCTCACTGCACATCGCAGTGCCACCTCCGCTCTCACCTCGACTGCCGGCGCATCGCGCCACGACGCTTCAGGTCTGTTTGCAGGATACGTGTGTGCCTGCGGGGGGCGGCACAGGCCCCTCCGGGGGGCCTCGGGCGTATTCCGGCAGGCGTGCGGCCCTCGTAGGGTCAGGGGTGTGATCGAGGTCCCCGAGGAGTTCGCCGCCTGCCAGGAGGAGTTCCACGGTGCGGTCGGGCGGGCGTTCGCCGCCGCGCTGCCGGGGCTCGCCGAGGAGTTCCTGGCCCGATGGGGGCTGCAGCGGGACGGCGCCGTGATGTACGGGATGTGCGCGCTGGTGCTGCCGGTGGTCCGCGAGGACGGCCGGCCGGCGGCGCTCAAGTTGCAGAGGACCGACGACGAGACGGTGGGGGAGCCGGTCGCGTTGCGGGTCTGGGGTGCGGCGGACGCGGGGGCGGTCGGTCTGCTGGAGCACGACGCGGAGACCGGGGCGATGCTGCTGGAACGGCTCGACGAGCGGCGGCCGTTGACAGCGGTGCCCGACACCCGGGTCGCGGTCCGGGTGCTGGCGCGGTCGCTGGCCCGGCTGGTGTCCGTACCGGCGCCGGAGGGGATGCGGGGCCTGGGTGCGATGACGGCGCGGATGCTCGACGCGGCTCCGCGGGCGGCCGGGGCGCTGGCGGACGAGGGGGAGCGGCGGTTGCTGCTCGACTGCGCGGCGGCGGTGCGCGAGGTGCGGGACGAGCCGGGGGACCGGCTGCTGCACTGGGACCTGCACTACGACAACATCCTGGCCGGCCGGGCGGAGGAGGGTCGGGCGGGGCAGTGGGTGGCGCTGGACCCGAAGCCGCTCGCGGGTGACCCGGGGTTCGAGCTGTTCCCCGCGTTGGACAACCGGTTCGACGCCGGTGAGGTGCTGTGGCGGTTCGACCTGCTGACGGAGGCGCTCGGGCTGGACCGGGACAGGGCGCGGGCCTGGACGCTGGGGCGGGTGCTGCAGAACGGAGTGTGGTCGACCGGTGGCGGGGCACGCCGTCTGGCCGTGGACCACGTGGAGATCGCCCGGCGGCTGCTGGGGCGGACCGGATGAGCGGTCGCGCGGGCTGCCTTTAGGGTGCTCCCATGATCCGTACCGCCACCGTCGAAGACATCCCCGCCATCCACGCCATGATCCGTGAACTCGCCGACTACGAGAAGGCGATCCACGAGGCGAAGGCCACCGAGGAGCAGTTGCGCGAGGCCCTGTTCGGGGAGCGCCCGGCCGCGTACGCGCACATGGCGGTGTCGGACGAGGACGGCGAGGTCGTGGGGTTTGCCCTGTGGTTCCTCAACTTCTCGACGTGGCGCGGGGTGCACGGGGTGTACCTGGAGGACCTGTACGTACGTCCGGAGCGGCGCGGCGGCGGGCACGGCAAGGCGTTGCTGACGGAGCTGGCGCGGATCTGCGTGGAGCGGGGGTACGGGCGCCTGGAGTGGTCGGTGCTGAACTGGAACGCCCCGTCCATCGCCTTCTACGAGTCGCTGGGCGCGCGTCCGCAGGACGAGTGGACGGTGTACCGGCTGACGGACGGGGCGCTGGCGGAGCTGGGCGGGGCCTGACCACCGGGAGGCCGCGGGCGGACCCGGGCGGCACCGGGGCGGCTCCGGGCGGAGTCGGAGCGTCGGTGCGAGACCGTCCCCCGTCGTCGTGCTCCGGTGCGGGGCGGGCTCGACGCGGGAGTTCTCGGCGGGGGGAGTTCACCGGCATCGCCCGGCCCGGTCACTGTCAGTGGCGTACGTCACCATGGGGGCATGACGGAGCGAGGCGGCAGGAGCGGTGTGCGGGGCGGACGCGGTGGGCGCGCGGGGGCGAAGGGCGCGGTGGCGGCCGCGCGGCGCCCGGAGGTCCGGTCGCGTACGAGGGCGAGGGGCTGGAGCCGGACGGGGACTACGACGGGGTGCGGTTCGAGGGGGCGGACCTCGCGGACGAGGTGGGCCGGGGCGCCCGCTTCATGGACTGCGAGCTGCGCGGCTGCGGACTGGACCGTGCGGATCTCGGCCGGGCCAGATTCATGGACTCGGTGCTGACGGGGGTGCGCGGGGTGGGCACGGACCTCGCGGAGGCGTCCCTGCGCGACGTGGAGATCGTCGACGCGCGGCTGGGCGGGGTCCAGCTGCACGGCGCGGTGCTGGAGCGGGTCCTGGTGCGGGGCGGGAAGATCGACTACCTGAATCTGCGGACGGCCCGGCTGAAGGACGTCGTCTTCGAGGGCTGTGTGCTGTCGGAGCCGGACTTCGGTCAGGCGCAGATGACACGGGTGGAGTTCCGGGACTGCGTGGTGCGGCGGGCCGACTTCACCCAGACCCGTATGGACGGGGTCGATCTGCGTGCGGTCACCGAGCTCGACATCGCGCGGGGGGTGGACCGGCTGGCGGGTGCGGTGATCAGCCCGGTGCAGCTGATGGAGCTGGCGCCGGCCTTCGCCGCGCAGATCGGGGTGCGGGTGGAGGCGTAGGCGTTCGCTCAGACGCGGGGGAAGCGGGCCTGGAGGTCCCAGACGACGGGGTTGTCGGCGAGCCCGTCGTGCAGGTCGGCGAGGTCGGCGATCAGGTCGTGCAGGAAGTCGCGGGCCTCGCGGCGCAGCAGGGAGTGGCTGAAGGTGAGCGGTGGTTCCTCGCCGGGCATCCAGTCCGCCTCGATGTCCACCCAGCCGAAGCGGCGTTCGAACAGCATGCGGTCGGAGGACTCGGTGAAGTCGAGCTCGGCGTACTGGCGGCGGTGGGAGCGGCTGCCGCGCGGGTCCTGGTCGAGTTGCTCGACGATGTCGCAGAGCGCCCAGGCGAAGTCGAGCACGGGGACCCATCCCCAGCCTGTGGACAGTTCGCGGTCCGCCTTGGTGTCGGCGAGGTAGACGTCTCCGGAGAACAGGTCGTGCCGCAGGGCGCGGACGTCCGCGCGGCGGTAGTCGGTCTGCGGGGGATCCGGGAAGCGCCGGGAGAGGGAGTAGCCGATGTCGAGCACGGCTCGATGGTGTCATGCCCGGCGGGCGGCCCGCGCCGACCGGGGCCCGGGGGCGGTGGGGCGGGGGCCTGCGAGGTCCCTGGCGTCAGAGGTTGACGCCGAAGTCCTGGGCGATGCCGCGCAGGCCCGAGGCGTAACCCTGGCCGACCGCGCGGAACTTCCACTCGGCGCCGTTGCGGTAGAGCTCGCCGAAGACCATGGCGGTCTCGGTGGCGGCGTCCTCGCTCAGGTCGTAGCGGGCGATCTCGGTGCCGCCGGCCTGGTTGACGATGCGGATGAAGGCGTTGCGCACCTGGCCGAAGTTCTGGCTGCGGGTCTCGGCGTCGTAGATCGAGACCGGGAAGACGATCTTGTCGATCTCCGCCGGGAGGCCTGCCAGGTTGACGTTGATCTGCTCGTCGTCACCCTCGCCCTGGCCGGTGACGTTGTCACCGGTGTGGACGATGGTCTGGTCCGGCGTCGCCTTGTTGTTGAAGAAGACGAAGTGGCCGTCGGAGAAGACCTTGCCGGCCGCGTCCACCGCGATCGCCGAGGCGTCGAGGTCGAAGTCGGTGCCGGTGGTGGTGCGGACGTCCCAGCCGAGGCCGACCGTGACGGCGGTCAGGCCCGGGGCCTCCTTGGTGAGCGAGACGTTGCCGCCCTTGGACAGGCTTACTGCCATGGGAAGTCCCTTTCCTCGTCGTGTGCGGGCTTCGTGCCATCACGAAGCTACCGTCACCCGTCATAACGCGGACAGGGGACCACGAGGTTCCTGGTCGCTTTACTTTCTTTGCCGAACTTCTGCCCGCAGGCCCCCTAAACAAGGTGACGAACCGGCCCCGGGGCAGGGACCATGGGTGTCATGTCCGGGCCCTATGTCATCCGCGGTTCGGTCTCCCTTCCGGAGGCCGAACTCATGTGGCGTTTCTCGCGCTCCTCCGGCCCTGGCGGGCAGCACGTCAACACCACCGACTCGCAGGTGGAACTCCGGTTCGACCTGGCGGCGACCGAGGCCCTGCCCGAGGTGTGGAAGGCGCGGGCGCTCGAACGGCTGGCGGGCAGGCTGGTGGGCGGTGTCGTCTCCGTACGCGCCTCGGACCACCGCTCGCAGTGGCGCAACCGCGAGACGGTCTGTCTCTTATACACATC
>NZ_KL585430.1:74565-74926 GCF_000721935.1 Streptomyces sp. NRRL WC-3549
ACTCGCCGCCCTCCTCGCGGAGGCCACCGCGCCGCCGCCCTCGCCGCGCCGCAAGAAGCGCGTACCGCGCGGTATCAACGAGCGCCGGCTGCGTGAGAAGAAGCAGCGGGGCGAGACGAAGCGAGGCCGCTCCGGCCGCGATTGGTGACGCCCGCGCGCCCGTACCGACGCCCGCGACGGACGACGTCCGGGCCTCGCGGTGATGCCCGTGCCTCGCGGTGACGTCCGCGCCGTGCGGTGACGCCCGCGTCCGGTGCCGACGCCCGCGATGGGTGACGCCCGCGCCCGGTGGCGCGCCGTGCGGTGCCGTCCTCCCGGAGGCCTCCACGGCCCCTGGCCCCCCGCCCCCAGGCCCCCGGCC
>NZ_KL585431.1:0-8711 GCF_000721935.1 Streptomyces sp. NRRL WC-3549
TACTAGGGGGGAGTGCCTCCGGATCAGGCGGCGAGGCCGGCCTCGGTCTCGTGAACCTCATCGAAACCAGGAGTCACCATGCGTACGTCGCGAAATATCTGCAGAGCCGCCGCCGTAGTGGCATGTGTGGCAGTGCTCCCTTTAGCCGCCGCACCCAGCGCGTCTGCCGAAGACGCCTACAGCGGTAAGCAGGGGGGCATTTCGCTGTACGCGATCGACAGCTACATGCAGGGCGTGGTGTCCGGTTTCAGCTCCAGCAAGACCGACATCGGCACGGCCCCGACGGTCATCGACTTCTACAAGTGCGTGACCTCGGACCGCGGGCACGTGACCGAGTCGACGCAGATTCAGCTCATCAACTACAACTACACGACCCCGAACGAGAACTGGGAGAAGAAGACGTTCACCGCCTGCTTCGGCGGCGGCCAGTCTCACGGTGAGTGGACCGGCCGCAAGGGCGATGACCTGTTCTTCAAGGTCAAGGCCGTGAACGGCAACACCTCCGTGGGGCCGACGCTGACGGTCTCGCGCGTGCACATGTGGTGATCTGACGCACGACACGGCCCGCACCGAACCGGTGCGGGCCTCCCACCACAAGAGAGTGCGCACCATGCCCATCGGCTTTCAGTCGGTCGACTTCGGCTATCGCCGTCGCGTTCCCGTCGTTCAGCGCTTCACCATCGACTTTCCGCGCGGGCGGACGGTGTTCCTCGGTCCCAACGGTGCGGGGAAGTCCACCGTGCTGTCGCTGGCCGCTTCCGTGCTGCGGCCGGATTCGGGCACCGTTGTGTACGGGAGGAAGACGACCACGCGGCGTGGTGACCTCACCGCGTTCCGGCGGCGCATCGCCTGGCTGCCTCAGCAGATCGAATCGGTGCCCCGGCTGACCGCCCGCGAGCAGGTGGCGTACGTCGGATGGCTGAAGGGCATGAACCGGCGGGACGCCTGGGACCGTTCGCTCGGCGCGCTGCAACGGGTCGAACTCGCCGATCTCGCCGGCCAGAAGGTCCGCCGGATGTCCGGCGGGCAGCAACGCCGGATAGGCGTCGCCCAGTCACTGGTGCACGAGGCCGAAGTCCTGCTGCTGGACGAGCCGACGGCCGGCATGGACCCCCGCCAGCGCAGGGTCTTCCACGAGATCCTCAGCGGCCTCGACCAGCATGTGGTGCTCTCGACGCACGATGTCGCCGATCTGGAGGAGACCTACGACCACGTCGTCGTGCTGGACCGCGGGACCGTCCGATTCGCCGGTCAGGTACGCGATTTCCTCGCTCTCGCCCCGCACGGCACGGCGCCCGGGCGCCTCGCGGAGGCCGCGTACTACGCGACCGTCCGGGAGGAGGGGCCGGTATGCGCGTAGCGACGGCGTTGCGTACGACCGGCACTGTCTGGATCGCGCCGCTGGTCCTTGGATGGGTGTGGCTGGTCACCGCTCACGAGGCGTCGAACGAGCCGGCCTACTGGGCGGGGAACACTGTTCTCGTCGGGCACGCCCTGCCCTTCTACGCCCCTGCCTGCGCGGCGTTCGCCGCCTGGGAGGCCGGGCGCCTGCGACGGGCGGGCGTCCACCGCCTGGGGGCGGTGCGCGGCCGGTACGCCATCGCGTTCAGCGTGCTGTGGCCGGTGGCGCTGCTCGGAGTGGCGGCGGTCGTGGCGTGCCTGATCACCGTGCGACTGCAGACGGGTGTGGCCCACGACTGGCCGCACCCGGGCGTGCTGGCCACGGCCGGGTACCTCATCGTCGTCCACACGGTCGTCGGCTACGGCCTGGGCATGATGCTGCCGCGCATCCTGGCCACCCCCGTGATCCTCGTCGTGGACTATCTGTGCCTCGTCATGCCCGTCACGATCACGTCCCCGATGTGGCTGCGGGAGCTCACCGGGTGGCTCGACGCCCCTTACGGTGACGTCACGATCACGGTGAATCCGACGGCCCTGGTGGTGCCGATGCTGATGGCCACCGGCTTTCTGGCCGCTGTCCTGGTCAGCGCGGAGATCGCCCGGTGGCGTCGTAACCGGTTCGTACGGATCGGGGCTGCGGCCGTCGCGTCCGCGGTCTGCCTCGGTGTGTTCACCGCGTCGGCCGTCGCACCCGTACGGGACTGGACCGGGGACCCGCCGCCGCAGGCCCGCACCGACGCGCCGGTGTGTGCCGACGGCTCGCCCCGGGTCTGTGTTCCCGTGGAGGCGGCCGCCAGCCTGGGCCCGCTGACCGAGGCGTCAAAGGAGGTCGTTCCCCTTTTGGTGGGTGCGGGGCTGAAGCCGCCGAAGGAGCTCGCCTTCGTCTCCGAGGCGGCCCACATCGACAAGCAGACGTGGCGGCTCTTCCTCTACAGGGACATGCGCGACGTGGATCTGAAGGCCAGCGTCGCGGCGTCGGCTCTTCCCGTCATCCCGCCGTGCGACACCTCCACCGACGTCCAAGAGGGCAACGTGGGCACGCTCGCGGCGTGGCTCATGGTCAAGGCCGGCCTGGGCGAGGAGGCGATCCGGGGTCAGTACAGCGAGAAGCGAGCCGCCGACCCGCGCCTGGCGTCCGTGGTGCGGAAGGTGACAAAGCTGTCGCCCGAGGAGCAACTGTCCTGGTACACGCGCAACGTCAGGCTGCTCCAGCAGTGCAAGCCCGCTCCGGAGACCATGCCGGCTGCCCCTCCCGTGGAAGGGTGATCGGATGCTGTGGTGGGTGAGGACCCGGCAGCTCCCTGTTCTGGTGGTCGCTCTGGTGGCCTACGCGGCGGTGACCGGGGCCGCCGGTGACACGCTCGTCTCGCTTCCGTCCCTGGGGAGTGAGGCGGCCAGGCCGATCGTGCTCTTCGCGCCGCTCATCGTCTGCATCGGGCTCGCTCACGTGCTCGGCAGCAGCCTCCGGTCCGCCGAGGCTTCGGGGTGCCGTCCGGTCGCCCGGTTCGATCAGGCGCTGATCCTGGCCACCGCGCTGACCGCGATCGCGGTGGCGCAGGCCGTCGCGGTGCTGCTGGACGCCCCTACCGCGAATACCGCCGGTCGCAACACCGCGTTCCTGATCGGGCTGATGCTGGTGGCCCGCTGGGTGGCGGGATACCAGGTGGCGGTGATCGTTCCCGTCGCCTGGGTGATCACGATGATGCTCCTCGGTAATACGGGGGGCAACGGCGAGACCCAGCCATGGACCATCATCCTCATGCCCCCGGACCACATGCCCGCCGTCGCCGCCGCCACCGTGACGCTGGCGCTCGGGGTCACCTCGGTTCCGGCGTCACCGCTGCTCCGCGCAACGGCCTGAGCCGTCGCAGCGTCCCGCGTACGATGTGTCGGATTCGTGTCAGTGAGCCGTTTCCAACCTGACGGGAGGTTGGACTGGTGACCCCGGCAGCGGGCAAGAAGAAAGCTCCTGTCCTGTCGCAGTGCATCTGTCAGGTTGAGGTTCCCCCGCTGTGCGAGAGGTGCGGGCTGAGGAAGTCGGCGAGCGCAGGCAGGGCCCTGGCGAGGTGGGACGCCGGGCGCCCGGAGAGTGTGGCCAGACGGTCGGGTGAATGAGGATGCCAGCTGGCGGTGGTGTTGCTGAGCGGGCGTCCTCGGCGGTCTGGTCGACCTCGATGGCCTTGTTCTCGTATAGCTACGACCGCCAGACAAGTAACGCTGAGTAGCTGTTATCGCTGTCCGTGTCGGCCGCGTCGTCAAGGCCCACATTCGGGCAGATGCCCGATCGCGGCGGCCCACATTTGGGCGCCTGTCGAATGACGAGTGGGGGCACAATCGGTCGTCTTCGCCCCCCTAGGGTGCTGATCGGACGCCACCGCCGCTACGGCCCGGCCGAACCCGAAGGGACCGCCGTGGCTGCCCGCCTGTACCTGCGCCACTCAACGGACAAGCAGCCCGACGCCCGACAGAAGCACGCCCTGACCGCAGGCCCGGCGGCGACCAGTCGCTGGACGCGATCGTGGACGGACTCGGCTTCTGACTGGCCGTCCCCGGCCTCGGGGAACATCGGTACAGCGGTTGGCGCTGAGAACGATCATGGTCAGGGTGTGAGCGCGCTGACCCGGTTCTCGTACTCGTGGCGGGCCTTGCGTTGAGCTGGTACCGCTGGGATGCCCTGGGTGCCGTCGAGCGCCTGGCACCGGGCGAGGAGCTGGTGGTGCACCGCGGGGACGGCGGTCACACGCAGGGTGTAGCCCTGGCCGCGCCGTACGGTCGTCCCCTGGTCAAGCGCGGCCCGCTCGGCGGGCTCCAGCTCGGTGGTGCGGAGGTAGTCGGCGACCTTGCCCGGCATGTCGAGTGTGACCGACGGCTCCGGGGCAGGCGCGTCCTCCTCTGTGGCGGAGTGATCGGGCAGGAGGTCGGCGACGGCGGTCCGGATCGCGCCGCGGCTGACGCCGTGGTCGCGGGCGAGGGCGGCGATGGAGCGGCCTTCCAGGTACGCGGTGCGCACGTCGCTGGTCTGCGCGGCCGCGACGGCGGGGCGGCGTCCGCCCTTGCTGCCCTTGGCCTCGGTGGCGCGCAGTCCGTCGTAGGTCAGCTCCCGCTGGAGGTCGCGCTGGAGTTCGCCGGCGGCGGCGAGGGTCTGCACCATGAACTTCGGTGGACAGCAGTTCGCCGGTGCGGGGGTGGCGGGCGGTGAGGTCCATGGCGGAGAACGCGACGTCGTGGAGCGCAGGGCGAGGCGGTCGCGGTGGAGGACGTCGAGTACGTCGAGGATGTGCCCGGTGCCACGGACGAGGCGGAACATCTCGGGGATGTGCACGGTGTCGCCCGGCCGCCCGTACGTGAGCAACTCGCGGAACTTCGGGCGCTGGAGGGGGTGGAGGCGGCTGGAGGTGCCGGGGTCCTCCTCGAAGACGACCGGGTCCTCGATTCCGGCCTCGGCCAGGACGAGGTTCTGCCGGGCGGTGGACTGCTGCTCGGTCGAGACCCGCTTGTAGACCAGGTTCGCCACCGAAGGGCCCCTTCCGTACGGAGGGTCGAACCCTATCTGTCGTCAAACCCTGTCAGTAATCACCGTCGGATCTGATTGGATTCGCGCCGCCGCGGACCCCCGGATTGCACGGGTTCATTGGACGCCCCGGCCACCTGTCGTCAAACGATCGTTTGACGACAGGCAGGTCGCGATGAGACGCGTCGGAACCTTCATTCGCCGGGGTAAGCCGTGCGGGCCTGGGATGTGGCGGCCCAGGAGGCGAGCAGCCGCAGGCCCTCCTCGGAGGCCGACCCGGGCTCGGCGGTGTAGATAGTGAGGGTGAGCCCTGGGGCGGCGGCCATCTCCAGGCCTTCGTAGGCGAGGGTGAGGTCGCCGACGGTGTGGTGGTGGAAGCGCTTGGTTCCGGTGCCGTGATGGCGGACGTTGTGGGCACCCCAGCGGGTGCGGAAGTCGTCGCTGCGGGTGGACAGCTCGCCGACGAGGTCGTGTAGGCCCTTGTCATGGGGATTGCGCCCGGCTTCGGTCCGCAAGATGGCCACCGCGACGTCGGCGGCCTGCTCCCAGGCGGGGTAGAAGCGGCGAGAGGCGGGGTCGAGGAACTGGAATCGGGCGAGGTTCGCTTGGTTGCCGGCCGCCGCGTAGACGTCGTCATAGAAGGCGCGAGCGAGACCGTTGGCGGCCAGGAGGTCCATGCGGCCGTTGCGGACGAAGGCGGGCCCGGCGGTGACGGCGTCCAGGACCCATTGCAGGCTGCGGTGCGCCTTCCACTGCGTGCTGCGGCGCCTCGGGCGGGTGAGGGCGTCGGAGCCGTCGGCGGTGTGGGCGAGGTTGAGCAGGTGGGCGCGTTCGGCGTCGTCGAGCTGGAGGGCACGGGCGAGGGCTTCGAGGACGGACGGAGAGACGCCGGCGAGGTTGCCGCGCTCTAGCTTCGCGTAGTACTCCACGCTCATGTCGGCCAGGGCGGCGACCTCGCTGCGGCGCAGGCCGGGCACCCGGCGCCGGTTCCCGGAGGGCAGGCCGGCCTGCTCGGGGGTGATCTTGGCGCGCCGCGAGGTCAGGAACTCGCGGACCTCTGCTTGGTTGTCCACGCCTTCGACGGTACGTCCCGCCCGCGTCCATAGGGATGTACTGGCAGTACACCTCTTGATGGTGTCTCGCTGTCTGCGCAAGGAGCGGGTTACCTGGATGACGTGGTGCTTTTCGCCCTGTCACGACGACGGGGCCAGGCGCCCGGCCCTGCACTCGGCGACGACCCCGGCCTCGGGGATCTCCCGCCCCGGCACGCGAAGGAAGATCATCTATGCGCGGCGCAGTCATCCACGCCCCCCGCGACGTCCGCTTCGAGTCCCTGGAGGACCCGAAGCTGCTCCACCCCACCGACGCGATCATCCGCACGGCCGTCACCTGTGTGTGCGGCTCCGACCTGTGGCCCTACCGTGGCGCCGAGCCGATCGGCGACCCGCACCCGATGTGCCACGAGTACGTCGGCTTCGTCGAGGAGGTCGGCTCCGAGGTCACCGCAGTGAAGCCGGGACAGTTCGTCGTCGGCTCCTTCGCCACCTCGGACAACACCTGCGCCAACTGCCGCAACGGCTTCCAGTCCAACTGCCTGCACCGCGAGTTCATGTCCACCTGCCAGGCCGACTATGTGCGCATCCCCAACGCCCAGGGCACCCTGGTGGCCACCGACGAGGTGCCCGGCGAGGAGTTCTGGCCGGGCCTGCTGGCCGTCTCCGACGTGATGGGCACCGGCTGGTGGGCTGCGGACGCCGCCGAGGTGAGGCCCGGCTCGACCGCCGTGGTGGTCGGCGACGGCGCGGTCGGCCTGTGCGGCGTGATCGCGGCAAAGGAGATGGGCGCGGAGCGGATCATTGCCATGTCCCGCCACGAGAGCCGGCAGAAGCTCGCCCGGGAGTTCGGTGCCACCGATATCGTCACCGAGCGCGGTGAAGAGGGAGTGGCCCGGATCAGGGAACTGACTGGCGGGATTGGCGCGGACAGCGTCCTGGAATGCGTCGGAACCGCCCAGTCCATGAGCCAGGCCCTGCACTCCGCACGGCCCGGCGGCAACGTCGGCTTCGTCGGCGTCCCCCACGATGTCGCCGTCGACGGGCAGGAGCTGTTCTTCTCCCATGTCGGCCTGCGCGGCGGCCCCGCCCCCGTACGCCGCTACCTGCCCGACCTCATCGACCGCGTCCTCACCGGTGCGATCGATCCCGGCAAGGTCTTCGACCTCACCCTTCCCCTGGACCAGGTCGCCGAAGGCTACAAGGCGATGGACGAGCGCCGCGCCATCAAGACCCTCCTCAAGCCCTGACCCTCCCGACCCCGCGCAAGGAGCACCCCGTGCAGATCACCCGCAGCTCGATCGACACCGCCAAGGGGCCGGCCGACTGGTTCACCGGCGACGTCTACATCGACCCCGTCGCCGCCGCCCCGGCCCCGTCCCGGGTCACCGCCTCGCTGGTGCACTTCATGCCCGGTGCCCGCACTTACTGGCACCGCCACCCGCTCGGGCAGACCGTCTTCGTCACCGAGGGCGTCGGCCTGTGCCAGCGCCGCGGCGGCCCCGTCGAGGTCATCCGGCCCGGCGACCGCGTCCTGTTCGAGGCCGACGAGGAGCACTGGCACGGCGCCGCCCCGAACCGGCTGATGGTCCACCTCGCCATCAACGAGGGCGACCACGACCACGACGTCGTGCACTGGCTCGAACCCGTCACCGACGCCGAGTACACCGCCACTGCGGCCACCGCCTGACCGAGGAGCACCATCGTGACCACCTTCGCCCTGATCGGCGCCGGTCCCGGCCTGGGCCTGGCCGCAGCCCGCCGCTTCGGAACCGCCGGCCACCACGTCGCCCTCATCTCCCGCAACGCCCAGCACCAGGACGAACTGGCTGCCGAGCTGGCCCGGGACGACATCACGGCCCGCGGGTTCACCGCCGACGCCCTCGACCCAGCCTCCCTGACCGCAGCCCTGGACGCGGCGGCCGAGGAACTGGGGCCGATCGAGGTCCTCCAGTTCAGCCCGGTGCCCCGCGCCGATTTCATGAAGCCGGTCCTGGAGACCACCGCCGCCGACCTGGATGATCCGCTCGCCTTCTCCGTCAAGAGCCCGCTCACCTGCGTGAACACGGTCCTGCCCGGGATGCGAGAGCTGGGCCGGGGAACGCTGCTGTTCGTCAACGGCGGCAGCGCGGTGCGCCCGAACCCCCAGGTGGCTGGCACCTCGGTCGCGTTCGCCGCCGAGAGCGCCTACGCCGCGATGCTCCACGACGCCCTCGCACCGGAGAACATCCACGCCGCCCAGCTCATCATCCCCGGCGCGATCCGCCCGGACGCCGAACACTCCAGCCCCGACGTGCTCGCCGAGCGCCTGTACGCCATCCACACCCAGCGCGACGCCTTCCGGCACTACGCCGAACCCATGCCCGCATGACCACGCCCGGGGCGCCGCCCACGAACCGCGCCGCCCTCCGCCTGCTGCTCCGCACCGCTCTGGCAGCCGCCCTGCTGCTGGCCGGCACCGCCTGCTCCAGCGGAACACCAGAGAACGCCCCGGCCGCCTCGTCCTCTGCCGCTTCTGGCCGCTTCTGGAAGGCAGCAGCTGCCGTCGGCGTCCCCCTCCGGAAGGAGTACATCCATGAACATGCGGGTCACCCTCGACGGCCGCCCCGTCGACGCCGTCCTGAACGACAGCCCCGCCGCGCGCGACCTCGCCGAGCTGCTGCCGCTCACCCTGGACCTGGAGGACTTCCACGACACGGAGCGGGTCGCCGACCTGCCCCGCAAGCTGAACACCGACGGGGCTCGCG
>NZ_KL585431.1:8934-14615 GCF_000721935.1 Streptomyces sp. NRRL WC-3549
ACCCGCCCGCCGCGAAGGCCGGCGACATCGCCTACTACGCCCCCTGGGGCAACCTCGCCCTCTTCTACCAGGACGGGCCTGCCCCCTCCCCGGATCTGCTGGTCCTCGGCCACCTCGACGTCAGCGCCGACCAGCTCGGCCGGGCGACACGCATCACCATCGAAGCCGCCTCCTGACCCGGCCCCGTACGACCCGCACCTCGATCGGAGAACACCCGTGACCGTCACCTACGACTTCCGCGGCAAGACCGCCTTCGTCACCGGCGCCGCCGGCGGCATCGGACGGGCCACCGCCCTCACCTTCGCCCGCGCGGGCGCACGGGTCGCCCTCGCCGACCTCTCCGGCGACGGGCTGCACGAGACCGCCCGCCTCATCGACATCGCCGGGGGCGAAGCCCTCACCCTCACCTGCGACGTCACCAGCGAGGACGACGTCCAGGCAGCGATCGACCGGGCCGTCGAGCGCTTCGGGAGCCTGGACGCAGCCTTCAACAACGCCGGCGTCGAACAGCCCGTCCAGCCGGCCGCCGACACCGCCAAGGAGGACTGGGACCGCATCCTCGGCGTCAGCCTCACCGGAGCGTTCCTGTGCACCCGCGCCCAGATCCGCCAGATGCTGCGCCAGGACGGCGGCGGCGCGATCGTCAACGTCTCCTCCGGCGCCGGCATCAAGGGCTTCAAAGGCCAGGCCGCCTACGCCGCCGCCAAACACGGGATCATCGGCTTCACCCGCTCCGCCGCCCTCGACCACGCCGCCCAGGGCATCCGGATCAACGCCGTCTGCCCCGGCATCATCGACACCGAGATGATCCGCCGCTTCGGCGACACCCGCCCCGGCGGGCGCGAAGGACTCATCGCCGACGAACCCGTCGGCCGCCTCGGCAAGCCCGAGGAGATCGCCTCCGCCGTCCTCTGGCTCTGCTCCGACGACGCCGCCTTCACCACCGGCACCGCCCTCGTCGTCGACGGCGGCCAGACCACCTGAACCCTCCGGCCCACGCTCGACGCCCCCGCCGAAATCTCGCCCGAAGAGACAGCGCCATCAACCCCACCTACGACTTCACCGGCCAGGTCGCCTTCGTCACCGGCGCCTCCTCCGGCATGGGCCTGGCCACTGCCCGCGCCTTCGCCCAGGCCGGCGCCGCTGTTGGCCTCGCCGACATCGACGAGACGGCCGTCTCCACCGCCGTGAAGGAATTCACCGACGCCGGCCACCGGGCCCTCGCCCTGGTCTGCAACGTCACCGACGAGGACCAGGTTGCCGCCGCCGTCGACAGCACCGTCGAAGCCTTCGGACGGCTCGACATGGCCTACAACAACGCCGGCATCATGTCCCCGCCCACCGACGCCGCCGACGAGTCCGCCGAGCAGTTCGACCGCGTCCACAACATCAACCTGCGCGGCATCTGGGCCGCCATGAAGCACGAGCTGCGCCACATGCGCGACCAGGGCAGCGGCGCCATCGTCAACTGCTCCTCCCTCGGCGGTCTCGTCGGCAACCCCGGCCGCGCCGCCTACCACGCCACCAAGCACGGCGTGATCGGCCTGACCAAGAGCGCCGCCCTCGAATTACGGCCCGCGCGGCGTGCGGATCAACGCCGTCTGCCCCGGCACCATCGCGACCCCCATGGTCGACGCCATGGTCGAAGGCGGCGAACTCGACCGCACCCAGGCCGAAGCCGGCCAGGCCATCGACCGCCTCGGCACCGCCGACGAGATCGCCCAGGCCGTCCTGTGGCTGTGCAGCAGCGGCGCCAGCTCGGTCGCGGTGAAGATGCGGTGCTGGGCCATCGCCTCACGCAACCGCGCCAAGGGCTGCCCCGATGGTCCTCAAGGCTGTAGACAGCGGCCCCGACCACGAGTTCGACGCCGGGCTGGTCGCCTTGGCACGCCGGGAGGTCGAACGAATGCGGATGCTGGAATGGGAGATCACCACAGGTGACTTGAAGTGGCCGCCGCATGAAGCAGGACCTCTGGCCGAGGCCGCCGGAAGGGATCCGGCGAGGGCCGATGAGTTTCCCCGTGATCTGCAGTCATAGATCATGATTGGCAAACTGCGGCAGCCACGATCCTGGTCAAAGCGGGCATCGTGCGAGCGTGCTGAGCGTCCGGACACGAGATACCGAGGAACCCTAGATGCGTACTCTGATCAGCACCGCTTTCATCTCCCTCGACGGTGTCGTGGAGGCCCCGGGCGGTGAGCCCGGCTACCGGAACTCCGGGTGGACCTACAAGGACGTCGAGTTCCTCCCCGAGGCTTTCGCCCTCAAGGGACAGGAGCAAGAAGAAGCTGCCGCGATATTGATGGGCCGGACCAGCTACGAGGCGTTCAGCTTGGTGTGGCCGGACATGGCGGACTTCGCCGACTACAAGGTGATGCCGAAGTACGTCGTCTCCACCACCCTCACCGAGGGCGACCTGGTATCGAACTGGGGCGAGACCACCATCCTGCGCTCGCTCGACGAGGTCGCCGCGTTGAAGGAGACCGAGGGCGGCCCGATCATCGTCCACGGCAGCGCCACCCTGAACCAGCGGCTTTCGGACGCCAGCCTGATCGACCGCTACCACCTGATCATCTTCCCGCTCCTGCTCGGCGCGGGCAAGCGCCTGTTCAGCACCACCGACAAGGACACCCAGAGGCTCAAGTTGGTCGAGCACGAGGTCTACGCCAACGGTCTCCAGAAGAACATCTTCGACGTTGTCCGCTGACAGCACGGGGAGAGCGATCGGCATCGCTGAACGTCACCTCGGCGATCCTCGTCACCGGCATGCCCTGCGCGGACAGAGCACCATCTGGGCCCGCCGCCAGGTCACCACCGATCCGCTGCCTCTGCGGATGATCCGCAGCAGCCGTCGGCCCTCGTCGTCATCGATCTCCCGAACCTGAACTCTGTCGGCCACGCCGCCAGTGTTCGCTGAACGCGCCGATCGGGAACGGATCCCGATCGGCGCGTCGCGGACTGCAGGCGTAGCTGTCAGCCGAGGTGCCGGGTGAAGAACCGTAGTGTGCTGTCCAGTTCGAATGCCGGGATCTCCCCGTGCTTGCCAGGGTTGGCGTGCAGGGTCTTCTCGGCTGAGGCCAAGGCGTCGAACAGCGCCAAGCCGTGGGCCCGCGGCACCCGCTCATCGTCCCACTGCACCAGGAACTCCACCGGGACCGTGATCCGCGCGGCGGCCTCCGCTGATGCCAACGCCCCGCCCAATCCCAGCACCGCCGCGCGGACCCGGGGTTCGTCGGCAACGAACGGAACGCCGAGTCCGCACCCCAGCGACACCCCCCAATAGCCCACCGGACCAGCGCCGACGTAGTCGAGATCCTGGACCCCGTCCAGAACCGCCTGCCATTCCGGGACGGTCCGGCGAGCCACGAGTGCCTGGAAACCGGCGACCAGCGGAGCCAGCTCCTCCCCGGCAGCCACGCGAGCCTGGTTCTCGGTCGCGATCTGGTTGTACTCCTCATCCACCGGTCGGTCGCCATGGCCAGGCACGTCCACCGCCGCCACCGCGAAACCGCACTCGGCCACGAAGCGGCGCGCACGGGCCACGATGCCGGGGGCCTTCTTTTGCTGGCCGCCGCCGTGTCCCATCAGGATGAGGGGCCGAGTGCCGGCGGCACCTGCTGGCGTCCATAGCACGCCGGGAATCTCACCGTGGGTAAAGAGCTGTTCGCAGACGCCGTCGGCCGACGTCTCAGAGCTGAAGCGCATAGCGTTTCAAGCCTTTCGGGATGCCTTCTGCGGGCACTCCCTAGGCCATGCGAGAGAGGGAGCCCCGACCTGTCACAGCGTTGATCGGTCTCACCTCCTCGGTTCGCAGCAGCGCACAGCGACGCGGAACGTACCACGGAGGGCTCACCAACGTCTGTGCAAGGTCGTCGACAGGGCGAACGTTGCTTGATGCGGCATCAGTTCCCGTGGGAGACACTCTCAGCCGCGAACATCCAGCGCTGCTTCTCCAGTTCGGCGGTGATCGAGATCAGGAGGTCCTGGGTTACCGGGTCGGTCCCCTCGGTGACGTCGATGCGCTCGCGCAGCCGTGTGGCGGCGGCCCCCAAGGTCTCGACCATCACCTCGACGACGTCGACGTCGTGCACCCAGCCGTCCTTCGGGCCAGGCAGCGTGAACGCCGAGGCGATGGTCTCGGGCCGGCCGTCCGGCGAGACGCCGAGCGCTGCGGCTCGTTCTGCCACGGAGTCGGCGAACTCGCGCGCCGACATCACCAGTTCGTCGAGCTGCAGGTGAATGGAGCGGAACCGGGGGCCCACGATGTTCCAGTGCGCCTGCTTCCCGATCAGGGAGAGCCCCAGCAGGTCCACGAGGGTGTCCTGCAAGGCCGCCCCGGCGATCTGGCGGGCCCCATCGGGCATCGTGCTCTTCATGACAGTCATACGGTGGTTCTCCCTGTGAAGGTGAATCCGGAGTTGTGCGGGTGGTCTGGTTGTGATGCTGGGCGGAACGCCTTGCATCACCGCAGGAACAGGGCGTGCGGTCTGCTGCGGTGAACGTGCAGGATGCTTGGGGGATCCGCGGACGGCGCCTCCTCGGCCCGCAGTCCGTCGGGCTTCGGGGCTGTCGTAGTGGTGTGCCGGGGACCGGCAGGCCGGTCCCCGGCACACCACTCAGGGTTCAGGAGTCCTTGCGCAGACCGGTGTAGAGGTAGCGGCCGGCCTGGTCGACAGCCGCCTTGGCGGCGTTGGTGTCACCCAGGGCGTTGAGCAGGGCGAAGTCGTGGATGGTGCCCGAGTAGCGGACGGTTGTGATGTCGTTGCCGGCCGCGCGCAGCTTGGCGGCGTAGGCCTCGCCCTCGTCGCGCAGGACGTCGGCCTCGTCGGTGATGACCAGGGCCGGGGGCAGGTCCTTCAGCTGGTTCAGACCGGCCTGCAGCGGCGAGGCGAGGATCTCCTTGCGCACCTTCTTGTCGGGGGCGTAGGCGTCCCAGAACCACTGCATGGCCTTGCGGGTCAGCCAGGGACCGTCGGCGAACTGGCGGTAGGAGGCCGTGTTGAAGTTGGCGTCGGTGACGGGGTACAGGAGCACTTGCTCGCGCAGGGCGGGGCCGCGGCGCTGCTTGGCCATGAGGGTGACGGCGGCGGTCATGTTGCCGCCCACCGAGTCGCCGGCCACGGCCATGCGGGAGCCGTCGACTCCGATCTGCGCGCCGTTCTCGGCAACCCACTTGGTGGCCGCGTACGCCTGTTCGATGGCGATGGGGTAACGGGCCTCGGGGGAGGGCGTGTAGTCGACGAAGACGACCGCGGCCTGGGCCTTGTTGGCGATCTGCCGCACCAGCCGGTCGTGGGTGTCCTCGCTGCCCAGGACCCAGCCGCCGCCGTGGAAGTACATGACGACGGGCAGCTTGCCGCTCACGCCGGCCGGGCGGACGATCCGGATCTTCACCTCCCCGGTGGGGCCGACCTTGAGGGTGCGGTGACTGATGTCGGCGGGCAGCTTGTCGACCGGCCCGGCCTGGGCGTCCTCGAGCGCCTTGCGGGCGTCGGCGTAGGACAGCGTGTAGATCGGCGCGCCCTTGGCGGACGCGTCGGCGAACGCCTTGGCTTCCGGCTCCAGGACCACGTCCGGACTCTTCGCGGCCGGGGTGGCGGGGGAGGGTCTGGATGCGGAACCCGAGGTCGAGGCGGACGCTCCGGCCGCGATACCGCCGGCGATGACGACGGCGGCGGCC
>NZ_KL585431.1:14825-17416 GCF_000721935.1 Streptomyces sp. NRRL WC-3549
CGGCCGCTGCCACGGCGACGCTACGGCTGATACGGATACGGTTTGCGGACATGGGTGACTCCTCTGGAGGTTTCAGCGGGTCGCACCGGCCGCCTGATGGACGGCGAGGCCCTGCGGCAGGTGCGGGGAACTGGTCGGACGGGGAATGGACGCGGTCGCTGGTCGCTGGTCGCTGGTCGCGTCCGTCGGGGGTCTACGCGGTGTGGAGTGCGGTGTAGAGGGTGGTGACGGCCTGCGTGATGGCGGCCTGGGCGGCGTGGGTGCCGCGCAAGGCGTTGAGCATGACGAAGTCGTGGATGATGCCCTGGTAGCGGGTGGCGGTGACCGGCACGCCGGCGGCGCGGAGCTTGCCCGCGTAGGCCTCGCCCTCGTCGCGCAGGACGTCGGCCTCGCCGGTGATGACCAGGGCCGGGGGCAGGCCGGTGAGCTGCTCGGTGGTGGCGCGCAGGGGTGAGGCGGTGATCTGCGCCCGTTCGGTCTCGCTGGAGGTGTACTGGTCCCAGAACCACTGCATGCCGTCGCGGCGCAGGAAGTAGCCCTCGGCGAACTGGTGGTAGGAGCCGGTGTCGAAGGCGGCGTCGGTGACCGGGTAGAACAGGACTTGCTGGACCAGGGGGACGTCACCGCGTTCCTTGGCCATCAGGGTGAGGGCGGCGGTCATGTTGCCGCCCACGGAGTCGCCGGCGACCGCGATGCGGGTGGCGTCCAGGTTGTGGGCCGCGCCGTCGCGGACGATCCACTGGGCGACCGCGTAGTTCTGCTCGATGGCGACCGGGTAGCGGGCCTCCGGGGAGAGGTCGTACTCGGGGAAGACCACGGCCGCCTCGGCGCCGGTGGCGAGTTCGCGCACCAGGCGGTCGTGGGTGTGGGCGTTGCCGAACACCCAGCCCGCGCCGTGGATGTAGAGGATGACGGGCAGGCTGCCGGTGACGCCGGCCGGGCGGACGATGCGGGCCTTCACGCTGCCGGTGGGGCCGCCGGTCACGGTGATCCACTCCTCGTCGACGGCCGGCTTGGCGATCTCGCCGGACTGGACCTCGTCGACCGTCTTGCGGCCCTCCACCGGGCCCAGGTCGAACAGGTAGGGCGGGTTCGCGGTCGCCGCGGCGAACTCCGCGGCAGCAGACTCCAGAACCGGAACGGACGGCGCGTACTCAGACATGACAAGACTCCTCAGATGTACGTGGTTGGGGGGATCGCCCGGATGGACCGGACGGTCCGGGTTGATCATCAGGAACACTAGAGCGAAGTTTCGTTACAGTCAATCTCTGTAAAGTAAGTGGGGTCGATCCGTACTCGGCTCCCGCTCCATCCCCATCGGACACCGGGACGGAGTTCGCATGATGTGCTTGTGCGGCAGGGCTGCGTGGACGAACCGGCTTCAAGAACCCTGTGTTCCGGAAGGACCGAGATGACGAAGAAGAAATACGCCGATGCGCCAGCTGACGTGCCCGGTGGGAGCCCGGACGCAAAACCGGCCGCCTCCGCCGGCGGACGGCCGCGAGATCCGGCGATCGAAGAGGCCATCATCCAGGCCACGCGCGAGCGGCTGGCCACCGACGGCTACTCCGCCATGACGATCGGGGACATCGTCGCGGATGCCGGCGTCACGCGGCCGACCCTGTACCGGCGGTGGGCGAACAAGTACGACTTGGTCGTCGACGCCCTCCAGTACGGACTGCGCAAGCAGCGCGAGGCATACCCCCCGCTCGACATGGAGCATATGGCTCCGCGCGACGCGCTCGTCGAGGCGGTGCGGCGTCTCGACCCCCGCTATCACAACAAGCGTGCCATGGCCCTGCACGGCAACTTCATGGCCGAGGCGGAGCGGGCGCCCGACTTGCTGGAGCAGATGCGGGAGTACGGTAACCAGCCCCGCTGCGAGGAGCTGCTGCTGACCCTCGTCTCGCTTCAGCGCCATGGCGCAGTGCGGGAGGATGTGGACCTGGACATGATTGTCACCTTGTGCTTCGGCAGCTACTTCGGCGACTACCTCCGGATCGAACGAGAGACCCCGGCCGACTTCGCGGAACGAGTCGTTGACGCAGTCTGGCCGGCTGTCGCCGCACACGGTGAGGCCTCTTCCGCCTGACGAGGGCTTCCCGGGGTCGCTCCGCACGGATGCGACCCCGGACCCGGGCGGCCGGGCTCAGCCGGTGCGGCCGAGAGACTCTGTCACGAGCCGACGGGCATACGCGGCGTCGAGTCCGTCGGGGCGGAAGAGGATGCGGTACATCAGTGGCGCGACAACATGGTCGATGAGCCTTTCGGCGTCGGGCGTCTCCTCCCTTCGTTCGGTCGCGCGGGTGAGGATGACATCGATCTGTTCGGCGACATCACCTACCTGCCCACCGTCGAGGGCCGGCTCTACCTCGCCTGCTGGCCGGACCTGGCCACCCGCGAGGTCGTCGGCTATGCCATGGCCGACCATCACCGCGCCGAGCTCGTCGTCGACGCGCCTGGCCCGACCGGGCCACCGCCCGCGCCGGGGTCTTCTCCTTCATCGAGACCTTCTGCAACCGCTGCCGACTGCGCAGGCACAAGACCGGTAGGCAGCCTCAAAGCGGAACGGCCGCTACTGCCGGCGGGGG
>NZ_KL585431.1:17582-28370 GCF_000721935.1 Streptomyces sp. NRRL WC-3549
CGGAACGGCCGCTACTGCCGGCGGGCGTCCGGCGCTAGTGGGCGGGACGGAACGGGCGCAGCAGGCGGATGCCGTCCTCGATGGATCCGTCGATCAGTTCGAGCATCTGCGGGACGAGTTCCCGCATCCGGGGCGCGTCGAGGTGGGCGTCGAGGTGGGCGCGGGTCTCCCAGCGTTCGTAGATGACGAATTCGCCGGGCCTGCCTTCGACTTCGTGGGCCTCGTAGTCGATGTTGCCGGGGTCGTTGCGCGAGGGGGTGACGGCGTCGGTGATGAACGACTTGAGGTCGGCTCCCCTGCCCGCCTTCGCCTTCGCGTCCCAGACGACGGTCACGTAGCCGGTGGGTGTTGCGGTCATGGTGATTCCTTTTCTGTTCCGTGCTGACGGGCTGTACGGCGGTACCGGGCCGGTGTCAGCTCTCGATGAAGTCGAGGAGGTCGGCGTTGAGGGTGTCGGCGTTCACGGTGCACATGCCGTGCGACAGCCCCGGGTAGACCTTCAGGCGCGCGTTCCTGACGAACCCGATGGCCATCTCGGCGGAGGTGGCGATCGGGACGATCTGGTCGTCGTCGCCGTGCATGATGAGCGTGGGCACGTCGATCGCCCGGAGGTCGTCGGTGAAGTCGGTCTCCGAGAACGCCTTGATCCCCTCGTAGTGTGCCTGCGCGCTGCCGGTCATTCCCTGACGCCACCAGTTCTGGATGACGCCCTGGGAGATGTCCGCGCCCGGGCGGTTGAACCCGTAGAACGGCCCGGAGGCGAGGTCGAGGTAGAACTGGGAGCGGTTGGTGGCCACGGCCTCGCGGAAGCCGTCGAAGACCTCGACCGGCAGCCCTCCCGGGTTCGACTCGGTCTGGACCATGAGCGGCGGGACCGCTCCGATGAGGACGGCCTTGGCGACCCGCCCTGCACCGTGCCTGGCGACGTACCGGGCGACCTCTCCACCACCGGTGGAGTGGCCGACGTGGACGACGTCGCGCAGGCCGAGGTGCGTCACCACGGCGGCGGCGTCCGCCGCGTAGTGGTCCATGTCGTGCCCGTGGCCGACCTGGGCGGAGCGCCCGTGCCCGCGGCGGTCGTGGGCGATGACACGGTAGCCGTGCTGGACGAGGAACAGCATCTGGGCGTCCCAGTCGTCCGAGCTCAGCGGCCAGCCGTGGTGGAACATGACCGGCCGGCCCGTGCCCCAGTCCTTGTAGAAGATTTCGGTTCCGTCGCTGGCGGTGACGAACGGCATGGTCTGCTCCTCGTGGTCTCGCCCGGGCACCGGGCGGTTTCGATGTCTCCACGAGAATGGCCCGGCCACCGTACCGACAGCCTCCGTCAGCTGACTGACATCCGGCCGACGGCTCGCTTACGTCAGTACCGGGGCAGTGCTGAGACCCGACCGGTAGCCCTCACAGCCGGGCGGCCGAAGGCTCGGGAGGCAGCGCCTCCAGAGCGTCGCGGAGCTCGGCCCGCGACGTGATCCCCAGCTTCGGGAACACATGGTAGAGATGCGACGAAACGGTCCGCGGCGAAAGGAACAGACGCGACGCGATCTGCGGGTTCGACAGCCCCGTCGCCGCCAGCCTGGCGACCTCCAGCTCCTGCGGGGTGAGGGCCTCACCGGCCTTGCCCCGCCCGGTCCGCGTCATGCCGGTGGCGCGAAGCTCCGCAGCGGCCCGGGCCTCCCACGAACGGGCCCCGAGTTCCTCGAAGCGGTCGCGGGCGGCGGCCAGCTGCACCCGGGCGTCACGGTTGAGTCCTTGCCGGCGAAGCGCTTCGCCGTACGCCAGATGAGCATGGCCGACCTCGAAGGGCCACTGCTCGACGCCCGGCAGTGCGAGAGCCTCCTCGAAGCACCGGACCATGTCGTCGGCAGCCGATGTCATCGCCGTGACCGTGGCCGCGCTCAGCGCGAGCCGCGACGAGAGGTGGCCGACACCGGCGTCGCGCAGCGCGTCCGCGTGCCGTCGCGCTTCCGCGTGCCGCCCGGTGCGCACGGCGGCCTCGACGAGGTCCGGCGCGGACCACACGGCCTCGGGGTTGAACGGCGGCAGCACACCCGGGGCGCAGATCGCCGTGGCATGCCGGAAGGCCGTCTCGAAGTCGGCGGCGCCCAGGGCAGCCCGGGCCGCCGCCTGGTGGGCGCAGTTCTCCAGCCGCCGCAGGCCCCTGGGACCCGACCACCCCCAGACGGCCTCGCAGTGGCGGCGGCACGCGTCGAGGTCGCCGCGCTGGGCCGCGGCCATCGCGGCGACGTAGTGCCCCACCTGGGCGAACAAGTGGTACCCCGTCTCCTCGGACAGCGCGATGAGCTCGTCCGCGGCGTCGGCCGACGCCTGCCACCGGCCGGTGTAGAGGTCGTCCAGGGCGACGAACATCAGGGCCGGCATGCTCGACCCCACGGCGCCGCCGTCGCGTATGACCCGGGACACGGCCTCGCGACAGCCCGGAAGCCGGTCGAGGTACGAGGCGGTCAGGGCGGTGCGGATGACCACGTCGGCGTCACTCTGGTCCCTCAGCCGCGAGATCTCCTCGTCCAGGTGGTGCAGCATGCCGTCGGTGACGGAGCCGAGGTCGTGGTGGACGCGCCCCAGCGACGCCGCGGCGGCGGGCGCCGCCTCGGGGACCCGGGCGAGCACGTCGACCAGAGGTTGCCAGTGCTCGGGCCGGCCCGAGTACTGGCTGGCGAGCGTGAGGGTGAACAGCGCGGTCTCCAGCTCGCCGGACGGCGGACCGGGCGACATCGGCGCCTGCTCGATCGCCTCCATCAGCAGCGCGTGGGCGGTGTCGGCGTCCCCTTCCGTGACGAGCACGAGGAAACCGGCCGTCGCGGCCGCCGAGAGCGACCGGGCCGCCGGATCGCCCCCGACCTCACGCATGATCTCGTGGCTGACCTCCAGATGACCCGCGACCCAGGCGGCGACGTAGGCGGCCTGCGACAGGCGGCGTCTGCGGACTGCCCGGTCGGTGCTCAGCTCGGCCGCGCGCCGCAGCCTCGCGATCGCGCCGTCGGCGTCACCGCGTCGCAGGCTGCTGCGGGCCGCTGATTCCACGACGGCGGCGACCGCCTCGTCGGGCGCCGTCGTGGCTCTCGCGAGGTGGTCACCGCGCCGCTCGGGCTGGTCGGCCAGCGCGTCGGCCAGCCGACGGTGGGCGCTGCGCCGCTGCTCGCCGGTGGAACCGTCGACCACCGCGGATCTGACCAGCGGGTGCCTGAAGCGCACCGTGCGGCCGTTCTCCGCGACCATGACCAGGTGGTCGCGCTCCGCGGGAGCGAGCCCGTCGAGCCCGCCGGGCCCGCCGGCCGCCTCGAGAACGCCGATGTCGCCGGAACCCTCGAGGGCCGCGAGCAGCAGTACCTCACGCGTTCTCCGCGGCAGTCGTTCGACGCGGGCGCCGTACAGAGCGCGCACGTCCCGTCCCTGGCCGCTCGCCCACCCCGCCCCCTGGCCGTGCTGGCCGCCGGACGCCCCGGCGGACCCGGCGAACTCGAGCAGCGCCAGGGGGTTTCCCTGCGCCTCGTGCGCCAAGGTCGAAAGAACCCGACGGGGGAGGTGGGCGAAGCGCCGGGACAGCAGCCGCAGGGCATCCGCGTCACCCAGCGGCGCGACCTCGAGCTCCGGCAGACCGGTGGACCGGAAGGATTCGCCGGACTCCGCCCGCTGCGCTCCGAGCAGCCCGATGCGGCGACCGACCAGTCTTCTGGCGACGAAACCCACCACAGACCGGCTCGCCTGGTCGACGGCATGAAGGTCATCGACCACGAGGAGCAACGGCCGCTCCTTCGCGGCCTCGTCGAACAGGGACAGTGCCGCGTTCAGGACGGCGATCCGGCTCGGCGCGGGACCGGCGCCGAGACCGAGGGCGACATCGAGGGCCTCCCGCGTGGAACGCGGCAGACGACCGAGCTCGTTCGGCAGCGAGCCGACGAGCTGATGGAGTCCCGCGAAGCTGATGTCCGTCTCGTACTCGTCGCCGCTCCCGCGGACGACCCGCGCTCCCTTCGCCACCGCCAGCTCGGCGGTCGCGTCCAGGAGCGCCGTCTTCCCCACGCCCGCATCACCGGTGAGCAGCAGGGCGGCTCCGTCCGTCCCGGCCGTGTCCAGGAACGCCGCGAGCTCGGCGAGCTCGCCCTCCCGGCCGACCAGCCCGGTCGGGCCGATCCCCATGCCTGTCCCTGACTTCGCCCACATCCGCCGTCTCCCTCGCCATGCCTCGCGAAGCAGTCGAACCACCAGCCACGCACTTGACCAGGCATTATCGCACCCGCCAGGAAACGGAGTGTGAAACCATCTGCTTCGCCGGCACCCGCAGCTCCCAGACGAAGACCATGCAGAACACCAGCCGGGCGCTGCGTCCCCACCGCAACGACAGCACGAAGGTCACGCGGACCATCGCTCCGGTCTTCCCCCGCCCGGCAAGGTCCCGGCCGACATGGTCGTCTCCGGCTACCGCCCCTTCGTCACCGTCCTCCAGAGGCCTGCGCAGTCATGATGAACGACTCGTCGAGCAGTTCGCCTCCCGCGCCCACACCAGCGGACAGCGCACGGTCCACGTCCGACGCGACGAAGACGGACGGATCCCTGTCGTCGGCGTGAACAACGTGTCGCCGTCGTTGAGCAGGTGCGCCGGGCGCACGGCACGGGCGCCGCCGTACGCCGTGCCGGCCGGGTTCCCGCGACGGCGGGGGTTCCCTCACAGAACTGGCACCGCGGCGCTTTCGTCGCCCTTCCCACGCTCCGGGCTCGCCCCGAGCGCCGTCAGCGTCAGCCCGGCTGCCACCGCCAGCGCCACCATCAGCCCCGCCGCGAGCACCGCCCAGTGACCCAGGAACGTACAGACGACCACCAGCAGTGCCGTGGCCGGCAGCACCGACTGCTGGGCGATCCCCACCTTGTAGAAGCGCGAGTGCAGCGCCCACACCGTGAGCAGGAACAGCGCTGTCGGCAGTGTCACCGCCGCCGACGCCGACAGCGCCGAAAGGTGCGTCTTGCCCACCGCCTGCTCCACCGCCACCTCCAGGCCGGCCCCGATCGCGGCACCCGAGACGAAGATCAGGTAATGGCCGTAGCCCCAGAGGAAGGACTGCCGGTTGGACCGGAGGTGCCCGTGGATGGGGACTGCGAAGTACACCCACCACGCGGCGAAGATGATCAGCAGTCCGCCGGCGGCGATGGGCAGCAACTCACCCAGGGCCTCGTGCTCGTCGATCCCCGACTTCACGGCGACGGTGGCCGCCGCGATGGTCTCACCGAGCACGATGAGCGTGAGCAGCCCGTACCGTTCGGCGATGTGGTGGGGGTGCCACGGCGTGGGGTGGGCCCGCTCCGCATACAGCGGTACGGCCATCTCCAGCAGTGCCATCACCAGGAAGACCCACGGGCGGCCGGCCTCCGGCAGGGCCAGTAGCCCCAGCCAGCCGATCTGGCACAGCCCGATGGCGTACCGCAGCGCCATCGTCCGCTCGGGGCCCTGGCTCGACCGTGCCACGCGCAGCCACTGCGCCGTCATGGCGAGCCGCATGATCACATAGCCCAGGATGACGACCAGGTACGCGTGTTCCTCGAACGCCTGGGAGACGCCTGCCGTCAGGACGAGCACGCCGGCTATCTGGATCAGCGTGACGATCCGGTACAGCACGTCGTCGTTGTCGTAAGCCGAGGCGAACCACGTGAAGTTCATCCACGCCCACCAGATGGCGAAGAAGATCATCAAGTAGTTGAGGATCCCCTCGCCCGTGTGTCCCTCGACTACGGCGTGCACCAACTGGGCGCCTGCCTGGGCTATGGCCACGATGAAGCACAGGTCGAAGAAGAGCTCCAGTGAGGAGACGCCGCGGTGGGTCTCGTCGCGGCCTCGCGCCGTGAGCCTGCGCAGTGGTCTGTGGTGTGCGGGCGCCGCGGAGCACACCGGCGGCGGAGCCGGGCTGCTTGTCATCGGGTGAGCCAAGCTCCGAAATACCGCTGCAGTCGGGGATTGATCTGCCAGACCATCGCTGCTGCCGCTGCCGGGACGAGTACAGCGAGTCGCACCGGCAGGTACAGATCCTCCAGAACAGGGTTCGTGGCCAGGCCCAGCAGGACGATGGTGGGGTAGATAGCGCACACGGTGAGGAGCCACAGCTTCCAACGCCGGACGGCGGCCGGAACGGTGGGGCCGGGCCGGGGTTCGGCGTTCGCGGACCCGTTCCGGCTCTGCTCCCGGAGCGTGTGCCGGACGTCTGTCACTGCCGGTGGGCTCGACAGTCCAGGATCGTCGGCACCGTAGGCATGGGAAACAATTTTCTCGTTCATGGACCACTCCAAATCGGATGCTGCGTATCGTTTTGATTCCGTCGGTTCCTGCGCGACCGAGGCGATGTTGGCGCTGCGTGATGGGCTGCCCGCGCGCAACAGCGGCAGCAGCTGCCGGGTGAGCAGCACAGGGCTCAGGCGGTTCACCGCCAGCCGCTGCTGGTGCCGTGCCGCCACTTCGGCCGCGAGTCGCTGGGTCTCGGCCAGAGCGGACAGGTCGGCGATGTGTTGCCCGGTCCCGAAACGCTGCGCGATCGGCAGCAGTCGCTGCGGGGCACGGTGCGACCCTGCAGAAGCAACTGGTGCATGGCTTCCGCAAGCTCCTCAGCCAGAGCGAGACCAGGACCGTTCGCTCCGGTGATCAGAATCGACGCCTGGTGCAACCTTCCCGTGCAGGGGACGGCCCGGCGCCCAGGCGGGCGCCGGGCCAGGTCATGATCTGATCAGTGAGCGGACTGGGTGTGGTCCTGCTCCACGTACACCTTGAGGGCCTGGAACTCCTCGATCGCTCGCGGGCCGCACAGGTAGCCGTAACCACTTCCCTTGACGCCGCCCTCCTCGAAGTCCTCGCTGATGGCTCCCCAGGTGTTGATCCATACCGTGCCGGTGCGGATGCGCCGGGCGATCCGGCGGGCCTTCATCGAGTCCGAGCTGAACACCGAGGCGGCCAGGCCGTAGATGGTGGCGTTCGCCTTGGTCACGGCGTCGTCCTCGTCGTCGAAGACCTCGAACGTCTGGACCGGACCGAAGACCTCTTCCTGCACGATCCGGACGTCGGTGCGGTCCACCTCGACCAGGCTCGGTCGGTAGAACGCGCCGGCGGCCAGCGGGCCGTCGGTGACCACACCGCCGCGCAGCAGTACCGTGCCGTACGAGGTGGCTTCCTCGACGATCGCGTCCACCCGCTGGGCGGACGCCCGGTCGATCACCGGGCCGAGCTGGGCCTTCTCGTCGTCGCCCGACCCGAGCCGCACCTGCGCGAGCGCGCTGGTGAGTCGGGTGCGCACCTGGTCGGCGATGTCCCGGTGAACCAGTACGCGGGAGCCGGTGCAGCAGAACTGCCCGTTCATCAGCACCAGCGACTGCACCACGGTCGGGATCACCATGTCCAGATCGGCGTCGGGAAAGATCACCATCGGCGCCTTGCCGCCCAGTTCCAGACCGAGCCGCTTGAGCGTGGTGGAGGCCGCAGCCGCGATACGGCGCCCGACCGGCGTACTGCCGGTGTAGTTGATCACGTCGACCTTGTCCGAGGAGACCAGGAACGGGGCCCCGGTGTTGCCGGACTCGGTGAACACGCTGACCACGCCCGCCGGGATCTCCGGGACCGAGGCCAGGACCTGCGCGAAAAGCTCATTGGTCAGCGCCGTCTGAGCCGGAAGCTTGACCACGACGGTGCAGCCGGCGGCCAGCGCCGGACCCAGCGCCCGCACGGTCAGCATGATGGGGGAGTTCCAGGGAGAGATGATCCCGGCGACACCGAGCGGCTCGGGCACCGAGTGGGTGTACTGGCCGGGTGCCGTCTCGGCGGCGCGCCCGGCGGTCTGGGTGCGCACAGAGGCCGCCGCGTACCGCAGCCACCCGACCGCACCGCTGACCTCCCACGTGGTCTCACCCAGCAGCTTGCCGTTCTCCCGGGACAACATGGCCGCAACCTCGGGCACCCGGGCCTCGAGGGCGTCGGCCAGCCGGCTGAGTGCGGCCGCCCGAAGCGAGGGAGTGCGCGCCCATTCGGTGGCCTCGAACGCGGCGGCGGCGGCGTCCACGGCGGCCGAGGCCTCCGCCTCGCCACCGTCGTAGAACGAGCCGACGACGGTGCCGTCGGCCGGGTTGATCGATTCCAGAACCGAGCCGGAGCCGGTCCACTGTCCGTTGATCCAGTGCTGCGCGATGGTGCTCATGGTCCGCTCCTCGTGGTCCCGCCCGGGTACCGGGCGGATTCGATGTCTCCACGAGAATGGCTCGGCCACCGTACCGACAGCCTCCGTCAGCTGACTGACATCCGACCGACGGCGCGCTTACGTCAGTACCTGAACTGACATTCCCCTGACGCCACCGCCGCTGTCCGCCCCGAGCACGCCCGAACGGCCCCTTCCGCCCGACCAGGAAAACTCAAAGAGATCTGGCACCGAGGTCACGCAGAAGGCCCCTCGCAGGCACTCACCCTTCGACAGTCGAGCCCACGTTCACCGATCAGGAGTCCCGGCGATGCCGGAGTACGAGTTTGCAGCCCTCGCCGCCGGGGCCGGATACCTCGGCCTATCCGTGGAACAACCTCAGACCCGTCCCGCCACCGACACCCCGTCAGCCGTCCACCAGGAACGACGAGGGCTTAGCGCCGGTTTTCGTTCCGATGTTCCTCGACCCCCTAGAGGCCCGCGGGTTCAGGTGGTGTCAGCGCGGGGTTCGCTGGTCGTAGTCGCGCTGGCGTGCTCGGATCTCGGAGGCGTTCGCCACGGTCCAGTCGTAGAGGTGAGCGAACGGCTCGCGCAGGGATTCGCCGAGGGAGGTCAGCGAGTATTCGACGCCGACCGGCGAGGTCGGCAGCACGCGGCGCTCGACCATCCCGTTGCGTTCGAGTCGGCGCAAGGTCTGCGTGAGGACGCGTTGCGTGACGCCCTCGAGGCGGCGCTTGATCTCGTTGAACCGGCGTGGTTCGACCAAGACCGCCATCACCATCATCGACCACTTGTCGGCGATCTGATCGAGGATCGGCCGGCTCGGACAGTGGGACCGAAACACCACGTCGTGCTCGGCGATGGCCCGGTAGACGGCCTCGGAAGTGGCCATGGCGGTATCCTCCACGATCCCTGGGATGCTTGAAGTGCGTTATTGACGCAGGTCAAAGGCGATTTCACCATAGGTATGCAACAGGAACCAGGGTCCTGTTGCATACCTAGGAGAAAATTCATGGGCCACGACACCTACGAGACCTTGCGGGTCAGCCAGAAGGACGCAGTCGCGTACGTCACGATCGACAACCCGCCGGTCAACGTCCTCAGCGTCGCGGTCATGACCGACGTGCGGCGCCTGCTCACCACGCTGGCCGGCGACGCCACCGTACGCGTGATCGTGTTCGACAGCGCGGACCCCGACTTCTTCCTCGCCCACGTCGACATGACCGCCACCCCGGACGCCCTCGCCGGACTCATGGCCAACCTGCCGGACGGCGTCAACGTCTTCCAGGCCGTCGCGGAGCAGCTGCGCCACCAGCCTCAGGTGACCATCGTCAAGGTCGCGGGCAAGGCGCGCGGCGGCGGAGCCGAGTTCGTCGTGGCCGCAGACATGGCGTTTGCGGCGATCGGCAAGGGCGGGCTCAGTCAGGTCGAAGCCCTCATGGGCATCGTCCCCGGCGGCGGCGCCACGCAGTACCTCACCGAGCGCGTCGGCCGTAACCGCGCTTTGGAGATCGTGCTCGGCGCCGACCTGATGGACGCCGAGACAGCCGAGCGGTACGGCTGGGGTCAGAGCCGTCCCCGCCGACCAACTCGACGAATTCGTCGACCGCCTGGCCGGTAACATCGCCGCGTTGCCCGACGGTGTCGTCGCGGCAGCCAAGCACGCCATCGCAGTCCGCGATCATTCCGACGGCCTGGCGCGGGAAGACAACGCCTGGGCCGGGCTCGTATTCCGCCCCGCCACAGCGCAGCTCATGGGCGCCGGGCTGGCCGACGGCGCCCAGACCCGGGACGGCGAACAGGACCTCGAAGGTCTGTTCCGCAGTCTCGCCGAGTAGCTGATCGAGCGTTTGTGACAAGTCGAATGCCTTGGTGGTGACAACCAGACTGCTTCGACTGTTCCGCTTCGCCGGCTCACGCGGCTCCGCTGGGTGACAACTCCTGGGCTTCGGCTCGATCCGGCGGGCCGCCGCACAGCGCTTGGACGGCGGCCCGCTTTCGAATCCGCACCACGAATACGAGGCCGAAGATGACCACGCCCTGGCCGCGGCGCACCGCCCGCCGCTCGCTCGCCCCGCGCTCCGCGAGCCGGTCGGCCCCGTCCGGATCGGCCGCCGCGTCGTACGGCGCGGGCGAAGGGGATGGTCGCCGGCGCCGTCGCGGCGGCCCTCGAGGACGCCCGCTTCGACGCCCTGGCAGGGCTCCCGGTTCGAGGACCTGGCCGACGACGTACGCGGCCGGGCGGAACTCGCGGAGGGGGAGCGCCTGGACCCGCTGCTCGCCGCCGCCCCGGCAGGCACCGTCTACGACCCGGACACCGATGACGTCGTCCAGGCCGAGCTCGCCGCCGACGCCGCGGCCGCCGCCGCCCGCGAGGCCGAGCTGCGCGAAGCGACGCGGAGCGCGGCCCGCGCCGACGAGCTCCAAGCGCTGCGCGAGCCGCTGGAGCAGGCCGAGCCGCGTACCGGGGGCGAAGCGGTCCGTGACGAGCTGACCCGGCGAGCCGGCGGGTACGTCCAGGCCGACGTCGACGTCTGGTTCGCCCATGCCTTGGCCGCCCGCCTCGGGTACTGTCGTGACCCCGCAACAGCGAGGACATCCCGCAGAT
>NZ_KL585432.1:0-1041 GCF_000721935.1 Streptomyces sp. NRRL WC-3549
TCTAAGGGGGGAGGTCGGTGTTGGGGTCTGGCGTAACATGCAGGACGACTTCTGCGTTGGCGATCATGCGTCCGATTTCGATAGGGAGATGCTCGAAAGTGAAGTCGATCAGATCGGGCGATTCTTCGATTTCATCGATATCCTTGATCAAGCCTTCGCTCAGGCGCTCGGCATGCTGTTGATTTTCGGCATTTTGGGGAAGGTTATGGCGGGCGATATTCACGGTCACGGGAGAGTCCTTTTAGTGATGTCGAAACGGCGATACTGGTAGCCGTTGTGCGCGCCGTCGTTTTTATCTCCCTTGGCAACGATGTACTCCAGTTTCCCTTCTTTCATTGCATCCTTCACCGCCTGTACCGACTCGGTTTCGCCTCGCTCGGCCATGACCCTCATGATGTCAAGAAAGTATTCCCTGATTCCTTGGGATACTTGTTGACCATTTGGAAGGGTTCGTCGCCCCAGCTGTACTGACCCGTCAGGTCGGGAACGCGGCTGTGCTGTCCGAGTCGGGGTGGACGGTCGTGCGTTCGTCGGTTCAGCAGGTTGCCCTTACGGCCTTCCGTGAGAGCCGGCAGGCCTGACCCATCACGGGACGTGGTGTACCGGCCGGAGGCAGGAGGGGTGCGGCTGTGGGCGGGTCTGTTTCGGTCAGTGGTCGGCGGTTGGGGGCTTGGTTGCTTACGTGGGGAATTCTCCGCACCAGTTGCGTCCGAGGAGGGTGGCCGGCAGGTAGTCGGATTCGACTTCGATGGGGATGCCCGCGTCGTGGGCGATGCAGGCCATGGCGAGGGGGGCGAGGGCGACGAGGCCTGGGGCCTGGTACATGCGGCTGTCCTCGGTCCAGTACTCCTTGTGCCATTGGAGGGCGGTGGTGAGTGCCTGGGTGAAGCCGGCGTGGTCCTTGCGGACGAAGCGGTGGAACATCTCCATCGGTGGGTACATCAGCTTGCCCGCGGTCTCCGGGTCGGAGGCGGTCTGGGGGTCGGTGCCGTCGACGGCGGCCACCAGTTTCTGGACGAGGTCCTGTCTCTTATACACATC
>NZ_KL585432.1:1248-12017 GCF_000721935.1 Streptomyces sp. NRRL WC-3549
ATGTGTATAAGAGACAGGTCTGGAGGGTGTCGATCCAGTCGTAGTGGTAGGCGTCGAAGCGTGAACCGTTCTCCTGGAGCAGGGAGAGCGGTACGTGGCACAGGGCGGTGATCCGGTCCTTCTCGCGGCAGATCACTGCCAGGTAGAAGGCGGTGATCCAGGAGCCGGGCGTTACGTACCACTGGGGGCCGGTGGCCTGGAGCGTACGGTCCTGGTGCGCGATGCGGCACTGGACGTGCTCTTCGGTCGTGGTCGCGGCGGCGAACACGGCGGAGCTGACCTGCATCGCGGTGACCCACGCATCCCACGTGGGGAAGATCGCTGCCCGCGGGTCCAGCAGGCAACGGGACTGGGCCAGAGTGAGGGTGGTCTGCTGGGTGTCACCCAGGTCGGTGGAGTCCACCTCAAGCCCGTCGATCAACTCCTGTGCTTCCTCCTGGAGGACGGCGATACCTGCTTCGGCCTGTCCTGTGGGAAGGGGAGGGCGAGGAACGGTCGAACCCACGGTTCACTCCCTCGGGAGACTATGCGTCGAACTCGCCGCGCCAGGCGAAGTCCAGCAGGGCGCTCGGCAGGTATCCGGACTCTGTCTCGATCGGGATGCCGTTGGCCTTCGTCAGGCACGCTACCGCCAACGGGACGATGGCCACGACCCCTTCGATGTTCTGGGTGCGGTCCTCGTCGGCCGTCCAGTACTCCTTGTGCCAGCGCAGAGCGTCGTGCAGAGCCTCGTTGAAGCCCGCTGCGTCGTTGCGCAGGTACCGGTAGAACATCATGATCGGGGGGTACTCCAGCTTCCCCATGGTCTCGGCGTCCAGGATGCGAGCCTCCTCGGGGGCGCTCAGATCCACGGCCCGCACCAGGTGCCGGCTGACGTCGTCGCGTCGCAGCCAGAAGCTCTGAAGGGCCTCCACCCAGGAGTAGACGTACTCGTCCAGCACGCCACCGCAGTCACGGAGCAGCGATACAGGAACCCGCGCCAGCATGTCCAGGCGGGCGGTCTCCCGGCAGATCAACGCCAGACAGAAGGCACTGATCCAGGTCCCCGCGTTCAGGTAGAACTGCGGGCCGGTCGCTGTGAGTTGCCGTTCCTCCTGTCGGATTTTGCAGGTCACCGTCTCCTGGTCGGTCGAGGCGGCCGCGAAGACCGCCGAGTACACCTGCATGGCCAGCAGCCATGACTCCCAGGTCTCCAAAGCCACCGCGTCCGGGTCTCCGACGCAGCGGATGCGCGCCACGTTCAAAGACGTCGTCAGTGACGCGCTCCTGGCGCCGTGCGAGGCCTCGATGGTCTGCAGCGAATCGGCCAGGGACTTCTCCATGACGGGCACGACTGCCTCCATCGCCGCCGTCGGATAGCCCTGCCTGGACACGCTCATGGCCACTGCTCTCTCCCCCTGTCCGACTCAGATCTTGAAATACGCGAGGACCGCGTCGGCGTACGTTCCCTCGCCTTCGACGGCCTTTACCATCACATACTCCAAGTTTCCGTTGTCGAGTGCCGGTCTCAGTTCGGCCGCCAGACCGGCATTGGTCCAGACCTTGCCCGCGCGGCGTCGGTCACCGAAAGCGTAGGGCGAGCTTCCGTCTCGGCGATGATGGTCTCCAGGTAGCGCCTGGTGCGGTGCCCTGCTTCACCATTATGTTTGCGGCGGCACCCTTCCCCCTGCGCCAGATGAGGCCTGAACCCGGTGCCTTCGCCTCAATGAGCTTCTTCGTTGTGGCCACCGATCGGGTGACGGCCCGCGAAGCGCAACGAGCGAGGCCCCCGGGCTGTTGAGCGAGATGTCTGACGTCTCAATCACGTTGCTCGGGAGCCTCGTGGGTCATCCCTCCTGCCGCTCTCGACCTGCCGCATGCACTCGTGGAGTGGGTCACCATGCTGATCACCCCCCGTGAGGGCGACCGGCGCTGCAAGCTCCGTCCGTCCCAGCGCGCGATGGTGGCACTGGTGTACCTGCGCGAACACACCACTCTGGCGAAGATCGCTGCTGGGTTCGGATCAGCGAGTCCACCGCCCATGCCACACCAGCGCGGTCGTCGACCTGCTCGTCGCACGTGCACCGGGTCTGCTCAAGACGCTGCGCGAGCACGAACCCGACTTCGTCGTGCGCGACGGCACTCTCGCCGAATGCGACCGAGTCGGCGACGGCAGGGCCGACTACTCCCACAAGCACCGCCGCCACGGCGTGAACGCGCAGGTCGTCACCGATCCCGGCGGTCGGCTGCTGTGGCTCTCGCCCGCCCTGCCGGGCCGCACCCACGACCTGACCCAGGGTCCGTTGCATGATCAGTTTTGTCCGGGTTCATCCGGCGAGGCTGAGGGCAGTCAGGGGGCGGTGGCAGTCGCGGGCGGCGTGACGTAGCGCGGCGGCGATGTTGGTGTGGCCGTCCTGGCGGTGGATGCCGATGGCGAGGTTGCGCAGGCCGGCCATGACGCGTGGGAGCCGGCCGGTATGGATCTTGGAGTCGTCCTCGCGGAAGGTGCGGTCCCGGACGTGGTGCAGAAGATTTTCGATCTTCCAGTGCCCTCTGGTCCACGCGGCGAGCTGAGGGCCGCTCACGGCTCCCGGTGGCAGGCTGGTGATCAGGTAGACGCGCTCGATGGTGAGCTTTTCGCTGGTGAAGTCCTTGCGCCAGCGCACGGCTTGGAGGGCCTGGCGGGCGTCGGGATAGTCGATGTGCGCGAAGGAGGCGGTCTTGAGGCGCCGGATCTCCTTGCGGTGGTGGGCGCGGGTGCGCTCGTAATGGTCGAGGGTGATCTCCTGCCAGGGCAGGTGGCGGACGCGGTCGAACAGGCCGGGGTGGTTGGCCTTGACCTGGGCGATGTAGTGGGCGCCGCGGGTGCCGAGGTAAGTGCCGTGGGCGTGCTGGGTGTGCAGGGCATCGGCGGTGATCACGCTGTCGGTGAGATCGATGTTGTCCAACAGGGGCTGGAAGGCGGGTATGTCGTTGCTCTTGTCGGCGATCTGACACTGGGCGAGAACGCTGCCGCTGTGGTCCATCGCGGCGAGCAGGGTGACGTGCGTGGCCGTGGCGGTGCGCGAGCCGCGCAGGGCCTTGCCGTCTACGGCGATCGCCCGCAGCCCGGGCTCGCTCGGGGTGGCCCGGGCGGCGAGGAAGGCGCCGATCGCCCGGTCCAGGGCGTCGCCGTCGAGCTGGACCAAAAGACGGCGCAGGGTGTGGGGATGCGGGATCGACACGGTGCCGGTCAGCCGGTCGACGGGGAAACCGAGGGCCCGGCAGGCCCAGGCCGGGGCATCCGAGACCCATTCCGTGATCGCGGTCAGTGAGCGGGCGCCGGCCAGGACGCTCGCCGCGGCTGCTGCGAGCAGGGCGGACAGCAGGTAGCGGCGTCCGCGAAAACCTCGCGGGTCGGGCATCGTCTCCAGACACAGTGCGTCCGTCAACGGGGCCGGTGCAGTGACCTGAGCCAGTTGATCCAGTGCGGAGGGCATGAGGGAAGATGGAGGAGCGGGCACGGACTCACCAAGTGTTCATGGGGCTTCGACACTCACATGATCACTGAGACCGTGCCTGCACTGCATTCGCCCTCCGCCCGGACCGGGACGCCCCACCCCAACTGCAAACCAACCCGGCATTCCAGACAGAACTGATCATGCAACGGACCCTGGGCGGAGTCGGCCCGCACAATCAGCACCGCTTGGCATAGCCGTGGACGGGCTTGATGGTGTCGTCCAGATCGAGGTGGGCGGATGGTGTCCGAGCCGGGCAGCAGCGGTGTGTGGGCCGCCAGGCGTAGCAGCAACCGGCGGCTGACGGCATGGAGTTGTTCACGTGTCCGTGAGTGAAGGGCCGCAGGAAGCTGCCCAGCGTGGACGGCGCCCGCACCCCGCGAAACGGACCGTTCACGGCGCCGTGCCGCAGCCGGTCCATCTCGTCGATACTGCCCGCGCCCACCGCCATCCCCGCGACCAACGCCATCACCTTCGACGCCTGGAAGGCGCCGGTGCCGTTGGCCGACGCCGGCAGGCGCACCAGCTCGACAACCAGACCGGGCAACCCGCACCGCTCGGCCAGGCGCACCAACGGAGCCAGCCCGCCGTACGCGATCAGATTCGAGTCGTCGAACCGCGCGGAAACCCCCGCTGTTGCATGGGAAGATTGCATCTCGGAAGTGCTCTCGTGAACGTGCTTGATGTGGTCCTAGAGGGAAACCTCACCATCGCAGGTCACAGGGCACTTCTTCGTTTCCGGAGAAGTTGTCCACAGGCATCAGGTCGGTGGATCCAGGCTCAGGTGTCGTACTCGCCGATCCAGCTCCGCTTCAGAAGATCCTCGGGGAGGTACTCGGACTCGACCTCGATCGGAATGCCGGCGTCATACGCCATGCATGCAATGGCCAGCGGTCCGAGGGCTACAAGACCCTCGCTACTCATGGATCGCGCCTCGTTTCCGGTCCAATACTCCTTGTGCCAGTTAAGGGCTTCAGTCATCACCGTATTGAATTCGTCTGCCTCTTGACGCTGGTATCGGTGGAAAAGCTCGAGCGGGGGATAGAGGATCTTCAGCATAAGCTCTTTGTTGGCGATCTGAGTTGCTGTGGGGTTGGTTCCGCTGATCGCCGCGGCTAGAGCGCTCCAGGTCTCCCGCCGACCGAACCAAGCGTTCTGGAGGGCTTCCACCCACGCGTAGATGTAGTCGTCGAACTCCGCGCCGGATGCGCGGAGAAACGAGATGGGCACCTGAGCCAATTGGTTGGCGCGCTCGTTCTCGCGGCAGATGGCTGCCAAGTAGAACGATGTAAGCCAATTACCTGCATGCAGGTAATCCTGCGGGCCGGTCGCAGGAAGGTTTGTGACTTCGCCCCGGCTCCCGATTCTGCACTGCACTGGCTCGCTAGTCGCCGTGCCTGCAGAAAAAAGGGCAGAGCCGGTCTGCATGGCCGTTACCCAGGCTTCCCACGTCAGAAATTCACTAGCCGTGGGGTCCGTCAAGCAGTGCCACTGCGCCGTAGTCAACGTCATCATGAGGGCGTCGTAACGGTAGTCCTCTGACGTATCAATCATGCTGAGAGCTTCCTTCGTGCCCTCGATGACCGGAGCCATGGCTTCAGTCGCGTTCTCCGTGGGGAACGCGTGTCGGGGGATGCGCATAACCACAGTGCCTCCAATTTATTAGACTTGAAAATGTTCGATTACGGTGCCTGTGTAGGAGAACCCCGGATTGTCGTTGGCCTTTACCAGGATGTATTGCAACTTTCTGTTGGTCAGTGCGCTGCGGAGTTCCTGGGCAATTTCTGCGTCCCGGTCACCGCGTCGAGTCATCTCGGCAAGAATAGTGCGAATATACGGCTTTGTTCCCTGCTTTACCCGCATGCCTTGGGCCCCGCCGTCGTCCCCGAGGTGCGGTTTTGCCGGATCCTCCGGGTCGGCGCGCCCTTGGCGCCAATCGAGGTCTCCTGACGGGGCTTTCGCCTCCACGATGAGATATCCCCCGTCTTCATCGAGCTTGTATACAGCGTCGAACATGTTCGCGCCATTGGGGGTCTTCGGGAGTTCGGTCCACTCTGCTTCCGGGAACTTATGTGGAATCGCATGCAATCTGGCGGCTTTCTCGCCCAGAGTCTCGGAAATTTTACTGTTGTTAGGCAGATTTCCGAGCTGCGTGGCGTACGCCTCCTGTGCTTTTGCGAGGGCTTCTTGGTTTGCGTTTGACGGTGTCTTCTCGGCTATCTTTTCCGCGTTAAGGAGGTCTACCGACAAGCGACGGTTCTTCGCCGCTGTGTTGAGCTCTGACAAATTCTCGGCGGGGATTGTATCTACGCCGAGCGGCGTTTGGTTGAACTTGACCTCTATTGGCCCGCTCGGAAGGTCGTGCGTGGCTATCCACTTGCCGTCCGCGTCCTTGGTCAGTTGGGTAAGCGTAGCGCCGTCAACTGTCTTGCGGGAGGGACGACGACGGCCTAGTTCATCATAATGTTCCTTGAACCATGACTGGTCCGGGCCGTTGGCCTTTCGTACGTGCTCATCTTGTATCCGTTTCAGCTCACCGGCGGCCAGGTCGGAACGGCCGCCGCTTCCTGTGCGACCTCCTGCATGATTCGCGGGCGTGGCCGCGTTATCGCTGGCGCCGGTCGGGGGGTCCTGGCCAACCTTGGGACTCTGATGCGGGATGTCGCGGTAGCCAGAGACGGTGTTGTCAATAGAGTGACCATCGGCCGTGGTGGTGTTGCCGCTGGTGGGTAGGTTGTCGCCCGGGGCGGCGTTACTCGGGAGCCGGTTAGCGACACTGCCGGGTAGGCGATCTCCCACGCTGCTTCCAGGGAGGCCGCCCTCTACGCGCCCCGTGTCGCGCATGCGCATCCCGTCGTCCGCCGCGTCGCCCACACGTGCCCCCGCCCCGACCAGTACCGGCTGTCTGACTGGGGTTTCGACGCGGTCGTGATCCGGAGTGTTCGGGTCGGCTGTCTTGCCCTGTTCCTTGAGGGCGTCCTCTCCCTTCTGGAGGAGGTTGCCGTGTTGGTCGTAGAGGTTGCCGTTGAGGTCGGCGTAGGCGGCGCCTTCGTCGAAGGGGTTCTTGATGGTGCCTTCGGGTAGGGCGATGGTGCCTTCTGGGAGTTTGACGGTGCCGTCGGGGAGTCTGGTGGCGCCGTGGGGGAGGGTGGCGCCTGCCGGGACGTCGAGGGTGCCGTCGGTGAGGCGGGTCCAGCCGTCGGGGAGGGTGAAGACGTTGTCCGGGAGGGGCGGTGTCTCGATCTTGCCCAGGTTCTTGAGGCCGGCCATGACGTCGCCGATCTTCGACAGGCCGGCGCCCGCGCCCTTGAAGACGTACGTCATCGGGTCGACGATCCGGCCCACCTTGCCCGCGGCGGTCAGGGCCTTGGCGGCGAGCGCGGCTTTGCCGGCGCCGGAGGCGGCGGCGCCGGTGCCGCCGGTGAAGACGGTGGTGACCACGTTGAAGGTGACGGTACCGGCCGCGCGGGAGGGGTTGTCCCCCCACTGGTCCCAGGCCAGCAGGGCCTTGCCGGTCTCCTTGACCGCGGTGCGGGAGTCCCGCAGCCAGGAGGGCAGGTCCTTCTCGTCCGCCGTCCAGAACGCTTCCGCGGCGCCGGGGACGATGGTGATCGCCACACCGGTGGCGAGCTGGGCCAGGCCCTTCCAGGCCTGGCCGGCCGCGTCGAAGCCGTCGAAGCCGACCAGGGTGCCCAGGCCCTTGATCGTGCCCCACACCCCGTCGACGAAGAAGCCCTTGGTGAACTCCCAGGCGTGCTCCCACACCTGCCACCCCGGGATCGACTCGACGAGCGGATCACCCCAGGGCAGCCCCTCGACATGCTCAAGCGTCTCGGCGTCGTAGCCGTACTGATGCTTGCTGTCGGAGCCGTCGTGCTTCTTCAGCGGCACACCACAGACCAGGGCGACGATCTTGTTGTAGCAGGTGATCTCCGCTTCCTGGAAAGCCGCCCACGTCTCACGGATCTCGTCGCGGCGGTGGTTGTTCTCGTCGACCAGGTCGCCGTCCTCGCGCCACTTGTCGTCCGCGTTGATCTTCACGAGGAACGCTCCCGCGTCCCGCTTGATCTCCTTCAGCTTCTCCACCAGCGGGTACACCTCGTCCGAGTACGTACTCAGCGCACGGGAGATGGCCGTGAGATCGGACTTCAGCTTCTGGCCGGTGTCCACGACCGGCTTCGTCGTGGCGAAGAGCTGCTCGGCCTCGGGCGCCTGGTAGAACGCCTGCAGGCCGCCGAAGCTGCTGTGCACGTCCCCGGTCGTCGTCGCGACGCTCTCCGCGGCCGAGGACAACTCGGTGACCTTCACATCCAGCGTCGCCAGGTTCCCGGTGAACACCGGGATGCCTTCCAGGACGATCGGTTCGGTGTTGCTCACTTCGTCGCCCCCGGCGTGTCCTTGAGCACGTCCAGGCGCACGGCCTTCGCCGCGTCCTGCGCGTGCTTCGCCGCGTCCAGGTCGCCGGCCACGTACGCGTTGGTGGCCTTCGCCGCCCCCAGCACCGCCGCCTGGATCCGCTCCGCCATCGACTTCAGGTCAGTCTGACGTGTCGAGAGGTACTGGCTCAGCGCCGCCGCCACCGGACCCAGCGTGGGCTGCGACAACGGCGCCGCACCCACCGGCACCGGCCCCTGCAACGGCAGCGAGGCCTCCGTCCCCGGCACCGCCGTCCCCGCGGCTGTCGCCGCCTCCGACATCGTCGTGACCAGAGCCGTCAGTGCCTTCTCCAGGTCACCGGCATGTGTGCCGGTGACCTGCAACTGCCCCTGCACACCCTGCGGTTTGATGTCCCATGCCGACACCGGCATCCACCCCCGTGAATCGAACCCACACCACTCGGCAGGAACGTTCCTCCCACCACGACCGGCAGCACCACAACCGGCAGCACCTCAACCGGCAGCGCATCAACCGATGTTGGCGACCGCCGCCTTCGCCCGCGCCAGCGTCTGCTGCGCCGTGGCGTCGTTCTTCTCCAGCGTCGTCTTCAGCAGCTGGATGATGTTGCGCACCTCCTGCGAGGCGTTGTTCCAGCGCAGTTCCTTGCCGTGGTAGTCATCGGCCACACCATCGGCCGCGAAGTCCAGCATCGCCGCCTTCACCTGCGCGTCCCGCGCCTGGATCACCTGCTCCAGACGGGCGATCACCATCTGGATGTTGCCCTGCGCCTCGGTCGAGGCACCCGTGTCGTACGAACGCCGGTCGCTGTCCCCAGCCATGCTCCATCACTCCCCGTGCCAAAGATGTGGATACGCCCTCGAAGAGACGCCGCCGTCAGCCACGGCCCGAGAAGCGGGCCGCGTCGAAGTTCGCCGACGCCATCAACGACGTCGCGTTCTCACCCTGCTCCTGATCACCCGTACCGAACGCCGCGTCCATCCCCGACTGCCCGCCCAGCAGCGCCGCCAGCGAACCGTTCAGCGCCGCCGTGATCTCGTCCGAACGCTCCTTGAACGAGTCGAACGCCACCCGGCCCGCACCGTTGAACTTGCCCTCCAGCGGATGCGCCGCCGCGATGAGCTGACGGATCAGATCACCCAGGTCCGTACTCGACTCCTGCGAACGCGACATCAGGTTCGTCAGGACCGATGCCCCCATGTCGAACTTCATCAGGCTCCCCCTAGCAGGCCGAACAATCGAACGTTCGACCATGTCTATCAACCCGGACATCACCGGTGCAATCGGCAATGCGCCGTCTGTGACGGACCTATGACAGGGCGACAGCCGGCCTCACGCGCCCTTGAGGTGGCGCATCAGCTGTTCGAAGTCCCGCCAGCCGGCAAGGTCCGACGGGTCGCCCGGCAGCGGGTAGTAGAGCCCGGGGCGGGCGCGCGGGCCCAGTTGGAGCGGGCGGGCCCGCAGCGGGGTGCGCCGGGCGCGGTCCTCGGGGAGCCGGCGGACCTCCTCGGCGCCGAGTACGAAGGCCAGCGGCACACCGGGCCCCTCGAAGCGGGGCGGTACCGCGAGGTCGCGGCGGGCTTTGCGGAGTTGCACGAGCATCGACTGGAGCCGGTGGCGGGTGGCGAGCGCCTCGGCGGCCCGGGGCAGCGCCTCCAGCGGCAGATCCTCGTCCGCCCCGTAGCCGAACGCCAGCGTCACCTCCTCCTCCACCCCTGCCGTCGTCCGGGTGACACGCACCGTGGCGAGCCCCGGCCGGTCCGGGCTGCCGACGACCACCGCCCATGTCGGCTCGGGGGACCGCTCGTGGGCGAGGTCGGTCAGGCGCTGCGGTGACCAGGGGAGGTTGGCGGGCTCCGCGGTCCCCCAGCCCGCCGGGGGCGCGCCGGTGAGCTCGCGCCACACCGACTCCAGGCCGCCGCCGAGCACCAGGCGGTCGTCGGCGGGGTGGATCGACCGGAACGTCAGGGCCAGTTGGCGTTCCGCCGTCTCGGTCGTCTCCCGGTAGGAGGCGGCGACCAGGGCCTGCGGGTCCTCGGCGGTCGCGCCGGGCCCCGCGACTGGGGCGAACAGGCCGTCCTGCCAGCGGAGTACGGCACCGGACAGTCCGTCGTAGTAGCCGTCCCGTTCGTCCTGGACGACCCAGCGGGACGGCCAGGTGCTCAGGAGGTGGCGCGCCGCGGGGGAGAGCGTCGTCCCGGGCGGGGCGACGACCTGAAGTCCCAGACCGGCCTCGGCGGCGGCCCGGAAGGCGTCCGCGAGCCATGCGGTCAGGGCGACCACCGGACGGTCCTGGATGACGACGGCGACCTTCTCGGTGAGTACGTCGACGGCGGGCACCGCGGCGGCTGGGGCGGGGGCGACACCCGCACCGTCGGTGGGCACCACCGCCAGCGAACGGGCCGCCTCCGGTGGCCAGGCCGAGCCGCCGGCCAGGTGGGCGAGCCGGGCGGCGAAGGTGCCCGCGAGCCGTTCCGCCTCGGCGACGCCCGTGGTGGCGCGGGCCTCCGTCCACCAGAACGGAAGCGGCGGCGGCGTGGCACCGAGCAGGCGTTCCGCCTCCCCGGCGACCTGGACGAGCAGCGGCGCCTCGACGGAGACCAGGGGGCGTCCCTCCGTGTCGCAGAGCTGGATGACGGCGCCGTCGCCGTGGGTGTCCACCAGCTTGTCGGGCCCCCCGGAGAGCAGCCCCACGAGCACGGTCCACGGGTCGGGCATACGGGTGGTGAGGGCGATGACGTCCTTGGTCATGCGGCGTCGGTTCCTTCTGGGTCAGGAGGTGAACTGCTACGCGGGCGCGTACACGGTCTGGATCAGGCGGTTCGGCTGCCCCCTGCGGATGAACACGCCCCGGCCCGCGGGCTGCCGGCTCGCGTACACACCGGGGAACAACTGGCT
>NZ_KL585432.1:12212-12513 GCF_000721935.1 Streptomyces sp. NRRL WC-3549
CTCGCGTACACACCGGGGAACAACTGGCCCTCGCTGCGGTCACCCGCCATGAGGACGGCCGAGGCCCCCGACTCGCGCAGCCCCTGCACCAGCTGCTCGTACATGCCGCGCGACGCGCCCGCGACCCGGCGCGTCAGGACGAAGTGGAGGCCGATGTCGACCGCTGCGGGGATGTACGGCAGGAAGGGCGCGAGCGGCGACTGGCCGGCCGTGGTCAGCACGTCGTAGTCGTCGACGAGTACCACGATCCGGGGCCCGCTGCCCCAGCTACCGGGTTCCAGGTCCTCGAGGCGGGGGCCCT
>NZ_KL585432.1:12727-16494 GCF_000721935.1 Streptomyces sp. NRRL WC-3549
CAGCCGCTTCTCCAGCTCGGTGGCGATTCCGGCGGCGAGCGCTCCGCAGAGCTTGGCGTTGTAGGCGTACCCGCCGTTGAACTCCTCCGGGATCGCGCCGCGCAGGCTCCGTCTCGGGTCCATGACGGCGAAGACCAGCTCGTCCTCCCCGTAGCGGTCCATGAGGCCGTGGGCGACCGTCCTGAGGAGGTTCGTCTTCCCGCACTCGCTGTCGCCCATGACCAGCAGGTGCTGGTCGTGGTGGAAGAGGTCCAGCAGGGCGGGGGCGAGCGCGGTCTGGTCCAGGCCGATCGGCACGCGCCGGGGCTCGGCGACCGGCCCCGGGAGCAGGTGCGGTTCCACGAGGTGCGGCAGGACCCGTACCGGCTGCGCGACCTCCCCGCTCCACGCGGCGCGGACCGACCGGGCCGTACGTTCCAGCACCGCGCCCAGGTCGGTGGCGTCGGGCAGGCCGTCCGTCCGCGGCAGTGCGGCCTGGGCGAAGAGCTTGCCGTCGGTCAGGACCCGGCCGGGCTCGTCGGGTGCCAGGGTCTGGGCGAGCTTGCGGTCGACGCTGGACTCGCCCGCGTCGTTCAGGCGCAGTTCCATCCGGGTGCCGAAGGCCGACTGGACGGCGATGCGCACGTCGTTCCAGCGGAGCATCCCGGCGACGACGTGGATGCCGTAACCCCCACCGCGTTTGAGGATGTCCCCGACCGCGTCGTCCAGCTCCTCGAAGTCGTCGCGCAGCGCCCCGAAGCCGTCGATGACGAGGACGATCTCGGCGGACGCCAGCTGCGGCAGCCGTCCTGCCCGGTGCAGGGTGCGCAGCTGCTCGACGGAGTCGATGCCGTGTTCGCGGAAGAGGTCCTCGCGTGTGGTGAGCATGCTCCGCACCACCTCGACCGTGCGGGCGGCGCGCTCGCGGTCGGCGCGTCCGGCGACGCCGCCGACGTGCGGCAGGCCCGCGAGGGCCTGGAGGCCGCCGCCGACCAGGTCGAGGCCGTAGACGCCGACCTCCTGCGGGGTGTGGGTGAGCGCCAGGGACAGGACCAGGGTGCGCAGCAGGGTGGTCTTGCCGGACTGGGGTCCGCCGATCAGGGCGGCGTGGCCGCCCGCCACCGTGAGGTCCAGGTACCACCGCCCCTGCCACTGCTTGGCCGGATCGTCGAGCAGGCCGAGCGGGATCTGGAGCGTGCCGCGCCGCCGGGAGAGCTGCATGCCGCGCGCACCCGCGTCCAGGGGGCCGGCGGCCCGGTCGAGGGAGATGGCGTCGGGCAGCGGCGGCAGCCAGATGCTGCGGACCGGTGCCGCGGTGGCCTCCTCCAACTGGCCGACGACGACGCCCATCTCGGTCGGTCCCGTCTCGCGGCGCCGCGACTCCGGCTCGCGCGTGTCCGGTCCCTCGGGGTCCCCGAGGGAGTTGTAGGCCTCGTACGCCAGGGCCAGGGGGCCGGTGTCCTCCTCGTCGGTGACCCGGGCGGGACCGCGGTAGGCGCCGGAGACGTAACTGGCCTTGAAACGCTCGTAGTGGCTGGTGTCGACCTTGAGGTAGCCGAAGCCGGGCAGCGGCGGCAGGTGGAAGGCGTCGGAGGTGTCCAGGACCGTCCGCGACTCGTCGGCGGAGAAGGTACGCAGGCCGAGCCGGTAGGAGAGATAGGTGTCCAGGCCCTTGAGCTTGCCGCCTTCGATGCGCTGGCTGGACAGCAGGAGGTGGACGCCGATGGAGCGCCCGATACGGCCGATGGACAGGAACAGGTCGATGAAGTCCGGCTTCGCGGTGAGCAGTTCACCGAACTCGTCGATGACGACGAAGAGGTGGGGCAGCGGTTCCAGATCCGGCCGCTCGGTGGCCCGCAGCGCGGCGTAGTCCCCGATGTCGGCGACGTTGCCCGCGTCCTTGAGGGTCTGCTGGCGGCGTTTGACCTCCCCGGCGAGTGAGGCGTGCACCCGCTCGACGAGGCCGGCCTGGTTCTCCAGGTTGGTGATGACGCCGGCCACGTGCGGCAGTTTCGCGAAGGGCGCGAAGGTCGCCCCGCCCTTGTAGTCGACGAGGACCAGGGCCAGGTCCTCGGGCGGGTGCGTGGTGACGAGGGCGAGGACCAGGGACCGCAGGAGTTCCGACTTGCCCGAACCGGTGGCGCCGACGCACAGGCCGTGCGGGCCCATGCCCAGCTCCGAGGACTCCTTGAGGTCCAGCAGCACCGGTTCGCGCGCGTCGTTGACGCCGATGGGCACGCGGAGGAAGGCCCGTTCGGGGCGCGGGGCCCACAGGCGGGACAGATCCAGGTCCGCCACGTCGTCGATGCCGAGCAGTCCGGCGAAGTCGACGGGCCCCGACAGCGGGGCGTCCACCAGCGATTCGGCCGACAAGCGCAGCGGTGCGAGCATCCGGGCCAGGCCCTCGGCGAACGGGGCGCTCACCTCGTCGGCGCTGCCGTGGGCGCCGACGGGCTCCTCCTCGCGGAGGTCCTCGATGACCACCTGGTCGCCCTCGACGGTGATCCGGACGGCCACCTGGCCCGGTTCCTGGATCCGTTCCTCCAGGAGGTGCAGGACGGTGACGCCCATCTCGCGCAGCCCGACCGCCTCGTCGGGGCGCGGCAGCTCCACCGCGTCCTCCCCGTGGCCGTCCGCGACGACGACCAGCCGCGACGTCATGGTCAGGGCGTCCCGGCCGGCCAGACCGCGCCGCACCTCGGCCGCGTAGGAGGCGCGGCGGCGCAGCTCCGGGCCGAGCTGCCGGGCGAGCTGCGGTGCCGACGGGGCGATACGGCGTGCGGCGACCGGTCCGTCGAGCTGTTCGGTGTCGAGGAGGTGGGGCAGCCACTTGGCCCACTCCCAGTCGGCGATCCGGTCGCCGGGCACGGCGAGCGCCAGCGCCACGTCGTCGGGGGCGTGGGTGGCCGCCGTCTGGACGAGCAGCGCGCGGGCCACCCGGAGGCAGTCCTCGCGGGGGCCGATGACGCTGATGTCGCCCACCCGGTCGAGCGGGACGGTCAGGGGGAGTTCGGTGCCGGTCCGGAAGCGGTTCATCAGCGCCGACGCCTCGTTGAGCATGAAGAGGTCGGGCGGTGTGAGCACCGACGAGCCCTGGTCGGCGATCCGCAGCTCGCGTACGGGCATCTCCCCGGTGCCGATCCGCACCCTCAGGAAGTCGGCGTCGGCACGGCGGCGCTCCCACAGCCGGGCGGGGTCGCGCACGAGGTCGTACAGGGCGTGCGGGGGCGGGTTGAGGACGTCGGCCCGCTCCCGTCGTGCGCGTTCCTCGGCGGACAACTCCTCGCGCAGGTCCTCGACGTAGGCGAGGTAGGCCTCCCGTTGGGTGCGCCGGGTGCGCTGGGCCTTGCCGCGTTGGGAGAAGAGGAGGGCGACGGAGCCGAGGACCGTGACGACGAGGATGATCGCGCCGAGGCCCGCGAACTGGCTGTTGCGGACGACCGTCATCATGACGACGGAGGACATGACGCCTGCCACGGGCAGCAGCGACATCGCGATGTTGCCCGCCTTCCCCTCGGGGAGGTTCGGCGGTGCCTCGATGGTGCGTGGCTCGGGAGCGGCCGGTGGCCTGGTCGTCCTGGCCGGGCGGTGTATCAGTCGGGTGCTCATCGTCGTTCGTCACTCATCGTCGTTCGTCACTCATCGTCTGTGAGGTGGCGGTCTCGTCTGTGAGGCGGCGTCTCTCTGTGCGGTGGCCTCGTCCGGCGCTCACGCGGGGGCGGGTACCGGGTCAGCGGCGCTTCTGGGAGAGCTGGAAGACGTCCGCGGCGAGGCGGGTGGCGGCCCGC
>NZ_KL585432.1:16694-17244 GCF_000721935.1 Streptomyces sp. NRRL WC-3549
GCCCCGCCGTGTCGGGTCGGCGAGCAGTTCGGTGCGGATCGTGCCGCCGGCGGCCAGGTGCCCGTCGTAGGGGAGGAGGTGCACCGCCGCCCCCGTGGTGGTGAGCTTGTGCGCCGCCCGGGCCAGGTCGATGCCGGGACGCGGCACCTGGGCGGTGAGCACCACGACCGTACCCTCGATGACGTGGCGGGGCAGCCCCCGCATCCACTGGAGCACGTTGTACGTGCTGGTGAGGCCGTCCAGCGTGGCCGGTGCGGTCAGCACCCGGGCCTGGGACGCCGTCAGGGCGACCCGGGCGACCTCGGCGGGGAGCGTCTCGCAGTCGACGACCGTCACGCCGAAGTAGCGGCGCAGCGAGACCATCACCCGCTCGTACGCCTTGGTGTCCAGCATCGCGCCGATCTGGCCCTGACTGCCGGGGAGCAGCCAGGCGTTCTCCGGCAGCTGGACGAGGTACCCGGTGATGTCGAGGAGGGACATCTGCGGCTCGACGAGGTCGGCCATGTCACCGGTGGTCCAGCGGAGGCTCCGGGCGCCGAGCCGCAGCGGC
>NZ_KL585432.1:17483-20818 GCF_000721935.1 Streptomyces sp. NRRL WC-3549
TGCCGGTAGTGCGCGTACGCCGTGCCCAGCAGGGCGGCGACCGTCGACTTCCCGGCGCCGCCGCGGATCGAGGTGACGGCGATCTGCCGGCCGGTCGTGACCGGCTGCTGGAGCAGCTCGGCGGTGCCGGTGAGGTCGGCGACCTCGCGTGCCGCCGATGAGGAAACGGTTCGCCGTACGGCGCGCACGGTACGCGCGGCGAGGTGTTCGCCGTGCCGCGCCTTGCGTACGACACCGGCGAGCTCCTCGTCGACCACGGACCTGGAACCGGGGGCGGCGCGCCGGTGGCCGGTGGGCGGTGCCGGCACCCGCTCGGCCGGCCGGGGCCCGTCCGCGGTCGCCGGGGTGCCGGGCGCGGTCGCCGGGGCACCGGGCCCGGGCGCGGCGGCGCTCGCGGGAGCGTCGGGTGACGGCCCGGCGGGCCGGTCCGGGCCCCTCAGGTCACGCAGCACGTCGCCCTGCCAGTTGTCCGCGTTCGGCATGTCTGCCCTTCCCCTCCGCCGCGCCCTTGGCCGGGTCGGCCGCGCGTTGACTCAGAACTTGTCGAGCAGCTGTCCGAACACGCCGAACGCCCCGACGGCGAGCGGGAAGAGCGCCACCATGCCGAGGGATTCGACCAGGTCGGCCGTGCGCCGCAGTCGCACCCGCACGTGCTCCGGCGGCTCCACCGCCAGAACCAGCAGGGGCAGCACCGCGGCCACGCACAGCACGGCGATCGCCCCGGCGCCCCCAGCGTGCTCCATCCACAGCGTCATGAGGCGTACGAGGAGGACCCCGGCCGCGACGAGGAGCGCCGTGACCTCTGCCACCAGGGGGAAGGCCCGCGCGCGGGACAGCAGCACCACGGTCAGGACCGAGGCCAGCAGCACGGTCCAGACCGTGGGCCGGCCGGCCGAGGTGAGCAGCCAGCCGGCACCGGCCGCCGAGACCGCGGTGACCAGCGTCGCCAGCGCCAGGCCGCGGTGCGTGGCCGCCAGCGCGTTGCCCACCTCGTGACGGCTGACGGAGACGCCGCCGGACCGGCGGTCGTCCAGCGCGGTGAGCCCCGACGCCATCAGCGCCAGCCGGGGCAGCAGACCGAGCAGGACGACGGAGAAGACCGCCATGACGGCGCCGAGCCGGGCGGGATCGTCCTGGACGGCGGTGACCGCCTCCCAGACGGCGGTGACCCCGGCCGTCGCCACGGCACCGATCAGCCCGCCGCGCCCGAGCGGCGAGAAGTACCCGAGGAGGACCAGCGTCAGGACCAGCGCGCCCGCGACCGCGGCCAGGCGCACGGACCCCGGCCAGCCGTGGGCGTCGGCGGCGGTCCACGCGGTCAGGACGCTCAGGCCGCCGGAGACGGACAGCAGCGCGGTCGCCAGGCCGCGGTTGCCCTGCCCGGCCTTCGCCACGAGGGCGCCGGCGGCGAACAGCACGAGCGTCACGGCGGTGAGGGCCCCGGCCAGGGATCCGAGCGGGAACTCGCGGCGGGCGAGCAGCGCGGCCACGCCCGCGAAGGCGACGGTCGCCACGCCCGCGCAGGCGCGGCGTGCCGCGGGCCGCCAGCGCCAGGCCCGCAGATCGAGGTCGTCGGCCACCTGGTCCGTGACGTCGTGGACGACGGGCGCGGGGGGAGCGGAGTGGCTCCGGACGAGCCGGAGCACGGCGCCGTCGGATATGCCGGACGACGCCAGGGTGCTGTCGTGCGGCAGGGCCGAGCCGTCGGACGTCAGCAGCTGACGGGTGAGGGGCCGCGAGGCCACCCGGTCGTCGAGCAACCGCAGGATGTCCGGCAGCAAGTGACCGATCGGTGTGTCGGAGGGCAGGACGATGTCGGCCCGGCGCCGCTCGCCGACCAGGGTCACCCGGCTCAGTTCCGCCCGGGACGTCATTGCAGTGCTCGCCACTTACGGGAACCTATCATCGCGGGGTCGGTGACCCGGGGGGTCGGAGGAGCGCCGCCGGCAGGGCGGCCTTCGCACATGTCGATGATCAAGGAGCCCCCGAAACCGTGGTGTTGGCCGGTGCCGTGCGCAACCTCGCCCTGAAACAGGTCACTTCTGCCGTACCGGTCAATTCGCCGACTGCTCGAACTGCTGGGTTCGCTGCTGCTGCTTTTCCTGTTCGGCCTGCTGTTTCGCCAACGTGTGCTGGAGGAAGGACCATCCGACACATCCCGCGCACAGCACGGCGGCGACGGCGACTCCCGCGAAGGCCTTGCCGAGCCGTTCGTCCGCCGTGCGGCGGGCCCGCTGGGCCCCGAACAGCAGCGCGTCGCGCATCCGTCGGCGGCGTACGCCCACCGACTCCAGCAGCTGGCTGTCGTAGTCACGTGCCATTCCGCTCCCGCCCCCTCGCTTTGCCTCTGCAACATAGGCCATGGGCGTCCGGCGGCACAGACCAGGACGTGCCGTCCGGGCCCGTTCCCGGGCCGTGTGGGCGGGGTGCGGACGAATTGCGTGTTTTGTGCTCAGGGAAGTCCGTGAGGACTCCCGGCTGACGGTCCGGTGCCTTTCGCCGCGGCTCCTCCCTCGTCCTCCTGCCACCGCTCTACCCGTCCGGCGTCCGGCGTCTGCCCGTCGCCTTCCGCCGGCTGCGCCGCCCCGCCCCGGGCCGGCCGTACCAGCCGGTGCTGGAGCAGACAGGCCGCCACCAGGCTCACGCCCAGCACCGGCCAGGCGAGCGGGCCCGCGCCCACCGCGGCGCCCACGACCACCGGACCCAGGCTGCGCTGGGCGGACTGTGCCAGGCCGTGCACCCCGAGATAGGCGCCCTGGGCGCCGCCGGGGGCCAGGGCGACGGAGAGCTCCCAGGACGACAGGGAGTGCAGGATCTCCGCCAGGGTGAAGGCGGCGGCCGCGACGAGCACCGCGCCCGTGGCGAACCAGGGGCCCCCGGCGGCCGACGCGGCGAGCGCCGCACCGCCCGTCAGGAACGCGGCACCGAGCGGCAGGAGGAGCCGGCGCGCGGCGGCGGAGGTCTCCGCGAAACGGGACAGCGGGACCTGGAGCGCGACCACCATCACGCTGTTGAGCACCAGGACGAGGGGCACCAGCCCGACCGGCGCCGTGGTGGCGTGCACGATCCAGAGCGGGAAGGCGACCTGGAGCAGGCTGTCGTCCAGGAACAGCCAGACCTCCGTGCCGGTGAACGCGAGGTACCGGCGGTCCCGCCACGGCGTCGGCCCCTGGGCGGACCCGGCGGGCGTCGCGCCGACGGTGGTCGTGCCGCGGACCGCCACCACACGGCTGGGGGAGGGCGGTTCCGCGCACCGGAGGGTGAGGACCGCGATGACGAGGTACGAGCCGACGTTGGCCAGCAGCAGCGTCTGGTAGGCTGTCTCTTATACACAT
>NZ_KL585432.1:21025-21905 GCF_000721935.1 Streptomyces sp. NRRL WC-3549
CGGTGAGCACGGCGGCGGCCCCCGCGCCGCCGACCGCCCACCCGATGTTGACCGCCGTGCGCTGGATGGCCTGGTACCGGATGCGCTGCGGGCCCGCGACGCGCGCGGCGAACAGCTTGGTCAGCACGCTCGACGCCCGGTCGGGCAGCGCCCCCAGGGCCGAGTACAGCATCAGCGGCCAGAACTCGTGACTGGTCAGCAGCGCCAGCAGGGCGGCTCCCCTGGCCAGTTGGGCGACGACGAGGAGGCGGGTCACCGGGAAGCGGTCGGCGAGGCGTCCGGCGAGCGGGGGCCCGGCGATGCCGAGGATCCCGGACGCCCCCATCAGCGTCCCGATCTGGGCCACCGACAGATGGGCGACGTAGACGAAGTAGAGCGTCGACGCCCCGGCCCAGAGGCCGGTACCGATCTTGTCGATGACGGCGACCACCAGCATCCGCCTGCCGTCCCGGCCGCCCGGCACGACGAGCCGCCGGCTGAGCGGGACACGCCCGGCCTTCCTCTGTGCCGATCGCATCGGCCCCATCGCTCCCCCTTGACAGAATTTTTGTATCGGTACAAACTCTCGTCTGTGGCAGAACAATATGCGCTCTCCGGGGCGACGGCCAGAGAGATTTCCGCTTCCGTCGAAAGCCGCGTCGCCGACGGCACGCTGCGGCCCGGCGCCTCGCTGCCCCCGGTGCGCCGGCTCGCCGAGGAGCTGGGCGTGAGCGCCGGGACGGTCGCGGCGGCCTACAAGGAGCTGCGCGGGCGCGGCGTGGTGACGACCCTGGGGCGCGGCGGCACGGTGGTGGCGGCCGCCCCTTCCGTCAGCTCACGGCGTCCCCCCAAGGTGCCCACCGGACTGCGTGACCTGGCGGGCGGACACCCCGATCCCGCG
>NZ_KL585432.1:22111-24440 GCF_000721935.1 Streptomyces sp. NRRL WC-3549
GGGCGGACACCCCGATCCCGCGTGCCTGCCGGTCCTGCACCCGCCACAGCGGGTGGAGCCCGTGCCCGGGTCGCACCGGGCCTCGCCCCGGCTCGCCGCACTGGAGGACGCCACCCGCGCCTGGTTCGACCGCGACGGGGTGCCCACCGGCTCGGTGACGTTCGCGCACGGCGCCCTGGACTGCGTCGCGCGGCTGCTGTCCACCGAGCTGAGGCCCGGCGACGCCGTGGCCGTCGAGGACCCCGGCTTCCACCACCTGCTCGACCTGGTCCCGGCCCTGGGCCTGCGCACGGTCCCGGTGGCCGTCGACGACGAGGGCATCCGGCCCGAGGCGCTGCGGACCGCCCTGCGGGGCGGGGCCCGGGCGCTGGTGTGCAGCCCCCGGGGACAGAGCCCGCTCGGCGCCCGGTTCACCCCTGACCGGCGGGACGCGCTCCTGGCCGTGCTGCGCGCCCACCCGGACGTCCTGGTGGTCGAGGACGACCACAACGCCGACATCGCGGGGGCGGAGGCGGTGCCCCTGGCCTCCGGCGGGCTGCCCCGCTGGGCGCAGGTACGTACCGTCTCCAAGCACCTGGGCATCGACCTGCGCTGGGCCGCGCTCGCCTGCGACCCCTCCACCCTGGCGCGCCACGACGGACGGATGCTGCTGACCTCCGGCTGGGTCAGCCACATCCTCCAGGTGACCGTCGCGGACCTGCTCACCGATCCCGGGGTGGCCCGGCTCGTGGCCCGGGCCGCCGACACGTACACCACCCGCCGCGAGGCGCTGCGGGACGCGCTCGCCGGGCACGGCATCGCCTCCCACGGGGAGAGCGGCATCAACGTCTGGGTCCCCGTCCGCGACGAGTCCGCCGTCGTCAACGGCCTCCGCACCCGGGGCTGGTGGACGGCGGCGGGCGCCCGGTTCCGTACCGCCTCCCCGCCCGGGGTGCGCGTGACCACGGCCACCCTCACCCCCGACGAGGCACGCGGCCTCGCCCGGGACCTCGCCGACACCCTGGGCGAGTCGGAGCCGGTCTACGGCGGGTGAGGGCCCGGCCCGGACGCCGCTCCCGGGGGCCGTCGCGGGCCGCCGGGGGAGGGCCGAAACGTACACTGCGCAGCGTCGGCCCACCCGCCGGCCGATCGCCGCCCGCACCACGGGACGTCTCCGCAGCACCGCCCACAAGGCGCGCACCGCCACCGAACGAAAGGCACCCGACCCATGAGCAGCACCGACTCGCCGCGCGGCCCCGTCGACTCCTCCCGCATCCCGCGGTACGCCGGTCCCCCGACGTTCGCCCGGCTGCCCCGCCTGGACGAGGTCGGCTCCGCCGACGTCGCCGTCGTCGGCGTGCCCTTCGACAGCGGGGTGTCCTACCGCCCCGGCGCCCGCTTCGGCGGCAACGCGATCCGGGAGGCCTCCCGCCTCCTGCGCCCGTACAACCCCGCGCAGGACGCCTCCCCCTTCGCCCTCGCCCAGGTCGCCGACGCCGGGGACATCGCCGCGAACCCGTTCGACATCCACGAGGCCGTCGAGACGGTCGAGGCCGCCGCGGACGACCTGCTCGCCACCGGCGCCCGCCTCATGACCCTCGGCGGCGACCACACCATCGCCCTGCCGCTCCTGCGCTCGGTCGCCAAGAAGCACGGCCCCGTCGCCCTGCTCCACTTCGACGCCCACCTCGACACCTGGGACACCTACTTCGGCGCCGAGTACACCCACGGCACCCCGTTCCGGCGGGCCGTCGAGGAGGGCATCCTCGACACCGAGGCGCTCTCCCACGTCGGCACCCGCGGCCCGCTGTACGGCAAGAAGGACCTCACCGACGACGCCAAGATGGGCTTCGGCATCGTGACCTCCGCCGACGTCATGCGGCGCGGCGTCGACGAGATCGCCGACCAGCTGCGGCAGCGCATCGGTGACCGGCCGCTCTACGTCTCCATCGACATCGACGTCCTGGACCCGGCGCACGCCCCCGGCACCGGCACCCCCGAGGCGGGCGGCCTCACCTCCCGCGAACTCCTGGAGATCCTGCGCGGGCTCGCCTCCTGCCACATGGTCTCCGCCGACCTGGTCGAGGTGGCACCGGCGTACGACCACGCCGAGATCACGTCCGTCGCCGCCTCCCACACGGCGTACGAGCTGACGACGATCATGGCCCGGCAGATCGCGGAGGGCCGATCCTCGTGAGCCACGACCACGACGACCGGCCCCGGCTCACCGCCGCGCAGGCCGAGGCGGCGCTCGACCCGCCGCCCGGACGGGTCGGCGGCGACCTGGTGACCGAGACCCTCCAGGGCCTCGGCGCCACCACCGTCTTCGGGGTGTGGGGGCGTCCTGTGC
>NZ_KL585432.1:24647-26107 GCF_000721935.1 Streptomyces sp. NRRL WC-3549
ACTCAGGTACGTGGAACTGGGCGCCGAGCACGACGCGGCCACCGCCGCCGACGCCTACGGCCGCATCACCGGTGAGGTGGCCACCCTGCTGCTGACCGCCGGCCCCGGCGCGCTGGCGGCGCTGCCCGCGCTCCAGGAGGCGGCGGCGGCGTCCGCCCCCGTGCTGGCGGTCTGCGGACAGGTCCCGGCCGCCGGGCTCGGCGGCGGGCGCCACGGCTACCCGGGCGAACTCCGCGACCAGCAGGCGTCCTTCCGCGACGTCGTGAAGTCGGTGCACCCCGCGCGCACGGCCTCGCAGATCCCGTCCGCGATCGCCGCCGCCTGGGAGTCGGCCCTGACGGCCCCGCACGGCCCGGTCTGGGTGGAGGTCCCCGAGGACGTGCTGTGCGCCGGGACCGTCCTGCCCCCGGTCAGCGCGCTCGACGCCACCCCCCGGGAGCTGTACCCGCGCCCCGAACTCACGCTCGTCGCCGCCGACTGGCTGACGCGCGCCGAACGCCCCGCGGTCATCGCGGGCGGCGGGGCCGTACGGGCGGACGCGACCGGCAAGCTGCGCGCCCTCGCCGAGCGGCTCGCCGCCCCGGTCGCCACCACGTACGGCGGCAAGGGCGCCTTCCCCTGGCAGCACCCGCTGTCCCTGCGGTCCTGGCCGGGCGACCGGCACACCACCGAACTGCTGGAGTCCGCGGACGTCCTGCTGGTGATCGGCACGGGTCTCGGCGCGCTCTCCTCCGGCGGCCACACGTTCGCCCCGCGCGGCAGGGTCGTCCAGATCGAGGCCGACGCCGGGAAGCTGGAGTCCAACCACCCCGCGCTCGGCATCCACTCCGACGCCCGCGAAGCCCTCGACGACCTGCTGGACGCCGTCGGACGCCGTGCGGACGCCACGGCCGCCGACCGCGTCCGTACGGCCCTGGACACCTCCGCCCGGACCCCCGCGCCGGAGGACCGCGTGCTCGCCGCCGTCCGCGAGGCGCTGCCCGACACCGCGCCCAGCTTCTGGGACCTCACGCCGCTCACCGCCCGGGCCTGGACCGCCTTCGACGCCCGCCGCCCGAACACCATGCACTCGGCCCGGGGCGCCGGCGGCACCGGCTACGCCCTCCCGGCCGCGACCGGTGCGGCGTTCGCCGACCCGGCCACGCCGGTGCTCGCGGTCAGCGGCCGGGATGGCGCACCCGGGTCGGCCGCCGGGCTCGCCGCCGCACGGCGGTACGGCCTGCCGGTCACCTGGCTGATCGTCGGGGACGGCGACCGGTCCGGAAGCGGGGACCCCGCCGGCCCCGACCTCACCGCCCTCGCCGGGGCGTTCGGCGTCCTGGCCCGCAGGACGACACCGAAGACGCTCGCCGCGGACCTCGCCGGGGCGCTGGGCGGCCCCGGCCCGTCGGTGCTCGTGCTGCCGGACGTACGGGAGCCGTCCGCGCCGACGCCTCCGTAGCGGGCCCGGCGGGCGGCTT
>NZ_KL585432.1:26303-30635 GCF_000721935.1 Streptomyces sp. NRRL WC-3549
GGCGGGCGGCTTCCTCAGTCGTCCAGCAGCCGCCACGCGGTGAGGGCGAGCCTGGCCCGGACCAGCCCGGTGGGCTCGGTGAGTTCGATGTCCAGGGCCTGGGCGAGCTGTTCGAGCCGCCGGGCGACGCTGCTGTGGTGCAGATGCAGGAGGTCGGCGGCCCGCCGCTGCGAGCCGGTGGCGCAGTAGGCCTCCAGCGTCTCCAGGTCCCCCGGGTTGCCGGCGAGGCGGGCGACGGCGGCCACATCGGCGTTCTCCCGCGCGGCCTCGCCCGGTACCTCGGCGAGCAGGGCCAGCGCCCCGAGGTCGTCGTGGAGGACGACCGGCCGGTGCGCGGTGGTGAAGCGGAGCGCGGTACGGGCCTCGCGCCACGACCGGCCGGGGCCGCCGGCGGAGCCGACACCGGCGCGTACACCCGCGGGGAACCGGTCGTGGTCCACGGAGGTGGCCAGGACGACGCCCACATCGGCGAGGAGGGCCGCCTTCACCGGGCGGCCCGGGCACACCAGACCCGCGACCCGGTCGAGCGGGAGCGTCGAGCGTACGGCGACGACACGGACCGGCCGGGCGGCGGAGAAGCCCAGGAGGCGCAGCGCCCGGGCCTTGGCCGCCTCGTCGCTGTCGGAGCTGACCACCAGCTCGACCAGGGCGGGGTCGGCCATGGTGGTGCGGGCCGGGCCGTACCGCTCGATGCCGGCCGCGGCGGCGAGGGCGAACCGGTCCAGCAGCACCTCGTCGAGCGGGCTCGGCGGGCCGGGGCGTTCCAGCCACACCGTGCCGATCTCCTCCTCGTCGAGGGTGATCGGTGCCGTGCTGGACGCGGGCGCCGGCGGACCGGGCGCCTCCCTGCCGTCGGGCGCGATGCGGATCACCCGCTCCGCGCCGTGGAGCCGGATACCGGCCACGCACTCGGCCAGCCCCGCGGACGCCCGGGCGAGCGCCGGGAGGTCCACCCGCCGGCGCATCAGCGTGTCGTAGAACGCGACGACGCGGATCGCGCCCCCGATGTACGGGTCCAGCCCCGACAGCCGTACGGCAAGTGCCTCCATGGCAAGCAGGGTAACGACCCGCCCCCCTCGCCCTCCCGTACCAGGACGCAGGGGCCGTACCGTGCTCACCGGCGGCGTACGCCCGCAGCCGCCCGTGGCCCTCGCGCGCCAACCGGTGCGCGGAACGGGCGAGTTGCCCGACGCCTGGCGGGTGACCCCCGGGGGGCGCGGCCGTCAGGCTGGTGCTCATGGACCCCGAACTCGAACCCTTCGTACCCCTGCTCCCCCGGGTGGACCTGACCGACCCGGTGGCCGAGCGCAAGATCTTCGCGGAGATGGCCGCCGCCGCACCGCCGTGGGACACCTCGACGCTGGAGGTCGAGGACCGCACCGTGCCCGCCGAACCGGACGTGGCGGTCCGGATCTACCGGCCGCAGCAGGCGCGGGGTGCCGTCGTCTGGCTGCGCGGCGGCGGCTTCGTCTTCGGCGACCTGGACACCGACCGCCCGTGGGCCGGCCGGATCGCCGAGGGCTCCGGCGCGGTGGTGATCTCGGTCGGTTACCGCCGGTCCCCCGAGAACCGGTTCCCGGCCGCCCTGGACGACGCCTGCGCGGCGCTGGCCTGGGTGGCCGGCCACGCGGCCGAACTCGGCGTCGAACCCGACCGGATCGCGGTCGCCGGGCACAGCGCCGGTGCGGGACTCGCGGCGGCGGTGGCCCTGCGGACGCGTGACCGGCAGGGGCCCCCGATCCGCTTCCAGCTGCTCAACGAGCCGGGGCTGGACGACCGCCAGGAGACCTGGTCCCAGCGGAACTTCACCGACACGCCCTGGCACGACCGCGGCACCCTCACCCAGGTGTGGCGGCACTACCTGGGCTCCCAGCCCGCCACCCCGTACGCCGCCCCGGCGCGGGCGGCCGACCTCTCCGGGCTGCCCCCGGCGTACATCGCCACCGCGGAGCTCGACCCGCTCCGTGACGAAGCCGTCGACTACGCGATGCGCCTGCTCCGGTCGGGCGTCTCCGTCGAACTGCACCAGTGGCCCGGCACCTTCCACGGATCGCAGGCGATCCTCTCCGCCGAGGTGTCGCAGCGGCAGGTCGCCGGCATCTGCGGGGCCCTGCGCCGCGCCCTGGCCGACTGAGGCCGTCACGGCCCGACCGGCCGGACACGGCCGCCCGGGGCCCGGTCCCGACACGACTCACGAAGACGGGGAGAACCATGACCACCACCGACCTCGCCAGGGCGAGGGAGCGGTCCACACCACCACCCGAGGCCGGCCCCCCGGCCATGGAGGGCGGAGCGGGGCTGCTGCGCCCGCACATCGGCGGGTTCGCCGCCGTCGTGATCCTCCAGGTCGTCGGCGCCGTCGCCGGACTGGCGCCGCTGCTGGCGGTCGTCGAGCTCGGCCGTGCCCTGCTGGCCCCCGGCCCGGCCGACCACGGCCACGTGTGGACCGTCGTGGCCGCGGGTGCGGCCGGGCTGTTCGTCCGGCTGCTCTTCACTGCCGCGTCCTCCGGGATCGGGCACGTCCTCGACGGCAGGGTGCAGCTGACGTTCCGCCGGCGACTGGCCGCGCGGCTGGGGCGGGTGCCGATCGGGTGGTTCTCCGGGCGCCGGACCGGCGAGCTGGCCAAGGTGGTGGGGGAGGATGTCAGCGCGGTACACCCGTTCATCGCGCACACCCCCGGCGAACTCGTCTCCGCCTTCGTCGTCCCGCTGGTGTCGCTCGTCTACCTGTTCACCGTCGACTGGCGGCTCACCCTGATCACGCTCGCACCGGTGCTGCTGGCCGTGGCGCTGGTCCCGCTGATGATGACCCCGGCCCGGCAGCGGGAGCAGCAGGAGTTCGACGGCGCCATGGGGCGGATCTCCAGCTCCGTCGTCGAGTTCGTACGGGGGATCTCGGTCGTCAAGGCGTTCGGCGGCTCCGGGCGGGCCCACCGCGCGTTCCTCACGGCCGCCGACGACTTCGTCGACACCTTCCACCGGTGGGTGCGGGGCCTCTCCCGGATCGCCGCGGGCATGCAGCTCGTGCTGTCGCCGCCGTTCGTGCTGCTGGTCGTCCTGACCGGCGGGGCCGCTCTGATCACCCGTGCGGAGATGCCCCCGGCCGACCTGCTCCCCTTCCTGCTGCTCGGCCTGGGCCTGACCGCCCCGGTGGCCGCCCTCGGCCACGGCTTCGACGAGACGCAGGCCGCGGCCCGCGCGGTCGGCCGGATCCGGGACGTCCTCGCGGTGGAGCCGCTGCCGGAGCCCGCGCACCCGGCCGCGCCCCGGGGGCACCGGGTGGAGCTGCGCGACGTCCGCTTCGGGTACACGGACGGGCACGAGGTGCTGCGCGGTGTCGACCTGGTGCTGGAGCCGGGGACCGTCACCGCGCTCGTCGGGCCCTCCGGAAGCGGGAAGTCCACGCTGGTCCAGCTGCTGCCCCGGTTCTTCGACCCGACCCACGGTTCGGTCGTCCTCGGCGGCGTCGACCTGCGTGAGCTCGGCAGCCGGCAGCTCCACCGCACCGTCTTCTTCGTCTTCCAGGACGTCCAGCTGCTGCGCGCGTCGGTCGCGGACAACATCGCGCTGGCGGTGCCGCACGCCGACCGCGACGACGTGGTGCGCGCCGCCCGGCTGGCGTGCGTCCACGACCGCGTCCTCGAACTGCCCCGCGGCTACGACTCGGTGATCGGCCAGGACGCCGGACTGTCGGGCGGTGAGGCGCAGCGGATCGCCCTCGCCCGCGCGCTGCTCGCCGACACCCCCGTGCTGGTCCTCGACGAGGCGACCGCGTTCGCCGACCCGCAGACCGAACAGGCGGTGCGCCGGGCCCTGGCGGCGCGGGGAGGCGAACGCACCGTCCTGGTCATCGCCCACCGCCTGGAGACGATCGCCGGTGCCGACACCGTCGTCGTGCTGGACGACGGGGTGGTCGTCGAACGCGGCAGCCCCGCCGGACTCCTGGCACGGGACGGGAGATTCGCCGCGTTCTTCCGGTCGCACCGTTCGGCGCTCGCCGAGGACACCGAAGCCCACGGGGGCGTACCGCGAGGAGACGAGGACCGATGATCCGCCTGCTGCTGCGCGTGCTGGGGCACGAGCACACCCGGCCGTTGCGACGCACCGTCGCCCTGATGACGGCGACCGCGGTGACCGAGGGCCTGTCCTACGCCCTGCTGGTGCCCGTGCTGCGGGCCCTGTTCGGGAGCACGCCCGAGGACGCCTGGCCCTGGCTGACCGGCTTCGGCGCCGCCGTCGCGTGCTACGCGGTGCTGCGCTACGTCAGCGACCTGTCCGGCTTCCGCGTCGGGGCCTCGCTGCTGCGGGGCCTCTACCACCGACTCGGCGGCC
>NZ_KL585432.1:30897-31076 GCF_000721935.1 Streptomyces sp. NRRL WC-3549
CTGCCCCTCGGCTGGTACGAGACGGGCCGGCTCGGGGAGGTGTCCGTCCTGGCCGGCCGGGGGGTCCTTCAGGCGATGAGCGTGATCGCGCATCTGCTGGCCCCGTTCGTCTCCGCCTGTGTGACCCCCCTGACGATCGTCGGAGTGATGCTCGCCTTCAACTGGCCGATGGGGCTGGG
>NZ_KL585432.1:31352-32996 GCF_000721935.1 Streptomyces sp. NRRL WC-3549
ATCCAGATCCGGACGGGCCGGTCGACGGCCGCGAGCGACACCGAGCGCGCCGCCCGCGACCACGAGGCCGCCGCGCGGGTCATCGAATACCTCCGGGCCCAGCCCGTCCTGCGGGCCGGCGGCCGGACGGCCGAACGCTTCCAGCTGCTCGACGACTCGCTCCGGGACGTCGAGCGCGCCTCCCGCCGCTCCACGTTCTCGGCGCTGCCGGGGGCGGTGGGCCTGATGTCCGCCGTGCAGGCGGTGTTCACCGGGCTGCTGGTACTGGGCGCCTACCTCGCGCTCGGCGGGGACGCCGGTGTGGCGGAGGTCCTCACGATCCTGGTCCTGGCCGCCCGCAGCGCGGACCCGCTGCTGTCGCTGTCGGACATCGGGGGCAGGCTGCGCGGCGCGCGTTCCGTGCTGGCCGGCCTCGACACGGTGCTGAGCGCCGAACCGCTGCCGGAGGCCGCCGAACCGAAGCTGCCGAAGGGCCACGCGCTGGAGTTCGAGTCCGTCACCTTCCGGCAGGGGGAGCGCACGGTCGTCGACGACGTGTCGCTGTCCGTGCCGGAAGGGCAGCGGCTCGCCGTCGTCGGACCGTCGGGCGCGGGCAAGAGCACCCTGCTGCAACTGCTCGCGCGCTTCCACGACGTGGACGCGGGCACGGTGCGGATCGGGGGCGTGGACGTGCGCGCGATCGACCCGCAGGTGCTGATGGAGAAGATCGCCATCGTCTTCCAGGACGTCTACCTCTTCGACGGCACCATCGAGGAGAACGTGCGCCTCGGCCGTCCCGACGCCGGTGAGGCCGAGGTACGGGAGGCGGCGAGGGCGGCGCGGCTGGACGAGGTGATCGCACGGCTGCCCGGCGGGTGGGCGGCGCACGTCGGCGAGGGCGGCGCCCTGCTGTCGGGCGGGGAGCGCCAACGCGTCTCGATCGCCCGGGCCCTGCTGAAGGACGCGCCCGTCGTCCTGCTGGACGAGGTGACCTCCGCGCTGGACCCGGTGAACGAGGCGGCCGTCCACGAGGGCGTCGAGCGCCTGATGGCGGGCCGGACGGTGGTGACGGTCGCCCACCGGATGCGCACCGTCCGGCGCGCCGACCGCGTCGCCTTCCTGGACGCCGGCCGGATCGTGGAGCAGGGCGGCCACGACGAGCTCCTGCGCCTCGGTGGCCGCTACGCCGAGTTCTGGGACATCTCCACGGCGGACCTCACGGGCGGCCCGGGGCGGTGACCCGCTGCCCCACCGGTGCCTCCTCCCTCCGTCCCCTCCGCTCTCCTCCCCCGGGCCGAGAAATGTTGCGGCGGGATGAAATCCACAGCTGACCGCGTTGGTGACATGCGGCAGAGCAGGTGGGCGACGGGCGGGAACAGGAGGCACCGGTGGAGGGCGCGACGGAGCAGGGAGCGGTACGGGCGGGGTGGGCCCGGCGGCTGAGCGGCTACGCGTGGCGCTACCGGCGCAACGTGATCCTGGCCCTCGGCTCGTCCCTCGCGGGCATGGGGGTGATGGCCCTCGTCCCGCTCATCACCAAGGTGATCATCGACGACGTCGTGGGCAGCCACACCCGCTCCCTCGGCGTCTGGACCGGCCTGCTGATCCTGGCCGCCCTCCTCGTGTACGCCGCCACCTACGTCCGCCGCTACTACGGCGGGCCGC
>NZ_KL585432.1:33198-34920 GCF_000721935.1 Streptomyces sp. NRRL WC-3549
CCCCCCGCCGCTACTACGGCGGCCGGCTCGCCCTCGACGTCCAGCACGACCTGCGGACCGAGATGTACACGACCCTGACCCGGCTCGACGGGAAGCGGCAGGACGAGCTGTCCACCGGGCAGGTCGTCGGGCGGGCCACCAGCGACCTCCAGCTCATCCAGAGCCTGCTCTTCATGCTCCCGATGACCATCGGGAACGTCCTGCTCTTCCTCATCTCCCTGGTGATCATGGCGTGGCTGTCGCTGCCGCTGACACTCGTCGCCCTCGCCGTCGCCCCCGCCCTCTGGTTCATCGCCCGCCGCTCCCGCGCCCGGCTCTTCCCCGCCACCTGGTACGCCCAGAGCCAGGCCGCGGCCGTCGCCGGAGTCGTCGACGGGGCCGTCTCCGGGGTCCGGGTCGTCAAGGGGTTCGGGCAGGAGGAGCAGGAGACCGGCAAGCTCCGCGAGGCCGGCCGCAGGCTCTTCGCGGGCCGGCTGCGCACCGTCCGGCTGAACTCCCGCTACACCCCCGCGCTCCAGGCCGTGCCCTCGCTCGGCCAGGTCGCGATGCTCGCCCTCGGCGGCTGGCTGGCCACCCGCGGCGAGATCACCCTCGGTACGTTCGTGGCGTTCTCCACCTACCTCGCCCAGCTCGTCGGCCCGGTCCGGATGCTCGCCATGGTCCTCACCGTCGGCCAGCAGGCCCGCGCCGGTGTGGAACGCGTCCTGGAGCTCATCGACACCGAACCCTCCATGGCGGACGGCACGAAGGAGCTCCCCGCCGACGCCCCGGCGAGCGTCGAGTTCGACGACGTCCGCTTCGGTTACGCCGAGGACCGCCCCGTACTCGACGGGTTCTCCCTCACCATCGAGCCCGGGGAGACGGTCGCGCTCGTCGGCGCGTCCGGCAGCGGCAAGTCGACCGTCTCGCTCCTGCTGCCCCGGTTCTACGACGTGAGCCGCGGCGCGGTCCTGGTCGGCGGCCACGACGTACGCGAGCTGACCCACCGGTCGCTGCGCGCCGCCGTCGGGCTCGTCCCCGAGGACAGCTTCCTCTTCTCCGAGTCGGTGGGCGAGAACATCGCGTACGGACACCCGGACGCCACACGGGAGCAGATCGAGCAGGCCGCCCGCGCCGCCCAGGCGCACGGCTTCATCGCGCAGCTGCCCGACGGGTACGACACCAAGGTGGGCGAGCACGGGCTCACCCTCTCCGGCGGCCAGCGCCAGCGCGTCGCCCTGGCCCGCGCCATCCTCACCGACCCCCGGCTGCTCCTCCTCGACGACGCGACCTCCGCCGTCGACGCCCGGGTGGAACACGAGATCCACGAGGCCCTGGCCCAGGTCATGGCCGGGCGCACCACGCTGCTGATCGCGCACCGGCGCTCCACCCTCGGCCTCGCCGACCGCATCGCCGTGCTCGACGGGGGCCGGCTCGCCGACATCGGCACCCACGCCGAGCTGGAGGAGCGCTGCGCGCTCTACCGGCGGCTGCTCACCGACCCGGACGCACTGGGCGGCACCTCCCCGGGTCACCGGCCGGTGGCGGCCGAGGCGCCCCAGGACGAGGTCCGCGCGCTCCAGGAGGAGCTGGAGGCGGACTTCGACGCGGAACGCGGCATCACCCCCGGGCTCTGGGTCCGCGAGGAGGAGCCGCGCACCACGGCGGCGGACGCCATGCCCGCCACCCCGGAACTGCTCGCCCAGGTCGAGGCCCTGCCGCCCGCCACCGACCTCCCCGCCG
>NZ_KL585432.1:35183-36756 GCF_000721935.1 Streptomyces sp. NRRL WC-3549
GCCTGCGCAGGCTGCTGCGCGGCTTCGGGCTGCCGCTGCTGGTCAGCCTGGGCCTGGTCGCCGTCGACGCGGGCATGGGCCTGCTCCTGCCGGTGCTGATCCGGCACGGCATCGACGACGGCGTCACCCGGATGGCGCTCGGCGCGGTCTGGGCGGCGGCGGGACTGGGACTGCTCGCGGTCCTGGTCCAGTGGGCGGCGCAGATCGGCGAGACCCGGATGACGGGCCGTACGGGCGAACGCGTCCTGTACTCCCTGCGGCTCAAGATCTTCGCGCAGCTCCAGCGGCTCGGCCTCGACTACTACGAGCGCGAGCTGACCGGCCGGATCATGACCCGGATGACGACGGACGTGGACGCCCTGTCCACGTTCCTCCAGACCGGGCTGGTCACCGCCTTCGTCTCCGTCGTCACCTTCCTCGGCATCATGGGGGTCCTGCTCGTCCTGGACGTCCAGCTGGCGCTGGTCGTCTTCGCGACGCTGCCGGTGCTGATCCTCGGCACCTTCTTCTTCCGCCGCAAGAGCGTCAAGGCCTACGAGCTCGCCCGGGAACGCATCTCCGTCGTCAACGCCGACCTCCAGGAGTCCGTCGCGGGGCTGCGGATCGTGCAGGCGTTCCGGCGCGAGCACGACGGCGCCGAGCGGTTCGCGGCCCGCAGCGACCACTACCGCCAGGCCCGGGTCCGCGGCCAGTGGCTGATCTCCGTCTACTTCCCGTTCGTCCAGCTGCTGGCCTCGGTCGCCGCCGCGGCCGTGCTGATCGTCGGCGCCGGCCGGGTCGACGACGGCACGCTGACCACCGGCGCGCTCGTCGCCTACCTCCTCTACATCGACCTGTTCTTCGCCCCGGTGCAGCAGCTGTCGCAGGTCTTCGACGGCTACCAGCAGGCCACGGTCTCGCTCGGCCGGATCCAGGAACTGCTGCGCGAGCCCACCTCCACCGCCGACCACGACGAGCCCCGTCCGGTGCCCTCGCTGCGCGGCGACATCGCGTTCGAGAACGTGTCGTTCGTGTACGGGGCGGCCGAGGGCCAGGAGGAGGAGGCCCTCAGCGGCGTCGACCTGCGCATCCCGGCCGGGCAGACCGTCGCCTTCGTGGGGGAGACGGGCGCGGGCAAGTCCACACTGGTCAAGCTCGTCGCACGGTTCTACGACCCGACGGACGGGCGGGTCACGGCGGACGGCGCCGACCTGCGCACGCTCGACCGGACCGCCTACCGGCACCGGCTCGGTGTCGTACCGCAGGAGGCCTACCTCTTCGCCGGCACCGTCCGCGACGCCATCGCCTACGGGCTGCCCGAGGCCACCGACGCGCGGGTGGAGGCGGCGGCCAGGGCGGTCGGCGCGCACGACATGATCGCCACCCTGGAGGGCGGCTACCTGCACGAGGTCGCCGAGCGGGGCCGCAACCTCTCGGCCGGCCAGCGCCAGCTGATCGCGCTGGCCCGTGCCGAACTGGTCGACCCGGACGTGCTGCTCCTGGACGAGGCGACGGCCTCCCTCGACCTGGCCAGCGAGGCCCAGGTCAACCAGGCCACCGACCGGCTCGCAGGCCGCCGCACCACCCTCGTGGT
>NZ_KL585432.1:36974-44046 GCF_000721935.1 Streptomyces sp. NRRL WC-3549
CGCCGCACCACCCTCGTGGTCGCCCACCGGCTGACCACGGCGGCCCGCGCCGACCGGGTCGTGGTGATGGACGGGGGCCGGGTCGCCGAGGACGGTACGCACGAGGAACTGCTCGCCCTGGGCGGCCGCTACACCCGGCTGTGGCGCACCTTCATAGGGGAGGACCTCGGGGAGGACCTGGGGGAGGGAGCGCCGGTCAACGTCTGACACCGGGACGGCGGGCCGGCCCACCGCCCGCCGCCGTCCGGAACCTTTCGCCCCGCGCGAGGCGTCGTACCGGGATACGCACACATGTCGGACGGGCCGTCAGGTGTGCGACGACAGGGGCGGGGTGGACGAGTTGGGCAGGGCCGCGCGACCGCTGAGGGCATCCGTACGGCCACCAGGGCGGGCGCAGGGGCGGACGAGGCGCACCGGCAGACGTCTCACGGCGTTCCTGCTCGTGCTGCCGCTGCTCGCCGCGGCCGGACTCGTGCTCGGCACCGCTCGGGAGGGGACCGCGCGGGCCGCCGCGTCCTGTCCCGGACGGCTGGTCAAGACGGTGACGTTCGCCACCGGTTCGCTGCGCGTCTACAAGACCAAGGCCTACGCCTGTGCCGTCACCGTCGCGGAGAACCCCGGCGCGCGTCAGGAGTCGAAGGTGTCCCTGCAACCGCGCGGCGGCCGTGCGGTCGTCGACCAGGGGGAGTTCGCCACGCCGGCCGGACCGGTCCGGGTCCACGCCCTGAACCGGTGCGTCAGGGTGTCCGGATCCGTCGGCGGCGGGACGGGCTCCACCGGGTGGATCCAGTGCTGACACGCCATGGGGTCTGGCGTGAAAGGTGTCACCCCCACTAAGTTCACGGCGTCTGTCGTGAATCAAGGGGAGGGTGCATGCGCAAGATGCTCAGAGGGGTTCTCTCGCTCGCGGTGCTCATCGGCACGGTGAGTGCGACGGGAGCCTCGGCCGGTGCGGCCACCGCCGCGGAACCGGCCGCGACGCTCAGCGGCTCGACCAGCGGCAGCGAGAGCGCCAAGGACATCAGGGACCGCATCCTGGCCGTCCCGGGCATGAGCCTGATCGAGGAGAAGCCGTACCCCGGCTACCGCTACTTCGTCCTCGAGTACACCCAGCCGATCGATCACAAGAAGCCCTCCAAGGGGACGTTCCAGCAGCGGATCACCCTGCTGCACAAGGACACCAGCCGTCCCACGGTCTTCTACACCAGCGGCTACAACGTCTCGACCACACCGAGCCGCAGCGAGCCGACCCAGATCGTCGACGGCAACCAGGTCTCCCTGGAGTACCGTTTCTTCACCCCGTCCCGCCCGCAGCCCGCCGACTGGTCGAAGCTCGACATCTGGCAGGCCGCCAGTGACCAGCACCGCGTCTACACGGCGCTGAAGAAGATCTACTCCAAGAACTGGCTGGCCACCGGCGGCTCCAAGGGCGGCATGACCGCCACCTACTTCGAGCGCTTCTACCCGAAGGACATGGACGGCGTCGTCGCCTACGTCGCGCCCAACGACGTGGTGAACGCCGAGGACTCGGCGTACGACCGGTTCTTCGCGAAGGTCGGCACCAAGGAGTGCCGCGACCGGCTGAACGGCGTGCAGCGCGAGGCGCTGGTCCGCCGGGAACCGCTGGAGAGGAAGATGGCGGCCTACGCCGCCGGCAACGGCCTCACCTTCACCACCGTCGGCACCCTCGACAAGGCGTACGAGGCCGTCGTCATGGACTACGTCTGGGCGTTCTGGCAGTACAGCCTGCTCGCCGACTGCGACGCGATCCCGGCCGACGCGCGCACGGCCACCGACCAGCAGATCTGGGACTCGATCGACCGGATCTCCGGCTTCTCCGCCTACTCCGACCAGGGCCTGGAGCAGTACACGCCGTACTACTACCAGGCGGGCACCCAGCTCGGCTCGCCGGACATCAAGCAGCCCTGGCTCGGCAACCTGAGCCGCTACGGCTACCAGCCGCCGCGCCCCTTCGTGCCGCGCTCCATCCCGATGAAGTTCCAGCCGTCGGTGATGCGCGACGTGGACAAGTGGGTGAAGAACAACGCCCGGCAGATGATGTACGTCTACGGCCAGAACGACCCGTGGGGCGCCGAACCCTTCCACCTCGGCCGGGGCGCCCGGGACAGCTACGTCTACACCGTGCCCGGCGGCAACCACGGCTCCAAGGTCGCCGGCCTCGTCGCCGACGAGAAGGCGAAGGCCACCGCGGCGATCCTGCGCTGGGCGGGCGTCGCCCCGGCCGGCGTCCAGGCGGACCCGGCCCAGGCGAAGCCGCTGGCGAAGTTCGACGCGCGTCTGGACAAGCGGGACGCGGAGATCGAGCGGAACCGGGGCAACCTGCGCCCGTGAGGGCGGCGCGCACCGGGTGACGGCCTCTCACCGCACCCGGTGCGCGCACCTCACCGGCCTGTCCTCGCCCAGCGTCGGACGTTCGGCTCGGCGTTGCCCCGACGCGGCCGCCGGGGCGGGCCCGTCAGTACGACAGGCCGTGGCCGACGGGGTACAGCGTCTGCGCGGGGGCGTCCGCGCGCTGGACCGGGACCGGCAGCCGGCCCCGCGGCCGGGCCCGGCCCGCGATGACCCGGACGGCGGCCCGCAGTTCGACGTCGGTCCAGGAGTAGGCGGCCAGGCTCGCCGCGTACCCCGTTCCCGCCAGGTGGGCGATGTCGTACGGGTTGCGGATCGCCAGGGTGACCACCGGGACGCCCGTCGCCGCGAGCGCGCCGACCAGGGCGCGCTGGGAGCTCGTCGCGGTGACGTTGTACGTCGCCACCACCACGGCGTCCCTGCCCGCCGCGGCGGCCACCGCCTGGTCGATCGTCGCCTGGGAGGGGGCCGTACCGGTGGGCAGGGCGCTCGCCGTGAACCCCAGCTCGCGGAAGGCCTCGGTGAGCGTGGTGGTGGGCGGGCCCGTCGTGCCGGACGGGGAGGCGGGATCGGCACCGACCACCAGCACGTTCCGGTGCGTACGGCGGGACAGCGGCAGCAGCCGGCCGGGGTGGTCCAGCAGGGTCGTCGTGCGCTCGGCGACGCGGTCGGCGGTGGCCAGGTGCTCCTTGGTGCCGACGGTGCGGTCCACGCCCCGTCGGGTGACGTACGGGTCGCGGAAGAGGCCGAGCTTCGTCTTCAGCCGGAGGATCCGCAGGATCGATTCCTCGATGCGGGCCACGGTGATCTCGCCGCTCTTCACGGCCTTCAGGACGGCGTTCCAGGCGACGGAGAGGTCCGGCGGGTTCAGCAGCTGGTCCACACCGGCCTGGAGGGCGAGCACGGGGACGCGCTCGTCGCCGTACTTGGTGCGGACGCCCTCCATGCCGAGGGAGTCGGTGACGACGACCCCGTCGTATCCCAGCTCCTCGCGGAGGATGCCGGTGAGGATGGGCCTGGACAGGGTGGCGGGGTCCTCCGAGGGGTCCAGCGCCGGTACCACGATGTGCGCGGTCATGATCGAGTCGATGCCCGCGGCGACGGCCGCCCGGAACGGCGGGGCGTCCAGCTCCGCCCACTGCTCACGGGTGTGGAGGATGGCGGGCAGGCCCGTGTGGCTGTCGGTGCTGGTGTCGCCGTGACCGGGGAAGTGCTTGGCCGTGGAGGCGACCCCGGCGCCCTGGTAGCCCTTCACCTGCGCGGCGACCAGGCCCGCGACGGACTGCGGGTCCGAGCCGAAGGAGCGTACGCCGATGACCGGGTTGGCCGGGTTGACGTTGACGTCCGCGTCGGGGGCGTAGTTCTGGTTGATCCCCAGGGCGGCCAGTTCGGCACCGGCGATCCGGGCCGCCTCCCGGGTGTCGGAGCGCGAGCCGCCCGCGCCGAGGGCCATGGCGCCCGGCAGCAGTGTGGCGGGTTCACCGACCCGGCAGACGATGCCGTGCTCCTGGTCCGTGGAGACGAGCAGGGGGACCGGGGTGGGCTGGGCGAGCCCGGCGCGCTGGATGCCGTTGGAGAGGTCGGCGATCTGGTGCGGGTCGCGGGTGTTGTGCGCCCAGGTGAAGTAGATGATCCCGCCGACGTGGTAGCGGGAGATCAGCTCGGCGGCGGACCGCACCCCGATCTCGTCGAGGTTGGCGTCGATGTCCGCCTGGTCGGGTGCGGTGGCGGAGTGCCCGTACACCCGCATCACGAAGAGCTGGCCGACCTTCTCCTCCAGGCTCATCCGGGCGATGAGCCGCTTGAGGCGGTTGTCCGAGGAGGCGCCGGACGCCTGGGCGGCGCCGGGCACGGCGACGACGCCGGTCGCCGCGGCGGCCGCGGTGGCCGCGGTGGCGGTGAGGAGGGTGCGTCTGGAGGTGCGGTGGTGCACGTGAGCCCCTTCCGGTGCTGAAAGAAACTTCCAAGTAGGTACGGATATAGGGAAAGTAACTACCAGTCAAGGGGCCCTCCCGGGAACGGCCGGGACACGCGGGGGCGACGGGGGACATGCCCGGACATGGCCCCCCGGGGCGGGCCGCCGGGCGGTGTCGGCGCCCCGGGCTCAGGACGGCCCCGCCGCGGCCCCCCGCTCCCGCGCCGCCGCCACCGTGCACGCGGGCCGCCGGGTGCGCACAGCCGCCGTACCGCAGGGCCGTCCCGGCCGGGCCCGCGCCCCGCCGCCGCGCCCGGGGACGCGGGGCGGGCTACTGCTTCGGCGCGCCCAGCCGCAGCAGGTGCTCCCGGCCGGCGGCCAGCAGACCCGGCAGCTCGGCCGCCTCCGGGTACCAGCGCTTCTCGTACTCCCAGCAGACCCACGTGCCGGGGTCCAGCAGGTCCAGACAGGTCCCCAGCGGCAGCACCCCCGCCCCCAGGGGGAGCGGGGTGGTGTCCTCGGCCGAGGCGATGTCCTTGACCTGGACGTAGCCCAGGTGCGGGGCGAGTACCGCGTGGCTGGCCGGGGTCTCCTCGCCGGCCAGCCAGGTGTGCATCACGTCCCAGATCGCACCGACCGACCCGTGCCCCACCGTCCCCACCACCCGGGCCACGTCGGCCCCGGCGCGGTGCGAGTCGTGCGTCTCCAGCAGGACCCGTACGCCCCGGTCGGCGGCGTGCGGGGCGACCGAGCCGAGCCGCCGCGCCGCGATCGCGTCCGCCTCGTCCGGGGCGAGGCCCCCGCCGCCCGGGAACACCCGGACGTACGGCGCGCCCAGGTCGTGGGCCAGGTCCACCAGCCCGGCGAGCTCGGCCAGCACCGGCTCGTCGTCGCCCTCGGCGGCGACCCGGGCGTATCCGGCGACGGTCAGGATCTCCACCCCGCCCTGCTTGAACTCCTCGGCCACCGAGCCCCGTTCGAGCGGGGTGAGGCCCGGGTGGACCGGCTCCTCGGGATGGGCGCGCAGCTCCACCCCCTGGTAGCCGCTCCCGGCGGCGAGCCGTACCACCTCGGTCACGGACATCCCCGGCACTCCGAGGGTCGAGAAAGCGAGCTTCACGGTGAGTCCTTCCGTCCTGCGCGGGGCCGGTGTGCGCGGGACGTCACTCCCGCGCGGCCCAGCGTACGTACCGTCTCCTCAGCCCGTGCCCCGCAGCAGCCGTTCCAGGCTGCCGAGCAACTGCAACGCGTCCTCCCGCCGGGCACCGTCCAGGGCGCGGCCGGTGCCCGGCGCGCCGGGCGGGGCCGGGGCGGCCACCCGCAGCGCGGCGGCGGCCTGCCGGGCGAACATCGCCAGCAGGTCAAGCTCCCGGACGCCCGAACGCGCCTGGGGCGACGGGTCGAGCACCTCCAGTACCCCCAGGACCCGGGAGTCGCTGATCAGCGGGGCCGCCATCAGCGCGTCCGGCACGTACGCCGTGGACTCGGCCAGCGAGCGGTCGAAGGACGAGTCGCTGCTCAGGTCGTCCACCACCATCGGCTCTCCGGAGACCGCCACCCAGCCCGCGATCCCCCGCCCCGCCGGGAAACGACGCCCCACCAGGAACTCCTCGCCCTCGCCGGAGACCGCCTGGAAGACCAGTTCGTCCGCCTCCTCGTCGAGCAGGAAGACGGAACTGGCCGCGGCTCCGAAGATCGCGCGGGCCACGTCGACGACGGACTGGAGCAGTTCCCGGCGGGCGGCGTCACCCGGGGCGGGGAAGGGGAGCGTGAGGTCAGTTCTCGGAGTCACAGGTATCTCCTGCCGCTGTGGAAGGACGCGGGCCGGTGTGCACGTTGGCCGCGGACAGATAGAGGGCGTTCTTGAGCTGGAAGGCCGTCATGCTGGGGTGCGCGGAGAGGACGCGCGCGCAGAGCCCCGCGACGTAGGGCGTGGCGAAGCTGTTGCCGGTCGTCCGGATCGTCCGGCCGCCCAGCCAGGGCACCGTCACGTTCTGTCCCGGCCCGAAGAACTCCACCGGGGGCTCCGGGTTGTACAGGTGGAGTTCGGGGTCGTCCTCCTGGTGGCTGCCGACGGAGATCACCGAGGCGAACCTCCAGGGGAAGCTCTCCACCGGGGTGTTGTGCGCGGAGGCGACGATCACCGTACGGGCGAAGTAGGCGCGGTCGGCCAGGTGGTGCAGCTCCGGGGCGAACCGGGTGCGGGTGGTCGACAGGCTCAGGTTCACCACGTCGAAGCCCTGGTCCACCGCCCAGCGCAGCCCGGCCATCAGGACGTCGCCCGTGCCGGAGAACCGCTCGCCGAGCACCCGGACGCTGTGGAGCTCGCAGTCGGGGGCGGTACGGCGGATGATGCCCGCGCACGCCGTGCCGTGCCCGCAGGTGTCACCGGTCGTCGTCGGCTCGACCGAGATCCCACCGCCCTCCGTGTCCTTGACGACCACCCAGGAGCCGTCCACCGGGCCGACCAGCGGGTGGTCCCGCTCCACGCCCGAGTCCACCACGCACACCCGCACCCCGCGCCCGGTCGCCCGCGGCGCCGGCCGGCCGCCCGGCGGCCCCGGGTCGGCGGGCACCGGCACGTCCTCGGGGCCGCGCCCGCGCAGGCTCCAGGTCAGCCCCTGCCCCGGCGCCGTGCCTGTTCCGGTGGCTCCCATCGGTCAGCTCCTCTCCCTCGTGGTGAGCGCGGTCCCCTCCGGCACCGGCCCTTCCGGTACGCAGCCGGCGGCCCGGCGGACCCCCGGAAGGTGCCCCTTGCTCGCGAAGTGCTCCCGCGCGGTGCGCGCG
>NZ_KL585432.1:44303-45478 GCF_000721935.1 Streptomyces sp. NRRL WC-3549
CCGGCGAGCCGGGCGGCCGCCCGGCGGGTCCGGCCGGAGTCGAGCTCGATCCGGGCCGCGTCCAGTGCGACGGCCGTCCGCATCCCGGCCGCGCCGGTGTGCCGGGCCGCCCCGTCGGCGCGGGCCAGCAGCTCCAGCGCGGCCGGGCCGTCGCCGAGCAGCGACTCCACCGCGGCCCGGAACACCGGCAGGAACACCTCCGCCTCGGCGAACCGGAGGTTGTCGGCCAGCTCCTGAGCCTCCGCCAGGCAGCCGTGCGCCTCGTGGGGCCGGTCCTGGAGTGCGTACAGCACCGCCAGCGGGCAGTTCAGGGTGAGCCGGACCGTCGGGCGGCCCCCGCCGTGCGCCGCCAGCAGATCACGGCAGCGCGCCACCGCCTCGGGTGCGGGCACCGGGCCGCGCCACAGGGAGATGCCGATGGCTCCGAGCGCCCCGGCGCGCTCGGGTTCGGCCCCGGCCAGCACCGCCTGCTCCAGGGCCCGCGCCTGGTCGCGTTCCGCCTCCTCGTGCCGGCCCGCCTGCTGGAGTCGCTGCGCCAGCCGCAGGTGCGCCCGGGCCCGGCCCACCGCGTCCCCGGCCGCCTCGAAGACCGGCAGCACCGCCCGGGCCGTCGCGGTCAGCCCCGGGCCCGGGGCGCCGGGGTCCAGCACGGCGAGCGCCAGCCGGGCGTGCGCGGCCTCCACCGGCGCGGACCCCAGCTCCCGCACCCGGCGCAGCAGGACCGCCCCCGCCTCGGTGTCGCCGAGCGCCACCCGCACCTCGCCGAGCCTGCGTGCCGACCCCGCGTCGTCGGGGTCGAGGCCGACCGCACGCTCCAGCAGGCTGTGCGCCCAGGGCAGGTCGGACCGGGCGGCGGCCTGGGCCCCGGCCCGGCCGAGCGCCGCGCCCGCACGGGCGCGCAACCGCCGGGTCGCGTCGTCGAGCAGCCCCAGCTCGGCGCGGTAGCGGTAGGCGCGTTCCAGATGACCGCCGACGGCACCGTCCCCGGCCCGCAGCACACCGGGCAGTTCCGCCGCCCAGGCGTGGCGGTCGGCCTTGGCCCGCTTGGACAGCGATCCGTACGTCACCTCGTGCACCAGCCCGCTGCTGAACCGGTAGGCCGCCGTCTCCGGGCCCCTCGCCGGCGCCGGTTCCACCAGCCGCCGGCGGCTCAGCCTGTCTCTTATACACATCTC
>NZ_KL585432.1:45637-49638 GCF_000721935.1 Streptomyces sp. NRRL WC-3549
CAGCCGCCGGCGGCTCAGCGTCGCGAGCACCTCCTCGACCCGTGCCAGCTCCTCGCCGGGCACGGGCACGACCGCGGAAGGGCGCCGCTCCGCCAGCCGCGCGGACATCTCCATCAGCACCAGCTCCGCCGCCGTGAACTCGCGGCCGATCACTGTGTATAAGAGACAGGCCCTGGCCAGCGCGCCGATACGGGCGCCGAGCAGGGCCTGGAGCGTCGGCGGCAGACCGGCGTCCGCGCCGACCGCCCGCCCGTCGACCAGCAGTTGCTCCAGGTACAGCGGATTGCCCTCGGCACGGGCCAGGAGCCGCTCGTCCACCGCCCCGTCCCGGCCGTCGAGCCGGGCCAGCAGGGCGGCGAGCCGCGCCGCCTCCCCGGCGGGCAGCCCGGTGACCGGGAGGCCGCCCGTACCGTGCGCCGTGCCGTCCGGGCGGCCCACACAGACCACCAGGACGCCCGGGGGCCCCGCCCCCTCCGTCAGCCGCTCCAGGGTGCGCAGCAGCAGGGGCGCCGCCGCGTGCGCGTCGTCGAGCACCAGCACGACGGGACGCACCCGGGCCGCCCGGGCCAGTACCGTCGTCAGCGCGGCGCACATGTCCTCGAACGGCGCGTTCGGGGTGCCGTCCCGGAGCAGCCCCGCGGACAGCAGCGCCGTCGCGTCGTCCTCGGCCCCCGGGGCGCCCCCCGGACCGGCGAGCGCCGGCAGGGCGCGCAGGGCGTCGGCGAGCGGGGTGAGCGTGCCCTGCTCGCCGTGGCTGCGGCACCGGCCCGCGCCGTAGGCGAGCGTCCCGGAGGCCGCGCCCCGCGCCAGCCACTCCCGTACCAGCCGGGTCTTGCCGACGCCCGCCTCGCCGGTGACCCGCAGCAGCCCGGCCCGCCCGTCGCGCACCGTCCCCGCGAGCGCCGCGTCCAGGGCGGCCCGCTCGGCCCGGCGCCCCACGAAGGGGACGTCGAAGCGGCGGAGCTGGGCCGGGTCGTCGGTGCCCAGGGCGAGCAGCCGGTAGGCCTCGACGCTGTCCTGCTTGCCCTTCAGCCGCAGCGGCCCGGTGGGCTCGGCGGAGACCGTCGGACCCGCGGCCAGCAGGGTGTCCGGCCCGATCAGGATCTCGCCGGCGGCGGCGTTCTGTTCCAGGCGCGCGGCGATGTTGACGGTCTCGCCCGACACCAGGGCCTGGCGGGCCGTCGCGTCACCGCCGGCCACCACCTGGCCGGTGTTGACACCGACCCGGGTGGCCAGCCGGATGCCGAGGGCCGCGTGCAGCTCCTCGTTGAGCTCGGCCAGCGCCTCCCGCATGCCGAGCGCCGCGGCCAGCGCCCGCCGGGCGTCGTCCTCCCGGACCACCGGCACACCGAACACCGCCATCACGGCGTCCCCGATGAACTTCTCCGGGGTGCCGCCCTGCGCCACGATCCGCTCGCTCATCGCCTCGAAGTACCGCAGCGTCACGGTGCGCAGGGTCTCCGGGTCCAGCACGCCCGACAGCGCGGTGGAGCCGACGAGGTCGCAGAAGAGCACCGTCACCGGTTTGCGTTCGTCGTCCCCGGGCGCGGCGGGCGCGGCGCACGGCGTCCCGCAGGACGAGCAGAACCGGGCGTCCGCCGGCAGGTCCTGACGGCACGAGGGGCAGGTCATCGCTTCCTTCTCTCCGAGGGGTCGGGCCCCTCCCACCCGCCCCGGCACACGGGGGGTGCGGGCGGGGCCCTGCGGACGCGGATCAGAACAGCGCGCCGCCGGCGATCTCGCCGTGCGCCTGGACCTCCGGTTCCACCGCGTCCAGCCGGCTCTTGATGTCGAGCAGCACCTCCAGCTCGTGGGGCGTCAGCCGGCTGAGCACGAGACGCTGTTCGTCGCTCAGCAGGTCCACCGGCAGGCCGGCCTCGTACAACGCGTCCGGCAGTACGGGCCGTCCGTCGCCGCTCTCGGGTGGTCGGGTCATCGTGGGACTCCCATCGGTGAGGGGTGTCCGGCTCCCCGGGACGGCGGCGCCGCCCCGGAGCGCCCGAGCCGGACGAACAGCCGGGTGAGCGCGTCGAGGGAGTGCATGGCGCTGACGGTCACGTCCGCTTCCTGGTCCCGGGTCAGCGGCAGCCGGTCCAGCAGCGCGTGGAGGTCGTCCAGATGGCCGGTATCCAGGGCCGCGTGTTCCCGTACGGTCCGCAGGGCGGCGTCCGGCAGTCCGGTCGTCCCGGCGATACGGGAGGTCAGGTCCGCGGCGGGCGCGTAGCCCTCCAGCACCGCGATGTAGCCGAGCAGCGCGACCGGGTGGTGGTGCTCGATCCAGTAGTACTGGGAGCCGGCGAGGGCCGCGACGGCCGGCGCGGGCATCGGGCCCAGCGCGTCCCCGGGTGCGCCGCCCGCGGCCGGCAGGTCCTCCAGCAGCCAGGCGTCGTGGCCCTCCTCCTCCCGGATGTGCCCGGTCAGGTACGCCGCGAGCGGGCCGGCCACCGGGTCGCCGCAGGCCTGGAGCAGCCACGCGCGTTCCCGTGCCCGCAGCATCAGCGGGACGGAGGCCCGCACCACCGCGTGCATGGCGCACAGGTACGCGCGGTACCGCGGCAGCAGGTCCTCCGGGCGCCACAGGTGCTCCGTCGCGTCCCGCAGCTCGCCGTCCAGCAGCCGCAGGGTGACCCGCAGCCGCGCCGAGGTGCTCGGCCCCGCGGCGCTCACCGGGACCCGGCCCCCGGCGGCGGAAGGCGTGCCCGCCGTGACCAGGGGGGCGTACACCGCGCAGCCGTGGCGCCGTACCACCCCCTCCGGGCCCTGGGCGGCACCCCGCCGCGCGGCGGCCAGGTCCAGCAGCGCCCCCGCCGCGCCCGCCGCGACCGCCCCGGCCTCGGCCGCCGCCCGGGCGTCTCCCCCCAGGGCCCGGCAGCCGTCGCAGAAGGAGCCGCCCGGGGACGGCACACCGGCACGGGCGGCGAGATGGGCCGGTCCGACCGTCCGGATCATGCGCAGCACCGGCGACTCCAGGGCGCGCCGGCGCACCGCCGCCCAGTCGTCGGTGGCGATGTGCCCGAGGTACAGATGGGCCGGGGCGGGCCGCCGGTCCACGGTGTCCTGGTTGCAGCAGGCCAGCACCGCCCCGTCGAAGGCGACGACCGGCCAGGCGGCCATCGCGCACGGGGAGAGCGCCCCCGGGCCCGGGGCGGTGCGGGCGGGCCCGGCCCAGGCCGCCGCCCGTCCGAACGGACGTACCTCGTTGACCAGCGACGGCACCTGGCCGCCGAACTCCTCCTCGACGGCCCGGGTGAGGTCCGCGAGGTAGGGGTCCGAGGCGCCCGTCCCGGTGAGATGGAGGCTCACCGCCACCCCCTCCCCCCGGATCCGGTGCAGGGCACGGAAGACGTCGGCCCGCGGGACCTCCCGTTCGTGGTGGACGTCGAGGCTGGCCGAGAAGTGGTCGAGGGAGGTGATCGCCCGCAGGAGCGGGGCGGGGATGCGCCGCGAGCGGGCGAAGAACATGCCGCTGAGCAGCGCGGTACGTGATCCGGCGCGGCGGGCGAGCGCACTCAGCTCCTGGACCAGCCCGGGCAGCAGCAGAGGTTCACCACCGGTCAGCATCACCACGTCGGGACGGTCCTCCCGGGTGAACGAGCCGACGAACCGCACCAGGTGGCGGCCCTCCGGCCGCTCCCGCACGGCCGGGTCCGATCCGGTCGAGCAGTGGGCGCAGCTCAGGGGGCAGCGCCGGGTGAGTCCGAGCAGCAGGCCGGCGGCGGGGAACGGCCGCCGTCCGACGAGTTCGCCGAGTTCCATGCGGGGCCGCCTCCTTCAGAGGGCCGGGGCGCGTCGGGCGCGTACCCAGGCTGGGGGGCGGCGGTTCGACGGCGGTCCACAGCCGCTTCAGGGGCGGTATGGGCGCAGGTCACAGGGGGTGGAGCCGAGCCGTCACGCGGCCGGAGACCGCCGTACAGCCCCGCCGAGCTGGCCCGATACCGGGTCCATACCGCCGCCGAAGCGTCTGCCAGGCCGGCCGCCCTAACTTTCTCGGCAACGGCGGG
>NZ_KL585432.1:49868-54872 GCF_000721935.1 Streptomyces sp. NRRL WC-3549
CCCCGCCGCACCGGATCCCGGTTCACGCCGGCGGTACCGGGACCAGCGCAGTGACGAGTGGACGGAGACCACCATGTCCGAGAACACCAAGCCCGCGGCCGACGACAACAACGAGACCCCCGAGGTCGAGGCGCACTCCGTGCTGGACCTCCAGGAGACGTCCGTCCACGAGGTCGTGGCCCCGGGCAACTGCGTCAGCCTGGTCAGCGTGGTCGAGAACGCCAAGTGACCGGATGAACCGGGTCGTGCGCCACGGCGGACCGAGGCAGACGCCTCCGCCGTGGCGCCCGGCCGGCCGGTGAGTGGGGCGGCTCCGTCATGACGGAGACCGCCCCGCCGCCGCTTTGCGGCCCGTGCCGGGCCGCCGGCCCGCGCGTCGCGGGCGACGGGCGCCGTACGGCGGGTTCCGGATCCGGGCGCGGCACCGCCGCGTCCGTGTGGCCCGCCCCGCACGGCCGCCCGCACCTCTCGTCACCACCCCGACGACCACCGGGAGCCCCCGATGACCACGCCGCTGCGCGACAACCGGGATTTCCGGCTGCTCTGGATGAGCGGCCTCTTCGCCGTCCTGGGGGCGCAGATGAGCGCCCTCGCCCTCCCCCTGCTCGTGCTCAGGGAGACCGGCTCCGCGGTGCAGGCCGGATCCGTCGGGACGGTCGCCGTGGGAGCCGTGCTGATCACGATGCTGCCCGGCGGCGTCATGGCCGACCGCGTCGAACGCCGGCGGCTGATGCGGCTGTGCGACATCGGCAGCCTGACCGTCGTCACCGCCCTCGCCACGGCCGTCTGGTTCGGGCGGGCCCCCATGGCGCTCGTCCTGCTGGTCGCCGCCTCCGGCGCGGTGCTCAGCAGCATCTACGCCCCGGCCGTCTTCGGCCTGATGCGCGCGGTCGTCCCGCCCGAGCAGATGGGCACCGCCACCGCACGGCTCCAGGCGCGCACCCAGACGGTCCGGCTGGTCGGACCGCTCGTCGGGGGCGCGCTGTTCGGTCTCCACCCGGCCCTGCCGTTCGCCTCCGAGGCGCTCGGCCTGCTGCTGTCCACGGTCTGCGTGGCCCTCGTACGCACCCGATCCCGGGCCAAGACCGCTGCGGGCCCGGTGTTCAGCAGACGCGAGCTGACGGCGGGTCTGACCTTCCTCTGGGGCATCCCGTACCTGCGGACGGTGCTCCTCGTCTTCGGCCTCGGCATGAACTTCGCGTTCGGGGCGCTCACCTTCACCGCCCTGTCCGTGTTCTCCGAGGGAGGCCGTTCCGGCGTCGGCGGCGGCTTCGTCATCACCTGCGTCTCGGCCGGTGCGCTGGCCGGGGCGCTGATCGCGCCCCGGATCAACCCCGACCGGCACTCCCGGCTCCTGATCCTCGCCACCTGCTGGACCTGTGTGACGGCCGCCGGGGGGATGGCGTGGTTCACCGATCCGCTGGTGGCCGGGGCCCTCTGCGCGCTCTGCATGTGCCTGGCGACGATCGCCAGCATCGGGTTCCTCTCGACCCTGCTGGTCGTGACCCCCGAGGAGCGGGTGGGGCGGGTGCAGAGCGCGGCGAGCTTCCTGTCCTCCATCGTCCAGCCGTTCGGCCCGCTGGCCGGTGGCGCGCTGCTGACCGCCTTCGGCGCCCGCTGGGCGTTCACCCTGACCGGCTGCGTGCTGGCCGTGTCCGCCCTCGTGGTCACCCTCGCGCCCTCCACACGGCAGAGGGTCGCCCCGCACCACACGGCGGAACCGGCGGACCCGGCGGCCCCGGACCCCGGTCCCGCACCGGCCACGGACCCCGGTCCGGGACCGGCGCCCGACCCCCGTACCGCACCGGCGCCCGACCCCGGTCATACCCCGGCCGGCGCGCACCGTGCCGTGCCCGGGGACTGACCCGCGCGGGTCGGAACACCCGCGCCGCATCCACCGCCCGCGCCCCCGGCGGCCCCCGTGCCCCCGGTGGGCTTCGCGAAAGGAGAGCCGAGCGTGCCAGGCCCCCAGGAGACCCAGCTCTACTGCCTCGCCGACCGCAGGTACTTCGACGTCCCGGACCGGCTGCCGGACCGGGAGACCCGGTACCGGCTCGACAGCGAACCGCCCCCGGCCGGCTGGCGGCGCGAAGCCGTGGGCCTGTGGACCTCCCTGGTGCCCGAGGACGGCGAACCGGCCGAGCAGGGCTGGAAGATCCATGTGTCCACCGTGCCCGAGGAGGCCGAGGCCACCCTGCGGGACACCGCCCGCGTCTGCCTCCGCCACGGGGTGCCGTTCAAGTTCCTGCGCAGTGAACGGGCGCTGCTGCTCATGGCGGACAAGTACATGAACCGCAGCGGCGCGGGCAAGTTCATCGCGGTCTACCCGCCCGACGAGAGAGTGTTCCTGACCCTGGCCGACACGCTGTCCCGGGTCCTGGCGGGACGCAGCGGCCCCTACGTCCTCAGCGACCTGCGCATCGGTGACGCCCCGGTGTACACCCGGTACGGCGCCTACGTCCCCCTCTGGTGCACCGACGCCGAAGGCCGCCGGGTCCTCGCCCTGCGCGACCCCTCCGGACAGTTGGTGCCGGACGAGCGCGGTGTGGTCTTCCGGATGCCCGAGTGGCTCGAAGTCCCCGCGGCCCTGCGGCCGCACCTCGCCGCGCGGGCCGCCGCCCGCGACGACGGCTTCCCCTACACGGTCACCGAGGCGCTCCAGTTCTCCAACGCCGGCGGGATCTACCGGGCCAGGCACCGGGAGACGGGCCGGCAGGTGGTGCTGCGGGAGGCGCGCCCGCACTGCGGCCTCGACGGCGCGGGCGACGACGCCGTCACCCGCCTGCACCGCGAGCACCGGGCGCTGACGGCACTGGCCGGCCTGGACTGCGTTCCCGAGGTGTACGGGGTACGGACCGTCTGGGAGCACCACTTCCTGATCGAGGAGCACATCGAGGGCAGCACCCTGCTGGAGGAGATCGTCGCCCGGTTCGCCCTCGTGCGCGGGGCGGACACGGCGGCCCGACTCGCCCCCTACACCGCGTGGGTGGACTCCGTGCTGGGCGAACTGACCCGGGCGCTGGAGGCGATCCACGCGCGGGGTCTCCGCTTCGGCGACCTGCACCCCTCCAACATCATCCTCCGGCCCGACGGTCGCGTCGCCCTCATCGACTTCGAGTACGCCACCGGGCTCGACGACGAGCGCACCCCGTTGGCCGGGGCCCTCGGACTCCAGGCACCGCCGGGCACCCCCGGAGCGGAGGCGGACGCCTACGCGCTCTGGGCGACCTGGCTCACCATGCTGATGCCGATCACGGAGATGGCCGGACACGAGAGGGCGAAGGCCCTCACCCTGGAGAGCTGGGCCCGGCGGCGCTACGGTCTCCCGGCCGACGCCGGGCCGCCACGGCCCCGGCTGCTCCAGGAGGCGACGGCCTCGCGGGGCCGCGAGGCGGAGGTGGCCTCCCTGTTCGACGGGCCGGTCCCGGACTGGGCGGAGATCCGCACGCGCCTGCTGGCCGGGATCCACGCCGGGGCCACCCCGGAGCGGGCGGACCGGCTCTTCCCCGGCGACCCGGGCCTCTTCGCCACCGGGGGCACCGATGTCGCGCACGGCGCGGCGGGCGTCCTGTACGCGCTGCGCCGGGTGGGCGCCCCCGTCCCCGAGGAGTGGACCGACTGGCTCGCCTCGGCCGCGCTCCGCCGGGACCCCGCCGCGGCGGGCGGACTCTACGACGGGCTGCCGGGCACGGCCCTCGTCCTCACCCTCCTCGGCCGCGCCGAGCAGGGGCGGGCGCTGTGGGACCGGGCCATGTCGCCCGCACCGGCGACCGGTTCGGCGGATCTGCTCACCGGGCGCGCGGGGATCGCGCTCGCGGCCCTGCGCATGGCCCGCGCCACGGGCCCGTCCCCCGACCAGGCGCTGCTCGACACCGCCCTGCGCACCGCGTGGGACCTGGACCAACTGGTACGGGGGGAGGCGGTACCGGGCACGCGCCTCCCGGAGTCGGCGGGACTGCTGCGCGGGCTGAGCGGGGCCGCCCTCCTCCACCTGGAGCTCTACGCGCTGACCGGCGAGGCGTGGCTGCGGGAGGCCGCACGCGAGGCCCTGGACCGGGAGACCGGGCACCTCGTCGCCATGCCCGGCGGCTCCGTCCAGGTCAAGGACGGCCGGCGCCATCTGCTCTACCTGGACCAAGGCAGTGCGGGCGTCGCGCTGGTGGCCCAGGCGTACGCCGCCCGGTTCGGGGAGCCCGCGCCGAGTGCCCTGCTCTCGGGGGTGCGCACGGGCTGTGTCACGCAATTCGTGCGCGAACCGGGCCTGTTCACCGGGCGGACGGGGCTCGTCGCGGCGGCGGGCCAGCTCGGTACGGCGACGGGCGCCGGGGGCGTTCGCGGTACGGCGACACGCACCGGGGAGAACGACGACGTCCTGGCCTCCGTACGCAACCTCACCTGGCACCTCGTCGCCGACGAGGACCGGCTGCTGGTGCCCGGCGCGACCCTGCGCCGCTTCTCCGCCGACCTCGCCACAGGGGCGGCCGGCGTCCTGCTCGGCCTGCACTTCCTGTCGCGGGCCGGGGCCGGGGCCGGGGCCGGGGCCGGGGACGAGGGCGGGCAGGGCCCCGCCCCCGCCGGGCTGCTGGAACTGCTCACCCTCGGCTGAACGGCAGGGGGGGCTCCGGCACCCCACCGGGCCCGCCCGCACCGCCCCCGGACCGCTCGCGGGCGTACAGACAGAGCAGGCGCGGCACCTCGTACAACGCCGCGTGGGCGGTGACCTCCCCGGCCGGCGAGGTCACCGCACCGGTGCCGATGAGCGATTCGACCGTACGGATCGCCCCCCGCTCCCCGCACCCCAGGGCCGCCATCGCCCGCTCCAGGGTGAAGCCGCCGTCCGGGGCCAGGTCGGCGAGGCGTGCCAGCGCCCCCCGGTCGCCCGGACCGAGGTCCCGCCAGCCCGCGGCGATCCGCGACCGCACGGACACGTCCCCGGCGACCAGTTCCTCCAGGACCACCGACGGGTCCTCGACCCGGGCCGCGTACTCCGCCAACGGCAGGGGG
>NZ_KL585432.1:55074-56434 GCF_000721935.1 Streptomyces sp. NRRL WC-3549
GTGCCGCAGCACCGCCAGCCGCATCCCGCTCACCGCCACCGCCACCGGCAGCGCCCCGCAGGCCCGTACGATGCGCAGCGCCGCGGCCCGGTCCGTCCGCAGCCGGTCCGCGCCGATCAGCCTCCCGAGCAGGTCCAGCGCCTCGGCCTCGTCCGGTGCGGACAGGGCGATCCGGTGCACGGGCGCCAGCCCGGCCAGGAGCCCGCGCGCCGTCAGCAGCACCGAGGAGCGACCCGACCGGGGCAGCAGCCCGCGCACCGCCGCCTCGTCCGCGACGTCGTCCAGGACGACCAGGGCCCGGTGCCGGGACAGCCAGTCCTGCCAGGCGTCCTCCGCCTCCGCCGCGTCGGGCCGGCCCGAGGTCCCCGCGCCGCACAGCCGTACCAACTCCTCCAGCATGTCGGTCCGGACGCGTGGCGTGCCGTCCTGGCGCCGGGCCCGGACGTGTACCCGCCCGTCGGGGAACTCCTTGGCCAGCAGGTGCGCCGCCCGTACCGCCAGCGCCGACTTGCCCACCCCGGCCGGGCCGGTCACGACCACCACACCGCCGTCCGGGGCGCCCGCCACCGGGAGCAGCCGGGCCAGTTCGGCGTCGCGGCCGGTGAAGGTGCGGAGGTCCGCGGGGAGTGACACGTCCCGTGCGGCCGGGCGGGCTCCGGCCGGGCGCGGGGTGGCACCCCGGCCGAGGAGCCGGCCGTAGAGGGCGGCCAGCGCCGGGCTGGGCTCAAGACCCAGCTCCCGGGCGAGCAACTGCCGGTAGTCGTCGTACACCTCCAGCGCCTCCGCCTGACGGCCGGATTGGTGCAGGGAGTTCATCCAGGCCGCCCGCAGCCGCTCCCGCAGCGGGTGGCGCTCCACCAGGTCCCGCAGCCCGTCCACCGCGACGGCCGCCCGTCCCGTCTCGATCTCGGCCTCCGCCCAGTCCTCGTAGACGGTCAGGCAGCGGGCCTCCAGCCGCTCCGCCTCCTGGGCCACCACGGCCGAGTCCCGCAGGTCATGCAGGGGCGGGCGCTCACCCCAGAGGTCCAGCGCCTCCCGCAGCAGCCGGGCCGCGGTGCGCAGGTCGCCCCGTTCACCGGCGGCCCGGCCCGCCCGGGCCAGTGAGCGGAACCGCAGGGTGTCCAGCTCGCCCTCCTCGATCCGCAGCCGGTACCCGCCGCAGCCGTGCACCACCCGGTCCCGGTCGCCCCCGTCCACGGCGCCGAAGAGGGTCCGGGCGGCGCTGACGTAGACCTGGAGGTTCTTGCGCGCGGTCCGGGGCGGCTCCTCCGGCCACACCACGTCGGTCAGCACGTCGACGGGGACCGGGGAGTTGGGCCGGGACAGCAGGGTGGCCAGGACGAGACCTGTCTCTTATACA
>NZ_KL585433.1:0-268 GCF_000721935.1 Streptomyces sp. NRRL WC-3549
CGCCGAGAGTCCGGCCTCGGACTTCGCCGACACCACCCACGGCACGACCGGCACAGAGGCGGGGGCCGAGGCAGCAACCGCCTCCGTGTGCGGCGCCTGCTCGAGAATCACATGTGCGTTCGTGCCACTCACGCCGAACGACGACACACCCGCCCGCCGCCGCTCACCCGTCTCCGGCCACGCCACCGGCTCCGTCAGCAACCGTACGTTTCCGGCTGACCAGTCCACCTGAGGCGTCGGCTGGTCCACGTGCAACGTCTGCGGCAGC
>NZ_KL585433.1:468-894 GCF_000721935.1 Streptomyces sp. NRRL WC-3549
GCGGCAGCACACCGTGCCGCATCGCCAACACCATCTTGATGATCCCGGCCACACCGGCCGCCGCCTGCGTATGACCGATGTTCGACTTGATCGACCCGAGCCACAACGCCCGGTCCTCCGGGCGCTCCTGACCGTAGGTCTCCAGCAGGGCCTGTGCCTCGATGGGGTCACCCAGTGTCGTACCCGTGCCATGCGCCTCGACGGCGTCGACCTGTGACGCGTTCAGGCCTGCGCTGGTCAGGGCCTGCCGGATGACCCGCTGCTGCGCGGGTCCGTTCGGCGCGGTCAGACCGTTCGACGCACCGTCCTGGTTGATCGCAGACCCGCGTACCACCGCCAGGACCTCATGGCCGTTACGCCGGGCATCCGACAGCCGCTCCACCACCAGGACGCCGACACCCTCCGACCCTGTCTCTTATACACATC
>NZ_KL585433.1:1113-11630 GCF_000721935.1 Streptomyces sp. NRRL WC-3549
GAGAACGACTTGCATCGCCCGCGCCCGCGAGGCCACGCTGGCGGCTGAAGTCCACGAAGGTGCCGGGTGTCGCCATCACCGTCACGCCACCGGCCAGCGCCATGGTGCACTCGCCCTTGCGCAGCGACTGCACCGCCAGGTGCAGGGCGACCAGCGACGACGAACACGCCGTGTCCACGGTGACGGCGGGGCCTTCGAGGCCGAAGGTGTACGCCACTCGCCCCGAGACCACACTGCCTGAGTTCCCGACCCCCAGGAACGCTTCCACGCCCTCGGGAACCGCCGCGAGACGGGCGGCGTAGTCGTGGTACATCAGTCCGGCGAACACGCCCGTGCGGCTGCCCCGCAAGGTGCCCGGGTCGATGCCGGCCCGCTCGAGCGCCTCCCACGAGGTCTCGAGGAGCAGGCGTTGCTGCGGGTCCATCGCCAGCGCCTCACGCGGCGAGATCCCGAAGAATCCGGCGTCGAATTCGCCCGCGTCGTGGAGGAATCCGCCTTCTTCCGTGGCGGATCTGCCGTCCTCGCCGGAGCCGGCGTCATAAAGGTTGCCGAGATCCCATCCACGGTCGTCCGGAAAGGCGGAGATGCCGTCGGTGCCGGCGGCCACGAGTTGCCAGAGGTCCTCGGGACTCGTTACTCCACCCGGATACCGACAGCTCATTCCCACAATTGCGATGGGCTGCTGATCCTGGGCCTCTACATCTCGGAGGCGCTGTCGCGTACGGCGCAGATCTGCGGTCGTCCGCTTGAGGTACTCACGGAGCTTCTCTTCGTTGTCCACTCAACCCAACCCGTCGCGGCGGCCAGCAGGTGAATTTCGACCCACCGTCAAAGGTCCGTCAACACGGAAAACCGGCCCAGCGTCAGCGCGATTTCCTTACGGTTGTTTCGCGGTTCCGCCGCTCCGAAACACTCGGCAGCATTCGAATTGTTCCCCTTACTCGGGGAATCTACGGGGGGTCCGTAGAACCGGACAACCCCTAGGGGGTTGGCTCAGCCCCCTACCGCGAAGCCCCCTACCCGGGGTGTGTGCCCCGGGCGAGGAGGACGGCGCCACGCAGGGACGACAGGCCGCCGAGTGAGGCGGCGCGTACGTGGGCGACCGGGTGGCCCGGCCTGGAGAGCGCGTGCGCTCTTTCGGCCACCGTGCCGGCGAAGCCGGGCAGTCTGTCTGCGAATCCGCCACCGATCAGGACCAGTGCGGGACGGACGAGCTCGTTGAGGTTGACGATCGCCACCGCGAGCGCGTCGCAGCTCTCTCCGATCGCTGTGACGGCCCAGTCGCGTTCGTGGTGAAGGCCGTCCGTGAGCTCGGCGAAGGTGACGGGCCGGCCTCGTAGGTGGCCGGCCCTGCGCAGGGTGGCCGGACCGGAGGCGACGGCCTGCACGCAACCGCGTCGACCGCAGTCGCACCGGGGGCCCTTGGGGTCGACGACCACGTGACCGACCTCGCACGAGCCGCGGGCGGTCCCGGGGCAGAGGCGCCCGTCGAGGACTATGCCGCCGCCGACGCCGGTGCCGACTCCGAGGTAGGCGACGTCCGGGCAGTCCGCTTCGTCGGCCTCTGCGAGGGCTGCCAGGTCTCCGTCGTCCGCCCAGTGCACCGCGCTTCGGGGGAAGAGGGAGCGAAGAGCGGCACGGAGGTCCAGTCCGGTCCAGCTGGGGCGGCCCGGCCAGGTGGTCACCAGACCGTCCGCGCCCACGGTCGCGGGCATGGCGACGCCGACCGCCTCGACGGACTGCTCGGTGCCGTCGAGCAGCGCGCGGACGTTCCTGGTGAGAGCTTCCAGGTCGTCCGCGGCGCTGCTCGTCCGCGGCCACGGGAACACGGCGCTGCGGGACTGTGTACCGCCGTCGGTCTGCAGGGCGACCTTCGTACCACCGACGTCGATCCCCAGGAACGTCACGCCGGCGAGGCGACGATGTCGAGGGTGAGAATCAGGTGGCGGGCGGTCATGCCCTTGTCGGCGGTGATGCCGAAGGCGTACCGGTCGATCTTCGTGGTGGCCCGGAAGCTGATCTCTTCCGCCCCGCTGCTGGACTGCTCGATGAGGAGTTCCACCGGCCGGGTGGTGGCTCGGACGGTCAGTTCGCCGTGGAGGGTGTACGAGCCCTGGGACTCCCGTACCACGTCGGAGGTGAACGAGATGTGGGGGTGCGCGGCGGTGGCCAGGTACTTGTCGGAACGTACGACCTTGTCCCGCGTGTCGTTGCCGGTGGTGAAGCTGGCGGCGTCGACGACGGCCGTGGCGCCGGATTCCGCGGCTTCGGCCGCGATCCGGATCCGGCCGCTGAGGACGGAGAAGGAGCCGTCGACACCCGCGAGGCCGAAGACGTGCCGGGTGCGGAAGGTGATGGCGCTGCGGTCGGGGTCGATGGTGTATGTGCCGGGGGCCGGCGCGGTCAGGGAGTTCGCCGCTGTCTGGGACACGTTGCTACCTCTGTAGGGGGCCGGGGGGCGTTCGCGGGAACGGGAGTCACCCGCAGTCGAGTTGGGCTCGTTCAGTCTTGACCACATCGCTGCGCAGATCCACAGGGAGGTCCTTGCGGCGTTTCACGTTGAGCTTCCGGTAGACGCGGGTGAGGTGCTGCTCGACGGTGCTCGCGGTGATGTGGAGCTTGCCCGCGATCTCACGGTTGGTGCAGCCCATGACGGCCAGCGAGGCGACGCGCCGTTCCGATCCGGTGAGTGAGGGGATCCCGTCGGTGCTGCCGGAGGACGTTTCCGGGTTGCTGAAGTCACCTGTGGACGCTAGGAGTTCCTTCGTCAGGGGGCCGGCGTCGCACAGGTTGGCCACGTGCCAGGCCCTTCGGAAGACCATGCGCGCCCGCCGGTACTCCTCGAGTTGGTAGTAGCTGCGGTTGAGGTCGACGAGGGCTCTCGCCTGCTCGTAGCGGTCGCCGCAGTCCTCCAGCAGATCGAGCGCCTCGGTGAGCAGGTCCGGACGTCTGGCGGTGGGGCCCGTCGCGGCGAGCAGGCGCAGGGCGGAGCCCCGGATGCGCGGCCGGTCCGCCCCCGCCGAGGTCAGCTGGTCGTGGAGGAGCCGCTTGGCCTGGTCGCGGTTGCCGAGTCGTAGCCAGGCTTCGGCCGCACCGGTCCTCCAGGGCACGAGGGCCGCTGCGTCGAGATCCCAGCTGCGCATGAGTTCGCCGCAGGAGATGAAGTCGGCGAGCGCGGCGTGCGGGTGGTCGGTGGCGAGGTAGTAGTGGCCACGGGCATGGAGGTAGTGCAGCCCGTAGCGGCTCTGGAACATGCTGTCGGTCGCGGAGTACGTGAGGTGCTTCGCGGCTTCCTCGTAGTCGCCCATTCTCGTTACGGCGAGGATGAGGCTGCCCAGCGGAAAGCCGATCGCGACGCCCCACGCCTGGGGCGGCAGATGGGTCAGTGCCTGCCGGGCGTGTTCGGCGCCTGCTGCCAGGTCGCCCTGTCGGACGGCGATCTCCGCGCGCGTCGCGGAGGCCATCGCCGACCGGACGGGGGCCTCCCGTGAGTCGGTCTCGGCCAGGAGCTTGTCGCACTGGTCGGCCGCGCTGCGCAGGCGTCCCGCGCAGATCAGGCCGAGCAGGGCCAGTTGCACGGCTTCCTCGGTCCAGGGAGAGGTTCGGCCCAGGCCCAGGCCGAGGCCGTCCAGGACTCGCTCCGCACGGTCCGCGGCCGGTGCGCCGGGCCCGTCGGTCAGCAGAGCTGCCAGTTCGGCTGCCGACCGCAACCACGGATCGCCGCGGGGGTCGGCGAGGCTGGGGGGCCCGTCCTCGGCGGGGACGGGCCCCTGGTGTCTGCGGGCGAGCTGGGGATGGGTGGCGGCCAGCCACAGTTCGGTGTTCCGCGTCGGTGCGGCCTGCGGGGTGTCTCCGGCTTCGGGCCTGGCGCCGCGGATCCGTTCGAGAACGGTTTTCGCCTCGGCCGTGCGGCCGTGCCAGAGCAGGTGCCGGAGCAGGACCAGCAGGTCGCTGTGGGCCAGCTGACCGCTACCGGCCGCCGCGGCCAGCGGGGTGAGGTGGCGCGCGGCCGCGGAGGGGTTGAGTTCCCATTCGGCCTGGGTCAGCCGCGCCCTGATCCCGGGCCGTTCCTGCTCGTTGCCGCAGGATCTGTGGGCGAGTGCGAGGCATTCCGTCGCGAACCCGGTCCTGCCCCCGAGCAGTGCCTGATCGGCGGCCTCCAGCAGCACCTGGACCGCCCACGGGCCCTGCGTGTGCTTGGACTCCACCAGGTGGTGGGCGACGGTCATGGCGGGCGCGCCCCGTGCGTGCATGAGCTGTGCGGCGCGGCGGTGCAGGGCGGCCCGGTCCGGTGTGTGCAGGCCGTCGAGGATGGTCGAGCGGGCAACCGGATGGCGGAACACGCCGTTGTCGGTGAGACCGGCCGCTTCCATGTCGTGCAGTGCGCGGCCGACCGCCTCGATGTCGGCTCCGGCCAGCTGGGCCAGCGCCTTGACGTCCCCTTCCCGGTCGAGCACGGCCAGGGCGCGCGCCACCTGGGTGACGACGGGCTTGTCCCGGTAGAGGCAGTTGAGCAGTGCCAGCCCGTAACCCTGCGGCCGTGCCTGGCCGGCGAGGTGGTGGTCCTCGATGAGGGCGTGCAGGAGCAGGGGGTTGCCGCCGCTGATCCGGAAGAAGTCGTCCACGCCCCAAGAGGCGTCCCGTCCCTCCGGCTTCCGTGGGGGGAGCTTGTGCTCCGGTTCGACGGAGCGTCCGGAGGGGCGGTCACGGAGCACCTCGGCGACGCCCGCCCGGGTGAGCGGTGCGAGGCGCAGCCGGTGGAACTGTGACTGGCGTCGTAGTTCCGCGCGGAACGGGGAGTGCTGCGCTCCGAGTTCCGCGTCCTCGGTCAGGACCGCCATGATCCGCGTGGATCCGATCCTGCGCACGATGTGGAGCAGACAGTGCAGGGACGAGTCGTCGGCGTGCTGGACGTCGTCGACGGCGATCAGCACAGGTGATTCCCCGGCCAGGTCGAGCAGTACGGCGCCGAGGCCCTGGAATATCTGGACGGCTTCCGGCTCGACGGTGTCCTGGTGGGTCCGGGGCAGAGCGTCCGAGGCCGCTCCCTCCTTCAGCAGCTGAGCGGCCCGGTCGGCTATGTCCAGGGGAAGGCTGGCGCTGTGCAGCAGCTGGGTCATGACTCCGAGGGGCAGGGTGCGCTCCGCGCGCGAGCAGGTCGCGCGGAGCACGACGACGTCCATGGAGGCGCGCTCGGTGAACACGCGCAGGAGCTCGGTCTTGCCCGTGGTGACCGGGCCGTCGAGCACGACGACGTGTCCCCGTCTTCCGCGGCATTCGTCCAGCAGACCGTCCAGAGACCTCACGTGCTCGTCACGCTCGACCAAACGCACCCTTCCACCCCTGCCCTTGCACGGTTGTCACTGTCCCGGCGCGTCCCGCATCCGGGTAATGCTCAGATCGTCGGCTTCTTGGCGACCGCGATGACGTAGTCGATGGTGTCCAGCTCCTTTTTCAGCAGCTCCTGGTCACTCCAGTTCTGGCTGATTCCCTTGTACTGGGTGGGAGTGACCAGTTTCTTGTACTCATCGCTGGCGATCTTCTCGACCATGAATGTGCGGTACTGCTCCCAGACCCGGTCCCGGATCGAATCGACTCGGTTCTCCTCGAATCCCGCCTCGGCCAGCTTGTCGGCGTAGACCCCGGAGGTGTACCAGTTCTCCTCGTCGTAACTGAGGAGTATCCAGCTGAGTGCGCGGGACTTGAGTTCCTTCCGCACAACCGTGTCGTGTGTCGGGAGGACGTCCGCGACGGCGAGTACGCCGCCGGGCCGCAGGACCCGGAACGCCTCCTCGAAGAATGCGCTGCGCGGGTAGAAGTGGAATGCGGATTCGAGGGCGACGACCTTGTCGAAGGTGTTGTCCGGATAGGGGATGTCCGTGGCGGATCCCTGCGTGAATTCGAGCCGGTCCTCGAGACCTTCCGCCTTGGCCCGTGCCTGTGCTGCCTCTATCTGGTGCGGAGTGATGTTCAGGCCGTGGATCTTCTTGGGCTGCCGGTTGCGCATCCAGGAGAAGTCCTGGTCGCCGTAGCCGAACCCCAGGTCGAGCACGGTGTCGCCGGCCTCGATGCCTGCGGCGTCACCAAGCCGGGTGGCGAGCTCCTCCGCGGCATCGTCGAGGCTGACGCATCCGTCGTTCCAGTACCCGAAGTTGCAGTACGTGGTGGTGCGGTCGACGAACTCGAAACTGGGTGGCATGAACTGGTAGAGGCGCCTGGTCCGCTTGACGGGGTCGCCCGTCGAGATCATCTGGATGAGCTTCCCGAACTGTTTGGCCGCTTCCAACATGGAGGTGATGCCTTTCGTGCGGTGGGGTGGACGTTCAGGCAGTGGTGCGGCCGAGACGGGCGCGCAGGTCTTCGACGAGCGCGTGCAGGTCGTCGGGGCCGTGGGCGGCGCCGAAGAGATAGAAGTCCGGGCGTACGAGCATGCCGACGGCCCCGTCCGGCCCCTGGCCGGGCAGCCCGGCCAGGTAGGGCAGATAGAGGTCCTCGGCGTCGATGACCGCGAGTTCCCCCGCTTTCTCCGGCAGGGTGTCCGCAGGCAGTACGTGCACGAGGTGGCAGCCGAGTGTGTCGAGGAAGGCCAGGTCGGCGGTGTCGAGGAGCATGCGCGGGTCTTCGGCGCAGAGCAGGGCGAAGCCGGTGCCGACGACGTCGTCGAGGAGACCCCGGGATCCGCCGCGCACCACCTCCGCCTGCGGGACGAGTTGGCCGGCCGAGCGCGGAGATCCGTCGGACGTGTCGGCGCCGGTACGCAGGAATCCGTCGCTGAGGGAGTCGGCGAGCGACGGCCCGTCCGGGGCCGCCTGGTCCCGGCCGCCGCGGGCGCGCATCCGGGCGGCGAGCATGAACGCGTCGCGCCCGGCCGCCGCGGCGCGGTCGGTCTGGCAGATGACGTTGCCGAGCGCGATGGACGTCTCGATGGCAGGCCGCACATGTGCACTGCGTTCGAGGGTGTAGGTGTCGAGCAGGTCCTCGCCCGCGATGCCGCCCAGGACGAGGTTCAGCTTCCACGCCAGGTTGGCGGCGTCGCGGAAGCCCGAGCACATGCCCTGTCCGACGAAGGGCGGCATGACGTGTGCCGCGTCGCCCGCGACCAGCAGCCTGCCGGAGCGCCACTGGTCGGCGCAGGTGCCCTGCGTGGTGTAGACGGCGTGCCTCTCCAGGGTGGCGTTGTCCGGGGTGAGGCCGAACAGCCCCAGCAGGCGCCATACGGTCGTTTCCTGCCCGAGTTCCTCGATCGTCTCGCCGGGCATCCGCATGAACTCCCAGCGCCGGTGCCCGGGACCTGCGGAGACGGCGGTCCGGGGCCGGGCCGGGTCGCAGATCTGAAGGTTGTTGGGCGTGTAGTCGCGCTTGTCATGCGTCACGACGTCGCAGATGAGCCAGTCGTGCGTGAACCCGTAGTCGGTGACGGTCGTCTCGATGTGCCTGCCGACGAAGCTGTTGGCACCGTCGCAGCCGATGACCCAGCGGGCGCCGTAGGTGTGCCGGTTGCCGTCCGCGTCCTCCGCGACCACCTCCACGTGGTCCTCGTGGCTGGTCAGCCCGACCGCCATCCGGCCGCGGTGCACGGTGACGCCGGGCAGTTCCGCTCCGCGTGCGGCGAGGGCGGCCTCCAGACCGGGCTGGTACATCGAGGTCGACTCGGGCCAGCCCGACGGGCTCTTCCCCGGCACCTCCATGTGGATGAGGGTCTGTCCCCGGGCGTTCTCCCAGACGTACTCGCCGGTGGGTTCCCGTACGTCCTCCAGGCGGTCGGCGACACCCACGGCGGCGAGTATGCGGGCCGCCTCGCCGTCGTACGCGACGGCGCGGGGCATCGGATAGGGCTGCGGCCAGCGCTCGACCACGGTGACCGTGCGGCCGTGCTGGGCCAGCAGGATCGCCGCCAGTTGGCCCACCGGGCCGTATCCGACGATCAGCACATCGGAGTTCACCACGTCTGTATCTCCCTGAATGCTGCGGCGGGGACCCGAACGGTATTCAGGACGGCCCCAGTTCCTTGTCGATGAGCCCGAAGATCTCGTCGTCGGAGGCCGTGTCGAAGTCGAACGCGTCCTCCTCGTCATCGATGCGGCCCGCGGGCCCCCAGGAGGCGGTCAGCGCTTCCAGCCGCGACAGCCGCGACATGAGATCAGCTCGCAGCACCTCGTCGGGGTCGGCGTGCGCGAACGCCGCTTCCAGCCTGTCTCTTATGTGTATAAGAGACAGTCCTTGAACGCCTGCTCGGAGTCGATGGTCCCGTCAGTGCCGTGGCCGAGCACGGTCGCCGCCTCGGCGAGTACCAGCTCCAGCAGCGCTGTCTCGCGCTCCGCCTCCTTCAGGCCGGCCAGCTGCTGCGCCGGCACGCGCACCGCTGCGGAGGCACCGCCGCGCGAGCTCCTGCGGGTGGCACGCACCAGGCCGCGCAGCAGAGGCGGCACGGCCGTGCCTTCCGCGCCGTACGCGCCGAGGGCCAGTTCGGCGGGCATCAGTTTCGCGTGTCCGAGGTGCAGCGCGGTGTCCAGCAGCTCCATGCCCTCCCGTGAGCTCAGGGCGTCCATGCCGCCGCGCCGGCCGCGCTCCAGCTCCGCGCTGCCGAGGCCGCCGGTCATGGCGGAAGCCTGGGCCCACAGCCCCCAGGCGAGGGACGTCCCGGGCAGTCCCAGGGCACGCCGGTGTTCGGCCAGGGAGTCGAGGAAGGCGTTGGAGGCCGCGTAGTTGGCCTGGCCGGGGGTTCCGAGGAGAGCGGAGGCCGACGAGAACAGCATGAAGACGGCCAGGTCGGTGTCCCGGGTCAGCTCGTGCAGGTGCCAGGCCGCGTCGGCCTTGGGTCGCAGCACGGTGTCCAGGCGTTCGGGGGTGAGTGCCGAGATCACACCGTCGTCCAGCACACCGGCGGCGTGGACGACACCGGTGAGGGGCCGTTCGGCGGGGATCGCTCCGATGACGTCGGCGAGTGCTCCACGGTCGGAGACGTCGCAGGCGGCGAACGTCACGTCCGCGCCCAGTCCGGCCAGTTCGGTCTCGAGGGCGCGGGCCCCGGTGCTGTTACCTCCACTGCGGCTGACCAGCAGCACGCCGCGTACCCCGTGCTCGGTGACCAGGTGCCGGGCGACCATCGCTCCCAGGGTCCCGGTGCCGCCGGTGATCAGCACGGTGCCCTGCCGGTCGAGCGGGCGTCCTTCGGCCGGCGCCTCGGAGGAGACCCGGGCCAGTCTGGGCACCCGCGCCTCACCGGCCCGGATGGCGAGCTGCGCCTCACCCGAGGCCACGGCACGCGGCAGTACGCGCCGTGAGCCGTCCTCGGTGTCGATGTCGGCGAGGACGATGCGGTCCGGGTTCTCCGACTGGGCAGCACGCACCAGGCCCCACACGGCGGCGGCCGCCGGGTCGGTTCCCGGCAGGCATGCGTTGCGGGTGAGTACGACCAGCCGTGCGGAGGCCGGCCGGTCCTCGTCCAGCCAGGACCGCACGGCATGCAGGGCCCGCCCCAGCAGGTCCCGTACCCGGGCAGGTCCTTCCGCGTCCGGCGTCTCGGTCAGGTCGGCGTACTCCAGCCCCTGTGACGGGTCCGGGTGTTCCGGCAGCGCCACGGCGGGCCAGTCCAGGTGGAACAGCCGGTCGTACGTCGCGGGCCCGGTCCGGAGCTGATCGGGGGACACCGGGCGGAAGACCAGGGACTCGACGGACATCACCGGTACGCCGTCCGCGTCGGTGGCCTCCAGCGCGAAGGCGTCCGGGCCTGCCGGGGTCACCTTGACGCGCAGGGCGCAGGCGCCCGATGCGTGCAGGCTGACTCCGGTCCATGCGAACGGAAGGAGGAGCCTGTCCTGTCCCATGCCGCTCAGGGCCCCGAAGCTCGCGGCGTGCAGCGCCGCGTCCAGCAGGGCGGGGTGGATGCCGAACTGCCGGGCATCGTCCTCGTGGTCATCGGGCAGGGCGACCTCGGCGAAGATCTCCTCGCCCCGGGTCCACACGGACCGCAGGCCTCTGAAGGCCGGACCGTACACGTAGCCCGCCTCCGCCATGGAGGGGTAGAAGTGGTCGGAGCCGACCCGTCCGGCGCCTTCCGGCGGCCACTCCACGGCCCCGGGCAGCGGTGCCGTGCCGACCGTCGCCAGCAGACCTCCCGCGTGCCTGGTCCAAGGGGCGTCGGGGTCCTGGCCGGCGGGACGGGAATGGACGGCCACGGGGCGGCGGCCGGTCGCGTCCGGCGCGGCCACGGCGACCTGCAGCTGTACGGCGGCGTGGCCGGGCAGTACGAGAGGGGCTTCGATGACGAGTTCGTCGAGAACCGGGTACCCGGCCTCGTCGCCGGCCCGCACGACCGCTTCCACGAGCGCGGTGCCCGGCACCAGCACCTGTCCGCCCACCTCGTGGTCGGCGAGCCAGCCGTGGGTGGCCACGGACAGCCTGCCGGTGGCGAGCACCCCGTCGCTGTCCGGCAGTGTGACGGTGCCGCGGAGGAGCGGGTGGCCCGCGTCGGTGAGACCGGCCGCGCCCGCGTCCGGCATCGTACCGGCTGGGTC
>NZ_KL585433.1:11820-15578 GCF_000721935.1 Streptomyces sp. NRRL WC-3549
GTACCGGCTGGGTCGAGCCAGTAGCGCCGACGCTGGAAGGCGTACGTGGGCAGGTCGACCTTCCGTGCGCCGCTGCGCTCGAACAGAGCGGCCCAGTCAACCGGGACGCCCCGGACATGGAGTCGTGCGAGCGCTGAGACGACCGCTTGCGGTTCGGGTCTGTCACGTCGCAGCGTCGGGACCGCCGCGATGGTTTCCGCGACGTCGCTGAGGCAGTCCTGCACCATCGCGGTGAGGACACCGCCCGGGCCGAGCTCCAGGAAGGTGCTGACGCCCTGGCTGTGCAGGGTGCGCACGGCGTCGTGGAAGCGCACGGGCCGCCGCACCTGGTCGGTCCAGTGGTCCGGGCTGCACAGGACGTCGGCGCCGGCCGCTTCGGGGGCGCTGGTCGACACGACGTCGATGCGAGGTGGCTGGAAGTCGAGCTGTTCCACGACCGCGCGGAACGCGTCGAGCATCGGGTCCATCAGCGGGGAGTGGAAGGCGTGGCTGACCCGGAGCCTCCTGGTCTCGGTGCCGCGTCCGGTGAACTCTGCCGCCAGTTCCTGAACGGCCTGCTCGTCGCCGGAGAGCACCACGGCGGAGGGCCCGTTGACCGCCGCGATGCTCACCCGGTGCTCCAGGCCGGCGAGCAGGGGGAGCACCTCCTCCTCGGAGGCGGCGACGGCGATCATGGAGCCGCCCGTGGGCAGGGCCTGCATGAGCGCCCCGCGTGCGGCGACCAGCGCGCAGGCGTCGGCCAGCGACAGGACCCCGGCGACGTGTGCGGCGGCGATCTCACCGACCGAGTGTCCGGCGACGGCGTCGGGCCGTACGCCCCAGGACTCCATCAGACGGAACAGGGCCACTTCGACGCTGAACAAGGCCGCCTGGGCCATCGCTGTCTGTTCCAGCTGAGCGGGATCGCCCCCCAGGAGCACGCTGTTCAGGGGACGTCCCAGACGCGGGTCGAGTTCCGCGCACGCCTCGTCGAAGGCTTCTGCGAACGCGGGGTAGGCGTCGTACAGTTCACGCCCCATGCCGAGGCGTTGCGCGCCCTGGCCGGTGAACAGGACGGCGGTCCGGCCTGCCGCGCGCGTGCCCTGTACGAGGGTGCCGGCGGCCTCGCCGTGCGTGAGGGCTCGCAGCCCCGGCAGCGGGGCCTCGCCGTCCCCGGCCACGATCACCGCGCGGTGCTCCAGGTCCGACCGTGCGGTGAGGGAGTACGCGACGTCGGTGGGGTCGGGGCCGTCGGGCCCCTCCAGGACGGGCAGCAGGCGTGCGGCCTGGGCGGACAGCGCTTTTGAGGTGCGTGCGGAGAGCAGCCACGGGACGGCGGGTGGGGTCCTGCGTGCCTCGGGGGTGGCCGCTCCTTCGACGGGCGCCTGCTCCAGGATGACGTGCCCGTTGGTGCCGCTGATCCCGAAGGACGACACCCCGGCCCGTCGGGGCCGGTTCAGGTCGGGCCACTCCCGGGCCTCGGTCAGCAGCTCCACCGCGCCGGACGTCCAGTCGATGTGCGGGGAGGGTTCGTCGACGTGGAGGGTCCGGGGCAGTACGCCGTGGCGCATCGCCATCACCATCTTGATCACGCCGGCCACACCGGCGGCGGCCTGTGTGTGACCGATGTTGGACTTGAGGGAGCCCAGCCACAGCGGGTGGCCCTCGGGCCGGTTCCGGCCGTATGCGGTGAGTACCGCGTGTGCCTCGATCGGGTCGCCCAGCGTCGTCCCCGTGCCGTGGGCCTCCACGACGTCCACGTCGGGCGCGGTGAGACCGGCGTCGGCCAGGGCCTGCCGGATGACCCGTTGCTGGGACGTCCCGTTGGGGGCTGTCAGTCCGTTGCTCGCACCGTCCTGGTTGATCGCGGTGCCGCGCACGACGGCCAGGACGGGGTGTCCGTTGCGGCGGGCGTCGGACAGCCTCTCGACGAGCAGGAGCCCTGCTCCCTCGGACCAGCCGGTGCCGCCGGCGGAGGCCGCGAAGGCACGGCATCTGCCGTCCGTGGAGAGCCCTCGCTGGCGGGAGAACTCCACGAAGCCGTCAGGTGTGGCCATGACGGTCACTCCGCCGGCCATCGCCAGGTCGCATTCGCCGGAACGCAGTGCCTGGGCGGCCATGTGGAGGGCGACCAGCGAGGAGGAGCAAGCGGTGTCCACCGTGACGGCGGGGCCTTCGAGGCCGAGGGTGTAGGCGACCCGGCCGGACAGCACGCTGGACGCGTTGCCGGTGACGAAGTATCCCTCGGCTCCTCTTCGGGCAGGGCTCTGCCCCGTGCCGTAGTCCTGGTGCATGGCACCGACGAAGACACCCGTCCGGCTGCCGTGCAGGGAGGAGGGGTCGATGCCTGCCCGCTCGACCACTTCCCAGGCCGTCTCCAGCAGGACGCGTTGCTGCGGGTCCATGGCCAGCGCCTCGCGCGGCGATATCCCGAAGAAGGCGGCGTCGAAGTCCCCGGCGTCGTACAGGAAGCTGCCGTGGCGCACGTAGGACTTCCCGGTCTGCCCGGGGTCCGGGTCGAAGAGGCTGTCGACGTCCCAGCCGCGGTCGGTGGGAAAGTCGGACACCGCGTCGCCGCCGCCCGCGACGAGGTTCCACAGGTCTTCCGGCGAGGCGATTCCGCCCGGCAGCCGGGCACTCATGGCGACGATCACGATCGGGTCGTCGTCGCGTGCCGCACCGGGGACGGGGGCCGAGGTGGCGTCCTGTTCCCCCAGGAGCAGGCCGCGCAGATGGGCGGCGAGGGCGGTGGGGGTGGGGTGGTCGAAGACGATCGTGGACGGCAGCGCGACGCCGGCCTCGGTGGCCAGACGGTTACGCAGGTCCAGCGCGGTCATGGAGTCGAAGCCCTGGTCACGGAAGGCGCGGTTCGCGTCCACCGCGTCCGCCCCTGAGTGACCGAGCACGGCGGCGGACTGTGCCCGCACCAGATCGAGCACGAGCCTCTCGCGCTCGGGGCCGGTGAGCGCGACGAGACGCCCGGCCGTTCCCGAGGTGTCCCGCTTCTTCTCCTCGTCCGCTCCGGTGCCCCGGACGCCGGGGACGTCGGAGATGAGCGGGCTGGGACGGGCCATGGTGAACGCGGCTCCGAACCGCTGCCAGTCCATGTGCGTCACCGACACGCAGGTGTCGTCGTGCTCGACGGCGCGCATCAGCGCCGAGACGGCCGCCCCGGGCTCCATCTCGAGTACGCCCGCCCGCCTGAGGCGTTCGGACGCGCCGTCCCGCGCTCCGAGTCCGATGCCACCGCCCCAGGCGCCCCAGGCGACGGAGGTCGCCGTGAGGCCCCGGGCGCGGCGCCGTTCGGCGAGGGAGTCCAGGAAGGCGTTGGCCGCGGCGTAGGCGCTCTGGCCTCCGCCGCCCCAGACACCGGAGTTGGACGACATCAGGACGAAAGCGTCCAGGTCGGTGTCCCCGAGCAGTTCGTCGAGGTGTGCGGCGCCGGCCGCTTTGCCCGCGAGGACGGCGGCGAAGTCGTCGGGGGCGGTGTCCGCGAGCAGGCTGTTCTGCCCGACACCCGCGGCGTGCACCACTGCGGTGAGCGGGCCCGGCAACGAAGCGAGGAGGTGGCGCACCGCGTCCCGGTCGGCGACGTCGCAGGCGTGGAGGGTCACCTCGGCCCCGGAGGCACGTATCTCGTCGGCCAGTTGCTCCGCTCCGGGGGCCTGCGGGCCGCGCCGGCCGGTCAGGACCAGATGAGCGGCGCCGTCGGACGCGAGCCTGCGGGCCACCTCGGCTCCGACGCCCCCGGTCCCGCCGGTCACCAGGACGGTGCCGCG
>NZ_KL585433.1:15738-18164 GCF_000721935.1 Streptomyces sp. NRRL WC-3549
ATGTGTATAAGAGACAGGTGCCGCGGGGCTTCCAGCGGCGGGTGGCGGGAGCACCGGCCGTGGGTGCCGGCACGAGGCGGCGGGCGAAGACCCCGGTCGGACGGACGGCCAGTTGGTCCTCGCCGTCGGGAGCGCTCAGCGCGGTGGTCAGCCGGGCCATCGCCCGGTCGTCGAGGGTGTCGGGCAGATCCACCAACCCGCCCCAGCGGCGCGGCAGTTCCAGTGCGACGACTCGGCCGAGTCCCCACACCATCGCCTGCGCAGGGCTGGGTTCCGGGCTGCCGGGGCCCGTCGCGACCGCACCGCATGTGAGCGCCCAGACTCTGTCTCTTATACACATCGCTCCCGCCACGGGCCGTTCGTCGAAGGCCAGCAGGGACAGCACGCCGCTGATCCCGCCGGGCTGCCCGGCTTCCTCCCGGATGCGTGCGGCGAGCTCGGCCGTGTCGGTGCCCCGGGCGCTCACCTCCATGCGTACGCACTCGGAGCCACGGGCGCGCAGCCCGTCGAGGACGCCGTGGGCACGTCCGCCGGTGGCGTCGGACGCCGCGGGCATCATCACGAGCCATCTGCCGGGCAGTTCGTCACGGCCCGTGCCGGCCAGACGTTTCCAGGTCACCCGGTAACGCCAGGTGTCGCCGGCGGACCTCTCGCGGTACCGCCGACGCCAGTCGGCCAGCACCGGCAGCGCGTCGGCGCCGAACGCGTCGGCGTCCGCCCGGCCACCCGCCGTCAGGGAAGTGGCCAGGCCCTCCAGGTCCCCGCTGTCGACGGCCTTCCAGAACGACGCCTCCACGGGATCCGCCGGCGCACCCGCGCCGTGGGCGTTCCGGTCCGAAGGGGCCTGGAGCCAGAAGCGGCGGCGCTGGAACGCGTAGGTGGGCAGGTCGGCGTCCGCACGTGCGGACGGGGTGGGCCAGTCGACGGCCAGGCCACGCACCCAGGCCCCGGCGAGCGAGGTCAGCAGTCGCCGTGTGCCTCCGTCGTCCCGGCGCAGGGTGCCGACGACGGTGACGGCGCCGCCGCCCGTGTCCTCGGCGGTGGCCTGTACCGCCGGTACCAGAACGGGGTGCGAGCTGACTTCCACGAAGAAGCCGAAGCCCTGCGCCAGGAGGGCTCGTACCGCCTCCTCCATCCGTACGGTCCCACGGAGGTTGCGGTACCAGTACTCCGCGTTCAGCTCTCGCGTGTCCATCCATCGGTTGTGGACGGTGGAGTAGAAGGGGACGTCCGAGCGGCGGGGGCCGATCGGGGCCAGTGCGCTCGCGAGTTCCGCCTCGATGCGCTCGACGTGCGCGGAGTGGGAGGCGTAGTCCACGGGGATCCTGCGGACCCGGACGCCCTCGGACGTCAGTTCGCCGGCCATGGCGTCCAGTGCCTCGGGTGCTCCGGCGACGACCACGGACGACGGCCCGTTGACGGCCGCGAGTGACAGGTGTTCCCCGTCCGAGGTGCGGTCCAGCCATCGGCCCGCCTCTTCGGCGGACAGGGCGACCGACATCATGCCGCCCCGGCCGGCCAGGTGCTGGGCGATGGCACGACTGCGCAGCGCCACGACCCGGGCGGCGTCCGGCAGGGAGAGCGCTCCGGCGATGCAGGCCGCGGCGATCTCCCCCTGCGAGTGACCGACGACCGCGTCGGGCTCGACGCCGTGGGACCTCCATACCTGCGCGAGCGAGACCATGACGGCGAACGACACCGGCTGGACGACGTCGACCCGGTCGAGCGTGGGTGCCCCGGGAACCTGCCGGACCACATCGGTCAGCGACCAGTCGACGTGCGGTGCGAGGGCCTCCGCGCACAGGGCCATGTGCTGGGCGAACGCCGGTGACACGTCGAGCAGTTCGGCACCCATCCCGGCCCACTGGGAACCCTGGCCGGGCAGTACGAAGACCACCTTGCCCTCGGTGTCGGCGCTGCCCGAGACGACGGACGTCGTGGGCCGGCCGGCGGCCAGCGCCTCCAGGGCGGCCCGTGCCTCTTCGACGTCGTCGGCCACGACGACGGCCCGCTGTTCCAGCGCGGCCCGGGTGGTCGCCAGCGCGTGCGCGACGTCGCCGAGTTCGAGTCGCGGACGGTTCGCGAGATGCTCCGCGAGGCGTGCGGCCTGGGCGGCGAGGGCCCGGCCCCCGCGCGCGGAGACCAGGAGGGGCAGGGTCCCCTGTCCGCCGCCCGCGTCCCCGTCGCGTTCGCTTACCCGGCCGGCCTCGGGGACGTGCTCCAGGATGACGTGGGCGTTCGTACCGCTGACCCCGAACGAGGACACCGCGGACCGGCGTGGCCGCCCGGTCTCGGGCCAGTCGCGGGCCTCCGTCAGCAGTTCCACCGCGCCCGACGCCCAGTCGACGTGGGGTGACGGCGCATCGACGTGAAGGGTCCCCGGCAGAACGCCGTGCCGCATCGCCATCACCATCTTGATCACGCCC
>NZ_KL585433.1:18396-21087 GCF_000721935.1 Streptomyces sp. NRRL WC-3549
ACCTGGGCGTGCCCGATGTTCGACTTCAGCGAGCCCAGCCACAACGGCCGGTCCGCGGACCGGTCCTGCCCGTAGGTGGCCAGGAGGGCCTGCGCCTCGATCGGGTCGCCCAGGGTGGTGCCCGTCCCGTGCGCCTCGACCGCGTCCACCTCGTGCCCGGCCAGGCGGGCGTTGGCCAGCGCCTGGCGGATGACCCGGCGCTGCGCGGGTCCGCTGGGAGCGGTCAGGCCGTTGCTGGCACCGTCCTGGTTGACCGCCGATCCGCGCAACAGCGCCAGTACCCGGTGCTCGTTGCGCTGCGCGTCGGAGAGCCGTTCGAGGAGCAGTACGCCGACGCCCTCGGACCAGGAGGTGCCGTCCGCGGCCGCCGCGAAGGCCTTGCACCTGCTGTCCGGTGCCAGTGCACGCTGTCGGGAGAACTCGATGAAGGAGCCGGGCTTGGCCATGACCGCCGCTCCTCCGGCCAGCGCCATGGAGCATTCGCCGGACCGCAGTGCCTGCGCCGCCAGGTGCACTGCCACCAGCGAGGAGGAGCAAGCGGTGTCCACCGTGATCGCCGGGCCCTCGAGGCCGAGGGTGTAGGCGACGCGGCCCGATACGACACTGCCCGCGGTACCCGTGCCGATGTATCCGCCGACGCCCTCGGGGGCGTCTGCGGCGTCGGTGCCGTAGTCGTGGTGCATGAGCCCGGAGAACACACCGACGTTCTCCCCGCGCAGCGAGGTCGGGTCGATGCCCGCCCGCTCGAAGACCTCCCACGACGCCTCGAGCAGCAGCCGTTGCTGCGGGTCCATCGCCAGCGCCTCACGGGGCGAGGGTCCATCGCCAGCGCCTCACGCGGGGAGATCCCGAAGAAGTCGGCGTCGAAGTCGCCGGCGTCGTGGAGGAAACCGCCCTCGCGGACGTACGTGGTGCCCTGCCTGTCCGGGTCGGGGTCGTACAGCGCATCGACGTCCCAGCCTCGGTCCTCGGGAAACGGGGTGACACCGTCCAGGCCGAGCTCGACGAGCTGCCACAGCTCCTCGGGGGAGGTGATTCCGCCGGGCAGCCGGCAGCCCATGGCGACGATGGCGACCGGTTCGCCGGACACCGCCGTGGAGGGCGCGGGCGCAGTGACGGCCGGATCGTCGTCGAACAGCAGGGCCCTCAGATGGCGGGCGAGGGCCGTCGGTGTCGGGTGGTCGAAGGCAGCGGTCGCCGACATGCGCAGGCCGGTCGCCCCGGTCAGGGCGTTCCGCAGGGCCACGGCCGCGACGGAGGTGAAGCCGAGTTCCTTGAAGGCCCTGTCCGCGCCGACGGTCGCGTCCTCCGGCAGGTCCAGCACTCGGGCCGCGTGGGTGCGCACGAGTTCCAGGAGCATCCGCCCCCGCTCGTTGTCCGGGACGGCGAGCAGCTGTGCGCGCAGTGCGGCGCTGCCGGCCTCGTCCGGAGCGGCCGCGCGGGGAGTCACCTCGATGACACCGCGCAGCGGGGCCGGTACGTCGTCGGTGTGGAGCGTCCCGGTGTCCAGCCGCATCGGAACCAGGACGGCATGGTCCACGGTCCGGGCGGCGTCGGACATGGCGCGGCAGTCGTGTGCCGTCAGACGGCCGACGCCTGCGGGCGTCGGCGTCCCCGTGCCGCCGTCGTGCGCTTCCGAGGGACCCCAGGCGAGGGACAGTGCGGCGTGTCCCGCGGCACGGCGGTTCTGCGCCAGTCCGTCGAGGAAGGCGGCGACGGCACCGTGTCCGGACGGTTCGGCCGCCCCGAGCAGACCGGCCGCCGAGGAGTGGAGGACGAACGCGTCGAGGCCGGCGTCGAGGGTCGATTCGTGCAGGTTCAGGGCCCGGAGCGCCGCCGCCCGCAGGGGGTCCTCCCCGGTTCCGGGGTCCGCCCCGGGGGTGTGCACCACGGCGGTCAGGGGACGCCGGATCCGGGTCAGTACGTCGGCGAGTGCGGCACGGTCGGTGAGGTCACAGGCCGCCAGCACGACCCTGGCGCCGGCCCGGGTCAGCTCGTCCTCGAGCTCGACCGCGGCTCGGTCGCGGGGGCCTCCGTCGCTGACCAGCATCACATGGCGGACGCCGTGCGCGATGACAAGGTGCCGTGCGGCTGCCGCCGCGGTCGGCCCGTCGGCGCCGGTGACCAGGACCGTGCGCCGGGGGTCGGGCGCGGGTTCCCGCTCGCCAGGCGCGGGGGCAGCTGCGCGGGTCAGCCTGGGCAGCAGGGCTACGCCGGAGCGGACCGCGAACTGCGGTTCGTCGCCCGGCAGCAGGGTGGGCAGCACCGCACCCGCCTGCGCGTCCGTGACGTCCATGTCGGCGAGCACGACACGCCCGGGGTGCTGTCTCTGGACGTCGCGCAGGCCGCCCCACAGCGCGGCCTGCCACAGGTCGGGGATCTCCTCGTCGGACGCGGTGGCGACCGCTCGCCTGGTCGCGAGCAGCAACTGACCGCCGCTGAAGCGTTCGTCGGCCAGCCAGGCGGTGACCGTGCCGGTCAGCTCGTGCACCGTCCGGCCGTCGGTGGAATCCGCGACCGGGGCCAGCACCGTGACGTCCGGCACCGCTTGCCCGGCGGCGGACACGGCGTCCCGCAGCGCCCCCGCGTCGGAGTGGCAGGACACCTCCATGCCCTGGTCGACCAACCCCTGCGTCAGCTCTTCCGTACCGGGACCGACCAGCGCCCACCGGCCGGGAGCCACGGCCGGCG
>NZ_KL585433.1:21295-31084 GCF_000721935.1 Streptomyces sp. NRRL WC-3549
GCGGAATCCAGTCCAGCCGGAACAGCGACTCGTAGTGACTGGCTCCGGCCGCGCGCAGTCGCGCGGGCTGTTCGAGGAGGACGTGGCGGGTGATCTTGCCGGATGCCGTACGGGGCACCCGGGCGATCTCGTAGAGCTCCTCGGGCACCTTGTAGTAGGAGAGCTCCTCACGGCAGGCCGCGAACAGCGCCTGTGGGTCCAGCCCTTCGGGCCCGGGCACCAGACAGGCCACCGGCACCTCACCGAGCGTCTCGTGCGGCCGGCCGACCACGGCCACGTCCGCCCCGCCCGGGACCCGCCGGAGGACCTCCTCGATCTCACCGGGGTGGATGTTCTCCCCACCGCGGATGATGAGTTCCTTGATGCGCCCGGTCACGGTGAAGTAGCCGGCGGCGTCGCGCCTGGCCAGGTCGCCGGTGCGGTACCAGCCGTGCCGGATCGCCTCGGCTGTGGCCTCGGGCTGGTTGTGGTAGCCGGCCATCACGCTGGGCCCGCTCACCCAGACCTCGCCCTCACGCTCCGCGGGGACGTCCTCTCCGGTCTCCGGGTCCACGAGACGCACACCGAGACCGGGCACCGGAAGACCGCAGGAACCCTCGACCCGGGCGCCGGTCGGCCAGTTGATGGTGATGGAACCGCACGTCTCGGTGGATCCGTACGCGTCGAGCAGCGGCGCCCCGAAGGCCTCCTCGAACGAGCGGCGCAGTGACGCAGTGGTGATGGCTCCGCCGACGAGACACATCCGCAGGTGGGGCGCCTTGAAGCCCTGCCGGCGCGCAGCCCGCACCAGGTAGTGGTACATGGTGGGCACACCTGCGAGGAAGGTCGCCGAGTCCTTGCGCAGCGCGTCCAGGATCTCATCGGCCTCGAACCCGTCCACGATCCGGGCCGTCGCGCCGACCGCGGTGACACCGAGCACGCACGCGATGTGGGACAGGCTGTGGAACAGCGGAAGGGGCCACACCACCCTGTCCTCGGAGTTCAGCCCCGGCACGGGTGCGTAGCAGGCGGCCACCGACCACAAGCAGTTGCGCTGCGTGGACAGGACGCCTTTGGGCCGGCCCGTGGTCCCCGAGGTGTAGAGCATCCACGCGAGGTCGTCGAGTCCCAGGTCGTCCCGGGGCCCGACAGCCGGTTCGGTACCTGCGAGGGTCTCGAAGCGCAACGCCCCTTCGGGCGCGTCGCCGGTGATGACGACCCGCACGTCACCCCGGTCCGCCAGGACCCGTCCGAGCTGGGCGGCGTGGGCGGCGTCGGTGATGACGACGCGTGCGTTGCTGTCCTCGAGCAGATACGAGAGTTCGGCGTCGGTGGCACGGGGATTGAACGGCGAGCCGATGGCACCCGCTCTGACGACCGCCAGGTAGCTCTCGATGACTTCGACGCAGTTGCCGAGGTAGATCGCCACGCAGTCGCCCGGCTGCAGCCTCATCTGCACGAGGTGACCGGCGATGTTACCCGAGCGGCGCTCCAGCTCGGCGTAGGTCACGCTCCGGCGGGCGTCCCGGAAGGCGACCTTGTCCCCGAACCGGTCGGCGTGCGCCTTCAGGAGTTCAGGCAGCGGCCGTATCAGTTCGGTACGCAGCATCTCACCACTCCGTCGGTCGGCGAGGCACCTCGCACGGGCCGGTATCCGTTGCCACCCACGGAAGTGGGCGAGTCACCGCTCAGTCTCGGTCGCGCCCATCCCGCGCCCTACCCCTACCGGCCCCCTAGGGCATCCCTAACTCCGCGGGGTTCCGGGCCGCATGACACCCCGAGCCGGGCCGGCCGTACGGGTGCGGTCCGTCCCGTGGCGGTACCGGGCCACAGGGGCCCGTCATGGGTGGGCCGGCCCGCACCGTACGGACGCTGTCGGTCTGGACCGTGTCCTCTGTGGTGCTACGACAAGACCGCCACCATCTGCCCTGTGAGGCTGCAGCCGTTGCCGGCCTCATGCCAGATCACACCACCATCGAGAACGAGGACGTGCGGGTCCGGAGCCACTGGCCACCCTGGACGAACACGACGAGGTCACCGATCCGGCTTCTATACCGTTGTCTCCGGCTTCGGATCGGGGCCGCCGGCAAGTAGCTGCTCGCGCAGGATGTCCGCGTGCCCGCAGTGGTGGGCCAGTTCGCGCAGGACTTGCAGGTACACCCAACGCAGTGTGCGCGGGCCGGCTCGGTGACCGGTCACGACCTTGTCCAGCGGCAAATCGGCGACCACCGCAAGGGCCCGCCCACAGGCCTCCTGGTGGGCCGCCGTGACGGAGGCGACGGTGTCGTCGTCGGCGATCTCCAAGGACTCGTCCGGGGTCTGCACCAAGCCGAGCTCCCGACGGGATGCGCCGCCGACGCACTCCTCGAACCACACCCGCTGCATCCACGTGACGTGCTTGAGCAGTCCGAGCAACGTCGTTGCGGATGAGACGAGGCGCCGGCGGGCCTGCTCTTCGGTGAGGCCGTCCAAGGTCGCCTCGATGGCGCTCCGGTACTCCTCCACGAACGCATCGAGCTGGACGCGTTCATCGTCCAACAGCACATCGAACGAACCCATCCGAGTCTCCCCTCATCCTGCAGTCCGAAGCGCCTCAGCTCGTGCGAGCAGCTGACCACGCCGACATCGACAACCCTGTGAAGACCGCACGGCGAGTGACGAAGGCGGTCACTCCCTGCGAACCGCGGAAGAGCTGAACTCCATCAGGAGGTCGTCGGCTTCGTTCGAGACCTTCCGGAAGCCGGCCTTCTCCCAGGCGCGCACTGCCCGCAGGTTCTCTCTCAGAGGATCGACTGTCACACGCCGCCAACCGAGGTTCCCGCCCAAGTGCGCCAGGAGCGCGCAAGCAGCATCCGGGCCCAGGCCCCGGCCTCGCGCCTGCGGTCCCAACACCATGTCGACACCACCTTCGGCCACGCCCGCGTGCCAGTACTGCGCGTAACCCACCGGCGTGCCCGAACACTGCGCCGGCACGAGGTATGACTCCACATGCGGCCGTCGCCGCCCGACGTACATCTGCGCCACCTGGTCACGCGACATCGGTACGCCGCCCCAGCACGCGACGAAGTCTGGGGAACCGAACCATTGGGCCAGAAGGTCCACATCATCCTCGGTCGTCGGGACGAGTCGGGTCAGCACTCCATGGAGGACTGCTCGGGTGGCCAACAGCCACTCCTGAGCTCAACTTACGGGGCATGCATGACCGAAAGCTACGGCATCACGGAAGTCGAGCCGGCGCCGGAGTCCGGGAGGCACTCGCCGGCACACGTACCGCGGACTCCAGGCGCGGAGCGTTGCGAACCGTGCTGCCGAGATCGTCACCAGCTGCTGGCGAGAGGGACTTCGCCCGCTCGCACCCGCACGCCCGCGTCGAATGGGTCCCGCGGGCAGGACGCCTCGCGAACTTCGACGCGGCGCAGACACGATCGCAACAGAGCGAACGTTGGCCGATGCGGCACCAGCGAGTAGCGGCACGAGGTGAACAAGGCTTCCAGGACCTCGCAGCGGCGTACGAAGGGCCCGTCCAGCAGCTCCCGGCCGTCGCTCTGCAGGAGAACACCGGCCCGAGCACATCCCGCATCCGCATCACCAGGCAACCCTTCGGGAACACCACACGTGCCGGCCCAGCGGTCTCCTTCGGGATCTCCCCCAGATCCACCTCACGCAACGTACCGAACCCACCCCTCAATACGACGACGGCCCGCACAACCCCAACGGGGTCGTACAGGCCGTCGTCACGCCCACACTCGATTTGCCAACAGCGTCCGGAACGGTGCGGGCCGGCCCAGGGGTCGGTCGGGCCGGTCAGCCGAGAGCTCCGGCCGGCCACAGCGCCAGGAGGTCCCCCGGCTTCTGGAGTACCGCGTCCGGCGCGGCCGCCAGCAACGCCGGTTCGTCCGACTCACCCCACAGTGCCGCCAGCGCGGCCACTCCCGCAGCGTGTGCGCTCGCTATGTCGGTCACCGCGTCGCCGACCATCACCGCGCTGTCGGGGTCGGCCCCGAGCAGCTCCAGCGCCTTGAGGACGATGTCCGGAGCCGGCTTCGGGCGAGCGATCTCGTCGGACCCGATCACGTGGTCGAAGAGATCCAGCACCCCCAGCTGCGACAGCAACGAGCGTGCCCGCGGCCCGCTCTTCCCCGTCGCCACGGCGAGCCGGATGCCCCGCTCGCGCAGCGTGTGCAGCATCTCCGGTACTCCGTCGAACAGGGGCACCAGATGAGCCATCCGGTAGCTCTCCCTGACGAAGGGCTCCTCCATCTCTAGGGGAAGGTCCATGATCCGCATGATGTCGGGGAAGTACCGGCCCAGGTGCCGGTTGTACTCCGCGAACGGCGCGGGTCCCTCGCCCACGACCTCCGCGTACGCGATCGAGAACGCTTCGCGCATCACCTCGGTGCTGTCCACCAGCACTCCGTCGAGGTCGAACACGACCACACTTCTGGGGTGCTCCAGCGGGCCGACCACGGGCGTGTTCCCCGTGAGCCCCGTTACGCGCCTGTCCATCCGGTACTCCCCGGTCTCGTCGTCGTTCGGAACGTTCTGCCGAGCACAGGCGTACAGACGCTCGATCACCCCGATGTTCCGGAGCGCGTCCGCCACCGCCCGTCCGGTCATGGCCGGTTCGCCCAGCAACCCGGGCAGTTCGTCGAGCTGCCGGTCGTACTCCGCACCGATCCGCTCGGCCTCGAACGGCACCCGCGCTGTCTCACCGTCGCTGGTGAACGTCAGGTCGGACCCGCCCTCGCGGTTGGGGCTGAACCCGAACGTGCAACGCAGCGAGACCACACCCGCACTGCCCTCGACCCTGATCAGCGTGACGTCGTGCGCCTCGTGCGACGCCCAGCTCGCGCGGAGCGCGACCGAAACGCCGTCCTCGGTGACCAGGAAACCCCGGGCGGTGTCCTCGACGTCGCCACCTCCCGCGCCGGCGCCCGCAGCCTCCGGACCGTCACGCCAGCCGGCCCGCGCGCCCGAGGTGTTGACGAAGTCGTCGGACGACGTGCCCACCACCTGCGTCAGCGCGGCCGGCCCCAGGATCGGCGCGATGCTGTCCAGCAGATGCCATCCGAGGTCAACCAGCGCGCCCCCACCCGAGAGCTGAGCCTGTGTGAACCATCCCCCCGAGTCCGGGACGCCACGGGCCCGCACCCAGGACACGTCGATGTGACGGATCCGTCCCACCGCCGACGTCCGCTCGTACAAGGCCCGGACGTCTGCCCGGTACCGGGACGCGCTGCCGGCGAGCAGTACCGCACCTCCGGCGCGCTCCGCTTCGGCGAGACGGCCGGCCTCGGCGGAGGTGAGGCACACCGGCTTCTCGAGGAACACGGGGATGCCCCGGAGCAGTAGCTCCTCGGCGATGTCGGCGTGCAGGTGGTTCGGCACGGCGACGACCGCGAGGTCGACCGTGCCGGACTCGATCTCCGCGACGTCACCCAGCAGCGGGGTCCCGGAGTCCACCGGGCCTGCCACCGGATCCACCACGGCCATGACCTCGAAGGCCGGATGCCGCGTCAGCCGGGGGAGCCAGATCTCCCGGCCCGCCCACCCCATCCCGACCACCACGACACGGACGGGCCGGTTCACGCCGTGGCCATGCTCTCGGCGACGACGGCCGCGATGTCGTGCATCTGCTGCTCGGTGCCCAGCAGTGTCCGGTGGTGCAGCCAGACGGAGTCCCGGGTGAGTGCCTCGGAGTTCGGGCAGCGCCGGGCGATCTCCTCCACGGTCTCGTCCGGAGCGGCGGACTCCCAGAAGCCGTCGCTGCGGTAGATGGCGCGGAAGCCGACGAAGGCCGGCAGCCCCCGCTCGATCAGGGTGTCCACGAGGGCGTTGCGGCGCTCCTCACCGAGGCCGGGGACCCGGAACATGGCCATGTAGTGCGGGTTGCGGTCATTGCGCTCGTCCCTGCCCTGAGGTACCACGCCGGGGATCTCGGCGAGCAGGCTCGCCAGCAGCGGCCAGCGCTCCTCACGCGTGTCGATCTGCCCTGCCAGCCGCCCGAGTTGGGCACGGAGGACCGACGCGCTGAACTCATTCATCCGGAAGTTGGAGCCCGAGGTGTTGTGGAAGTACTTGCGGTCCGTCGGGGGCCGCCCGCAGCTGTGCCGCAGGAACGCGGCGTCGTACAGCTCACGGGTCGGGAACGTCACGGCCCCTCCCTCGCCCGCGGTCATGAGCTTGCCGTTCTGGAAGCTGAAGGCGGCGACGGATCCCAGCTCACCGACCCTCTTCCCCTGCCACCGCGCGCCGTGGGCGTGGGCCGCGTCCTGGAGGATCGCCACGCCCGCGTCGGCGCAGATCTTCTCCAGCGCGTCCATGTCCGCCACCTGACCGGCCATGTGGACGGGCATGACGGCCTTGGTCCGAGGAGTGATCGCGCCGGCGACGGCAGCGGGATCGATGCAGTACGTCTCCGGGTCGACATCCACCGGAACGGCGACCGCGCCCAGCCTCTGGGCCGCCTGCGAGGAAGAAATGAAAGTGAATGCGGGAACGATGACTTCCGAGCCGGGGCCGACCCCGAGGACCTGCAGCGCGAGCTCCAGCGCGTGCGTCCCGTTGGTCACCGCGAGCGCGTACGGTGCGCCGTGGTAATCGGCGAACTCCTCCTCGAAGGTGTCGACCTCACTCCCCCCGATACGCCACCATTGCCCCTGGTCGAGAGCACGGTGCAGAGCCGTCCGCTCCTCGTCGCCGTACTGCGGCCAGGCAGGGAATTCAAATGACTGCGGCGAACGTCCCATGGATTACACACTCTCTCGGTGAAGTGAATCGATGCGGGCCGTGACGCTATCGCAGCAATTCGTTCCACCCTCCCCCTTCCTTTTCCCCTACCACCCCCCTAAGGGCTGTCCCGCAGGAAGCATTCGAAGCACGGGATATCGGCCTCCGGGTCCCACGTGCGTGACATTGCGGTGAACCGGTCGCCGCCGCCCGTGTACGGCGCGCTGACGACGGCCGCTCGCGCGGACTGCGCCGCCGGACCGGAACGCCGGACCGCGCCGCCGAACTCCACGGCGCGCCGGGCCGTCGCCCGCCCCGGCGCGCGGGGGTGGGCGACGGCCCGGAGTGCCGCTCCTCGGCCGGTCAGGTGTGAGGAGCCGGTGGCCAGTTCAGGCGCAGGGTGTCCACGTGTTCGCCGTCGATGATCCTCAGCAGCGTATTCGCCGCCATCGCCGCCATGTCCAGCAACCGACGGTCGTTCTCCCGCAACTCTGACCGGCAATCGGTCACCCACGCCCCCAGCACTTCCAGCTTCCCCCCAGGTGTGCCACAGCCTGGGTCCGCACCGGACCGGCCTTCGGTCACATCGGTGTACTCGCCTCCGCTCCCGGCCGGCACCGCCCTTTCGAGGTGCCACCGCAAGGAGCGGGACCCCCGAACGACAGGCGAGGGACCGCCGGCACCGGTGGGTGCGCTTGTCGACCAGCTTCTCCAGGGCCCCGGCATCCCGCTCGGCCCGCCCTTCCTTGACGTGCGAGTGGTACAGGCGCTCGCGGCGCAGGACCGAGCCGTTCTCGTTCTCGGGCGCGGCGTCGTACTCGGCCACGGTCCGCAGCTCGTACTCCGGGCTGAAGGTGCGGCGCTTCGGCCGGGGAGCCGGGTCGGATCCGGCGGGCGTGGTGCTGGTCATGAAGGGGTGGCTCTCCTGCCGTGCCCTCTCGGGCTGACCCGGCGAAGCTGGACGTCTCACCCAAGGCGGACAGAGAGGGCCGGGCACCGCTCATCAGGAGATACGGTGCCCGGTCGGGTTCGGAGAAGGCCATGTGAAGCCGCTCGTCTCGGAGCGATCCGTCGGGGTCGAGCAGGTCGCCCTCCGACTGCGACATGTCATGTCGGAACATCCAGGGACGGCATCGCCAGGCCATGTCGTCGTACACCCGGCGTCTGAGCCGACCCCCTGCCGTCCGGGACGCGCCGATCGGGTCCGGCGCCCGATCGGCGCGTTCGGCGCGCGTCAGAGCACGGCTGCCTGTACGACCGGCGCATGGGCACCGTCGGGGGTCACCAGGGTCGCGTGCCCGACCGTGTGCAGCATGGGCAGGTCGGAGGTGTGGTCACCGTAGGCGTAGCAGTCCTGTGCGTCGATGTGGGGGTGGCGGGCGAGGAGTTCGCGTACCAGCGCGGCCTTGCCGTCGCCGATCGCGGGCCGGCCCAGGAGTTCGCCGGTCAGGACGCGGCCGCAGCGCTCCAGCCGGCCGCCGAGCACGTACTGTGCGCCGACCGCCTGCGCGACGAGGGGCAGCAGCGACGGGAACGATCCGGACACCAGGGCGACGGCCGCGCCTTCGGCCCGGTGCCGGCGCAGGGCGTCTACCGTCGCGGTGATGTAGAAGTCCGCGGCCCGGCTGCGTTCCCGGTACCACTCGCGGGCCCGGTCCTCGACGTCGTCGACCGGACAGCGCCGCCAGGCCCGGTGGTACTCCCGGTTGGCCTCCTCGCGCGGCAGCCCACGAGCCAGCCGCGCGTACAGGTCCGCCAGCAGTTCCTCGGTACCCCGCAACCCCTCGGCCCCGTGCCGGAACTCGGAGTAGTGGCGGAGGAACTCGACGCCGCTCTTGCAGCGGATGAGGGTTTCGTCCACGTCGCAGAAGACCAAGTAGGCGGGGACAGAACCATCCTGATAGCCCATCGGTTCGTCGCTCACGGGGCGGAGACCTCCCGGAGTGCGGCCGGCCGGGGGCCTGCGACCGGGGCGTGGTGCTCGGTGAGCGAGGAGAAGACGGACGCCGCGTAGGCCATCGCCGCCGTTTCCCGGCGCAGCATCTGGTGGGCGGCGACCGTGTGGACGTCCCGCCAGCTGCGTTCGAGGACACCGGGTCGGCCGCAGGCGTGCATGCCCGCCGTGCGGAAGAGCCGCTCGACGGCGTCCACGAGAAGGTGCGCGGCGGCGGCTGATCTTCGGCGGTTCCTGAGGACGTCCGTCTCGGCTCGGGTGCCCGTGTCGGCGCAGCGGGCCGTCTCCTGGAGGAGGAGTTCCGCGGTGTCGATGTCGTCGGCCGAGCGCGCCAGGGCGTGGTGCAGGCGGCCGCCGTCGTCCTGCAGCCGGCCCCGGGCCTGGGCCCGGGTCGCCCAGGACGTCCACTCCGCCAGGGCGCGGCGGGCCGCGCCGAGCGCCGGGGCGCAGAAGAGGAGGCCGCCGACGAGGTGGCCCGGGACGGTGTGGCACCGCGAGCGCCCCGGGCCGGGCGCCCCTGCCAGCAGGTCCGCCATGAGGAAGGTGCGGTGCTCGGGTACGAGAACGGGCTCCAGCACCGCCGTGTGGCTGCCGGTGCCGCGCATCCCGTTGCTGTGCCAGGAGTCCCGTACGAGGAAGTCGCCCCTCGGTACGGCGAACATCCGCAGCCCGGCCACGCCGTCCGTGCCGGGTTCCACCGCGGACAGCAGCAGCCAGTCCGCGAAGTGCACGCCGCTGACACACTCCCACTCGCCGCTCAGCAGCCAGCCGGACGGCAGCCGGCGCACCTCGCCCGAGGGCCTGACCGCCGCGCCTATCCGCACGTCGGGACCGGCCGACCACAGGTCGCGCTGCCCTTCGTGCGGCAGGTACGCCGCGAACCGGCCGTGGGCCGCCCACAGGGCCGCGCACCAGGCCGCGGAGGCGCACCCCTCCCCCACCGCGGTCACCGCCGTGACCAGGCCGGCGAACGTGCCCTCCGTGCCGCCCCAGACACGGGGCACGAAGTGGCGTGCGAAGCCCGCGCGGGTCAGGAGGGCGACGGTCTCGTCGCCGAGCCCACGGGTGTCGTCGGCGGCCACGGCGTACGCGGCCGCGCTTTCGGCGGCGGCCAGGACGGCCACCGG
>NZ_KL585433.1:31303-42065 GCF_000721935.1 Streptomyces sp. NRRL WC-3549
CGACGTCCCGCCGGCCTGCTCGTCCACCGGATTGTGACTCTGCATCATCTGGCGAGCACCTCACTCGATGAATAGAATTCGTTCACGAACGTATCTTTTGCACTTCGGTTCCGTTACGGAGCCGGCGAAGAAGGGGAGCGTCATGCCCAAACAGGCACGTGCCCTACGAACCTATGACCGGGTACTCGATGCGGCCGCGCAGGAGTTCGCGCGGTACGGGTACGCGCACGCGAACCTGCAGAACATCGCGGACCGCATCGAGCTGACGAAGGGAGCGCTGTACGGCCACTTCGCCACCAAGGAGGACCTGGCCGCCGCACTGGACCACCATCTCTGTGCCACGCTGGGCGAACTGCTGGAAGAGGCCCGGACCTCGTCCGGCCCCGCGCCGGGGCGGCTGCGGTCTCTCGTCCTCGGTCTGGGCCGGCTCTTCCGCACGGACATGCGAGCCCTCGCGGCGCTTCGACTGTCGGCGGAGTCGGCCCGTTCGGCCGGGAGGCCGATCCCCCTGCTGTCGGAGACCCACGGCCTCGTCCTCCACCTGGTGCGCGAGACGCAGCGGGTGGGGCACTGGAACGCGTCGATCCCCACGAAACCCCTGGCGGACCTCATCGTGGCCGCCACCTTCGGTGCGTTCCTGACGGAGACCGGGTCCGACGCCGTACACGGCCGCGCGGGGCCCGAGATGGCCGTCGACGCGATGTGGGACGTCCTGGCCCAGGCGCTGGACGGCGGACCCGGCTCACCGAGTCGGGCCGCAGGCCGGTGAGCGACCGGCTACCAGGAGGCGAACCGCGACCAGGGAGCGCGACTGCCCACACACCTCCAGGTCATGTCGGCGCAGGCCAGCAGTGTGTCACCCTGGCGGGCCGCGACGCGCAGGGCGATCTCGTCGCCCGGCTCGCCGTCGGACGGGCCCTTTTCGAGGGACAGCAGGACCGCTTCCCCCAACTCCCCGAAGGCGGCGCACTCCAGGGACAGTGCCGCGAGAGCGAAGGCCCGGTCGCCGTGCGTCCTGCGGGACGCCTCGTGCACGGTGAGATGGCCCAACTGCCGGAAGCCCTCCAGCATGACCATCAGCGGTACGTGATCGGTGGGGTGGTCGAAGAGGACCGCGTGATCGCGGTCCACCCGCAGCCCCCAGTCGCGGTCGGGCCGGTCCCGTTCCAGTACGCAGTCCTTCCAGCGCAGCCGGCCCACCCGGCTCGGCCTGGCGATCCTGGCGTCCGGCGCGAGAGAAGGCGGACTCCCCTCCTCGCTTAGGGCCGGACGCCCGCGTAAGAGCCGGTAGCGCCGTTCGTCCAGCATCAGCCCCCGGGTGTGGCCGCGCCCGCAAGGACGGCCGTCGACCGTGAGCGTCACGTCCAGACGCGCCCCGGCCGACCGCCCCCGCCGGTCCACCTCCTCGGTCCACGTGCCGTTGAGCACCACCGCCGACGGCGCGGCGCCGACGCGCAGGGCGGCCGGGTCCGTGATCTCGAAGCTCACGTCCTGGCCGATGAAGCGGGACCCCAGGGGCACGCCGAAGTACGTGTGGGCGCCGTAGAAGTGGGCCTGGCGCAGAGTCTCCGCGAACAGCAGCGGATCGTTCAGTCCGTTCTCGTCCGGGTGGTAGAGCGCGTGGTCGCGCGGCCACTGGGCTCCGACCGAGAACGCGTTGTGACCGGTACGGACACCGTCGGTGACGAACACCTCGGCGATCGAGCTGCGGTGCACCAGTTCCCGTGTCACGGGCTGGAGGAACGTGAGCAGTTCGACCGCGGCACCTCTTGATGGTGCCTGCACGATCCTAGAATCATCGAGTACGACAGACATCTGAAAACCTCGCCTCTCGGCTGGAGTAACCATGCGAGCGAACAGACGTGCGAAGCTTCTCTGTGCGTCATTAATATACCTGCGCGAAGGTATATTGCAAGGCTCGGCCCCGTGCGCTTCCATGGGGCAACTCCCCACGACAGCAGGAAGGCTGGATTCAGTCAGAAGCGATCAGATCGGCTCGGCACGATATGGACGTCATGAGTAACGAGCGCAGTGGAAACAGCACCCGCCTCTCGGCGGGCACCCCCTTCGACGACACCTCGCACCTCAAGCAGCAGCGCGCCATCCGCACCCGCGGGACGATCCTCAACGCCGCCGCCGCGGCGTTCGCCTCGGCGGGCTTCCCCCAGGTCACGATGAAGGACATCGCCGACGGCGCCGACATGACCAAGGGAGCCGTCTACTTCCACTTCCCCAACAAGGAGGCGCTCGCCGTCGCGGTGCTGGAGGAGTTCTACCGGCGCATGCAGAAGACCGTCAACGGCGCCCTGGAACAGGGCGATCCCGCATCGCCCTCGACCTTCGTCGACGTGATGAGACGCCTGGCCCGCGCGTTCCGCGAGGACGTCTTCGTGCACGCCGGGGCCCGGCTGCAGATCGAACGGCCCTACATCAAGGCCGAGTTGCCGGTTCCGTACGTCGGAACGCTGGAGGTGCTGACCGAGCTCCTGGAGCAGTGCCGCAAGGCGGGCAGTCTCCCCGAGGACACCAGGCCCGAGGCGCTGGCCCGCGCCCTCGGTTCCGCGGTGTTCGGCGCGCAGCACATCTCCTGGGTGCTGAACGACCGCGAGGACGTCGTGGAGCGCGTGGAGGAGATCATCGACGCGTTCGTGCCGCTGCGATGAACGCCGGACTGCCCGGACCCCGAAGGGGCCGGGCAGTCAGCCGCCGACCGGTGCGGTCGTGGCGTCGCGGGTCACTCCTTGACGAAGGCCAGCAGATCCTCGTTCAGCCGCTCGGCGTGGGTGGCGAACAGGCCGTGCGCAGCACCCTCGTACGCGATGAACCTGCTGCCCTCGACCAGTTCCGCCGTCCGCGGTCCGCACAGGGCGTAGGGCGCCGCGAGGTCCGTGGTGCCGTGGACCACCAGGGTGGGCACGGTCACCGCCGCCGTCTCCGCGCGCTGGTCGGTGCAGAACAGGGTGCGGTAGATCTCGACCCCGGCCCTCGGCGAGGCTTCCAGGCTGTCTCTTATACACGGTCGGCCGGGTCCGCGTCCGGGCCGCCGAAGAACGGCGCCGTGCAGGCGCTGAGCCACTGCGCCCGGTCCCGCCGGATGGCCTCGGCCACCTCCTCGAAGACCGCGAGGTCGAGCCCGTCCGGGTTGTCCTCGGTCCGCAGCAGGAACGGCGTCGTGGAGGCGACCAGGGCGAGCTTCGCCACCCGGCCGGTGCCGTACCGGGACAGGTACCGCACGGCCTCGCCACCGCCGACCGCGTATCCGACGAGCACCGCGTCCCGCAGGTCGAGGTGGTCGAGGAGGTCGGCGAGGTCGCCGGCGAGGGTCTCGTAGTCGTAGCCGTCCCACGGGGCGTCCGAACGCCCGGAGCCACGCCGGTCGTAGGTCACGCAGCGCAGTCCGCGCTCCGCGAGGAAGGGCGCCTGGAACTCCCACATGCGGGAGTCCATCATGGCGGTGCCCAGCAGGACGACGGGGCGTCCGTCACCCCAGTCCTTGTAGTGGAGCCGGGTGCCGTCCCTGGTCGTGACGTACGGCATGGGGACTTCCTTCCTGTGAGGGGGCGTGGGGACGCCTCAGCCCCGGACGGCGCGGCCGGGTGCGAGCAGCACCAGGGCGGCGGCGGCCAGGCCGAGGGCGATGAGCGGGACGAGCGTGACGGCGAACGCGTGCGGATAGGCGTCCGCGGAGAGGCCCGCGCGGGCGAGCGCGGGGAAGAAGACCGAGCCGGCGACGGCCACACCGATCGCGGCCCCGCCCTCCTGGGCGGTGTTCAGCAGCCCCGAGGCCGAGCCGGCGTGCTCGGGTACGGCTGCACCCAGCACCAGGTTGGTCAGCGGCCCCGTGGTCAGGCCCATGCCGAGTCCGGCGACGAGCAGCATCGGCAGCAGCCACAGCACGCTTCCGGTCACACCGAGCCCGTTCGCCGTGAGGCTGATCGCGGTGTAGCCGACCGCGAGAGTCAGCGGGCCGCAGGCCACCTTCCGGGCGGACAGCTTGCCGGCGAACCGCGCCGAGACCAGCGAGGCCCCGAAGTAGCCCGCGCCCACCGCGAGGAAGACCAGGCCGGACTCCAGCGGCGACAGCCCCCTGCCCTGCTGGAGGTAGAGGGCCAGGACGAAGAAGAACGAGCCCATGGCGAGGAAGTAGACGACCGTGGCGGCCAGGCCCACCGTGAAGAGCCGGGCCCGGAACAGCCCCGGTTCGATCAGCGGCCCCCTCCCGGCGGCGGCCCGCCGGCGCAGATGTCCGACGGTCACCGCGAGCAGGACGGCGGCCCCGGCGAGGCACCCCCAGACCCACGCGGGCCAGTCCCGCTCCTGGCCCTCCAGAAGCGCGAACACGATGAGCGCCAGGGAGCCCGTGACCAGCAGCGCGCCGGTCAGGTCGAGCCGGGTTCCGCCGGTGCCGCGCGACTCGGGGATCGTACGGCCGACGAAGGCCAGCGAGACGAGGCAGAGCGGGACGTTGATCAGGAAGATGGTCCGCCAGCTGAGACCCGCCACGTCGACCGTGATCAGGGCTCCGCCGATGAACTGGCCGAACACGCCCGCCAGTCCGATGATCAGCCCGTAGGTGTTGAAGGCGCGGTCACGGGCGGCACCGGTGTAGACCGTGCCGATGATGCCGAGCACCTGGGGGACCATCAGCGCGGCGGCGGCGCCCTGGGCGATACGGGCGACCACGAGGAAGGTGATCGTCGGCGCGAAGGCGCACGCCGCCGAGGCGAGCATGAACAGGGTCATCCCGAGGGAGAACAGCCGCCTCCGGCCGTACATGTCGCCCAGCCGGCCGCCGGTGATGAGGCCCGCCGTGAAGGCGACCCCGTAGCCGACGACGATCATCTGGGACTGGGCGGCACTGGCGTTCAGGTCCGCGCGGATGGCCGGGACGGCCACGTTGGCGATGAAGAAGTCGAGCACCGTGATGAAGGTGCCCACCAGCACCACCACGAGGGCACCGGACGAGGGTGCGCCGGCCGGTGCCGGAACTCCCCGCTCACGCTCCTCGACGGCGACGTCCGGGCTTGTTTCAGAAGTCATTCCGACTGCTCTCCTGTGTTGTGGTTCATATGTCTCGGTCACCAGGTGACGGGCAGGTGGGTCACCCCGTGGAAGACGGTGCCGCGACGGAAGACCGTGCGCGGGTCGGCCGCCAGCCGCAGGGAGGGGAAGCGCCGCAGCAGGGTCCGCAGCGAGAGCTCCATCTCCAGCCGCGCGAGCGGGGCCCCCTGGCAGTAGTGCGGGCCGTAGCCCCACTGCAGGTGGCCGCTGGTGTCCCGGTCCGGGTCGATCCTGCGGGGACACGCGAACACCGACTCGTCGTGGTTGCCCGCGGGAACGGAGATGACCACCGCGTCCCCCCTGGCGACCGTCACCCCGCCGAGGTCGAGGTCCTCCAGGGCCAGGCGGACCATCGCGTCCTGCGAGATCGACCAGTAGCGCATCGACTCCTCGACGTACTGCGGTACGAGTGCGCCGTCGTCCGCCGCCACCTTGGCGAACAGGCTGTCGTCCCGCAGCAGGCCCAGGACGTTGAGGGCTATCTGGTTGGTGGTCGTCTCGTGTCCGGCCACCAGCACCAGCCGGGCGATGCCGACGAGTTCGTCCAGGGTGATCGCACCGCTCGCGTGGTGGTCGACGGCCAGTCGGCTGATCAGGTCGTCCCCGGGCTCCTTGAGCTTGCCGCGGGCCAGCTCGGCGAGGTACTCGGACATCTCCACGAAGGCGGCCTGCGACACCGCCGGATCCCCCTGGGAGATGGTCACCCGGGTCTTCTCGACGAAGAACGGGGAGTCCTCCTCCGGCACGCCCAGCAGCTGGGCGATGACCAGGGTCGGCAGGGTCCGCGAGAACGCCGCGTGCAGATCCGCGGGCCGCTCCAGGTCCTCGAACCGGTCCAGGAGGTCGTCGACGAGCCGCTGCACCGGCTCTCCGAGTCTTCGCACCCGGCGCATGGTGAACTCGGTCTGGATCAGCCCGCGCAACCGCGCGTGCTCGGGGTCGTCCAGGCGCAGGAAGGAGCTCGGGTTGCCGCCCGGGGGCACCTGGATGCGCACCGGCGCGCCGGGCAGCCGCTCGTCGGCGCTGAGTCTGGGGTCGGCCAGGGCCTGGCGCACATCGGCGTACCGGGTCACCAGCCACGCCAGCCGTGACTCGGCCGCGCCGGCCGGGATGCGTACCGCACAGGGCGGGGACTTACGCAGCTCGGCCAGTACCGGCGCGGGCTCACCGTTCTCCGTCCGGGCGAACGGCCAGTCCAGAACGCGAGTCTGAGCCTCGAGCGACATGAGAACCCCTTTGCACGTCGGAAGTCGTCCTTCTTCTTCTCTTTACTGTTCCTTGGTGTGCTGACGGAGGACTGACACCGGACCGGTCGCCTCCGCTCGGTCAGTCGAGGAACGCCGCCTCCATCCAGCGGCGTACACCCCTCGGGCGCATGCGGTGCAGTCGTCCCACGGAGTCGGCCACCCGGCGCGTGCCGCCCGTGGACAGGAACTTCTCCTGGACCATCTCGGAGTGCCGGGCGCGGGTGTCCGGGCCCGCGGCGCCCACCGGGATCAGACGGGAGCGGGAGACCGTACGGCCGTCGGTCAGCCGTACGACGACCCGGGCGCCGGTGGCCTTGGTGGAGCGGGAGAAGTCCCGGCCGTCGGCCTCCAGGGTGCCGATGAGGTCGACGAGCGCGTCGCCGCCGAAGCCGCGCAGCCACGGGGTGGCCCGGGGGCCGGCCTCGCGCACCGCCTCGCCGAACGGCGCGTCGGACAGGAAGAGTTCGCGGGTCATCGCGGTGTCGTGCTCCAGACGCACCCGGCGGGCCAGCGTCCAGCGCACCGGGTCGTCCAGCTGCGGCGCGGAGAAGTCGTCCACGGAGAACTCACCGGTCAGCAGGGTGGTGGCGACCGGGTAGGGGACGTCCAGGACGAGCGCGCCCAGCGGGGAGCCGGGGCCGTCGACGTAGCGGGCCGCGCGCTCCCCCGCGAACAGCGTGTACAGGGACGCCTCGACGACGATCTCCCGCACGTCCTCCGGGCGCAGCGGGCCGAGTTCGCGGTGGATGTCGGCGGCGCAGTCCACGGCCGCGTCTATGCCGGGGCCGCCGGGGTGCATCTTGAAGGAGAGGGTGTCGGTGTGCCAGCGGGTGCCGAGCCCCTTCGCCACCGCCTGGGGCAGGGGCACCGTCGCGAACCGGGCCAGGAAGCCGTCCTGGTGCTCGATGATGTCGGGCGCGCCGCGCAGTCCGGCGACGGCCGCGTCACAGGCGTCCATCGCGGTGCGTACCGGCGTGAAGGTGTTGAACAGGCGGGCGTCGCTGGCCAGGAAGGCCCGCATCAGGGGCCAGTTGGGCATGGCGAAGGCGAGCCCGAGGGCGTTCTCCCACAGGTCGGCCGGGGCCCGGTCGCAGTGCAGCCGGCCGGCCACCGCGCCGGCCAGGTGGGTGTGCACGGCGCTCTGTCCGCGCAGCGGGCCGAGGGTGGCGGAGGCGGTGATCCGCGCCGCGCACTCGTTGGCCGCGACGACCGCGGTCAGCAGGGAGAGCCCGTCGAGCTGACGGGCGTACGCGAAGGCGAGGGGCACCGCGACGGTGGAGTTGGACAGGTGGCCGGCGTACGCGGTGTCGTCGAGGTTGAGCCAGGAGCCGAGGGCGGCGAAGACGCTCGCGGCGGCTCGCGGGTCGCGCTGCATCGGGTGGCCGAAGGCGGCCACCAGGCGGCGTCCCAGCGGGTGTTCGAGGCCGGCCCGGATCGACGCGATCTGGGACAGCACCTGGCTGGCCGCGAGCTTGAGGACCCGGCACGGGATGTGCTCGGGGCGCAGGTTCGCGGCCCAGTGGGACAGTTCGCGCAGCGGGGTGTCCGCGTGCGGGCGGGAGCGGGCGGGCCGTGTCTGCTTCTCCCACTGCTCGCACAGGGTCCTGGCCACGCTTTCGCTGAGCACAGCAGCCGTCATGGCGTGACATACCTTCTCTACGGGCTGTCTCTTATACACAGAATCAGGCGCCGGGGACCTTGTCCAGGAACCCGTAGACGCCCTTGATCCGGCCGTCGTCGCCGGCGACGAGCACGTCGAAGCCGATCGCGACGGGCTCGGCGCCCGGCTCGGTCACCAGGCCCCACTGGAAGCGGGCGATGTTGTGGTGGGTGTCCACCGCGCCGTGCAGCTCGAAGGAGAGTCCCTTGAACTGCTCCTGGGCGCCGGCGACCACGGCCGCGAAGCCCTCGTGGCCCTCGACGGCCGCCAGCGGGTCGATGTACGGGGCGTCCGGGGCGAAGAGCTCGGCGACACCCGCGGCGCGCTTGTCGGCGTCCGTCTCGTTCCACAGGGCGAGGTACTGGGTGACGGTGTTGGTGAGGTCGCTCATGGCGGTCTCCTTCTCCTTGTGTTCCGCTTGCGGTGACCGACGGGCCGTCAGGACGTGCGGCGCGCCGGGGTTCAGGGGTCGTGGGTGGTCCGGGGCGTCAGTGGCCCTCGGTGGCCGGGGCCCAGACGGGGAGGGCGCCGGGCATGACCTCGAAGGTCGCCGAGGCGCCGATGCCGTGCTGGTACTCCCCGTCGTGTTCCAGGGGCAGCCGGCGGCCGTCGGTGCGCTCCACGGTGATGGTGCGGCCGCGCGCGTACACCGTGGCCGGGTGCCCCAGGTGGGCGGCTTCCAGGGTGAGTCCGGGGACGTCCGCGGCGGCCAGGCCGCCGCCGATGACGCAGACGTCGAGCAGTCCGTCGTCGAGGAGTGAGTCGGGCAGGACCAGGTAGCGGCCGCCCCGGTAGCGGCCGCCGCCGACGTTGGCGAGGACGGTCGGGCCCTCGTGCACCACGCGGCCGTCGACGGTGACGCGCCCCGGGTAGGGGACGTACGCGGCGGCGGTGTCGGCGAACGCCTTGGTGTACAGGTCCCGGCCCGTCAGCGGGATGTCCCGGGCCTTGATCAGCGCGTCGGCGATCACACCGGAGCAGGCGCCCAGGTAGACGTACTGCCCGGTCTCGGCCAGACGGGCCAGGTCGAGGCGGCGCAGCCGGGCGCTTCCGCCCGGACCCGAGTCGGTGAGTACCGCTTTGAGGGACTCGCTCCAGGGGCGCTCGCCCCACAGCATCTTGTAGCCGGAGTTGCCGGTGCCGCCGGGCACCACGGCGAGCGCGGCGCTGCCCGGTCCCGGAAGGGCCAGGCCCTGCACGGCCTCGCGGACGGTGCCGTCCCCGCCGATGGCGACCACCAGGTCGGGTGCCTGGCCGGGCACTTCCAGCGCCCGGCGCACGGCGACGGTGGCGTCCCCGGGGCCCGTGGTCGGGTGGATCTCGACGTGGTCGAGGCTGCTGCCGCACAGTTCGGCCACCTCACGCACCAGTCGGGGGCTGTGGCTTCCGGAGGCGGGGTTGGCCAGCACCAGGGCCCGGGTCGGGCCCGGGGCTGCGGTGATGTCTGCCATCGGGCGTACTCCTCGGGATCGGTGCACCGGGCGGGGGACCGGGCCCGGCAGGCTGCCGGGCCCGGTTCTGACCACTGTGTCAAGAGGCGCTGACACGGCTCTGACGTGCGGCTGACGCTCGCGGACGGCCGGCCGGCGGCGCTCCGGGCGCACCTCGCGGGTGCCGGGGGGCGCCGCCGGTCCCCCGGGGCTCAGCGCTCGGCGGAGGCGACGATCCGCTGCAGCCGCTGGGCGAAGTGGGTGGTGACGGCCTGGGCGTGGGCGTCGATGTAGAAGTGGCCGCCGGGGTACTCGCTGTGGCCCAGGTAGGCGGGGCTGCGCCCGGCCCAGTGCTTCATGGCCTCCGGGTCCTCCTGGAGCGGGTCGGAGCGGCCGCCGTAGGAGGCGAGCGCGCAGCGGACCCCCGCCTTGTCGTCCACGTACTGCGCGGCGATCCTGAGGTCGGCCCGCAGCGCCGGGACGACCAGGGCGAGCATCTCCGGGTTGTCGTAGACCTCGGCGGGGAAGGATCCCAGCTTCTTGATCCACTCGACCAGTTCGGGCTCCGGCATCCGGCTCTGTTCCTCGGTGGGCGCGAACCAGCCCTCGGGCGACCAGCCGGACATGCCGACCAGCACCGGGGAGGGTCCGCCCTCGTCCTCCATCCGGGTGGCCAGCCGGAAGGCGAGCTGGGCGCCGAGGCAGTGCCCGAAGAACGCGAACGGCCGGTCGTCGAGCTCGTCGAGGACGGCGTCGTGGAGCGCGTCGACCAGCGGGTCCCAGTCCTCGTACGTCGCCTCCTCACGGCGGTTGTGACGTCCGGGCAGGGTCACCGCCTGCGGGGCGATGTCCGCCGGGAGCAGGCTCTCCCAGTCGCGGTAGATGATGGCGCCGCTGCCCGCGTGCGGCAGCAGGAAGAGCCGCACGGAGGCGTCCGGGGACGGCTCGACCGGGTGGAACCACTGGCCCGTGCGGGACATCTCCTGGCCTATGACACTCACGATTCTGTTCCTCCATCGGTGACGGTCCGTCCGAGCGCGCGTACCGCGGGGAGCAGCACCTCGGCGACTTCCTTCAGCTGCGACTCCGGGTCGAGCGATCCGATCCGCAGGACGAGGTGCCGGGCCCCGGCGCGGACGTAGCCGCCGAGCCATTCGGCACAGTGTTCGGCGCTGCCCCAGCCGTAGGCCTGGATGGCCGACATCTGCTCCAGGGACCGCCCGTAGTAGTGGCCGACGTAGTGCTCCAGCTCGTTCCTGGCGGCGGCGGCACTGCTGTTGACGGTGACCGTCGCGTACAGGGCGGGGGTCACCGCGTCGGGGCCGCGGCCCGCCTCCTCGGCGAGGTCGGCGATCTTCCGGCGG
>NZ_KL585433.1:42319-42585 GCF_000721935.1 Streptomyces sp. NRRL WC-3549
GGTCCAGCCCGTCCGCCTGCCAGTGCTTTCCCTGGAAGGCGGTGGGCCGGCCGGGCTCGCCCGCCGACCACGCCGTGCGCCACAGGGCGGTGATCTCGTCGAGCCGGCCGGCCCGCCCGGCGAAGGAGGCGCCGACGGAGGCGAACTCCTGCTCCGTCTCGGGCATCGGGAAGCCGGAACCGAGGCCGAGGACGAGTCGGTCTGGGGCGACATGGCCGAGGCTCGCGACCATGTTCGCGCCGATCAGCGGGTGGCGCAGGGCCGGG
>NZ_KL585433.1:42807-44894 GCF_000721935.1 Streptomyces sp. NRRL WC-3549
CGCAGGGCCGGGGTGAGGGCGGCGGTGCCGACGGTGATCCGCTCGGTGGCGGCCGCGGCGGCGGAGAGCACCACGAGGGGGTCGAGGCGGGGGCGGGCGGTCAGGGAGTCGCCGGCCCACAGGGAGTCGAAGCCGAGGCCCTCGGCCTGGCGGGCGAAGTCCAGGAGGGGGGCGGCCGCGTAGGTGCCGTTGATGGCCTGCTCCCGGGTCGGCAGCAGGATGCCGACGCGCAGGGCGCCGCCGGGGGGCTGCGGGCGGTGCGTCGTACGCGCGTCGCCGGGGGCCGGTCGCGCGGGTCCCCGCGCCCCTTCCGGGGTGGGTCCGGGCCGTTCCGCTTCCATGGGTGCCGCTTCCTCTCTTCGGCCTGCCGTCACCGCGGGTCCGAGGTCAGTGGGTTGTGTGCCGGGGCGGACAGCCGCTGCCGCACCGCGCGGCGCAGGATCTTCCCCGAAGGGTTGCGGGGCAGGCCGTCGACGAAGTGGTACGTGCCGGGGATCTTGTAGTCGGCGAGGTGGCCCCGCAGGGAGAGCAGGAGTTCGCGCGGGGTCGCGGTGGTGCCGGGGCGCAGGACGACGGCGGCGTGCACGACCTCGCCCCAGTGCGGATCGGGCAGTCCGACGACCGCGGAGTCCGCGACGGCCGGATGGGCGGCGAGCGCCTTCTCGACCTCGGCCGGGTAGATGTTCTGCCCGGCGACGATGATGGTGTCGTTCATGCGGTCGCACAGGTAGAGGTAGCCGTCCTCGTCGAGGTATCCGGCGTCGCCCATGTGCAGCCACTCCCCCACCAGGGTGCGGCCGGTGGCCTCGGGCAGGTTCCAGTAGCCGATCATCCGGGAGGGGGCCTTGACGCAGATCTGGCCTATGCCGCCGGACGGCAGTTCGGCGCCGTCCGGGCCGATGACCTTCACCTCGTTGCCGGGGCAGGGCTTGCCGACGGACTCCAGGACCGGGCTGCCCGGGTAGTGGGCCTCGGGTGGCAGGCAGACGGCCACGCTGCCGGTCTCTGTGCTGGCGTAGATCTGCGCGAACTCGCAGTCGAACGTCTCCAGGCACTGCTTCAGCAGTGTCTCGGACATCGGGGCGGCCCCGTAGCAGATCTTGCGCAGGGAGACGAACGCGTCCGGCCCCGCGGTCCGTTCGCCCGCCATCATCTGGAGCATGGCGGGTGCGGCGAAGGTGGTGGTGACGCGGTGGGTGCGGATCAGCCGCACCGCCTCCTGCGGGTCGAAGTGGGGCATGACCACGCTGGTGCCCCCGGCGTTGAAGGTGTGCATGAACCAGCCGATGCCCGCGATGCCGAAGCCCGGCAGTGAGATCAGGGCGACGTCGTCGGGCAGCCAGTCGATCCAGGCGGTGCCGTGGTCGCGCATGGCCTGCGGCAGGGTGAAGAAGCTGCGGTGGGCGAGCACGGCACCCTTGGGCAGTCCGGTGGTACCGCTGGTGTAGATCTGCACGACCGGGTCGTCGGGTCCGGCGCCGACCTCCAGCTCGGTGTCCGGCCTGCTCGCGTACCAGGCGGGCAGCCCCGCGCCACGGGCGGGTTCGCCGTCGGCGTCGGTGCCGTCGATCCGGATCATCGTGTGGAACTCGGGCAGGTGCGGGCGCACCTTCGCGGCGGTGTCCCAGAACTCGTCGTCGACGAAGACCAGGACCGCGCCGGAGTCCCGCAGGATGTGGTCGACCTCGTCCGGGGTGAGCCGCCAGTTGACCGGGACCAGGACCGCGCCGGCCTTGGCGCAGGCGAGGATCACCAGGTAGTAGTTCTCCGACTCGCGGCCCAGGTAGGCGACCCGGTCTCCGCGCCGTACCCCGCTGCTGCGCAGGGCGTGGGCGGCGCGGTTGCTCTCGCGGTGCAGATTGGCGTAGGTGGTGATCCGGCCCTCGCAGACGATCGCCGCGTGGTGCGGCCGGCTGCCGGCGTGGGCGCGGGAGGTGTGGGTGAGCGTCCAGCCGTCGTGGTCCGCGGTGGTCGTGGTGGTCATGGGGTGGGTCCTCCCCTTCGTCCGGGACGAGTCGTGCGGGTCATGCCGTGGGGGCCGGGCACAGTTGCCCGTCGAGGAAGGCGGCGAGCTGCCGTACCGTCGG
>NZ_KL585433.1:45094-48064 GCF_000721935.1 Streptomyces sp. NRRL WC-3549
GTACCGTCGGGTGGTCGAAGGTGATCGAGGCGGGCAGCGGTAGCCGGAACACCTGCTCCAGGCCGGACTTGACGTTCTGCGCCATCAGCGAGTCCAGGCCCAGGGAGACGAACTCGGCCGACTCGGCCAGTTCGTCGCCAGTTGCAGGACGGCGGCGACCTTCTCCCGCACCACCTGAGTGATCAGGCCCCTGCGCTCCGGCGCCGGCAGCGCACCGAGCGAGGCCGCGTCGAACCCGTCGTCGGCGGTGTCGTCCTGCCGGGCGAGGCGGTCGTAGAACTGGTCGCCGGTCGCGCTGCCGGCCACGTAGCGGTCCCAGTCGAACTCGCCCACCACCCGCTGGGTACGCGGCCGGCCGCCCCAGAGCCGGGCCAGTGTGTCCAGGGCCCTGGTCGGGGAGAAGAAGCGGACGCCGCTGCGTTCGATCTCGCGGCTGAGGTGCTCCTCCAGGCGGGCGGACATGCCGACCCTGGCCCAGGCGCCCCAGTTGACGGAGAGTCCGGGCAGCCCCTGGCGGGTGCGCCACTCGGCGAGGCTGTCGAGGCCGGCGCTGGCCGCCGCGTAGTGCCCCTGGGTGGCGCCGCCGAGGACGGAGGCGATCGACGAGTACGTCACGAAGAACGCCAGCTCCGGGAAGGAGCTCCGCGCGGCCTCGTGCAGCAGCCAGCCGCCGTACGCCTTCGCCGCGAGCTGGGCGTCGATGGACTCCCAGGTGAGCTCGGCGATCAGCTTCTTGTCGTAGGACCCGGCCGCGTGCACGATCCCGCCGACCGGCCACGGTCCCGCCTCCACCTCGCCCACCAGCTCGCGCACGCCCTCCGGGCGACTCACATCGGCCCGTACGACGGCGAGTTCGGCGCTCTCGGCGAGTTCCGCCAGGACGGGCGCGGCCTCCTCGGTGGGCTTTCCGCTGCGGCTGACCAGGGTCAGGTGGCGGGCGCCCAGGGCGACGAGTTTGCGTGCGGTGACCAGGCCGAGGCCGCCGAGACCACCGGTGACGACATAGGTGCGGTCGGGGCGCACGGTGTCTTCGGGGGCGGCTTCGGTGTCCGCCGCGGGCGCGGACGGTTCGTCGTCGGACCCGCCGGGCAGGTCGACCCACACCTCGGCGGCCGGGTCGAGGAGGGCGGTGCGCAGGGCCTCGCCCGTCTCGTCGAGGCGGAAGTGCCGGGTGCCGTCGTGCGGCTCGGGGTGCTGGGCGAGCACGACGGACGCGGACGGGACGGTGAGCGTGGAGCGCAGGGTGCCGTCGTGGCGTACGAGGACCTCGTCGCCCGCGGTGAACCCCGACGCCTCGCGGGCGGCGAGCACGGTGCCCGTGGCGAGGGCGCCGAGGACGGGCGGGGGTCCCTCCTCCTCCCGTTCGGCGCGCCCGGTGTCCAGGGCGGTCCGCGCGTCCTGGTCGGTGAGGGCCACGGCCACGACCCCGACCCGCACCTCGTCGGTGCCGGGCGCACGGTCCGCGGCGGGCACCAGGGCGAGGTCGGAGAGGTCGCCCGAGTCGGGGGCGCGCAGCTCGTAGCCGCCGCTCCAGGTGAGCGTGGAGTCACCGGCGAGCAGCCGGCGGACGTAGCGCCGCCCCGGCCGGTGGGCGATCTGGTACTCGCCCGGGGTCCCGGCCGCCCACTCGTCGAGCAGCGGCACGAGGTCGCTGCCCGGCGCGAGGTCGACGAGGGTGGTGCGGTACTGCGGGTACTCGGTGAGCAGGACCCGCCCGAAGCCCCACAGGGTCGCGGCGGCGAGGTGCCCGCCGTCGCCGGCCGGGTCGCCGGGGAGCCACTGGGCGCCTTCGGTGACCAGCCACAGCCGGGGCGGCCGGGGCCGGCCGGCCGCGTCCAACGAGGCGATCAGGTCGAGGAGTTCGCGGTAGTTGTCCTCGCACTCGGCGCGCATCCGCTCGGCGGACATGGGTCCTTGCCGCTGCCGCCAGGCCCAGCACACGTCGGTGACGGTCGGGTCGTCGAGGGCTGCTCCGGGGCCGGTGGCACCGGGCAGCCGGGTCACCCGCAGGCCTGCCGCCCGCGGGGGTGGCACCGGGTGTGCCGTCGGCGGTTGCGGGCAGGGCCCGCCGCACCCATGCGGGCCGGTGGAGGAACTGGCGGCGGCCCACGCGGCCCTCGGGGCGGGCGAGCAGGACGCCGAGGAGTTCGGTGACCGGGTCGCCGTTCTCCAGAAGGAGGATGTCGGCGACGCGGCGGTCCTGGTCGCCGTGGACGCGGGCGAGGACGCGGAGCCGCTCGCCGCGGGGCTTCCTGAAGTGGCGTACGGAGGCGATCTCGCGGGGCACGAAGACCGGGCCCTCGGGGTCGAGGACGACGGCGGCCTGCACCGCGGCCTCCAGCAGTTCCGCGGGTACGTGCTCGACCGCGGTGGCGCTGCGGCCGGTCAGCTCGCCGGTGACCAGACCGTCGCGGTGCCGGGAGGCGCGCAGCAGCTGCCGCATGCGCGGGCCGTGCGGGCGGCCGACGGAGCCGAGGTCGGTGTAGATGTCCTCGTCGTCGATCTCCTGGGCGGCGGGCGCCAGTTCGGCGTCCAGCTCGGCGAGTTCGGAGACCGGTACGACCGGTTCGGGCTCGGCGGCGATCAGGGCGGTGGCGTGGATGTTCTCCTCGCCGCCGACGAGGGTGAAGACCTCCGCCTCGGCGCCGCCCTCGGGACGCGGGCGCCACCGGGTCGTCAGGACCACGGTGGTGTCGGCGGCCAGGTGCAGGGGGGTGGGCAGCTTCAGCTCGCGGACGGCGGAACGGGTGTGTCCGCTGACGGCGTCCTGGAGCGCGAGCAGCAGGTCGACGTACGCGCCGGTCGGCAGTGTCGTGCGCCGGCCGTCGCCGAGGTCGGCGAGCGCACCCAGGTCCTCGACGGTGAATTCGGATGTGAACTCCCGTACTCCGCAGGCGAATCGCTCCTCCGTGCCGAGCAGCAGGTGGCGGGCCGCGCCGCCTGCCGTGCCCGTACGCCTGCGGCTGGCGG
>NZ_KL585433.1:48304-53007 GCF_000721935.1 Streptomyces sp. NRRL WC-3549
CGCTTGCGCTGGAAGGCGTAGGTGGGCAGGGACGTCTTCGCGGTGGCGGGGCGCCCCGCGTGGTAGTCCGCCCAGGAGACCGGAAGGCCCGCGGCGTAGTACTCGGCGAGCGCGGCCAGGGTGGTGTCGGCGGAGCGGTCGCGGCGGCGCAGGCTCGCCAGCCACACGTGGTCCTCGGCGGTCAGGCTGCGCCGGGCGAGGGCGGTCAGCGCCGCCTGGGGCCCGATCTCGATCAGGGCGTGCCGGCCGCGCTGGGCCACCGACCGGATGCCGTCGAGGAAGCGTACGGGTTCACCGATGTGCCGCACCCAGTAGTCGACGGTGCCGATCTCGCGGAAGCGGGCGAGCCGCCCGGTGACGTTGGAGATCAGGCTGATGGTGGGCTCGTGGAACGTGATGCCGTCGAGGGCGGCCCGGAAGTCGTCGTAGGTCTCGGCCATCAGGGGCGAGTGGAAGGCGTGCGAGACGGCCAGCCGGTCGACGCGCGCGCCGCGCTCCTTGAGGAGGCCGGTGACCTCGTCGAGGGCGTCGACGCCACCGGAGACCACGCACTGGTCAGGGGCGTTGACCGCCGCGAGGGACAGGTCCGGGTGGCCGGCGAGGAGGGGCTCGACGTCCTCGGCGGACGCGGACACCGCGGCCATGCCTCCCGGCGTGCGCACCGCCTGCATCAGCCGCGCGCGGGCGGCGACCAGCGTCACGGCGTCCGGCAGGCTGAACAGGCCGGCCACGGCGGCGGCGACGACCTCGCCGATGCTGTGCCCGATGAGCACGTTGGGGCGCACGCCCCAGGACATCCACAGCTTGGCGAGCGCGTACTCCAGGGTGAACAGGGCGGGCTGGGTGTACTCGGTACGGTCGATCGCCTCCGGGTCGGCGGCACCGCCGAGCACCAGTTCGGCCACGGAGCGGCCCAGGTGCGGGGCGAACAGCCGGTCGCACAGGTCGACGTGGTCGCGGAAGACCGGGAACCGCTCGTAGAGCGCGGCGCCCATGGCCGTGTACTGCGCGCCCTGGCCGCTGAACATGAACGCGGTCCTGCGGATGCCGGCGGGGCCCTCGTGCTTCTGCTCGGCGGCCTCGTCCAGCAGGCCGGCGAGCGCCGCGCGGTCGGTGACCGGGCCCGCCACCCGGTAGGGGTGGTGGGTGCGGGAGACATTGGCGGTGTAGCACAGTTCGTCCAGCGGGACGTCGGGCCGGTCGGCCAGCAGCTGCCGGTAGTTCCGTGCCTGTGCGCTCAGGGCGGCGGCGCTCTTCGCGGAGAGGGTGAACACGGGGGTCCCGGGGTGTTCCACGGGGGCGGGGGTCCGCTCGGCCCGGGCCGGCGGCTGCTCCAGGACCACCGCGCCGATGGTGCCCGCGAAGCCGAAGCTGTTGACCACCGCGCGCCGGACCTCGGCCTTCCAGGGCTCGCACGCGGTGGGGACGCGCACCGGGTAGAGGTCCCACGGGATGCGTCCGGACGGGGTGTCGAGGTTCAGGTGCGGGTAGATGGTGCCGGACCTGATCTGGAGCACCGTCTTGATGACGCCGACGATGCCGGCCGCCGGCTCCATGTGGCCCAGGTTGGTCTTCACCGAGCCGACGAGCAGCGGGGCGTCCTTGGTGTGCGACGCGGCGAAGGCGTCGCCGATGGCGCCGAACTCGATCGGGTCGCCCAGCGGGGTGCCGGTGCCGTGCGCCTCGACGTACTGGACGTCCTCGGGGGCGAGGTGCCCGGCGGCGAGCGCGCTGCGGATGACCTTCTCCTGGGCGGGGCCGTTGGGGACGGTCAGGCCCGCGCTGTCGCCGTCCTGCCCGACGGCGGTGCCGCGCACCAGGGCGAGCACGGTGTCACCGTCGCGGGTCGCGTCGCTGAGGCGTTTGAGTACGACGACACCGCATCCCTCGGCGCGCGCGTAGCCGTCGGCGGCCTCGTCGAAGGTCTTGCACCGGCCGTCCGGGGACAGCATCCGCGCGTTGGAGAACATCACCGAGGTGCGCGGGTGGTGCAGGGCGTTGACCCCGCCGCACAGCGCGATGTCGCTCTCGCCCGCCCGCAGGCCCTGGACGGCGAGGTGGAGGGCGACGAGCGAGGAGGAGCAGGCGGTGTCGACGCTCATGCTCGGGCCGCGCCAGCCCAGGAAGTACGACAGCCGGCCCGACAGCGGGAACATGGTGATGCCGGAGGCGAGGTTGCCCTCCAACTCCTCGTAGGGCAGTGCGTCGAGCTCCATCGAGTAGTCGATGGAGCTGGCGCCTATGTACACGCCTCCGTTGCCGCGGCGCAGCGGTGTCGGGTCGATGTTGGCGTGCTCCAGGGCCTGCCAGGCGGTCTCCAGCAGCATCCGCTGCTGGGGGTCCATGTACTGGGCCTCCTTCGGCGAGATGTTGAAGAAGGCGGCGTCGAACTGGTCGACGCGGTCGAGGAAGCCGCCCGCCGAGGTGTGGATCTTCCCCTTGTCCTCCGGTGTCTCGGGCGTGAACGCGGCCACGTCCCACCGGTCGCCGGGGATGGGGCCGATCCCGCTGCGGCCTTCGCGCAGGAAGGCGTCGAACTCGTCGGGCGAGTTGCTGCCGCCGGGGAATCGCAGTCCGATTCCGACGATCGCGATCGGCTCGGGCGCCTGCCCCGGCGGCCGGTTCGTCTCTTCCGTCTCGGATTCCGTACGCGGCATGGAGCGACTCCTTGGGTCCTGGGCTTGGTCTGTCAGGGGGCGGACGGGGCGGACAGGGCGTCGGCCAGGTGGTCCACGAGGTGCGCGACCGTCGGTTCGTTGAACAGCACGTTCGCGCTGATGGACAGATCCAGGAGCTGTTCCAGGCTCTGCCGTATCTCGGTCAGCCGCAGCGAGGTGAGACCGAGGTCGAAATAGCTGATGTCGAGGGGGAGCTCCTCCGACTCGTCCATGAGGAGGACCGCCTTGAACTTCCCCAGGACGAGTGTCTCTATCTCATCGGTGAGTTCGGTCCGCGGCAGTTCGCGCAGCCGCTGGATCACGGTTTCGGCAGGTGGCATGCCGGTCATGCAAGCAGCGGCGGCTGACACCCCACTGACGGCCCGCGCCGGCCGTGGCTCGATCAGTCCGGTGTCAGCGCGGAGTCAGATTCGGCTGCCACGATCGGTGTGCTTCGAACATGAATTCCCCGAACCCCCGCACACTCACGCAACCACCCGCACCGGAAGACCGATTCGAGACAGCCGAATCGAAACTCCGAGATTCGGAAGGGCTGATGATGCTTCGCGAAGCCGAGCAGGAGGAGAGTGCCCAGGCACCTCCCGGACTGAAGAGCTACGACCTCTACATCGCGGGCAAGGACGTCGCCGGTGACGGGTGGGTCTACACCGTCAGCGGGCGGTCCTTGCTGGAAGACGTGTTCACCAGCGTGAGCCTCAAGCGGTCCCTGGAGCAGAACCCGGAGTCCGAGGCGGCCGAGCACCCCTACGTCGTGGGCCGCTGCGCGATCGCGGACGACGACGCCATCGACCTCGCCACCCAGGCGGCGGCCGCCGCCGCCCCTGACTGGGCCGCCGTCCCGCTGGAGCGGCGGATGCGGCTCGGCACCCGTTTCCGCGAGGAACTCATCAAGCACCAGGACGAGTTCCTCGACATGCTGGTCGCCGAGTCGCACCCGGTGAAGCTGGCCCGCTGGGAGCTGAGCTGCCTGCTGCAGATCTACTCCCCCGGCAGTCTGCGCTGGTACATGAAGCAGATGCGGGTCGAGAAGGAGTACGCGGGCCGCAAGCTGATCCTTCAGCGCCAGCCGGACGGCGTGGTGGCCTTCAACCCCCCGCAGAACGCCCCGCTGCCCAGCGCCGCCCTGAGCGTGCTGGCCCTGATGGCCGGCAACAGCGTGGTGGTCAGGGCGCCGCGCAGTATCGCGCTGAGCACCATGTGGCTGCTGCGCGACATCGTGGCACCGCTGCTGGAGGAGCTCGACGCTCCCCCCGGCGTCCTCAACGCGGTGTGCAGCAACCCGAAGCAGACCCTGGACCGCTGGATCGCCGACCCGCTGATCAACGACATCTTCTACATCGGCGGCAGCCAGGAGGGCCTGCGCTTCGAGCAGCAGTGCGTCGCGCACGGCAAGAAGCCCATCCTCGAACTCGCCGGCAACGACGGCATCGTGGTGTGGAAGGACGCCGACGTGAAGTGGGCCGCCGAGGCCATCACCGAGTCGTTCTTCGGCTCCGGGCAGATCTGCATGGTGCCCAACTACGTCCTGGTCCACCCCGAGGTCGCCGACGCGCTGATCGCCGAGGTGCAGGAGCAGGTCAAGGGCATCCGGCCGGGCTTCCCGGAGGAGGAGGACGTCCTGCTGTCGCCGGTGCGCCGCAGCGAGCGGTTCTTCCGGCTGCTGCGGCAGGCCCTGGACAACGGCGCCTCCCTGGTCACCGGCGGCCACCGCACCGAGCTGGACGGCACGCCCTCGGAGACGGGCGTCTTCCTGCAGCCCACCGTCCTGCGGGTGGACGGCCTGGACCGGGCCCGCACCTTCGACGTGGTGCGCGAGGAGACGTTCTTCCCGCTCATCCCGATCGTGGTGCCCGAACGCGACGACGACGACACGCTGCTGGCGGCCTTCCTCCGTTTCGTCAACACCAACACCTACGGGCTGCGCAACTCCCTGTGGTCGCGCTCCGACCACGTCATCGAGACCTTCGTGCAGCGCGTCGTCAACGGCGGCCTGCTGAAGGTCAACGACTCCCACATCGGCTTCCT
>NZ_KL585433.1:53257-61300 GCF_000721935.1 Streptomyces sp. NRRL WC-3549
GCCACGGCGGCACCGGACGCACCGGCGGCGCCTTCGGCGAGGCGAACTACCCGATGCTCAAGACCTCGCACGTGCAAGGGGTCAGCATCGCCCGCGACATCAGCCCCTACGACGCGGTCTTCGGCGCCTGAGCGCCCGGACCGTACGCCTTCCGGAGGTTTCCCCGTGCGTTCCCTCGATGCTGCTCGGGCCGTCTGCGAGCAATTCCACCCCGGTCTGCTCAAAGAGCTGGAGCAGACCCCCTACGCCGACCGGGAGCAGCCCGGCGGCCCCGTCATCGACCTCTTCCGCATCCACGGCGGGGTCGGGCTGCTGATTCCCGAGGAGTACGGCGGCCACGGCGCCGCCCCGCTGGACGCGCTGCGCGTCCAGCTGGCGCTGGGCGCCGTGTCGCCCTCGCTCGTCGCGGCCGTCTCCATGCACCACTTCACCGCGGCCATGCTCTACTCGCTCGCCGTCAAGGAGGGCCGCCTCACCTCCGCGCAGACCGAGCTGCTGCACCGGATCGTCCCCGACCAGCAGGTCATGGCCTCCGGCTGGGCCGAGGGCCGCACCGAGCAGAACATCCTCACCCCCGCGGTGACCGCCCGGCCCGTCGACGGCGGGTACCTGCTCTCCGGCTCGAAGAAGCCGTGCAGCCTCTCCCGCTCGATGAGTCTGCTCACCGCGAGCATCGCCATCCACCACGAGGACGGCAAGGCCGAGCTGGCGCTCGCCCTGGTGCCGGCCGACGCGCCGGGGCTGACCGTGCACCCGTTCTGGGGCAACGACCTGCTGGCGGGCGCGGAGAGCGACGAGGTGCGGCTGACGGACGTGTTCGTGCCGGCCGACATGGTCGTACGGGCCGGTGCGGACGACCCGAGCCGGCTGGACGACCTGCAGACGGCCGGGTTCGTCTGGTTCGAGCTGCTGATCTCCGCCGGGTACGCGGGAGGCGCCGCCGCGCTGGTCGAGCAGGTGCTGGAGCGCGAGCGCGGCAACGTCCAGGAGCGGGCCTCCCTCGCGGTCGAGATGGAGGCCGCCCTGGCACTCCTCGAAGGTGTCGCGCGGACGATCGGCCGGGAGCCGGACGAGGATTCGGTCGCCCGGGTGCTGGTCGCCCGCTACACCGTCCAGAAGGCGCTGCCCAGGATCGCCGGGCAGGCCCTGGAACTGCTCGGCGGCCTGGACTTCATCAGCGGCTCCGACCACGGCCGGGCGGCCGCCGCCGTCCACGCCCTCATCTTCCACCCGCCGGGCCGCGCCGCCGCCGCCGAGCCGCTGCTGCGCTACTTCGACGGCGAAGCGCTGGTCCTGGCCTGAGTCACCACCGCGGGCAGCGAGTGGCCGCCCCGACCACACTTGGAGTGAGAGATCCGTGACCGTCATCCAGGAATCACCCGTCGAGACCGAGGCGGAGATCCTCGGCCTGTACCGGGCCCATCTCAGCAAGGGCCGGGCCACCCTCGCCGAGCTCTTCGGCAGCCACATGGAGACGGCGTCCGAGGGCGCCTGGCTCACCACCAGCGACGGTGAGCGCTTCCTCAACGCCGGCGGCTACGGCGTCTTCATCATGGGCGCACGCCACCCGATCGTGATGGAGGAGGTGGAGCGCCAGCTGCGGACGCATCCCACCGCGACGCGCATCCTGCTGGAGCCCACCGTGGCCCGCGCCGCCGAGGCGCTCGTCTCCGTGATGCCCGAGGGGCTGGACCGCGTGCACTTCGCGCTGTCGGGCGCCGAGGCGGTGGAGACCGGTCTCAAGCTCGCCCGGGCCGGCGGCCGCAGGCGGACCGTCTCGATGCGGGGCGGCTACCACGGCAAGACGCTGGGCGCGCTGTCCGCCACCGCGAAGGACGTCTACCAGGCGCCGTTCCGGCCCCTGGTGCCGGACTTCCTGCACCTGCCGTTCGGCGACACCGACGCGCTGGAGGCGGAACTCGCGGCCCACCCCGGTGAGGTCTGCGTCATCCTCGAACCCGTCCAGGGCGAGGGCGGTGTGATCATTCCGCCCGCGGGCTACCTCAAGCGGGTCGAGGAACTGGTCCGCGCCCATGACGGCTTCCTGATCCTCGACGAGGTGCAGTCCGGTTTCGGCCGGCTCGGCGAGTGGTGGGGCGCGGACACCGAGGGCGTGGTGCCCGACGTGCTCCTCACCGGCAAGGCGCTCGGCGGCGGGGTACTGCCGGTCTCCGCGGCCGTGGCGACCCGCAAGGCCTTCCGCCCCTTCGACAAGGACCCCTACGTCCACACCGCCACCTTCTCCGGCCAGCCGGTCCTGATGGCCGCGGTCCAGGGCGCGATCCGGGCCATGAAGGAGGAGCGCCTGGTCACCCGCGCCATGGACCTCGGCGCGCAGCTGCTGCCGAGGATCGCGGAGATCGCGTACCGCAACATCCCCGAACTCGTCGTGGACGTACGCGGCCGCGGGCTGCTCATCGGCGTGGAGCTCGTCGAGGCCGGACTCGCCGGCGAGCTGCTGATCGAGCTGTTCAACCACGGCGTGGTCGCCAACCACTCGATGAACGGCAGCTCGGTGGTGCGGTTCACGCCGCCGGCCGTGCTGAGCGACACCGATGTGGAGTTCCTCCTGAACTCCTTCGACCTGGCCACACGCGACCTCGTCCGGGGCGCGGCCAAGATGCCGGAAGGCGGTAACTGATCGTGCGGCACGTACAGCTCGACGCCCTGATACCCGCGGAGCAGGCCACGACGGTCTTCGACTCCGTACGACGCTGGGAGCGGTACCCCGACCTGGCGCCCCACGTGAACAAGACCACCGTGCACGCCACCTACCCGGAGAAGAACGCCAGTTCGAGCTGGGAGCTGCACTTCCGCAGCGGCCTGCTGCGCTGGACCGAGGACGACGTCTTCGCGCCCGAGCGGGGCGAGATCCGCTTCGAGCAGTCCGACGGGGACTTCGACTCCTTCACCGGAACCTGGACCGTGACTCAGCGGGGCGACGACGTCACGGTCCGGTTCGACGCCGACTTCGACTTCGGCATCCCGAGCCTGGAGGGGATCCTCGACCCGATCGCCGAGCGGGTCATCCAGGAGACCGTCGCCTGGGCCCTGACCGGTCTGTTCCCCACCACCCGCCTCTCGGGAGACGTCGATCTCACCGAGCCCGCCGCCGTCGGCGCCTAGCACCCCCGGCAGGAGCCGACCATGGACCAGGCAAATCCCTTCGAGACACCGAGGACGTACTCGCTGCACCGCGCCGAGTACCTGGTGGGCCTCGCCGTCACCACCGGTCTGATCATCGCCCACTTCGGCGAGATCCGCTGGGGGGTCGCGATCGCCCTGTTCCTGTACATCGACCTCATCGGCTACATCCCGGGCGCGATCGCCTTCAAGCGCAGCGGCGGGCGGCCGATCCCCAAGACGTACTACGTGCTCTACAACGTCATGCACAGCCTGATCACGCAGGGCGCGGTCGCCGCGCTGTGGTGCTGGCTGGTGAAGCCGGAGTGGGCGCTGCTGGTGCTGCCCTTCCACCTCTTCGGCGACCGGGGCCTGTTCGGCAACTTCATGAAGTCGTTCGCGCTGCCCTTCGAGCCGGTGCGCCAGCCCGGCTATCTGCGGCTCCTGGACGATCTGGGGCTGGCCCGTCCCAAGCCGGCCGGCCACACCATGGAGCCGGCCCCGGTCGGCCACGTCCCGGCGCGCCCCGCCCGCCGGCAGCAGCGGGAGGCCGTGCGATGACCACCGTCACCGAGGTCCGTGCCCCGCTGCGCCCCGTGCGCCAGGACCCGGCCGAGCGCCGGCAGGCGCTGTACCACCTGGCGTCCCCGGTGTCGGTGCTGACGGTCGGCTCCGAGGAGCGGCTGCACGGCACCACGGCGAGCACCGTCACCCTGGTGTCGCGCGAGCCCCTGCTGGTGGGGGTCGTGCTGCGGGCGGGTTCCTCCTTCGCGCGGCTCGCCGCCGCCGAGGGGCGGTACGCGGTCAACGTGCTCGGCGGCGACCAGGCCGGTCTCGCCCGCCACTTCGCGGACAGCGGCCGCCCGGACGGGAGCAGGCAGTTCGCGGGGCTCACCTGGACGGCGGACCCGTACGCGCACGCGCCGCTGATAGCGGGGGCGCTCGCGCACTACACCTGCCGGTTCCACTCCGTGCACCCGGCGGGCGACAGCGAACTGCTGCTGGGCCATGTCGTCCGGGCCAGGACCGGTGACGGCCTGCCCCTGTTCAGCTACGCCGGCGGGCTGTTCGCCGGTTCCCTGCACCCCGCGAAGGAGGCGGCCGCGTCATGACCGGTTCTGTGGCACCCGAGGCCGACTGGGAGAAGGCCCCCGGTCTGCTCGACGGCGCGAAGGAGCTCACCCTCGGCCCCGAGGAGTGCAACCTCGCCTACTGGTTCACCTCGGTGGCGCAGGGCACGCTGCGCGACCGGGGCGAGACCGGGCACCATGCCGATGCCCTCGTGCCCGACTTCCTCAAGGAGCCGGGGCCCCTGCGGGACGCGCTGGTGCTGGAGTTCGGCTTCCGCAGTCTGTCGGAGGAGATCGCGACGCGGTTGCTCGGCCACTACGTCGCCATCGCCCCCGGCGTTCCCGAACTCGAGTTCTACGCCACCCAGTTGGTCGACGAGGCGCGTCACGCCCGGGTCTTCCGCAACCACCTGGTGGAGCTGGGGATGCCGGAGAAGACGCTCCTGGCGGACATCGACGAGATGGCTGCGGACTACCGCAAGCGGGTCCTGGAGCCGGTCGTGGACTTCACCCTCGACATCGTCCGCGACCAGGCCGACTTCCCCGGCGGTGTCGCCGTGTTCGCCATCGTCATCGAGGGCGTGCTCGCCCCTGCGGCCGAACTGAGCGAACGCAAGTGGACCCCGCTCTCGCCGGCCACCGGCGAGATCTCGCGCGGCACCGCCATCGACGAGATCCGGCACCTCACGGTGGCCAGCACGATCCTGCGCGACCACGCGGCCGAGCACCCCGAGTACCGCCCGCGCCTCCTGGAGATCCTGCGCGCCGGTGTGCGGCTGTGGGACGAGGTCCCCGACCGGGAGTTCGTCATCCACCGCGAGGAACTCTTCCAGAAGGGCATGGCCCAGCACGCCGGGAAGATCGGCGACTACGAGCTCTGGCCGGGTGTCCGGATGCTCGACACCACGCCGGAGCAGCGTTACGACATGGCCGAGCGCTGGACCGACGAGATGGCCGAGTCCCGGATGGCGTACATGGGCCTGCCCCTGGAGGTCCTCGGCGGTCCGGAGGCCGGCGCGTGAGCGGCGGGCGCGCGGCGGTCGTCTCCGGGATCGGGGCATACGTACCTCCCGGTCTGGTGACCAACGACGATCTGGCCGGGCGGCTCGACACCTCCGACGCGTGGATCCGCTCGCGCACCGGGATCGCCGAACGCCATGTGGTCGCGCCCGGCACCGCGACCTCCGACCTGGCGGTGGAGGCCGGGCTGCGGGCCCTGAAGTCGGCGGGCGACGAGCAGGTGGACGCGGTCGTCCTGGCCACCACCACACCCGACCAGCCCTGCCCGGCGACCGCCCCCCAGGTGGCCGCCCGGCTGGGGCTCGGGCAGGTGCCGGCGTTCGACGTGGCCGCCGTCTGCTCCGGCTTCCTGTACGGCCTCGCCACCGCGTCGGGACTCGTCGCGGCGGGGACGGCACAGAGCGTTCTGCTGATCGCCGCCGACGCGTTCACCACGATCGTCAACCCGAAGGACCGCACCACGGCGGTCATCTTCGCGGACGGTGCGGGCGCGGTGGTGCTGCGGGCGGGGTCGGCCGACGAACCGGGGGCCGTCGGCCCGCTGGTCCTCGGCAGCGACGGAGAGCTGAGCCATCTGATCGAGGTACCGGCGGGCGGCTCGCGCCAGCGTTCCTCCGGTGCCGCGGCGGCCCCCGAGGACCACTACTTCCGGATGCTCGGCCGGGACACCTACCGGCATGCGGTCGAGCGGATGACGGGCGCGTCCCGGCAGGCGGCCGAACTGGCCGGCTGGCGGATCGGGGACGTCGACCGCTTCGCGGCGCACCAGGCCAACGCGCGCATCCTCGACTCGGTCGCCGAACGCCTCGGGTTCCCGGCCGAACGGCAGCTGACCAACATCGCACAGGTCGGCAACACGGGAGCCGCCTCGATCCCGCTGCTGCTGTCGCAGGCCGCCGCGGACGGCCGGCTCACCGCCGGGCACCGGGTGCTGCTGACCGCGTTCGGCGGGGGCCTCTCCTGGGGTGCGGCCACCCTGGTGTGGCCGGAGCTCCACCTGGTCTGACGGCACACGTCACCTCAGCCGTCTCCGTGTATGCAGTACGCCAGTCCGTACGCGTTCGCGTACATCCGTCACGTACGCCGGTTTCGCGTACGCCTTCGAAAGGAACCGACATGCTGGAGCAGCTCAAGGAAATCCTGTCCAACAAGCTCAAGGTGTCGCCCGAGTCCATCACCCCGGAGGCCACCCGGGAGGACATCGAGCTGGACTCGCTGGCCGTGGTGGAGCTGTCGTTGCTGCTCAAGTCCGAACTGGACCTGGACGTCAGTGACGACGACCTCCTGGAGGCCGAGACCGTGGCCGACATGGTCCGGCTCATGGAGCAGCGGGGCGCGAAGGTCTGATGGCCGGCATGGACATCGCCGTCACCGGGCTCGGCCTGGTCACCCCGGGCGGTATCGGGGTGGGGCCCAGCTGGGCGGCGGTCTGCGACGGCAGGCCGGCCGCCGCCCTCGATCCGGTGCTGGCGAACAATCCGGTGCGTATCTCCTGCCGGGTGCCCGACTTCGACCCCGAGTCCCTGCTCAGCGCGCGGCGGGCACACCGCCTGGACAGGTTCGTGCAGTTCGCCCTCGTCGCCGCCCACGAGGCGGTGGCCGACGCCGGTCTCGACCCGACCACCTGGGACGGGGCGCGTGTCGGTGTGGTGCTGGGCTGCGCGGACGGCGGTCCCGGCACGGTCGAGGAGCAGCACCACGTGCTGCGGGAGCAGGGCGCCGACCGGGTGTCCCCGCTGCTGCTGCCCATGCAGCTGCCGAACATGCTGGCCGGTCAGACGGCCATCGAGTTCGGGGCCACCGGGCCCAACCTGGTGGTGGCCACGGCCTGCGCGTCGGGTGCGACCGCCATCGGCACGGCCCGGGACCTGCTCGCCCTCGGCCGCTGTGACGTGGTCCTGGCGGGCGGCAGCGAAGCGATGATCACTCCGCTGGTCATGGCCGGTTTCGCCCAGATGGGCGCCCTGTCGCGGCGCGAGGACGACCCGGCGTCGGCGTCGCGTCCCTTCGACGCCGACCGGGACGGCTTCGTCGCCGGGGAGGGCGCCGGGATCCTCGTCATGGAACGTGTCGTGGACGCCCGGGCCCGCGGCGCGCACGTCCACGGCCGGATCATCGGCTACGGGGCCACCGCGGACGCCCATCACATGACGTCGCCCCATCCGGACGGCGCCGGAATCGAGGCGGCGGTCCGCGCGGCACTCGCCGACGCGGGCGCGGACCCGGACGAGGTGCAGCACGTGAACGCCCACGGCACCTCGACACCGCTCAACGACCTGGCCGAGGCCCGCATGATCCATCGGACCCTGCAGGGCGATCCGCTGGTCACCTCCACGAAGGGAGTCACCGGACATCTGCTCGGCGCCGCCGGCGCGGTCGAGGCGGCCTTCACCCTGCTGAGCATCGAACACGAAACGGTTCCACCGACCGCGGGCCTGTGCATCCCCGACCCCCGGATCGACGTCAAGCTCGCCCAGTCGGTCACGTCGATGCCGATCGACCTCGCGCTCAGCAATTCGTGCGGGTTCGGCGGCCAGAACACGGCGCTGGCCATCGCTCCGGCCTGACGGCCGGTCGACGGGCACCGCCGAAGTACCACCTGCGGGGCGGGCGGCTCCGAGCCGCCCGCCCCGTCCGGCTGTCCGCGGCGTCCGCCCTCCGGGGGGAGTCCACGCGCCGACCGCCCTGACCGCGTCTCCCCCACGACCCCGGCAGGGCCCGCCGGTGCGGGATTCCGTCACCTCCTGGCCGGCCGCGCGGGACCCGGCCAGAGGGATACGGGCGGCGGGCGGCGAGGCCTGCTCACTCACCGGCTCCCGCCGGCCCGCCC
>NZ_KL585433.1:61520-62101 GCF_000721935.1 Streptomyces sp. NRRL WC-3549
GGTGGCCACCCCGCCCGGTACCTCCTGCCGGGCGCCCCCGCCTCACCGCGTCCGGCAAGCCACCGGCCGCCACCGTCCCGATCTGAGGAGTCCGTCATGCACGATCCCAGTGAGCTGCTCGAAGACGGGCCGGCCGCCGTACGGCGACTGGCCCGTCGGCGCTACGCCCTCGACCTGGCCGTGCTGGAGAAGGCGCTCCGCCGCCGGTCCGACGCCCAGGCCGAGGTGACCCGGCTGCGCACCGAGCTGAACCGCACCGCACGGGCGCGCGGGCGCTCGGGGCCGCCCTCGGAGGAGGAGAAGGAAGCCGCCCGGGCGCTGCGCGCGGACGTGCAGCGGGCGGAGGCCGCGGCCCGTTCGGCGGGAGGCGACCTCGCCCAGCTGCTGCTCGACATCCCCAACGTCCCTCTGGACGCGGTCCCGGACGGCGACACGGAGAAGGAAGCGGTGGAGATCCGCCGCTGGGGCCCGGCACCGCGCGGCGCCGGCGCCCGGCACCACTCCGACATCGGCGAGTCGCTCGGCATCCTGGACGGCCCGGCCGCCGCGGGACTCTCCGGCGCCCGCTTCAGCGTCAGCCG
>NZ_KL585433.1:62298-62947 GCF_000721935.1 Streptomyces sp. NRRL WC-3549
GGACTCTCCGGCGCCCGCTTCAGCGTCAGCCGCGGCGCCGGCGCCCGCCTGGAACGGGCGCTGACCGACTTCTTCCTCGACCTGCACACCACGGAGCACGGCTACACGGAGCACTCCGTGCCGTTCCTCGTCAACCGCGACACCATGACCGGCACCGGCCAGCTCCCCAAGTTCGAGGACGACCTGTTCCGTACCCGGGTCGGCGACCGGGAACTGTTCCTCATCCCCACCGCCGAGGTGCCGCTCACCAACCTGGTGGCCCGGCAGCTGCTGGACGCCCGCGCCCTGCCGTACGCCTTCACCGCGCGCACCCCGTGCTTCCGCGCGGAGGCGGGGGCGTACGGCCGCGACACCCGGGGGATCCTGCGCCTGCACCAGTTCGAGAAGGTGGAACTGGTCCGCGTCTGCGCCCCCGAGGACGCACCGGCGCAGCTGGAGCTCATGCTGGGGCATGCCGAGGAATGCCTGCGCCGCCTCGGACTCTCCTACCGTGTCGTCCTGCTGCCGGCGGGTGACCTCGGCTTCTCGGCCCGGATGACCTACGACCTCGAGGTGTGGCTGCCCGGCAGCGACGCCTACCGGGAGATCTCCTCGGTCTCCGACTGCGGCACCTTCCAGGGCCGCCGCGCGGACATCCGCCACAGGCGGG
>NZ_KL585434.1:0-2847 GCF_000721935.1 Streptomyces sp. NRRL WC-3549
TTGTGGCACGGGGCTTTTCTGCGTTCTGGGCGCCTGTCGGAGGGCATTCCGCCGAGGGCTTCCGTTCCCGCCCCACCCCCGTGCATCCGCCGGCTCGGGCTGAGGGTAGGGTCGTGGGGCATCATCGGCACATTCTTCACAGGAGGCCCCCGGGTGGAGGTCCAGGAGACTCGAGTTCAGACGGACCGAGTACTCACCATCCCCAACATTCTCAGCATGGCTCGCCTCGTCGGCGTACCCCTCTTCCTGTGGCTGATCCTCCGCCCCGTCTTCGGAGGTCCCAACAGCGACGGGTGGGCCCTTCTGGTGCTCATGCTGAGCGGCGTCAGCGACTACCTCGACGGCAAGCTCGCCCGCAAGTGGAACCAGATCAGCAGCCTCGGGCGACTCCTGGACCCGGCAGCCGACCGCCTCTACATCCTGTCGACACTCCTCGGGCTCACCTGGCGGGAGATCCTCCCCCTCTGGCTGACGGCGGCGCTGCTCGCCCGGGAGCTGATGCTGCTCGTCATGGTGGGAATCCTCCGCCGGCACGGCTATCCGCCGCCGCAGGTCAACTTCCTCGGTAAAGCTGCAACCTTCAACCTCATGTACGCCTTCCCCTTGTTGCTGCTCAGCGACGGAAGTGGTTGGCTGGCATCGTTGGGCGCCATTTTCGGATGGGCGTTCGCAGGTTGGGGTACAACCCTCTATTGGTGGGCAGGGATCCTGTACGTGGTCCAAGTCCGCCGCCTCGTCAAGGCGGACGTAGTAGCCGATTAGCTCGTTGACGCGGAGCCGTGCAGTGTCGCCGGTCCGCAGTGGATGCTGAGGTTTTCCCCCGACGGGTGAAGTCGGCTAGACCGTCGTCTCACAAGGAGGACGTTTCCGACATGAAGGCCGTCGTGATGGCAGGCGGCGAAGGCACTCGTCTTCGCCCCATGACCTCGAGCATGCCCAAGCCGCTCTTGCCGGTTGCCAACCGGCCCATCATGGAGCACGTGCTGAAACTGCTCAAGCGCCATGGGCTCAATGAGACCGTGGTGACCGTCCAGTTCCTCGCCTCGCTTGTGAAAAACTATTTCGGCGACGGCGAAGAACTCGGAATGGAGCTCAGCTACGCCAACGAGGAGAAGCCACTCGGTACCGCGGGAAGCGTGAAGAACGCCGAGGACGCCCTGAAGGACGACACCTTCCTGGTTATTTCCGGCGACGCTCTCACCGACTTCGACCTGACCGATCTCATCGCGTTCCACAAGGAAAAGGGAGCGCTGGTCACGGTCTGTCTGACGCGGGTCCCCAATCCGCTGGAGTTCGGGATCACGATCGTCGACGAAGAGGGGAAGGTCGAGCGCTTCCTGGAGAAGCCGACCTGGGGCCAGGTCTTCTCGGACACGGTCAACACCGGTATCTACGTCATGGAGCCCGAGGTCTTCGACTACGTCCAGGCGGACACCTCCGTGGACTGGTCCGGCGACGTCTTCCCGCAGCTCATGAAGGACGGCAAGCCGGTCTACGGCTACATCGCCGAGGGCTACTGGGAAGACGTGGGCACCCACGAGAGCTACGTGAAGGCCCAGGCCGACGTACTGGAGCGCAAGGTCGACGTCGAACTCGACGGCTTCGAGATCTCGCCCGGCGTCTGGGTCGCCGAAGGCGCGGAGGTCCACCCCGACGCCGTGCTCCGGGGCCCCCTGTACATCGGTGACTACGCGAAGATCGAAGCCGGTGCCGAAATCCGCGAGCACACGGTCGTGGGATCCAACGTGGTCGTCAAGACCGGTGCGTTCCTGCACCGGGCGGTCGTCCACGACAACGTCTACGTAGGGCAGCAGAGCAATCTGCGCGGCTGTGTGATCGGTAAGAACACCGATGTCATGCGAGCGGCCCGGATCGAGGACGGCGCCGTCATCGGTGACGAATGCCTGATCGGTGAAGAATCGATCATCCAGGGCAACGTCCGGGTCTACCCGTTCAAGACGGTCGAGGCCGGCGCCTTCGTCAACACCTCGGTGATCTGGGAGTCGCGCGGCCAGGCGCACCTTTTCGGGGCCCGCGGTGTCTCCGGCATCCTGAACGTCGAGATCACCCCCGAACTGGCCGTCCGGCTCGCCGGTGCGTACGCCACCACCCTGAAGAAGGGCGCGACGGTCACCACGGCCCGCGACCACTCCCGCGGTGCCCGTGCACTCAAGAGAGCGGTCATCTCGGCGCTGCAGGCCAGTGCCATCGACGTCCGTGACCTGGAGAACGTGCCGTTGCCGGTCGCCCGCCAGCAGACCGCGCGAGGCAGCGCGGGCGGCATCATGATCCGTACGTCGCCGGGCGTGCCCGACTCGGTCGACATCATGTTCTTCGACGAGCGCGGCGCCGACCTCTCCCAGGCCCGTCAGCGGAAGCTCGACCGCGTCTACGCCCGCCAGGAATACCGCAGGGCGTTCCCCGGTGAGATCGGGGACCTGCACTTCCCGTCGAGCGTCTTCGACTCGTACACCGGGTCCCTGCTCCGCAACGTCGACACCGACGGCATCGCCGACGCGGGGCTCAAGGTGGTCGTGGACGCCTCCAACGGCAGTGCGGGGCTCGTCCTGCCCAGCCTCCTCGGACGGCTCGGGGTGGACGCGCTGACCATCAACCCGGGCCTCGACGAATCCCGGCCCACCGAGTCCGCCGAGACCCGTAGGGCAGGACTCGTCCGGCTCGGAGAGATCGTGGCGTCCGCGAGGGCGGCCTTCGGGGTGCGCTTCGACCCCGTCGGTGAGCGGCTCTCCCTCGTCGACGAGCGGGGACACATCATCGAGGACGACCGGGCCCTGCTGGTCATGCTGGACCTCGTGGCGGCCGAGCGGCGCAGCGGCCGTGTCGCCC
>NZ_KL585434.1:3034-6812 GCF_000721935.1 Streptomyces sp. NRRL WC-3549
GAGCGGCGCAGCGGCCGTGTCGCCCTGCCGGTGACCACCACACGCGTCGCCGAACAGGTCGCGGCCTACCACGGCACCCAGGTGGAGTGGACGACCACCTCCCCTGACGACCTGACGCGGGTGGGCCGGGAGGACACCACGATCTTCGGCGGGGACGGCCGCGGCGGTTTCATCGTCCCCGAGTTCAGCAGCGTCTTCGACGGTGCGGCCGCCTTCGTCCGGCTCATCGGGCTGGTGGCCAGGACCCAGCTCACCCTCAGCCAGATCGACGCCCGCATCCCGCGCGCCCATGTGCTGCGCAGGGACCTCGCCACTCCGTGGGCGGTCAAGGGCCTCGTCATGCGCCGGGTCGTCGAGGCCGCGGGAGACCGCGACGTCGACATCACGGACGGCGTCCGCGTCGTCGAGACCGACGGCAGGTGGGTCATGGTGCTGCCCGACCCGTCCGAGGCCGTGACGCACCTGTGGGCCGAGGGACCCGACGACGCCTCCGCGCAGGCGCTGCTGGACGAATGGGCCGCGGTCGTGGACAGCGCGGGGGACTGACCCCCGGCACCACCGTCCCCGTCACGCCGGAAGGGAGCCGCCGCGGCCGGCTTCCCTTCCGGCACGGGGCCATTCGGTGGTAGTCGCCATGACGTGCGACGATGTGCGGCATGTCGCAGCCGCCCCCCGATCGGAGCAGCGTACCGCCGCCTCCTCGCCCCGACGCGTCCATGTCGCTGCTGACCACGGTCATGGAGCACAGCCTCGACGAGGGATACGCCGAGGCCTCGGCCCGGCGCCAGGCCGAGGGCCGGGCCGGCATGCCCCGCACGCTCAAGTCGAAGCTGGGCCTCGCGGCGGGGCTCGTGCTGGCCGCCCTCGTGGTGACACTGGGCGCGGCGGAGGCACGGGTCGCCGCGCCCGTCGTCGCCAAGGAGCGCGAGGAGCTCATCGACCGCGTCAACGCGGAGACGGCGAAGGCCGACACGCTGGAGGGCGACGTCGAGGAACTGCGCAAGGACGTCGGTGAACGCCAGCGCAAGGCCCTGGAGGAGCACGGAGGGGACCAGGGAGGCCTGGTCGCGCTGCTGTCGGGGGCGACGGCCGTCGAAGGCCCGGGGATCAAGCTGGTCGTCGACGACGCCGAGAACACCGACCAGGGCGGCGGCGGGCCCCGGGAGTCGACCGGCTTCTCCGACACCGGCCGGGTACGCGACCGCGACATGCAACGGGTCGTCAACGGGCTCTGGCAGTCCGGAGCCGAAGCCGTGGCCATCAACGGACAGCGGCTGACGGCCCTCTCCGCCATCCGCGCGGCCGGCGACGCCATACTGGTCGACAACAGGCCGCTGGTGCCGCCCTATACGGTGCTCGCGGTGGGGGACGCCGCCGAACTCGCCTCCGCCTTCCGGGACAGCGCGGACGGCCAGTACCTCCAGGCGCTGCACGAGAGTTTCGACATCCGCACCAGCATCTCCGAACAGAAGCAGGTGCGCCTGCCGGCCGCGCCGAGCCTGATCGTACGTACAGCAGAGCCTCGGGCCGCAGACACGGGTAGTGGTGCGGCAGACACAGGGAAGGGCACATCGTGATCGCCGTACTGGGCCTCGTCGTGGGAGTCGTGGTCGGACTGTTGGTCCGGCCCGAAGTGCCGGCGGTGGTCGAGCCCTACCTGCCGATCGCCGTCGTCGCCGCGCTCGACGCCGTCTTCGGCGGCCTGCGCGCCATGCTCGACGGGATCTTCGTGGACAAGGTCTTCGTGGTGTCGTTCCTGTCGAACGTCGTGGTGGCCGCCCTCATCGTGTTCCTCGGCGACAAGCTCGGGGTCGGTGCCCAGCTCTCCACGGGCGTGGTGGTCGTCCTCGGTATCCGTATCTTCTCCAACGCCGCGGCGATCCGCCGCCACGTCTTCCGGGCCTGAGCCGATGACCGACGAAGAGCACCCGCGCATCCCGGGACGCGGCGGCGCACTGCCGCCCGAGATCCCCACTCCGCCCCCGCCGGCCGCACCGGCCCCGAAGGACCAGTCGGACGGACGCCGCCGTCTGCTGGCGGGCCTCTGGCCTCCCCGGGTCACCCGGGCCCAACTCGTCGTGGCCCTGCTGTTGTTCGTCCTCGGGCTGGGCCTGGCCATCCAGGTCAGGTCGAACAGCGACAACAGTGCCCTGCGCGGAGCCCGCCAGGAGGACCTGGTGCGTATCCTCGACGAACTCGACAACCGGACCCAGCGCCTGGAGGACGAGAAGCAACGCCTCGACGACCAGCGCAAGGAGCTGGAGAACAGTTCCGACCAGGCGGAGGAGGCCCGCAGGCAGACGCTGGAGAAGGAGCGCCAGCTCGGCGTCCTTGCGGGTACCGTGGCCGCCCACGGCCCGGGCATCACCCTGACCGTCGAGGACCCCACGGGCGCCGTGAAGGCCGACATGCTCCTCGACGCGGTCCAGGAGCTGCGTGCGGCGGGCGCCGAGGCGATCGAGGTGAACGGGGTGCGCGTGGTGGCCAATACATACTTCTCCGGGGACGCGGGAGCGCTGAGCGTCGACGGCCGTAAGATCGCGGCCCCGTACGCCTTCAAGGTCATCGGCAAGCCGGAGGACCTGGAGCCGGCGCTCAACATCCCCGGCGGAGTCGTGCAGACGCTGGAGAAGGAGCAGGCCACGGCAGAGGTGACCCGCTCGGACGACATCGTCATCGACGCCTTGCGACCCGCGAAGCAGCCTGACTACGCTCGGTCGTCGTCACAGTGAGGCCGTCGCGCGGCGCTCGGAGGACACGGGGGAGAGGTAGCGGGGGGTCGCCGCATCGGATCGGTGACGTGTGGTGGAAACTGTCGAGTGGATACGGACGTTGTGAGGATGTCCGGGTCGGCAGGTGTGTTCGTTCAGGGTTCGTCCTGCCCCACGGGCGGGTCATTTCGGTCAAGGGGAAACGCCCGTGAAGTTTTTTGCGAAGTTGTTCGGAAAGAGTTCCCGCGAGGACAGCAACAGCGCTGCCCGCCACCGCGCTCCGCGGGACGCCCAGGGAGCCGAGGAGCAGGGTGCGGAGCGCCCTCTCTTCCGCGACGAGGTGCCGGGAGGAGCCGCCGGCGGGTCCGGCGCGTCGTCTGTTGACCCCCACGGTGCCGGGCGCATAGGTTTCGGGGAATCAGCGGCCTCGGGTGCGGCTGGAGGATTCGCCCCGGAGGGCTCGTCCATGGCGGTTTGTACGAGGTGCGGGCACCGCAATGCCGCGGACAGCCGGTTCTGCTCCAACTGCGGCGCGCCGCTGAGGGGCGGAGTGCCCGAGCGTGCCTCGGAGACGACCTCGACCATCTCCATCTCCGGTATCGAGGCGTACGAGGCCGAGGCGACGGGCCAGACCGCCCTGCCCTCCCTGTCGCCGGAGGCCCAGGCCGCCGTCGACGCCCTGCCGGCCGGTTCCGCGCTGCTGGTGGTGCGGCGCGGCCCCAACTCCGGCAGCCGCTTCCTGCTGGACAGCGACCTGACCACGGCCGGCCGTCACCCGCAGAGCGACATCTTCCTCGACGATGTGACCGTGTCGCGGCGTCACGTGGAGTTCCACCGGAGCCCGGACGGTAGCTTCACGGTGGGGGACGTCGGCAGCCTCAACGGCACCTACGTCAACCGCGAGCGCATCGATTCCGTCGCGCTGACCAACGGCGACGAGGTCCAGATCGGTAAGTACCGGCTGGTCTTCTACGCGAGCCAGCGAGGCATGTGAACCTCCCCCGGACCCGTTCCGGGGGTACCTCAGGAAGGCCCATGCTGCGAACCTGTCTCTTATACACATCTCT
>NZ_KL585434.1:6985-17190 GCF_000721935.1 Streptomyces sp. NRRL WC-3549
GGCGGTGCCGGTCACGGCACCGCCGCCGCGGACGAGCGCGCCATGAGCATCGGCACCGTGCTGCTGCGGCTACGCGACGAGTTCCCCGAAGTCACCATCTCCAAGATCCGTTTCCTGGAGGCCGAGGGGCTCGTGGAGCCGCAGCGCACACCCGCCGGGTACCGCAAGTTCAGCCCGGCGGACGTCGACCGGCTGGCACAGGTGCTGCGCATGCAGCGGGACCACTACCTCCCGCTCAAGGTCATCCGGGAGCACCTGGACGCCCTCGCCCGCGGCGAACGCGTACCGCTCACCCCGGCCGGACAGGCGGAGATCGCCGAGGGCGTCTGGGACCAGGACCGTGGAGAGCCCACCGCCGCCCGGATCGGCCGCTCGGAGCTCCTCGCCACCGCGGAGGTCTCCGAGGACCAGCTCACGGAGTGGGAGTCGTACGGACTGATCTCGCCCGGTCCCGGAGGCAGCTACGAGGCCGAGGCGGTGACCGTGGCGCGGCTCGTGGCCGAGCTGGGCCGGTTCGGCCTGGAGCCCCGGCACCTGCGGGCCGTCCGGGCGGCGGCCGAGCGTGAGGCCGGGCTGGTCGAACAGGTGGTGGCGCCGCTGCGCCGGCACCGGAACCCGCAGACCAGAGCCCATGCCGAGGCCACCGCGAAGGAGCTCGCCGAGCTGTCCGTGCGGCTCCACGCCGCACTGGTCCAGTCGGCTCTGAAGGTGCGCTTCCACTGACCGCGGAGGAGCCCGACTATCCAAACACCGCGGGCACGTCCTAGGGTTGGTGTGTGAACGAGCTCGACGTTGTGGGTGTCCGGGTGGAAATGCCTTCCAACCAGCCGATCGTGCTCCTGCGTGAAGTGGGAGGCGACCGGTACCTCCCGATCTGGATCGGCCCTGGTGAAGCGACCGCGATCGCCTTCGCCCAGCAGGGCATGGCCCCGGCCAGGCCGCTGACCCATGATCTCTTCAAGGATGTGCTCGAGGCCGTGGGCCAGGAGCTCACCGAGGTCCGCATCACGGACCTCAGAGAAGGGGTCTTCTACGCGGAGCTGGTCTTCGCCAGCGGGGTCGAGGTGAGCGCCAGGCCCTCCGACGCCATAGCGCTCGCCCTGCGCACCGGCACGCCGATCTACGGCAGTGACGGAGTGCTGGACGACGCGGGTATCGCCATCCCGGACGAGCAGGAGGACGAGGTGGAGAAGTTCCGCGAGTTCCTCGACCAGATCTCGCCCGAGGACTTCGACACCAACAGCCAGTGACCGCGGCGCCGAGCGCATCCGAGAAGCCGTTCCCCGCGACGGGTCACGGGAAACCACCCTCCGGGTGATTATCACTCGGCGTGCCGAGTGTGGCGATCGTTGACGCACCCGTGGTGACTGCCTACCTTCGAGATGGCAGGTCAAGGACGGAGGTCGGCGTGAGAAGCAGCGGCGACGGTACGGCTGCGGGTGGGTTGTACCGGCAGCACGGCAGTGCGGCCGACCAGACCATCAGACAGCCGGTCAAACCGGCGGTCGTGGTGGCGGACGGTGTGACAACGGCGGACGGCATCGGCTACCGGGGGCCCACGGCGTGCGCGGCGGCCGGGATCACCTACCGGCAGCTGGACTACTGGGCGCGTACGGGGCTCGTCGAGCCGAGTGTGCGGCCGGCGTACGGGTCGGGGACGCAGCGCCTCTACAGTTTTCGGGACGTGGTCCTCCTCAAGATCGTCAAGCGGTTCCTGGACACAGGCGTCGCTCTGCAGAACATCCGCACCACGGTGCAGCACCTCCGGGCGCGCGGGTTCACGGACCTGGAGCGGATGACCCTCATGAGCGACGGGGCGACGGTCTACGAGTGTTCCTCGCCCGACGAGGTGGTGAGCCTCCTCCAGGGCGGCCAGGGGATCTTCGGGATCGCCGTCGGTGTCGTCTGGCGGGACGTGGACGCGGCCCTCTCCCAGCTGCACGGTGAGCGGGTCGACACGGGGGAGACGCTGATCGGCCACAACCCCACCGACGAACTGGCGCGGCGGCGTAACCGCGCGGGCTGAGCGTGTGTTCCCGGCGCGTCGACGGCGCCGGGCACGGCCCGGTTGTCAGTGGCGTAGGGCAGCATCGGTGGTGTGAGAGCAGCGCCCACCATCCTGCATCTGGACATGGATGCCTTCTACGCCTCTGCGGAGCAGGCGGCGAAGCCCAGTCTGCGCGGCAAGCCGGTGGTGGTGGGCGGTCTGGGCATGCGCGGAGTGGTCGCCACGGCCTCGTACGAGGCCCGGCGGTTCGGTGTGCACTCGGCGATGCCCATGGCGCAGGCGCGGCGCCTGGCTCCCAACGCCGCCTATCTGGTGCCCCGCTTCTCGCTCTACCGGTCGGTCAGCGACCAGGTGATGGAGCTGCTGGGGCGGCTGTCCCCGCTGGTGGAGCCCCTGAGCCTCGACGAGGCGTTCGTCGACCTCGAGGCCGGAGGGGTCGCGGACGACTCGCGGTCCGCCCGAGCGATCGGTGAGCAGCTGCGGCTCGTGATCCGGGCCGTCACCGGCCTCAGCGGGTCCGTCGGCCTGGCCGGTTCCAAGATGCTGGCCAAGATCGCCTCGGAGGAGGCGAAGCCGGACGGCCTCCTCCTCATCGAGCCGGGGACCGAGCGCGAGCTCCTCGCGCCGATGTCCGTACGCATCCTGCCTGGGGTCGGGCCGGCCACCGGCGACCATCTCAGACGCGCCGGGATGACCGTGGTCCACGACCTGGTCGAGGCGGGCGAGGCGGAGCTCGTACGCCTGCTGGGCCGGGCGCACGGCACCGCGCTGCACCGCATGGCCCTGGGGTACGACGACCGGCCGGTCGTCGCCGAGCGTGACGCGAAGTCCGTGTCGGTGGAGGACACCTTCGATGTGGACCTGCACGACCGCGTGCGGGTCCGTACGGAGGTCGAGCGGCTCGCCGACCGCTGTGTGCAGCGCCTGAGGGGAGCGGGACGGTCGGGGCGCACGGTCGTACTGAAGGTGCGCCGCTACGACTTCTCGACCCTGACCCGCTCCGAGACCCTGCGCGGCCCGACCGACGACCCCGTGGTGGTCAGAGAGGCGGCGGCCCGGCTGCTGGAGGCCGTCGACACCACCGGGGGCGTGCGGCTGCTGGGCGTCGGCGTCACGGGGCTGGCGGACTTCACCCAGGAGGACCTCTTCGCGCAGGCGGTCGAGGCGAGACAGACGGCAGACGCGAGACAGACAGCAGACGCGAACCTGGCGGCGGACGCGGGGCGGGCGGACGACGGGACGCAGGCGGCCGACGCGGAACGGACAACCGTCAACGGGCCGGACGCCGAGGCTCCGGTGGCCGTCGGCGATAGGACCCCGGGGCACGTGGCCGACGAGCCGGCTCCGGGGGACGGAGACGGAGTGTCCGCCCGGAGATGGTCCGCCGGGCACGACGTACGACACGCGGTCCACGGGCACGGCTGGGTACAGGGCAGCGGGGTCGGGCGGGTGACCGTGCGGTTCGAGGAGCCGGGTTCACCGCCCGGCCGGGTACGGACGTTCCGCGTCGGCGACCCGCAGCTGCAACCGTCCGACCCGCTGCCGCTGGTGCCCGAACCGGTGGACTACTCCTCGTGGCCGGCCAGCTTGCCGAAGTCCCTGTCCGGGGCGGTGCCCGAGGGGGCGGCGGAGTCCAGCCCGTAGTGGCGGTAGAGCTGCAGCTCCTGCTCCGGGGAGAGGTGGCGGCCGACACCGAAATCGGGCGCTTCCTTGATCAGGGCCCGGTCGAACGGGACCTGCAGCCGGCCGTCGACGAACAGGCTCGGCTCCAGCGGGACGAACGCGTCCCGGGTGAAGAGGCCGGTACGGACGGCGGCCCACTCGGGCACGCCGGTGGCATCGTCGAGGTAGACCTCGTCCACCGTCCCGATCTTCGCGCCTGTACGGTCGAAGGCCTTGCGGCCGATCAGGCTGCGCGGATCGATGTCGGTCTGCACGGTGCCTCCCACTGGTCGCAACAACATCGGCGTGGTCGCAACTGCACCCACAGGCTCTACGAAAGGCCAGAACCGGGGGATCGGCCACTCGAGACGGTCGACGCCGGCCCGCTGGTAGGCTGGAGGCGGCTGCCGACCCCGTGCGGGAGAGTCCTCCGGGCAGCGTCCGGAGGCGCCGAAGGAGCAACTCCTCCCCGGAATCTCTCAGGCCCCCGTACCGCACGGACGAAGCCACTCTGGAAAGCAGGGCGGGATCCGGACCGGCGAACTGACGGGACGAGCCCGGCCTCACCGACGGTGAAAACCGGAGCGTCGCGAGACGGGCCGGTGAAGCTCTCAGGTCGAGATGACAGAGGGGGAGGCCGTTCGGGCCGCCACGCCGTGGTGCCCCTCGCAGGTCGTGACAGACCAGGAGGCCTCCATCATGACCCCCCGTCGCACTCCGCTCTCCCAACTGGAGCAGGGCATCCCCTTCGAGCAGCGCCACATCGGTCCTGACGCCGAGGCCCAGGCGAAAATGCTCGCGCAGATCGGCTACGGCTCCCTCGACGAGCTCACCGCCGCCGCGGTGCCCGACGTGATCAAGAGCGCCGAGGCGCTGGATCTTCCGGACGCGCGCACGGAGGCCGAGGTCCTGGCGGAGCTGCGCCGCCTCGCCGACCGCAACGAGGTGCTGACCCCGATGATCGGGCTCGGCTACTACGGCACGTTCACCCCGCCCGTCATCCTGCGCAACGTCATGGAGAACCCGGCGTGGTACACGGCCTACACGCCGTACCAGCCGGAGATCTCCCAGGGGCGGCTCGAGGCCCTGCTGAACTTCCAGACCGTCGTGGCCGACCTCACCGGGCTGCCCACCTCCGGTGCCTCCCTCCTCGACGAGGGCACCGCCGCCGCCGAGGCCATGGCCCTGGCCCGGCGGGTGGGCAAGGTGAAGGACGGCGTCTTCCTGGTCGACGCCGACACCCTGCCGCAGACCGTCGCGGTGCTCCGGACCCGTGCCGAACCGACCGGTGTCGAGGTGGTCGTCGCCGACCTCAGCGCCGGCATCCCCGCCGAGGCGGCCGAGCGCGGTGTCTTCGGTGTGCTGCTGCAGTACCCGGGAGCCTCGGGTGCCGTCCGCGACATCAAGCCGGTCATCGACGAGGCCCACGGCCTGGGTGCGATCGTCACCGTCGCCGCCGACCTGCTGGCGCTGACCCTGCTCACCTCGCCCGGCGAGCTGGGGGCCGACGTCGCGGTCGGCACCACGCAGCGCTTCGGTGTGCCCATGGGCTTCGGCGGGCCGCACGCGGGCTTCATGGCGGTACGCGAGAAGTTCGCGCGCAGCCTGCCCGGGCGCCTCGTCGGGGTCTCCGTCGACGCGGACGGCAACAAGGCCTACCGGCTCGCCCTGCAGACCCGCGAGCAGCACATCCGCCGTGAGAAGGCCACCAGCAACATCTGCACCGCACAGGTGCTGCTGGCCGTCATGGCCGGGATGTACGCCGTGTACCACGGACCCGAGGGCCTGCGGACGATCGCCCGGCGTACGCACCGCTACGCCGCGATCCTCGCCGAGGGGCTGCGGGGAGCGGGCGCCGACGTCGTACACGGCTCCTACTTCGACACGCTCACCGTGCGCGTCCCCGGCGGTGCCGCGGACGTGGTGGCGGGTGCCCGGGAGCGCGGGGTCAACCTGCGGCTGGTCGACGCCGACCACGTCTCCGTGGCGTGCGACGAGACCACCACCCGCGCCCACGTCGCCGCGGTCTGGGCGGCCTTCGGGGCTGCCGGCGACATCGAGGCGCTCGACGCCGAGAGCGCGGACGCGCTGCCCTCGGACCTGCTGCGCGCGGACGAGGTGCTCACCCACCCGGTCTTCCACCGGTACCGGTCCGAGACCGCGATGCTGCGCTACCTGCGCCGGCTCGCCGACCGCGACTACGCGCTGGACCGCGGCATGATCCCGCTCGGCTCCTGCACCATGAAGCTGAACGCCACGGCCGAGATGGAGTCGATCACCTGGCCCGAGTTCGGTGCGCTGCACCCCTTCGCGCCCGCCGAGCAGGCCCAGGGCTTCCTCACCCTGATCCGGGAGCTGGAGGAGCGGCTGGCCGAGGTCACCGGCTACGACGCGGTGTCCCTCCAGCCGAACGCGGGCTCGCAGGGCGAGTTCGCCGGGCTCCTGGCCGTACGCGCGTACCACCGGGCCAACGGCGAGGAGGGGCGAACCGTCTGCCTCATCCCCTCGTCGGCGCACGGCACCAACGCGGCGAGCGCCGTGATGGCCGGGATGAAGGTCGTCGTCGTGAAGACCGCGGACGACGGCGAGGTCGACATCGCGGACCTCCGCGCCAAGATCGAGAAGCACCGTGACGAGCTCGCCGTCCTGATGATCACCTACCCCTCCACGCACGGGGTCTTCGAGGAGCACGTCGCCGACATCTGCGGAGAGGTGCACGACGCCGGCGGCCAGGTGTACGTGGACGGGGCGAACCTCAACGCCCTGGTCGGCCTCGCCCGGCCCGGCAAGTTCGGCGGCGACGTCTCGCACCTGAACCTGCACAAGACCTTCTGCATCCCCCACGGCGGCGGCGGCCCGGGCGTCGGACCGGTCGGCGTCCGCGCCCACCTGGCCCCGTACCTGCCCAACCATCCGCTCCAGCCCGCCGCGGGACCGGACACCGGTGTCGGCCCGATCTCGGCCGCCCCCTGGGGTTCGGCCGGCATCCTGCCCATCTCCTGGGCGTACGTGCGCCTCATGGGCGGCGAAGGGCTGAAGCGGGCGACGCAGGTGGCCGTCCTGGCCGCCAACTACATCGCCAAGCGCCTGGAACCGCACTTCCCGATCCTGTACACCGGCCCGGCCGGACTCGTCGCGCACGAGTGCATCGTCGACCTGCGACCGATCTCCAAGGCGACCGGCGTCAGCATCGACGACGTCGCCAAGCGGCTGATCGACTACGGGTTCCACTCGCCGACGATGTCGTTCCCGGTGGCCGGAACGCTGATGATCGAGCCCACCGAGAGCGAGGACCTCGCGGAGCTCGACCGGTTCTGCGACACGATGATCGCCATTCGGGGCGAGATCGAGAAGGTCGCCTCGGGCACCTGGAGCGCGGACGACAACCCGCTGCGCAACGCCCCGCACACCGCGGCCGCGCTCGGTGGCGCGTGGGAGCACCCGTACAGCCGTGAGGAGGCGGTCTTCCCGGCCGGCGTCCTGGCGTCGGACAAGTACTGGCCGCCGGTCCGCCGGATCGACGGTGCCTTCGGCGACCGCAACCTGGTGTGCTCCTGCCCGCCGCTGGACGCGTACGACCGGTAGGGGCGACGCGGGCACACGCGTGGGGCCGGAGCGGACTTCTGTCCGGGCCGGCCCCTTCTCCTTCCGCCGGGCCCGGCGGACTCAGGCCGCCTTCAGCACCTGACCGGCGCCCGGCGTCCGGTGCGGGGCGATGATCTGGCCGTCCGGAAGCAGCTCACCGGTGTCCTCGAAGAGCAGGACGCCGTTGCACAGGAGGCTCCAGCCCTGCTCCGGGTGGTGCGCCGTCAGGCGCGCCGCCTCCCGGTCGTTGGAGTCGGCGGTCGGGCAGGGTGGCTGGTGCTGGCACATGGGTGGGTTCTTTCGCTGCGTCGAGTCGAGTGTGCTGCGTGGTGACGATGCGTGCATGGCCGCCCCCGTATCACGTCGGTCGACTACCAGTGTTGCCCGACGGGCGTCGTTCCGCAGCGATTTGGCCCCAGCCCCCGTTCCCCTTCCCGGACGCGTCACCCGGCCGGACGGTTCTCGGCAACTGCCCCGTCACTTCGGGTGGTTCGGGGTGACCGGACCGGGCTAGTCCGGACGGAGCGCGCGCCCCCGCCGGGGAACCGGCGGGGGCGCGTGGTGGAGACGGAGCGGCAGCGGTGGTCAGGCAGGGGAACCGAGCAGCCCGGAGACGCCCGGGAGGCCGGGGAGCCGGGGCGGACCGACACGCAGTGACATGACCGGCAGCAGGGCGGCGACGCGGTGCGGACGGTGGGCGGTGATGCCGGTGGGCGCGGGGGAGAGCGGCACCAGGACATCGGTCGGGGCGAGAGCCCCGCCCGCCGCGTCGTCCTCCGTGTCCTCGTGCAGCCACAGCGTGAGCATGTAGAGCTCCGGCACCGACAACAGGCGCGCCTGATAGGGCGTCGTCGCCGACTCCGCCTGGCTGACGGCGAGTTCGGTCGAGGCCAGGTAGGGGCCCTCGAAGAAGTGGGAGAAGGTCCAGCCGTCGGCGGTGAGTACGCTGTCCGCGGCGGCGACGGTGCGTTCGCCGTCGCGCACCAGGAAGCGCCAGCCCGCGAGGCGGGTGGTCGGTACCGCCTCGGTCGGGACGATCCGGTCGAGCACATGGACGGGGAGCGGCAGTTCCAGGCTCAGCGGTCCCTGGACGGACCGGAGAGCGGGTGTGTGGGCCTCGCGGACTGCGGTGGGAGAACCGAGTGCCGCGAGAACGCTGCGCAGTGCGGGCGCGGGGGCCGGGGAAACAAGCAGCGGCATAGTGGGTCGCCTCTCACTTGGGAGACACGGTGGTGCGTGGGCGGGTGCAGACGGCGGTGTCGGCGTGGCGGGGCCAGAGGAAGGCCGGTGACGGGCGGACGGGCCGGTGCGTCAACTCTCTCTGCCCCGTGCGCAGAGTTTATACGACAAATGTTCACATGAAGTTTCGGCTAGCTGACCCGGGTATTGCCCGCAAGGCGGTTTCGAGTCCTTGAATTGCGGCTTTCCTGTCGATTCGGGACGCCGGCCGGGCCCTTCGCCAGCCATTTTCCCTATGCAGCGGTCGGCCGAAAAACGCTGGTGATTCCCCTGCGGTCGCGCGTCCTGAACTGCATATGCGGCATGCCGTTGGAATGTGCCTGGGGCCGCTCTGTCCAGACTACTGGGTACCGACCTGGCGTGGAGGCGTTACGGATCACTTCCTCGGGGCATTATCGACCGTGATAAGAGCGGCCTGTGCCGCGGGCCGTCCACTCGAGGAGGGACCCTTCGATGGGTGAGAAGGTCGTGGCGGGCACCTTTGACCTGTCCGATCGGCAGGAGTACCGCACGAAGCTCACCCGATGTCTGGAGGGGCTGGAGCGGCTCCTGGCGGACCAGCGGTTCGACCGGCCCAGGAATCTCATGGGTCTGGAGATCGAGCTGAATCTGGCGGGCTCGGACGGCATGCCGAGGATGCGGAATGCGGAGGTGCTCCAGCGCATCGCCAGCCGAGATTTCCAGACGGAGCTGGGGATGTTCAATCTGGAGGTGAACATTCTCCCGCACCGGCTCAGCGGCCGGGTATTCGACCAGCTCGCCGAGGAGCTGCGGACCGGGCTCGCATATGCCCACCGCAAAGCCGCGGAGGTCGACGCCGGGATCATGATGATCGGCATCCTGCCGACGCTCGGCCGCCACGACGTGGTCTCCGCGAACCTGTCGGACGTGGACCGGTACACCCTCCTCAACGACCAAATGGCCGCGGCCCGCGGTGAGGATTTCGTCCTCGATATCGAAGGCGTGGAGCGGCTGGTCGCCACCTCTTCCTCCATTGCCCCCGAATCGGCCTGCACATCCGTCCAGTTGCATCTGCAGGTGACGCCGGAGCGATTCGCCGACGTGTGGAACGCGGCCCAGTCGGTCGCCGCGGTCCAGATCGCCCTCGGCGCCAACTCGCCGTTCCTGTTCGGCAAGGAGTTGTGGCGGGAGTCCAGGCCGCCGCTGTTCCAGCAGGCCACGGACGTGAGGCCGCCCGAGATCAGGAACCAGGGGGTGCGCCCCCGGACCTGGTTCGGGGAGCGGTGGGTCCGCTCGGCGTACGAGCTCTTCGAGGAGAACGTGCGCTACTACCCGCCGTTGCTGCCCATCTGTGACGACGAGGACCCGCTCCAGGTGCTCGGCGAGGGAGGCGTGCCCAGCCTGGCCGAGCTCGTCCTGCACAACGGCACCATCTACCGGTGGAACCGGCCGGTGTACGGGCTCGCCGACGGCGTCCCCCATCTGCGGGTGGAGAACAGGGTGCTGCCCGCCGGGCCCACGGTCGTCGACGTGATCGCCAACGCCGCCTTCTACTACGGCCTGGTGCGCGCGCTGGCCGACGAGCCGCGGCCGGTGTGGACCAGGCTGCCCTTCGAGGCCGCCGCGGAGAACTTCGACACCGCGTGCCGCCACGGCATCGACGCCGAACTGCTGTGGCCGCGCCCGGGACGGTCGGGCGGGATCACGAAGGTGCCCGCGGTCAAGCTGGTGCGGGACGAACTGCTGCCGC
>NZ_KL585434.1:17414-17574 GCF_000721935.1 Streptomyces sp. NRRL WC-3549
AGTGCGGGACGAACTGCTGCCGCTCGCCGCCGCCGGGCTCGACGCCTGGAACATCGAGCCCGCGGACCGGGACCTGTATCTGGGGGTCATCGAGCAGCGCTGCCGACGCCGCGTCAACGGGGCTTCCTGGCAGGCCGACACCTGTCTCTTATACACATCT
>NZ_KL585434.1:17877-19118 GCF_000721935.1 Streptomyces sp. NRRL WC-3549
CCCCGCCCGCTGACGGGGCCGGCCCGCCGCGCACCGTACCCGAGCCCGCGCCCCCCGGGCGGGCCGCCGCTCCGGTGCCCGGTGGCAGGCCGGTCCGTGGTCGTGGGGCAAGCTTGTGCCGGGTGCGGCACCGAGACGCACCGCGGTGCCGACGGTGGGCGTACGGGTGGAGGCGGAGCGCGTGGCGGGAACCATGGTTCACGAGGGGGTCTCACGGCGGACCCTGCGGTCCGAGACCGTGCTGGTGCTGGCCCTCTCACTCGGGGCCAGCGGGGTGTCCGCCCTGATCAGCTTCATCGGGTCGCTCACCAAGCCCGGGGGGCTGAGGGACCAGGCCGCGACGCTGAACGGTTCGCACGCACCCGGCCGGCCGTGGCTCGACCTCGCCTGGCAACTGTTCGGCATCACCACGGCGCTGGTGCCGGTCGCGCTCGTCGCCCACCTGCTGCTGAGGGAGGGGGCCGGGCTGCGGGCGCTCGGCTTCGACCGGACCCGGCCCTGGCCCGACCTCGGCCGCGGGACGCTGGTCGCGGCCGGGATCGGCAGCGCCGGGCTGGCCTTCTATCTGGCGGCGCGGGCCGGCGGATTCAATCTGACGGTGGTGCCGGAATCGCTGCCCGAGGTGTGGTGGAAGTTCCCGGTGCTGATCCTCTCGGCGGTGCAGAACTCCGTCCTGGAGGAGGTGATCGTCCTCGGCTACCTGTTGCGGCGGCTCGGGCAGCTGGGGTGGACGCCGACGGCGGCACTGGTGGCCAGCTCCGTACTGCGCGGCTCGTACCACCTGTACCAGGGCATCGGCGGCTTCGTCGGAAACCTCGTCATGGGGGTGGTCTTCGTGCTGTTGTACCGGAGATGGGGGCGTGTCGGCCCGCTCGTCGTCGCCCATGCCCTGCTGGACATCGGTGCGTTCGTCGGTTACGCGCTGCTCGCGGGGAAGGTGGGCTGGCTGCCCACGCCGTGAACGGCTGCGCGGGGCGGCCGGTTCAGAGCTCCGTCAGCAGGTCGCCCTCGATGACCGTGACCGCGTCTCCGGACAGCCAGGTACGGTCGCCGCGCAGCGAGGTGCGGACGAGGCCCGAACGGGTCGAGGCCTGCAGACCGGTGAGGTCCGCGCGGCCGAGCCTCGCCGACCAGAACGGGGCCAGCGCGGTGTGCGCGCTTCCGGTCACCGGGTCCTCGTCGATACCGACCCGGGGGAAGAAGCCGCGCGAGACGAAGTCGTAGCCCTGTCTCTTATACAC
>NZ_KL585434.1:19338-25915 GCF_000721935.1 Streptomyces sp. NRRL WC-3549
CCGCGGTGGCGATGACACCGCGCCGTGAGCAGGTGGCGAGAGCGGGGAAGTCCGGCCGGAGCGCGCGTACGGCCGCCTCGTCGGCCAGCTCGACCAGGAGGTCGCCGACGCTCTCCCCGGTGTCGTGGACGGAACGGGGTTCCGCTCCGAGCGCGTCCGCCAGGCCGTGCGGGGCGGCGACCGGTGTCAGCGGAGCCGTCGGGAAGTCCAGGGTGAGGGAGCCGTCCTGGTGGGCGGTGGTACGCAGGACGCCGGAGCGGCTCGCGAAGCGCACCGTGCCCTCCGCGAGGCCCGTGGTGTGCAGGACATGGGCGGTGGCGAGCGTGGCGTGCCCGCAGAGGTCGACCTCGGTGGTGGGCGTGAACCAGCGCAGTGCCCAGTCGGCCTCACCGCCCTGCGGGAGCCGGTGGGCGAAGGCGGTCTCCGACAGGTTGACCTCCGCGGCGACGCGCTGGAGGCGGTCGGGGGCGGGGAAGTGGTCGGAGTCGAGGAGCAGCACTCCGGCGGGGTTCCCGGCGAAGGGCCGGTCGGTGAACGCGTCGACGATGCGGATCTTCATGGCCCCGACCGTATGCCCGGGGCATTCGTGCGGTCCAAGGCCAATTCCGGGTGGTTGGCCTGTAGAGGGCCTGACGCCTTCGTGTATGGCCCACGGGCGGGGCCGGCGGCCGGATCGTCGGGTGCGGGGTGCCGGCGCCGGATGGCAGGGCGCGGCCGCCGGCCCTGCGCATCAGGCCCGGCTGGAGCGGCGGCGCGGGCTCCACAGGGAGCCGGACCGAGGTGTCGACGGGCAGTCCCCGGCGCGGCCCGGCTCCCAGGTGGTCTGGTGCGCCGGCGGCGGGCCTTCCCGCACGGTGTGGATCAGCGCCCGACGGAACGCGCGATGCGGAAACCCACGTCGTCGACCTGGAACGTCGGGTGGCTGCGGCGCCGCGCGGAGGCCCGGCAGCTCCAGTGCTCGTCGAACCAGCCACCGCCACGGAGCACCCGGTAGGCGCCGTAGACCTCGGCGTCGTAGACGTCCCAGCACCAGTCCCAGACGTTGCCGAGCATGTCGTGAAGCCCCCACGCGTTGGGGCGCTTGCCGCCCACCTCATGGAGGCGTTCGTGCGAGTTGCCGCGGTACCAGCCGATCTCGTCGAGCGTCCCGTAACGGGGACCTGCGGTCCCGGCACGGCAGGCGTGTTCCCACTCGGCCTCGGTCGGCAGCCGGTACCCGTCTGCGGACGCGTCCCACTCGATGTCCTCGGCCTCGATGTCCTCGGCCTCGATGTCCTCTGCCTTGATGTCCTCGGCCTCGGTACGGAAGTGGTACGCGGGCGTGAAGCCGGCCGCTCGGGACAGGGCGTTGCAGAACCGCGCCGCGTCCCACCAGGAGACGCACTCGACGGGCAACCGGTCACCGAGGGCGGCACTCGGCCGCCGCCCTGTGGTCTGTGCGTACAACCCCTGGGTGACCGAGCACGCCGCGAGCTGGTAGGGCGCAAGCTCGACCGACCAACTGCGTTGCGTCCGGCGGTCCGACAGTGTCACCCGCCCCGGCGGGATGGAGACCATCTCGTTCCCCGTCATCACGTCCATGAGCAGGAGAGCGTACCGGAGCCCGGCGGGCGGAACCGCAGAGTTGTCGACGGCCGTCCTCGGCTGACGCGAATCCGCCGGTCACCCCGTCCCCCGTCGGCGCGGACGAGCGCCGGTCATTCTCCGGGGTACTCGATCAGACGATCACCGGCACAACAGGTCAGCGCGGACGTCCCGTGTCAGCGATCACGGACCGATTGCCACCGAAGGTGGACCACCGCCGGATGGTGACAGCAAGATGGACCGCGGCGGGTCAGCCTCGGGCCCGTTGCGCCCCCTCCGGCTGCCCTCTCGGCTCTCGCGGGGGTCGTGCCGAGGCCTGATTCTCGGCCCTCGGGCCGAACAGCGACCTGGAGGGCCGGCGAGCGTGCGAGAGACAAGGACACTTGACGCGCTGGGTGCAGCGCCAGGGAGATCCCGGGGTCAGGGAGGAGGCGCGGCGGCACGCCGCCGATCCCACCGTGCACGGCGAGTGGGGCACGTTCCGCGACATGATGGCTCAGGCGGGCTTCCCCGACGACGTCACGGACGCCGCCTGGCAGCTCGTCCTTGGCGGCATCGCCGAGCAGGGACAGCTCAACGACGAGGCCATGGCGAGGTACGCCGACCGTCAGGAACAGCGCGACCATCGCGCGTCGAACAGCTGGTACCAAGAGCTGGTGAAGCTCATCGGCGACTACCTGGAGATCAACACGCCGACGCCGGCTCTCTGGTCGGGCGGCAGGCAGATCAGCGACTACGCCCTTGCCAAGGGCCACACCCCCTTGGAGTCCACCCCCTTCGGGGGCGTGGTCGACAAGCTGACCTTGACCTCGGACTGGATGCTCAAGACGCCGATGTGGAACGTCTTGTCCAAGGCCTTCGTGAACCATGCCCGAGGCCCCGTCCACATCTTTCTGCGGGCGTACAACCCCGACAGCGTCCTCATCGCGCAGGAGGTTCCGCAACTACGCGTGGTCATGGCGCTCAACCCGGCGGTGCAGCTCATCTGGCACCCGGTGTACGCCACGGCCGACGGACCTCCTGGACCAGGACGGCGTCGTCGGCGACCAGGAGGAGGTCGTCCAGGACGGACGGGATGGGAAACCGGCCGGCGACGCCGTCGGCAATGGTGTCGGTCGAGTCGGTGGTGACGACGCGCCGGTGGCGCCAGGAGTGTGTCAGCGCCGGGGCTCCCAGCGGCTGAACGCAGATCACCTCGACCCGGGCGCCAAGGCCTTCACCACATGACCCACACCGGTGGCCAGCGCCCCGCCGCCGAGAGCGATCAGGACGGCGTCGAACGACGGCACGGCATCCACCAGTTCCACGCCGATGGTGGCCGCGCCCTCGCAGGTCTCGATGTCCAGGCTGTCCTCGACCAGCCAGATGCCCGCACCGCGCGCGATGGCCGCGGCCCGCTCGCGCACCAACTCTTGGTCGCCGCCCACCAGTTCCAGCCTGGCGTCCAGCGCGCGGATGCGATCGGGCTTGGCCCGAGTCGCGAAGCGCGACGCCACGACGGTGACGTCGAGCCCCCGGCCGCGACCGGACCAGGCGAGGGCCTGGCCGAGGTTGCCCGCGCTCGCGCACACCACGGCTCGCGAGCCGTCATCGGCGAGCTGGCTGGCGACCAGCTCGGTGCCGCGGGCCTTGAAGCTGCGGACCGGGTTCGCCGTCTCGAGCTTGATGCTCACCGCCCATCCGAGAGGGGCTCCAGTGCCTCGCAGCGGTACAGCGGAGTATCGGGGAACATCGGGTCGATCACCCGGCGAGCCGCTCGGATCCGAGCAATGCCGAGGCGCGTCTCCTGCACGACACGGCAGCCTGGCGCCGCCGACTGACGCTTCACGAGTAATTGTCGAAGCCTGCTGGACAGGCAATCGGCCCGTCTTCGCCCGACACGGACTTCGATGGCCTCAGCTTCAGTGACAACCGACCCGGGATCGCTGTCACGCGTCAGCGCGGTGACCTGTGCCAGTGAACGTTGATCGATTGCCACCGAAGGATGATCAACGTTAGTTTGTGCCACAGAAGGTTGATCATTCGGTGTACAGGTAGGCCGGGGGCGCGGTCGACGGCGGAAGGCGACGCAGCCCCGATAGAAGATCGTCGCCGCTGTCCCGTCTCATCGGAGGTTGGGCGGTCTCAGCGAGTCTTGAGCGCGGTGGGTGTCGGCCGCCGCCTGGATGCGGGCGTGATGTTGCTGCCACTTGGCATCGTCGCCGAAGCCGTCGTGATCTGGTCCGGCTTTGCCGTCGATGAGCTCTCGCAGGACATCGGCGTGGCCAGCATGCTGGGCAGTCTCGGAGACCATGCGAACGAGCAGCACGCCCAAGGTGGTGGCCCGGCGGTCTTCGGGCCAGTGCGGCACCTGGCCCGGGGTTTCGAGTGCGAGATCCGTGATGGTTCGGTCGGCATGCGCGCAGGCACGTTGATAGAGCCCGATGATGTACTTGCTGGACTCAGCGGGCCTGGCCCACATGTCTGCGCCTTCCCAGATCGAACCGTCCTCGACCCAGGCCAGGGGCTCTGGTGCTGGCCGGTCGAACGATTCGCCGAGGTATCCGTACTCAAGGCCTGCCAGATGCTTGACCAAGCCCAGCAGGTTTGCGGCGGTGGGCGTCATGGGCCGGCGCATGTCGTATTCGGTGAGTCCCTCCAGCTTGGAGAGCAGACCGGCCCGTCCTGCCTGCAGCTTGCCGTGCAGCTCCGCTTTGAGATCAGTCACGTGGTCCTCCTTCAAGGATGAGGCCACCCAACCACGCGCCTGTGACAAGCAACCGGCGATGCGCCCGAGGCTGACGACGGCCGAACGCACCGTGCTCAACCTTCGATGAGACGGGACAGCCACCAGCGGTCATCCTCCACTGTCACAAACCCACAGGCAGTCAGTCCTAACTGGCACAGAAAGCAGTTGATCGCCCTTTGCTGGCAATCGATCAACGTTCACTGGCACAGGTCAGCGCGGACTAGGTTCGCGGGGCCTTGTCGTTCGACACTTTCCGATATATCGTTGAGCCATCGCGACGGATCAAAGACAGGAGTCGCGACACGAACCGCACAATGGAGAGGAGCGCAGTCATGCGTTCACATGGACACGACCAGGGGCATGAGCACGGATACGGCCCCGGACGCCGGGGTCCGGGCAGGGGGGACTTCGACGGCGGGCGTCCCGCTTTCGGGCCGTTCGGACCGCCCTTCGGAGGGGGGCCCTTCGGCGGCGGACGCGGCAGGGGCGGCGGCAGGGGGAGGGCCAGGCGCGGGGACGTGCGCGCGTCGATCCTCGCGCTGCTCAAGGACCGTTCGATGCACGGCTACGAGATGATCCAGGAGATCGGCGACCGCAGCGGCGGGGCCTGGCGGCCCAGTCCCGGATCGGTCTATCCCACCCTCCAGCTGCTGGAGGACGAAGGGCTCATCGTCAGCGTCAGCGAGGGCGGCAAGAAGCTGTTCACGCTCACCGAAACGGGCCGCACGGAGGCCGAGTCCGGCCCCGAGGCCCCCTGGGAGGACGCCGGACGCGGCGTCGACTGGGAGGGCATGAACGAGATCCGGCAGGCCGGCTTCGGCCTGATGGAGGCGTTCGGCCAGGTCTGGAAGACCGGCTCGGCGGACCAGCGGCAGAAGGCGCTCGCCGTCATCAACGAGTCCCGGAAGAAGCTGTACCTCATCCTGGCCGACGAAGACTGAGCCGTACGCTCCCGGCGGCGGCCGGTCAGGGCCGGCGGACACCGCGGGCCCTGACCGTGTGAGGGTGCGACCTCATCCCGGAGGATGAGGAACCCCTGTCCCCGCCCACCTTCCGCGGGATGTGCGGATGGGCCGTCCTGGCGACGACTTCGCCCGTCGGGGCTGGTGGAGTAAGAGGGTGCACCACCGGACGACATGGACACCCGAACAGGTCCCGCCGAGCCGCACCGCCCACGTGGCGCCGCTCACCGCCGAGCTGGCCGCGGTGGCGTCGGGGGCCCGCAGGCGGGCGGTGCGCGACGGCGACCGGCACACCGACACGGCGCATCTCCTGCACTCCCTGATCGAGTCCGACCCCGAGGTCAGGGAGATGTTCGACGGCGGCCCCCAACTGGCCCGGGTGCTCGGCTACCTGGTCCAGCGCAGCATCGGCTACGGGCTGCGCTGGCAGGGCACCCGGGAGGACTCGGGCTCCTTCCCCGCGGTGCCGGACCCGGGGACGCAGGCCTGGTCCCCCTCGGCCGCCGTCGCGCTCGACCGTGCCGTCCGCCGTGCGGTACTGCGCGGGGAGCCCCGCGCCGGCGGACTGGACCTGCTCGCCGCCCTGGTCGCGGACCCCCGCTGCCGCGCCGTCGAGGTGCTGGAACGGGCGGGTGCCGACGCGGCACGGCTGGCCGTGCGTGCGGCCGGCCGGCTGGACGGGGCCGACCGGGCGGAGTGACCACGGGCATCCTCGCGACAGGGGTCACAGGGGTGACGCTGCTGACGCCAACTGCCATGATGTGCCGATGTACGCGACTCAGGGCAGAAGCGCCGGGCTGGGCCTCGCCCTCGCCTCGGCGTTCGCATTCGGTGGTTCGGGGGTCGCGGCCAAGCCCCTGATCGAGGCCGGACTCGACCCGCTGCACGTGGTGTGGCTGCGGGTGGCGGGGGCCGCACTCGTCATGCTGCCCGTCGCCTGGCGCCACCGGAACCTGGTGCGGGAACGCCCCGCGCTGCTCGCCGGTTTCGGGTTGTTCGCCGTCGCGGGGGTGCAGGCCTGCTACTTCGCCGCGATCTCCCGTATCCCCGTCGGAGTCGCCCTCCTCGTCGAGTACCTCGCCCCGGCGCTGGTGCTCGGCTGGGTGCGCTTCGTACAGCGCCGGCCGGTGACGCGGGCCGCTGCCGCCGGGGTGGTGCTGGCGGTCGGGGGGCTCGCCTGCGTCGTCGAGGTGTGGGCGGGGCTGGGCTTCGACGCCGTCGGACTCCTGCTCGCCCTCGGCGCCGCCTGCTGCCAGGTCGGCTACTTCGTCCTGTCCGACCAGGGGAGCCAGGGTGCGGCGGG
>NZ_KL585434.1:26135-29837 GCF_000721935.1 Streptomyces sp. NRRL WC-3549
CCACATCCGGTCGGTGTGATCGCGTACGGACTGCTGGTCGGCGCGGCCGTGCTCACCGTCGTCGCCAGGCCCTGGGGCATGGACTGGGGGACCCTCGGCGCGAACGCCGTCATGAACGGCCACGACGTGCCGGCCTGGCTGCTGCTCGGCTGGATCGTGCTGCTCGCCACCGTCCTCGCCTACGTCACCGGTGTGGTGTCCGTGCGACTGCTGTCGCCGCAGGTGGCGGGTGTGGTCGCGTGCCTTGAGGCGGTCATCGCGACCGTACTCGCCTGGGTACTGCTCGGCGAGCACCTCTCCGCGCCCCAGCTCGTGGGTGGAGCCGTGGTGCTGGTGGGTGCCTTCATCGCGCAGTCGTCGGCGCCCAGGCCGCCGTCCGGGCCGGTCGCGGCGGGGCCCGGAACGCCGGGAGCCCCCGTGGAGGGGCACGCGGACGGCGGCGTGTCCACCACGGCCGGGGGAGGACCGTCCGGGCGCCGGACCCCGCCGTAGCGATCACGAGGCTCACCGTCCTTCCGCCGCCCGTCGTTCGGGATCTTGCTCGCCCGGATGGTGCCGGCCGCGCGCCCAGGCGCCGCACCCTCGCCGCGTCGGCGCCGGTCCCTCGGCTCCTCGGCCGTCGCCCCTCGTCCGCCCTGCGGCACCGGGCCCGGCGGGAGCCGCATGCCGCGGCGGCCACTTCCGGCGATGACCGGGCCGGGCAGCTCCTGAGAGGTCCGTCGCTGCCCGTGTGCGGAGCCGGGCGCCCACCACCCCCCTCTATTCGTGCGGAGGACTCAGATGTCCCACCCCGGTCCCGGCCTGCCCGTCGGGCGGAGCCTGTTCTACCTCGTCGTCGCCGGTATCGCCTGGGGGACGGCGGGCGCCGCCGCCTCGCTGCTCTACCGGGTCAGTGACCTCGGCCCGCTGGCGCTGTCCTTCTGGCGTTGCGCCGGCGGGCTGGTCCTGCTGGCCGGCGTGCTCGCGGTACGTCCGCGCCGCCCTCGCGGCCCGGCCGAGTCCGGACGCCGACGGCTGCTGCGCATCCTGGGAACCGGCCTCGGACTCACCGTGTTCCAGAGCGCCTACTTCGCCGCGGTCGCGGCGACCGGACTGGCCGTCGGGACCGTCGTCACCCTCGGGGCGGGGCCCGTCCTCATCGCGGTGGGCGCCCGGCTGACCATGGGGGAGCGCCTGGGCCGGGGCGGGGCCGTCGCCGTGGCCGGGGCGCTCGCCGGGCTCGCCGTGCTGGTCCTCGGGGGCGAGGCGGCGCAGGTGCGGCCCGCCGGCGTGCTGCTGGCGCTGCTGTCGGCGTCCGGTTACGCGGCGATCACTCTGCTCACCCGGTGGCTCGGCCGCGACGGTGCGTCCGGCGACACGCTCGCCACCAGTGCCTGGGCCTTCGGAATCGGTGCCGTCGGGCTGCTGCCCCTGGCGGCGGCCGAAGGGCTCGTGCCGCACACCGCCGCGCCGGGGCAGGTGCTGTGGCTGATGGTCTACGTGGCGGCGGTCCCCACCGCCCTCGCCTACGCCCTCTACTTCACCGGGGCCGCGGCCGTGCGCTCGGCGACCGTCTCCGTGATCATGCTGCTGGAGCCGGTGAGCGCCGCGGTGATCGCGGTCACCGTGCTGGGGGAGCGGCTGACCGCCGCCACCGTGACCGGCACGCTGGCCTGCGCCGAGACGCGCGTCGCGGCCGAGGCGCGCCGGAGCCGGGCCGCCGTGCCGGCCTGACCCGGGGGCCGGGGCGGGTCAGCGCGAGGTCAGGTAGCCGGGCGTGGCGACGGACCGGTCCAGGTCGTCCGCGGCCACCGGGGTGCCGTACCCCCGGACCAGTGGCAGCACGCCGGCCCAGTACGGCAACGCCAGGTCCTCCGGCTCGTCGTTGGGCCCGCCGGTGCGCACCTTCGCGGAGAGCTCGTCGAGGTCGAGCCGGACGACCGCCGTGGCGGCGAGCTCCTTCGCGTCGGCCGGGCGGGAGTCCTGGGACCGTCCCGGCACGGCCTGGTCGACGATGGCGTCGAGCGCGAGGCGCCGCTCCTCGGGGTCGGTCACCGTGACCGCGGTGCCGTGGACCACCACCGAACGGTAGTTGACCGAGTGGTGGAAGGCGGAACGGGCGAGGACCAGGCCGTCGACGTGGGTCACCGTCAGGCACACCGGCAGACCGGGGTCCGTGGCGCCCGCCGCGTGCAGGGGGCGCGAACCGGTGGACCCGTGCACGTACAGCCGTTCGCCGATCCGCCCGAAGAGCGTGGGAAGGACGACGGGTGCGCCGTCGCGTACGAAGCCGAGGTGGCAGACGTAGGCCTCGTCGAGTATCGAGTGGACGAGCTCCCTGTCGTACGACGCCCGCTTCCGGCTCCTTGTGGGCACCGTGCGTGCGGTCGGTGTGTAGGCGGCGGTGGTCTGCTGGTCCCTGTCCCCGGTCGGCGCGGTCTCCCGCATGCGCCCTCTCCTTTGTACTAGTGCATAATGGATTTTGTGCTAGGAGAGTATCGGATCAGTGGGCGGCGCGCATCGGAGATCGCCGCGAGTGTCGAGAGCGGGGTCGGCTCGGGTGCGCTGCCGCCCGGTCACACGCTGCCTCCCATGCGGGAGTTGGCGGTGCTGCTGGGGGTCGACCCGAACACGGTGGCCGCCGCCTACCGGACCCTCCGGGAGCGCGGTGTCATCGAGACGGCGGGCCGCCGGGGGAGCAGGGTGCGTCCCCGTCCGGCGAGCACGGCGCGTGGCTCGCTGCGCGTCGAGGCGCCCCCGGGGGTCCGCGACCTCGGCGAGGGCAATCCGGACGCCGAGCTGCTGCCGCCCCTCGGCGAGGCGCTGGCCGCCGCCGCGCAGGAGTACGCACGCCGGCCCGGCCGGTACGGGGAGGAGGCCGTGCTTCCCGAACTCGCCCGCCTCGCCCGGGCGGAGCTGGACGCGGACGGGGTCCCCGCAGGGCCGGTGGCCGTGGCGTCCGGCTCGCTCGACGCGATCGAGCGGGTGCTCTCGGCCCATCTCAAGCCCGGCGACCTGGTCGCCGTGGAGGACCCCGGATGGGGCGCCCTGCTCGACCTCGTGCCCGCGCTCGGTCTGCGTGCCGCACCCGTCGCGCTGGACGAGGACGGTCCGCTGCCCGCCGAGGTGGAGCGCGTCCTGCGGGCCGGGGCCAAGGCGCTGGTCGTCACCGACCGGGCGCAGAACCCGACCGGGGCGGTCGTGGGGCCCGACCGGGCCAGGGAGCTGAGGTCGGTGCTCGCCCGCCACCCGGCCACCCTCCTCGTCGAGGACGACCACGGTCACGCCATCGTCGACACCCCGCTGCACCCCCTCGCCGGAGCCACCGGGCACTGGGCGCTCGTGCGGTCCGTGGCCAAGGCGTACGGGCCCGATCTGCGGCTCGCCGTGCTCACCGGGGACGCGCTTACTGTGGACCGGGTGGCAGGGCGTCAGCGGCTCGGGCCCGGCTGGGTCAGCCGGCTGCTCCAACGGACCGTGGTACATCTGTGGACCTCGGGGGCCGTCGACCCCCGGGCGGTCGCGCGCTCCTACGGGCAGCGGCGCGAGGCACTCCTGGCGGCCCTGGCCCGTCGGGGGGTGACGGCGTACGGCCGCAGCGGGATGAACGTATGGGTGCCCGTCAGTGACGAGACCGGTGCCGTGACCCGGCTGCTGCGCGCGGGGTGGGTGGTGGCCCCGGGGGCCCGCTTCCGGACGGATTCGCCGCAGGGGGTGCGGCTG
>NZ_KL585434.1:30101-30287 GCF_000721935.1 Streptomyces sp. NRRL WC-3549
GACGCGGTGGCGGACGCGGCGGGACCGTTCCGGCCCGTCAGCTACGGATGACCGGCGGGGCGCCCTCGCCGCTCCGGTCCTCCCGGCCCTGTGCGAGGGGGGCGCCCGCGAGGACCGCGAGCGCCTCCGGCCGGGGTGTTCCGGCCCAGCCGCTGGCCGAGCGCGAGCGCGAGCACGTCGGCGGCG
>NZ_KL585434.1:30514-32048 GCF_000721935.1 Streptomyces sp. NRRL WC-3549
GAGCACGTCGGCGGCGGTCGCGACGACCGGGACGAAGCAGGTCACCGTCGGTGACGTCGTGGGGCCGACCTCCTGGACGAGGCCGTACCGGAGCGGCGCGGCGAGCCCGGTTCCCAGCGCTCCGAGCGCGACGACCGCGGGTGTCGGCGGGGGCGGGAAGCCGGACGGTACCGAGGTGAACAAGGGTGTGAACAGGCCCAGTCGTGCTCTACCCGGAAGGAGCTGGCTGCCCGTCAGGGCGAGGGGCGGGCCGGCGCGGTGGGTGCGCGTGCCGTGCGTCCGGCGCGAGGTCACGGGGTCGCGGGTTCCCGCGCGTGGGTGATCGCGAGAATGCCCTGGTCGTCCTTGGGCCGTCCGTGGCTGTGCCGTTCCACGTCCTCCGCCAGGACGCGCAGCAGATGGGCCGGGCCCAGAGGGCGGCGGTGGGTGAGGAGCGAGAGCCTGTGCTCGGGCTGGTAGAAGCGCCCCAGCGGGTCCCGCGCCTCCGTGACCCCGTCCGTGACGCACAGCAGCGTCGAGCCGGGCGGGAAGACAAACCGGTCGACGGGCGCGGGGACGACCCCGAGGACCGTCATGCCCAGGGGAGGGGCTTCCTCGGAGGGGTCGAGCGGCCGCACGCGCCCCGTGGGGTCAAGGAGCAGCGGCGCCGGGTGCCCGCGGTTGAGCAGGGACACGGTGTGGGACACGGGGTCGAACTCGATCAGGAGCGCGGTGGTGAAACCTTCCGACTGCTCCAGGCCGGCCCGGCGCTCACCCTCCCGTTCCAGGTGGCGGTCGAGCCAGCCGGCCAGCTCCGTCACGTCCCCGGCGTAGTCGGCGTAGGAGTGGAAGGCGCCCACCATCACGGAGGCGGCCTGCACCGCGGCCATCCCCTTGCCCCGTACGTCGCCGATCATCGCGCGGGTCCCGCGGGCGGTGTCCCTCACCGCGTAGAAGTCGCCGCCGATGAGGGCCTCGTCCTCGGCCGCGATGTACGACGCGGCGATCTCCAGCGCGCCGATGCGGGGCGGAGGCGTCGGCAGGACGGCTCTCTGGGCGACCTCGGCGACCCGCTGGGCCCGTAGGGCGCCTTCCTCGCGGCGGCGCATCATGCGGTGCAGGCCGACGGCCAGCACGGTCACCGCGGCGAGCGTCACCTGGTTGGCGACCCCGAGCCGCCAGCCGAACGTGTGGTCGACGGCGGCGAGGAAGGCATGGACGATCATCGCCGCCAGGCCGACACCGACGATGGTGCGGGTCCGGCTGAGCGGCGCCGCCGTCACCGGCGCGGCCGCCAGCAGCGGGGCGGTGCTGACGTCCGCCGGTGTCACGAGATCGGCGACCACCGCGATCACGATGACCGCCCACGGGATCACCTCTACTCCGCGCCGCCAAGACATAGTGGACATGATGCCCTCATGTCACCATTGGTGATAGTTGTCCCCTCAGGTGTCGTCGTTCCCTCTTCGGTCATGTCATGCCGCGAGCAGCCGTCCTGCCATCCTGCCGTCCGGGGCGCCGGCCGGTGCCGGTCGGCCGAGGACCGGTACGGGCC
>NZ_KL585434.1:32267-33091 GCF_000721935.1 Streptomyces sp. NRRL WC-3549
AAGAGACAGGGCCAGTCGGGTGCGGGTACCGACCGGGTGAACGGGCCGCGCAGTTCGACACCGCTCCGCCGGGCTCGTGCCGTAGAGGAAGGACGTCTGCCGGACGGCGTGCGCGCGGGCTCGTCCCGACGAACACACCGATGTCGCTCGCGATCCCGTCGGCGCGCGGAATGTCCGCGCCGCGGCCGTGCCGAAGGCGACGGGGGCGCACGGCCGTCCGGCAGCGCGTCCCGCTCCGCCGGACGGCCCTCAGACGTGGTCCTGCCACCACCAGGCGATGGTGGGCAGACGCGGGGGGACCCGGCCGTCCGCCAGCGGGATTTCGGACCAGGCGGTGGACGGGACGGCGGTGGGAGTCCGGGGCACAGCGCCCCGGCCGTACGTGTGGAGGTACCGCGGCACATCCCGGGCCCAGTCGATGTTGCCGCGGATGCCGTGGGCGAGATCGTCGAGGTAGCGGCGGAGCGGGCGGCCGGCGCGCGCCCGTACCTTCTCGCCGAGTTCGAGAAAGCGGCACAGGACACTGTCCCGCAGGGCGACGGCATCGTGGAGTGCCTGCTCGGCTGTGCTGCCGTCCTGGGCCATCAGGACGGTGAGAATGTTCTGGTCGGTCTGGCGACGCCCGGACTCCCGGGCGAAGGAGTGCCGGTCGTTGTCCAGGGCGGCGACGCAGATGGCCATTTCGGTGAGCGCGCAGACGGCGGCCGAGTCCATCTCCCGGGCCGGGACCTCTTCGCCGTTGGCGATCTCCAGCAGGGCATAGGTGGGCTCCCCGCCGGCGGCGTGCAGCCGCATGGTGAGGTACCTGTCTCTTATACACATCT
>NZ_KL585434.1:33295-41847 GCF_000721935.1 Streptomyces sp. NRRL WC-3549
ACCTGCCACTGGACACCGGAGAGCCAGGAGCGGTGCGCATGGTGGAAGCGCCGGTTCTGGACGGAGGTCGCGCAGGCGCGGAAGCGTTCGCCGAGGTCGTGCAGGGCGGCGGCGAAGGGATCGTGCGTGCTCAGCGGACCGGGGATCTCCAGAGCGCGCTGGGTGTGCGCGGCGACACGGGCGAACCCGGCGGGGTCAGAGGCGAGAGGGCCCTCATCGCAGTACGCGTCGTCGAAGGCGAAACCCCAGTAGATCCAGCAGACGGCGAGCCAGAGGCGGTCACGGTCGGCATGGGGGGCGAAGCGCGCGTAGAAGTGGGCGCTGCGGGTGGCCAGGACGCGGAGGCGCTCGGCGTCGGACCTGGCGAACCCCGCTCGTCGGATCCAGTCGACGGCACGCTGTTCGGCTTCCTCGGCCTCCGGGTGGATGGCCGGCTCGATCGGGCAGTAGAACGGCAGGGCCAGGGCGTCGGTGGCGCTCACGGTTCCTCCTGGAAGGCCGCCCACGCCGCGCGTGCACGGGGCGGCGGGACGGTGACGTCTATGCCGTCCGGCTGACCGCACCGGCGGCGATGCGGCGCAGGGCCGTGACCGCGGCCGGTGCGAAGGGCGAGCGGCTGAGCGCGGCGAGTGCCGTGGCGTAACGTTCGTGGATCATCCTCTCGACGGTCGCCCGGGCCCCGGTGGCTTCCAGGACGCGACGCACCGACATGGCTCCCTCCTCGTCCAGGCCCGGGTCGCCGACGAGCCTGTCCAGCAGCTCCGCCTGGTGCGGCGCCGCGCGCCGGACGGCCAGGGCCATCAGGACGGTGGCCTTGCCGGAGCGCAGGTCCTCGATGACCGGTTTGCCGGTGACGGCTGGGTCGCCGAAGGTGCCGAGGAGGTCGTCCCGCAGTTGGAAGGCCTCACCCAGCGGGAGGGCGTACGCGGAGCAGGCGTCGAGGGTGCGGGTGCCGGCGCCCGCGAGGGCGGCCCCCAGGTGGAGGGGGCGCTCGATGGTGTACTTGGCCGTTTTGAGGCGGATCACCGTGAGAGCGCGGTCGGTGTCGCCTGTGGGCGATCCGGTGGTGTGCAGGTCCAGGTACTGGCCGAGGACGACCTCGTCGCGCATCGTGTCGACCAGGGGCAGGACCGCACGGTGCTCCTGCTCGGTGAAGCCGGCGTTGTGCAGCATCTCGTCGCACCGTACGAGTGCCAGGTCGCCCAGGAGGACGGCGAGGTTCCTGCCGAAGGTGTTCGCGTCGGGGCGGTCGCGGTGGCGGACGGCGAAAGCCCGGTGGGCGCTCGGCAGTCCCCGGCGGGTGTCGCTGTCGTCCATGATGTCGTCGTGGATGAGGGCGAAGGCGTGGAACAGTTCCAGCGACGCCGCGAGGCGCAGGACGGTCTCCTCGCTCCCGCCGCCGCCCGCCGCGTGCCAGCCGATGACGCAGAGCAGGGGCCTGACGCGTTTGCCCGGGGCGAGCACGTAGTCGGTGAGGGTCCGGTCGAGGTCGTGCCGGTGACTGCGGCGCCGGTTCTGGGCGGGAACACGCTGGAGGGGGCGGCGCAGGAAGTCGGCGAGGGTGGTGTCGATGCGCTCGCGGAGGTCGGCGAGATCGAGCGCACCGGTCGTCGGGGCCTGCGGGTACATGGCGGGCTCCTCGTTCTGGGGGGCGTGGGGGGTGCGGCGTCGGGGGGAGTCACCGCGTTTTGGCGTAGTGCTGCCAGAACAGGGCGGCTGCCACGGACAGCCCGGCCTCGGGTATTCCGAGTCGGAGTGTCGGCCGGGACCGTCTCTTCGGGCCGTCGAGGGTCATCCGCATGCTCAGGTCGCGGTTGGACAGGTCCCGGGTGACGCCGCGCAACTGCTGCGGGGCGGCGGCCCCGGCCGTGATGAGCTCCAGCGCGGTACGTACGGCCTGCTCCGGCGAGAGAGCCTCCTTGACCAGGTCGGTGACGATGCCGATCAGCTCTTCGGAGAAGACCTCGATGAGGGAGAGCTCCGGGCACAGGTGGCGGATGGAGCCTTCGATGTTGGCGAAGGACTTGCCGAGGATGGCGACCATGGGGCTGGTGCGGATGCCCCGGCGGGTGGAGTGCTGGAGTACGGCCGTGAGGGTCACGCCGAAGTTGAGCTCCTCCAGGGACGCCGTGGCGATCTGCGGTACGAGCGCCGCCATGTCACCGGCGAACGCCGCCGCGCGGGTCCAGGGTGTCGTGCCGCCCATGTCGATCCACGCCCGGGCGGTGCCCGCCCCGTCGTTCATCGCCAGGTTCAGGAGCAGCAGCAGGATGCTGGTGCTCATGGGGCGGTCGATGCGCCCGACCATGCCCCAGTCGATGAGGGTGGCGGGCTGCCCGGGGTGCACGAACACGTTGCCTGGGTGGGGGTCTCCGTGGAAGATCCGGTCGACGAAGTATCCCCGGTACATGAAGGCGAGCAGGTCCCGCCCGATGGCCGCGCGTTCTTCCACGGTGAAGGCTTCCCGGTCGGCCTCCCGGATGGAGGTGCCGGGGGCCAGCCCCTGGACCAGGACGCGGCCGGTCGCGGAGACGACCTCGGGGACGGCGATGTGGTCGAAGCCGGCGGCCGCCTCGGCGGCCTCCGTCATGTTCCGTGCCTCCTTGACGAAGTCGAGTTCCGGGCGCATCGCGTCGAAGACGACGCCGAGCATGGCCTCGACGTCGATGACGTCGTTGAACCGGGTCGTGCGCCGTGCCGCGAACCTCGCCAGGGTCCGGATGAGCTTCATGTCCGCGCTCACCGCCTCGCGGACGCCGGGCCGCTGGATCTTCACGGCGACCTGTCGGCCGCCCGGCAGTTCGGCCCGGTACACCTGGGCCAGTGACGCGGTGCCCAGGGGGTTGTCGGTGTCGATGTCCGTGAACCGCCGACGCCACAGCGGGCCGAGTTCCTGAGTCAGCACCGGTTCGAAATCGGTGAACGGTGCGGGCGAGACGTTGTCGTGGAGTTTCTCGAACTCGGCGATCATCTCCGGCGGTACGAAGTCCGGGCGCGTGGCCAGCATCTGCCCGGCCTTGATGTAGAACGGCCCCAGACTCTCCAGGGCCTTGCGGGTGTTCCTGGCCCGACGCGCGCCGGGGCTGTCGCCCGGGGGACCGGAGCGGCTCCGGGGCAGCAAGGTATGAGCGGCCTCCGTCCCGGCGAGCTGCGCCAGGACCCGGGCCAGCAGACGTGCGCGGCTCTCACTCATCGCCGGCCCCTTCCGGCCGCCGGGCACACCACGGGGGCCGCGGCACGACGCCCCGGGGTGCCCCGCGGGCCCCGGCCGGGGGCGCGACGCCCGGCACCACCCCATGCCCGGCGTCGCTCGGGCGGGGGGCCCGTGTCTCCGCGCCGCCGTCGCACGAGCCGGGTGTTCCCGGTACGAGACCGGCGCTCGGCCTCAGGGCCGCATCCGCCGGGTGCCCCGGGCCACGGCCTTCGGGGTGTACGGCGGGACGTTGCGGACATCTTTCAGCGCTCAACGGCGGAGAGCCGGTCGATGCGGGCCGACAGTGTCGCCAGGTCTTCCCTCAGGGCGTCGTAGTCCTCGGCGTCGCGGGGCGGGGGGACGGCCCCGGTCGTCGCCCGGCCCCTTCCCTCGTCCCGGTGCCTCTCCAGGCGGTCCGCCAGCAGCGAGATCTGTGCCGTGAGGGCGACGAGTTCGTCCGCGTCGCGTGACGAGGAGCCGGCCCGGGCGCCGGCCGCGATCCGGGGACGGCGGTCTCGGTCGTCGTCATCGCAGTCGTCGTCATGGCGGTCTTGGCCGTGGTGGCCCCCGTCGTGGCAGCCCCGGTCGTGGTGGTCCCTGTCATGGCGGTGCCTGTCACGGTGGTGCCTGTCGTCGTCCAGGGCGTCGCTCAGGGAATGGCGCATGCCGCGTTCGAAGTCGCCGGCGCGGTCCAGGGCGTCGTCGACCAGATCCTCCGTCACATGGACCATGCGTCGCAGTGCGTGGCTCAACGAGGTGCGGGAATGGCGGGGCACGGGAAACCTCCGAGGAGTGAGGGGGAGGGCGCGCTTCCGGGGGACCCGGCTCGAGGCCCGAAGCGCACAGGGGACGGGTCAGCGCCGCGGGCCCGGATCGTCCGCAGGGCGCAGGTACAGTGCCTTGCCGTATCCGGTGTCCAGCCAGATCCTGCCTTCCCTGCCGGAGCCGGACAGGCACGGAGGCGTGAAGCGGCGGCGACGGGAAGTGTCCGGATCGACCGTCACCGACACCCATTCCAGGCACCACGCCGGTCCGCCTCCCGCTGTCTCCACCCGCAGGTAGACGGGGAAGTGGGACAGGTCCTCCGTGCTCAGGGGCGGGGTACGCGGATCGTTGTACTCGGGGTACTTCACGTTGCTCTCGGCACCCAGACGGAAATTGGCGTCGGCGCCGCGTGAGAAATCGATGCCGTGCGTGTCGAGGCTGAACTCGCGTCCGCCCAGACCGAGATAGATCCACGACCCGGTAGAGGCGTGCTCGACGTCGGCCGTCACGACGTGCGCGACGATCTGGGAGATTGCGGCCATGGGACAACTCCTTCCGGGACGGAACGTCGGGATCCGTCTCCACGTGTGCGTGATCCTTGACGTGGCTACCGCGCGTGAGGTGCCCGGAGCGGCGCCGTCCTCCGCCTGTCGCTCCGCACGCCTCGTCAGTCGTAGCGGCGCGGGTGGCGCCCGGAGACCATGGGCTGCGTGACCGAGGGGTGCTCTTGGCTGGGCCTCGACACCAGCATCCCCCCGCGAGGTGACTCCATGCGTTCGTAACGGTACGGAGAGTTGCGACAGGCGCTCGGTGGCGCACTCCGCGTTCGCGGTAGCGCACAAGGAGCGTCCCGGATCACTTCTCCGCGCGCGACGCGCTGCTGGTTCCGGGACGCGCTTCGCGCGCCGTACCACCGAACGGGCCGTCACCGGCTTCCTCGCACCGTGGCGGCCGACGGCCCGGCCTGCGATCCATGGGCCGCACCGACACGCCCCGCCCGGTCCGGCCGCCATCCGGTGGATCTGTCGCCTGCCCGCCCCGGGACCGGGTAGACGGCCTCGGTGAACTCATCGCACACACGCTCGGAGGCACCGGACTCCGCAACGCACCTCAAGAAGACGCTGACGACGCCCCTGCTCTACTTCTTCATCCTCGGGGACGTCCTCGGCGCGGGCGTCTACGTCCTGGTCGGGGAGGTCGCGGGCGAGTCGGGGGGAGCCGTGTGGGCGCCCCTCCTCGCCGCGCTCTGCCTCGCGCTGCTCACTGCGGCCTCGTACGCCGAACTGGCCACCAAGTACCCGCGGGCCGGTGGGGCCTCCCACTACGCGACCCTGGCGTACGGACCGTTCACGGGCTTCATCGCCGGGTACTGCATGCTCACCGCCGGCATCGTCTCGGTCGCCGCGCTCGCCCGCGGCTTCGCGGGCGACTACCTCACCGAGTTCGTCGCCCTCCCCGTCGCTCTCGTCGCCGTCGTGTTCCTCACGGCTCTCGCCCTGCTGAACGCGCGGGGCATCCGGGAGTCGACGCGTGCCAACGTGCTCGCCACGCTCGTCGAGGTGGGCGGACTCGTCCTGGTCGTCGTGCTCGGTGCCTGGATCATCCTGCGCGGTGACGCCGACCTCGGACGGCTCACGGAACTCGGTACGCCGTCCGAAGGGCCGGCGGGCGCGGTGCTGAGCGGGGCGGTGCTGGCGTACTACTCGTTCGTCGGTTTCGAGACGTCCGTGAACGTGGCCGAGGAGACCCTCGATCCCCGACGTTCCTACCCGCGAGCGCTCTTCGGGGCCCTGCTCACCGCGGGAGCGGTGTACGTGCTGGTCGGCGTCGCCGCCGCGGCGGCGGTGCCCACCGACGTCCTCACCGAGTCCGGCGGGCCGTTGCTCGAGGTGGTCAAGGCGGCGGGCGGGGTCCCCACCGGGCTGTTCAGCGTCATCGCGCTGATCGCCGTCGCCAACGGGGCGTTGCTCACCGGGATCATGTCCTCCCGGCTCGCCTACGGCATGGCGCGGGACGGGCTGCTCCCGCGGTACCTGACCCGGGTCCTGCCCGGCCGCCGCACTCCCGTGGCCGCCGTCGTCACCACCACGGTGCTCTCCCTGGCCCTGGCCCTGACGGGGGACGTGGCCACGCTCGCCTCCACCCTTGTCCTGCTTCTGCTCGTGGTGTTCTTCCTTGTCAACACCGCGGCCATCGTGCTGCGCGGGGACGGCGGAGGAGCACGCGGCCATTTCCGGGTACCCGTCCTGGTCCCCGTCCTCGGTGCCGCCTCGTGCGTCATGCTCGCCACGCAGATCGACGCGGACGTGTGGCTCCGCGGGCTGATCGTGCTCGCGGTCGGCGTGGTGCTCGCCGCGATCGCCGCCGTACGGAAACGACGCGCGGCGGGCCGCCCGGCCCCGGACGCCCGGGACCGCTCCTGACGGGGGCCGACGGGAATTGATTCCGGTCCTCGCTACGCGACTCCGTCTGGCGGGTGCCGGGGGAGCGGGCGGGCGCTCGACGGTGCACGCGCGGGTGGCCGGATCGACCCGGGCCGGCAGCACCGTCCCCTGCGTGGCACCGCCGAACCGGAACTCCGGGACTTCGCTGCCGCACTCGAAGGCACGCCTCGGCGCGGGGAGCGCTACGCCGAGGCGACGACGGACCGGCGAGCTGACCCTGCCGGAGGGGCCACGGGCCACGGCCAGGGGCCGATCCGGGCCGGTGGACCGGGTGCCGATCCGGGGCCGGTCGGGCCGGGAGCCGATCCGGGCCCGGTCGGACCGGGAGCCGATCCGGGTCAGCGGCACTTCCCCTTCAGCCAGGTGGTGAACTCCTTCGGCCAGGTGGTGACCATCGGCACGGGGGAGATCGTGGAGCCGTACTGGTCCAGCTTCGCCTGCCACGTGGCGTAGTTGCCGGACACCGCCGGAGGGGGCTCCTCCCAGCGGACCGTGTCCGGGTCGATCCAGCGGGGGTGGTCCTTCAGCGCGGCGCCCAGCCCTGCCGCCTCGATGCGCCTGACGAGTTCGGGCCGCAGAACCTCGGAGGACGTGTAGATCATGATCTTCTGCTCGGACGCACGCTCCGCGATGGGGTCGATGACCTCCTTCCAGGCGGCTTCACGGATGGACGCGTCGTCGTTGCCCAGGGACTGCTCCGTCTCCTTCTTCAGCTCCACGAAAGCCGCCATGTCCAGACGCTCGGCGTGGTCGAGCCATTCACGGAAGGTGTAGACGGTCTCCCCTTCGTACGGGCCGTGGTCGATCGTTCGGCCCTTGAGCCGGGCGGTACCGGTGGCCCACCAGGTCTTCGCGATGTCGGCCTTGGCGCCCGTCAGACCCCGGGTGGTGCTGTTGTGCCACATCACGGCCTTGGTGCCGTCGCGGGTGAGCCGGAGATCCGCCTCGACACCGCCCGCTCCCCAGCTCTTCTGCTCCGCGAGTCCCTTCGGATGGTTGGGCTGACGGACCTGGTCCCGCGCCCAGGCGTCCTCGCCGGTGGGGTAACCGCCGTGTCCGTAGACGGTCGGGCAGAGGGGCAGGCCCCTGGGCGGGCTGTTGTATCGCTCGATCATGTGGGCTCTGCTGAACGTCCAGCCGCTGGAGGTCTCCCAGCTGTGCAGCCCGCCGCCGAGGGTGCCGTCGGCCCGGGCGAGGAAGCTGATGGTCTTCACCCGTCCGTCGCTGTATCCGTACAGCGTGGCGAGGTCGTCGCGACCGTCACCGTTGTAGTCGCCGGAGACGATGCTCATCCTGGACCGGTCGTACCAGCCCGGCGGGGTGTTCAGTATCTCGCGCCGGCCGCCGAACGCGCCGTCGGCGCCCAGGGTGAAGCCGATCAGGGCGTCGTGCCCGTCGGCGTAGTCGTACCACGCGGCGAATTCGGCGCGGCCGTTCCCGCCGAAGTCTCCGGAGTACACGCTCACCCGGTCGAACTGCCAGCCGCTGGACTCCCAGCCGCGTACGGGCTCGGCGAAACCGCCGTCGGGCCGACCGGTGAAGGCCATCAGCCTGACGGTGCCGGCGGTGTAACTGTCCAGGACACCGAGGTCGTCGCGGCCGTCACCGTTGTAGTCGCCGGTGGCGAACTTCATGTGGTGGACCTCCCATCCGTCGGCGGCGGTGCGCTGGAAGGAGGGGAACGGGTCGGCGAAACCGCCGTCGGCGTCGGCCAGGAAGGTGAAGAGCTTGTCGTCGCCGTTGCGGTAGTCGTACCAGACGGCGAGGTCGTCGCGGCCGTCGCCGTTGAAGTCGCCCGCCTGGGCGGTCATGGCGTCGAAGGTCCAGTTGCCGGCGGCCACGGCCCAGGACGAGAAGTACGGCGCGAAGGTACCCGTGCCCGTGCCCAGCCAGGTGAAGAGGGAGACCCGTCCGTCGTCGTACCCGTAGAAGGCGGCGACGTCCCCCGTCCCGTCGCCGTCGAAGTCCCCGGTGACCCGCTTCATGTGCTCGGCCCAGAAGTTGCCCTTGCCGGTTTCCCAGGCCACGCGGGGCGCCGTGAACGTGCCGTCCGCGCCGCCGGCGAAGGTTTGCATGGCGTCGTGCCCGTCGGCGTAGTCGTACCAGGCGGCCATGTCGCTCCGGCCGTCGCCGTCGTAGTCGTGGCGGGG
>NZ_KL585434.1:42068-43128 GCF_000721935.1 Streptomyces sp. NRRL WC-3549
CGGGGGCGGAACGGACGGCGGGCCACGGCGACTCGGCCGTCCCCGTGTCCCCGCCGGGAGACGCGCCGACCACCGAGGCTTCCCCGCCTCCCGCGGCGCTTGCGTGCCCGACGCCCGGCGACAGAGTGATCAGGGCGCACACGACAGCGGCGCCCACCATGCCAAAACGTTTCTTCATTCGGTTGTTCATGCCCCTTGACGCGGTCGACGGACGGTCTGACTTCGGGCGCGGGCGACGGTCCGGCCGTCGCCCGCGCGCCGGGCGCGGCGGCGAAGGCCTGCCGCGCGTTCTGCCGTAGGAGACGAGGACGAGCCCACGGCCGGGCGGCGGGCGAACGGTGGAGCGCGTCCACCTCCCGCGCGTTGACGTCGCTCGGCGCCTCTGGAGGAGCGCCCGCACCAGACTGCCGTACGGAAAAAGAACGAACAACGGGCAGCTTCGTATGGTCTGATAACTCCATACTTATCGGCGGCTGGGGGGCACGCGGGTGGAGTTGCGAGACATCGAGATCTTCCTGACGCTGGCCGAGGAACTGCACTTCGGCCGGACCGCGGACCGCCTGCACGTGTCGCAGGCGCGCGTCAGCCAGTCGATCGCCAAGCAGGAACGGCGGATCGGCGCGCGGTTGTTCGCCCGGAACAGCCGCCGGGTCGAACTCACGCCCATCGGGCTCCGGTTACGCGAGGACCTCAGCGCCGGATACCAGCGGATACTCGACGGCACCCAGGCGGCCGCCGCTGCCGCCCGCGGCACCACCTGCACGCTGTCGCTCGGCCTGCACGGACCCCAGGCGCACTACTACACACACGTCTTCGACCTCTTCCGCACCCGGCACCCCGAAGTCCGACTCCGCATGAAGGAGATCAACTTCACGGACCCCTTCGGCGCTCTCCGGGACGGCTCGGTCCAGGTGGCGACCTCCTGGCTGCCGATCCGTGAGCCGGACCTCACCGTCGGTCCGGTCGTCGCGGCCGAACCCCTGGTCCTCATGGTCGCCACCGACCACCCCCTCGCCGGACGCGACGCGGTCGGCATGGAGGACCTGGCCGAGTGGCAGCT
>NZ_KL585434.1:43323-43959 GCF_000721935.1 Streptomyces sp. NRRL WC-3549
CCGCGGTGCCCATACCGGAGTACTGGCAGCAGACACTCGTCCCCACGCACACCCCCGGCGGCCGGCCCATCCGGCGCGGACCGAAGGTGTCGTCGCTCCAGGAGGTCGCCGCCGTGGTTGCGGCGGGCGAGGCCGTCTGCCTCATCCACGGCGACGCCGCCCACTACTACCGGTGGCCCGGACTGCGGTACCTCCACCCGTACGACGCCCCGACAGGACACTGGGTCCTGACCTGGCCCACGGCGGGAGAGACGGACCTCGTCCGGGCGCTCGCGCAGGCCGCAGAGGACGCGGGACCGCGCATGGGACTCGGGAACGCCGGGCAGTGACGATCCCCCGTCTGCCCGGCAACGGCGGGGGCAGCCTCAGCAGTGCTTGGTCGCACCACCGTCGTCAAGGTTGCCGCCGTAGATCCAGCCGTTGAACTGGGTGCCCTCGATACGGGCGTGAGTCCACTTGTTGCCCTCGGAGTTGTAGACGTAGCAGTGGTAGTAGAGCTTCGCGGCGTAGACCGTGGCCACTGTGGGGCAGCCGGCGTTCGGACCGGTGCGCAGCGGTGCGGAGCTTCCCTTCACGTATCCGTAACCGGCGTCCGGGTTGGACCACCCCGGGTGGGTGCACGCCGCGGCTCCGGCG
>NZ_KL585434.1:44197-44925 GCF_000721935.1 Streptomyces sp. NRRL WC-3549
GGGAGCCGAGACCATGGTGGCCGAGACGGCAAGGAGGGGCAGAGCGAGCGCGGTCCATATCTTGGTTCTCATCGCGTTCCCTTTCATCGGTCGACCACCCGCGAGCGGCGCGCGATGCGCGTGCGACGCCCGGGCTGGATGCCCTTCTCGGAGAAGGACCCGTAACAGGATGTGCCGGGGGAAAGGGACGAACAATCGTCAGCTGCGCATGGGCGGATAACTCCGGGGTTATCCATTGCCCCTGTTTTCCCCACGCCCCAGGAGGCTGTCCGTGACGTCCCGGAGGTGGCCGGCGCGGGGCTCGGGCCCTCCTCGCCCGCGATCACCCTCGGTTACTATGCTCACTTCATACCGGAGGCCGACAGCGAGGGGCGGGGTGCCTTCGACGGACTGCTCGGGGAGCGGGGAAAACGGCATGCCGGTCGAAACATCCCCCGACTCTCCCGGGCATCGTCGACCGCCGGTTCTCGCCCCTGCGCCTTGAAGGGGGCGTCCGTGTATTGCAAGGTTGTAGAGATGGGTGGCCTGGGAGAATGTTGGAAGGGGCCTTGACCCCGAATTCTGAACACCGGCTGGCACCAGCGTAGTTGGTGTGAGTTGGAGGGCGTTCGCGAAGGCGATCGGTGATCGTTGTCCGAGGTGGGAGTGGCGGCGTCGGGTGTTGTAGCGGTTCCGCCATCGGAAGGCGTCGAGTCGGGCCTCGCGCGCGTTGGGCCAGTTCTTTCGTC
>NZ_KL585434.1:45204-47087 GCF_000721935.1 Streptomyces sp. NRRL WC-3549
GGGTTCGGATCGCCGCGGCCAGGGCGTCGGGCACCAGGTCCGCGCGCATGTGGTCGGCGATCGCCCAGCCGGCCAGACGGCGCGAGGCGCGGTCGCCAGGGTGCGAGCCTCCCCAGTCCTCTGTGTCAGACCTCAGTGGCAGACTGCGGCACAGCGAAGTTTCGGAAGGGCAGGGCTTGCGGCTGGGGTCACCCGTCGAGCCACTGCTCGGGGGTGGCTGGTGCCACGGGGGGAGATGCGTGGCTGTGATCTTCGACAGTCTTGATGTGTCGTACGGCGAGGTGTGGGGTTCCTATCGGGGAATGACCCACCCGGAGCCGATGTCGCACGCACTCGCGGCACGTAAGCATGCTGCCGGGATGGATTACGCGGTTCTGCTGTCCGCGCAGCAGCGACCGCTGGCACTGGTCGAACGCTGGCCGCGTGGGAAGTGGCGTGTGTATCTGTTCGACGACAGGTCCTGGCGCATGCAGATGATCGACCTCGCGCCGCACCACACGGGGACGTTGCTGGTTCGTTGGAACACGCGGTGGCAGTTTTCCAACGAGCAGGAGTATGCGTCCGGGAAGTGGACTGTCCAGGAGACCACGACCGTCTCGGCCGACGGGCAGGTCGAGGTGAAGTCCAAGTTCGCCGGGCCGCGGGAGGCGTCGACAACGCCACTGCTCGCTGGAACATCCGACTCATCGAGCGTCCCCGTGCGGCGGTTCGCGGCGCCTGTTGAGGACTTCCTCTGTCCCGTTCCGGAATTCGGCGACTGGCAGGTGTTCGCGCCGTTCCTCGCCCAGCAGGGCCACGAGCCCGCCACGACCGTAATCCTGAACGACGTGTCGGTGAGCGAAGGATCGGGACCGCTGCGCGCCACCGGTATCGAGCAACTATTCAGCTCGGGTGCGTGCGACACCCGGGAGGGGCCGGCCGTCATCGAGCCCATTGACGTCGGCATGCTGCGGATCACATCAGGGCAGCTGGCGGTCTCGGACCCCGGCTGGATCAGCGACCTGCGGACCGTCGCTGTGCCAGTGGGCGAGTTCCCGGTCACCCTGTCACTTTTGCGCACGACGAGCGGAACCGAAGTCGCCGCGGCCAGAGTGACGTTCCTGGACATCCCTCCCCACGAGTGGGAGATGGCCCTCCGGCCCGACGAAGACCTGAGACTCCTAGGAGAGGGCCAGTTCTACGGGGTTGGCGTGGATACCGGCACGGCGGCTTTCATGGATGCGACACGGACGGTGGCCGAAGACCAGTTGGACGACGACATTTTCATACCCCTCGGCAGCGACAGCCAGTTCAGCGTCGAACTGCCCGGCGCAGAGCCCGAGCCGAACCTCATCGCCTTCTGTGCCGGCGAAGGCGACGGAGCTTACCCCGTCTGGACCGGCCGCACCGAAGACGGGCAGGTCAGTTGCGTAGTCGTCGACTTCCAGCTCCATTCCGCCAACGGAGCAGAGTGAAGACGTCATTTCTTATGGCTGTCAGAGCGGCATGAGAGCCTCCGTGCATCAGCTGCGACCTTGCTGTCGGGGAAGGCGAGAGGCCGGCGGATGGCAAGGCCGCCGGCCGGGTCTTCGACGACCTCGACAGCGAGGTGGAAGAGCTCCGTCCAACGCATCGCGGCTTACGTGGCCGCGTTGCTTGAGCGATGGTGCGACGTCACCGAGGATGAGGAAGACACCTCGCCTTGGTCAACCGGGTCATTGAGCGTTTTCAGCGTTGGCTTTCCAGGGTGAGGACGGGGGCCTTGACCCCTGATGTTGGACACCCGAGACACTGGATCCTGTGGATCTGAGAACGGATATCTCGTGGTCATGAAGAACTACCCGCCGGATTTCAAGGCGGACGCGGTCGCGCTGTAAGAGTCGCGGCCGGAAGCGACGATCAGG
>NZ_KL585434.1:47268-48110 GCF_000721935.1 Streptomyces sp. NRRL WC-3549
CGACGATCAGGTCGGTCGCCGCCGATCTGGGGATCTTTCCGGAGACGCTGCGGAACTGGGTTCGGGCAGCTGGGGTGAGCTGTTCCCGGGGACGGCGGACGCAGGAACCGGCTCGGCCGCCGGCCCCGCTGGAAGCGGAGAACGCCGCCTTGCGGAAGAAGGTCCGCGAGTTGGAGGAGGAACGCGAGATCCTGCGCAAAGCGGCGAAGTATTTCGCCGGAGAGACGCGCTGGTGAACCGCTTCCGGTGCGTCGCCGACCTCCAGCGCCGCTACGGCGTGAAGCGGCTCTGCAGCGTCCTCGGCGTCAGCCGCTCGAGCTTCTCCTACTGGCGCCGGACCGCCGCGGACCGGGCCGCCCGGCAGGCGGCCGACGCGAAGCCGGGCCGCCCGGATAAGAACCGCGCACCAGGAATCGGACGGCACCTACGGAGCCCCGAGGATCACCGCCGAGCTCCGCGAGGCGAGCGGTGAGGTGGTCAACCACAAGCGGGTCGCCAGGATCATGCGGGTGTCCGGGACCGAAGGGGTCCGGTTGCGCCGCCGGCACCGCACCACCGTCTCTGACCCGGCCGCGATCAAGGCGCCGGACCTGATCGGCCGCGGCTTCACCGCCCAGGCACCGAACACGAAGTACGTCGGCGACATCACCTACCTGCCCCTCGACGGCGGAAAGTTCTGCTGCCTGGTGACCGTCATCGACCTCGCCTCGCGCCGTCTGACCGGCTGGGCGATCGCCGACCACATGCGCACCGGCCTCATCACCGACGCCCTGGCCGCGGCGATCCGAACCCGCGGCGGCCTCGCCGGATCGATCATGCACACCGACCACGGAGCCCAGTAC
>NZ_KL585434.1:48296-55275 GCF_000721935.1 Streptomyces sp. NRRL WC-3549
CCTGCAGGTCAGCAGGGGTGCGACGAAGCATGAGCGCGGTCGGCTCCAGCGCGGACAACGCACTCGCCAAGTCCTTCGACGCCACCTTCAAATGCGAGACCCGGCAAGGACGAAAAAGCTGGCCCAACGAGCGCGAGGCCCGACTCGACGCCTTCCGATCGCTCCACCGCTACAACACCCGGCGCCGACACTCCCGCCTCGGACAACGACCACCGATCGCCTTCGAGAACGCCTTCCACCGCACACCAACTACGCTGGCCCAAGCCGCATAAGCCGTGTTCAGGATTCGGGGCCAAGGCCCGCTCGGTGGCTCGGACACTCTTCGCCAGCGATCACCCTCGGTTACTATGCTCACTTCATGCCGGAGGCCGGCAGCAAGGGGCGCGGCATCATCGACGGTGTCCTTGGGGAGCGCGGGGGATCAGCTTGCCAGCCGAAACTCCCCAGATTCTCCCCGGCGTCGGTGACCCGTGATTCCGGCCTCTACGCTTCGGAGAAGTGGTCCGTGGATTGTAAGGCTGAAGAGATGGGTGGCCTGGAAAAGTGTTGGAAGAGGTTGTAGCGACCCGCTATGTCACGCCCTTGCGTGAAGGTGGCTCGCTCCCCGGGATCGTCGAGGCCGACGACCTGGGCACATACGTCATGAAATTCACCGGGGCCGGGCAGGGGCGCAAGACCCTGGTCGCGGAGGTCATCTGCGGGGAGCTCGGCAGGCGGCTGGGGCTGCGGGTCCCCGAGCTGGTGACCATCCGGCTCGACCCCGTCATCGGCCTCGCCGAACCGGACCAGGAGGTCCAGGAGCTGCTGAAGGCGAGCGCCGGGCTGAACCTCGGGATGGACTACCTGCCCGGCTCGCTCGGTTTCGACCCGCTCGCGTACGAGGTCGGCCCGGCGGAGGCCGGGAGGGTCGTCTGGTTCGACGCCCTGATCAACAACGTGGACCGGTCCTGGCGCAACCCCAACATGCTGGTCTGGCACGGCGAGCCGTGGCTGATCGACCACGGGGCCACCATGATCTGGCATCACAACTGGCCCGGCGCCCAGGCGTCCGCCGCGAAGCCGTACAACGCCTCCGACCACGTCCTCGCGCCGTTCGCCCCGGACATCGAGGCCGCCGCGGCCGAGCTCGCCCCCCTCGTCACCGAGGAGTTGCTCACCGAGGTGGCGGCCGAGGTCCCGGACGCCTGGCTGGAGGGCGAGCCGGGATTCGACTCGACGGACCAGCTGCGCCGGGCGTACGTGGAGCCGCTGCTGGCACGCGCCGGAAGCATCCACGAGCGGATCGAACGGGAGGCGCCGACGAAGGCGCGCCCCTCCCAGGCCCCGGGCTGGCTCACCGAACACCTCACCCCGTGGCCTCACCCCACCAAGAAGGACCGCGCCGCGCAGGCGGACGCCGGTCGCACGGGCAAGGACGGCGGCCGATGAACAAGCGCGATGTCTTCGAGTACGCGGTGCTGCGCGTCGTCCCGCGGGTCGAGCGAGGCGAGTGCTTCAACGCCGGTGTGCTCGTGTACTGCCGTGCCAAGTCCTTCGTGGCGGCGCGGACCCTCCTGGACGAGCGCAAGCTCCTGGCGCTCGATCCGGCTGCCGACGTGGTCGGGGTCCAGGCCGCCCTGCGCGCCGTCGAGGGGGTCTGCTGCGGTGGCGACGCGGCGGGTCAGGCCGCCGGCGACGACGCGGGCAGGCGGTTCCGCTGGCTGATCGCACCGCGTTCCACGGTCGTCCAGCCGGGCGTCGTGCACAGCGGCCTCACCACGGACCCGGAGGCGGAGGTCGAGCGTCTGCTCGACCTGCTGGTGCGCTGATCCGACCCAGGGGGCGCCGCCCGTGCGGACCACGGTCGCGGCGCCGCGGGGTGTGACATACGCCCCCGCCCCCTCACGCCGTTGACACCGGGTGCCAGGGCTTCTAGCGTCTCGTTCTGCTGAAGGTACTAAGCGGTTGCTCAGTCATCGGGTACTTCCCGGCGTCCGCTGAGCCGCGAAATCCAAGGGCGAGGAGAACCAAGCATGTCCACCACCGAGCAGCGCGTCGCCATCGTGACGGGAGCGGCCCGGGGCATCGGCGCCGCCACCGCCGTACGCCTGGCGGCCGAGGGCCGCGCCGTCGCCGTACTCGACCTCGACGAGGCGGCGTGCGAGGACACGGTCGAGAAGATCACCGCCGCGGGAGGCACCGCCCTCGCCGTCGGCTGCGACGTGTCGGACAGTGCCCAGGTGGAGGCCGCCGTCGCGCGGGTCGCCGCCGAGCTCGGCGCCCCGACGATCCTCGTCAACAACGCGGGTGTGCTCCGCGACAACCTGCTCTTCAAGATGAGCGAGGGCGACTGGGACCTCGTGATGAACGTGCACCTCAAGGGCGCGTTCCTCATGGCCAAGGCTGTGCAGTCGCACATGGTGGAGGCCGGGTTCGGCCGGATCGTCTCGCTGTCCTCCTCCTCCGCGCTCGGCAACCGCGGCCAGGCCAACTACTCGGCGGTCAAGGCCGGTCTCCAGGGATTCACCAAGACCCTGGCCAAGGAGCTCGGCAAGTTCGGCGTGACCGCGAACGCCGTCGCCCCGGGCTTCATCGTCACCGAGATGACCGCTCAGACGGCGGCCCGCGTCGGCATGGGGTTCGAGGAGTTCCAGGCCGCCGCCGCCACCCAGATCCCGGTGCAGCGGGTCGGCCGTCCCGAGGACGTCGCGAACGCCATCGCCTTCTTCACCGGCGACGACGCGGGATTCGTGTCCGGGCAGGTCATGTACGTCGCCGGCGGACCGCTCAACTGACCCGGGAAGGGCAACGGACATCATGACTGTGCAGGACAGCGGCAAGGTCGCGCTCGTCACGGGTGCCAGCCGGGGCATCGGCTACGGGATCGCCCAGGCGCTCGTCGCCCGGGGCGACCGGGTCGTCATCACCGGCCGGGGCGAGGACGCGCTCAAGGACGCCGTCGAGAAGCTCGGCGCCGACCGTGCCGTCGGGATCGCCGGCAAGGCGCACGACGAGGCCCATCAGGCGGCGGCGGTCGAGCGGGCCATGGAGGCGTTCGGCCGGGTCGACTTCCTGATCAACAACGCCGGTACCAATCCGGTCTTCGGCCCCATGGCCGAGCTGGACCTGGGGGTCGCCCGCAAGGTCTACGAGACGAACGTGATCTCCGCCCTCGGATTCGCCCAGCAGACGTGGAAGGCCTGGCAGAAGGAGAACGGCGGGGCGATCGTCAACATCGCCTCCGTCGCCGGTGTCTCCGCCTCGCCGTTCATCGGCGCGTACGGGATGAGCAAGGCGGCCATGGTCAACCTGACCCAGCAGCTGGCCCACGAGTTCGCGCCCGTCGTGCGGGTCAACGCGATCGCCCCGGCCGTGGTGAAGACCAAGTTCGCCGAGGCGCTGTACGAGGGCCGTGAGGCCGAGGCCGCCGCGGCCTATCCGCTCGGCCGGCTGGGTGTTCCCGAGGACATCGGCGGCGCGGCCGAATTCCTCACCTCCGAGAAGTCCGGCTGGATCACGGGGCAGACCCTCGTGATCGACGGGGGCATCTTCCTCAACGCCGGCGTGGGCTGACAACGGCCTGGGCCGGTTTGGCCTGATTGCCTCAAGTGCCCTACCAGGATTACGGGTTGACCTGGTAGGGCGCTGCGGTATGGTCTGCCGACCCATGGCTGATCGAGGAGCGTGCACGTGTTCTACCGGGCCAGTCTGCAGGCCGCTGCAGCCTTTGCTTCCCTTTCTTTGCTGGCAGGCTGCGGCCTGTTCTCCGACAGCGGTGCGGAGACGGACCAGCGGATAGCCGTCGGAACGACGAGCTCCCCGTCGACACTCGATCCGGCAGCTGCCTGGGACGGCTCGTGGGAACTGATGAGGAACGTCTTCCAGACCCTGGTGAGCTTCCCGACCGGCGCGACCAGCCCGGAGCCGGACGCGGCCGAGTCCTGCGACTTCACCGACATGACGAGCACGGCCTACCGGTGCACCATCCGCCAGGGCCTGCGGTTCTCCAACGGCGAGAAGGTCGACGCCGCGGCCGTGAAGTACTCGATCGAGCGGATCCTCAAGATCAAGGCCAAGAGCGGCCCGGCGGGCATGCTGGGTTCCCTCGACCATGTGGAGACCCAGGGCGACGACAAGGTGGTCTTCCATCTGAACAAGTCGGACGCGACCTTCCCGTTCATCCTGGCCACCCCCGCGATGTCGCTCGTCGCCCCCGGTGACTACCCCGCCGACAAGATCCGCGACGACGGCGAGGTCACCGGTTCGGGCCCCTACGTCCTGAAGTCGTACGAGGCCGGGGTCAAGGCCGAGCTGACCAAGAACCCCGACTACAAGGGCTTCGCCAACCGCAAGAACGACGCGGTCACCATCCGTTACTTCAAGGACTCCTCGCCCATGGTGGACGCCCTGAAGAAGAACGAGATCGACGCGACCTACCGCGGTCTGACCGCCGAGGAGGTCGTCGCCCTCGAGGACGGCAAGGCGGACGACAAGGGACTGCAGATCGTCGAGACCGTCGGGGCGGACATCCGCTTCCTCGTCTTCAACCCCAAGGACCCGGCGGCGGGCAAGCTCGCCGTCCGCCAGGCCGTCGCGCAGCTGATCGACCGGGACGCCCTCGTCGCCAAGGTGTACCGGGGCACCGCGGAGCCCCTGTACTCCATGGTCCCCAAGGGCATCGCCGGGCACACCACCAGCTTCTTCGACTCCTTCGGCGACCCGGACAGGAAGAAGGCCCGGGCGTACCTCGACGACGCGGGCGTCGAGACCCCCGTCCGGATGACGTTGTGGTTCACCACCGACCGCTACGGCTCCTCGACCGCTCCCGAGTTCGCCGAGCTGAAGCGTCAGCTGGAGGAGTCGGGGCTGTTCGAGATCAAGTTGAAGAACGCGCCGTGGACGGCCTTCCAGCAGGGTTTCAGCAAGGGGGAGTACCCGGTCTTCGGGCGCGGCTGGTTCCCGGACTTCCCGGACCCGGACAACTTCATCGCCCCGTTCGTCGGCAAGGACAGCGTCACCGGCACCCCCTACCTGACCGACGAGATCACCGGTGACCTGTTGCCGGCGTCCCGCAAGGAGAGCGACCGCGGGGCCGTCTCCCCGCAGTTCAAGCGGGCCCAGGAGATCCTGGTCGAGGACGTGCGGCTGCTGCCGCTGTGGCAGGGCAAGCTCTACGTCGCGGCGGGCGAGGACATCGGCGGCGGCGAGCGTGCCCTGGACCCGCAGACGGTCATGCAGATGTGGGAGCTGTACCGCAAGGCCAGCTGGTAGACCGGGGATATCGGCTCGGGCGGCGGCGTTGTCAGTGGGCCCCGGTAGGTTCTGTGCACTAGAACCGATTGCTTACCGGAGGTTGTGGACGTGACCGACACCGACCTGCTGCCCGAGTCCTGGCGCGGCGTCCTCGGCGAAGAGCTGCAGAAGCCCTACTTCAAGGAGCTCATGGACTTCGTCGAGGAGGAGCGGGCCAACGGGCCGGTGTATCCGCCGCGTGAGCAGGTGTTCGCCGCGCTGGAGGCGACGCCGTACGACCGGGTGAAGGTGCTCGTCCTCGGCCAGGACCCCTACCACGGCGAGGGGCAGGGGCACGGGCTCTGCTTCTCCGTGCGGCCCGGCGTCAGGACGCCCCCCTCCCTGCGCAACATCTACAAGGAGATGAACGACGAGCTCGGCCTGCCGATCCCGGACAACGGATACCTCATGCCGTGGGCGGAGCAGGGGGTCCTCCTGCTCAACGCGGTGCTGACGGTCCGCGGCGGTGAGGCCAACTCGCACAAGTCCAAGGGCTGGGAGAAGGTCACCGACGCGGTGATCCGCGCCGTGGCCGACCGGCCCGACCCGGCGGTCTTCGTCCTCTGGGGCAACTACGCGCAGAAGAAGATCCCGCTGATCGACGAGGAGCGCCACGTGATCGTGAAGGGTGCGCACCCCTCGCCGCTCTCGGCGAAGAGGTGGTTCGGCTCCCGCCCCTTCACCCGGATAAACGAGGCCGTCGCCGCCCAGGGCCACGAGCCCATCGACTGGCGTATCCCGGACCTGGGCTGACGGCCGGGCGGGGACGAACTGGGCCGAGGGCTCCGGCACGAGGCACGGCCCCGGCCCGCGCCTGAGCGGGATTCCGGGTGGGTGCGGCTAGCGTCGGACCGACCGGAACAGGCCCGACCGCCTTCAGGGAGACCTCTGTCGTGGAGCAGCAGGAAGCGTCGAAGGACGCCGTCATGACCAGGATCGGCCAGGCGGTCATGCTGCTCCACGGCGGGGACCGGGAGGAGGCGCGCAACCGCTTCCGGATCCTGTGGGAGGAGCTCGGGGAGCGGGGCAGCGCCCTGCACCGCTGCACCCTGGCCCATTACATGGCCGACACGCAGGACGACCCGGAGGACGAGCTCGACTGGGACCTGCGCGCCCTGGCCGCCGCGGAGCTGCCCGGTGCCGGGCCCGAGGGGCCGGACGCGACCCGTGAGGCGGTCGCGGTGCGTGCCTTCCTCCCCTCCCTGCACCTCGATCTCGCGGCCGACTACCTCGCGCTGCGACGCTTCGAGGCAGCCCGGACACATCTGGACCAGGCGTGGGAAGCGGTGGGCGCGCTCGGCGTCGAGAGCGAGGACGGGCACGGGGAAGCGGTCCGTGCTGCCCTCGGCAGGCTGGAGCACCGGATGCGGGGGAGCGGGACGGGGACGTGACGGACCGACCGGTCCGGGACCCGCGGCGCCGCGTCGCTCCCGGCCCGGCGTCCGGCGTCCGTACGGTGGCTGCGCGTTGCCCGGTGCCCGTACTCCCGGCCCGGCCCGGTGCCCGTACTGCCGGTCCGGCGCGGTGCCCGTCCGGTGCGGTGCGCCGGCCGACGAGGGGCGGCCGGGGGGAGGTCGCCGGCCGGGCGCGGGATCAGACGCCCGTCGCTCCGTCGATCCGCTCCCGGACGAGGTCCGCGTGCCCGTTGTGGCGGGCGTACTCCTCGATCATGTGCGTGTAGATCCACCGGAGGGTGAACGGCTTGCCC
>NZ_KL585434.1:55489-56443 GCF_000721935.1 Streptomyces sp. NRRL WC-3549
CACCGACAGGCTGTCGAGCCCCACCACGGCGGTGTTCGCCCGGGCCGCCTCGATCTCCGCCAGCCATGTGGTCCTGGCCTCCTTCCAGGTGTCCGCCTCGGTGACGTGGAACTCCCCGTCCGGATCCTCCTCGGTACCGTAGATCGGCGGCAGCTCCTCGCCGGCGAGGACCTCGCGGAACCAACCGCGCTCGTTCTCGGCGAGGTGCCGTACGAGGCCGAGCAGCGTGAACTCGGACGGCGGCACGGACGCCTCCCGCAACTGGGCGTCGGTCAGGCCCTCGCACTTCTTCGCCAGGGTCGCGCGGTGGTAGTCCAGCCACCCGTCCAGCACGGCGCGTTCGTCGGCGTCGACCGGGGGTGCGGAACGTGCATCTGTCGTCATGCGGGCCATCGTCACCCATCGGAGCCCCGTCGACCATCGCTTTGTGGCGCCGCACGCGCTTCCTCCCGGGCGTCCCGCAGTCCGTCACCCCGGACCGGTCCCGCACGCCCGGGACGGGATCGCCTGCCGGCGGTCGCCCGGGCGCACGTATGCTGCCGGGACCAAGGACGCGGGTGACGCGGTCGTGACACGGCCGCGGTGAGGTATCCAGGGAGACATTCGTGAAGGTCGGCTGCATCGGGCTCGGCGACATCGCGCGGAAGGCGTACCTTCCGGTACTGACGGCGCTGCCCGGGACCGAGCTGCACCTGCAGACCCGCACCCCGGCCACCCTCGCGGCCCTCGCCGCCGAACACCGGATCCCCGCCCGGCAGTGCCACGCGGACCTCGACTCGCTGCTGGCCCAGGGCCTGGACGCGGCCTTCGTGCACGCCGCGACCGTGGCCCACCCGGAGATCGTCGGCCGGCTCCTGGAAGCGGGTGTGCCCACCTACGTGGACAAGCCCCTCGCCTACGAACTCGCCGACTCCGAGCGGCTGGTGGCCCTCGCCGAGGAACGCGGCACCAGCC
>NZ_KL585434.1:56657-59680 GCF_000721935.1 Streptomyces sp. NRRL WC-3549
GCTTCAACCGCCGGCTCGCGCCCTCCTACGCCCAGTGTGCCGACCACCCGCGCGACCTGATCCTCCTGCAGAAGAACCGGGTCGGACTCCCCGAAGAGCCGCGCACCCTGGTCCTCGACGACTTCATCCATGTCGCCGACACACTGCGCTTCCTGGTCCCGGGCCCCGTCGACAGCACGATCGTCCGGGCGCGGATCGTCGATGGCCTGATGCACCACGTGGTGCTCCAGCTGTCCGGCGACGGCTTCACGGCGATCGGCACGATGAACCGGCTGAGCGGCTCCACCGAGGAGATCCTGGAGGTCTCCGGCCAGGACACCAAGCGTCAGGTCCTCAACCTCGCGGACGTCGTCGACCACAAGGGGCAGCCCTCCCTGCGGCGGCGTGGCGACTGGGTGCCGGTCGCCCGCCAGCGCGGCATCGAGCAGTGTGTGCTGTCGTTCCTGGACGCGGTGCGGGACGGCGAGAGGCTCAGCGCCCAGGACGCCCTGGAGACCCACCGGCTGTGCGAGCGCGTGGTACGCGACTCCCTGGAGCAGGCGTCCTGAGCCCACGCGCCCCCACGACACCGAGGAAGCCGGCCAGCACCGTCAGCGCGCCGTACACCGGCCAGGCGCCCAGCCGGACGTAGAGCGTGTCGCCCCGGGCGAGGGGTACGTCGTACACGAGGGCCCCGCTCGCCTCCGTGCCGAGCGGCGCACCCACCCGCTCGCCCCGGGGGCCGTACACCGCGCTGACCCCCGTGAGCGTGGCGTGCACCATGGACCGTCCCGTCTCGGCCGCGCGCAGTGCCCCGAGCGAGGCGTGCTGGGCGGGCGCCCAGCTGTGCTGGAACGTCGAGGTGGACGACTGCGCGACCAGCACCTCGGCTCCGTCCCGAACCAGGTGCCTGCTCATGTCGGGGAACGCCGTCTCGAAGCACACCAGCGGGCCGATCCGCAGCCCGCCGGCGTCCGGCAGGTCCATCACGACCGGGGCCTCGCCGCGCAGCCGGTCCTCGCCCGCGGCCTTGCCCACCGAGGTCGCCCAGCCGAGCAGGGCGCGGGCCGGGACGTACTCACCGAACGGCACCAGGCGCATCTTGTCGTACCGGTCACCCGTCAGCCCGTCCGGTCCCACCAGAACCGCGGACTTGAAGATGCCGGAGCGCCCCGGGCCGCCGGTGCGGCGGGCGTCCATGTTGACCAGCACACCGGCGCCGGTCTCGCGGGACAGAGCCGCCAGCCTGGCCGCCGTCCCCGGACTGCGCGTCAGGTCCACACCGACACTGCTCTCCCCCCACACCACGAGTGCCGCGTCACGGTCCGCGAGGGCACGGGTCAGCTCCTCGCTCCGCGCGAACCTGCGGTCGGTACTGCCCGGGCCCTCGACCACGCCGGGCTGCACGACCGCGATGCGGGCCGTCCCGGTGGTCTCCGGGCGCGGGGCCCAGACCCAGACCGCGCCGACGCCCAGGGCGCACACCACCAGGCACGCGGTGGCGGCCCTCCGGGCGGCGGACTGCCCGAGGAGTTGGGCCACCGCGGTGTTCACGGCCACCACCAGCAGGCTGACCAGCCACACACCGCCCACCGACGCCGTACGCAGAGCGGGCGTGAACTGCCACTGGCCGGCGCCCAGCAGACCCCAGGGACCGCCGAGCCCCTCCCATGAGCGGACCAGTTCGATCATCAGCCACCCGGACGGCACCACGGCGACGGCGGCCACCGAACGGACGGGCGAGGGCGCACCGCCCATGACCCGGGAGACGAGCAGCCCCCAGGGGGCCCACAGCAGACCCAGCAGCGCCGCGAGCACCACGATGAACACGTGCAGGCTCGGCATCAGCCAGTGGTGCACGGCGAGCATGAAGCCGGTGCCGCCGAGCCAGCCGTCCAGCGCCGCACGCCGTCCGGTGCCCGCCGACCGGATCAGCAGCAGCCAGGGCACCAGTGCGACGTACGCCAGCCACCAGAGCGACGGGCCGGGAAAGGCGAGGGAGGGCAGGGCGCCCGCGAGGAGAGCGGTGGCGCCACGCCCCAGGCGGGTGTGCAGCAACCGGTCGATCGGCCCGCTTCCGTGCTGTAGCGGGGCGCCCGCGGACCGGCCCGCCGAAAGCCCGTCCTGCTTCGGCATGCCGTGTCCTCCTCGCCCTCGCCCGCGCCGGCCCGCCGGTGTCCATGGGAGCGCACCGGCGGCCGTCGGGCCCGCGCCCGGTGACCGGATGGCCCGTCGCGGTCGTACCCGTGAGCCTGTACCCGCAAGCAGGCGGCTTCTCACCCGCGTGGCCCCGGTGTGGGGCCAGGCGGGCGTGCCTTCGCCCCCGCGCGCACGGTTCGCGGACCTTCAGGAGGGGACGACGGCCACCGGGTGCAAGGCGTGCGTCACCGTCGTCCGCGCCACCGGCGAGAGCCCGAGCCCCAGCGACTCGCCGCCCCTGCGGCGCCGACCACGGTCAGCGCCGCAGGGCCGACGACGTCACCTGAGTGCGCGAGGCCGATCCGCTGACCGGCTCCGGCTCGCGTACGACCTCCACCCGCGGATACTTCTCGGTCCGGCCCGGCGTGAGCTCCGCGAGGGTGCGCGCCGCGGCCTCCGCCATGGCGGCCCGGTCGAGGACGGGTCAGCCGGACAGCTCGAACGGCCCGCCCCCAAAGCGGGCCTGCCCTGACCGGGGCCGCGGACTTCACGATGCGGCCACTGTCATGTCACGAACGTGTCCTGGGAACGATCAAGAGGCAACCGGGGCAACCACCCGACTGTCTGAGCACACGGAAGCCACACGGGCGAACATTCGCCCCGCTCACCCGCCCGTCCGCTCCTCAGGAGCACCCACGCAGAGGAAAGACACAGCATGCGCACTCGGAAGATCTCGGTACTGAGCATGACCGCAGTGGCCCTCGGCCTGGCGCTGACGGCATGCAACGACGGCACCGACAACGTTCCCTCTCCGGCGAGCAGTTCGTCGGCGGCGGCCACGAGCTCCTCGCCGTCCGACACCGCGGAGGGCAAGTCGTCGGGCACACCCGCCAAGTCCGACTCGA
>NZ_KL585435.1:0-526 GCF_000721935.1 Streptomyces sp. NRRL WC-3549
CGCCGGGCGCGGGACTGTAAAACGTTTGACTCTGTTCCGTAGTCGGTGGTGACGCGGGTAGCGGTCAGGGTAGGAGGATGCGGTGCCGGAGGAGGTCGAATCCGGCGCGTCCGTGCATCTGTCTCATGATCCTCTTGGTGCGGGTGTTGACGCCCTCGGTGCGGCCGTTGTGGTAAGGCAGGGTAAGGCCGGCATCGACGGCGGCCCGGTCGATTTCGAGGCCGTTGGTGAAACTGCGCAGGTGAGGCATGGCGGCAGCACGCGCGGCTGCAATCCACTCGGTGAGTTTCACAGTCGTTGCCCTCAGCCGGTTTCAGCAGGGCGGCGAAGCCGCGTACGAGATCGGCGAGCGCGGCCATCTCCGGGCAGGCCGCGGTGATCTTCTCCAGCAGGGCGGTCTCCTTCGGGCGCAGATTATTGGGGTCGGTGAGCAGGAGGCGGCTGGCGTGGCGCGGGGTGGTGACGGGGCGGTCGCCTTCGGCGCGCCCCTGGTTGAGGTAGCGGACCAGCAGGTTGGCGCTGCCGG
>NZ_KL585435.1:743-1892 GCF_000721935.1 Streptomyces sp. NRRL WC-3549
GGTGTAGCCCAGCTCCCGGATCTCGCGCAGTAGGTGGGGAACGGGGATGGCGGGGTCGGCCTGGCGCCGTTCGCGCAGGTGGTCGCGGTAGGGGTCGACGATGGTGGGCCGGTAGGAGGGGGCGATGCGCAGGGCGGTGGGTTCGGGCATGCGTGCGTAGCGTTTGACGGTGTTTAGGGCCAGTTGCAGGCGGCGGGCGCATTCGAGCAGGCCGACGCCTTGGCCGAGGAGGTCGTGGATCTTCTTCCAGCGTTCGCGCGTGGTCTGCTCGCGTACTCCGCCGGGGCGGGGCGGGTTGATGGTGGCCCAGCAGCCTGCATGGGCGCGGACCTCGAGCTGGACTTTGTCACAGAGGTTCCGCCAGAGGTGCCAGCGGTCGCTGACCTGCACTGCGTCGGGCAAGGCGCGGCGGACAGCCTCGGCGTAGGTGGCCGATCCGTCCCGGCACACGACCTCGACACCACTGCCGTGCTCCCGCAGCCAGGACTCGAGGGTGGCCGCCTCGCGGTCGGGCAGGACCGCGACGCGTCGGCCGGTCTCGGCATCCGTGATGATCGTGGCGTATCGGTGTCGGCGGCGCAGGGCGAAGTCGTCCACGCCGATCACTTGCGGGACCACCTGCTGCGGCACCGGCAGGCCGCAGATGGCGCAACGCGGTGCTGCGGGAAACGGGCATGGCCAGCAGGGCAGCCATGCGTGCCGCCGCCCGGCCGCATAACTCCCGTGCCACCTGCGATATCTGGCCCGCCAGCCGCACTGTCCGGCGCTGATGGCGCTCCGTCAACCCGGCAATCTGCTCGCGGAAGGTCTGCCGTCGACAGCCCAGCACGGGACAGACCAGCCGCCGGCCCCGGACGCGGACGACGACCGGGCGGTTATCGACCGGCACGTCCGTCACCATCCGGCCGTAGTACCCGTGCACCTTCGCCGTCGGCGTTCCGCACACCGGACACGGAACCGCCTCTTGCCGGGTGCGGGCCGTGACCACCACCACGTCACCGCCGTCCGTCACGCCCTCCACGACCAACGCCGACAACCCCGAAAACACCGTCGCTATAAGGGAGTTCACATCCATCACGCGACCATGATCACGAAAGCTACCCGGCGTCACCACCGACTACGGGACAGAGCCGCTCGTTTGACAGACCC
>NZ_KL585435.1:2126-12222 GCF_000721935.1 Streptomyces sp. NRRL WC-3549
ACAGACCCCTGCCGAGCTGCTGACCGTGAAGGACGTCATGGCGCGTCTCAAGGTCGGACGGTCGAAGGTCTACGACCTGATCCGCTCGCGTCGTCTCGTCTCGATCAAGATCGATGGGGCGCGTCGTATCCCCGCCACCGCTGTGCGGGACTTCGTCCTCGGCCAGATCGAGGAGGCTGCCTGATGGCTGCTCCGCGCAAACGCAATCCGAACGGCGCCGGCACCATCACCAAGCGCAAGGACGGCCGGTACCAGTGCGCCGTGTACGTCCTCCAGCCGGACGGCACCCGCGCTCGTAAGTTCGCCTACGGCAAGACCTGGGCGGAGTGCGACGCCAAGCGCCGGGAGCTGCTCGACAAGGTGGACCAGGGCGTGCCCGTGCCCACCAGGTCGGCCAAGCTCTCCGCGACAAGTACGAGGCGCACGTCCGGCTCTACCTCGTGCCGCTGCTCGGTGCCAAGCGGCTCGAATCCCTCGGCGTTCGCCGACGTACGCCGCTTCCTCGTCCGTCTGGAGAAGGAGACGACTGCGGCGACCGCCAAGGAATCGCACCGCGTCCTGCGATCGGCGCTCTCCTCTGCCTGCCGCGAGGAACTGATCACGCGCAACGTCGCCAAGCTGGTCGAGCCGCCCCGCACCGACAACCGCGAACTGAAGCCGTGGACCCTCGACGAGACGCTGGACTTCCTCACGGCCTCCCGCAAGGACCCGCTGTACGCGGCCTTCGTGCTCGCCATCGCCATGGGGCTCCGCCGGGGAGAGATCATCGGCCTGCGGTGGTCGGACCTCGACCTCGACAACCGCGTCCTCTACGTCCGCCAGCAGACACAGCGTCGTCGGGGCGTCCTCTACGACGACGATCCCAAGAGCCGCCGTCGCCGGGCTGTCCCGCTCCCCGCTCTGTGCATCGCACCCCTGCGCTGGCACCGGATGCGGCAGGCGGCTGCTCGGGTCAAGGCGGGGGAGCAGTGGCAGGAGTCTGGCTACGTCTTCACCACCCGTACCGGCCGCCAGGTCGAGCCGCGGAACGTCTACCGCTCTTTCACCCGCGTCGCCGAGTCGGCCGGCCTCCGCGTGATCCGGCTGCACGACGCCCGGCACGGTACCGCCACGCTTCTCACGGCGGCCGGAGTCGCGCCCCGCGTCGTGATGGAGATCCTTGGGCACTCCCAGATCAGCATCACCATGGACGTCTACACCCACGTCGTCCAGGACACGCAGCGCGAGGCCATGAGCCACATGGACAGGCTGCTCAGGAAGCGGCGTCCAGGTCGTCCTGATCGTGAGTGACCGCCCGCGTTGATGTCAGACGTGGATGTCAGAAGGGGTCCACCTCCGAAAATCCGGAGGTGGACCCCTTCTGAACTGGTGCCCCCGGCAGGATTCGAACCTGCGACACCCGCTTTAGGAGAGCGGTGCTCTATCCCCTGAGCTACGAAGGCGGGGTCCTGGACGCATCGGCCCACTGATCCCGTGACGTGCCTGGAGGGGCACGCCGCCGTCAGTGTAGCGGGTGAGGGCGGGCAGGCGCGGGGGGTCGCCCCTGCCTCCGTCCGGCCCGGCTCACGGCCGGGTGATCCGTACCCGGTAGTTGTCGTCGGCGTCCTTGTCGAGCACGGATATGCGTATGCCGCTGGACCGGTCGGTGAAGGTCTCGCCCGGCTTGAAGGGGGCGTCGGAGAGTTCGGCGTGGACATTGGGCCGGCGCGTGCAGCCACCGCTGTCCTTGGTGCTGTCCGCGACGGAGATGGGGCCCTGGCCGGTGTCGACGTCGGAGCTCACCTTGTAGATGAGGACACCGGGCCGGCAGATCGCCTCGTCGTTGCCCCCGGTGTTCCGCACCTCCACCGCGTAGCCGGATTCGGCGGTCACCGGTACGAAGGCCAGCTTGGGGCCGCCGTGGGTGGCCAGCGGGCCTAGGGTGTGCTCGCTGGTTCCGGTCGCCGAGGCGCAGCTGATCTGGTCGTTGGAGAGCCAGCCGAGCTTCCACTTGTGCCAGCCCAGCAGGTCGTTGTTGGCGCCCCAGTCCTCGGACATGATGTCCCAGTGCCCCACGGCGCCGCCCCCTTCCATCGTGTACAGGTCGGGGAGTCCGAACACATGGCCGTTCTCGTGAGGCAGTACCCGGTAGCCGGTGTCCGCGTAGGAACCCGAGCCGTCGTCCTGGCGGCTGTAGACGAAGGACGTGTTGGCGAGTGGTACCCCGTCGGCCGAGGGGGCCTCGTCGTTGCCTGAGAAGGTCACCGACAGGACGGTGTCCAGTGCGGACGGCCCCGCGTTCGGGGTGACCAGCACGTTGACCAGGTCGTAGGAGGAGAAGTCGACCTTCGGGTCAGCGACGGACACCAGGTCCTTGACGAGCTTGCGGTAGCCCGGCTCGTACGGTGAGCCGCGCTCGATCCCGTACTCCGAGAACGGCAGCGGCATGCGCAGCCAGTCCTTCACGGGGGCCTCGGGGATGTAGGTGAGGCGGCCGTAGGAGCTGGTCCGGAACCAGTCGGAGGTCTGGGGGAAGAACTCGGCGAGCCGGTCCGCCGCCGGTTCCGTGGCCTGGGCGTCCGGGAAGTCGATCATCAGGTTGAGGGCCCTGATCTGTCCGGTGGAGCGGGTGTATCCGGATGGGGTGGGTATGCCCTCCGACATCTGTACGCCCATGCTCGCGGGGATCCGGCACGGGGCCAGGCCGGTTCCCCGTGGCGCGGACACCGGTCCGGCGGAGGCCCGGCTGGAGAGGGGGAGGGTGGTGCTGGCCGAGGCCATGGTGGCGATGACCAGGGCCGTCGCTCCGGCGAGTGCGAGGGGGCGGCGGCAGCTGCGTATCCGGTGGCGGGGATGGTGCATAGTCGCTCGCCTTCGGGCTCCGCGGCAGCCGGCCGGCCCCTGGCTGCGCTCTGGCGATCAGCCTCTGCCGGGACATGGGCGCTCGCTCGCTGAGTGCGCCGTTGGAGGGGTTTTCCGGCAGATCGCAGGTGACGCAGGTCACTTCTAGGTGTGAAATAACCGGGGAGGGTTTCCCCGTTTGCACCTGTGTTCTCGTGAACCGGGGACATGGTCCCCGGTTTTCCCCGGAGGGCCGAACCCCTGTCGAGAGGAAGGACCGCGTCGTGGAGACCGTCTCCGAAGCCGGCACCTGCGGTGCGCACCGCATTACGTCCCGTCCGCGGGCCGACGCGCTGCGCAACCGGGAGCGGATTGTGACGGCTGCCCGAGAGATGTTCGTCGAGTTCGGGCCGGACGTGCCGCTCGACGAGATCGCACGCAGGGCAGGGGTCGGTAACGCCACGCTCTACCGGAACTTCCCCGACCGGGCCGCCCTGACCCATGAGGTCGTCCTGGCGGTCACCTGCCGCACCACCGACCGTGCGGAGGAAGCGGCGGCGGCGGAGTCCGATCCCTTCACCGCGCTCAGCCGGTTCGTGCACGCGGCGGCCGAGGAACGGATCGCTGCGCTGTGCCCGATGCTGTCCGGTGGATTCGACAAGGACCATCCCGAACTGCTCGCCGAGCGACGGCGCCTCGAAGAGGCCGTCGAAGGGCTCGTGCGGCGGGCCATGTCCGCGGGGCGGCTGCGTACCGACATCGCGGTCGGTGACGTACTCGTCGCCCTCTCCCAGCTCACCCGGCCGCTGCCAGGCATCGCCTGTCCGGACATCGACCGGTTCACCCACCGCCACCTGCAGCTCTTCCTGGACGGGCTGCAGGCTCCGGCCCGTTCCGAACTGCCTGGATCGGCGGCGACCTTGGATGAGCTGCGCCGGGGGCGCTGACGCCCGCGACGCCCAAGCCCGACGGGTGACGGACCCGGCAGGCGACAGACCCGGCAGGCGGCAGACCCGACAGGTAGCAGAGACCTGACAGACGGCAGATCCGACAGACCAGACGGCAGACCAGACGGCGGACCCGACAGGGGACAGCCCGAGACGACAGGCCCGACAGACACCAGACCTGACTGACGTAACAGCTGCGACGGGCCCGTGGGCCCGAGTGGCCGACCACCCTCGATGAAGCGCCGGGGCCCGACCAGCGGTTCCAGGTCCGGGCGCCGGACAGACACACCCTTTTAGCGGTTCGGCCGCGGGCCCCTGCCCCGGCATCGGAACCGATCACGACTCTTCGCGTCCACACGCGCCCTTAGGTGGCTACCCCCATGTCGAAAATCGCCGAGACCCGGCTTCCCGATCCCAGTCGCTGGAAAGCACTGGCCTTCATCGCCCTCGCCCAGTTGATGGTCGTGCTCGACGCGACCATCGTGAACATCGCCCTGCCGTCCGCCCAGACGGACCTGGGTATCTCCGAGGGCAACAAGCAGTGGGTGATCACCGCCTACGCGCTCGCCTTCGGCGGGCTCCTGCTCTTCGGCGGGCGTATCGCCGACCTCTGGGGGCGCAAGCGCACCTTCGTGGTCGGCCTGCTCGGCTTCGCCGCGGCCTCCGCGCTGGGCGGTGCCGCCCAGGGCCAGGCCATGATGTTCGGCTCCCGCGCCCTGCAGGGTGTCTTCGGCGCGCTGCTCGCGCCCGCCGCCCTGTCCCTGCTCGCGGTCATGTTCACCGATGCCAAGGAACGGGCCAAGGCGTTCGGTATCTACGGTGCCATCGCCGGTGGTGGCGGCGCGGTCGGCCTGATCCTCGGCGGCTTCCTCACCGAGTACCTGAACTGGCGCTGGACGTTCTTCGTCAACATCCCGTTCGCCGTGCTCGCCGCCGCCGGCGCCTACTTCGTCATCCGTGAGCCGGCCGGAGGCCGCAACCGCTCGCCGCTCGACGTCCCCGGTGTCGCCCTGTCCACGCTGGGCCTGGTCTCGCTGGTCTACGGTTTCACCCGCGCCGAGTCGGCCGGCTGGTCGGACACGCTGACGATCGGCGCGTTCGTCGCCGCCGGAGTGCTGCTGCTGGCCTTCGTGCTCACCGAGTCACGCGTCAGGACGCCGCTGCTGCCGCTGCGTGTCCTGACCGACCGCAACCGCGGAGGGGTGTACCTCTCGCTGGGTCTCGCCGTCATCGCGATGTTCGGGCTCTTCCTCTTCCTGACGTACTACCTGCAGGTCGTCCAGGGGTTCTCCCCCGTCAAGACCGGCTTCGCGTTCCTGCCGATGATCGCGGGCATGATCACCGGTTCCACGCAGATCGGCGCCCGGCTGATGACCCGGGTCCCGCCGAGGCTTCTGATGGGGCCGGGCTTCCTGGTCGCCGCCGGCGGCATGCTGTTCCTGACCCAGCTGGACGTCGACACCTCCTACGCGGGCGTCATCCTGCCGGCGCAGCTGCTGCTCGGCCTGGGTATGGGTACGGCCTTCATGCCGGCCATGTCGCTGGCCACGCACGGCATCGAGCCGCGTGACGCCGGGGTGGCCTCCGCGATGGTGAACACCTCGCAGCAGGTCGGCGGTGCCATCGGTACGGCGCTGCTCAACACCATCGCCGCCGGTGCCACCACCGCCTACCTGGCCGACCGCGCCGCGGGCGCCGGTGACCCGCGGCTGTTGCAGCTGCAGGCCATGGTCAGCGGTTTCGCCGCGGCGATCTGGTGGGCGGTCGGCATCCTCGTCGCCGCGTCGGCGATCGCGGTGACGTTCATCAACACCGGGCGTCCCGGTGCCGGACCGACGGGCGCGGCCGGCGGTCAGGGGGAGCGGGTGGACGGTGCCGAGGACGAGTTCCGGATCCCGGTCGTCGCCCACTGATCCTGCGCCCGTGGCACCCGTGCCCGGTAACACCCGTGCCGCGTGGCACCCGTGCCCGGTAACACCCGTGCCCGTGTGATCCCTGCCCTGGTTCCGTTCAGCGGAGCCAGGGCAGGTCCGCGTCCGTGTCCTCCGGCTGCAGTCCGGTGGCGATGACCTGCATGATCTCGCCGAGGTTGCGCACCTGGTCCGGGGTGAGCCGGGCGAACATCGCCTGACGTACGGCGTCGACGTGTCCCGGGGCGGAGCGCGTGAGCATCGCGTGTCCCTCGTCGGTCAGTACCGCGTTCTGGCCGCGCTTGTCGGAGGGGCAGTCCTCGCGCCGGACCCAGCCGTTCTTCTCCAGCCGTGCGACGGCGTGCGAGAGCCGGGACCGCGTGATCTTGGCGTCCTTGGCCAGCTCGGTCATCCGCTTCCTGCGGCGCGGCGCCCGGGAGAGCTGGACGAGCAGACCGTAATAGATGTGCGGCATGCCGGCGTCCCGCTGCAGCTGACGGTCGAGGTGGTCCTCCATGAGCGTGGTGGCGTGCAGATAGGCACGCCAGACGCTCTGTTCTTCGTCCGTGAGCCATCGGGGCCCGCCGGCGGTGGATGCCATGGTCATGTACTCCACTGTACGACCTCTTCTTGAAAGTTGAACTAGATACGACTAAGGTCTGTCAACATAGGAACTTGAAGCTTCAATGAAATTCGCCTTGGCCGGCGTTGAGGAACGGGAGTGCCATGACTGTCACCGCCGAACGCATGCCCGCCCTGTACCTCTCCCACGGTGCTCCGCCGCTCGCCGACGACCCCCTCTGGCCGGCCGAGCTGGCCGCCTGGTCCGCGGGTCTGCCGCGCCCGAAGGCGATCCTCATGGTCTCGGCCCATTGGGAGGAGGCCCCGCTCGCGCTCGCCGCCACCCGGACCGTGCCGCTGGTCTACGACTTCTGGGGTTTTCCCGAGCACTACTACGGCGTGCGCTACGCGGCCCCCGGTGCGCCGAAGCTCGCGGACGACGTCCGCAAGCTGCTGCGCCGGGCCGGCACCCCGGTCCAGGACATCCCCGACCGAGGCCTCGACCACGGGGCGTACGTACCGCTCGTCGAGATGTACCCGGACGCGGACGTTCCCGTTCTCCAGATCTCCCTGCCGACGCTGGACCCGCGCGCACTGATGGACATCGGGCGCAGGCTCGCGCCGCTGCGCGACGAGGGAGTGCTGATCGTCGGAAGCGGGTTCTTCACGCACAACCTGGCGGCGCTGCGCCACGCCGGCGGCACCCCTGGCTGGTCGGCCGAGTTCGACGACTGGGGGCAGCGGGCGCTCCTGGCCGGGGACGTCGACGCGCTTCTGGACTTCGAGCACGTTTCGCCGTCGGGCAAGCTGGCCCACCCCCGGACCGAGCACTTCGCCCCGCTCTTCGTGACGCTGGGCGCGGCGGAGGGCGAGCTCGACCGGGGGCGCAGTGTCATCGACGGTTTCTGGATGGGCCTGGCGAAGCGGTCGGTGCAGTTCGGCTGAGCGGCGGCTCCCCGAGCCGGGGTTGCGTACGGGCATGTGGGACACGTACCGGGAGCGGGGCCGCCGGCCCTTCCGGCGGCCTCGGCCGCGTACTTCCGCGGCCGTGTCCCGGCAACGGGGCAACCAGTAGTCGGCGCAGGCCGTCTTCCGGAGGGGAGCGCGGTCAGGGCCGACGCGCCTCGGGGGTGGAGGTGGCTGGGTCGCACGTGAGCGGCGTCTCACGGGCGTAGCGGTTGGAGACATCGGTGAGGGCCGTCAGGTCCGCCCCGGTCCCAGGCTTGACCTGCGCATCTGTGGGTATCTGTGGCATCTGTCCTCCTGAAGGAGGCGACAGGGTACTGCATGATCGCGAAAGTGAATGGCCGGTGTGGGAATTCTGTCCGGATTCCAGTCGTTGTTTCCATCGGATGCAGGGCACCCGGGAGGGTGTCGCGACCTACTCAGCAAGGGAGCACGCATGGCAACCCGTGCCGTCGCCCGTCGTTCGTCCGCCGAGTCCGGCGGGACCGACCGGGCAAGCAGTGTTCGCGCCGGGGGCGGGGAGATCGCCGACCGCGACCTGGTCGGCATGTACCTCGACGAAATCGCTCGCACACCGCTGCTCGACGCCGCCAAGGAAGTCGATCTCTCGCAGATGATCGAGGCGGGTGTCTACGCCCAGCAGATCCTCGACGGAGAGGTGGAGAGCAAAGCCGGTGGGGCGAAGCGTGAAGAGCTGGAAGCGCTGGTCGCCGAGGGCGAGCGCGCCAAGGACGTGTTCATCCGTTCCAACCTCCGGCTCGTCGTTGCCGTGGCCCGCCGCTACCCGAGGGCAGGTCTGCCCCTGCTCGACCTGATCCAGGAGGGCAACGCGGGCCTGGTGCGCGCCGTCGAGAAGTTCGACTACGCCAAGGGCTTCAAGTTCTCCACGTATGCGACGTGGTGGATCCGGCAGGCCATCACCCGGTCCATAGCCGACCAGTCCCGTACCATCCGGCTCCCCGTCCACCTCGTGGAGGAGCTCGGACGGATCCGCCGGGTCCAGCGTGAGTTCAACCGTGAGCACGGGCGCGACCCGGAGCACGCGGAGATCGCCGCGGAGCTGGGTTCCAACGCCGAGCGCGTCGGTAACGTCCTGGACTGGGCGCGTGACCCGGTCAGCCTCAACATGTCCGTGGACGACGAGGGGGACACGCAGTTCGGTGACCTGCTGGAGGACACCTCCGCGGTGTCGCCCGAGCAGTCCGTGATGACGCTGCTGCGCAGTGAGGAGCTGGAGGACCTGATCGGCAAGCTCGACAACCGCACCGCCTCCATCATCCGGATGCGGTACGGGATCGAGGACGGCCGGGAGCGCACCCTCACCGAGGTGGGCAAGCAGCACGGCCTCACGCGGGAGCGGATCCGCCAGATCGAGAAGCACGCACTGCTCGAATTGAAGAAGATGGCTCACGACACGGGCTTTGACGCTGCGGCGTGAGCCGATTACCCCGTAATCTCCCCATCAAGCCGGTTCGCACCGGCCCGACGACCGGTCTCCTTTCCGGTCCCCTGAGCTGAGTCCCGGCGCCCACCCCCCCCGGCGCCGGGGCTCACCCATGTCAGCTCGCGTCCGGCACGGCCGAGCAGGCAACACCTCACCGCCCCCCGGGCGAGGAGGCACGCGTCAGACGGGCGCCCAGGGCATTCAGGTACTCCGCGAGCTGCGGCGGCCCGTGCACATCGAACTCGCAGTCCACCAGGGCCAGCCGCATCGCGATCCACTCCAGCGAGTCGGCGGAGACCGCGCGCAGCCGGCACCCGCCCTCACCGGTCGGCTCAGCCGCGCCGAGCGTGCCGGGCAGCCGCGCGGTGACGAAGTCCGCCGGTGCGCGGAAGCTGACGTCCACGGACAGCTCCGGCTGCTTCCGGGCCATCGACCGGGTGAAGAACTGCGCCGCGTCCTCACTCCCGGCGGGCAGCTCGCGCGGGGTGAACCGGACCCCCGTGGCGAACGGCTCGGACACCCGGTCCACCCGGAAGGTGCGCCAGTCCTCACGTTCCCCGTCGTAGGCGACGAGATACCACCGGCTGCCCGTGCTCACCAGGCTCGACCTGCCGCCTCGACTCGGCGCCGTCCCCCGCGCGGTACGCGAAGCGCAGCCGCTCATGACCGGTCACGGCCGAGGCGATGACCGTGAGGGTGCCCGGATCGATGGTGGAGCCGTCGCCACGGGTGAGCGGGACGGTGGCCTTCTGGAGGGAGGAGACGCGATGCCGGAGGCGGGACGGAAGTACCTGTTCCAGCTTGGTCAGGGCCCGTACGGACGCCTCGTCGACCCCTTCGATGGCATGCCCGGCACCCGCCCTGAGCCCCACCGCGATGGCCACCGCCTCCTCGTCGTCCAGCAGCAGGGGCGGCATCGCGGCACCCGCCACCAAGCGGTACCCGCCGAACGAACCGCGCGACGCCTCGACCGGGTAGCCGAGGTCACGGAGCCGGTCGATGTCACGCCGGATGGTCCGCGGGCTCACGTCGAGCCGTTCGGCCAGTTCGCTCCCGGGCCATTCGCGAGGCGTCTGGAGAAGCGACAGCAGATTCAGCAGCCGTGCCGGGGTGTCCGTCATGCATGCAGGATGCCCGTACAACAGGACGAGAACTGACCTAATCGGTCTCTAGGTTCTCCGCATGACTTCTTCCGACTCGCAGCCGTCCGCGGTGGCCGCCCGCACGGGTTCCACCGGACCGGCGACGGCACCTCAGCAAGCGGACCGGCGCCGCTGGTTCGCGCTCGCGATCGTGATGACCGCGGCCTTCATGGACCTGGTCGACGTCACGATCGTCAACATCGCCATTCCGAGCATCACCCGGGACACGGGTGCCTCGTTCTCCTCGATCCAGTGGATCACCGCCGGGTACGCCCTCGCCTTCGCCGCCGGTCTGATCACCGGCGG
>NZ_KL585435.1:12398-15407 GCF_000721935.1 Streptomyces sp. NRRL WC-3549
TCGCCGCCGGTCTGATCACCGGCGGCCGGCTCGGTGACATCCACGGCCGTAAGCGGCTCTTCCTCCTCGGCATCGGCGGTTTCACGATCGCCTCCGCCCTCTGCGGTTTCGCGGTGAACCCCGAGATGCTGGTCGCCTCCCGGATCTTGCAGGGCGCCACGGCCGCACTGATGGTGCCGCAGGTGCTCTCGATCGTGCACGCCACCTTCCCCGCCCACGAGCGAGGCAAGGTGTTCGGGCTGTTCGGGGCGATCGTCGGGCTCGGCGCCGTCTCCGGCCCCCTGCTGGGCGCACTGCTCACCGAGTGGAACCTCTTCCTGATCAACCTGCCGGTCGGCATCGCCGGGCTCGTCCTGGGACGGAAGTTCATCAGCGAGTCGCGTGCTCCCAAGGCGCTCAGGCTCGACCTCGCCGGCGTCGCCCTGGTGACGCTCGGCCTGCTGATGCTGCTCTACCCCCTGACCCGGGGCCGCGAGCTGGGCTGGCCGGTATGGGGCCATGTGTCCATGGCCGCCAGTCTCCTGGTGTTCGCGGGGCTGGTCGCGTACGAACGCCAGAAGGCGAGCAGGGACGGTTCGCCGCTCATCGAACTGTCGCTGTTCCGGGTGAAGAGCTTCGCCGCGGGGATCGCCGTGCAGCTCACCTTCGGCGTCGGCCTCGGCATCTACTTCCTGGTCTGGACGCTCTACCTGCAGATGGGCCTCGGCTGGAGCGCGCTGAAGGCGGGTACCACCGGAATCCCGTTCTCCATCGCCGTCTCGGTCGCCGCCGGTCTCTCCGTGCAGAAGCTGGTGCCCCGCTTCGGCCGCAAGGTGCTCCAGGCGGGCGCACTGCTGATGATCGCCGGGCTGCTGCTCTACATAGGCGAGGCCGAGTGGTACGGCAGCACCATCACGTCCTGGCAGATGGTCCTGCCGCTGGTGGTCATGGGTGCGGGGATGGGGCTGATCGTCGCCCCGCTGACGGACACGGTGCTCTCCGGAGTGCCGAAGGAGCACTCCGGGTCGGCCTCCGGGCTGATCAACACCGTGCAGCAGATGGGTACGGCGCTGGGGCTCGGCCTCGTCTCGGTGGTCTTCTTCGGGGCGATCGACGACGGGGCGGCACCGGAGGCGCTCGGAGGGGAGTTCGTGGACGCGTTCCAGCGGTCGCTGTGGTGCGTCGCCGGAGTGCTCGCGGTGATCTTCTTCGTCATGTTCGCCCTGCCGGCCGCGCCTCGGACGCACCAGGAGGGCGGTGAGGAGGCCGGTGACGACATCGGGGGCCCCGGCCGGGTGTCGGAGGACGAGGTCGGTAAGGAGCAGGACCCTGCACTGACGCACTGACACGCGGCGCCCGAGCCACTGGGGCCACGGCGCACGCGACCCCCGCGGCGCACACGGGCCTCAGCGGACCCACGGCGCGCGGACGGCCCGCCCTCCCCGTTCCAGGGCGGACGGGCCGCCGACCGTTTCGCGCCCCGAGCGGACGGCGCGACCGGCGTGCCCGGAGCCGCCCGGTCAGCAGATCCGGGTGCGGTTCTCCATGGCTCGGCGGGCGGTCGGCTCGTCGCCGTACACCTCGCACATGTGGCGGCCGTCGGGCGTGGCCGTGTGCTCGACCTCCCACAGGCTCGTCTCGCTGCCGTCCAGCAGCAGGAACGCATGCTCGTAGAGGGTGAAGCCCGCGTCCCGCCCGTCCACGCGGCACTGACGGCCGAAGACCTGGGTGATGTGGTGGGCGAACGCGGCCCGCAGCAGCCTCGCGGTCCGGGCGCCCGGCCGGTCCGCGTTCTCCGCACGGCGCAGGACGCGACGGGCGTGGTCCGCCGAGTTGTCCGGGGCGTACATGCGGGGCAGCGGGGGCGGGGGAACGGCCGTCAGGAGCGTGAGGATCTCCAGGTCGTCCCGAGAGCTCTCGTCGGCGATGGCCCGGGTGTCCCAGAAGCTGCCGGACAGCCGGGCGGCGGCGACCTGGGCGTCGCCCTCGTCGTCGTACAGCTCGTGTCGGCGGGGAGCGTCGTTGTCCCGGCCGCCGCCGTGCACCAGCTCCCAGAGGGTGAGCGCCGAGCCGTCGGCGAGCAGATAGGTGTGGCGATAGGTCTCGCGGTGCAGTGCCGAGCTGTGGTGGGACGAGTGCAGCGAACTGCTGTGTGCCAGCGCCGTCCCGAGTCGTTCGATGGTCGTGTCGGACAGGTCGAAGGAGTTGAGGGCGCATCGCAGGAGTCGCTCGAGGTGCTGCTCGGTTGTCTCGTACGGATCGCTCAAGGTGCTGTCTCCAGGCCGTCGCCGCGCGTTACTCGATGCGTGCATAACGTAGTCCCTGGGTCGGACATCGTGACCGGGGTTCGCGAAAAACGTACCGCTCACGGGGAAAGTTCCCGCCCCTCAGGGACCGTCGTTGTGATGATCGTTCCGGTCGGCGTAGAGGTCGCCGTAGGAGGGAAACGTTCCGCCGGGGCCGTCGACTCCGCGGGCGGCCCTGACCGCCTTCACGACGGCCCGGGCCAGCGCGTCCGCACCGGCCGCCAGGATGCCGTTCAGCGCGGCCGTGGGCTCCGGCGGCAGCGGTGTGCCGCCGGTGGCCAGGGCGAACACGGTGTCCCCGTCGGTCAGCAGATGGACCGGCCGCACGGCGCGTGCCAGCCCGTCGTGCGCCGTGCCCGCGAGCTTCTGCGCCTGGGCGCGGGTGAGGGCGGCGTCGGTGGCGACGACGGCGATCGTAGTGTTGAAGTGGCCGCCTCCCCGCACATCCCGGAGCTCCGCCAGCCGTCGGCCGGCCGCCTCGTGTGTCGCGGGGGACGGGGGCACGAGGGGCTCCCCGGTGCCGTACTCGCCGTACAGGACCCCGGTCCGCGGGTCGACGACCGAGCCGGCCGCGTTCACCACGGCCAGCGCCGCGACCGTCGCCCCCGAGGCCGTGCGTACGCTCGCCGTGCCTACTCCGCCCTTGAGATCCCCGGCGACCGCGCCGGTGCCCGCGCCGACCGTTCCCTCGGGGACCGGGGCACCCGCCTCCGACGCGGCGGCC
>NZ_KL585435.1:15608-16129 GCF_000721935.1 Streptomyces sp. NRRL WC-3549
GATGTGTATAAGAGACAGGTACCACCTGGCCCGGTCCGGGGCCGACCGGGACGCCCCGCCCCTGCTCCTCCAGCCAGGCCGCCACCCCGGACGCGGCGTCCAGGCCGTACGCGCTGCCGCCGGTGAGGACGACCGCGTCGATCCGCTGCACGAGGTTGCGCGGATCGAGCGCGTCCGTCTCCCTGGTGCCGGGCCCTCCGCCCCGTACGTCGACGGCGGCGACCGCGCCGCCCAGGGGGGCGAGGACGACGGTGGTACCGCTCAGTGCGCCGTCGCCGGGCACCCGCGCATGGCCGACGCGGATCCCGGCCACATCCGTCAGCGCGTCCAGCGGGCCGGAGCGGGGTGCGTGGGCGTCAGGCATGGCGGGCTCCTCGATGGTGTGCGGGGGCGGCGGTACGCGGCCCCTCCGTTCCCGCGGCGAACGTACAGCGGCCGGCGGCCGGACCGGCAGAGGCCGAGGGGGGAGGAGACGGGCGAGAGGGGGACGAGGCGGACGCGGAGGGGGAGGGGGAGGGGAG
>NZ_KL585436.1:0-2228 GCF_000721935.1 Streptomyces sp. NRRL WC-3549
CGCCCGCCCCCGCCGCCGAGGCCCCCACGGAGGTCACCGTCGAGTTCACCGCCGGGGCGCCCTCCTCGACGGACGCCACTTCCGTCCCGGCCGCCGCCATCCCGCCCCGTCCCCGGCGCGGCGGCGGCAGCAGGGACGCGCTTCCCGCCACGGCCCTGGCGGACGGGGACCGGGGGCGGCTGCTCGCCGGTGAGCACCACGCGCCGCACGAGCTGCTGGGCGCGCACCCCGCACCGGGCGGGGTGGTCGTCCGGGTGCTCCGGCCCTTCGCCCGCGCGGTCACCGTGCTGGCCGAGGGGCTGCGGGCCGAGCTGCAGAGCGACGGCGACGGCCTCTTCTCCGGCGTCCTGCCGGTCCCGGCCGTCCCGGACGCGTACCGCCTGGTGATCACGTACGACGACAACGAGATCGAGGTGGACGACCCGTACCGCTTCCTGCCCGCCCTCGGCGAACTCGATCTGCACCTGATCGGCGAGGGCCGGCACGAGGAGCTGTGGAAGGCGCTCGGCGCCCGGCCGATGGAGCACCAGGGCGTCGCGGGCACCCGCTTCACGGTGTGGGCGCCCGACGCGCGCGGGGTGCGTATCGCGGGTGACTTCAACTACTGGGACGGCGCGGCCTTCCCCATGCGTTCGCTGGGCTCCACGGGCGTGTGGGAGCTCTTCCTCCCCGGCGTCGGCGAGGGCGCCCTCTACAAGTACGACATCTGCCGCCCTGACGGTACGCACACGCTGCGCGCCGACCCGATGGCCCGGCAGGCGGAGGTGCCGCCCGCGACCGCCTCGGTGGTCACCGCCTCGCACCACGTGTGGCAGGACGCGGACTGGATGGCGCACCGGGGTGACCGCCCGGTGCACGAGGCCCCGTTCTCCGTGTACGAGGTGCACCTGCCGTCCTGGCGTCCCGGTCTCGGCTACCGGCAGCTCGCCACCCAACTCCCGGCCTACGTACGCGAGCTGGGCTTCACCCATGTGGAGCTGATGCCCGTCGCCGAGCACCCCTTCGGCGGCTCGTGGGGCTACCAGGTCACCGGCTTCTACGCCCCGACGTCCCGGCTGGGCACCCCGGACGACTTCCGCTTCCTGGTCGACTCGCTGCACGCGGCGGGCATCGGCGTCCTGATGGACTGGGTGCCCGCGCACTTCCCGCGCGACGACTGGGCCCTCGCCGAGTTCGACGGGCGTCCGCTGTACGAGCACTCCGACCCGAGGCGGGCCGCTCACCCCGACTGGGGGACGCTGGAGTTCGACTACGGCCGCAAGGAGGTCCGCAACTTCCTGGTCGCCAACGCCACGTACTGGTGCGAGGAGTTCCACATCGACGGGCTGCGGGTCGACGCGGTGGCCTCGATGCTCTACCTCGACTACTCGCGCGAGGACGGCCAGTGGTCGCCGAACGAGTTCGGCGGGCGGGAGAACCTGGACGCGGTCGCCTTCCTCCAGGAGATGAACGCGACGGTCTACCGCCGCAATCCGGGTGTCGTCACGGTCGCGGAGGAGTCGACCGCCTGGGAGGGCGTCACCCGGGCGACGGACCAGGGGGGCCTGGGCTTCGGCCTGAAGTGGAACATGGGCTGGATGCACGACTCCCTGGTGTACATGTCCAAGGAGCCGGTCCACCGCAAGTACCACCACGACGAGATGACGTTCTCGATGGTGTACGCGTACAGCGAGAACTACGTCCTGCCGATCTCGCACGACGAGGTGGTGCACGGCAAGCAGGCGCTGGTCAGCAAGATGCCGGGCGACTGGTGGCAGCGCCGCGCCCACCATCGGGCCTACCTGGGCTTCATGTGGGCCCACCCGGGCAAGCAACTCCTCTTCATGGGCCAGGAGTTCGCCCAGGGCGCCGAGTGGTCCGAGGGCCACGGCCCGGACTGGTGGCTGCTGGACGAGACGTACGAGGCCTCCGGCGACCACCGGGGCGTGCGCACCCTGGTGAGCGACCTGAACGCGGTGTACAACGCGCTGCCCGCGCTCTGGCAGCGCGACACGGACCCGGGCGGCTTCTCCTGGATCGACGGCGGCGCGGCGGAGGACAACGCGTTCTCGTTCGTCCGGTACGACGTGGACGGCTCCCCGCTGATCGCGGTCTCGCACTTCTCCCCGGTGGTACGGCACGACTACCGCATCGGGGTCCCGGACGGCGCGGAGGCCTGGGTGGAGGTCATCAACACGGACGCGGCCCGCTACGGCGGCGGAGACGTCCGCAACGAGGAGCCGCTGAAG
>NZ_KL585436.1:2489-5182 GCF_000721935.1 Streptomyces sp. NRRL WC-3549
CGCGACGGTCTGGCTGCGGCCGGCCTGACGGCCGCCGCCCGCGCGTCCGCGCACCTGATCCGCACGCCCGGGGGCCCGCACGAGGATGCGGGCCCCCGGGGCGTCCGGTGCGTCCCCTGGGCGCGGTTCGCCGCCGCAGGTCACGGGTGGGAAGGGGCCCGGCCGGGGCCGCGGAGCTCTTGGTCCACGCCCGGGTCGTGCGTCCTTCCGGCAGCGCTCGGACGCGTGGCGGCTTCGCCGCGGGTCTACTTGACCTTGTACGAACAGGGCTTGGTCGAGGGACCGCTCTCGTGCTCGACGACGGTCTTGCCGTCGACGACGATCGAGCAGCCCGCCGCGACCAGCATGCCGTCGGCCGCGGTCATGGTGCCGGGCGTGACGAGGACCAGCCTTCCGACCTTGCTCTCCGCACCCCGGGGGGCGAGGGTGGCCGTCTTCGACCACGGCAGGTCGACCTCCTCGAAGTCCGAGTCGTCGAGGGTGTACATCACCTTGCTCCTGCCGGTCCCCTCCACCTTGATCGTCACCTCGTGCGAGGGGCCCTCCTCCACGGTGTCCCCGCCGGTCTCCTTCGGCTTCCCGGACTCCTGGGCGGCTGAGCCGCTCGCCTCGGCGTCGTCGGCGGTCTTCTCCTCGGCGCCACCGCAGCCGGTCAGCAGAGCAGCCGTCAGCAGGAAGGCTGTCGCGGTGAGTGTCCTGCGCATGGCATCCCCCATGATCGTTCCCCCGGTACGTTCGGCGTGCCCGGGTCCGGGAAAAGCCTAAGGGGCACCGGCAGACCTCCCTCCGCCTGCGGCCCTTCCGCCCCGGCTCACGCCGCCGGGGCGGAAGGCCCTCCACCGGCAGCCACGGCGTCCTCGGCGACGGCGTGGTGAGGGCCGGTTCCGGTACGCCGCCGGGAGGGCTCCAGCACCGTGGGGATCGGGAAACAGTCGGCCGTACACCTCCCGTCCGGCTGACCCGACCCGCGTACGAGACCGGCACGCCGGGGCGGCGGCCGGGTGGGACGGGCTTCGAGGCAGGGCCCGGCACACCCTCTACCAGGCCTGTCCGACGAACGTCAGAGCGGGTTGAGGCGTGCCTTGAGCAGGCAGAACTCGTTGCCTTCGGGGTCGGTCAGGACATGCCACTGCTCCTGCCCCGTCTGGCCGATGTCGGCCGGACGCGCACCGAGGGCCAGAAGGCGTGCGAGCTCGGCGTCCTGATCGCGGTCGGTGGCGTTGACGTCGATGTGCAGCCGGGACTTCCCCGGCTCCGGCTCGTCCCGGCGACTGAGGATGATCGTCGGCTGCGGACCGCCGAACCCCTCGCGCGGCCCGATCTCCAGCGTGCCGTCGTCCTCGCGGTCGAGCACGACGTAGTCCAGGACCTCGCACCAGAACCGCGCCAGCAACTCGGGGTCGCGGCACCCGAGTACGAGCTCGCTGATACGACACGCCATGACGCAACCTGCTCTCAGCCGGGGGCCCGCCGGGGAGGCACGCGGCCCCGTGTGCCCCCGCGGTGAAGACGACCCGGCGATCGTACCGGCGGGGCGAGGAGGTGCGAAACGATTTCGGGCCGCCCCGTACGGGCAGCCGCACCAGCACGCGCTCCCGGCGACCGCAACGGCGGAGGCATGGACGCGGTCAGCACCTTCGATGCCACCAGGCCGTCTCCGGGTCTGCCATCGGCTCGTGATGCGTGCGCTCCAGGAGCACCCCGTCCAGGCGCTCCACCCGCATCCGGAGTTCACCGGCGGCCCTCGGCGGCAGCATGTACAGAGCATCCCGCAGGGTGTCCCGGGCCCACCCCTCACCGCAGCACGCGCACGTGAACTCGGCCTCCCCCTGCCTCCATCGGCGCTCGGTGCCGTGGACGCGCACGGACCACACGCTCAACGCCACCGCCACGATGCCCGGAGACAATCGCTCCCGTTCGAGCACACGGACGGCGGCGTTCGCCGCTCCGGACAGACCCGGGACATCGCGGTACCGCACCCACGGACTTCGCCAACCGCGTTTCCGCGGCCGGAGGGAAGACGGTGTCCTACGCGGCACGGCCCCTCGCAAGCACGTCACGGATGGCGGCCTTCCCCAGCCCGGGAACGCCGGGAAGATCCTAGTGCCGTGGGCCGGGGCAACCGGCTTCGGGAGAGACCCCGCCACCGCGCTCCGGATCGGTTCCCGTCACCTCGAACGCCTCGTCGGCCGCCCCGCACCCGGCACCTCCACGGGCCACCGCGCGAACGGTGAACCGTTCCCCCGGCAACAGGGCGAGGAGCGCCAGGTGGGAGCGGAGCGGCTTGCGGACGGGCCCGGTCACCGGCCCGCCTCCCGGGGTGGCGTCCTCGATGTCGAGGCACTCCACCGCCCCGTCCACCAGCACCGTGTAGAAGCGGAGCGGCTCGTACCCCTCGTCGCCCTGGGGCCGCCCGGTGAACAGGCAGGTCTCGGAGTCGAGGGACGGCACGGCGGTCCTGCCTCCCAAGGCGGCCGCGACGCTCTGCGGGCAGGTCGGGTCCATGCCCATGGCGCCGCCCGAGAGGTGGTCCGGCATCTCCCAGGCCCCCTCGTCGTCGCGGCCGCAGGAGTAGAGCTCCTCGCCGACGAACCCGTCCTTGCGCCGGTGGATGAGCAGGACGAAGCCGAGGCCGCCCCGTACGCAGGTGTCGGCGACGACGACCGTCGTGGCGCCCTCGAGGCGGGGGGGCG
>NZ_KL585436.1:5430-8843 GCF_000721935.1 Streptomyces sp. NRRL WC-3549
CGCGGCCGTCAGAGCGGCCCGGGCGGTCTCCGCCAGATTTCCGGACATCCGGTCCCCCCGTCGAACGAGCGGTGGCCGGTCCCGGCACGGTCCCGGCCTCCCGCGAGCACCATGACATCGCCCCGCGCAAGGCACAGTACGCCGGTCCACGGGGGCGGCAGCGGCCAGGCCCGCTGCCCGGGCACGGTCGTGGACCGTTCCCGGAACGCGGTGCGGCCGGTACGGGAGTCCCGTACCGGCCGCGCCCGCGCGCCTCGGTGCTACGCCTTGGCGAGCGTCGGCTTCTCCTCGGCACCGGTGCCGGCGTCCCGCGGCTCGGGGGTGTGCGGCTCGCCGCCTCCGTGGCCGTCGTCGGTCATCGTGCTCTCGTCGAAGGGGAGCGCGCCGGAGAGGACCTGGTCGACCCGGGCCCGGTCGATCTCCTTGGTCCAGGTGCCGACCAGCACCGTGGCCACCGCGTTGCCCGCGAAGTTCGTCAGGGCGCGCGCCTCGCTCATGAAGCGGTCGATGCCGACGATCAGACCGACGCCGTCGACCAGGTCGGGGCGGTGGGACTGCAGACCGCCGGCGAGGGTGGCGAGGCCGGCGCCGGTGACGCCCGCCGCGCCCTTGGAGGCGATCACCATGAAGACCAGCAGCGAGATCTGCTCGCCGATGCTCAGCGGGTCGCCCGTCGCGTTGGCGATGAACAGCGCGGACATCGTCAGGTAGATCGCGGTGCCGTCGAGGTTGAAGGAGTAGCCGGTCGGGACGGTGATGCCGACGACGGGCTTGCTGACGCCCATGTGCTCCATCTTCGCGATGAGCCGCGGCAGCGCCGACTCGGAGGAGGAGGTGGAGAGGATCAGCAGGAACTCGCGGCCCAGGTACTTCAGCAGGGCCCAGATGTTGACCCCGGCCACCAGGCGCAGGATCGCCCCCAGCACCACGAACACGAAGAGCGCACAGGTGACGTAGAAGCCGATCATGATGATCGCGAGCGACTTCAGGGCGTCCAGGCCCGTCTCGCCGACCACCGCCGCGATCGCGCCGAACGCGCCGACCGGGGCCGCCCACATGATCATGGCCAGGATGCGGAAGACCAGGCGCTGGATGTGGCCGATGCCCCGCAGGACGGGCTCGCCGGCCGATCCCATGGCCTGGAGGGCGAAGCCCGCGAGCAGGGCGACGAGGAGGGTCTGGAGGACCTCTCCCTCGGTGAAGGCCGAGATCATCGTGGTCGGGATGATGCCGATCAGGAAGTCCGCGGTGGACTCGCTCGCACCCGCCGCCTGCTGCTCGCCGGCCGCACGCGTCGCCTCGGTGATGTGGAGGGTGGAGCCGGGCTCCAGGAGGTTGCCCACCACCAGGCCGATGGCCAGGGCGACCGTCGACATCACCAGGAAGTAGCCGAGGGCGAGCCCGCCGACCGCGCCGACCTTGGCGGCCTTGCGCACGGAACCGACGCCGAGCACGATCGTGCAGAAGATGATCGGCGAGATCATCATCTTGATGAGGTTGACGAAGCCCGTACCGATCGGCTTGAGCTCCACGGCCACGTCCGGGACCGCGAAGCCCACGATGATGCCGAGCACCACGGCGGCGATCACGGCCAGGTAGAGATAGTGCGTACGGTCCCGTCGTGCGGCTTGCTCTGCCACGGGGGCCCTCCTCGGCTGTCTGCGGTTCGCTCCCCCGTCCCTGGGGGTCCCGGCGACTATTCACCCCGGCGTGACGGCCGTCACCCTTGCGTTCATATCGTTCACAGACGTTTTCGAGCCACCTTGGGGGCGTGGTTGCCCGCCAGGCAGACTGGTGGCATGCGTCTGCCCCGTGTCCTCCCCCGCAGTCTCGCGGGCCAGCTGTTCGTGATGCAGGCCCTGCTGGTGGCGGCGGTGGTGGCGGGTTGCGCCGTCTTCGCGTACGTGTCGGGCCGGGCGCAGGCGGAGGAGACCGCGAAGCGGCAGGTGCGGGCCGCCGCCCTGGCCATGGCCGAATCGCCGTCGGTGCGGGAGGCGATCCGTACCCCGGAACCGTCCGCCGTACTCCAGCCGTACGCGGAGCGGGTCCGCGCCGGGACCGGGATCGCCTTCGTCACGATCATGGACCCGGAGGGTGTCCGCTGGACCCACCCGAACGCCGCCGAGATCGGCAGGCCCTTCATCGGCCACATCGACCGGGCGCTGCTCGGGGAGACCTTCGTGGAGACGTACACCGGCACCCTGGGGCCGTCGATACGGGTGGTCACGCCGATCCGCGACGGGGGCCGGGTGGTCGGGCTGGTGAGTGCGGGCATCACCGTGGAGCGCGTCTCCACGCAGGTGCGGGAGCAGCTCGGCGCGCTGGGCATGGCGGCGGGTGCGGCGCTCACCCTGGGCGCGCTGGGTACGTACGTGATCAACGCCAGGCTGCGACGGCACACGCACGGGATGAACGCCGGCGAGCTGAGCCGGATGCACGACTACCACGAGGCGACCCTCCACGCGGTACGGGAGGGACTGCTGATGCTGGACGGGCAGCGGCGGATCGCGCTGGTCAACGACGCGGGCCGGGATCTGCTGGGGCTGGCGCCGGGTGCGGTGGGGCGCCGGGTGGACGAGCTGGACCTGCCGGCCGCGCTGACGGGGGCGCTGCTGGCCTCCGAGCCGCGCGTGGACGAGGTCCACCTCACGGCGGACCGGGTGATCGTGGTGAACACCAGCCCGGTGGTCGGCGGGGAGCGGCGCGGCACCGTGGTGACCCTCCGGGACCACACCGAGCTGCAGGCGCTGTCGGGTGAGCTGGACTCGGAGCGGGGCTTCTCCCAGGCACTGCGCTCACAGGCGCACGAGGCGGCGAACCGGCTGCACACGGTGGTCTCGCTGATCGAGCTGGACCGGGTGGAGGAGGCCGTGGAGTTCGCGACGGCGGAACTGGAACTGGCGCAGGTCCTCACCGACCGGGTCGTCGCCGCGGTCGGTGAACCGGTGCTGGCGGCACTGCTGCTCGGCAAGGCGGCCCAGGCGAACGAGCGCGGGGTGGAGCTGGTGCTGGCCGAGGACAGCCTGATCGACGACGGGGCCCTGCCCGACTCGCTGGCGCCGCGCGATCTGGTGACGGTCCTCGGCAACCTCATCGACAACGCGGTGGACGCCGCGTCGGAGGCGATGACGGGCGGCGGCGGGACGGGGGTCCCGGGGCAGCGGACGGCGCCCCGCGCGCTGGTCACGGTGACGGCACGCACGGTCGGCGGTGAGCTGCTGCTGCGGGTCGCGGACAGCGGGGCCGGGATCGCCCCGGACGACGCGGACGAGGTGTTCCGGCGCGGCTGGACGACGCGCGGCACGGGACGCGGGCTGGGCCTGGCACTCGTACGGCAGGCGGCGCACCGCAACGGGGGGACGGTCGCGCTGGACCGGTCCGAGGAGGGCGGCGCCCGCTTCACGGTGCGGCTG
>NZ_KL585436.1:9052-11463 GCF_000721935.1 Streptomyces sp. NRRL WC-3549
CGCTGGCGGGCCGCCGGGCCGGGCAGGTGCGGGCGTGATCCGGGTGCTGGTCGTGGAGGACGACCCGGTGGCGGCCGCCGCGCACCAGATGTACGTGGGCCGGGTCCCCGGCTTCGAGGTGACGGCCGTGGCCCACTCCCGCACGGAGGCCGTGCGGGCACTGGACCGCGGGCCGGTGGACCTGCTGCTGCTCGACCTGTACCTGCCCGACGGGCACGGGCTTCAGCTGCTGCGCTCGCTGCGGGCGGCCGGCCACGGCGCGGACGTCATCGCGGTGACCTCGGCGCGTGACCTGGCGGTGGTGCGCGAGGGGGTGTCGCTGGGGGTCGTGCAGTACGTGCTGAAGCCGTTCACCTATCCCACGCTGCGGGACCGGCTGGTGCGCTACGCCGAGTTCCGGGCGGCGGCCGGTGAGGCCAGCGGCCAGGAGGAGGTGGACCGGGCGCTGGGGGCGCTGCGGGTCGCGGAGCCGGCCGCGCTGCCGAAGGGGCTGAGCGGGCCGACGCTGGAGGCGGTCACCCAGGTCCTGCGGGCCTCCCCGGACGGGGTGACGGCGGCGGCGGCCGGCGAGGAGCTGGGGATGTCCCGGATCACCGCGCGCCGTTATCTGGAACATCTGGTGGGGGCGGGCCGCGCGGTCCGGCGCCCGAGTTACGGGCAGGTGGGCCGCCCCGAGCTGCACTATCGGTGGGTGGCCGAAACTCGTTGATCCATCCGGGTGTGGTGCGGTCCGCGGACTCGGAGGATCGTACGAAGGGTGAATGGTGACGCACAGGCTGTAGCCAGGCGGTTCCGTTCATCCTACGGTGGGGCCGTGCCTCAGAATCCGCCCTTCAACGCCCCCGCCGCACGCCGCTTGCGTGAGGCGCTGGGAATGGCTCCCGGACATGTTGCCTACGGTCTCGGCGCCCAGTACGGGCTACCCGTCACCGCCGAGACCGTGCTGGCCTGGGAGCGTGGTGTGGCCCTGCCGGACGAGCGCGAACTGAAGGCGCTGGCCGGGGTGTTGTGGTGCGCCCCCGGGGAACTCCTCTCCGCGGCGAGCACGTTGCGCGAGCGCCGGCTGGCCCGGGGCACGGGGCCGGAGGACCTGGCGCGGACGGTGGGGATGACGCCCGCCGCCTACCTGAAGATCGAGGAGTCGGGCCGGTGGCGCGGCAACGAGCGCCAGGCCGCGGCGCTCTGCAAGGCGCTGGAGATGTCGGCCGCGCAGTTCCTCACGGCGACCGGCCGCAACGAGGAGCTGGCGGAGCTGCTGAACCGGGCGGTGACGACGCGCTGGCAGGCGTACGTCAAGCCGGTGGCCAAGCTGGTCCCGCTGGACCGGGTGCTGGTCGAGGACGTGCTCGCGCAGCTGCACGCCGACTACCAGTCGCTGATGGTGTCGACGCTGAGCTGGAGCAGCACCGGCCGCGGCGGTACGGGGACGGCCGACGGGCCGGGGCAGGAGTTCCTGGACCGGGTGGTCGAGCACTTCTGGCGGACGGCGGGCCTGTGAGCGGGGCCGGCGCGGGGTGACGCGCGGCGGCCCCGGCCGTCCGGGAGGGACGGCCGGGGCCGCGGGCACGGCGAAGAGCCGCGAGCAGCACCGACCGGGCGGGTCAGAAGACCGACTCGGCCTCGTACATCCGGTCGCTCGGCACGGTCTTGAGCCGGGTCACGGCGTCCGCCAGCGGGGCCATCACGATCTCCGTGCCGCGCAGGGCCGTCATCCGGCCGAAGTCGCCGCGGTGCACGGCCTCCACCGCGTTCCACCCGAAGCGGGTGGCGAGCACGCGGTCGTACGCGGTCGGGGTGCCGCCGCGCTGGACGTGGCCGAGGATGACCGGCCGGGCCTCCTTGCCGAGGCGCGTCTCCAGCTCCGCCGCGAGGCGGTTGCCGATGCCCTGGAAGCGCTCGTGGCCGTACTGGTCGATCTCGCCCTTGGCGTACGGCATGGAGCCCTCGGCCGGGTGCGCGCCCTCGGCGACGCAGATCACGGCGAACTTCTTGCCCCGCGCGAAGCGTTCCTCGACCATCTTGACCAGGTCGTCGACCTCGAAGGGGCGTTCCGGCAGGCAGATGCCGTGGGCGCCGCCGGCCATGCCGGACTCCAGCGCGATCCAGCCCGCGTGGCGGCCCATGACCTCGACGACCATGACGCGCTGGTGGGACTCCGCGGTGGTCTTCAGACGGTCTATGGCGTCGGTCGCGACGCCCACGGCGGTGTCGAAGCCGAAGGTCCGGTCGGTGGCGGAGATGTCGTTGTCGATGGTCTTCGGGACGCCGACGACGGGCATCCCGGCGTCCGACAGCATCCGGGCCGCCGTCAGCGTGCCCTCGCCGCCGATCGGGATGAGGGCGTCGATGCCGTAACGGCGGGAGAGCTCCGCGCAGTTCTCCGCGGCCTCGCGCAGCCGGTCGCGCTCCAG
>NZ_KL585436.1:11652-17133 GCF_000721935.1 Streptomyces sp. NRRL WC-3549
ACCGAGGATGGTGCCGCCGCGGGCCAGGATGCCGCTGACGGCGTTGAGGTCGAGGGGTCGGAAGTGGCCGTCGAGCAGTCCCTTGAACCCGTCCTCGAATCCGATGACCTCATCGCCGTGCCCCACCACGGCACGGTGGACGACCGAACGGATCACGGCGTTCAGGCCGGGGCAGTCCCCGCCTGCGGTGAGAATTCCGATGCGCATCGTGCTCTGTCTCCTGCTCGCTAGTGCCGTGCCTCCGGGCTGTCCCGTCCGTCCCTGGCGGGCGCGCGACGGCAACCGCCCGCCACGTACCCGGCCGTGCCACGGGCCAGGGCCCGCTTCCTCACGTCCCGGGACACCCGGACGCATCCAGTATGCGGGCGGCCCGGAAGTGCCCCGACGCGCCCTCCGGTACCGCGCTCCGTTCCGCCGGGGACCGCGGAGCAGCCCCGGCACAGGGCGCGCGGGGCCCCGTACCGTCAGTCACCACGGATTGTCCCACGCCGTGTCGGGCAGGTGGCCGGCCGAGGGGTCCGGGCGCCCGGCGGACGGCTTCCGGGCCGGTTCCTCCCGGCGGGCGGCATAACCGCCCGGGTGGGTATCGTCAAGAGGGCAGGACCAGCCGACCAGGACGGGAGAGCACGCGTGGCGCGCAGCGTGTATGTGACCGGGACCGACCGGGGGGACGGCCGTCAGGTCGTCGATCTGGGAGTCATGGAGCTACTGACGCGTCAGGTGGACCGGGTGGGTGTCTTCCGTCCGCTGGTCCACGACGGACCCGACCGGCTCTTCGAGCTGCTCCGGGCCCGCTACCGGCTCTCCCAGAGCCCGGAGAGCGTGTACGGCCTGGACTACCACGAGGCCTCCGCGGTCCAGGCGGAACAGGGTACGGACGAACTGGTCTCCCGGCTCGTCGAGCGTTTCCACCGGGTGGCCCGCGAGTACGAGGTGGTGCTGGTCCTCGGTACGGACTTCGCGGCGACCCAGCTCCCGGACGAGCTGGCGCTCAACGCCCGGCTCGCCAACGAGTTCGGCGCCTCGGTGATCACGGTGGTCGGCGGACAGGGCCAGGACGCCGGGTCGGTGCGGTCCGAGGCCCGCAACGCCTACCGCGCGTACGCCTCACTGGGCTGCGACGTCCTGACGGTGATCGTGAACCGGGTGGCGGCCGAGGACCGGGCGGAGATCGCCGACGGGCTGACGGACCAGCTCCCGGTGGTGTGCTCGGTGCTGCCGGACGAACCCGCGCTGTCCGCGCCCACGGTCTCCCAGATCACCACGGCCCTGGGCGGAACGGTTCTGCTCGGCGACGACTCGGGGCTGGCCCGGGACGCGCTGGACTTCGTCTTCGGCGGCGCGATGCTGCCGAACCTGCTCAAGGCCCTCACCCCGGGGTGTATGGTCGTCACCCCCGGCGACCGGGCGGACCTCGTCATCGGCTCGCTCGCCGCGCACAGCGCGGGCACCCCGCCGATCGCGGGCGTGCTGCTGACGCTGGACGAGCGCCCCGGCGAGGAGATACTCAAGCTCGCCGCCCGCCTCGCACCGGGCACCCCGGTGATCGCGGTGTCCGGCGGATCCTTCCCCACGGCGGGCGAACTCTTCGCCCTGGAAGGCAAGTTGAACGCCGCCACCCCCCGCAAGGCGGAGACCGCGCTCGGCGTCTTCGAGCGCCACGTGGACACCACCGCCCTGCTGGAGCGGCTCTCGGTGGCCCGCAGCGGCCGGGTCACCCCGATGATGTTCGAGCACGAACTGCTGGAGCAGGCCCGCTCCGACCGGCGCCGGGTCGTCCTGCCCGAGGGCACCGAGGAGCGCGTCCTGCGCGCCGCCGACGTGCTGCTGCGCCGCGACGTCTGCGACCTGACCCTCCTCGGAGACGTGGACGTCATCCGCAAGAAGGCCGCCGACCTCGGCATCGACCTCGCCGGGACCCGCCTCATCGACCCGCAGGCCTCCGAGCTGCGCCAGGGCTTCGCCGAGCGGTACGCCATGCTGCGCGCACACCGCGGGGTGACGGTGGAGCTGGCGTACGACGTCGTCTCGGACGTCAACTACTTCGGCACGCTGATGGTCGAGGAGGGGCTGGCCGACGGCATGGTCTCCGGCACGGTGCACTCCACGGCGGCGACCATCCGGCCCGCGTTCGAGATCATCAAGACCAAGCCGGACGCCTCGATCGTCTCCTCGGTCTTCTTCATGTGCCTCGCGGACAAGGTCCTCGTCTACGGCGACTGCGCGGTCAACCCGGACCCGGACGCGGAGCAGCTGGCCGACATCGCGGTGCAGTCGGCGGCCACCGCGCGGCGCTTCGGCGTGGAGCCGCGTATCGCGATGCTGTCGTACTCGACGGGCACCTCCGGCAGCGGCGCGGACGTCGACAAGGTGCGCGAGGCCACGGAGCGGGTACGCGCCTCGCGACCGGACCTGAGCATCGAGGGCCCGATCCAGTACGACGCCGCGGTCGAGCCGTCCGTCGCCGCCATGAAGCTGCCGGAGTCACCGGTGGCGGGGCGGGCGACCGTGCTGGTCTTCCCCGACCTGAACACCGGCAACAACACCTACAAGGCCGTCCAGCGGTCGGCGGGCGCCGTCGCGGTCGGCCCGGTCCTCCAGGGGCTGCGCAAGCCGGTCAACGACCTCTCGCGGGGCGCCCTGGTGCAGGACATCGTGACGACGGTGGCCATCACCGCGATCCAGGCGCAGGGCGAGGAGTGAACGAGTTGTCCACCACCCACGACACCACCCCCGAGGAGACGGCGAGCCGGGTGCTCGTCCTCAACTCCGGCTCCTCCTCGGTGAAGTACCAGCTCCTGGACATGCGCGACCGCTCACGGCTGGCGACCGGGCTCGTCGAGCGGATCGGCGAGTCCTCCTCCCGGCTGGTCCACACCCCGCAGGAGGGGCCGAAGCGCGAGCGCTCCGGCCGGATCGCCGACCACGACCAGGCGCTGAAGGCCGCGGCCGACGAGCTCGCGGCCGACGGTCTCGGCCTGGACTCCCCCGAGCTGGTCGCGATCGGGCACCGGGTGGTCCACGGCGGGCTGCGGTTCAGCGAGCCCACCGTGATCACCGACGAGGTGCTGAAGGAGATCGAACGGCTCGTCCCGGTGGCCCCGCTGCACAACCCGGCGAACATCACGGGGATCCGTACGGCCCGGGCCCTGCGCCCCGACCTGCCGCAGGTCGCGGTCTTCGACACGGCCTTCCACCGGTCGATGCCGGAGCACGCCGCCCGGTACGCGATCGACGTGGAGACCGCGGACGCCCACCGCATCCGCCGCTACGGCTTCCACGGCACCTCGCACGCGTACGTCTCCCGGCGGGCGGCCGAACTGCTGGGCCGGCCCGTCGAGGACCTCAACATGATCGTGCTGCACCTGGGCAACGGCGCCTCGGCCTCCGCGGTGGCCGGCGGCCGGTGCGTGGACACCTCGATGGGGCTGACCCCGCTGGAGGGGCTGGTCATGGGGACCCGCTCGGGCGACGTCGACCCGGCCGTCACCTTCCACCTCGAACGGGTGGCGGGGATGTCCACGGACGAGGTCGACGCCCTGCTCAACGAGAAGAGCGGGCTGGTCGGCCTCTGCGGCGACAACGACATGCGGGAGATCCTGCGCCGGGTCGACGAGGGCGACGAGCGGGCCGCGCTCGCGTTCGCCGTCTACATCCACCGGCTGAAGAAGTACATCGGCGCCTACGCCGCGGTCCTCGGCCGGGTGGACGCGGTCGTGTTCACGGCGGGGGTCGGCGAGAACTCGGCGCCGGTACGAGAGGCTGCCCTCGCGGGGCTGGAGGGGTTCGGCCTGGCCGTGGACCCGGACCTCAACGCCGTACGGTCCGGCGAACCCCGGCTCGTCTCGCCCGGGGACGCCCGGGTCGCGGTGGCCGTGGTCCCGACGGACGAGGAGCTGGAGATCGCCCGCCAGACCTTCGCACTGGCCCACAACTGAGCGGGTGGGCGCACCTTTGTACCTTCCACCAGACGGAATATTCCGCAGCGAAACAAACCGATAGGATCCGCCTCATGCGCCGTTCCAAAATCGTCTGTACCCTCGGTCCCGCCGTCGACTCCCACGAGCAGCTCGTGGCTCTGATCGAGGCCGGCATGAGCGTGGCCCGTTTCAACTTCAGCCACGGAACCCACGAAGAGCACCAGGGCCGCTACGACCGCGTCCGCAAGGCCGCCGCCGAGACCGGCCGCGCGGTCGCCGTGCTCGCCGACCTCCAGGGACCGAAGATCCGCCTGGCGAAGTTCGCGGAGGGCCCGGTCGAACTGGTCCGCGGGGACGAGTTCGTCATCACCACCGAGGACGTCCCGGGCGACAAGTCGATCTGCGGCACGACCTACAAGGGCCTGCCCGCCGACGTCACCAAGGGCGACCCGATCCTGATCAACGACGGCAACGTCGAGCTCAAGGTCGTCTCCGTCGAGGGGACCCGGGTCACCAGCATCGTCATCGAGGGCGGTGTGATCTCCGACCACAAGGGCATCAACCTGCCCGGCGCGGCGGTCAACGTCCCGGCGCTGTCCGAGAAGGACGTCGATGACCTGCGGTTCGCGCTGCGGATGGGCTGCGACCTGGTCGCCCTGTCCTTCGTGCGGGACGCGGAGGACGTCAAGGACGTCCACAAGGTGATGGACGAGGAGGGCCGCCGGGTCCCCGTCATCGCCAAGGTGGAGAAGCCGCAGGCCGTGGAGCACATGGAGGGCGTCGTCGCCGCCTTCGACGGTGTGATGGTGGCCCGTGGCGACCTCGCCGTCGAGTACCCGCTCGAACGGGTCCCGATGGTGCAGAAGCGCCTCATCGAGCTGTGCCGCCGCAACGCCAAGCCGGTGATCGTGGCGACCCAGATGATGGAGTCGATGATCACCAACTCCCGCCCGACGCGTGCCGAGGCGTCCGACGTGGCCAACGCGATCCTGGACGGCGCGGACGCGGTCATGCTGTCGGCGGAGTCCTCCGTGGGCGCGTATCCGATCGAGACGGTCAAGACGATGGCGAAGATCGTCGTCGCCGCCGAGGAGGAGCTGCTCTCCAAGGGCCTCCAGCCGCTGGTGCCGGGCAAGAAGCCGCGCACGCAGGGCGGTTCGGTGGCCCGTGCCGCCGCCGAGATCGCGGACTTCCTGAACGGCAAGGCGCTGGTCGCCTTCACCAAGTCCGGCGACACGGCCCGCCGGCTGTCCCGCTACCGCGCGGCGCAGCCGATCCTGGCCTTCACCACCGAGGAGTCCACCCGCAACCAGCTGGCGCTGAGCTGGGGCGTGGAGTCCTACGTCGTGCCGCACGTGGACAACACGGACGCGATGGTGGACCTGGTGGACGCCGAGCTGCTCAAGCTGAACCGCTACAGCGACGGCGACACGATGGTCATCACGGCCGGCTCGCCCCCCGGTGTCCCCGGCACCACCAACATGGTCCGGGTGCACCACCTGAGCGGCGAGCGCGCCTGACGCTCCCCCGCCCGCACGGCTGTGGCCCGCCCCCTGTGAAG
>NZ_KL585436.1:17362-27435 GCF_000721935.1 Streptomyces sp. NRRL WC-3549
CCCAGCCGTGCGCGGCTCCCGGACGGGCCGACGGGGGCCGGCGGCCCCTATGGCCAGTGCCGCGTCAGCCAAGGTTTGCCCGTAAAGGAGCGGCGTCAGGGCGGTGCGTGCCGGGCGTCGCGACGGGGCGGACCTCGGCTGCCGCGGCACTAGCTGCCGACGCCGGTGAAGTAGTTCTGCAGGCCGGGGATCTTCAGGGTCCCGCCGAACTGGCCGGCCTGGGTCACCTTCACCTTGGTGAAGAACGCGAACGGCACGTTCAGCGGCGGCGGGGTCTCGGGGCTGAAGGTGATCGGGATCAGACCGAAGAGGTTGCCCTTCAGCTCCTCCGTGTACATCGTCACCTGGCCGTCGCGGATGGTCGACGTCGAGCCGCTGCGCGCCTTGACGTGGCCGGTGGCGCCGACCGGACCCGTCGTCAGCTGGTGCAGGTCCTTGATGTCGATGGAACTCGCGGTGAACTTCAGCGCCTTCTTGACGCCGCCGTCCGCCGTGCGCACCTCCACGATGCCCTTGTAGTCCAGCCCGTTGAGCGTCAGCAGCGACGACTCCAGGATCCACGGATCGGTCGGGAGCAGCGGGACGCCCGGCTCCATCTCGGCCGCGGCGAGCGCCTCGGGGTCGGGCGTCGGACACGGGAAGCGCGGCTTGGCGCCGTCCGGGATGTCCTCGTCCTTGACCGGGTCGAGGCCCTTGACGTCCTCGTCCAGCTCCTCGACGGCCTGGCCCGCCTTGCCCGCGGCCTCACGGATGGCGTCGGCGGTCCTGTCGGCCGCCTCCTCGGCCGCGTCCTTGGAGTCCTTGGTGTCCTTGGTGTCCTCCGCCGGTCCGGGAGCCTTGCCGACGGCCGGGTCCCCGGCCTTGTCCGCCGGTCCGGTGGTGGCGCTCGGCGACGGGCCCGGCTCCTCCTTGTCCGGGATACCGAGGAGGTCCTTGAGCGCGTCACCGACGCCCAGGGGGTCGAGGGGGTTCTTCGACTTGGCGGGCGTGGGCGTCGCGTCGGGCGTCGCGCCGGCCTGCTGCCCGGCGGTCCCCCCGGACGCCCGGCCCTCGGCGGAGGCGCTCGGGCTCTCGGTGGGCTTCGGGGCCGTGGTCCCGCCCGTGTCCGGCTTGTCGTCCTCCCCGGCCTGCCCGTCCTCGCCGGCGTCGCCGGTGGCCGTGGCGCTCGGGCTCGGCGTCGCCTCCGGCTCGGGGGATTCGCTCGGCTCGTCGGAGCGGGTCACGCACGGGCCGGGCGCGAAGGGGATGTCGGGGTTGTCGTCGGCCAGGGCGAGCCTGGGGGTGAGCCCCATGCCGACGAAGACCGCGGTCGGCATCGCCGCGAGGGCGAAGGCCTTCTTGCCCGCGGGCAGGTGAAGCTTCGTCAGCAGCGACTTCCTGGGCGCCGCGTGGCGGGGCCCGACTCGCGCCCGGGCTCCTTCCCCGGCCGCTTTCGGCTCTGTCTCGTCACCCCGCACGATTCCCCCCGTCGACCTGGACCCTCGCGTCGAGGTCCACCGGCTGCGGCGGAACGGTCGCCGTCGCGTGCTCCTCGTCCGGTACGTGCTCCGCCTGTGCGGGCACACCGGCCACCGCCTGCGCCCGGCCCTCGTCGCCGTCCTCGGCCGCGGGCTCGCCGGGTGCCCAGGAGATGGAGAGCGCTCCGCCGATCAGGGCGAGGAGGAAGCCCATCACGAAGCCGCCGATGTTGGCGACGGGGATGGAGATCAGTGCCAGCAGGATCGCCGCGACCCCGGCGAACACCCGGACGATGTGGTGGAACCACATCGTCAGGCCCAGGGTGACCAGCAGGACCCCGATGATCAGTGAAGCCGCGCCCGCCGTGGTGGACATCGCCAGCGTGACGTTGCCCAGATGCATGTTGGCGTACGGGAAGTAGGAGATCGGAAGACCACCCACCATGGTGAACAGTCCCGCCCAGAACGGCCGGTTACCCCGCCAGGTGCGGAATCCCCGCCGAATGACGGTGAGGTGGTGCTCGTTCTGCCCTGTGGACTCGGGGCTCATGGAAAACAGCTCCCTGGAACCGGTACTGCTGTGAGAAGAGAAGGGGTGGGCGGCCGGAGCCGACGACAGGCGCCCCGGCCACCCTGACGGGTGCTTAGTAGCACTCCTTGTCGGTGCCCTTGTAGAGGCGCAGCTTCAGACCGCTGAGGTTGAAGGTGCCGGCCGTCGTGGCCCACGCCTTCTGCTCGACCTTCTTCAGCCGGGCCTCCTTGGCTCGCTGCGAGAACCCGTTGGGGTTGGCCGAGGTGTTGGGCTGGATGCCCGTGGTCCCGTCCTTGCTCCCCGGGAACTTCGTGAGGGAGCCCGCCGCGACCCCGATGTCGATGTTCTTGAACTCGGCGTCGGCGTCGAGCTGCGACACGTCGAGGTAGAGGTCCTTGGCGTAGACGCGGTCATGGCCCTTGCCGCCCGCCTCCAGCCGAAGGGTGACGTTGCCCAGACCGAAGGGCAGGTCGGGCGTGACGACCGACTGGCACATGTTCGTGATGTAGGCCTCGCTGAAGCCCGACACCGCGACCGGGGCGTTCATGTCCTTGCCGTCGAGCGTCTTGCCCGAGGCCACGCTGCCGTACTGCACGAAGTTGTAGCCTTCGAGCTCGGTGGCCTTGACCTTGAACTCCTGCCCCGACACGCTGAACGACGCGGCGAGCGCGCCCTGTGCCAGGCCGACACCGACTGCGGCGGTCGCGGCGACGCTCGGCACCATGACCAGAGCGAAACGCTTCCATCTCGTTCCACCGCGAACTTGGGAACTCATTCTTTTCCTCCTTCTCGGACGTACATCTCCGGTGCGGGCATCGTGCCCGTCCTGGGATGGGAGAAGTGCTACGTCCTCGGGAAGGAGAGCGCCCGGACCGGAGGCGCGTACCGCTTCCGAGTCACCGGCGATCACCCCCGAGCGACAACCACTGGCCGCGCGTCTGCGCAGATGTGTATAAGAGACAGGGACCCAACAGGCCGCCGGCGCCGACCGGCTGTCGGGCTGACGGCTATTGGACCGAGCGTGGCCGATCGTGGTGCATTCACGGCCGCGACACAAGGGGGGTCGTTACTCACTAGTAACGGGGTGATAACCGGGGCACGACGGGGCGATACCGGACGGACACACAGGGTGGCGCCGAAGAGGCGGCCGAACGGGGCCATTGCCGCACGTAACCGGACAGAGCACTGAGGGCGATTTACTGCGAGTAACAGCTCGTTCGAGTGTCAAGATTTGGTAAAGCGATGACGCCGATTGTCGCCCATCCGCGAAAACGGCCGCGGCACCCGAGGGGGCACCGCGGCCGTGTTGTCACATCAGAACAAGACGCGCGCCAGAGCCGTCCGCGCGGCGGTGACCCGGGGGTCCTCGGGCCCGATCACCTCGAAGAGCTCCAGCAGACGCACCCGTACCGCGTCGCGGTCGTCACCGAACGTGCGGCGGACCGTCTCGACGAGGCGCCCGAAGGCGTCCTCGACGTGTCCGCCCACCAGGTCCAGGTCGGCGGCGTCCATCTGCGCGGCCGGGTCGGCCGGCTTCTCCGCGGCCGCGGCGCGGACCTCCTGCGGGTCGACACCGGCGACCCGGCGCAGGAGTTCGGCCTGGGCGAGGCCCAGCTTGGCCTCGGTGTTCAGCGGGTCGTCGGACAGGACGTTCCTGTACGCCTGGACCGCGCCGTCGAAGTCGTTGGCGTCCAGCGCCTGCGCGGCGGCCTCCAGCAGGGCGTCGTACGGACCCGCGGGCACCTCGGCGGGGGCGCTGCCGGCCGCACCGGCCTCCGCGTCGACCACGAGCCCGGTGAGGCCGAAGCGCTCCTCGCCGACCTGGATCAGCTGGTCCAGCGTCTGCCGGATCTGGCTCTCCGGGGCGGCGCCCTGGAAGAGCGGGAGGGCCTGCCCGGCCACGACGGCGAAGACCGCCGGGATGCCCTGGATGCCGAACTGCTGCATCAGCGTCTGGTTGGCGTCGACGTCGACCTTGGCCAGCACGAAGCGGCCGTTGTACTCGGTGGCGAGGCGCTCCAGGAGCGGACCGAGCTGCTTGCACGGTTCGCACCACTCGGCCCAGAAGTCGATGACGACCGGGACTTCGGTGGAGCGCTGGAGGACGTCGCTCTCGAAGCCCGCCTCATCGACGTCGATCACCAGGGAGGACGGGGACACCCCGCCACCGCCTCCGGTGCGGGCGGACTCGGCGCGCGCCTGCTCCGCCTTCGCCTTGGCCTCTCCGGCCGCCTTGACAGCGGCGAGGTCGACGACGCCGCTCATGGACATGTTCCTAGGCTGCATGCGTACATCCTCCCCCCTGGCACCACCGTTGCGAAAAGCGATCCACGAACCGCGTCCGTCCACTGCCGCACCGGAGTGCGCGACGGGCGGACGGACACGGTCCAGGGGCCCTGAAAACCCCGCTGTCGCACCGGGTCCCCACCCGGCGCCTGTGGTTGTCTCTCGGCCGTGGCGCGAACCGGCGGGCGCACCGCCGTTCTTACGCTACGACCCGTAGCGTAACTGCCCGTACCCCCTTCCGGGCAAGACCCCCCGGTGATCTGTCTCACGCGTTCCGGGGCCGGTCAGCGGTACTTACCGGCCGGTATGGTCACCGCATGCCGAGCCACCGCCTCACCGAACCCGCCCGGTCGGGACGCCCTCGCAGTGCCGCGGCCGACGCCGCGATCCTGGAGGCGACCCGCGCCTCGCTGGTGGACCTCGGCTGGTCGAAGCTGACGATGGGTGACGTGGCGAGCCGGGCGGGGGTGGCCAAGACGACCCTCTACCGCCGCTGGGCGGGCAAGAACGAACTGGTCGTGGACGCGGTCGCGGTCCTCTTCGACGCACTCGAACTGCCGGACCTGGGCAGTCTGGCGGCCGATGTGCAGGCGGTGGTGCTCCAGTTCGCGGCGCTGCTGGAGCGCCCGGAGACCAGGACGGCGCTCATGGCGGTGGTGGCCGAGTCGACGCGCGACGAGGCGCTGCGGGACCGGAGACGCGGATACGCAATTCGATCGTGGCGCGGCAGAAACGTCTCGTCCTGCAGGGCCGTGAACGCGCCCAGCGGCGGGGCGAACTGCCCGTCGAACCGGACGCGGAGGTGGCTGCCCGGACGGCCGACCTGATCTTCGACGTGATCGCCGGCGCGGTGGTCCACCGGACCCTGGTGAGTGCCGAGCCCGTCGACGCGGCCGGCCGGGGCCCCCGTCCGGGCCGTCAGAAGCCCGGCGGCTCCGTGTAGACGCCCCACTCGTCGCGCAGGACCCCGCAGATCTCGCCCAGGGTGGCCTCCGCCCGTACCGCCCGGAGCATCGGCTCGATCATGTTCGAGCCGTCACGGGCGGCGGCCAGCATCTCGTCCAGCGCGGTGCGCACGGCCGTGTCGTCGCGGTGCTCCTTGCGGGCCGCGAGCTCACGCACCTGGTCGCGCTCGACCTCGTGGCTGACCCGGAGGATCTCCAGGTCCCCGGTGACCGACCCGTGGTGGGCGTTGACGCCGACGACCCGCTTGTCGCCCTTCTCCAGCGCCTGCTGGTAGCGGAAGGCCGACTCGGCGATCTCACCGGTGAACCAGCCGTCCTCGATCCCGCGCAGGATGCCGGAGGTCATCGGCCCGATGGGGTGCCTGCCGTCCGGGTGGGCCCGGGTGCCGCGCTCCCTGATCTGCTCGAAGATCTTCTCGGCGTCCGCCTCGATGCGGTCGGTGAGCTGCTCCACGTACCAGGAACCGCCCAGCGGGTCGGCGACGTTGGCGACGCCGGTCTCCTCCATGAGGACCTGCTGGGTGCGCAGGGCGATCTCGGCCGCCTGCTCCGAGGGCAGGGCCAGCGTCTCGTCCAGGGCGTTGGTGTGCAGCGAGTTGGTACCGCCGAGGACGGCGGACAGCGCCTCGACGGCGGTGCGTACGACGTTGTTGTACGGCTGCTGGGCGGTGAGCGAGACCCCGGCGGTCTGGGTGTGGAAGCGGAGCCACTGCGCCTTGTCGGTCTTCGCGCCGTACACCTCCTTCATCCAGCGCGCCCAGATCCGGCGGGCGGCGCGGAACTTGGCGATCTCCTCGAAGAAGTCGAGGTGGGCGTCGAAGAAGAAGGAGAGGCCGGGGGCGAAGGTGTCGACGTCGAGTCCGCGCGAGAGCCCGAGCTCCACGTAGCCGAAGCCGTCCGCCAGGGTGTACGCCAGCTCCTGCGCGGCCGTCGCCCCGGCCTCGCGGATGTGGTAGCCGGAGACGGAGAGCGGCTTGTACGCCGGGATGTCGCGGGCGCAGTGCTCCATCAGGTCGCCGATGAGGCGCAGATGGGGCTCGGGCTGGAAGAGCCACTCCTTCTGCGCGATGTACTCCTTGAAGATGTCCGTCTGGAGCGTGCCGTTGAGCACTCCGGGGTCGATGCCCTGGCGCTCGGCGGCGACCAGGTACATGCAGAAGACGGGGACGGCGGGCCCGCTGATCGTCATCGAGGTGGTGACGTCGCCGAGCGGGATGTCCCCGAAGAGGACCTCCATGTCGGCGGCCGAGTCGATCGCGACACCGCAGTGCCCGACCTCGCCCAGCGAGCGGGGGTCGTCGGAGTCCCGGCCCATCAGGGTCGGCATGTCGAAGGCCACGCTGAGTCCGCCGCCGCCCGCGGCCAGGATCATCTTGTAGCGCTCGTTGGTCTGCCGTGCGTTGCCGAAGCCGGCGAACTGGCGGATGGTCCAGGTGCGGCCGCGGTACCCCGTGGGGTACAGGCCGCGGGTGAAGGGGTACTCGCCGGGCCAGCCGATCCGCTCGAACCCCTCGTACGCGTCACCCGGGCGGGGCCCGTACGCGGGCTCCACCGGGTCCCCGGAGAGTGTGGTGAAGTCCGCGTCACGCTTGCGGGCCTTGTCGTAACGGGCCTGCCAGCGGCGGCGGCCTTCCTCGATCGCGTCAGCGTCCATACCTCGAATTTACTAGGACGTCCTACTATCTGTCGATGGCAAACCGCCCGGTGCTTTCGCACGGGGCGGTCGCGGGGTGCGCCCGCTCGGCGCGGGTCAGGCCTTCACGGGCTGTGCGGTACCGTCCGCCACCAGCGGGGCGACCTCCCGGACGACCTTGCGCTCGACGAAGAACGCGGCCGTCGGGATCGTGCCGGAGACCAGCACCCAGAGCAGTTTGCCCATCGGCCACTTCGCCTTGGATCCGAGGTCGAAGGCGAAGACCAGGTAGATGATGTAGAGCACGCCGTGGATCTGCGAGACCACGAGGGTCAGGCCCTCACCCGTGTCGAACCCGTACTTGAAGATCATGCAGACGCAGAGGATCAGCAACATGACGGCGGTGACATAGGCCATCACCCGGTAGCGGGTCAGGACGCTGGGTTTCATGGCATCGAGCCTAACCGGGCGGCCGGGGCGATCTTGCAGCACCCCGGCCCGTGCGGTGCCCGTCACCCCGGCCCGCTCAGCCCTTGTCCTCGAAGTCCTGCGCGGCCACCCGCAGCGGGCGCAGCATCGCGAAGATCTCGGTGCACTCCTCGTCGTCGTACGCCCCGAGCCCGAAGTCCATCGCCATCAGGTCCTCGGTCGCCGCCTCGACGACCTCGCGGCCCTTGTCGGTGATGGAGGCGAGGGTGCCCCGGCCGTCGTTGGGGTTGGGGCGCTTGGCCACCAGCCCGGAGCGCACCAGCCGGTCGACCGTGTTCGTCACGGAGGTGGGATGCACCATGAGGCGCTCGCCGATCTTGGACATCGGCAGCTCGCCGGCGCGCGAGAAGGTGAGCAGGACCAGCGCCTCGTACCGGGCGAAGGTCAGTCCGTACGGTTTCACCACCGCGTCCACCTCGGCCAGCAGGATCTGCTGCGCGCGCATGATCGAGGTGATGGCGCCCATGGAGGGCACCGGCCCCCAGCGGCGCTGCCAGAGTTCCTCTGCGCGGGCGATGGGATCGAAGGAGAGGCTGAGCGGCTTCGGCACGGCACGACCTTACCCACTGGTCACATGATGGTCAGCCCCGTCTCGCCCTTCGGTACCGGATATCTGTTCTACGGATGTCCTGCGGACCTCCAGGACGACCAGCAGGGTGCACACCGTCCCCAGCACCCCGGAGCCGGCGACCACCTGGTGGACCGGGAGAAACTCCGCGGCCAGCCCGGCGAGGGCCATGCCGATGCCCTGGACCGTCATCAGCCCTGCGGTGAGCAGGGTCATCGCCCTGCCCAGCAGCGCCTGGGGCACCGCGCGGACGAACCACTGGTCGAGCCCGATGACGTACGCCGCCCCCGCCCCGGCCAGGACCAGGGCCGCCACGGTGAGCACCGCGCCGGGGCGCAGCGCGTACAGCGCCAGGGGCAGCAGTCCGGCGGCGGCGACCGGCAGCACGATCCGGGAGCGGGCGCGGGGGCCGAGCGCGGAGCCCACGGAGAGCTCCGCCCCGATGTGGCCGACGGCCATCGCGCACATCAGCAGCCCGAGCCCGGCGGGCCCGACGCCGATCGCCTCCGCGTACGGGGCGGCCAGGGCCTCCGGCGCGACCACGAAGAAGGGCGGTACCCAGAAGAGCAGCAGCAGCGCCCGGATCCGCCGGTCGGCGAGGACGTCGCGGGCCCCAGCCAGGGAGTCCCCCATCAGCCGGCCGCCTCCGGCCCGCCCGGAGCGCGCCGGCCGGGACCGGGTGCCGAAGCGGAGCAGCGCGGCCGAGCAGCAGAACGTCCCGGCGGTGACGGCGATCGCCCCGCGCGGCGACAGGGCGGCGAGCAGCACCCCGCCGGCACCGAAACCGATGAGCATGGCGCTCTGCGAGACGATCCTCAGCAGCGACCGGCCCAGGACGTAGAGCTCGCCCTCGCCGAGGACTTCGGTGAGGGCGGCCGTCCGCGTCCCGGTGAAGACGGGGGCCACGGCCGCGACCAGGCAGCGCAGCGCGAGCAGCCCGCCGACGGGGGTGCCGGGCAGCACCATCACGGCCGCACAGCCGGCGCAGACCAGGTCGCAGGTGACCAGGACCCGGCGGGCGGGGTACCGGTCGGCGACCCCGGCGAAGAGGGTGCCGCCCACGATGTAGGGCAGCAGGCCGAGCGCGAAGGTCAGGGCGGACAGCAGGGGCGAGCCCGTCAGGTCGTACACCAGGACGGTGAGGGCGAGTTCGCTGACGGTGACGCCCAGCAGCGAGAGCAGGTGCGCGGCGAACACCGCGCGGAACTCCCGTACGGCGAACACGGCCCGGTAGCCGCCGGACGCGGGCGTGCCTCCGGTGCCCCGGAGCTCCGGCACCGGGCTCGGGTCCGGCCGGGCCGGGGGCTCCGGGGCGAGGGCCGGGGACGGCGCGCCGGGGGCGGGGGGCGGAGGGGGTGTGCCCGCCCGGGGGCGGTCGTCGCTCGGCATACGGGCAGCCTGCGGTGCCGGTGGGGTGCGGCCGTAGACTTTCGGCCCACGCCGAAACTCCCCGGGGCCGCTGTGCCGTTCCACCTCCACTTCGACGAGAGCGACCTGCTGCGCTGCCGCTTCGCCCTCTCCCCGCTCTGGGAGACCCAGGAGGCGGTGCGCACCCTGGGACGTCCGGGCCGGCACGGCTACCACCTGCCCTGGCTGCGGAGGACGGCCGCGGGCGCCGCCGGACTGGACCTCACGCCGCTGTGGCGGCTGATGCCGGACGGCGGGCACAACCCCGACTTCGTCTGCCCGCCTCCGCTCGGGCCCCTCGCCTCCTTCGAGGAGGAGATCGCGGCGGTCCGCGCGGTCGACCCGGCGGTCGCGCGGGACGACATCGAGCGGACCCTCGCCGACGTGCCCGGCGGACTGCGCTCCCCCGCCGGGCGGCGGATGCTGGCCGATCCGGCGCGGACGGTCCGTGAGCTGGCGGATCTGCTGGAGCAGGCGTGGCGGGTGCTGGTCGAACCGCACTGGCCCCGCCTGCGCGCCCTGCTGGAGGCCGACATCGCCCACCATTCGCGGCGGCTGGCCGAGGTCGGCTTCGAGCGGCTGCTCGGTGAGATCAGCCCGCAGCTGCGCTGGGCGGACTCGACGCTCACCGTCACCGGCACCCGGGGCGACCACGCGCGGGTGCTCGGCGGGGAAGGGCTCGTGCTGATGCCCAGCGTCTTCGTCTGGCCGGACGTCGTCGGCGGGTACGAGCCGC
>NZ_KL585436.1:27652-27986 GCF_000721935.1 Streptomyces sp. NRRL WC-3549
GCCCGCCGTGATCTACCCGGCGCGCGGTGTCGGCGGGCTGTGGACCCGGGCCGCCGACCGCACCCCGGACAGCCTGGCCCGGCTGCTGGGCCGGGGCCGCGCCGACGTGCTGTGCGCGCTGGACGCACCGGCGTCCACCAGCGCCCTGGCGCACCGGCTCGGACTGGCGCCCTCGTCCGTGTCGGCGCATCTGTCGGTGCTGCGCGGGGCGGGCCTGCTCACCTCGCGCCGCTACGGGCACCAGGTGCTGTACGAGCGCACCCCGCTCGGCGTCGCACTGACGGCCGAGGCCCCGTGAACCCGCCGTACGGACGCGGGTGCACGGGGCCTCGGC
>NZ_KL585436.1:28172-32197 GCF_000721935.1 Streptomyces sp. NRRL WC-3549
GGGTGCACGGGGCCTCGGCGGGCCGGCGTTCACCGCCCCAGGTAGCGCTCCACGGTCTCCACCTTGGAGGTCAGACCGTCGGTGACCCCGGGCCGGATGTCGGCCTTGAGGACGAGGGACACGCGTCCGGCGCGGGCCTCGACGGCGGCGACGGCCCGCTTCACCACGTCCATCACCTCGTCCCACTCGCCCTCGACGGAGGTGAACATGGCGTCCGTGCGGTTGGGCAGCCCGGACTCGCGGACGACGCGGACGGCGTCGGCGACGTACTCGCCGACGTCCTCGCCCACGCCCAGCGGGCTGACGGAGAAGGCGACGATCACGCGTTCACCGTGCCCTCGGCGCGGGCGCGGGCGGCGATGAGGCCGTCGGACTCGTACCGCTTGAGCAGCTTCTCGCCGTACAGCCCGCCGAAGGGGATCACGGCGAGGAGGAAGAACAGGGCGACGCGCTTGAGCGGCCACTTCGTCTTGACCCAGACGTCCAGCAGGAACACCGCGTAGATCGTGAAGAGGATGCCGTGCAGCGCACCGAGCGGCATCATCAGGAAGTCGATGTCCGAGACCCGGCTGAGCACCGAGCCGAAGATGATCAGCGCCGGGAAGGAGAGCGCCTCGGGAAGCGAGATGAGGCGCAGCCGGTGCAGGGCGGAAGCGGTCTTGATGTCCACGAGGGCACCTTCGATGGGAGGGGGCGTCACTGCTTGTGAACGCGAGCACAAGCACAGCCATTGTGGCATCGTCCCGCCCCGGGGACGGCAGCGGGTCACGGCGGGGCGCGAAGGGCGCGTACCGGCGCTTCGCGGGGCCGCGTCCGGGTCGGATCGGGGTACGTCTCCACCCCGGGGGCCTGTCCGCGCGGCGGTCCGGGGACTACCGTCGCCCCGTGGCGATGTTCCGACTCCAGGGAAGCAAGACGCTCGCCGTCGATCTGACGGGCGATGCCGTCAAGGCGAAGAACGGCTCGATGGTCGCGTACGACGGCCGGATGGCCTTCAAGAAGATGACCGGCGGCGGTGACGGCCTCCGGGGCATGGTGACGCGCCGGCTGACCGGCGAGCAGATGGCCGTGATGGAGGTGAAGGGGCAGGGCACCTGCTACTTCGCCGACCGGGCGAGCGAGATCAGCCTCGTCTCGCTGCACGGCGACAAGCTCTACGTGGAGGCGAGCAACCTGCTGGCCACCGACGCCGGACTGCGCACCGGGACCGCCTTCACCGGACTGCGCGGCGGGGCGAGCGGCAACGGCCTGTTCACCACGACCGTCGAGGGCACCGGCCAGGCCGCCATCATGTCGGACGGCTCGGCCGTGGCGCTCCGGGTGACCCCGCAGTACCCGCTGCACGTGGACCCGGGCGCCTACATCGCGCACCAGGGTTCGCTGCGGCAGCAGTTCCAGTCCGGGGTGAACTTCCGGACGTTCATGGGCGAGGGGTCCGGCGAGGCGTTCCAGATCCGCTTCGAGGGCGAGGGCCTCGTCTACGTGCAGCCGAGCGAGCGCAACACCCTCGGGGGCGATGTCTGATGCCGTTCCGCGAGATCAACGACAAGATGGTCGAGGCCACGGTGGTCCCGGGCCGGACGCTGTACAGCCAGCGGGGCGCGATGCTGGCCTACCGGGGCGACGTCTCCTTCACCCCGGACATCCAGGGCGGGCAGGGCGGACTCGGCTCGATGATCGGCCGGCGGGTGCGGGGCGAGGCCACCCCGCTGATGACGGTCGAGGGGAACGGCACGGTGATGTTCGGCCACGGGGGCCACCACATCCAGGTGATCGACCTGTCGGGCGACACCCTGTACGTGGAGGCCGACCGGCTGCTGGCCTTCGACGGATCGCTCCGGCAGGGCACGATGTTCATGGGCTCGCAGGGCGGCGTGATGGGCATGGTGCGCGGCCAGGTGACCGGCCAGGGCCTGTTCACCACGACGCTCCAGGGCCACGGCGCGGTGGCGGTGATGGCGCACGGCGGGGTGATCGAGCTGCCGATCACCCCGGGGCACACGGTGCACGTGGACCCGCAGGCGTACGTCGCGCACCACGGCGAGGTGACCAACAGGCTGTCCACCGCGCTCGGCTGGCGGGAGATGGTGGGGCGCGGTTCGGGGGAGGCGTTCCAGCTGGAGCTCAGCGGCAGCGGAGCGGTGTACGTCCAGGCGTCGGAGGAGAAGCTGTGAGCGGCCCCGTGGTCTTCGACCCGACGACGCTGCCGTCGGACGACAACGTCAACGCGTACACCTTCTGCGTGGACCTGAAGGGGAGCCGGTGGTTCCTGCAGAAGGGCAAGATGATCGCCTACTACGGGCAGATCGCCTTCGACGGGATCGGCCACGGCCGGTTCGAACGGCTGGTCCGCAGCAGTTTCCACTCCCCGCTGCACGCGAGCGACTGGGTGGTGGCCGAGGGCAGCGGCAAGATGCTGCTGGCGGACCGGGCGTTCGACGTCAACTCCTTCGACCTGGAGGACGGGAACCTCACGATCCGGTCCGGCAACCTGCTGGCGTTCGAACCGACACTGGCCCTGAAGCAGTCGATCGTGCCGGGCTTCCTGACCCTCATCGGCACGGGGAAGTTCGTGGCCGCGTCCAACGGCCCGGTGGTCTTCATGGAGCCGCCGCTGCGGGTCGATCCGCAGGCTCTGGTGGGCTGGGCGGACTGCCCCTCCCCGTGCCACCACTACGACCACGGCTATATGACGGGCGTGCTGGGCGGCCTGCGCGGGCTGACCGGGATCGGCGGCGCCTCGGGCGAGGAGCACCAGTTCGAGTTCGTCGGGGCGGGCACGGTGCTGCTCCAGTCGACCGAGGCGCTGATGCCCGGACAGCCCACGGGTGCGGGCCCCGGCGAGCCCGGTGTGCCGGCGTCCCCCGCGCGCGGGGCGGGTCAGCTGGGGGACCTCCAGCGTCGCTTCGGGCTGTGAACGGTAGTCTGCGGAGTGTGACGCCCGCCGGACGCGTGCGCGGCGTCACACGCCCCGACTTCGTCCGGCTTTCAACTTCTTAGGTAGAATCCATATATGGAGACCGAGACGGCCACCCGCTGGCTGACCGACGCGGAGCAGTGCGCCTGGCGCACCCACCTGGACGTCAGCAGGCTGCTGACGCACCAGCTGGAGAGGGACCTCCAGCCGTACGGGCTGACCATGAACGACTACGAGATCCTGGTCAACCTCTCGGAGTCGGACGACCAGCGCATGCGGATGAGCGACCTCGCCGCCGCCACCCTGCAGTCCAAGAGCCGGCTCTCGCACCAGATCACCCGCATGGAGAACGCGGGCCTGGTCCGCCGCGAGCACTGCGAGTCGGACCGGCGCGGTCTGTTCGCGGTCCTCACCGGACCGGGGGCCGAGACGATGCGCAAGGTCGCACCGCACCATGTGGAGTCGGTGCGCAAGCACTTCATGGACCTGCTGTCCCCCGAGGCGCTGGCCGACCTGGACGCGGCGCTGACACCGATCGCGGACCATCTGCGGGGCCGGCGGGGCAAGTCTGCGGGGCCGGCGGGGCAAGCCGTGACGGCCCTTTCAGCCCTGGCGCGGCAACCGCAGGGTGAAGGCCGCGCCGCCCGGGCGTGACGTCCCCACCGTGAGGGTGCCGCCGTGCCGGACCGCGATGTCGCGGGCGAGGGCCAGGCCCAGTCCGGCGCCGCCGTCGTCCCGGCTCCGGGCGTCGTCGAGCCGTACGAACCGCTCGAAGATCCGCTCCCGCTCCCCCTCGGGGACCCCGGCGCCGTCGTCGGCGACCTCCACGCGCACGTCCCGCCGGTCCGCCGCCACCGTCACCACCACCGAACCGGCCGCGTGCCGCTGCGCGTTGTCCAGCAGATTGCCGATCACCCGGGCCAGCTGCCCGCGCGAACCGCCCACCTCGCAGGAGTCGCCCTCCGCGACCACCACCTCCACCGGGATCCGGTCACCGGTGCGCTGGGACACCTCCTCGCTCACCAGCGCCCCCAGGTCGACCGCCGTCCGCCCCGGCCGCTCCCCCGCGTCCAGCCGTGCCAGCAGCAGCAGATCGGCGGGGAGCGCC
>NZ_KL585436.1:32381-38766 GCF_000721935.1 Streptomyces sp. NRRL WC-3549
GAGATGTGTATAAGAGACAGCCCCACCTCCAGCTGGGTGCGCAGCGAGGCGATCGGGCTGCGCAGCTCGTGCGACGCGTCCGCGACGAAGCGCCGCTGCCGGTCCACGGAGTCCTCCAGCGCGCTCAGCGTCTCGTTGGTGGTACGGGCCAGCCGGGCGATCTCGTCGCGCGAGCCCGGCTCCGGCACCCGGCGGCCGAGGTCCTGGGAGGCGGTGATCGCGGCCAGTTCCCGCCGGATGTCCTCGACCGGGCGGAGCGCGCGGCGGGTCACCAGCCACGTGACCCCGGCGACGACGAGCAGCAGGACGGGCAGCCCGGTCAGCATGGCGTCGCGTACGGAGCCCACGGCCTCCTGCTCCGCGGCGAGCGGGGCGCCCGCGTGGACGGTCAGGGTGACGTCGTCGGAGGTGGTCGCCTCGACGGCGGCGAAGCGGTAGTCGGCCCGGTCGCCGTCGACGGTGGCGGTGCCGTCGGTGAAGTCCGGTTCGTCCGAGGAGACCTCGCCGCGGGCGGGGTCGTCCCGGTCGTCGTCGTCCCGGTCGTCGTCGGCGTCGTCCCCGCGGCTCGGTGCGGGCTCCGGGGTGACGCGGGACGTCCCGGTGCCCGTGATCGCCTCCAGGTCCTCGGAGACCGCCACCACGCGTCCGCGCTCGTCGGTCACCTGGACGGGGTGGGTGTCCTCGTCGCCCAGGTCGAGATCGCCGTAGGGCACGTCCAGGGCGAGCTGCCCGGCGACCTCGCGGGCGGCGACCTCCGCCTCCAGGTCCGCCCGGTCGGTCAGGTTGCCCCGCAGGACCAGCAGGACGGCGATCCCGGCGGCGACCAGGGCGACGGCGACGACCAGGGTCGCCCCCAGGGCGGCCTTGGCCCGTACCGACCTCACCGGGCCTCCAGCCGGTATCCGGCGCCGCGCACGGTGTGGATGGCCGCGGCGCCGAGCTTGCGGCGCAGGGTGCTGACGTAGACCTCGACGATGTTCGGGTCACCGTCGTAGGCGAAGTCCCAGACGTGTTCGAGGATGTCGGCCTTGCTCACGACCTCCCCGGCCCGCACGGCGAGCTGTTCCAGCACGGCGAACTCCTTGGCCGTCAGGGTGATCTCGTCCTCGCCCCGGTGCACGCGCCGGGCCGCGGTGTCCAGCCGCAGGGTGCCGACCGTGAGCACCGGCGACGCGGACCCGCCGCGGCGGCGCAGCAGGGCCCGGACGCGGGCGACGAGGACGACGTAGGAGAACGGCTTGGTCAGGTAGTCGTCGGCACCGGTGTCCAGCCCCTCCGCCTCGTCGTACTCCCCGTCCTTGGCGGTCAGCATCAGGATGGGCACGTCGTGGCCGGCCGCGCGCAGGGCGGCGCAGACCCGGTAGCCGTTCATGCCGGGCAGCATGATGTCCAGGAGGACGAGGTCGTACCCGCCCTCGGCGGCCCGGTGCAGTCCTTCCAGGCCGTCGTGGACGACGTCCACGGCGAAGCCCTCGGCGGTCAGCCCCTTCGCCAGGGACACCGCGAGGCGCTTCTCGTCCTCCACGATCAGCAGGCGCATACGTCACAGGGTCGCAGGCGGAACCTGAAGACGGCTTCAGCCGGCTTCAGGCTGCGTTCAGCATGGGTTCGGCACGGTGGTTCCCGTACAGACCGCACCGTCCCTCGGGGAGGAACCCATGAAGCGCACCACTGCCATCGCCGCCCTCACGGCCGCCGTGCTCGTCGGCGGCGGCATCGCCACGGCCGCCGCGTTCACCGGCGACGACGGGGGCGACGACCGGGGCCGGGTGTCACAGAGCGCGGACCGGACCACCGGGAGCCGTACCGCCGGTGAGCGGGTGACCCTGGACCAGGCGGTCGCCGCGGCCCTGAAGGCGGTCCCGGGCACGGTCACCGAGGCCGAGCTGGACCGGGACGAGGACGCCGGTGACCGGGTCGTCTGGGAGCTGGACGTCTACGGCACGGACAAGGCCTGGCACGACGTCACGGTGGACGCCGGCAGCGGGAAGGTGCTGTCCGCCCGGGACGACGACCACGGCGGCCCCGACCGCGCGCCCCGCTCGGCCGCCGTCTCGCTGGACGCGGCGGTGGAACGGGCCCTGAAGGCCCACCCGGGCACGGTGACGTCCGTGGACCTGGACGACGACGAGGACGAGCCCCTGCACTGGGAGGTCGACGTCACGGGCAAGGACGGCAGCCGGTACGACCTGAACGTGGACGCGGGGACCGACAAGGTCACCGTGGACCGCGACGACGACTGAGCGGTGCCGTCGCGGAGCGGCGGGGTGCCCGTCACCGCGTGGCGTCCGGCGCCGCGAGCCGCGCAGGAGGTACGCCCCCCGTGCCCTCTCCGCCCGGCGGGGAGGGCACGGGGCGTACCGCACGGCCCGCCGGCCCTCACCGGACCCGCACACGCGGCCGGCGCCGATCCACGGACACGGGAGGGAACGGCCCGCTCGTCGCGGGGGCGGGAGCCCCCTCAGCCCACGCCGCGGCCCCGGCCCGGTGGACCGGCCGGAAGCCGGGCGACCGACTGGCACGGGCGCTCGGCACCGGGCCCCACCTCTCGACGCGTACGGACCGGGCCGTGTCTCGCCGGACGGGGCCCGGACCGTGTGACGGCCCCCCGGGGGGGCGCTGTCCTGTGGCCGCTGTCGGCCGCTTGTCGGCCTTGAGGCCGCTCAGTCGCCCGCCTGCCGCCCCGTCAGCCCCGCCACCAGTTCGTCGGCCGCCGCGTACGGGTCGAGCGCGCCCGCCGTGATGCGTTCGGCGAGCGCGCCGAGGCGCTGGTCGCCGTGCAGGTCGGCGATCTTCTCGCGGAGCGCGGTGACGGCGATCGTCTCGACCTCGCGGGCCGCGCGGGCGGTACGCCGCTCCGCCAGGACGCCGTGCTCCTCCATCCACGCCCGGTGCTTCTCCAGCGCCTCGACGACCTCGTCGACACCCTCGCCGCGGGCGGCGACCGTCTTCACGATCGGGGGCCGCCAGTCACCGGGGGCGCGGGCCTCCCCCAGGCCCAGCATGTGGTTGAGCTCGCGGGCGGTGGCGTCGGCGCCGTCCCGGTCGGCCTTGTTCACCACGTACACGTCGCCGATCTCCAGGATCCCGGCCTTCGCCGCCTGGATGCCGTCGCCCATGCCCGGGGCGAGAAGCACCACGGAGGTGTCGGCCTGGGAGGCGATCTCGACCTCCGACTGGCCGACGCCCACCGTCTCGACCAGGATCACGTCGCAGCCCGCCGCGTCCAGCACCCGGATCGCCTGCGGTGCCGACCAGGCGAGGCCGCCGAGGTGGCCGCGGGTGGCCATGGAACGGATGTAGACGCCCGGGTCGGAGGCGTGCTCCGACATCCGGACCCGGTCGCCGAGGAGCGCGCCCCCGGAGAACGGCGACGAGGGGTCGACGGCCAGGACCCCGACCCGCTTGCCGGCCTTGCGGTAGGCGGAGACCAGGGCCGAGGTCGAGGTGGACTTGCCGACGCCCGGGGAGCCGGTCAGCCCCACGACGTACGCGTGGCCCGAGAGCGGCGCCAGGGCCGCCATCACCTCGCGCAGCCGGGGCGAGGCCCCCTCCACCAGGGAGATGAGCCGGGCCACCGCACGCGGCCTGCCCTGGCGCGCCTGCTCGACCAGGGTCGGGACGTCCACGTTCACGCTCGGTCTCCTCGCTCGTTCGTCGGGTCCGCTACTTGCCCGGGACCCGGATGATCAGCGCGTCGCCCTGGCCACCCCCGCCGCACAGGGCCGCCGCCCCGGTGCCGCCGCCGCGCCGCTTCAGTTCCAGCGCCAGGTGCAGCACGACACGGGCGCCGGACATGCCGATCGGGTGGCCGAGCGCGATCGCGCCGCCGTTGACGTTGACCTTCTCAGACGAGACGCCGAGGTCCTTCATCGACTGGACGGCGACGGCCGCGAAGGCCTCGTTGATCTCGATGAGGTCGAGGTCCTCGACGCCGATGCCCTCCTTCTCCAGTGCGTGCCGGATCGCGCCCGACGGCTGCGACTGGAGGGAGTTGTCCGGCCCGGCGACGTTGCCGTGGGCGCCGATCTCGGCGATCCACTCCAGGCCCAGCTCCTCGGCCTTGGCCCTGCTCATCACGACGACGGCCGCGGCGCCGTCGGAGATCTGCGAGGAGGTGCCCGCGGTGATGGTGCCGTCCTTGGCGAAGGCGGGGCGCAGCTTGCCGAGGGACTCCACGGTCGTCTCGGGGCGGATGCCCTCGTCCTTCGAGAAGAGGACCGGGTCGCCCTTGCGCTGCGGGATCTCGACCGGGGTGATCTCGGCCTCGAAGATGCCGTTCTTCTGGGCGGCGGCGGCCCGCTGATGGGACAGGGCGCCGATCTCGTCCTGGGCGGCACGGTCCAGGCCGAGGCGGGTGTTGTGCTTCTCGGTGGACTCGCCCATCGGGATGTTCTCGTAGGCGTCGGTCAGACCGTCGTACGCCATGGAGTCGAGCATCTCGATCGCGCCGTACTTGTGGCCCTCGCGGGACTTCGGCAGCAGGTGCGGGGCGTTGGTCATCGACTCCTGGCCGCCGGCCACCACGACGTCGAACTCGCCGGCGCGGATCAGCTGGTCGGCGAGCGCGATCGCGTCGAGTCCGGAGAGGCAGACCTTGTTGACGGTGAGCGCGGGGACGTTCATGGGGATGCCGGCCTTGACGGCGGCCTGGCGCGCCGGGATCTGCCCCGCCCCGGCCTGGAGCACCTGGCCCATGATCACGTACTGCACCTGGTCCCCGCCGATGCCCGCCCGGTCCAGCGCGGCCTTGATGGCCACGCCTCCGAGGTCGGCGCCGGAGAAGCTCTTCAGCGAGCCGAGGAGGCGGCCCATGGGCGTACGCGCGCCCGCGACGATCACTGAGGTGGTACCGGTCGTTCCTGACATGAGGTACAGCCCCTAGGGTGAGAAGTGAACGAGGGTTTACTCGAATGTACTGAGCGGTACCGCGCCCGTCATCCGGCTGTGGGTGTGATCGCGCGCACGTTGCGTAACCGGCCCCGGACCGCTGCACTGGTTCCATGCTGACGCGAATCGACCACATCGGGATCGCCTGTTTCGACCTGGACAGGACGGTGGAGTTCTACCGCGCGACCTACGGCTTCGAGGTGTACCACTCCGAGGTCAACGAGGAGCAGGGCGTCCGGGAGGCGATGCTCAAGATCAACGGCACCTCGGACGGCGGCGCCTCGTACCTCCAGCTGCTGGAGCCGACCCGGGAGGACTCCGCGGTGGGAAAGTGGCTGGCGAAGAACGGCGAGGGCGTCCACCACATCGCGTTCGGGACGGCGGACGTGGACCAGGACGCCGCGGACATCCGGGAGAAGGGGGTCCGGGTGCTGTACGACGAGCCCAGGACCGGGTCCATGGGATCCCGGATCACCTTCCTGCACCCCAAGGACTGCCACGGTGTGCTGACGGAACTGGTCACGTCCCGGCCCGAGCACTGACCTGAGGATTCCCGGCCCGGTAGAGTGAGCCGTTCCGGGCCGGGGCCGTGCCGCGTCCCCGCCGTTGATCTGTCACCATTCCCGGGGGACCGTTCGTCGGCGAGCGGTCCTCGTACGGAGAGTTGCGACCAGGGTTGGGGTCTCCCCTGCTCAGTAGGGCATCCCCTGCTCGAACGAAGTCGAGAGCTTGGGGAAGAAGTTGAGAGCTCGGGGAAGGATGGGACCGCGCAGTGCGGGGCTACGAAAGCCAGCAGAGCCACCGAGCTGACGACGACCATCTCTCGCGGTTCGAAGCCGAGATGGACCGGCTGAGGACCGACCGGGAGAAGGCCGTCCAGCACGCCGAGGACCTCGGTTACCAGGTCGAGGTCTTGCGCGCCAAGCTGCACGAGGCACGGCGGAACCTCGCCGCCCGTCCGGCACACGACAGCGCGGACCTCGGCTACCAGGCCGAGCAGATGCTCCGTAACGCCCAGATCCAGGCGGACCAGCTGCGCACCGACGCCGAGCGCGAGTTGCGCGAGGCCAGGGCCCAGACGCAGCGGATCCTCCAGGAGCACGCCGAGCACCAGGCCCGCCTCCAGGCCGAGTTGCACGCCGAGGCGGTACAACGGCGCCAGCAGCTCGACCAGGAACTGGCGGAGCGCCGGCAGACCGTCGAGTCCCACGTCAACGAGAACGTGGCCTGGGCCGAGCAGTTGCGCGCCCGTACCGAGTCCCAGGCCCGCCGGCTGCTGGACGAGTCCCGTAACGAGGCGGAGCAGTCGCTGGCCGCGGCCCGCGCCGAGGCGGCCCGGCTCGCCGACGAGACGCGTCAGCGCCTCAACTCCGAGGCGGAGGCGGCCCGTGCGGAGGCCGAGAACACGCTGCTGCGGGCCCGTCGGGACGCCGAGCGGATGCTGGACGCCGCCTCCGCCCAGGCCCAGGAGGCCGCCGCGCACGCCGAGCGGCTG
>NZ_KL585436.1:38948-39591 GCF_000721935.1 Streptomyces sp. NRRL WC-3549
AGAGATGTGTATAAGAGACAGGCAGCAGACCGCGGAGTTGAACCGCACCGCCGAGCAGCGCACGCAGGAGGCCGAGACCCGGCTGCGCGAGGCCCGGCTGGAGGCCGAGAAGGTCGTCACCGAGGCGAAGGAGGCCGCGGTCAAGCGGCTGGCCGGCGCCGAGTCGCAGAACGAGCAGCGCACCCGTACGGCCAAGGCCGAGATCGCCCGGCTGGTGGGCGAGGCCACCCAGCAGGCCGAGACGCTCAAGGAGGAGGCCGAGCAGGCGCTCGCCGACGCCCGGGCGAAGGCCGAACGGCTCGTCACCGAGGCGGCGGAGAAGGCCCGTACGGTCGCCGCCGAGGATGCCGCCGCCCAGCTCGCCAAGGCGGCCCGCAGCGCCGAGGAGGTCCTGACCAAGGCCTCCGAGGACGCGAAGTCCACCACCAGGGCGGCCGCCGACGAGGCCGAGCGGATCCGCCGCGAGGCGGAGGCCGAGGCCGACCGGCTGCGCGGCGAGGCAGCCGAGCAGGCCGACCAGCTCAAGGGCGCGGCCAAGGACGACACCAAGGAGTACCGGGCCAAGACGGTCGAGCTCCAGGAGGAGGCCCGCCGGCTGCGCGGCGAGGCCGAGCAGCTGCGCTCCTGTCTCTTATACACATCT
>NZ_KL585436.1:39812-40311 GCF_000721935.1 Streptomyces sp. NRRL WC-3549
GCTCCGAGGCGGTCGCCGAGGGCGAGCGGATCCGCGGCGAGGCCCGCCGGGAGGCCGTGCAGCAGCTGGAGGAGGGTGCCCGCACCGCCGAGGAGCTGCTGACCAAGGCGAAGGCGGACGCCGAGGAGCTGCGGACGTCCGCGGGCGCCGAGAGCGAGAAGGTCCGGGCCGACGCCGCCGAGCGGGCCGCGGCGGTACGCAAGCAGGCCGAGGAGGCGCTCGAACGCAGCCGGGCCGACGCCGAGAAGCTGCGCGCCGACGCGGAGGAGCAGGCGGCGGCGGTGACCGCCGCGGCGGAGGCGGCGGCCGAGACGCTGCGCGAGGAGACCGAGCGGGCCGTGGAGGCCCGCAAGGCGGAGGCCGCCGACGAGCTGGCCCGGTTGCGGACCGAGGCGGAGAACCGGGTCGCCGCGGCCGAGGAGGCGCTCGGCGAGGCGCGTACCGAGGCGGAGCGGATCCGCCGCGAGACGGCCGAGGAGTCCGAGCGGCTGCGCACGGA
>NZ_KL585437.1:0-8029 GCF_000721935.1 Streptomyces sp. NRRL WC-3549
AGATGTGTATAAGAGACAGGGGCGGTGGTGGATGGGGGCGTCGGGGGTGTGCTGGGCGGGGACGCGGGGTGCGGGGTGGGGGGTGAGGCCGAAGGTGGTGAAGGCGGTGCGCTGTGGCAGGCGGTAGGGGCTGGTGCCGGTGAGGTTGTTGAGGATGGTGGCGCTGCGCCAGGCGGCGAGGCCGAGGTCGGGTGCGCCGACTCCGTGGGTGTGGCGTTCGGCGTTCTGGACGTAGATGTTGCCGGTGATGGCGGGGTCGAGGTCGAGGCGGAAGTCGGTGTCGATGCGGGGGCGCCCCCGGCTGTCGCGGCGGAGGTGGGGGGCGATGCCGGTGAGGAGGGTGTCGAGGGGGCGTTCGCGGTAGCCGGTGGCGAGGACGACGGCGCCGGTGGTGAGGCGGGTGCGGGTGGCTTGCTGGGTGTGTTCGAGGTGGAGTTCGATGCGGGTGTTCTCGCCGGCCGGGCGGGCCGCGGCGCGGACGGTGACACCGGGGGTGAGGGTGGTGTCGGGCCAGCCGCCGTGCAGGGTGCGCCGGTAGAGCTCGTCGTGGATGGCGGCGATGGTGTCGGTGTCGATGCCCTTGTGGAGTTGCCATTGCTGGGGGACGAGGGCGTCGCGTACGTGTTCGGGCAGTGCGTGGAAGTAGTGGGTGTAGTCGGGGGTGAAGTGTTCGAGGCCGAGTTTCGAGTACTCCATGGGGGCGAAGGCCTGGGTGCGGGCGAGCCAGTGGATCTTCTCGGCGCCGTGGGGGCGTGCGCGGAGGAGGTCGAGGAAGATCTCGGCGCCGGACTGGCCGCTGCCGATGACGGTGATGTGGTCGGCGCGCAGGAGTGTGTCGCGGTGGTGGAGGTAGTCGGCGGAGTGGATGACGGGGGTGCCGGGGGCGTCTGCGAGGGGGCGCAGGGGTTCGGGGACGAAGGGTTCGGTGCCGACGCCCAGGGCGATGTTGCGGGTGTGGGTGCGGCCGGGGGTCGCGGTGCCGCCGTCGGGTGCCAGGCGGGTGTAGTCGACGTCGAAGTGGGCGTGGTCGGGGTTCCAGCGGATGGTGTCGATGCGGTGGTGGAAGTGGGTGGTGGGGAGTTGTTCGCTGACCCAGCGGCAGTAGGCGTCGTATTCGGCCCGGTGGATGTGGAACTGCTCGGCGAAGTAGAAGGGGTAGATGCGGTCGTGGGTGCGGAGGTAGTTGAGGAAGGTCCAGGGGCTGGTGGGGTCGGCGAGGGTGGTGAGGTCGGCGAGGAAGGGGACTTGGAGGGTGGCGCCGTCGATGAGGAGGCCGGGGTGCCAGTGGAAGGCGGGGCGTTGTTCGTAGAAGGCGGTGGTGAGGGGGGTGCCGGGGATGTTGTGGGCGAGGGCGGCGAGGGAGAGGTTGAAGGGGCCGAGTCCGATGCCGATGAGGTCGTGGGGCCGGTTGCCGTCGGGGGTGGTCCGGTCGGTCATCGGGGGGTGCTGCCTTCCGTGGTGGCGCCGGTGTGGGCGTGGCTGACGAGGGTGAGGAGGTTCTGGAGGTCTTGGCGGGTGGTGTGGGGGTTGAGGAGGGTGGCTTTGAGCCAGAGGCGGTCGTCGGTGTGGGCGCGGCCGAGTACGGCGTGGCCTTGGGTGAGGAGGGTGCGGCGGATGGTGGCGACGGTGGTGTCGTCGGCGTGGGTGGGGCGGAAGAGGACGGTGCTGATGGTGGGGCGGTCGTACAGCTCCATCCCCGGGTCCTGGTCGATGAGGTCGGCGAGGTGGTGGGCGGTGGTGACGGTGCGGTCGATGAGGTCGGCGAGTCCGTCGCGGCCGAGGGCCTGGAGGGTGACGGCGATCTTGAGGGCGTCGGGGCGTCGGGTGGTGCGGAGGGAGCGGCCGAGGAGGTCGGGGAGGCCGGCGTCGGTGTCGTCGTCGGCGTTGAGGTAGGGGGCGTGGTGGTGGAGGGGGGCGAGGTCGTCGTGGTGGGGGACGGCGAGGATGCCGGCGGAGGCGGGTTGCCAGCCGAGTTTGTGGAGGTCGAGGGTGACGCTGTGGGCGTGGTGGAGGCCGTCGAGGAGGTGGCGGTGGGTGGGGGCCGTAGGCGGCGTCGATGTGGAGGTCGGCGCCGTGGGTGGTGGTGAGGTCGGCGATGTGGTCGAGGGGGTCGATGCGGCCGGTGTCGGTGGTGCCGGCGGTGGCGGCGACGAGGAGGGGGCCGGTGAGGGTGGCGAGGGCGTCGTGGAGGGCGGTGGGGTCCATGACGCCGCGGGGTGCGGGGATGACGACGGGGCGTGGGAGGCCGAGGATCCAGGTGGCGCGGGTGATGCTGTGGTGGGCGTTGGCGGCGCAGACGGTCTGGATGGGGCCGTGGCGTTCGCGGGCGAGGAGGAGGGCGAGTTGGTTGGCTTCGGTGCCGCCGGTGGTGACGACGGCGTCGGGCCGGGGGGTGTGGGGGTAGATCTCGGCGGCGAGCGCTGCGGTGAGGGCGGTTTCGAGGGTGGAGGCGGCGGGGGCCTGGTCCCAGGAGTCCATGGAGGGGTTGAGGGCGGAGGCGGCGAGGTCGGCTGCCGCGGCGAGGGCGAGGGGCGGGGTGTGGAGGTGGGCGGCGCAGTGGGGGTGTGCGGGGTCGGCGGCGCCTTCGGTGAGTGCGGTGACGAGGGTGCGGAGTGCGTGGTGGGCGCCGGTGCCCTGGTCGGGGATGAGGGGACCGGTGCGGGTGTGGGTGTGGTGGGTGACGGTGTCGGGTCCTCCTGCGGGGAGGGGGCCGTCTCGGCGGGTGGCGCCGTCGTGGAGGGCGGTGAGGACGGTGTCGAGGAGGGGGCGCAGGTGGGTGGGGCCTGCGATGCCTCCGGCGAGGGGCGGGATGGGCATGGCGGGTGGGGTCCTTCGGGTCGGTCGGGGCGGTGGGTACGGCGTCGGGGACGCGTTTCGCGCGGGGTGGTCGGGTCGGTTGGTCGGGTCGGGCGGGGCGGGGGGCGCCGCACCCCTTCGCATGTGGGGTGGGGAGCGCGTTGCGTGGTGGGGCGGTCGGGTCGGGTGGGGTCTGTGTTTCGTGTGGTGGCCCGAGGGCCTGTCGGGTGTTCTTCGGTCGGAGTGCGGACGCGGTCTGGTGCGGGGGTTGCGGGGCGCCGGTCCGTCCTCGTAGCTGAGCTACCAGGGCGTTTCGGCGACGCCCGGGTGTGTGCCAGGCCGGGGGCCGCCCGGCCGGGGGCCGCCCGGCAGGCTCTACGAGCCCAACGAGTGGGACCGGTAAGGGGTATTGGTGTTCGGGTCGGTGGCCTGCGGGGGCGTTTCGCTGCTATCAGTGTGCGCTCTTCGTACGACCGTGCCCGGTCTCCCTGGTCGGTGGGAGGCCGGGCACGGTGGGGAGCGGGATGGACCGGCGCCGGGGTTTCCTGGTGGGTGGGCCGGGTGCCGCGGGTGGCTCAGGGGGTCTCGGTCGCCGGGGCGGGGCGGTGGGCTTCGCGTACCTCCAAGGCGCGGCGCAGGTCGTCGAGTTGGTCGGTGAGTTTGCGGAGCAGCGCGGGGGTCAGTGCGGGGTCGTCGAGTGCGGCGGTGCCGGTGGCGAGGTGGTCGGCGTCGACGGCGTGGGCGGGGAAGGCGTTGCGTCCGGCGGCTTCGGCGATGGCGGGGCCGCGGCGGGCGGCGAGTGCGGTGGCGTCCGGGTAGTAGCGGTGGACGTAGTCGTGGAGGAGCTCCGCCTGTTCGGGTTGCCAGAAGCCCTGGGCGGTGGCGGCGAAGAGGTAGTTGGACAGGGTGTCGTCGTGGAAGAGGGCGTTCCAGGCGGTGGCCTTGGCTTCCGGGGTGGGGAGGGCGGCGCGGCAGCGGGCGGCGCCTTCCTGTCCGGTGGCGCTGGGGTCGTCGGCGAGTTCGCGGGCGATGGTGGTTTCGTCGGTGGCGCCGAGGGCGGCGAGGCGGGTGAGGATGCGCCAGCGGAGTTCGGGGTCGAGTCCGGGTCCGCCGGGGACGGTGCCGTCGTCGAGCCAGTCCTGCAGGGCGTCGGGGTGGGTGGCGGCGTCGATGAAGTGGCGTACGGCGATGAGGCGGAGGCCGGGGTCGGTGGTGCGGGCGCCGGCTTCCCAGTCCTTGGCGGTGAGGCCTTCGGTGCGGCGCAGGAGGTCGCGGCAGAGGGAGGCGATGCCGGACAGGGCCGCGGGGCGTTCGCCGGGGGTGAGGTAGCGATCGGCGATGTGGGTGGCGGCGAAGGTGAGGACGCCTTGGACGAGGGCGAGGTCGGTTTCGTGGGGGAGGTGGGTGCGGGCGGCGGTGAGGTAGGCGGTGGGGTGGAGGTCGCCGTCGCGGACCATGTCGCGGGCGGTGTTCCAGACGACGGCGCGGGTGAGGGGGTCGGGGATGCCGCTGAGGTGGGTGAGGGCGGTGTCCCAGGAGGCGGGGTCGAGGCGGATCTTGGCGTAGGTGAGGTCGTTGTCGTTGAGGACGACGAGGTCGGGGCGGCGGCCGGGGCGGGTGGTGGGGGTGCCGCTGCCGTTCTGCGGGACGTCGGTCTCGAAGCGTTCGCGCAGGACGAGGCGGCTGGTGCCGGAGCGGGTGTCGAGGGCGTGGTCGTAGGTGCCGACGGCGATGCGGTGGGGGCGGTTGCCGTGGTGGCCGACGGTGAGGTTCCAGTGGTGGCCGGTGTCCTCGGTGTGTGCGGTGAGGGTGTCGGGGCCGGTGGTGCGGAGCCAGCTCGCGGCCCAGGTGTGGACGTCGCGGTCGGTGGCGGTGGCGAGGCTGTCGACGAAGTCGGCGAGGGTGGCGTTGGCGAATTTGTGGCGGGCGAAGTGGGTGTTGATGCCGGTGAGGAAGTCCTTCTCGCCGAGCCAGGTGACGAGCTGGCGTAGTGCGGAGGCGCCCTTGGCGTAGGAGATGCCGTCGAAGTTGAGGAGGGCGGAGGCGGTGTCGGGTACGGCGTCGGGGGCGACGGGGTGGGTGGAGGGGCGCTGGTCGGCGTCGTAGCCCCAGCCCTTGCGGGAGACGCCGAAGTCGGTCCAGGTGTCGGTGAAGCGGGTGGCTTCGGTGAGGGTCTGGTAGCCCATGTACTCGGCGAAGGACTCGTTGAGCCAGATGTCGTCCCACCAGGTGAGGGTGACGAGGTCGCCGAACCACATGTGGGCCATCTCGTGGGCGATGACCATGGCGCGGGTCTGGCGTTCGGTGTCGGTGACGGCGGAGCGGTAGATGAATTCGTCGCGGAAGGTGACGAGTCCGGGGTTCTCCATGGCACCGGCGTTGAATTCGGGGACGAACGCCTGGTCGTAGGAGTCGAAGGGGTAGGGCTCGTCGAACTTCTCGTGGTAGCGGTCGTAGAGGGCGCGGGTGACCCCGAGGATCTCGTCGGCGTCGGTGTCGAGGTGGGGGGCGAGGGAGCGGCGGCAGTGGATGCCGAAGGGGATGCCGGCGTGGTGGGTGGTGATCGAGTGCCAGGGTCCGGCGGCGACGGCGACGAGGTAGGTGGAGACGGGTGGGGTGGTGGCCAGGGTCCAGCGGCCGTCGCCGGTCCGTTCGGCGGTGCTGTTGCCGAGGACGGTCCAGCCGTGGGGTGCGGTGACGGTGAGGTCGAAGACGGCCTTGAGGTCGGGCTGGTCGAAGGCGGCGAAGACGCGCTGGACGTCGTCGAGGAAGAGCTGGGTGTAGAGGTAGGTCTCGCCGTCGGCGGGGTCGGTGAAGCGGTGCATGCCCTCGCCGGTGCGGGAGTAGCGCATGGTGGCGTCGACGGTGAGTTCGTGGGGGCCGGCGGTGAGCTGGTGCAGGGGGTAGCGGTTGCCGTCGAGGTGGCGGGGGTCGAGGGGCTGTCCGTCGAGGGTGAGCGCGTGCAGGGTCTCCGGCTTGAGTTCGACGAAGGTGTCACCGGTGGCACGGGTGGTGAACCGGATGGTGGTCCGGGAGTCGAAGGTGTCTTCGCCCGTGGTGAGGTCGAGGTCGACGGTGTACCGGTGTACGTCGATGAGCTGGGCACGGGTCTGCGCTTCTTCGCGCGTCAGTACGGACATGGGCCCATGCTGCCGTAACGGCTCCGGGGTGGGGAGGAGGTTCTCGCAGGGCTGACGGGCGGGGTGGCGTGTGGTGTGCGGGGCTCCGCGGAGGCGATGCGCGTGTGGCGGCTGTCCGGTCTTTCGGGGTGCTCCCAGGTGGCGCGGGTCCGGTCGGCGGTGGGGCGTGGGAACGTGTGCGCTCCGCTGACCTGATCGGCGTGGCGCCGGAAGAGGCTGGTCAAGGCGAGTGGACGAGCCGGGTGTACGCCTCCGTCAGGGAGATGGTCGTCTTGCCCACCTGGAACTGGTGTGTGTCGATGGCCCGGACGGGCTGGACCTCGTAGGCCGTGCCGGTGAGGAAGCACTCGTCGAAGCTGCTGAGTTCCTCGGAAGGATGTGCCGTTCGACTGCCGGGATGCCGATGTCGCGGGCCAGATCGAGCACCGTCTGCCGGGTGATGCCGGCGAGGAAGCAGTCGGCGGTCGGTGTGTGCAGCTCGCCTCCGCTGACGAGGAAGAGGTTGGCCCCGGTGGCCTCCGCGACATGGCCGTGGTAGTCCAGCAGCAACGCGTCGTCGAAGCCGGCTTGGTCGGCGGCGTCGCGGGCCATGGTGCAGATGTTGTACAGGAAGGCCGCTTTGGCCCGCACGGGTGCGGTGTCCGGTGCGGGGCGCCGCCAGCGCGAGGTGCCCAGCCGGATCCCGTGTTCCTTGGCGTCGGCCGAGAAGACATGCGGCCATTGCCAGGTGGCGATGGCGACGTGGACAAGGGTGCCGGCGCCGGTCACGCTGATCTGCTCGCTTCCGTGCCAGGCCACAGGCCGGACGTAGCCGTTGCCGATGCCCTGCCTGTGGACGAGTTCGAGCGTCGCCTCGTCGAGCTCCGCGGTGGAGAAGGGGATGTGGAAGCCGAGCTCCCGCGCCGACTCGTGGAGCCGCCGTGTGTGCTCCGTCAGTTTGAGGACGTGACCGTCGTAGACCCGTTCGCCCTCGAAGACTCCGCCGCCGTAGTGGAGTCCGTGGGTCAGGACGTGCAGGCGGGCGTCGCGTCAGGGAACGAACTGCCCGTCGAGCCAGATCCCGCCGTCGCGGTCGTCGAGGGACGGGTGGTCACTGTGCGGCCCCTGTCGGTGCGTAGTCGATGCGGATGCGGCGTTCGAGGTCGCGATGGAATTCCTCGGCGTCCTCGGTGGACGGGTGGTGGGAGAGAACGAACGCCGGATAGCCGGTGAAGTCGACGGCCGCGCTCAGGCGCCCGGTGTCCCGTACGGCTCCCCCGCCGACTGCTCGGCGATGCGCTCGTGGTGGCGGATGACCTCGGCGACGATGAAGTTGAGCAGTTTCTCGGCGAACGCCGGGTCCAGCTTGGCGCTTTCGGCGAGCCGGCGCAGCCGGTCGATCTGCCGGGCCTCGCGGGCCGGGTCGGCGGGCGGCAGGTGGTGTTCGGCCTTGAGGTGGCCGACCTGCTGGGTGGCCTTGAAGCGTTCGGCGAGCATGTGGACGACCGCGGCGTCGATGTTGTCGATGCTTTCGCGCAGGCGGTTCAGCTCCGCCCGTACGGGCTCGTCGATGGCGTTCATGGTGGTCGAGCTTAGACGCACCGGAGGGGGCCCGGTCACGGGTGTCCGGGGTGCGGACCGTGGCCGGGCGGGGTGTCCGGTGTGCCGCGTCCCTGCTGTTCGCGGAAGCGGACCGGGGCGGTGCCGGTGCGCCGGGCGAACAGCCGGGAGAAGTAGGCCGGGTCGTCGTAGCCGACGCTGCGGGCGACGGCGGCGACGGGGAGGTCGGTGGCGGCGAGGAGTTCCTTGGCCCGGCCGAGCCGGATGGTGAGCAGGTACTCCTTGGGGCCGACGCCGGCTCCGCGGCGCACGGCGGTGCGCAGTGCGGCGGGGGTCATCTGGTGCCGGGCGGCGTGTTCGGCGACGGTGAGGGGCCGGAACGCGTCGCGGGCGAGGGCTTTGAGGACGGGGTCGCCGTCGGGGGCGACGTCGGCGCGGGAGCGGCGCAGGGAGACGAGGAGTTCGTGGACCGCGGCCCCGGCCTCGACCTCCTGGAGGGGGTGGGCGCGGTGGGCGGCCTGCACGATGCGGCCGATGGCGGCGCGGGGGGCGTC
>NZ_KL585437.1:8207-13972 GCF_000721935.1 Streptomyces sp. NRRL WC-3549
GCGGCGGTGTCCGTGAGGGGGACGAGCGGCCGGTCGGGTTCGATGTAGCCGAGTTCGGTGTAGGTGGTGGTGGCGGGGCCGGTGAAGTCGACGAAGTTCTCGTCCCAGCCGGCGGGTCCGGGGCCGTAGTGGTGCGGGGTGCCGGGGGTCAGCCAGATGAGGCTGGGGGCGGTGACGGCGAGCCGGCGGCCGTCGGGCGCGGTGACCCAGCCGCTGCCGGAGTTGATCACCATGGCCACGTGGTGGTCGAGGGTGCGGGGTCCGACGACGGGCAGGGTGCCGTGCTGGAGGCCGACACCGAGGCAGGCCAGGCCCAGGCGCTGGTGGAGTGCGCTGGGCGTGAAGAAGCGCATCCAGATGTGGTGCACCGGTCGTTCCCCTTCCCTGTGGACGCTGTGTGTCCAAGCAGAGGTGATCTTTCTCCATGGACGGGCCCGGCGCCAGAGGGGAGTCTGGTGGCCGACAGGCGATCGGCACACAGGAGCACGCGGCACGATGACCGGATTCACGGTGGCGGACGACCATTTCTCGCTCGACGGCAGGCCGGTGCGGCTCTTGTCGGGGGCGATGCACTATTTCCGGGTGCACGAGGAGCAGTGGGGGCAGCGGCTGGCGATGCTGCGCGCGATGGGGCTCAACTGCGTGGAGACGTACGTGCCGTGGAACCTCCACGAGCCGTCGCCGGGCGTCTTCCGGGACGTGGGGGCGCTGGGCCGGTTCCTGGACGCGGCGCACGGCCAGGGGTTGCTGGCGATCGTGCGGCCGGGGCCGTACATCTGCGCGGAGTGGGAGAACGGCGGCCTGCCGTCGTGGGTGACGGGGCGGTTCGGCCGGCGGGTGCGGACCCGGGACGCCGGTTACACCGCGGCGGTGGAGCGCTGGTTCGGGGAGCTGCTGGGGCAGGTGGTGCGGCGGCAGGTCACGGCGGGCGGGCCGGTGGTGATGGTGCAGGTGGAGAACGAGTACGGGAGTTACGGCTCGGACCTGGCGCATCTTCGGGAGTTGGCGGGGCTGCTGCGCCGGTCGGGGGTGGAGGTGCCGCTGTTCACGTCGGACGGGCCGGAGGACCACATGCTGTCGGGCGGTTCGGTGCCCGGTGTCCTGGCGACGGCGAATTTCGGGTCGCAGGCGCGGGAGGCGTTCGGGGTGCTGCGCCGGCACCGGCCGCGGGGGCCGTTGATGTGCATGGAGTTCTGGTGCGGCTGGTTCGAGCACTGGGGGGCCGAGCCGGTGGTGCGGGATCCGGCGGAGACGGCCGGGGCGCTGCGGGAGGTGCTGGAGTCGGGGGCGTCGGTCAATGTGTACATGGCGCACGGGGGGACGAACTTCGCGGGCTGGGCGGGGGCGAACCGTGCGGGCCCGCTGCAGGACGGGGAACTGGCGGCGACGGTGACGTCGTACGACTACGACGCGCCCGTCGACGAGTACGGGCGGGCCACGCCCAAGTTCTGGGCGCTGCGTGAGGTGCTGGCCGAGTACGCGGAGGGGCCGCTGCCCGAGCCGCCGCCCGAGCCGGTGGGGCCGGGGCGTACGGTGCGGGTCGCGCTGACCGAGGGGGCGCCGCTCACGGCGGTGCTGGAGGCGCTGGGTGGTCCGCAGGGCGGGCCGTACGGTGTGCCGCCGACGTTCGAGGAGCTGGGGGTGGACCGCGGGGTGGTGCGGTACGAGGTGGAGGTGCCGGGTCCGCGGCAGCCGTATCCGCTGGGTGTGCGGGGGTTGCGGGACCGGGCCGTGGTGTACGTGGACGGGGTGCGGGCGGGCGTCCTCACCGAGGAGGACCACACGCTCGCGGAGCCGGTGGCGGGCCCGGCCCGGGTGGAGCTGTGGGTCCAGTCGCTGGGGCGGGTCAACTACGGGCCGCGGCTGGGTGAGCCGAAGGGGGTCACCGGCGGGGTGCTGCACGAGCGGCAGTTCCTGCACGGGGTGTGTGCGCGGGCGCTGCGGCTGGACGCGTTCGACGAGCCGGGCGCGGTGGACGGGCGGGTTCCGTTCGGGGACGTACGGGAGACGGGTCCGACGGGCCTGTTCCGCGGGTTCTTCGATCTCCCGGAGGCGGCCGGGTCGGACCACGCGGGCCTGGAACTGCCGGGCTGGGCGGGCGGGTTCGTCTGGGTCAACGGTTTCTGTCTGGGCCGCTACCGGTCGGTGGGGCCGCAGCGGACGCTGTACGTGCCGGGCCCGGTGCTGCGCGAGGGGGCCAACGAGGTGTGGGTGCTGGAGCTGGAGGAGGCGGGGGCCCTGTACGCGGAGGTGGGCCCCGGGGTGCCGGCCAGGGGGGCCGGGGAGCCGGGGTAGACGGCGTACCGGGCGCGGCCGGTCGGGGCGGCTCCGCGGCGGGGCGTGGTTTCCGGCCACGACCGGCGCCTCCGCGAACCCGTACGCCTCTGCCCGCGTCCCCCTTACAGTGAGGTGCACCGGTTGCCGTCGACGGGGGGCCAACGTGAGCGAAGGCGGCGGCCAGGTCGTCCGCGGGTTCCCTCATCTGGACACCGTCCGGTCCGCGATCACCGCGCTCCACCGGCGGCTGGGCCCGGACGGGGTGCGGAAGTACGCCACCAGTTTCGTCCCGGCGGACGCCGCGTTCGCCGACACGGAGGACCTGTATCCCGGGGCGCAGCGGGTGGCGGGCGCCCTGGTCGAGCACCTGCGGCTGCCGAAGGCCCGTGTCGTCGTCGGCTTCCGGCGGATGGAGCACGCCGCCGCCGTCGAACTCACCGCGGGGCCCGAGTACTTCGTCGAGCTGAACGACCGCTTCCGTACGCACCGCAGGGACATCGGGGCGGCGCTGGCGCACGAGATCACCCACGTCCTGCTGCACCGGCTGGGCCTGGAGTTCCGCGGGACCCGCGACAACGAGGTCCTCACCGACACGGTGACGGCCTATCTGGGTGCGGGCTGGCTGCTGCTGGACGCCTTCCGGCAGGACGCGACGTCCAGTCAGAAGCTGGGCTACCTCACGCCGGATGAGTTCGGGTACGTGCTCGCCAAGCGGGCGCTGGTCTTCGACGAGGACCCCTCGGTGTGGTTCACGAGCCCGCAGGCGTACCCGGCGTACACCGCGGGCCGGGCGAAGGCGCTGGGTGATCTGCGCCGCCCGCCGCTGACCGGCGCGGGCTGGGCGGGCCGCCGTCGCTACGCCCGCGACCGGCGGCGCGCCGTGGGGTCTGCGGGGACGGGCCCGGGCGACGGGTACGCCTTCGAGGACGGCCCCGGTGGTCTGCGGGTCTCGTTCGCGTGTCCCGTCTGCCACCAGCGGGTCCGCGTCCCGGTCCGTGGCCGGGTGCGGGCCCGGTGCGGACTGTGCCGGACGGTGCTGGAGTGCGACACCTGAGCTGCGGGGACCGTCCGGGTCCGCCGTAGGGTCGGTCGCATGAAGAACGAACCTGCCGGCGACGCGCACAGCCTGTTCGAGGCGTTGTACGAGGGGGAGAGTGCCGTCGTACGGGCGTTGAGGGCCGGCGCGTCCGTGGAGGCCCGTGACGAGGACGGGACGAGCGCCCTGTATCTGGCGGCCGTCCAGGACCTGCCCGGCACGGTGCGGCTGCTGCTGGCAGCGGGTGCGGACCCGGACCGGCCGAGCGGTCCGGAAGCGGGCGACCTGCCGTTGTGCGGGGCGGTGTGCGGTGGCCACACGGAGGTGGTGGAGGCGCTGCTGGCGGCCGGGGCGGACCCGGACCTGCGGGAGGACTTCGGCTTCACGGCCCTGCGCTGGGCGGCGGGTCTGGGACACGCCGGGATCGCGGAGCTGCTGCTCGCCCAGGGGGCGGACCCCGGCCTGCCGGGCCCGCGGGACGAGCCGCCGCTGGTGGTCGCGGCCCGGCGGGGGTCCGCCCGGACGGTGCGGGCGCTGCTCCGGTACGGGGCGCCGGGGCTGCGGCCGGCGCTCGACGAGGCCCGGCGGATGCTGGCGGTGGACGCCGGCAAGGAGCTGCTGCGCGCCCTGGAGGCGCTGCACGGCCCGGGGCACGAGAGCGCGGTGCGCCGCACCCGGGTGGCGGGCGGGGTGCTCGTCACGGTCGAACTGCTGCGGGACGGCGAGCCGTTCGCGGGCCAGGACCAGGAGACGGGGCACGGTGCGATCGCGACGCTGCTGGAGGAGGAGCTCGGGCTGCGCGTCCCGTTCGAGGAGCTGGCGGTCCGGGCCCTGCGCGGGCAGGACCCCGAGCTGGACGACTGGCGGGAGACGGTCCGGGTGCTGCGGCTGCGCGGCGACGAGGAGACGTTCCAGGCGGCGGCGGCCTGGGCGGCGAGCGCGGACCCGCTGCGGCAGATGCTGGGGGCCCAGGTACTGGCCCGGCTCGGTTTCCGGGCGGACGAGAAGCCGTTCGCGTCCCGGGCGGTACCGCTGCTGAGGGTCCTGGCCCGCGACGCCGTGCACCCGGCGGCGGCCGAGGCGGCGACCCGCGCACTCGACGCCTACCGGCCGGCGCACGGTGGTCGCCGCGGCCCGGAGTAGGCCGGAAGTCCCGGGGGACGGCCGCGAAGTCCTGAGCCGGTCCTCGGCCTTCCGCCCGTTACGCCGCCGCCGCGCGCCGCCTACCGTCTCGGCCATGGATACGTCAGGCACTCTCGACGAGGCGCTCCAGCGGCTGCACCGGTGGGGCCCGGAACGGCTCGGACAGCTCACCAACCACGCGCCGATGGCGGTGGAGGCGCTCGCCTCGCACGGCCGGGGGCGGTCCGTGCACCGCTGGCTCGACCTGTACGCGGAGAAGCTGGAGGAGTTCCCGCCCGGCCTGGAACCGGTCACGGCGGAGAACTGGCGCGGGGCGCTCGGTGATCCGCGCCGCGCCGCCGACTGGATCGGCCACTTCGGGCACGAGGTCGCCGAGCGGCCCTGGCGCGAGGTGCTCACCCAGTGGTGGCCCCGCCTCCTGCCCGGCGTGTACGGGGGGTCGACGCATCCGGTGATCCGGGTGGGCCACGCCGTCCGCACCCTGCTGGCGGGGGATCCCACCGGGCCTCGGCTTACCGAACTCGCCCACGGCCTGGGCTACTGGGCCGCGCGCCACCGCCCCCTCGCGGATCCCGATCCGCTGCCCGGCGCCGACGGCGCGGCCGCCGCCCTCGACGCGGTCCGCCCCCTCGCCGTACGCGAGGGAGGCTTCCCCGACCGCCTCGGCCGGGTCACGGGCCTGCCGGTGTGGGCCGCGTCGGTCTCCGACCCCGACCTGGCCCGGCGGCGTCTGACGGAACTGGTGCGGGCGGCCACCCACCGCTACGCCACGCACGGCCACGGTGAGGCGACGATGCTGGTGCACGCCGCCACGGCACCCAACGCGGTGCTGCGCACCCTGCCCGCGCTCCCCCGGCAGCTGTGGGTACCGAGCCTGAGGGCCGCGTGGACGGCGTCCGCGGCCGTGACCGCCATGTACGCGCCGGACACACCGGTCGTGTACACGGCGCCGGGCACCTTCGGTCCGGAGGAGGTCTTCGCGCGGGCGCTGGCACACGGCGACGAGCACGTCATCAAGCTGACCGACACGGCCCTGGACGTCGGCGACGACCGGGCTCTCGCGGCGGCGCTGCGCTCCGTCGAGCTGAGCGAACCACTGCGCTGAGCGCCGGGCCTCCCGTGCGCCGCTCCCCCGGCGCCGCCCGGGAACGGCGGGCGGAGCGGGGTGGGAGCGAGGGCGGAAAGGGCCAGGAGGGCCGACCCGGTCGGTCGGGTCGGCCCTCCTGGCGGTATGGGTGCGCTCTCGCGTCTGCGGTCAGGCCGCCCGGCGCCCGCGTGCCGGAGCGCCGTCGGCGCGGCCGGTACCGGC
>NZ_KL585437.1:14225-14404 GCF_000721935.1 Streptomyces sp. NRRL WC-3549
GCCGGAGCCGCCCGCACCGCCGCGTGCCGCACCGCCCCGCGCCGCTCCGGCGCCGCCGCGGGTCCCGCCGCCCTGCGCGGCGCCCTGGGCCGCACCGGTTCCCGCGCCGGTGCGGCGCCGGCCGCGGCCCCGGCTGCCCGAGCGGGGCGTGCCGGCCGAGCCGGCGGCCCCGCCGCGGG
>NZ_KL585437.1:14637-19531 GCF_000721935.1 Streptomyces sp. NRRL WC-3549
CCCCGCCGCGGGTGCGGGGCGTCGGCTGCGTCGGCTGCGGCACCTCGATGACGACCGCGACTCCGGACGGCTCACGGGCGCCCGTGATCCGGGTGAGCTCCTCGTCGCTGGACTTGATCCGGGTGGTGCGCGGGGCGATGCCCGCGTCCGCCATCAGCCGGGTCATCTCCCGCTTCTCCTCCGGAAGCACCAGCGTGACGACGCTGCCGGACTCCCCGGCGCGGGCGGTGCGTCCGCCGCGGTGGAGGTAGTCCTTGTGGTCGGTCGGCGGGTCCACGTTGACGACCAGGTCCAGGTCGTCGACGTGGATGCCGCGTGCCGCCACGTTCGTCGCGACCAGCGCGGTGACCTGGCCGTTCTTGAACTGGTCCAGGGTCCGGTTGCGCTGCGGCTGGGACCGGCCGCCGTGCAGGGCGGCGGCGCGGACGCCGCTGGCCAGCAGTCGCTTGGCGAAGCGGTCGGCGGCGCGCTTGGTGTCCACGAACATGATCACGCGCCCGTCGCGGGCGGCGATCCTGGTGGCGACGGCCTTCTTGTCCGTCTCGTCCGCCACGTGCAGCACGTGGTGCTCCATGGTGGTGACGGCGCCCGCGGACGGGTCCACGGAGTGCACGACCGGGTCGGTGAGGAACATCTTGACCAGCCGGTCGATGTTCTTGTCGAGGGTCGCGGAGAACAGCATCCGCTGTCCGTCCGGCTCGACCTGCTTGAGCAGGGCGACGACCTGCGGCATGAAGCCCATGTCGGCCATCTGGTCGGCCTCGTCGAGCACCGTGATGCCGACCTCGTCGAGCCGGCAGTCGCCGCGCTCGATGAGGTCCTTCAGCCGGCCCGGTGTGGCGACGAGCACCTCGGCGCCCCGGCGCAGCGAACCGGCCTGGCGGCTGATCGACATACCGCCGACGACGGTGGCGACGCGCAGGTTCACGGACGTCGCGTACGGCGTCAGCGCGTCGGTGACCTGCTGGGCGAGCTCGCGGGTGGGGACGAGGACCATGGCGAGCGGGGCGTGCGGCTGGGCGCGGCGTCCGGCGGTGCGGGCGAGCAGCGCCAGGCCGAAGGCGAGGGTCTTGCCGGAGCCGGTGCGGCCTCGGCCGAGGATGTCGCGGCCGGCCAGCGAGTTCGGCAGGGTGGCGCCCTGGATCGGGAAGGGCTCGGTCATTCCCTGCGCGGCGAGGGTCTTCAGCAGCGCGGCCGGCATGTCCAGCGCGTCGAACGCGTCGACGGCGGGCAGTGCGGGGGTGAGGGTCTCGGGCAGGGCGAATTCGCCGCCCTGGGCGGGTACGGACTTGCGGCGGGGCGCGCCGCGGCCGGCTCCCCGGGGGTTCTGCTGTGACCGGTCGGTGCCGCGGCCCTTGGCGGGGCGGCTGCGGTTCGGTCGGTCCTGGCGTTCGAGACGGGTCATGCGGAATTGCCCTCCTGGGGGATTCCTGGGTTTCTGCCGACTGCTGCGGACTGCTTGATGTGCGCCCCAGGATGCGAGCACGGAGCAGTTGTCCCGGGGTGCGGGGACACCGGGTACGAAGTGAGTCGGAAACAGCACAAACCGGGGCCCGCACCGTGAAGGTGCGAGCCCCGGCTGCGAGGTACGCGTCGTCCGGAGATCAGGCCGGGACGATGTTCTCCGCCTGCGGGCCCTTCTGGCCCTGCGTGACGTCGAAGGAGACCTTCTGGCCCTCCTGGAGCTCACGGAAGCCCGAGGTGGCGATGTTGGAGTAGTGGGCGAAGACGTCGGCGCCGCCGCCGTCCTGCTCGATGAAGCCGAAGCCCTTTTCCGAGTTGAACCACTTCACGGTTCCAGTAGCCATGTCATTCTCCTAAAAGAGGTGCAGTGCCGGAAATCCGCACTTTACGGATTCCAAGTCGCCGCATTGAGCCCCATCCGGAGAAAGCCGGAAAACAATAAAGCGCCTGAAGGAAGTTCCCGTCAGGCGCACATAATGTTCATGGGTACCAAAACTGCAACTCGGCAACCGTAGCACGTTCCGGCCGTCAGCGGTGGATCATGACGCGCCGAGGAACCGGACGGGGGTCCCGGGCCGCCTTCCCGGCCGCTCGGGAGCGACCGGGAAGGGGCTGTGACCTGCGCGGTCCGGGCCGGCCGGGCCCGCACCGGCCCGGGGCGCCGTGTGTCACCCCTCACGGGGCGGCGTGTCGTCCCCCGTCCTGCGCAGGGTGCGCAGCGGCCGGCCGGGACGCCAGACCCGGACGACGATCTCCTCGCCGTCGAGCCCGGTGTGCACCACCTCGTGGGGCTCGGCACGGAAGAGCAGGAAGGGCTCGGGCGGTGAGGTGTCCTCCACGAAGCGGGCCAGTACGGCGGGGTCGGTCACCTCGACCGCCCGGCCGGAGACGCGGACGTCCCCGTCGGCCATCTCCGCGTCGGGCCCGGGATTGGCGTGGAGGGCGAAGCGCGGGTCGCGCCTCAGGTCCAGGGCCTTGCGGGAGCCGGGCATCATGCCGAGCCACAGCTGTCCCCGTCCGAACGCCGCCTCCAGGCCGGTGACCCGGGGCGACCCGTCCTTGCGCAGGGTCGCCAGGACGTGGTGGCGGTACAGCCGGAACCGTTCCCGCACGGTGTCGGCGAAGGCCGGCTGCTCGGTGCGGAAGTCTTCCCACGAACTCGTCGTCATGCGTCCATGGAACCCGGTGATCCGGACATCCTCTGTCGCCTTTTCCCGCGCGTCGTCCGGCGGCTTTTCCCGCGCGTCGTCCGACGGCTCCCTCCGGCAGCGGCGGACCGCGCGCCGTGACGGCCCCGTGGGCGCCCCGGCTGCGCCCCGGTGCCCCGGAGTTCGCTATCTTGAGCGCCGCCGCCCGTGGCGGCCCCTCATGTCCGTCCACGAATGAAGGAGCCGGCCATGGAGGCCGCCGCCACCACGTGCTACCGCCACCCGTCGTACGAGACGTACGTCCGGTGCACGCGCTGCGACCGCTACATCTGCCCGGACTGCATGCGCGAGGCGGCGGTCGGCCACCACTGCGTGGAGTGTGTGGCCGAGGGGCAGCGTTCGGTACGCCGGCCCCGGTCGCTGTTCGGCGGCGCGGTCCCCAGGGACGCGGCCCCGGTCGTGACGTACGCGCTGATGGCGCTGAACATCCTCGCGTACGTCGTCGAGGTGGTCCGCTCCCGGACGGTGGAGCAGTTCGGGATGGTCGGTGCGGTGCTGACCGACCCCGCGGGCGGGCGGTACTACTACGAGGGCGCGACCTACCCCGGGCTGGAGCTGACGGGGGTCGCCGACGGGGAGTGGTACCGGCTGCTGACCGGGGCGTTCCTGCATCTGCCGCCCGACACGTCGTTCGGGGTCATGCACCTGGTGTTCAACATGTTCGCGCTCTGGAACCTGGGCCGGGCCGTGGAGGGCCGGCTCGGCCGGGCCCGTTACCTGGCGCTGTACCTGCTGTCGGCGGTGGGCGGTTCGGTCCTGGTGTACCTCATCTCGCCGGAGACGACGGCGGTCGGCGCCTCCGGTGCGGTCTTCGGCCTCGCCGCCTCCTTCTACGTGATCAACCGGCGGCTGGGCCAGGACATGCGGGCGGTCAACCGCTTCATGGCCGGGTTCCTGCTGTGGATGGTGGTCTCCGCGGCGTTCACCTCGTGGGAGGGCCACCTCGGCGGTCTGCTGACGGGCGGCCTGGTGACGTACGGACTGGCCTACGCCCCGGCGAGGCTGCGCACCTCCGCCGCACAACTGGCGGGCGGGGTGGTCCTGGTCGTGCTGCTGGCGGTGGTGGTGGCCCTGCGGACGGCCGCGCTGACCGGGACGGCCTGACGCGTCCGGACGCGTCGCGGCGCCCGCCGGTCCTTGGTCGGGGACGGGGCGGGCGCCGCGTTCAGTTCCGTACGCCGTTGTACGGGACGTCTGTGTGGCCCGATCAGACCGTCAGGGAACGGTCCGTCGGACGGATCGGGGCCGGCAGCGCGCTGCCGCCGGTGAGGAAGCGGTCCACCCCGCGTGCGGCGGAGCGGCCCTCGGCGATGGCCCAGACGATCAGGGACTGGCCGCGCCCGGCGTCGCCGGCGACGTACACGCCTTCGACGTTGGTCGCGTAGTCCTTGTCACGGGCGATGTTACCGCGTGCGTCGAGTTCCAGTCCGAACTGCTGGACGAGTCCGTTGGCCTGGTCGGTGCCGGTGAAGCCCATGGCGAGGGTGACGAGCTGGGCGGGGACGCGCCGCTCGGTGCCGGGCTTGCGCACCGGCCTGCCGTCCTGGAACTCCACCTCGGCCAGGTGCAGCGCCTGGACGTTGCCGTCCTCGTCGCCCTCGAAGTGGGTGGTGGAGACGGAGTAGAGCCGTTCGCCGCCCTCCTCGTGGGCGGAGGTGACCTTGTAGAGCATCGGGAACGTCGGCCAGGGCTGGTCGGCGTTCCGTTCCGCACCGGGCCGGGGCATGATCTCCAGCTGGGTGACGGAGGCGGCGCCCTGCCGGTGGGCGGTGCCGACGCAGTCGGCGCCGGTGTCGCCGCCGCCGATGACGACGACGTGCTTGCCCTCGGCGCTGATCGGGGAGACCGTCAGGTCGCCCTCCCGCACCTTGTTGGCGAGCGGCAGGTACTCCATCGCGAAGTGCACGCCGTTCAGTTCGCGGCCGGGGACCGGCAGGTCGCGGGAGACGGTGGCGCCGGCGGCGATGACGACCGCGTCGTAGCGGCGGCGCAGCTTCGCGGCGTCGATGTCGCGGCCGATCTCGGTCTCGGTGCGGAACTTGGTGCCCTCCGCGCGCATCTGTTCGATGCGGCGGTTGATGTGCGACTTCTCCATCTTGAACTCGGGGATGCCGTAGCGGAGCAGGCCGCCGATGCGGTCGGCGCGCTCGTAGACGGCGACCGTGTGGCCGGCCCGGGTGAGCTGCTGGGCGGCGGCCAGTCCGGCGGGGCCGGAGCCGATG
>NZ_KL585437.1:19720-20543 GCF_000721935.1 Streptomyces sp. NRRL WC-3549
GGGCGGGAGCCGATGACGGCGACGGTCTTGCCGGAGAGGCGCTCGGGCGGCTGCGGGGTGACGTCGCCGTTGTCCCAGGCCTTGTCGATGATGGAGACCTCGACGTTCTTGATGGTGACGGGCGCCTGGTTGATGCCGAGGACGCACGCCGACTCGCAGGGGGCCGGGCACAGCCGCCCGGTGAACTCCGGGAAGTTGTTCGTGGCGTGCAGGCGCTCGGAGGCGGCGGACCAGTCCTCGCGGTAGGCGAAGTCGTTCCACTCGGGGATGAGGTTGCCGAGCGGGCAGCCCTGGTGGCAGAACGGGATGCCGCAGTCCATGCAGCGGCCCGCCTGCCTGCTGACGATCGGCAGCAGCGAGCCGGGGACGTGGACCTCGTTCCAGTCCTTGACGCGCTCCTCGACGGGGCGGGTCGGCGCGACCTCGCGGCCCGTGCTCAAAAAGCCCTTGGGGTCAGCCATGGGTCGCCGCCTCCATCATCTTCGCGGTGGTCTCCTGCTCGGAGAGACCGGCGAGCTCGGCGGCGTCCTTGGCGGCGAGCACTGCCTTGTACGTGGACGGGATGATCTTGCTGAACCGGGTCACGGCGGTGTCCCAGTCGGCCAGCAGCTTTCCGGCGACCGTGGAGCCGGTCTCCTCCTGATGGCGCCGCACGACGTCGTGCAGCCACTGCCGGTCGGTGTCGCCGGGGGTTTCGACGGCGCCGAGGTTCCCGGTGTTGACGTTGTCGGGGTCCAGGTCGAGGACGTAGGCGATGCCGCCCGACATCCCGGCGGCGAAGTTGCGGCCGGTCTCACCGAGGACGACGGCGTGGCCGCCGGTC
>NZ_KL585437.1:20696-25307 GCF_000721935.1 Streptomyces sp. NRRL WC-3549
GGCCGCCGGTCATGTACTCGCAGCCGTGGTCGCCGACGCCTTCGGAGACGACGGTGGCGCCGGAGTTGCGGACGCAGAAGCGTTCGCCGGTGCGCCCGCGAAGGAAGATCTCCCCGCCGGTGGCGCCGTAGCCGATGGTGTTGCCGGCGATGGTCGAGTACTCGGCGAGGTGGTCGGCGCCGCGGTCGGGGCGGACGACGACGCGTCCGCCGGAGAGGCCCTTGCCGACGTAGTCGTTGGCGTCGCCCTCCAGACGCAGCGTCACGCCGCGCGGCAGGAAGGCGCCGAAGGACTGGCCGGCGGAACCGGTGAAGGTGATGTCGACGGTGTCCTCGGGCAGTCCCGCGCCGCCGAACTTCTTGGTGACCTCGTGTCCCAGCATCGTGCCGACGGTGCGGTTGATGTTGCGGATCGCGACCTGGGCGCGTACCGGCTGGGCGGCCTCGGGGCTGTCGGCGTCGAGCGCGTCGGCCGCGAGCGCGATCAGCTGGTTGTCGAGCGCCTTGGCCAGGCCGTGGTCCTGGTCGTTGACGCGGTGGCGCGCCGCGCCCTCGGGGAGCGCGGGCACGTGGAAGAGGGGCGCCAGGTCGAGGCCCTGGGCCTTCCAGTGCGTGACGGCCCGCTCGGTGTCGAGGAGTTCGGCGTGGCCGACGGCCTCCTCGATGCTGCGGAATCCGAGTCCGGCGAGGATCTCGCGGACCTCCTCGGCGATGAACTCGAAGAAGTTGACGACGTGTTCGGCCTTGCCGGAGAACCGCTCCCGCAGGACGGGGTTCTGGGTGGCGATGCCGACCGGGCAGGTGTCCAGGTGGCAGACGCGCATCATGACGCAGCCGGAGACGACGAGCGGGGCGGTCGCGAAGCCGAACTCCTCGGCGCCGAGCAGTGCGGCGACGACGACGTCGCGGCCGGTCTTGAGCTGGCCGTCGGTCTGGACGACGATGCGGTCGCGCAGCCCGTTGAGCAGCAGGGTCTGCTGGGTCTCGGCGAGGCCGAGCTCCCAGGGGCCGCCCGCGTGCTTGAGCGAGGTGAGCGGGGAGGCGCCCGTGCCGCCGTCGTGGCCGGAGATCAGGACGACGTCCGCGTGGGCCTTGGAGACACCGGCCGCGACCGTGCCGACGCCGACCTCGGAGACCAGCTTCACGTGGATGCGGGCCGCCGGGTTGGCGTTCTTGAGGTCGTGGATCAGCTGGGCCAGGTCTTCGATGGAGTAGATGTCGTGGTGCGGCGGGGGCGAGATCAGGCCGACGCCGGGGGTGGAGTGCCGGGTCCTGGCGACCCACGGGTAGACCTTGTGGCCGGGCAGCTGGCCGCCCTCGCCGGGCTTGGCGCCCTGCGCCATCTTGATCTGGATGTCGTCGGCGTTGACCAGGTATTCGCTGGTGACCCCGAAGCGGCCGGAGGCGACCTGCTTGATGGAGGAGCGGCGCGCCGGGTCGTACAGGCGCTCGGCGTCCTCGCCGCCCTCACCGGTGTTGGACTTGCCGCCCAGCCGGTTCATGGCGACGGCGAGGGTCTCGTGCGCCTCCTGGGAGATGGAGCCGTACGACATGGCGCCGGTGGAGAAGCGCCTGACGATCTCCGCGACGGGCTCGACCTCGTCGAGGGGGACCGGGGCCCGGCCCTCCTTGAAGTTGAACAGGCCGCGCAGCGTCATGAGGCGTTCGGACTGCTCGTTGACCCGGTCCGTGTACTTCTTGAAGATGTCGTACCGGCGGTTGCGGGTGGCGTGCTGGAGGCGGAAGACCGTCTCCGGGTCGAACAGGTGCGGTTCGCCCTCGCGGCGCCACTGGTACTCGCCGCCGATCTCCAGTGCGCGGTGCGAGGCGGAGATGCCGGAGACGGGGTACGCCTTGGCGTGCCGGGCGGCGACCTCCTTGGCGACGACGTCGAGTCCGGCGCCGCCGATCTTGGTGGCGGTGCCGTTGAAGTACCGGGCGACGAAGGCCTCTTCGAGGCCGACGGCCTCGAAGACCTGGGCGCCGCGGTAGGAGGCGACGGTGGAGATGCCCATCTTGGACATGACCTTCAGGACGCCCTTGCCCAGGGCGTAGATCAGGTTGCGGATGGCCTGTTCGGTGTCGACGCCCTCGATGAAGGTGCCGGCCCGGACGAGGTCCTCGACGGACTCCATCGCCAGGTAGGGGTTGACGGCGGCGGCGCCGTAGCCGATGAGCAGGGCGACGTGGTGGACCTCGCGTACGTCACCGGCCTCGACCAGCAGGCCCACCTGGGTGCGCTGCTTGGTGCGGATGAGGTGGTGGTGGACGGCCGAGGTGAGGAGCAGCGAGGGGATCGGCGCGTGCTCGGCGTCGGAGTGCCGGTCGGAGAGGACGATGAGGCGCGCGCCGTCCTCGATGGCGGCGTCGGCCTCGGAGCAGATCTCCTCGATCCGGGCGGCCAGTGCGTCGCCTCCGCCGCCGACGCGGTAGAGGCCGGCCAGGGTGGCGGCCTTCATTCCGGGCATGTCGCCGTCGGCGTTGATGTGGATGAGCTTGGCCAGCTCGTCGTTGTCGATGACCGGGAAGGGCAGGGCGACGCTGCGGCAGGAGGCGGCGGTCGGCTCCAGGAGGTTGCCCTGGGGGCCGAGCACGGAGCGCAGCGAGGTGACGAGCTCCTCGCGGATGGCGTCCAGGGGCGGGTTGGTGACCTGGGCGAAGAGCTGGGTGAAGTAGTCGAACAGCAGCCGGGGGCGCTCGGAGAGCGCGGCGATCGGTGAGTCCGTGCCCATGGAGCCCAGCGGTTCACCGGCGGTGCGGGCCATCGGGGCGAGGATGACGCGGAGCTCTTCCTCGGTGTAGCCGAAGGTCTGCTGGCGGCGGGTGACGGAGGCGTGGGTGTGGACGATGTGCTCGCGTTCGGGGAGGTCCCCGAGCGCGATCTCGCCGGTCTCCAGCCATTCGGCGTAGGGGTGTTCGGCGGCGAGGGACGCCTTGATCTCGTCGTCTTCGATGATGCGGTGCTCGGCGGTGTCGACGAGGAACATCCGGCCGGGCTGGAGGCGGCCCTTGCGGACGACCTTGGCGGGGTCGATGTCCAGGACGCCGACCTCGGAGGAGAGCACGACGAGGCCGTCGTCGGTGACCCAGTAGCGTCCGGGGCGCAGGCCGTTGCGGTCGAGGACCGCGCCGACCTGGACGCCGTCGGTGAAGGTGACGCAGGCCGGGCCGTCCCAGGGCTCCATCAGCGCGGAGTGGTACTGGTAGAACGCCCGCCGGGCGGGGTCCATGGAGGCGTGGTTCTCCCACGCCTCGGGGACCATCATCAGCACGGAGTGCGGCAGCGAGCGTCCGCCGAGGTGGAGGAGTTCCAGGACCTCGTCGAAGGAGGCGGAGTCGGAGGCGTCCGGGGTGCAGACGGGGAAGATCCGGTCGAGCGCGGCCTCACCGAACAGCCCGGAGGCGAGCTGGGACTCGCGGGCCTTCATCCAGTTGCGGTTGCCCTTGACCGTGTTGATCTCCCCGTTGTGCGCGACGAAACGGTACGGGTGTGCGAGCGGCCAGCTCGGGAACGTGTTGGTGGAGAACCGCGAGTGGACGAGGGCGACGGCGGTGGCGAAGCGGGGGTCGGAGAGGTCCGGGAAGAACGGCTCCAGCTGCCCGGTGGTGAGCATGCCCTTGTACACGATCGTGCGGGCGGAGAGCGAGGGGAAGTACACCCCTGCCTCACGCTCGGAGCGCTTGCGCAGGGCGAACGCCTTGCGGTCGAGCGCGATGCCGGTGCTCGTGCCTCCCGCGGGCTCCGTCCGGGAGCCGGCGACGACGAGCTGGCGGAACTCGGGCATGGTGGCGCGGGCGCCCTTGCCGAGGATGTCCGGGGCGACCGGGACCTGGCGCCAGCCGAGGACGTCGAGCCCCTCCTCGGCGGCGATCTCCTCGATCCGCCGGACGGCCTGCCTGGAGTCGTCCGCGGGCAGGAAGGCGATGCCGACGGCGTAGGAGCCGGCCTCGGGGAGTTCGAACGCGGTCTCGGCGCGGAGGAAGGCGTCGGGGACCTGCAGGAGGATGCCCGCGCCGTCGCCGGAGTCGGGCTCGGATCCGGTGGCGCCGCGGTGTTCGAGGTTGCGCAGTACCGTCAGCGCCTGCTCGACCAGCTCATGGTCGGCCACACCGGTCAGAGTGGCCACGAACCCGACGCCGCAGGCGTCGTGCTCGTTACGGGGGTCGTACATCCCCTGCTGGGCGGGGCGACCGTCCATGGGCGACCAGGCGTCGGAACGCATGGGCTCTCCCGTCGTCGTCGTGGCATGTGCTGTGCCGAGGGACGACGTTGGCCCTCTGCGAAATTCGTGCGGGGGTACATGATGGAACGCTTGTCACCAAGCGGAAAGGCCGTTCCAAAATGCGGACACCACGGATGCGTGGTGGAGGGGGAGCGCGAACCGGACGATCCTGTGGACGACTGTCCGGACGACCGCAGAGAGCAGGCGTCGTTGCCCGCGGTGTCTACGCTCTTTCCCGGAGGCCACGGAAATGAAACCGCCGGGTAATGACTACTTATGTGTAGCACTGCATAGCGTCTCATTTTAAGGCCCCCTCCCCCGTCCGCCCAGTGACGTGCGCCACGGCGCACGTCACATCCGCACGGTTCCGGCGGGCCGTCAGCCGCCGG
>NZ_KL585437.1:25524-27935 GCF_000721935.1 Streptomyces sp. NRRL WC-3549
CCGCCGGTCGCGACGCCGAACAGGGTGCCGAGGCCGTAGGTGATCGCGGCGGCGGCCCCGCCGAGGACGAGCTGGCGCAGCCCGCTGAACCACCAGGTGCGGGCGGTCACCCGGGCCACCACCGCCCCGCAGCCGAAGAGCCCGGCCAGGGCGAGCAGCACGGCGGGCCACAGCACGGTGGCGCCGAGCAGGTAGGGCAGTACGGGCAGCAGGGCGCCCAGCGCGAAGGCGCCGAAGGAGGACACGGCCGCGACGAGCGGGGAGGGCAGGTCGCCGGGGTCGATGCCGAGCTCCTCGCGGGCGTGGATCTCCAGCGCCTGCTCCGGGTCCTTCGACAGCTGCCGCGCCACCTCCCGGGCGAGCGCGGGCTCGACGCCGCGCGACTCGTACAGCGCGGCGAGCTCCTCCATCTCGTCGATCGGGTGTTTGCGCAGCTCATGGCGTTCGACGGCGAGTTCGGCCTCGACGAGTTCGCGCTGCGAGGCGACGGAGGTGTACTCGCCGGCCGCCATGGAGAACGCGCCGGCGGCCAGCCCGGCGAGGCCGGTGATGACGATGGTCTGCTGGGAGACGGCTCCTCCCGCGACGCCTGTCATGAGGGCGAGGTTGGAGACGAGGCCGTCCATGGCCCCGAAGACCGCGGGCCTCAGCCAGCCGCCGTTCACGTCGCGGTGGGTGTGGTTGTCCCGGTGTGCCTCGTGCAGGACGGCGCCGGTCTCGATGACGGTCACGTCTCTCCCCTCCTCCCGGAGCGGGCGCCGTGCGCCCCGCCCTCCGTTCAACACAGTCGAAAGTACGCACGAAAAAGGCCTCCCGCCAGCAAGGAAGGCCGTACTAACCCCCGGTGGGGGCCAGTTCGCGACGTCCCCCGTGCGGCTCGTTTACCGGTGCCGTCCGCCAGGTGAGGGCCGCCGCGGGGGACACATCGCCCAGGGGGCCCGGGCAGCCGGCCGGTCCCCGTGGACGGGGCGGCGCGAGCGGGAGGTCGACGCGGATGGAACGGAAGACGGACGGCGGGACGGTGCGGCGGCGGGGCAGCCGGCCCGGTGGGCCGGCGGGACACGGCGGGACCGCGCCTCCGGGGCTCGCCGAACGGGCGCGGGGCGCGCTGCTCGGGCTCGCGGTGGGGGACGCGCTCGGCGCCCCGGCGGAGAATCTGCGGCCGTCCGAGATCCGCCGCCGCTGGGGCCGCATCACGGGCTTCGTCAGCGACGACCCGGCGGGGACGGACGACACCGAGTACGCGATCTTCTCGGGGCTGCTGCTGGCCCGGCACGGTTCGGCGCTGACGGTCTCGCACGTGGAGCGGGCCTGGCACCGCTGGATCGCGGACCTGGACGAGGGGCCGTTCCGCGGCGCGGGGTTCAGCGAGCGCGGCACGCTGGAGAACCTCCGGCGCGGGCTGGCCGCCCCGATCTCCGCCCAGCACCGGCACGCGTGGAGCGACGGCCTGGCGATGCGGGCCGCGCCGTTCGGGGTCTTCGCGGCGGGGCGGCCCGCGGAGGCGGCCCGGCTGGTGGCGGTGGACGGCCGGGTCAGCCACGACGGGGAGGGCATCTACGGCGGCCAGGCGGTGGCGGCCGGAGTGGCGGCGGCGATGGTGGGCGCGGGGCCGACGTCGGTGGTGGCCGCCGCGCTGTCGGTCGTGCCGATGGACTCCTGGACGGCCCGTTCGCTGCGCCGCGCGGTCGCCGCCGCGCGGCGCCCGTACCCGGACCGGCTGACGGGGGAACGCGCGGTGCGCTCGGCGGTGGTGATCGGCGGCTACCCGTGGACGGACCTGGCGCCCGAGGCGGTCGGCCTGGCCTTCGGCGCGTTCACGGCGGCGCGCGGCGACTTCCGTACGGCGGTGCTGACGGCCGTGAACATGGGCCGGGACGCCGATACGACGGCCGCGGTGGCCGGTGCGCTGGCCGGCGCGCTGCACGGGGCGTCGGCGGTCCCGGCAGCCTGGGCGTCGGCGATCGGACCGGTACGGGGCAGTTGCCTGCCGTCGATGCGGGGCTACCACGTGCTGGACGTCGCGGAGCTGCTGACACCGGACGAGCCGGCGGACTCACGCGGCGCGCCGCCGGGGCCGGCGGGAGACGAACGGCCCGGCGGCCCGGCGGCCGGGGCCCCCGGGGCCACGTGGTGCGCGCCCCCGGCCGACGGTGTACCGGGCGTCCCGGTCACGGCTCCGGGGGCCGCCCGATGAGCGCGTCGTCCGGCCGCCCGGCCGCCGGTGCCTTCGCCCCTGCCCCGGTGGCCACGCCCGGCCCGTCGGCGGCCCCGGCCGGCCGGGCGGCCACCGCCCGGACCGCTCCCGGCCGGCGGGCCCGGATCGAGGGGCTGCTGCTCGGGCTGGCGGCCGGGGACGCCGCCGGGTGGCCCGCCGCGCGGCACCGGGCGGCGCGGATGCCGGAGTGGAC
>NZ_KL585437.1:28153-31103 GCF_000721935.1 Streptomyces sp. NRRL WC-3549
GGCCGCCCGCCCGGGCGGCGGATGCGGGACGCCGTCGACCGGTCCTGGAACGCGCTGGCCGCGCAGGTCGCCGCCGCCGGCGCCCGGGCCCCCGAGGTCGAGTCGGCCGTACTGCCGCTGCGGGCGCGGATCTCCGTGCGGGCGGGGCTCGGCAACCTCGCCGCGGGACTGCGCCCACCGGCCTGTGGCCACGACAACCCGCACTACTTCGACGACGCCGCGTGCGTCCGTGCCGTCGTCCTCGCCGTCGTGCACCCCGGGGACCCTGCCGCCGCCGCCGGGCTCGCCGAGTTCGACGCCCGCTACACGCAGGACGGCGACGGAGTGCACGGCGCCCGGGCGGTCGCCGCCGCGGTCGCCGAGGCCCTCGCGGGGGCGGACGTCGACACCGTGGTGGACGCCGCACTCGAACAGCTCCCCGAGGGCACGGAGATCGCCCGCAACGCCGCCCACGCGGTGCGGCTGGCCCGGGAGTTCGCCGGCGAGCCGGCCGGTGCCTTCTCCCTGGTCCCCGTGCTGGAGCACCAGATCGTGGACCACGTCTACAGCTACGGGATCGCCGCCGCCGAAACCGTGCCGGTCGCCCTCGCCCTGACGGCCGCCGCCCGGGGCGAGATCGCCCAGGCCGTACCCGCGGCGGCCTGTCTCTCCCGGGTCGCCGACTCCGCGCCCGCCCTCGCCGGCGCGCTGACCGGCGCGCTGGGCGGGGCGGGCACCGTACCGGCCGGCTGGCGCGAGGCCTGCCGCACCCTGGCGGGCTGTGCGCTGCCGCGCCTCGCCGGGACGGACCTCATCGAACTCGCCGGGCTGCTGGCAGCCACGGAACCGGCCACCCCGGGTGGACAATTCCGGCATGACACCCAGAACACCCACAGTGGTCCGGCCGGACACCACCACGACGCTCACCCTGGATGAGCGCGCCGCCGGTGCGCTGGTCGGAGCGGCGGTCGGCGACGCGCTCGGCGGTCCGGTCGAGGGCTGGTCCCCGGAGCAGATCGCCGAGCGCCACGGGGGCCGGGTGACCGGCGTCGTCGGGCCCTGGTACGGCGACGACTGGCGCACCGCGCGGCCCATCGCCCCGTACCACAAGGGGGACGGGCACGTGACCGACGACACCCTGATGACCCACGCGCTGGTGCGGGTGTACGACACCGTGCGCGACCACCTCGACGCGTACGCGGTCGCCGACCACCTCGTCCCCGACCTGATGTCCCGCCCCCGCTGGATCCCGGAGCTGGAGGCCGAGGCGCTGCCCCTCCAGCGGATCTTCCTGGCCGAGAAGTGGATCGTCACCCGGCTGCACTACGGCCACGCCGACCCGCGCGAGGCGGGCACCGGGAACATCGTCAACTGCGGGGCGGCGATGTACATGGCGCCGGTGGGCCTGGTCAACGCCGCCCATCCCGAGGCGGCGTACGCGGAGGCGCTGGACGTGGCGGGCGCCCACCAGTCCTCGTACGGGCGGGAGGCGGCCGGGGTCCTCGCCGCCGCGGTGGCCGCCGCCTGCGCGCCCGGCGCGACGCCCGCCTCCGTCGTCGAGACCTGTCTGGCGCTCGCCAAGGACGGCACCCGCTCGGCGATCGAGGCGGTCTGCGAGGCCGCCGCGCAGTACACGGACTACGAGTCCGCGCTCGCCCCGCTACGCGCCGCCGTCGCCCCCTTCGACACGGTGGGCCCGCACTACCGCGACCCCTCCCTGGGCGCCCGGCGGCCCTCCCGGCTGCACGCGATCGAGGAGCTGCCCGTCGCGCTCGGCATGCTGCTGGTCGGCGGCGGCGACTACCGGCACACGGTGATCGGATCGGTCAACTACGGCCGGGACTGCGACTCGATCGCCACGATGAGCGGGGCGCTCGCGGGCGCCCTCCACGGCGAGCGGGCGATCCCCGCCGGCTGGGTGAAGACGGTCGCCGACGCCAGCCGCCTCGACCTGCACGCACCGGCGCGGACCCTGACCCAGGTGGCCCGCGAGGTCTTCGCCCGGGACACGGCCCGCCGCCGCGCCCACGAGTCGGCGTTCGCCGAACTGGCCGGTGCCCGATGACCGTACGGCTGACCTGGGCTCAGCCGGAGGACCTGGTGGGCCACGAGCTGCGGCAGGCCGCGCAGGACGGCCGGGACACCGCCGACGCCGAACGGCGCTGGTACGCGGCGGGCGGCGCCCCTGCCCCGGCGCGCGCCGGGGCCTCCGAGGTCCCCGCACCGCCGCGGCTGCGGGCGCTGGCCGGGCGCCTGCTGGACGAACTGGCCCTCATCGAGAGCCCGCTGGCGGCGGACGAGCCGACGGACCTGCCGGCGATCCGGGCCGCGTGCCCCCGGTGGCCGGCGCCCCGGGCCCGCCCGGTGGCGCTCGGGCCGGAACGGCTGCACGCCGCCTGGCTGGGCCGGGCGGCCGGCTGCCTGCTCGGCAAACCGGTGGAGAAACTGCCCCTGGCCGGCATCCGCGCCCTGGCCCGGGCCACCGGCAACTGGCCGCTCACCACGTGGTTCACCGCCCGCGGGCTGCCGGCCGAGCTGGCCGCCGCCCACCCCTGGAACCGGCGCTCGGCCGCCACCTCGCTGGCCGAGAACATCGACGGCATGCCGGAGGACGACGACCTGAACTTCCCCCTGCTGGGGCTGCTGCTGCTCCGGCGCCACGGCCCCGGCTTCACCACGGACGACGTCGCCCGGCTCTGGCTCGGCACGCTCCCGGCGGGCCGGGTCTTCACCGCCGAGCGCGTCGCGTACCGCAATCTGCTGGACGGCGTCGAGCCACCGGACACGGCACGGCACCGCAACCCCTTCCGGGAGTGGATCGGCGCCCAGATCCGGGCGGACGTACACGGCTGGACCCACCCCGCGGACCCGGCCGCCGCCGCCGGACAGGCGTACCGGGACGCGGTGCTCAGCCACACCGCCAACGGGGTGTACGGGGCGATGTTCACCGCCGCCGCGCTCGCCGAGGCGG
>NZ_KL585437.1:31341-35453 GCF_000721935.1 Streptomyces sp. NRRL WC-3549
TGTGTATAAGAGACAGGTGCCGCCCCGCTCCCGGTACGCGCGCGCCGTGCGCCTCGGTATCGGGGCCGCCCGCGCGGAACGGGACTTCGACCTCGTCGTGGACCGGCTGCACGCCGTCTACGACGGCACCCACCACTGGGTGCACGTCCTGCCCAACGCGGCGCTGCTGGCCGCCGCCCTCACCCACGCGGACGGCGACTTCGCCCGCTCGGTCTGCGCCGCGGTGTCCGGCGGCTGGGACACCGACTCCAACGGCGCCACGGCCGGCTCCCTCACGGGCCTGCTGGCCGGACGGCCCGCCGCCCTGCCCGAGAGCTGGACGGCCCCGCTCAAGAACCGGCTCGCCACGTCCGTGCCCGGCTTCGACGCCGTCGGCTTCGACACCCTCGCCGAACTGACCCACCAGGAGGTACACCGCCCATGACAGCGATCGCGGTGCTCGGCAGCACCAACATGGACCTGGTCGCCTACGTCGCCCGGGCACCCGGCCGCGGGGAGACCGTCACCGGGCGCGAGTTCCTGACCGTACCCGGCGGCAAGGGGGCCAACCAGGCCCTCGCGGCGGCCCGCGCCGGCGGGCAGGTGGTGATGATCGGCGCGGTCGGCACCGACGAGTACGGATCGCGGCTGCGGACGAACCTGGAGCACGCGGGCGTCGACACGGACCTGCTCCACACGGTGGCGGGCCCGAGCGGCACCGCGCACATCGTCGTCGACGACGAGGGCTCCAACGCGATCGTCGTGGTCCCCGGTGCCAACGGCACGGTCACCACCATCGGCCCGGGCGAGCACGCCGCCATCGCGGCGGCCGGGCTGCTCCTGCTCCAGCTGGAACTCCCGCTGACCGCGGTGACCGAAGCGGCGCGGGCCGCGCGGTCGCTGGGCGTGCGCACGATCCTCACCCCCTCCCCCGTGCGGCCCCTGCCGGCCGAGCTCCTGGACGCGGTCGACCTGCTGGTCCCCAACGAGCACGAGGCCGCCGAGCTCTCCGGCCACGCCGACCCGCACGCCGCCGCCCAGATCCTGCTGCGCCTGGTCCCCGAGGTCGTGATCACGCTCGGCCCCAAGGGCTGTCTGTACGCGGCCCGGGGCGCCGAGGCGGTCCTGTTCCCCGCCCCCGAGGCCGTCGCCGTCGACACGACCGGCGCCGGGGACACCTTCGTCGGGACGCTGGCCGTGGCACTCGGGGAGGGCAGGGCCGTCCCCGAGGCGCTGGCGGGGCGTCGTCGGCGGCGGCGCTCTGCGTCCAGAAACCGGGGGCGTCGACGTCGATGCCGTACCGCAGCGAGATCGATGCCGTATGAGTACGCCCGCGCCGGCACCGGCCGCGCCCCTGGAGGGCCTGCGGGTCCTGGACCTCGCCACACTCTTCGCCGGGCCGCTCGCGGCGACCGTGCTCGGTGACTTCGGCGCCGAGGTCGTCAAGATCGAACATCCCCGCCGCCCGGACCCGTCGCGCGGGCACGGACCCTCGAAGGACGGCATCGGCCTGTGGTGGAAACTGCTCGGCCGCAACAAGCGCACGATGACGCTCGACCTGTCCGCCCCCGGCGGCCGGGACGTCCTGCTCCGGCTCGCCGCCGGGGCGGACGTGGTCGTCGAGAACTTCCGGCCCGGGACGCTGGAGCGCTGGGGCCTGGGCTGGGAGGAGCTGAGCGCCGTCAACCCCCGGCTGGTGCTGGCCCGGGTCACGGGCTTCGGCCAGTTCGGCCCGTACGCGCACCGGCCCGGCTTCGGCACGCTGGCCGAGGCGATGAGCGGTTTCGCCGCCGTCACCGGGGAGCCGGACGGTCCGCCGACCCTGCCGCCGTTCGGGCTCGCCGACTCGATCGCGGCGCTGGCGACGGCGTACGCGGTGATGACGGCCCTGGCCGGGCGGGAGCGCACCGGGCGCGGACAGGTGGTGGACCTGGCGATCATCGAGCCGATCCTGACGGTCCTGGGTCCCCAGCCGCTCTGGTACGACCAGCTCGGTTACGTCCAGCCGCGCACCGGCAACCGGTCCCGCAACAACGCGCCGCGCAACACCTACCGGACCTCGGACGGGCACTGGGTCGCCGTCTCCACCTCGGCCCAGTCGGTCGCGGAGCGGGTCATGCGGCTGGTGAGCCGGCCGGAGCTGATCGACGAACCGTGGTTCGCGGCGGGCACCACCCGCGCCGAACACGCCGACGAGCTGGACGAGGCCGTCGGCCGCTGGATCGCCCGGCGCACCCGGGACGAGGCGGTGTCCGCGTTCGAGAAGGCCGAGGCCGCGATCGCCCCCGTCCACGACGTACGGGACGTGCTGGAGGACCCCCAGTACCGGGCCCTGGACACCGTCACCGAGGTCGACGACCCGGAGCTCGGGCCGCTGCGGATGCAGAACGTGCTGTTCCGGCTCTCCGAGACGCCCGGGTCGATCCGCTGGGCGGGCAGGCCCCACGGCGCGGACACGGACGCCATCCTGACGGAGCTGGGGCTGGCGCCGTCACGCATCGCCGCCCTGCGCGCCGAGGGGGCCCTGTGAGCAGCCCGCCGCTCGCGCGGACGGCGGCGCGGGGCCCGGCGACGGGTGCGGCGGTGGCGCTGACCTGGCTGTACGCCCCCGGGGACCGGCCCGCCGTGGTGCGCAAGGCGCTCGGTGCGGGCGCGGACGTGGTGATCGTGGACCTGGAGGACGCGGTCGCGCCGGACCGCAGGGAGTACGCCAGGGCGGCGACCGCCGAACTCCTCGCGGACCCGGCCAGGGCGGACCCGTCCGCGGTGCCCGTCCACGTCCGGGTCCACCGGGAGCGCGATGTGCGGGCCCTGGCCGGGCTCCCCGGGCCGGCCGGGCTGCGGCTCCCCAAGGTCACCGGCGCGGCGTCGGTGCGCCGTGCCGCCGCCCTGGCCCCGGGGGTGGCGCTGTATCCGCTGCTGGAGTCCGCCCTGGCCGTCGAGCACGCGTTCGCGATCGCCGGGGCCCATCCCGGTGTCCGGGGCATCGCCCTGGGCGAGGCGGACCTCCGCGCCGACCTCGGGGTCCGGGACGACGCCGGGCTGGACTGGCCGCGCAGCCGCGTGGTGGTCGCCGCCCGGGCGGCCGGACTGGACCCGCCCGCGATGTCGGTGTTCCCGGACGTCAGGGACCTGGCGGGGCTCCGGGCCTCGTGCGCGCACGGCCGGCGGCTGGGATTCCTCGGCCGGACCGCGATCCACCCCCGGCAGCTGCCGGTCATCGAGCAGGCGTTCCGGCCCACGGCGGCGGAGGTCGAGGCGGCGCAGGAGGTCGTGGAGGCGGCCCGGACCGAGGAGGGTGCGCTGGCCCTGCCGGACGGGCGCTTCGTGGACGCGGCGGTGGTGGCCGCGGCGCACCGGACCCTCTCGCTGGCGGCCCGCGGGGACTGACCGCCGGTGGTCGACGGAAGGCGGGCCGGACCCGTGCGTGTCAGCACAGGTCCGGCCCGCCTCGGGAAGAGCGGGTCAGCTCTTCTCGGCCGTCTGCGGGGCGACGTCCGCCTCGTCCTCCGGCTCCCGCGCCTTCGCGCCGGACGCCTCGCGGTCCGCGCCGGACGCCTCGCGGTCCGCGCCGGACGCCTTCCGGTCCGCGCCGCCCTCAGAGGTGCCCTTGGCGTCGGCGTCATCGGCGTCGCCGTCGCCGTCCTCGGCCGGCGCCACCGCGGCCGGCTCGACGATCTCCTCGCGGCCGGGGCGCACCTTCGCCGAGACCACGATGTACACGACCGCCAGGGCGAAGACGACGATCGCCGTCCACACGTTGAGCCGGAGGCCCAGGACGTGGTGCGCCTCGTCGACGCGCATGTACTCGATCCATCCGCGGCCCGCGCAGTACGCGGCGACGTACAGCGCGAACGCCCGGCCGTGTCCGAGCTTGAAGCGGCGGTCCGCCCAGATGACCAGGAGGCCGACACCGACGCACCACAGGGATTCGTACAGGAAGGTCGGGTGGTAGGTGCCCGCGACCCGGTTGGCGCCCTCGCTGATCTTCAGTGCCCACGGCACGTCGGTCGGCCTGCCGTAGAGCTCCTGGTTGAACCAGTTGCCCCAGCGGCCGATCGCCTGGGCGAAGACGATTCCGGGCGCGAGCGCGTCGGCCCAGGCGGGCAGGGGGATCCCCCTGCGGCGGCAGC
>NZ_KL585437.1:35659-39367 GCF_000721935.1 Streptomyces sp. NRRL WC-3549
CCCCAGCCGATCCAGGCGCCGATCGCGCCGAACGCGATCGCCCCCCAGATGCCGAGGCCGCCCTGCCAGATCTTGAAGGCGTCCACCCAGTTCTCACCGTCGCTGAAGTACAGCTGGTAGTCGGTGATGACGTGGTAGAGCCTGCCGCCGACAAGCCCGAAGGGGACCGCCCAGACGGCGATGTCGGCGACGGTGCCGGCATTGCCGCCCCGGGCGATCCAGCGCTTGTTGCCGAACCAGACGGCGACGAAGACACCGATGATGATGCAGAACGCGTAGCCGCGGAGCGGGATCGGGCCGAGCTCGATCACGCCGGTCGACGGGCTGGGAATGAAGGCAAGGTTCATGACGAGGTCGACGCTACCCTGCCGGACCGGACGTACCGCAAGCCGTCCGGCAATTTCTGGGTAACAGGGCCGCCTCCCGGACCCGTACGGCCCCTCACGACGCCGAGGGGCTCGCCCCCACCGTGCCCGGCTTCTTGCCCTTGTTCGCGTCGGCCACCCACTTCCTGAGGTTGGCGGCGGAGATCTGCTCGTCCCCCTTCTTGGGGAAGACCGACTCGCCGTTGAGCAGCGCGGTCGGTGTCCCCTGGAAGCCGCCCTCCGCGAAGGCCTTGTCGGACTTCTTGACCCAGCTGTCGTGCGTGCCGTCCTGGACACAGCTGCGGAAGGCCGGGGTGTCCAGGCCGTCCACACCGCGTGCCAGCTCGATCAGCTTGCCGTTACTGCCGAAGGCGTCGTCGGTCTCGGCGGGCTGGTTGCGGTAGAGGGCGTCGTGGTACGCGGCGAACCTGCCGGCGTCCTGGGCGCAGGCGGCCGCGTTGGCCGCCCGCAGGGAGCCGCTGCCGCCGAGGTTGCCGTCGATGATCGTGGCCAGGTGGTACTCGACCTTGATCTGGCCGCTCCGCGCCAGGTCGCTGATCGTGTCCCGGAAGGCGTTCTCGAACTGGGCGCAGACCGGGCAGCGGAAGTCCTCCCAGATGGTGAGCGTGGACGGCGCGTCGTCGGCGCCGACCTGGAGGGCCAGACCGTCCTTCCCGGTCGCCCCGGACGGGGTGACGGCCGGGCCGGCCCCGCTGTCCCGCTCGCCCTCCCCGACGTCGGCGGCGATCAGGCCGACGACGGTGGCCAGCACCAGGACCCCGACCACCGCGGCGGCGACGATCAGTGTGCGGCGGCGACGGTCGCGGGCCCGGTCCAGCTCACGCTGCTGGGCGAGCCGCTCGCGCGCGGCCCTCTTCGGCTCTTGGTTCTCACTCACACCGCGCAAACGAACCGGGGAGCCGCCTCAGCGCCTCCCCGGTCCCAGGTCCACCCGTAAGGGTGACGATCGTGCTCAGCGCTTTCGAACACCTTCGGCGAGTTCGCCCGCCAGCGTACGGACGGCCTCCAGGCCCGCCGCCTCGTTCGGTGCGTCCAGCATCCGCTTGACGAAGGCCGAGCCGACGATCACCCCGTCGGCGAAGCCCGCGACCTGCCGGGCGTGCTCGGGGGTGGAGACCCCGATCCCGACGCAGACCGGCAGGTCGCCGGTGGCCCGGGTGCGCCGCACCAGGTCCTGGGCCCGCTCGCCGACCGACTCCCGGGTGCCGGTGACGCCCATCAGGGAGGCGGCGTACACGAAGCCGGAACCGGCGAACCGGCGGCCGTGATCTCCGCGAGCCGGGCGTCCTTGCTGCTCGGCGCGACGACGAAGACGGTGGCCAGGGAGTGCTTCTCGGCGTGCTCGCGCCACAGCGCGGACTCCTGGACCGGCAGGTCGGGCAGGATGCACCCGGCACCGCCGGCCTCGGCCAGCTCCGCGGTGAAGCGTTCCACGCCGTAGCGGTCGATCGGGTTCCAGTACGTCATGACGAGGATCGGGGCCCCCGTCGCCTCGTACGCCTCACGGACCGTGCGCATGATGTCGGCGATCCTGACGCCGCCGCGCAGCGCGATGTCGTCGGCGGTCTGGATGACCGGGCCGTCGAGCACCGGGTCGCTGTGCGGCAGGCCCACCTCGATGACGTCGGCACCGCCCGCGACGGCCGCCTTGACGGCCGCGATACCGCCGTCGACGGTCGGGAAGCCGCCGGGGAGGTAGGCGATGAGTGCCGCCCGGTCCTCAGAGGCCGCCTTCGCGAGGGTCGTACTCAGCAGTTCCCGGTTGCCGCTCACTTGGTGACCTCCACGTCTCCGTCGGCCACGTCGGCCTCGACGACCGCGTCGGCGCCGTCGTACAGCCCGAAGTAGCGCGCGGCCGTGTCCATGTCCTTGTCGCCCCGGCCGGACAGGTTGACCAGGAGGAGTCCGTCCTCGCCGAGCTCCTTGCCGACCTCCAGGGCCCCGGCCAGCGCGTGCGCGCTCTCGATGGCCGGGATGATGCCCTCGGTGCGGGAGAGCAGGCGCAGCGCCTGCATCGCGGCGTCGTCGGTGACGGCGCGGTACTCGCCCCGTCCGACGTCCTTGAGGTAGGCGTGCTCCGGGCCGATGCCCGGGTAGTCCAGCCCGGCCGAGATGGAGTACGGCTCGGTGATCTGGCCCTCGTCGTCCTGGAGGACGTAGGACCGGGAGCCGTGCAGGATCCCCGGTTCGCCCGCGGTCAGGGTCGCCGCGTGCTCGCCGGTCTCCACGCCGTGCCCTGCGGGTTCGCAGCCGACGAGCCGGACGCCGGAGTCGGGGATGAAGGCGTGGAAGAGGCCGATGGCGTTGGAGCCGCCGCCGACGCAGGCGATCGCCGCGTCGGGGAGCCGGCCGGCCCGCTGGAGGATCTGGCGGCGCGCCTCCACGCCGATCACCCGGTGGAAGTCGCGGACCATCGCCGGGAAGGGGTGCGGTCCCGCGACGGTGCCGAAGAGGTAGTGCGTGCGGTCCACGTTGGCGACCCAGTCGCGGAACGCCTCGTTGATGGCGTCCTTGAGGGTCCGGGAGCCGGACTTCACGGCGACGACCTCGGCGCCGAGCATCCGCATGCGCGCCACGTTCAGCGCCTGCCGCTCGGTGTCGATCTCCCCCATGTAGATGGTGCACTCGAGCCCGAAGAGGGCGCAGGCGGTGGCCGTGGCGACGCCGTGCTGGCCGGCTCCGGTCTCCGCGATGACCCGGGTCTTGCCCATGCGCCTGGTGAGGAGCGCCTGGCCGAGGACGTTGTTGATCTTGTGGGAGCCCGTGTGGTTGAGGTCTTCCCGCTTGAGGAAGATCCGGGCCCCGCCGGCGTGCTCGGCGAAGCGCGGGACCTCGGTCAGCGCACTGGGCCGGCCGGTGTAGTCGGCCATGAGCGCGTTGAGCTCGGCGGCGAAGGCGGGGTCGGCCTTGGCCTTGTCGTAGGCGACGGCCACCTCGTCCACGGCGGCGACCAGCGCCTCGGGGATGAACTTGCCACCGAACGCGCCGAAGTAGCCTTCGGCGCTGGGGATCAGACCCTCGGGGTCCGGGATGAAGAAGTCGGACGACATGTTTTCGACGTGCTCCTTGGGCGTGCGGCGGATGCATTCACCGTATGCGCCGTGTGCGGAGCGCCACGCCGGGCCCGGGGACGGGCGGCGTGGTGGGACGCGCGGAGCCCCCCGGTCACCGGGGTGCGGTCACCGGGAGGGTGCGACGGCCGGGGCTCGCTACGGCGCGGACCCCGTGCGCCATCGCATGCCGTTGACCTGTCCCGGCTCGTCGCCGATGACGTACCGCACACGCCGCCCGTGCACCCGCCGGGCCGGGGCGCGGCAGCCGC
>NZ_KL585437.1:39599-46526 GCF_000721935.1 Streptomyces sp. NRRL WC-3549
GGCGGCAGCCGCGTGCCAGCGGGGCGTGCGGGTCCCTGGCCGGTGCGGGGCACAGGCCCCGGGCCCGGGGCGCGGGGCGGACGGTGGGCACGGGTGCGGTCAGCCCCGTCCGTGCCGGAGCGCGGGGTGCGCGCCCGCGGCGACCAGGTCGGCGACGGCCCCCCGCGGGTCGCGGCCGGTGACCAGGGACTCGCCCACCAGCACCGCGTCGGCGCCGGCGTTGGCGTACGCGATGAGGTCGTGCGGGCCGCGGACACCGGACTCGGCGACCTTGACGATGTGGTCGGGGATCTCGGGGGCGACCCGCTCGAAGGTGAAGCGGTCGACCTTGAGGTCCTTCAGGTTGCGCGCGTTGACGCCGACGATCTTCGCCCCGGCGTCCACGGCGCGCTCCGCCTCCTCCTCGTCGTGCGCCTCGACGAGCGGGGTGAGACCGATCGACTCGGCGCGCTCGATCAGCGAGACCAGGGCCTCCTGGTCGAGGGCGGCGACGATCAGCAGGGCGAGGTCGGCGCCGTACGCGCGCGCCTCCCACAGCTGGTAGGAGGTGACGATGAAGTCCTTGCGCAGGACCGGGATGTCGACCTTGGCGCGGACCGCCTCCAGGTCGGCGAGCGAACCGCCGAAGCGGCGCTCCTCGGTGAGGACCGAGATGACGGACGCGCCGCCGGCCTCGTAGTCCGCGGCGAGCGCGGCCGGGTCGGCGATGGCGGCCAGGGCCCCCTTGGAGGGGCTGGAGCGCTTGACCTCGCAGATGACGGTCACACCCTCGCCGCGCAGCGCGGCGACTCCGTCCTTGGCCTGGGGAGCACGCGCCGCGCGTTCCTTGAGCTCGTCGAGGCTGACGCGCGCCTGTCGCTCCGCGAGGTCGGCGCGGACGCCGTCGATGATCTCGTCGAGCACACTCACGCGAGCGGCCCCCTTCCGGAACGGTGATGGAACAGGATCAGCCGTATCGATGGTATCCGCAGGAGGGCCCTGGGCCCGCATCCGGCGCCGTCACGTCCCACCAGCTGGGCGTTCACGGCGCCAGCGCCGATCCGAACGGCAGGTTCCGGACGACGGAGAAGACCACCAGCACCGCGCCGACGCCCCACCAGTAGCCGGGCGCCAGAGCGATCCGCAGGGGCTTGCCGCGGACGGCGCGGACCGTCCAGAGCAGCCAGACCACGGCGAAGACGGCGTACCCGACGACGGCCACGGCGTTGGCGCCCAGCGCCGTGACGAGGTCGCCGTGGGCGAAGGCGTGGGCGCTGCGCAGTCCGCCGCAGCCGGGGCAGAGCAGCCCGGTGAGGCGGAGCAGGGGGCAGACCGGGTAGTGGCCGGGCTCGTTGGGGTCGACCGCGGCCACGTATCCGAAGGCGCCGACGACGGCCGCCATGACGCCCGCGGGGACGAGGACCCGGCGGAGCCGGGAGGCCGGCGCGGGGGCGCAGGGGAAGAGGGGGCCGCCCGGGGGCCCGGGGGGTGGCGGCGGTCCGGGGGCGGCCGGTGTACGGGGGCCGGGGGCCGGGTCGGGGGCGGCGTGGGCCGGGTCCGGGGCGGCGGGGGAAGAGGCTGAGGCGTCCACCCGCTGATTGTCCCCGCTGACGTGAGAAGGCGCAGCCCACCGGGGGCTGCGCCTCGCGTCGTGTCCCGCCTCGGCGGTCCTCAGCTCGTGGTCTGCGCCCGCGCGGCGTGCGACCGGGCGGTGGCCAGGTCGGCCGACTCCTTCGGCATGCCGAGGCCTGCGGTCTTCATGGCGAAGCCGACGAGTCCGCCGAGGAGGACCACGCCCATGCCTGCCCAGAAGCCGACCGGGTTCGCCGCCACCATGAAGACTCCGGCGACGCAGAAGCCGATGAACGAGATGATGACACCGGTCCAGGCGGCCGGGGTGTGTCCGTGGCTGCTGCCCGCCATGAGTTGCTCCTCGTTGGTGTTGCGCTGAAGGTATCGCTGTTCGGAAAGCTCACATCCATTGTCCCGTACGGGCCGGTAGGACGTGAGGTGGGGGTCATGCCTCGCGCGTCGGGTCCTCGCCGCGGTCCAGTGCCTTCCACAGGTCCTCGGGGCGGTCGGGGTCCGGGGCGGCACGGGGGGCCTTGCGGGGGCGCGGGGTCCCGTCGCGCTCGTACCGGCCCGACATGGCGGGCCAGCGGCGGCCGTAGCGCAGGGCGAGCAGCCCGGCGAGCAGGATCAGCAGCCCGCCGGCGGCCGTGAGGTAGGGCCAGACCGTGTGGCTGAGGGCGTCGACGGTGGTCGCGGCGTTCCCGGTGGACTGCGCGGCCTTCGCGTTCAGGGCGTCCCGGTCCGAGGCGCCGGCGTAGGCGCTCAGTCCGGCGCCGAGGCCGCTGGCGGTCAGGAGTCCGGCGACGACGAGCCGTCCGGGGCCCCGGACCGCGAAGACCGCCACGAGGGCCGCCAGACCGACCACGGCGAGGGCGGCGGGCAGGCCGGTGATGTCCCGGCCGTCCGCGCTGAGCGGGAGGGTGCCGCCGCCGACGGCGGCCTTGCCCTCGGCCCAGGGCCGGCCGGAGGCCAGCAGGACGACGGTGGCGCCGGCCGCTCCGAGGAGCAGGCCTGCGGCCAGGCTGCGGCGGCTGCCGGGGCTGTCGGGTGACGAGGCGGCTCGGGCACGGGGCTGGGGTACGGGGACGGCGCTCACGTACCCCACTATCCCTCACCGCCTCCACGGGAGTGGAGGCGGTTCGCCGTGTGCACCGCGCGCAGGACCGCGGCGGCCTTGTTGCGGCACTCGGTGTCCTCGGCGACGGGGTCGGAGTCGGCGACGACACCGGCCCCGGCCTGGACGTAGGCGGTGCCGTCGCGGAGCAGGGCGGTCCGGATGGCGATGGCGGTGTCGGAGTCGCCGGCGAAGTCCAGATAGCCGACGCAGCCGCCGTAGAGCCCGCGGCGGGTGGGTTCGAGCTCCTCGATGATCTGCAGGGCGCGCGGCTTGGGGGCGCCGGAGAGGGTGCCCGCGGGGAAGCACGCGGTGAGGACGTCGAAGGCGCCGCGGCCTTCGGCGACGCGCCCGGTGACGGTGGAGACGATGTGCATCACGTGCGAGTAGCGCTCGACCGACATGAAGTCGACGACCTCGACGCTGCCGGGCGCGCAGACCCGGCCCAGGTCGTTGCGGCCGAGGTCGACGAGCATCAGGTGCTCGGCGCGCTCCTTGGGGTCGGCGAGGAGTTCCTCGGCGAGCGCCTGGTCCTCCTGCGGGGTGGCTCCGCGGTGCCGGGTCCCGGCGATCGGGTGGACCATCGCCCGGCCGTCCTCGACCTTGACCAGTGCCTCGGGGCTGGAGCCGACGACGTCGAATCCGTCGAGGCGCAGGAGGTACATGTACGGCGACGGGTTGGTGGCGCGCAGCACCCGGTAGACGTCCAGCGCGGGGGCGGTGCACGGTGTCTCGAAGCGCTGGGAGGGGACCACCTGGAAGGCCTCTCCGGCCCTGATGCGCTCCTTGACGTCGTCGACGGCGTCCCGGTAGTCCTGCCCGCCCCACCGGGCGGTGTAGGGCGGGAGCTCGGAGGGCGGGAGGGCGGCGGGGGCGTTCTCCACCGGCCGGGACAGGTCGCGCTGCATGGCGTCCAGCCGGGCCACGGCGTCCGCGTACGCCTCGTCGACGCCGGTGTCCGTGTCGTTGTGGTTGATCGCGTTGGCGATCAGCAGGACGGTGCCGTCGCCGTGGTCCAGCACCGCGAGGTCCGAGGTGAGCAGCATCGTCAGCTCGGGCAGTTCCAGGTCGTCGCCGCCGTGCTCGGTGATCTTCTCCAGCCGGCGTACGACGTCGTACCCGAGGTAGCCGACCATGCCCCCGGTGAAGGGCGGCAGCCCGGCGTCGCCGACGAGGTCGCGCGGGGTGTGGAGCGCCTCCACCGTGGCGCGCAGGGCGTGCAGGGGGTCGCCGTCGAGGGGGACGCCGACGGGCGGGGTGCCGATCCAGTGGGCCTCGCCGTCACGGACGGTGAGGGTGGCGGCGCTGCGCACCCCGACGAAGGAGTAACGGGACCAGGTGCGGCCGTTCTCCGCGGATTCGAGGAGGAAGGTGCCGGTGCGCTCGGCCGCGAGCTTGCGGTAGAGCCCCACCGGGGTGTCACCGTCCGCGAGGAGCCGGCGGCTGACGGGGATGACGCGCCGGTCGACGGCGAGCTTGCGGAAGGTCTCGAGATCCATGGCGGCTGACCCTACCGGGGCCCGGTGAGCAGGAGGACGTCCTCGTCGAAGCAGGTGCGGTCGCCGGTGTGGCAGGCGGCGCCCGTCTGGTCGACCTTCACCAGGACGGTGTCGGCGTCGCAGTCGAGGGCGACGGACCTCACCCGCTGGACGTGGCCGGAGGTGTCGCCCTTGACCCAGTACTCCTGGCGGCTGCGGGACCAGTAGGTGCAGCGGCCCGTGGTCAGGGTGCGGTGCAGGGCCTCGTCGTCCATCCAGCCGAGCATGAGCACCTCACCGGTGTCGTACTGCTGGGCGATGGCCGGGACCAGCCCGTCGGGGCCGCGCTTGAGGCGGGCGGCGACTGCCGGGTCGAGGCTGCTGGCGGGTACGGGGCCGGGCGTGCTGGTCATACGCCCATTGTGCCGCGCCGGAGCGGGGATCCTGGGCGCGCGTCCACTGGGCGGACGGTGTGTCCCCGCCGTACGCTGGCGGGCATGTCGACCCATGCGAAGCGTGAACGTCTTCTGCTCGCCGACCTGTTGGAGGCGGCGGGCCCCGAGGCCCTGACCCTGTGCGACGGCTGGAGGACCCGGGACCTGGCCGCCCACGTCGTGGTGCGCGAGCGCCGGGCGGACGCGGCGGGCGGGATCCTGCTGGGCGCGCTGAAGAACCGGCTGGAACGGGTGCAGGCCGAGTTCGCCGAGAAGCCGTACGAGGAGCTGATCCAGCTCATCCGTACGGGGCCGCCCCGGATGTCGCCGTTCGGTCTGAAGCAGATCGACGAGGCGGCCAACACCGTGGAGTTCTACATCCACGCGGAGGACGTCCGCCGGGCCCAGCCGGACTGGTCGCGGCGTGACCTGGACCCGGTCTTCGCCGACGTGCTGTGGTCGCGCACGGAGAGGACGGCCCGGGTGATGGGGCGCCGCGCCCCGGTGGGCCTGGTGCTGCGCCGGCCGGACGGCCAGACGGTGGTGGCCCACAAGGGCGCTCCGGTGGTGACGGTCACCGGTGAGCCGGGTGAGCTGCTGCTGTTCGCGGCCGGGCGGCAGGACGCGGCCCGGGTGGAGCTGGAGGGCGACAAGGACGCGCTGGCCAGGCTGCACACGGCGGAACTCGGCCTGTAGGGACATCAGGACACCCGGACCCGCGCCGCCCCCGGGGCCCGGTCCTCTCCGGGCCCCGGGGGCGGGCCGGGCGTCAGCGGACCGGGCGTCCGGCCTCCCGCAGCGCGCCCTTCACCTCGGAGATCCGCAGGTCACCGAAGTGGAAGACGGACGCGGCCAGGACCGCGTCGGCACCCGCGTCGACGGCGGGCGCGAAGTCCTGGAGCCGGCCCGCTCCCCCGGAGGCGATGACGGGGACACTGACGTGCGCCCGTACCGCCTTGATCATCTCGGTGTCGTAGCCGTCCTTGGTGCCGTCGGCGTCCATCGAGTTGAGCAGGATCTCCCCGGCGCCGAGCTCGGCCGCCCGGTGCGCCCATTCGACGGCGTCGATGCCGGTGCCCCGGCGCCCTCCGTGCGTGGTCACCTCGAAGGTGCCCTCCGGGGTGCGGCGGGCGTCGACGGACAGGACGAGCACCTGCCGCCCGAAGCGTTCGGCGATCTCCCGGATCAGGTCGGGGCGGGCGATGGCCGCGGTGTTGACGCCGACCTTGTCGGCCCCGGCCCGCAGCAGCTTGTCCACGTCGTCCGGGGTGCGGACGCCGCCGCCGACGGTGAGCGGGATGAACACCTGCTCGGCGGTGCGCCGCACCACGTCGTAGGTGGTCTCGCGGTCGCCGCTGGACGCGGTGATGTCCAGGAAGGTCAACTCGTCGGCGCCCTCGGCGTCGTACAGCTCGGCCATCTCGACGGGGTCGCCCGCGTCGCGCAGGTTCTGGAAGTTGACGCCCTTGACGACGCGGCCGCCGTCCACGTCCAGGCACGGGATGACCCGTACGGCGAGACTCATCGCTTCCCTCCCCGGTAGGCCTCGACCTCGACCTCGACGACCAGGCTCGGGTCCACGAGACCGGAGACGATGATCATCGACGCGGCGGGGCGTACGTCGTCGAACAGTTCCTTGTGGGCGCGGCCCACCTCGTCCACGTCCCGGGCGTGCGTGACGTACATCCGGGTGCGGACGACGTCCTCGCGGCCCAGGCCCGCCTGCTCCAGCGCCTCGAAGGCGGCCTCGAAGGAGGCGACGGCCTGCTCGTACGGGCCGCCCGCGGCGATCCGGCCGCCGGCCACCGAGGTGCACCCGGAGACGAGGACGAGCCCGCCCGGCAGTTCGACCGCACGGGAGTGGCCGAAGGCCTCCTCCCACGGGCCGCCCGAGGAGAAGCGGCGTACGGAGTCCGTCATCCGGAGACCGCCTTGAGGGCCTCCTCCAGGGTGAACGCCTTGGCGTACAGGGCCTTGCCGACGATCGCGCCCTCGACGCCCTCGGGCACGAGCGAGGAGATGGCCCGCAGGTCGTCGAGCGAGGAGACGCCGCCGGAGGCGACGACCGGCTTGTCGGTGGCGGCGCAGACGTTCTTCAGGAGCTCCAGGTTGGGGCCCTGGAGCGTGCCGTCCTTGGCGATGTCGGTGACGACGTAGCGGGCGCAGCCCTCGGAGTCGAGACGGGCGAGCGTCTCGTAGAGGTCGCCGCCGTCGCGGGTCCAGCCGCGGCCGCGCAGCGTGGTGCCCCGGACGTCGAGGCCGACGGCGATCTGGTCGCCGTGCTCCGCGATGACCTTGGCGACCCACTCCGGGGTCTCCAGGGCGGCGGTGCCGAGGTTGACGCGGCGGG
>NZ_KL585437.1:46735-52209 GCF_000721935.1 Streptomyces sp. NRRL WC-3549
GCGCCAGCCGGTGGCGAGGGCGGCGGCGAGCGAGGCGTCGTCGCGGATGCCTCCGGAGAGCTCGACCTTGATGTCCATGGCACCCGCCACCTCGGCGATCAGCGCACGGTTGTCACCGGTGCCGAAGGCGGCGTCCAGGTCGACCAGGTGCAGCCACTCGGCCCCGGCGCTCTGCCAGGCGAGGGCGGCCTCCAGCGGCGAGCCGTAGGAGGTCTCGGAGCCGGACTCGCCGTGGACGAGGCGGACGGCCTGGCCGTCGCGGACGTCGACGGCGGGGAGCAGTTCAAGCTTCGGCATTACAGCGTCTCGATCCAGTTGGTCAGCAGCTGGGCGCCGGCGTCGCCGGACTTCTCGGGGTGGAACTGGGTGGCCCACAGCGCGCCGTTCTCCACGGCGGCCACGAACCGCTCTCCGTGCGCGGCCCAGGTGACCTTGGGGGCACGGATCTTGGCGTTGGTCACTTCGAGGGACCAGTCGTGCGCCGCGTAGGAGTGCACGAAGTAGTACCGGGTGCCGGCGTCGAGGCCGGCGAAGAGCTGGGAGTCCTCGGGGGCGTCGACGGTGTTCCACCCCATGTGCGGGACGACGTCGGCCTTGAGCGGTCCGACGGTGCCGGGCCACTCGTCCAGGCCCTCCGTCTCGACGCCGTGCTCGATGCCCCGCTCGAAGAGGATCTGCATGCCCACGCAGATGCCCATGACGGGGCGTCCGCCGGCCAGCCTGCGGCCGATGACCCACTCCCCGCGGGCCTTCTTCAGCCCGTCCATGCAGGCGGAGAAGGCGCCGACGCCCGGGACGAGCAGCCCGTCGGCGTTCATCGCGGCGTCGAAGTCCCGGGTGATCTCGACGTCCGCGCCGACGCGGGCCAGGGCCCGCTCGGCGGAACGCACGTTGCCGAAGCCGTAGTCGAAGACGACGACGGACTTCTTCTTGTCACTCACAGTCCCGACCTCAGTCCCAGAGTCCCTGGATCCGCATGACGCCCGCCACGAGGCACATCACGGAGCCGATGCCGAGGAGCACGACGACGCCCTTGGGCATGCCCTGCTTCCAGAAGGAGTAGACGCCGCCGGCCAGGAAGAGGCCGACGACGATCAGCACGGTGTTCAGGCCGGTCACAGGGCGCCCTTCGTGGACGGGATGATGCCGGCCGCGCGCGGGTCGTGCTCGCTGGCGTAGCGCAGGGCACGGGCGAGCGCCTTGAACTGGCACTCCACGATGTGGTGGGCGTTGCGGCCGTACGGCACGTGGACGTGCAGGGCGATCTGCGCCTGGGCCACGAAGGACTCCAGGATGTGCCGGGTCATCGTGGTGTCGTACTCACCGATCATCGGCGCCATCTTCTCCGGCTCGGTGTGCACCAGGTAGGGGCGGCCGGAGAGGTCGACGGTGACCTGGGCGAGCGACTCGTCCAGCGGGACCGTGCAGTTGCCGAAGCGGTAGATGCCGGTCTTGTCGCCGAGCGCCTGTTTGAAGGCGGCACCGAGGGCCAGGGCGGTGTCCTCGATGGTGTGGTGCGAGTCGATGTGCAGGTCGCCGTCGGTCTTGACCGTCAGGTCGAACAGCCCGTGCCGGCCGATCTGGTCGAGCATGTGGTCGTAGAAGCCGACACCGGTCGCGACATCGACCTTGCCGGTGCCGTCGAGGTCGATCTCGACGAGTACGGAGGTCTCCTTGGTGGTCCGTTCCACCCTGCCTACGCGGCTCATGCGTCGTGCTCCTTCTTCAGTTCGCGCACCGCATCGAGGAACGCGTCGTTCTCTTCCGGGGTCCCCGCGGTCACCCGCAGCCACCCCGGTACGCCGTTGTCCCGGACCAGGACGCCCCGGTCGAGGATGTGCTGCCAGGCGGCGCGGCTGTCGGCGAAGCGGCCGAACTGGACGAAGTTGGCGTCCGAGTCGGTGACGGCGAAGCCGAGTGCCCGCAGTCCGTCCACCAGCCGGTCGCGCTCGCTCTTGAGGCGGTCGACGTACCCGAGGAGCGTATCGGTGTGCTCCCTGTCTCTTATACACATCTCCGGGTCGGCGGCGAGGTAGCCGAGGCGCAGCCCGGCGGCGCCGAACGCCTTGGACATGGTGCGCGAGAGCACCAGGTGGCGGCGGCCCTCGATGAGCGGGAGCAGCGAGGGGCGGTGGCTGAACTCGCCGTACGCCTCGTCCACCACGACCATCGACGGGCCCGCGGCCTGCGCGGCGTCGTACAGCTCCACGACGGTGTCCGCGTCGACGGCGGTGCCGGTGGGGTTGTTGGGGGAGGTGATGAAGACCACGTCGGGGCGGTGCTCGGCGACGGCCTTCTTCGCCGCCTCGACGTCGATGGTGAAGTCCTCGTTGCGCGGCCCGGAGATCCAGCCGGTGCCGGTGCCGCGGGCGATGAGGGCGTGCATCGAGTACGAGGGTTCGAAGCCGATCGCGGTGCGGCCGGGGCCGCCGAAGGTCTGGAGGAGCTGCTGGAGGACCTCGTTGGAGCCGTTGGCGGCCCAGACGTTCCCGGGGCCGACCCGGTGCCCGGCGGTGCGGGTGAGGTAGCGGGCCAGCTCGGTGCGGAGTCCGACGGCGTCGCGGTCGGGGTAGCGGTTGAGGCCGCGGGCGGCCTCGCGGACGCGTTCGGCGATGCGGTCGACGAGCGCGTCGGGCAGCGGGTAGGGGTTCTCGTTGGTGTTGAGCCGGACCGGTACGTCGAGCTGGGGCGCGCCGTACGGGGACTGGCCGCGCAGTTCCGCGCGGATCGGGAGCTCGTCCCAGGGGTTGCCGTTCGTCACTGCTGGGGCACCTTCCAACCGAACCTCGCCTTGAGCGCGGCGCCGTGGGCGGGCAGGTCCTCCGCCTCGGCGAGGGTCACCACGTGGTGGGCGACCTCGGCGAGCGCGTCGCGCGTGTAGTCGACGATGTGGATGCCGCGCAGGAAGGACTGCACGGACAGGCCCGAGGAGTGGCAGGCGCAGCCTCCGGTGGGCAGCACGTGGTTGGAGCCCGCGCAGTAGTCGCCGAGGGAGACGGGCGCGTACGGGCCGACGAAGACCGCGCCGGCGTTGCGGACCCGGTCGGCGACGGCGGCGGCGTCGGCGGTCTGGATCTCCAGGTGCTCGGCGGCGTACGCGTCGACGACCTTCAGGCCGTCCTCCACGTCGTTCACCAGGACGATCGCGGACTGGCGGCCGGCCAGGGCCGGTCCGATCCGGTCCTCGACGTGCTTGGTCGCGGCGACCTGGGCGGCCAGCTCGGCCTCGGTGGCGGCGGCCAGTTCCGCGGAGTCGGTGACGAGCACGGCGGCGGCCATCGGGTCGTGCTCGGCCTGGCTGATGAGGTCGGCGGCGACGTGCACCGGGTCGGCGGTCGCGTCCGCGAGGATCGCGATCTCGGTGGGCCCGGCCTCGGCGTCGATGCCGATCCGGCCCTTGAGCAGGCGCTTGGCGGCGGCGACGTAGATGTTGCCGGGGCCCGTGACGAGGTTCACGGGCAGGCAGTCCTCGGTGCCGTACGCGAACATCGCGACGGCCTGGGAGCCTCCGGCCGCGTACACCTCGTCGACGCCGAGCAGCGCGCCGCGCTGCGGCGGGGAGGCCACGGCGACGCCCTCGACGCCCGCCTCCTGGGCCGGGACGACGTTCATCACGACGGACGAGGGGTAGACCGACCGCCCGCCCGGGACGTACAGCCCGACGCGCTCGACGGGCACCCACTTCTCGGTGACGGTGCCGCCGGGGACGACCTGGGTGGTGTGGGTGGTGCGGCGCTGTTCGCGGTGGACGAGGCGGGCGCGGCGGATGGACTCCTCCAGCGCCGCGCGTACGGCGGGGTCGAGCGCGTCCAGCGCGGCGGTGACCGCGGCGGCGGGGACCCTCAGCGCGTCGGGGCGGACGCCGTCGAACTTCTCTCCCCACTCGATCACTGCCGTCGAGCCACGATGGCGTACGTCCTCGCAGATCGGCCGCACCGTCTCCAGGGCGGCTTCCACGTCGAACTCGGCACGGGGCAGCAGGTCGCGCAGGTCGCCGCCCTCGGGGAGGGCGGTGCCGCGCAGATCGATTCGAGAGATCACACCCCAATTCTCTCAGACCGCCCGCGGCGCCCGGCCGCCCGTATCACTGGCTGATACATCTCGTGGCCTTCACCGCTGACCAGGAGTGTTCACTTCGTCACACAAAGGGAAGAACGGCTCTACGAGGCGCGGGTGGTTCCGCGCACGTGGAGGTGAGGCAGTGACCGAACCGCACGACGGAGAGATCCCCGACGGCGTCAGCGCCGCGGAGCTCGGCATGTGGCAGTCCTTCCGCAACGGCACGACCTACGACCTGCGGGCACGCGACCCGGCGCGTGACGACCCCTTCGCCCCGCACGTCTGGGGCCCCGAGCGCAGTGTCGACGCCCGCACGGTGGCGCGCCTGCTCCTGGACGGGCCCCCGGCGCGCCCGGGCCGGGTGGCCGCGCTCAAGCTCCGGGGCGTACGGATCACCGGGAAGCTGGACCTGGCGGGCGGCCGGGTGTCGCCGTACGTGGAGTTCACCGGGTGCCGCTTCGAGCAGGAGGTCGTCCTGCCCGAATGCCACTTCACGACCCTGCGGCTGGTGGGCTGCGCGATGCCGAGGCTGGACGCCGCCAGGTTGCACACGGAGGGTGATCTGCATCTACCGCGCTGCCGGGTCGAGCGGGGCATCCGGCTGACCGACGCGCAGATCGGCACGGACCTGCTGATCAACCAGCTCGCCGTGGGACCCGACCGGCGGGGCCGCGCCTTCGTCGGCGACGGGATGTGCGTGGCGCAGGACCTGCAGGCCGAGATGATCGAGACCCGCGGCGAGCTGAGCCTGCGCGGGGCGACGGTCGGGGGTTCGCTGAGCCTGCGCGGCAGCCGGCTGCGAGCCGTGGACGGACGGCGCGCGCTGAACGCCCCGCAGCTCAGCGTGGAGCGCACGCTGTACATGACCGAGGCGTGGGTGAGCGTGGAGACCGGCAACCAGGGCACCACTCCCCCGTACGGCGTCGCGTACGGGGCCGGCCCGGTCCCCGGGACGCGCTCCCAGATCTTCGAGTGCCGGGGCGCCGTGCGGCTGGACGACGGGCGGTTCGGGGACGCGGTGGACCTCCACCGGGCCAGGTTCGTCCTGACCGGGCCGGAGGAGCTGTCGCTGCGCCGGATCGCCACACCCGAGCTGCGTTTCAACGCGGAGCGTCCGGAGCAGGGCCGGGTGGTGCTCAACGGCGCGAAGGTGGTGACGCTGATCGACGTCTCGACCAGCTGGCCGGGCCCGGGTGGTCTGGCCATGGGCGGCTTCGCGTACGAGAACCTCGTCCCGTACGGCCACTTCCCGCTCTCCCGCCGCCTGGAGTGGGTGCTGGCCGCGACCCCGGAGTACGTCCCGGAGCCGTACGAGCGCCTGGCGGCCGTGCTGCGCAGCTGCGGGGAGGACGCGGACGCCCGCGAGGTCCTGCTCGCCAAGCAGCGCCGCCGCCGCGAGACGCTGCCGGCGGCGG
>NZ_KL585437.1:52406-53556 GCF_000721935.1 Streptomyces sp. NRRL WC-3549
GCGGCGGGCCGGGTCTGGGGCTATCTCCAGGACTGGGCGGTGGCGTACGGCTACCGGCCGGGGCGGGCCCTGGTGTGGATGGCGGTGCTGTGGGCGGCGGGGACGGTGGCGTTCTCGCGGTACCAGCCGCCGTCGATCAAGGGTGACGAGCACCCCGAGTGGAACGCCGCGCTGTTCGCGCTGGATCTGCTGGTGCCGGTGATCGATCTCGGGCAGGTCGGTTACTGGCGGCTGGAGGGCGGCTGGCAGTGGACGGCGGCGGCCCTCGTCCTGGTGGGGTGGATATTGGCCACCACGGTGGCGGCGGGCGCTTCCCGGCTGCTGCGCCGGAGCTGACCCCCGGTCACCGCTCCCGCCTTCGGGCGCCGGGGGCGACAGCCCTCGAAAGGCCGGTCGAGACCCGGCCGGGAGACCGGGTCGGTGCGGCCTCAAGGTCGGATTCAAGCCGTCCGACGCCACTTCCTTTGCCCTTTCTTGAAGGTTTCCAGGGCAACCCTCCCACTCGCTACAGAAGCTTCACAGGGCCCCACTGGCGCCCTCCTCACCAGCGCTTTTCAATGGTCTGCACCATGGCATTCCTCCGCGCACTGCTGAGCTCCGCGCGCACGCTCCGGTACGGACCGGTGCTGTCCGCCGCGCTGCCCGCCGACGAGGCGGTGCTGCTCGACGCCCCCGACGAACTGCTCTCCCCCGCGCTGGTGGCGGCGGCCCTGGGCGACTTCGAACCCGCGGCCAAGCTCCTCGCCGGGACCCGGGACGCCGCCGACTGGGAGACCCGGGACCGCTGTCTGGCCCGTCTGGTGGCGTTCGCCGACAGCCGCGACGGCTGGCTGACCGACTGGCTGGCCGCCGCCCCGACCGATCCGGACGCCCTGCTGGTCAAGGCCGAGCTGGCGGTCCGGCGGGCCTGGGCGTCCCCCGCCCACGCGGAACTCCTGCGCGAGGTGGGCCCCCTGATCACGGCGGCGGCCGAGGCGGACCCGAGGGATCCGGTGCCGTGGAGGCTCGCGCTCGACCACGCCCGGGGCACCCACGCCCCGCACACCGTCTTCGAGGCGCTGTGGGAACAGGCGCTGCTCCGCTCCACGCACCACTACGGCTGCCATGTCGCCGCGCTCCAGTACCTCTCCGCCGCCTGGTACGGCTCCCC
>NZ_KL585437.1:53772-56688 GCF_000721935.1 Streptomyces sp. NRRL WC-3549
TGGTACGGCTCGCACCGCGAGTGCTTCGACTTCGCCGAGCGGGCGGCCGAGGACGCCGTCGCCGACTCGCTGGTCCAGGCCCTGCCGGTACGCGCGGCGTTCGCGCTGCTGAGCGACGCCGACGCCGCCGGGCGGGCCACGCCCGTGCAGAGGGACCGGATCGACGCCGCCGCCGACCTCGCGATCGGGTTCTCCGCGGGGTTCCCCGCCGGCGATCCCTGGCCCGCCGAGGTCCGCAACCTCCTCGCCTGCGTCCTGGTGGCGCGGGAGCGTACGGAGGAGGCGCTGGAGCAGTTCCGGCTCATCGGGCCGTACGCCACGTCGTTCCCGTGGGCGTCGGTGGCCGACGACGCGCTGGGCGGTTTCCTCGACACCAGGGCGGCGGTACGGCTCCGGGTGGCCTCTTCCACCCCCCTGCGCGGACGGCCCGGCCACGGCGGGCCGCGCGGCCATTAGGCTTGAGCGCTGTGACCACCGCTCGCCTGCCTCTCTTCCCGCTGAACGCGGTGCTGTTCCCCGGCCTCGTGCTGCCGCTCAACGTCTTCGAGGAGCGCTATCGCGCCATGATGCGCGAGCTTGCGACGGTCGACGAGGACGCGCCGCGCCGTTTCGTCGTCGTCGCGATCCGCGACGGCCGCGAGAGTGCCCGTACGGGTACGGGCATGCCCGACTCGGTCCCCGCTCCGGGAACCGGCGAACGCGCTCCGGGCGAGGGCTTCGGCCCCGACCCGGTCCAGGCCTTCCACCGGGTGGGATGCGTCGCGGACGCGGCCAAGATCAGGGAACGGGCGGACGGCAGCTACGAGGTCCTGGCGACCGGCACCGTCCGGGTCCGGCTGCTCTCGGTCGACGCGAGCGGCCCCTATCTGACCGCCGAGGTGGAGGACCTCCCGGAGAACCCCTCCGCCGAGGGCGACGAGGCGGGGGGCAAGGCGGCGCAGGAGGAGGCCGCGGCCCTCTCCGAGGGCGTCCTGCGGGCCTTCCGCGGCTACCAGAAGCGGCTCGCCGGAGCCAGTGAGCGTTCCCTGGCCACCGGTGCGGAACTGCCCGACGACCCGTCCGTCGTCTCGTACCTGGTGGCCGCGGCGACCGTACTGGACGTACCGACGAAGCAGCGGCTGCTCCAGGCGCCGGACACGGCGACGCGGCTGCGCGAGGAGCTCGCCCTGCTGCGCAGGGAGACGGCCGTCATCCGGCATCTGCCGTCGCTGCCGGCCACCGACCTGACCCGCGCCCCCACCCACCCCAACTGACCCGAGGAACCCGGCCGTGGCGAAGAAGCCGAAGAAGCAGCAGCCGGGCGGCACCCCGGCGACGGTCGCGCTGACCGCGTCGGGCACCGCGTTCACGGTCCACTCCTACGACCACGACCCGTCGTCCCCGTCGTACGGCGAGGAGGCCGCCGAGGCGCTCGGCGTCTCCCCGGACCGGGTGTTCAAGACCCTGGTCGCCGACGTCGACGGCGAGCTGGTCGTCGCGGTCGTACCGGTGGCGGGTTCGCTGGACCTGAAGGCACTGGCGGCGGCGGTGGGCGGCAAGCGGGCCGCGATGGCGGACCCGGCGTCCGCGGAACGCACCACGGGCTACGTCCGGGGCGGCATCTCCCCGCTGGGCCAGCGCAGACGCCTGCGTACGGTGCTGGACGCCTCGGCGCAGGAGCACGCCACGATCTGCGTCTCGGCGGGCCGCCGCGGCCTGGAGGTGGAGCTGTCCCCCACGGCGCTGACGGACCTGACCCGGGCGGTGTCGGCCCCGATCGGCCGCGCCTGACGGGGCACGGCTCCGGTCCGGGGGCTCGCCGGAGGGACAGGGCCCGCCGCAGGCGCCCCGTGCCCCCGCACCGCTAGGACCGCCGCGGCCACCCGTCCGCCGCGCTCGGGCCGCCGTCGGCCCCGGCCCCGGGCAGGGGCCCGGAAGGCGCGGACCCGGAACCCGGCGCGGGCCCGGTACCGGCAGCGGGTCCGGCCCCGGCCGCAGGCCCGAACGCCTCCCCCTGCCCCCAGAACTCGAACTCCGGCTCGGGGTCCCGCGGCCCGAACACCCACGTCAGCAGCAGGTGCACGACCATCGCCGCGATCGGCCAGGCCAGTACCGCCGCCCCCACCGCGTGCAGCTCCAGCGGCGCGTCGAACGTCACGCCCTTGCCCACCTCCTTGGCGTGGGCCACCACGTCGGACGTCGGCCCCAGCCACGTCCCGACCCCCCACGCGAGGAGCGAGCCGAGCACCCCGCCGAGGGCGAGCCCCACCACCAGCGGGATGCCTCCGCGCCTGCGGAGGAAGAAGACGGCCACGGCGGACACCAGACCGAGACCGAGGGCCAGCAGCACGAAGGTGCCGTCCGCCCCGACGGCCTCCTCGCCCTCGCTGTCCTTGAGGTACACGGCCGTGTCGTCGGAGACCAGCGGGACCCGCGGCGCCAGCCACAGCCACAGCAGGCCGAGCACGAGCCCCGCGGCCGTCAGCAGCAGTGCGGTCAGAGCGCCCTGCACCAGCTCCGCACGCCGCTCCGCCGCGGTCGGCGGCAGGAGGCCGCCGGGGGCGAGGTGCGACCCGGACCCGGGGGGCGGGGCCTGCCACGGGTCGCGGGGGTCGGGCTGATGCGGCGGCGTCAACGGTGCGGTCACGGTGACATCGTGCCAGGCCGCCGAGGCGGACGCCTCACCGGACCGGGACGCCCGCCGGACCGGCGCACCCGGCGGCACCCGCCACCGGTCAGCGCACCGCGGCCCGCCGGTACGCCCACGTCGCCACGGCCAGCGACAGCACACCCACCGCGGCGCACACCCCGAGGTCCAGCGCCACGACCGCCCAGTCCGGGTGGGCGTCGAAGGACCGGGACAACGCCTCCACCCCGTACGTCGACGGCAGCAGGTCACGCGCCCAGCCGACCGGCCCCTGTCTCTTATACACATCT
>NZ_KL585437.1:56871-60419 GCF_000721935.1 Streptomyces sp. NRRL WC-3549
CAGCCGCTCGGCCGGCAGGACGCCCAGCAGCAGCGCCGCGGACATCCCGAGCTGCCCGAGCAGCGTCGCCAGCTCGGGACGCGGCGCCAGCAGCCCCAGCGCCGCCCCCAGGCCGGACAGCGCGGCCCCGGACAGCGGGACGACGGCGACGAGCACCCAGAGGTGGGTCAGCGGCAGCCCGAACAGCGCGCTGCCCGCCACCGCCGTGACCACGGTCCCCGGCACGGTGAAGGAGGCGTAGGCGCCCGCCGCCCCCAGCACCACCGCGGCCGGCGGCACCGGCAGGGTGGCGTAGTGGTCCAGACCGCCGCCCGCCCGGAGCTGGCCGAAGTACTGGGCGAGCAGGTTGAGCGCGACGAAGGCCACGACCAGCACGCTGGAGCCGGCGACGACGGCCCGCGCCTCGGTCCCGCCGTCGACGACCCCGCGCATCAGGACCATGATCCCGACGGACTGGAAGGTGGCGACGAAGAGGAGCGGGATACGGGCCACCCTCGCCCGTGACAGCTGCGCCCGGTAGACCGCGGCCAGTGAGGGCAGCAGCCGGGCCCGCGGCGCGAGGGGGGCGGGGGCGGTGCGGGCGGTGGGGCCCGGCCGGCCGGTGGAGGTGCGGGCCGGGCGGCCGGACGCCTTCCGCGCGGCCTCCGCGGGAACGATGCTCGTCACCTGGCGCTGCTCCCCTTCGACTTCGGACACTTCGTGTTCACGCCTTCACCAGCCCTCCGGCGGCCCCCGCCGCCCGCGCCGCGTCGCCGCCGAGCGCCAGATACACGTCCTCCAGGCTGGGGGTGGCCAGCGTGAAGTCGTCCAGCGAGGAGAACGCCGCCCCGCCGGTCACCGCGGCGACCGCCGCCCGCGCCTCGTCCGGGCCGAGCCGCAGCACCCACCGGCGCCCCGACTCCTGCGCCGACGCGCGGAGCGCGGCCACCTCGGGGACGTCCAGCGGTGCCCGCTCGCGCCACACCAGCTCGACGCGCACCTCGCCGGCCACCCGTTCCTTGAGCCCCGTGGGGGTGTCGCAGGCGATGACCTTGCCGCGCTCCATGACCGCGACCCGGTCCAGGACGGTCTCGGCCTCGATCACGTTGTGGGTGACGAGCAGGACCGTCGTGCCGTTCTCGGCCCGCCGCCGGTCGACGGCGGACCAGACGGCGCGCCGGGCGACCGGGTCCATGCCGGTCGTCGGTTCGTCGAGGACGAGGAGGGGCCGCTCACCGACGAGCGTGGCGGCGAAGCAGGCGAGCCGGCGCTGACCGCCGGAGAGCTTCTTCAGGGGGCGCCCGGCGAGCTGGGTGAGCCCCAGCTCCTCCAGTACGTCGTCCCGCACGGCCCGCGCCTCGCCGGCGGGCAGTCCGCGCAGCCGCCCCGTGGTCTCGGCGGCGAGGGAGACGGTCAGCTCGTCGAGTGCCGTGGACTCCTGCCCGAGGTAGCCGACGAGCCGGGAGGCCCGCTCGGGATGGCGCACGAGGTCGTGGCCCAGCACCTCGACACTGCCGGAGTCGGGCCGCATGAGCCCGGTGAGCTGGCGCACGAGGGTGGACTTGCCCGCCCCGTTGGGTCCGAGCAGCCCGAAGATCTCTCCGCGCCGGACGTCGAGGCTGATCCCGTCGGTGGCCCGCACCTCAGGGGCGGCGGCGCGGCCGCGCCGGCCGCGCACGGCGGGGTAGGTCTTGACCAGCTCACGCACCGCGCACACGGTCCCGGTCTCTGCCTGTGCTGCGCCCGTACTCACGAGGTACGAGGGTACGGGGTCGGATGCCCCCCATCGCGGCCGGGTCCGCCGGCCGCCGCCGTACCCGGGGCCTTCCTACTCGCCCGCCGGGGCGGGTTCGGCGGCGGTGGTCACGTCGATCTCCCGCCAGAAGCCCGCGCGGATCGCGTAGCGGTCGTGCTCGTCGATCTGGTCGTCCTTGTGCGCGAGCAGTCCGAACCGGGCCGCGTACCGGAGCAGTTCGCCGTCGATCCGGTGCGGGATACGGGGGTACATGGTGGACAGCTTCTGCAGGTGGGCCGTTTCGGGGAGGCGTTCCATCCAGCGCCGGGCGAAGACCTGGCCGACCTCGAAGGGGTCGCCGCCGACGGTGGTGATGTCCTCCTCCCGGTCCGCCCAGCGCTGTTCGGCGCTGGTGAGCTGGGCCAGGGTCGGCAGGGACGCGGTCTCGGTCGGTTCGCCGAGCGGTCCGCCGCGCTCCACCCACCCCTTGTCGGACGACCAGCGCAGGGTGGCGTTGCCGGCGGACTGCGGTACGGGCGCGGGGGCGGCCCGGTCCCCTGCGGTCCGCAGGGCCGCCAGGTCCTTGGGGGTGGGGACGCCCTTGTGGTTCGGGGTGGGCTGCGGCTGGGCGGCGGGCCGGGCGGCCGGTTCGGCGGTGCCGTTGCGGGCGGCCGCGGCCTGCGCCTCCGAGGCGCGCTCGGCCGAGGCGGCGAGCGCGGCCTCGGGCAGCGGTGCGGAGAGGATCGCGGCGATCTCGGGGCGCGGGACGGGCGGGGGCGCGCAGACGCCGCCGGTGTCCTTCGCGCGTACCGCCTGGGTGATCCAGGCCCGGTCCAGCACCCGGCGTTCGTCGGCCTCGGCGACCAGGTCCTCCGACTGGTTGTAGTCGCCGTCGGCCGCCTGGACCGCCCAGAGGTGGACGGCCACGCCGTGTTCCTTGGCGGACATCAGCCCGGGCAGCAGATCGCCGTCGCCGGTCACCAGCACCACGTCGGAGCAGGCACGGTTCCTGGCCAGTTCGGTGAGTTCGGCGTGCATGGCCGCGTCGACGCCCTTCTGCGCCCACCGGCCGTCACTGCGGGTGAGGGCCCCCAGCCGAACCGTCACCCGGGGCATCACCCGCAGCCGGCGGTGCTCGGGCTGCGGTACGCGGTCGGGGGCGCCGTCGAACCAGTAGATGCGGAGCAGGGGCTGCTCCGTGTCGGCCTCGGCGCGCAGCCGCAGCCCCTGGATCAGGGCGGCGTGATCGACGGTGATGCGGGAACGTGCGGGCTCCCCGGCCAGCAGGCTCGCGGCCGCGCCCAGCAGGTAACCGGCGTCCACCAGGACGACGCAACGGTCCACGCGTTCCACCCTCTTCCAGGAATTCGGGAACGGATCGGCGGACCTGGTCGTGGGGGATGGTCCGCTTGTCCGGGTTCGCTTACTCAGGGTTTCCTTCGAGTCTGCCCGACGGAACGGGCGTTAACGTCCGGAACTCGATCATCGGCGTGGCGGATCGGGAAAACGGCGCATGATACAGGCCGAATTACACTGAGTAATGATCCAACATGCGGCTTATCGGGTGGTATGTGAATCTGACAGCGGTCCTGGCCCGCACGATTCCCCTCAGGAGGCATCACCCATGGCCAAGAACAAGAACCGCAAGCAGGGCAGCCGGCACGACCGGGTCTCCACCGCCGAGCGCGGCAACGAGGAGGCCAAGTCGTCGAACCCGTTCGAGTCGCAGGACCGGTCGCAGGCCCAGGGCAGCCCTGCGGACGTGGCCCGTAAGCACCAGCGCCGCTTCGGCCACAACTGACCGCTCCCCGTACCCGCGAGAGGGGCGCCCCGC
>NZ_KL585437.1:60637-64933 GCF_000721935.1 Streptomyces sp. NRRL WC-3549
GATGTGTATAAGAGACAGGCTCTCGCGGGTACGGGCGGTGTTCTCAGCCGGCCAGGCAGGACGGGCCGAGCAGCACCTTCAGGTCACCGAAGAGCGCCGGGTCGGGCTTGACGCGGTGCCGGTCCAGTCGCAGGACGGTGGTCTTGCGGGGGCCCTGGAGCCTGATGCGGACCTCGGTGTCGCCCCGGTGGTTGCCGAGGACCTCGCCGAGCCGGCTCACCATGGGCGGGGTGACCCGGACCGTCGGGATGGTCAGCACGATGGGCGCGTTGGTCCCGGCGTTGGAGATGTCGGGGACCTGCATCTCCATGGCGACCAGGCGCGGCACGTCCTCGCGCTTGTCCAGGCGCCCCTTGACGAAGACGACGGTGTCCTCGACGAGCTGGGTGGAGACCAGCTGGTAGGTGGCGGGGAAGAACATGCACTCGATGGAGCCCGCGAGGTCCTCGACGGTGGCGATGGCCCAGGCGTTGCCCTGCTTGGTCATCTTGCGCTGGAGGCCGGAGATGATGCCGCCGACGGTGACGATCGCCCCGTCGGCGTGCTCGCCGCCGGTGAGCTGGGAGATCGAGGCGTCCGACTTGTCGGAGAGCACGTGTTCCAGACCGAAGAGCGGGTGGTCGGAGACGTACAGGCCCAGCATCTCCCGCTCCTGGGCGAGCAGGTAGGACTTCTCCCACTCGACGTCGGAGAACTCCACGTCGAGCCCGAAGCCCGGCTCGTCGCTCTCCTCCTCGCCCATGCCGCCGAAGAGGTCGAACTGCCCCTCCGCCTCCTTGCGCTTGACCTGCACCACGTTGTCGATCATCGGCTCGTGGTGGGCGACGAGCCCCTTGCGGGTGTGCCCCATCTCGTCGAAGGCCCCCGCCTTGATGAGCGATTCGACGGTGCGCTTGTTGCAGACGACCGCCTCGACCTTGTCGAGGAAGTCGGGGAAGGAGGAGTACTTCCCCTTGGCCTTGCGGCACCGGATGATCGAGTCGACGACGTTCTGCCCGACGTTGCGGACGGCGGTGAGCCCGAAGAGGATCACGTCGTCACCCTGGGCGGCGAAGTTGGACTCCGACTCGTTGACGTTCGGCGGGAGCACCTTGATGCCCATGCGGCGGCACTCGTTGAGGTAGACCGCCGACTTGTCCTTGTCGTCCTTGACGGACGTCAGCAGCGCCGCCATGTACTCGGCGGGGTAGTTGGCCTTGAGGTAGGCGGTCCAGTAGGTGACCAGGCCGTACGCGGAGGAGTGCGCCTTGTTGAACGCGTAGCCGGCGAAGGGCACCAGGACGTCCCAGAGCGCCTGGATCGCCGCGTCCGAGTAGCCGTTCTTCTTGGCGCCGGCCTGGAAGAGGACGAAGTTCTTCGCCAGCTCCTCGGGCTTCTTCTTGCCCATCACGCGGCGCAGGATGTCGGCTTCGCCGAGCGAGTAGCCGGCGATGATCTGGGCGGCCTTCTGGACCTGCTCCTGGTAGACGATGAGGCCGTAGGTCAGGCCGAGCGTCTCCTTGAGCGGTTCCTCCAGCTCCGGGTGGATCGGGGTGATCTCCTGGCGGCCGTTCTTGCGCTCGGCGTAGTTCGTGTGCGAGTTCATGCCCATCGGGCCCGGCCGGTAGAGGGCCGAGACGGCGGAGATGTCCTCGAAGTTGTCGGGCTGCATCTGGCGCAGCAGCGAGCGCATGGGGCCGCCGTCGAACTGGAACACCCCGAGCGTGTCACCGCGGCAGAGCAGTTCGTACGTCTTGGGGTCGTCCAGCGGCAGGGAGAGCATCTCCAGGTCGATGCCCTTGTTGGCCTTCACCATCTTGATGGCGTCGTCCATGATCGTCAGGTTGCGCAGGCCCAGGAAGTCCATCTTGAGCAGGCCGAGCGACTCGCACTGGGGGTAGTCCCACTGCGTGATGGTGACGCCGTCGGTGTGCCGCACCCAGACCGGGGCGTGGTCGACGATGGGTTCGCTGGACATGATCACGCCGGCCGCGTGCACGCCCATCTGCCGGACCAGGCCCTCGACGCCCTTGGCGGTGTCGATGACCTTCTTGACGTCCGGCTCGTTCTCGTACATCCCCCGGATCTCGCCCGCCTCGCCGTAGCGCGGGTGCTTGGGGTCGGTGATGCCGCTGAGGTCGATGCCCTTGCCGAGGACGTCGGCGGGCATGGCCTTGGTCAGCCGGTCGCCCATCGCGTAGGGGTAGCCGAGGACGCGGGCGGAGTCCTTGATCGCGTTCTTGGCCTTGATCTTGCCGTAGGTGCCGATCATGGCGACCTTGTCGGCGCCGTACTTCTCGGTGACGTACCTGATCACCTCGACGCGCCGGCGCTCGTCGAAGTCGATGTCGACGTCGGGCATGGAGACGCGCTCGGGGTTGAGGAACCGCTCGAAGATCAGCCCGTGCTGGATCGGGTCGAGGTCGGTGATGCCCATGGCGTACGCGACGATCGAACCGGCGGCGGAGCCTCGGCCGGGGCCGACCGCGATGCCGTTGTTCTTGGCCCACATGATGAAGTCGGCGACGACGAGGAAGTACCCCGGGAACCCCATCTGGATGATGATGTCCATCTCGTACTCGGCCTGCTTCTGCCGGTCCTCGGGGACACCGCCGGGGTAGCGGCGGCCCATGCCGACCCGGACCTCCTCCTGGAACCAGGTGACCTCGGTGTAGCCCTCCGGGATCTCGAACTTCGGCATCAGGTCGCGCTTCTCGAACATGCCGGTGGTGTCGATCTGCTCCGCGACCAGCAGGGTGTTGGCGCAGCCCTGCTGCCAGGCGTCGGAGGAGTCGACGGCGTACATCTCGTCGGTGGACTTGATGTAGTAGCCGGTGCCGTCGAAGCGGAAGCGGTCCGGGTCGGAGAGGTTCTTGCCGGTCTGGATGCAGAGCAGGGCGTCGTGCGCGGTGGCCTCGTGGGCGTAGGTGTAGTGCGAGTCGTTCGTCACCAGCGGCGGGATGCCCAGCTTCTTGCCGATCTCCAGCAGCCCGTCGCGGACCCGGCGCTCGATCTCGATGCCGTGGTCCATCAGCTCCAGGAAGTACCGGCCCTCACCGAAGATGTCCTTGTAGTCGGAGGCCGCCTGGACCGCCTCGTCGAACTGGCCGAGCCGCAGCCGGGTCTGCACCTCGCCGGAGGGGCACCCGGTGGAGGCGATGAGGCCCTCGGACCACTGGGCGATGGTCTCCTTGTCCATGCGCGGCCACTTCTGCAGCCAGCCCTCGGCGTACGCGTCCGAGGAGAGCCGGAAGAGGTTGTGCAGACCCGTGCTGTTCGACGCCCAGATCGTCTTGTGGGTGTAACCACCCGAACCGGAGACGTCGTCGCGCTTCTGGTGCGGCTGGCCCCACTGGATCTTCCGCTTGTGCTTGCGCGACTCGGGGGCGACGTACGCCTCGATCCCGATGATCGGCGTGACCCCGGCCTTCTTCGCCGAGTGGAAGAAGTCGTAGGCGCCGTGGAGGTTGCCGTGGTCGGTCATCGCGATGTGCGACATGCCCATGCTGTTGCACGCCTCGAACATGTCCTTGAGCCGCGCGGCACCGTCCAGCAGCGAGTACTGGGTGTGGACGTGCAGGTGCGTGAAGGGCGGCTTGCTCACGGCGCTGTTCCTCCGGGGAGAACGGGCGAGGGCGACTGGGGGGACAGCGTGGAAGTCTACGTCCTGGCGCTGACGGACGACGGGTGCTCCCGGCGCCGGCCGCCCCGGGGGAGTTCCCGGACGCCCGCCCCTTCCGGCCTGATCAGCGGCGTCGCAGGTGCCTGGCGGCCGTCGCGCGCACGGCCCCCGGGCGCGCCGCCGACGGGTCCCGCCGGCCGGCCGGGTCCACCGGGTCGCGGCACCTTAGGGATCGCTTACAGGTTCACGTGGCACACTCTGCGGCGATGGACGTATCAGGGACTCCGGTCAGGGCGGTTCGCGCGGCGCTGTTCACCGCGCTCGTCGTCACGCTCTCGTCCGCGTCCCATGTGCTGCTCTCCCGGGTCCCGCTGCCGCTGGCGTCGATAGCGCTGCTGGCGGGCGTCGTCTTCGCGACGGCGTTCGCGCTGGCCGGCCGGGAGCGCGGCTTCGGGGCGATCGCCGGGCTGCTGATCCCGCTGGAGCTGGCCGCCGACACCGTCTTCACCACCGGGCAGCACCTCTGCTACGGCGCGGCGGGCGGCCCGATCGCCGGCCCGCTGCGCTCGGTGGGCGTGGACGTGCTCTGCGGCGGCGGCGCGCACGCCGGCTCCGACCGGCTCTCCGGCGTCGCCACGGTCGGCACACCGCTCGCGGGTGTGACGGGCACCGGCGACCGGGCGGCGGCCCTGCTG
>NZ_KL585437.1:65219-66265 GCF_000721935.1 Streptomyces sp. NRRL WC-3549
GGCCCCCCGCCCCGCCGGACGTCCGGGCCCGCTCCACCCGGCCCGCCTCCTCGTCCACTCCGTGGGGCGCAGGGGACCACCGCGCTCGGCCCTCATCCCTGCCTGAGTACGCGGTACACCCCTGGACCCACCCCCACGGAGAACATCATGAGCAAGCGCAACAGCCAGGCCAACAAGTCCGCCGCACGCGAGCGGCTGCGCGCCGAACGCGAGCGCCAGGCCAAGAAGGACAAGGCCCGCAAGCAGATCGTCGTCGGCGTCTCGGTGGTCGCCGTCCTGGCGGTCGCGGGCGCCGTCGGCTACGGCGTGATGCAGCTGAACAAGCCCTCCGCCTGGGAGGCCGCCGCCGACGCCAAGAACGTGACCGCCCCGAAGAACACCTCGGGCGACGACGGCACGACCGTGGTCATCGGCAAGGACAGCGCCAAGAAGACCCTGGAGCTGTACGAGGACGCCCGCTGCCCGATCTGCTCCGTCTTCGAGCAGGGGGTCGGTGAGACGATCGCCAAGGACGTCGAGGACGGCAAGTACAAGATCAAGTACATCGGTGCCACCTTCCTCGACAACGCGTCCAACGGCGAGGGCTCCAAGAACGCCCTGAGCGCCCTGGGCGCCGCGCTCGACGTGAGCCCGGAGGCCTTCCTCGACTACAAGGCGGCGCTGTACTCCGCGAAGTACCACCCCGAGGAGACCGACGACAAGTTCGCGAAGGACGACTACCTCATCGAGGTGGCGAACTCGGTCGACGCGCTGAAGGACAACAAGGCGTTCCAGAAGGCCGTCAAGGACGGCACCTTCGACGCCTGGGCCATGAGGATGTCCAAGACGTTCGACAAGAGCGGCGTGCAGGGCACCCCGACGCTGAAGATGGACGGCGAGAAGGTCACCGCCGAGGGCAGCGACAACGCCCCGATGACGGAGGCCGAGTTCACCGCGGCGATCACCAAGGCGCTGAAGGGCTGATCCGCCGAGGGGTCCGCGTGACGTGTCCGGCCACGGGCACGGCTCCGGGCGTCGGACGGCCGACAGGCTGTCTCTTATACACA
>NZ_KL585437.1:66474-72627 GCF_000721935.1 Streptomyces sp. NRRL WC-3549
GCCGCCCCCGTGCTCGCCGCCACCGGCGCCCGCGCCGCCGACGGTCCGGCCTTCGTGCACGGGGTCGCCTCCGGCGACCCGCTGCCCGACGGCATACTCCTCTGGACCCGCGTCACCCCCTCCCCGGACGCCGTGCCCGGCTCGGGCCTGGGCGCCGAGACCGCCGTCTCCTGGGAGATCGCCGAGGACAAGGCGTTCACCCGGATCGCGGCCCGCGGCACGGCCCTCGCCCGGGCCGCCTCGGACCACACCGTCAAGGCGGACGTGCGCGGGCTGAGCCCGGCCACGACGTACTGGTTCCGCTTCTCGGCGGGCGACGGGCAGGTCCTCTCCCCCGCCGGCCGCACCCGTACGGCACCCGCCGCCGGAGCCGCGACGCCCGGCGTCCGCTTCGGCGTGGTCTCCTGCGCCAACTGGGAGGCCGGCTGGTTCTCCCCGTACCGGCACCTCGCGGCCCGCGCCGACCTGGACGCCGTGCTGCACCTGGGCGACTACATCTACGAGTACGCCTCGGGCGACTATCCGACCCGGGACACGGTCGTACGGCCCCACGCCCCGCTGCACGAGGTCCTCACCCTGGCCGACTACCGCACCCGGCACGGCGCCTACAAGACGGACACCGACCTCCAGGCCCTGCACGCCGCCCATCCGGTGATCGCCATCTGGGACGACCACGAGTTCGCCGACGACGCGTGGTCGGGCGGGGCCGGGAACCACACCCCGGAGACGGAGGGCCCCTGGGCGGCCCGGGTGGCGGCGGCGAAGCAGGCGTACTTCGAGTGGATGCCGGTCCGCGCCTCCACCGAGGGGACCGTCTACCGGCGGCTGCGCTTCGGGGACCTGACCGACCTGCACCTGCTGGACCTGCGCAGCTTCCGCTCCGAGCAGGCGTCCATCGGCGACGGCTCGGTGGACGACCCGGAGCGGTCGATCACCGGGCGGGCGCAGCTGGACTGGCTGAAGGCGGGCCTGGCCGGCTCGGACGCGGCCTGGAAGCTGGTCGGCACCTCCGTGATGATCTCGCCGGTCGCCTTCGGCTCCCTCCCGGCCCATCTCCTGGCGCCCCTGGCGAAACTTCTGGGGCTGCCCTCGGAGGGGCTCGCGATCGACGTCGACCAGTGGGACGGCTACACGGACGACCGCAAGGAGCTGATCTCCCACCTGCGGGACCGGGGCATCACCAACACCGTCTTCCTCACGGGCGACATCCACATGGCGTGGGCCAACGACGTGCCGGTGAAGGCGGCGACCTACCCGCTGTCGGCGTCCGCGGCCACCGAGTTCGTGGTGACGTCGGTGACCTCCGACAACCTGGACGACATCCTGCGGGTCGCTCCGCAGACCCTCTCGGTGGTCGCGGCCACGGCGGTCAAGGCGGCGAACCGGCACGTGAAGTGGGTCGACCTGGACTCGCACGGCTACGGCGTCCTGGACGTGACCGCCGAGCGTGCGCAGATGGACTACTACGCGGTCTCCGACAAGACCCGCAGGGACGCGGCCTCCACCTGGGTCCGCTCGTACCGCACGCTCAGCGGCACCCAGCGGGCCGAACGGGCCGACGCCCCGGTGCGCTGAGCTGTCCTCGGGGCCGCGCACCCGGTGTGCGGCCCCGAGGCGTCCCCCTACAGCGTCGCGAGGAAGCCGAGGGCGACCTTCCACGTGAGGTCCGCGGCGGCCTTGTCGAAGTCCGGCAGGTCCGGGTCGGTGTACAGGTGCCCGGCCCCGGGGTAGCGGTAGACCTCCACGTCCGCCCCGGTGCGCTGCATCCGGAGGTACCAGCTGTTCAGCCAGTCCGGCGACTCGAACGCGTCGGGGTCCGCGACGTGCAGTTGGACGGGCAGTTCGTCGACCGAGGCGTTCTCGGCGATGTCCGAGGTGCCGTGGAGCAGCAGCAGCCCGCGCGCCTTCGCGTCCCCGAGCGCCAGCGTCTGCGCGACCGACGCCCCGAACGAGAAGCCGGCGTACACGAGGCCCTGGTCCGAGTAGGGCGCCGCGGCCAGCACGGCGCGTTTCAGCAGCTCGTCCTTGCCGACCTGGTCCTTGAAGGCCATCCCCTCCTCGACCGTGTCGAAGGTGTGCCCCTCGAACAGATCGGGCACGCGCACCTCGTGCCCGGCTGCGCGCAGCCGGTCCGCAGCCGCGTGCACAGCCGGCCGCACACCGTAGGTCGAGTGGAAAAGCATGATGTTCATGCGTCCATCGTGCCAGCTGTGTCCCAAGACTTGGAGGACGAGGGAATGGAGAACGTACTGCGCCCGCTGCTGGTGGTGGGCGGGTCGCTGGTGATGACGCTGGTGCTGGGCTGGGTGGTGGACGTCCTGTTGCGCCGCGCCGACGCCCGGCACCACGAGACTCCGCTCTGGGGCCTCCTGCGGCGCTGCCGGCCACCCCTGCAGGTGGTGCTCGGCACCGCGCTGCTGCGGGCCACCTTCTCCCAGATACGGGTGGACGTCGTGCGGAACCACCGGGAGGTGATCGGCCAGCTGCTGACCCTGGTGCTGATCGCGGCCTCGGCGTGGCTCGTCCTGCGCGTCGCCGCCACCGTCGTGGAGTCCTCGTACGCCCGTTACGCCTCGGCCTCCCGGGACGCGGCCCGGGTGCGCCGGGTCCGTACCCAGGTGACGCTCATCCAGCGTGTGGTGACCGCCGTGGTGGCGACCGTCACGATCGCGGCGATGCTGCTGACCTTCCCGGCGATGCGCACGGTGGGCACCTCGATGCTGGCCTCGGCCGGCGTGGTCGGCATCGTCGCCGGTGTCGCAGCCCAGTCGACGCTCGGCAACCTCTTCGCGGGGTTCCAGATCGCCTTCGGTGACATGGTGCGGCTCGGGGACACCGTGGTGGTGGACGGTGAATGGGGCACCATCGACGAGATCACGCTGACCTTCCTGACGGTGCGCACGTGGGACGACCGGCGCATCACCATGCCGGTGTCCTACTTCACCAGCCAGCCGTTCGAGAACTGGTCGCGCGGCGGGGTCCAGATGACCGGCACGGTCTACTTCCAGCTCGACCACTCGGCGCCGGTCCCGGCGATGCGCGACGCGCTGCGCGACATCCTCGGCGAGTGCGCGGCCTGGGACGGCCGCGACTGGTCCCTGGCCGTGACGGACACCACGCCGACGACGATCCAGCTCCGGGCCGTGGTCACCGCGAAGGACGCCGACGACATCTGGACGGTGCGCTGTGCGGTACGCGAACAGATGATCGCCTGGCTGCGCGACCACCACCCGTACGCACTGCCGCGCGTCGTGACGGCCCCCGCGTCGCTGCCGCCCGGCGACCACTGGACGGCACTGACCGGCGCGGACAACGGCCGCCCGGCGGCCGACGGCCGGGGACCGGAGCGCGACATGACCCCGCGTACGGGCCGCGGCTGACCCCCGGCGTACGTCAGCGCAGGCTGCGGACGTCGAGGTAGCGCAGCACCCGGTCCACGATCTCGGGGTCGGCACCGGGCTCGTTGCGGGCGGAGAGCACCTCGTGGCGGGCGGCCGACAGCATGTCGCGCTGGACGCGGCTGACCGCCTTGAACCGCTCGACGCGCCGCGCGTACGCCTCGCGCCGTTCCTCGTCGACCATGTCGGGGCTGATCCGCGCCCCGATGTCGTACGCGACGCGGTGGAGCCGCTCGACGACGTCGTCCGGGAAGTCCTCCTCCTCCTCGATCTCCTTGAGGCGGCGCTTGGCCGCCCCCGCCGCACGGCCCGCGAGTTCGCGCTCCAGCGCCCGCTCGGCGTCCGTGTCCGCCCGGACGCCGAGCGTGCGTACCAGCCAGGGCAGGGTCAGGCCCTGGACGACGAGCGTGGCCATGATGACGACGAAGGCGATGAAGACGATCTCGTCCCGGCCGGGGAACGGCTTGCCGTCGTCCGTCTCCAGCGGGATGGCGAGGGCCAGCGCGACCGAGGCCACCCCGCGCATACCGGCCCACCACATGACGACGGTCTCCCGCCAGCTGGTGGGGATGTCCTCGTCGTAGTCGCGCCGGGTGTGCAGCCGCTTGGCGAGCCAGGTCGCGGGCAGCAGCCACAGGAGCCGTACGCCCACGACGACCGCCACGACCGCGAGCCCCCAGCCCAGCAGCTCCGGCACCCGGTCGCCCGCCGTGCCGAACACGCTGTGGAGTTCGAGTCCGATGAGGCCGAAGGCGACCCCCGTGACCAGGGTGTCGACGATCTCCCAGAAGGAGCGGCCGGTCAGGCGCCCCTGGACGTCGTCGGCGTCCGCGGTGTGCTCGGCGAGGAAGAGGGCCGTGGTCAGGACGGCCAGCACCCCCGAGCCCATCAGCTCCTCGGCCAGCACGTAGCTCACGAAGGGCACCAGCAGGGTCAGGCCGACCTGGAGGGTGGCGTCGCCCAGCAGGCCCATGAGTTTGATGGTGAGCCAGCCGAGCGCCAGGCCGACCACCACGGCGACGACCGCGGAGAGGATGAGCAGCCCGAAGGCCTCGGGCAGCGAGAAGGTGCCGCTCACGGCGGCGGCGATCGCCACGTGGTAGAGGACGATGGCGGTGACGTCGTTGAACAGCCCCTCGCCCTCCAGGATCGAGACGAGCCTGCGGGGCAGTCCGAGGGACCCGGCCACCGCCGACGCGGCGACCGGGTCGGGCGGGGCGACCAGGGCTCCGAGCGCCACGGCCGCGGCGATGGGCAGCCCCGGCACGATCGCGTCGGCGATGTGTATAAGAGACAGGAAGATGGGCCGCTTGTTGGCCGCGAACTGCCGCCAGGAGGTTCGCTGTACGGAGGCGTAGAGCAGCGGGGGCAGCAGGGCGGGGAGGATGATCTCCGGCGGGATGTCGACGTCGGGGACGAAGCTGCTGAAGGCCATCGCGACCCCGGCGAGGGTCATCAGCACCGGCGCGGGCAGTCCGAGGCGCTGCCCCAGCGGCACCGTGAGCACCGCTCCGAGCAGCAGCAGGAGCAGCAGTGCCATCTGATCCACGAGTTCGCCTTTCCGCAGCGTGTCCGGGCCGGGTCCGGTGATCGGCCGGGCTCCGGTGATCAGCCGGTGGGGGCGTCCAGCCTGCCATGCACGGTCCACGGCTCACCCTGCGCCCCGGCGCGGCACACGGCCGTGAGGCGGGCCGCACGGCCGGGGCGCACCGTCAGAACACGCGCCGCATGGCCCGGTGCGGAATGCCGGCGTCCGGGAACTCGGGGCCGTACGCCGCGTAGCCGAGGCGTTCGTAGAAGCCGAGGGCGTGGGTCTGGGCGTGCAGGTCGACGCCGGTCAGCCCCAGCGTGCGCGCCTCGTCCTCGATCGCCCGCACCAGCGCGGCACCGACGCCCAGGCCGCGGGCCTCACGGACCACGGCGAGCCGGCCCAGCGAGCCGACGGTGACGTCCCCGCCGGTCCTGCCGGCCGCGTCGGCGCCGTGCAGCAGCCGCCCGGTGCCGAGGGCGGTCCCGTCGGCCGCGACGGCCAGGACGTGCACGGCCGTGGCGTCGCAGGAGTCGTACTCGATCTCTTCGGGAACGTTCTGCTCACCGACGAAGACGTCCTTGCGGACCTGGAAGCAGGCGGCGAGATCGCTCTCCCCGACGGCTCTGCGGGTGGAGACGGGTCCGGGCGCGCTCACCGGCTCTCCGCGGCGACGGTCTCCAGGGCGTGCTTCAGGTCGTCCGGGTAGTCGCTGGTGAACTCGGTCCAGCCGCCGTCGGCCGGGTGCTCGAAGCCGAGCCGGACCGCGTGCAGCCACTGCCGGGTGAGCCCCAGCCGCTTGGCCATCGTGGGGTCGGCGCCGTAGGTCAGGTCGCCGACGCAGGGGTGGCGGTGGGCGGACATGTGCACCCGGATCTGGTGGGTGCGCCCGGTCTCCAGCTTGATGTCGAGCAGGCTGGCCGCGCGGTAGGCCTCGATGAGGTCGTAGTGGGTCACCGACGGCTTGCCCTCGGCGGTGACGGCCCACTTGTAGTCGTGCTGGGGGTGGCGGCCGATGGGGGCGTCGATGGTGCCGCTCATCGGGTCCGGGTGCCCCTGGACCAGGGCGTGGTACTTCTTCTCGACGACCCGGTCGCGGAACTGCGCCTTCAGCAGGGTGTAGGCCCGCTCCGACTTGGCGACGACCATCAGGCCGGAGGTGCCGACGTCCAGCCGGTGCACGATGCCCTGGCGCTCGGCGGCGCCCGACGTCGAGATGCGGTAGCC
>NZ_KL585437.1:72841-82356 GCF_000721935.1 Streptomyces sp. NRRL WC-3549
CCACCCCGCCGATGACGGTGGTGCCGGTCCAGCCGGGGCTGGGGTGGGCGGCGACACCGACCGGCTTCATGATGACGACGATGTCGTCGTCGTCGTGGACGATCTCCATGCCCTCGACGGGCTCGGCGACGATCTGGACGGGGGCGGGCGCCTGCGGCATCTCCACTTCCAGCCAGGCCCCGCCGTGCACCCGCTCGGACTTCCCGGCCACCGCGCCGTCCACCTGGACCTTCCCCCCGGCGGCCAGTTCGGCGGCCTTGGTGCGGGAGAAACCGAACAGCCGGGAGATGACGGCGTCGACACGCTCGCCTTCCAGGCCGTCGGGTACGGGCAGGGTGCGGATCTCGGGATACGTACTCACCTGTCGAGTATGCCTTGCCGCGGCCCGGGCCCGTCCGGCGGATCGGACCGCTCGGCGGCGGCGGTGCCCTTTCCGCCGCCGCCGAGCGGTCCGCCTAGTCCTTGTGGACGGTCCCGTCGGGGTCCAGGCCCCGGAAGGAAAGGATCACGATCAGGAAGCCGCCGCACACGATCGCGGAGTCGGCGAGGTTGAAGACGGCGAAGTGCGCGGGGGAGATGAAGTCCACCACCGCGCCCTCGAACACGCCGGGCGCCCGGAAGATGCGGTCGGTGAGGTTGCCGAGCGCCCCGCCGAGCAGCAGCCCCAGGGCGATGGCCCAGGGCAGGCTGTAAAGCTTGCGCGCGAGCCGGATGATCACGACGATCACGACCGCGGCGATCGCGGTGAAGATCACGGTGAACGCCTCGCCGAAGCTGAACGCGGCGCCCGCGTTGCGGATCACCTCCAGCTTCAGCCAGTCGCCGAAGATCTCGACGGGCTCCCGGTGCTCCAGCTTCGCGACCACGGCCATCTTGCTGCCCAGGTCCAGCAGGTAGGCCAGGACGGCCACGCAGAGGAGGACGAGGACCTTCTTGCGGCGCCGGCCGCCGGCCGCGCCGTCACCGTCGGCCGGGGCCTCGTCCCCGGAGGGCTGCCGGGCCTCGTCCTCGGAGGGCTGCCGGGCCTCGTCCCCGGAGGGCTGACGCGGCTCGGCCCGTGAGGGCTGCTGGGGCTCGGCGCCGTCAGCCCCCTCGGCGTCGGGGATGTCCGGCGTACCGATGATGCGCTCCGCCTCTGCCACGTGAGTCCCTCAACCTAGGTGCCTGATTGAGGACGAGGGTACGACAACCCGGGGGCGTCAGCCCCGCCGCTCCTGCTTCTGCTTGTCCTCCACGCAGAGTGTGGCCCTGGGGAAGGCCTGCATCCGCGCCTTGCCGATCGGTTTGCCGCAGACCTCGCAGAGCCCGTAGGTCCCGGAGTCGAGCCGGGCGAGGGCGCGTTCGGTCTGGTCCAGCGTCTCCTGGGCGTGGGCGGCCAGCGAGAGCTCGTGTTCCCGGGTGATGTTCTTGGTGCCGGTGTCCGCGTCGTCGTCGCCCGCGCCGTCCCCGGAGTCCCGCATCAGTCCCGCCAGCGCCGCGCCGGACGCCTCCAGCTCGCTGCGCAGTCTCAGGGCCTCGCCCGTCAGCTCCGTCCGCGCCTCGGCGACCTCCTCCGGGGTCCAGGGGTCCTCCCCGGGCCTGACCGCGAGGTCCCCGGGCCCTGCGGCGGCCCTGGCCGGGGGCTCCGCTGTCGCGACGCCCTCCCCCGCGGCCGCGTTCCCGTCCGCGTTCTTCTTGGCTACCACCGTCTGGGCTCCTGTCTGCTCGGCGGCCTGTGCCGCCCCCGTGGCCTTCGTGGGCTTCTGTGAAGCCGTCCCGGCCGTGCTCCCGCCGGCCGTGTCCCGGCCGGCTGTGCTCTTCTTCGCCGTACTGCTCTTCGTCGTGCTCTTCCTCGCTGTGCTCCCGTGTGCGGCGGCCTCCCTCGCCGGGGGCTTCCGGCCCGCGTCCGGGTGGGTGCCCGCGTCGGTCTCCTCACCGGCGTCCTTCTCCGCCGCCATGGCCGCGGCCCCTTCACATAGTGTGATCTTGCACGCGAATCGTCCTGGGACGATAAGTCGACCCCGGCCCCGCGGCAACGGGCCACGCCGCCGGTTCGCCCTCCCCGTGCCGACGGCGTTCCGCCCCCAAGCGTTGTGCCCAGCTCCCCGCCCGGTAATCCGCCCACCCGGCCCCGGCCCGGACCACCGGCCCGCCGCCCTCGCCATTCGGGTCAGCCGTGCCCCGGGGCGAAACCGGTCGGCCGTCGTCCGTACGGGCCCGTACACTGAGCGCAGCGAGAGGCATGGATGGGACGAGTAGCGTCGTACGCAGCCGGCAGCGACCCGGGGACGGTGGAAGCCCGGGGGCGAGCGCGATGTGAAGATCACCCCGGAGCCGCCGGAAGAACGCCTTGGACAGTGGGCTCGATCCACGGGCGCAAGGCCAGTAGACCCGGCATCGCGACCCCAATGAGGGGGCCACGGGCGTACGCCCGGGGCCAAGGAGGGTGGTACCGCGGGAGCCGGCCGGTTCTCGTCCCTCCGACGGAAGTGGAAGCCGTCCGCCGGAGGAAGCCCGCCATGACATCGCCGCAGTACCGCCAGGTACCCGCCCAGGTCGACCTGCCCGCCCTCGAACACGCCGTGCTCGACTTCTGGCGCGAGAGCAAGACCTTCGCCCAGAGCCTCGAACAGTCCGAGGGACGCCCCGAGTGGGTGTTCTACGAAGGCCCGCCGACCGCCAACGGCATGCCCGGCGCCCACCACATCGAGGCCCGCGTCTTCAAGGACGTCTTCCCGCGCTTCCGCACCATGCAGGGCTACCACGTCGGCCGCAAGGCGGGCTGGGACTGCCACGGCCTGCCGGTCGAGCTCGCGGTGGAGAAGGAGCTGGGCTTCAACGGCAAGAAGGACATCGAGGCGTACGGCATCGCCGAGTTCAACGCGAAGTGCCGGGAGTCGGTGACCCGCCACACCGACGCGTTCGCCGAACTGACGACCCGCATGGGGTACTGGGTCGACCTGGACGACGCCTACCGCACGATGGACCCGGAGTACGTCGACTCCGTGTGGTGGTCGCTGAAGGAGATCTTCAAGAAGGACCTGCTGGTCCAGGACCACCGGGTCGCACCCTGGTGCCCGCGCTGCGGCACCGGCCTCTCGGACCACGAGCTGGCCCAGGGCTACGAGACGGTCGTCGACCCCTCGGTCTTCGTCCGCTTCCCGCTGACCGGTGGCCCGCTGGCCGGCGAGGCGGCCCTGCTGGTCTGGACGACCACGCCGTGGACCCTGGTCTCCAACACCGCCGTCGCCGCGCACCCGGACGTCACCTACGTCGTCGCGACGGACGGCGAGGAGAAGCTGGTCGTCGCCCGGCCGCTGCTGGAGAAGGCGCTCGGCGAGGGCTGGGAGCCCACCGGAGAGTCCTTCACCGGCCGGGAGATGGAGCGCTGGACCTACGAGCGCCCCTTCACCCTGGTCGACTTCCCCTCCGAGGCGCACTACGTCGTCAACGCCGAGTACGTGACGACCGAGGACGGTACGGGCCTGGTCCACCAGTCCCCCGCCTTCGGCGCCGACGACCTCGTCGTCTGCCGTTCCTACGGTCTGCCGGTCGTCAACCCGGTCCGCCCCGACGGCACGTTCGAGGAGGACCTGCCGCTGGTCGGCGGCGTCTTCTTCAAGAAGGCCGACGAGGCGCTCACCGAGGACCTGGCCGCCCGCGGCAGGCTCTTCCGCCACGTCCCGTACGAGCACAGCTACCCGCACTGCTGGCGCTGCCACACCGCGCTGCTGTACTACGCGCAGCCCTCCTGGTACATCCGCACGACCGCCGTCAAGGACCGGCTGCTCCAGGAGAACGAGAAGACCAACTGGTTCCCGGACTCGGTCAAGCACGGCCGGTTCGGCGACTGGCTGACCAACAACGTCGACTGGGCGCTGTCCCGCAACCGCTACTGGGGCACCCCGCTGCCCGTCTGGCGCTGCGAGGACGGCCACCTCACGTGCGTGGGCTCGCGTGCCGAGCTGACGGAGCTGACGGGCACCGACCAGTCGGCCCTCGACCCCCACCGCCCGTTCATCGACGAGATCACGTTCACCTGCACGCACGAGAACTGCCAGCTGGAGGCGTACCGCGTCCCGGAGGTCATCGACGCCTGGTACGACTCGGGTTCGATGCCGTTCGCGCAGTGGGGCTACCCGTACAAGAACAAGGAGGTCTTCGAGAGCCGCTACCCCGCGCAGTTCATCTCGGAGGCCATCGACCAGACCCGCGGCTGGTTCTACACGCTGATGGCGGTCGGCACCCTGGTCTTCGACAAGTCGTCCTACGAGAACGTCGTCTGCCTCGGCCACATCCTCGCCGAGGACGGCCGCAAGATGTCCAAGCACCTGGGCAACATCCTCCAGCCGATCCCGCTGATGGACCAGCACGGCGCCGACGCCGTCCGCTGGTTCATGGCGGCGGGCGGGTCTCCGTGGGCGGCCCGCAGGGTCGGTCACGGCACGATCCAGGAGGTCGTCCGCAAGACGCTCCTGACCTACTGGAACACCGTCGCCTTCCAGGCGCTGTACGCCCGTACGTCGAACTGGGCGCCCTCCGCGGCCGATCCGGCCCCCGCCGGGCGCACCGTCCTGGACCGCTGGCTGCTGAGCGAGCTGGGCACCCTGGTCGAGCAGGTCACCGAGGCCCTGGAGGGCTACGACACCCAGCGCGCCGGCAAGCTGCTCTCCGCGTTCGTCGACGACCTGTCCAACTGGTACGTACGCCGTTCCCGCCGCCGCTTCTGGCAGGGTGACAAGGCCGCCCTGCGCACCCTGCACGACGTGGTGGAGACGGTCACCCGGCTGATGGCCCCGCTGACCCCGTTCATCACGGAGCGGGTCTGGCAGGACCTGGTCGTCCCGGTGACCCCCGGCGCCCCGGAGTCGGTCCACCTCTCCTCGTGGCCGAAGGCGGACCCGGCCTCCGTCGACCCGGAGCTCTCCACCCGGATGGCACTGGTACGGCGCCTGGTCGAGCTGGGCCGCGCCACGCGTGCCGAGTCGGGCGTCAAGACCCGGCAGCCCCTCTCGCGCGCGCTGGTGGCCGCGTCCGGCTTCGAGTCCCTCTCCCCCGAACTGCGCGCCCAGATCACCGAGGAGCTCAACGTCTCCTCCCTGGCCTCGCTGTCGGAGGTCGGCGGCTCCCTGGTCGACACCACGGCGAAGGCCAACTTCCGCGCGCTGGGCAAGAGGTTCGGCAAGGGTGTCCAGGCGGTGGCCAAGGCCGTCGCGAACGCGGACGCGGCGGCGCTCTCCCTGGCCCTGCGTGAGGGCACGGCGTCCGTCGAGGTGGAGGGCGAGCAGATCACCCTCTCCCCGGAGGAGGTCATCGTCACGGAGACCCCGCGCGAGGGCTGGTCGGTGGCGTCCGACTCCGGCGCCACGGTCGCCCTGGACCTGGAACTCACCCCGGAACTGCGGGCGGCGGGCCTGGCCCGTGACGCGATCCGGCTGATCCAGGAGGCCCGCAAGAACAGCGGCCTGGACGTGGCGGACCGGATCGCGGTCCGCTGGACGTCGGCGGCCCCCGCCACGGCCGAGGCCCTGACGGCGCACGCCTCCCTGATCGCGGACGAGGTCCTGGCCGTCGACTACGCCCAGGGCGAGGCCGACGACACGTACGGCACCCCGTTCGAGGACGAGGGCCTGAACCTCACGTTCCGCCTGCGCAGGACCCAGGCCTGACCATCCCCGAGGGCCCGGCCGGCACCACCCGGCCGGGCCTTCGGCATTCCCACCCCGGGCCCGTACGCCCCGCCCGACCCCATGCCTCTCCCGCACCCCCCTGCCTCTCCCCCACCCCCCATGTCTCTCCGCCCCAACCCCCCAGTCCTCTCCGCCGCATCCCCGGTCCTCTCGGCCCGCACCCCCAGCCTCTCCGGCGCTTGAGGAGCGGGGCCCGGGGCGGAGCCCCGGTTACGGGAGGGGCGCGGGGAGGGGAACAGGCCCCGCGCAGCGGCCCATCCACCCCACGCCGCACCCGGCGCCCGGCACCGCACCCCACACGCCGAAAAGGGCCGGGCCCCGGGGAAGTCCCCGGGGCCCGGCCCTCAGCCTGCCGACGGCTACGCGCTCAGCGAGCGCGCGCCGCTCAGTTGTCGTCCTCGTCGATCAGGAACCCGCGCATCGGCGACGGCGCCTGCTGCATCGGCTGCGGCGCCTGCGGCCGCACCGGTGCCATCGGCTGCGTCATCGCGGGCGACATCTGCTGCTGCCCGCCGTACGACGGCGCGCCACCCATCGACTGGTTGCCGGCACCCATCTGCTGGTTGCCGTGACCACCGTGGTTGCTGCCCATGGAGTGCCCCATGGCGCCCGCACCGGCCGGAGCCAGCGAGGGCGACGGCGGCAGGGAAGCGGCGGCGGGCGTACGCGGCGGAGCCAGCGAGTCGTCGGCCTGGGTCTCCAGCTGGCGCAGCTGGCTCTCCAGGTACGACTTCAGGCGGGTCCGGTACTCGCGCTCGAAGCCCCGCAGGTCCTCGACCTTGCGCTCCAGCGTCGCGCGGGCCGACTCCAGCGAGCCCATCGCCACGCGGTGCTTCTCCTGCGCGTCCCGCTCCAGCGCGTCCGCCTTGGCACGCGCGTCACGCTCGAGACCCTCGGCACGGCTGCGCGCCTCGCCGACGATCTTGTTGGCCTCGGAACGGGCCTCCGCGATCGCCTGGTCGGCGGTCTGCTGGGCGAGGGAGAGGACACGGGCGGCGCTGTCGCCACCGGGGCCCTGACCGGGCTGCTGCATCTGCTGCTGCATCTGCGGCGGCATCTGCTGCTGCTGTTGCGGGGCGTGGCCGCCGGGGCCGCCCATCGGGCCGCCCATGGGACCGCCCTGCATCGGGCCGGGACCGTGCGGGCCCTGCGGGCCGGGGCCGTGACCGCCCTGCGGGCCGCCCATGGGACCGCCCTGGGGACCGTGACCGCCCTGGGGACCGTGACCACCCTGGGGACCGTGACCGCTGGGACCGGCAGGCAGCTGCGGAGCGCCACCGGGCAGCTGGGGGGGACCCATCTGCGGGGGCTGCTGCTGCACCGGCGGGCCCGATATGGCGGCGGGCACCGGGGCACCGGGCCGTTCCTGCTGCTCCGGTGGTTTACGCATACCCTGCTGTTGGTTCTGCGCCGCCGCGCGCGTGGCGGCGGCCAGCTTGGCACGCAGGTCCTCGTTCTCACGGAGCAGACGGGTCAGTTCCGCCTCGACCTCGTCGAGAAAGGCATCGACCTCGTCCTCGTCATAGCCTTCTCGGAGGCGGACGGTCGTGAACTGCTTGTTCCGCACGTCCTCGGGGGTCAACGGCATCTCTTCTTCACCTCTACGTAGTCGTCGGCAGTCGGCAAGACCGTATCGTTCACACGCTGCTCGCTAGCTTGCCCACGATGCTGAGCAGAATGTAGACGATGATCATCAGAACGAAGAAGGACAGGTCAAGTGCCACGCCCCCGAGACGCAACGGCGGTATGAACCGCCGCAGAAGCTTCAGCGGTGGATCGGTGACAGTGTAAGTGCCCTCCAGAACGACCACCATCGCCTTGCCGGGCCGCCATGAACGTGCGAACTGGAAGACGTAGTCCATGACCAGTCGGAAGATCAGCACGATGAGGAAACACATCAGCGCGATATAGACCACATCCAGTGCGACGCCCATGTCCCGCGCTTCCCTCTCCCCTGGCTTTCGTCAGCTCCGGCCTCCCGGCCGGCACCGGCCTCCCGGCCGGGTGGTTCCCATGTCGTGTCTCAGCTCTGGTTGAAGAACCCGCCCTCTGCGATGCGGGCCTTGTCCTCCGCCGTGACATCGACGTTAGCAGGCGACAACAGGAACACCTTCTGCGTCACTCGCTCAATGCTGCCATGGAGACCGAAGACGAGTCCCGCGGCAAAGTCGACAAGTCGCTTCGCGTCGGTGTCGTCCATCTCCGTGAGGTTCATGATCACCGGAGTGCCCTCGCGGAAGTGTTCCCCGATGGTACGGGCCTCGTTGTACGTCCGGGGGTGCAGCGTGGTGATGCGGTAGGGCTCCCGCTCGGACACGACCTTGGGCATGATCACCGGTGCGTTCTTCTCCAGGTTCGGTCGGTCTGGTGTGATGGATGCCACGGGTGCGATCCGGGCGGGTCGCCCGCTGTCCGCCGGCAGCTGAACCGGCTCGCGCGGTGCGGGCGGCTGCACCGTCCGCACCGGTTCGTCGCGCTCCCGCTCCACCTGATGCGCGGGCTGGTGCCGCCGCCGGTCGCGCTCGGGCTCCGGCTCGGGTTCGAATTCGTCGTCGGGGTCGAACCCCGGACCGTCGTACCCATCGTCCTCCACGAGGCCGAGGTAGACCGCCATCTTGCGCATCGCGCCGGCCATGCTCCGAGTCCTCCGCTCTGTGGTGGATCGGCATTCGCGTCACCAAGTGCCCGAGATCCACTCCGGTCTTGTCCGCGTCGGGCGGCAATGACCATATTTTCTGCTGTGGTCCGACTTGCTTCGCGACGTTACCCGAGCCGGGGTCGGTCTCCGAGTACCGCCGTACCGACGCGTACATGTGTCGCTCCGGCCGCCACGGCGTCCTCGAGATCCCCGCTCATCCCTGCGGAAACCATGTTCGCAGCAGGATGGTTCGCGCGCAGGCGGGACGAGAATTCCATCAGCCGGTCGAAGGCGGCCCGTTGGCGACCCGCGTACGGACCGGCCAGCGGGGCCACGGTCATCAGGCCGTCGAGCCGCAGCCCCGGAGCGGCCTCCACCGCGGCGGCCAACTCCTCGATCGCGTCGGGCGCGACGCCTCCCCGGCCACCGCGCTCGCCGCTCTCCGCGTCCAGGGCCACCTGAAGGAGACAGCCCAGTTCGCGGCCGCGCCGCTCGGCCGCCGCCGAGAGGGCGGAGACCAGCTTGACCCGGTCGACCGACTGTACGACATCGGCATAACCAACCACAGAACGGACCTTGTTGGTCTGCAGCTGTCCGACGAAATGCCACGTGAGCGACAGATCCGCGCAGGCGGCGGCCTTCGGTGCCGCGTCCTGGTCACGGTTCTCCGCCACATGACGCACACCGAGTTCGTGCAGGATCCGCACATCGTCCGCGGGATAGGTCTTGGTGACCACGATGAGGGTCACCTCGTCACGCCCACGTCCGGCCGAGGCGCAGGCGGAGGCGATGCGAGCCTCCACCCGCGCGAGGTTCGCGGTGAGTTGATCCTTACGGTCCGTCATGCCCTATCCGTCCAGCCAGACGTAGCCCGCGAGCCGGCCCGTGGTGCGGTCGCGTCGGTACGAGAAGTGGTCGCCGGACTCCCGGGTGCAGAACGGCGAGCTGTGCCGCTCCCGTACCCCGAGGGCCTCCAACTGCGCGTGGACCCCGGCGGTGACGTCCACGGCCGGGGTGCCCCAGGACGTGGTCGCCCACGACTCCGGGACGGAACGGGCCACTTCGGCCCGCATGGCCTCGGGGACCTCGTAGCAGCGGCCGCAGACCGACGGCCCGGTGTGCGCCACGATCCGGGACGGTTCGGCGCCGAGCGCGACCATGGCCTCGACGGCTGCCGGGACGACCCCCGCCACCAGGCCCGGCCGGCC
>NZ_KL585437.1:82558-87592 GCF_000721935.1 Streptomyces sp. NRRL WC-3549
CGGCGGCCACACCGGCCGCCGGGTCGGCGAGCAGCACGGGCGTGCAGTCGGCGGTGAGCACCGCGAGCGGCAGACCGCGACGGGCCGTCACCACCGCGTCCACCGCGGGGATCTCGGCGGCCTCGCCCCACGGGCCGTCGACCACGGCGACCTCACGGCCGTGCACCTGGTTCATCCAGACGACCCGCTCCGGGTCCAGACCGAGGTGGCGGGCCGCGAGCCCGCGGTTCGCGAGGACGGCGGCGGGGTCGTCACCGACCGCGCCGCCGAGGTTGAGCCGCTCGTACGGAGCGGCGCTCACCCCGCCCCACCTGTCGGTGAAGGCGAAGTGCGCGCCGCCCGCCGAAGCCACCGCGGTGTGCACCGCGTGCTGCGGGTCTATCACTTCAAGAAGTCCGGTACGTCCAGCTCTTCGGCCTGGGTGTCCTGGTAGGGACGGGCCGTCGGGACGTGCGGCGGGCCGACCGGCGGCAGCGACGAGCCCTCGCTCGTCACCGGGGCCGGCTGTTCGGCCGGGGCCTGCTGGGGTTCCTCGCGCGGGGGGACGGAGCCCAGCGTGCCCGCCGGACGCACCGGTTCGGCGGCCCGGGCCGGCGGGGCCGGCTCCTCGCGCTTGCCGGAGCTCGCCCCGAGGACGTTCTCGCGGCGGGCGGGCGGCTGTCCGCCGTCGAAGCCGGCGGCGATCACGGTGACCCGCACCTCGTCGCCCAGGGCGTCGTCGATGACCGCTCCGAAGATGATGTTCGCCTCCGGGTGGGCCGCCTCGCTCACCAGCTGCGCGGCCTCGTTGATCTCGAAGAGACCGAGGTCGCTGCCGCCGGAGATGGAGAGCAGGACACCACGGGCGCCGTCGATGGACGCCTCCAGGAGCGGCGAGGAGATCGCCATCTCGGCGGCGGCCACCGCACGGTCGTCGCCGCGTGCCGAACCGATGCCCATGAGCGCGGAACCGGCCTCGGACATGACCGACTTGACGTCGGCGAAGTCCAGGTTGATCAGGCCGGGGGTGGTGATGAGGTCGGTGATGCCCTGGACGCCCGAGAGCAGCACCTGGTCGGCCGACTTGAACGCGTCGAGCACGCTGACCTGGCGGTCCGAGATGGACAGCAGCCGGTCGTTGGGGATGACGATGAGGGTGTCGACCTCTTCGCGGAGCTCGGCGATGCCGTCCTCCGCCTGGTTCGCGCGGCGCCGGCCCTCGAAGGTGAACGGGCGGGTGACCACGCCGATCGTCAGGGCGCCCAGCGAACGGGCGATGTTGGCCACGACGGGCGCGCCGCCGGTGCCCGTGCCGCCGCCTTCACCGGCGGTGACGAAGACCATGTCGGCCCCCTTGAGGACCTCCTCGATCTCCTCGCGGTGGTCCTCCGCGGCCTTGCGGCCGACGGCCGGGTTCGCCCCGGCGCCGAGGCCCCGGGTGAGTTCGCGGCCGACGTCCAGCTTGACGTCGGCGTCGCTCATCAGCAGTGCCTGCGCATCGGTGTTGATCGCGATGAACTCGACGCCCTTGAGGCCGACCTCGATCATTCGGTTGATGGCATTGACACCACCGCCGCCGACACCGATGACCTTGATGACTGCGAGGTAGTTCTGCGGTGCTGCCACGTCGAAGGCCTCTCGCCTCGAGTTACGTGTCGTCGCTCTGCGGTGGCACCGCCGCGACGACGGATGTCGATGGGGACGGTCCGAACGCCGACCCAAACCCTAACGTTCAACTTTAGGGTTACCAGTGTGTCTGCTTCCCGGACTCTTCCGAACAGGACACTAAGTCGACAAGCGGCGCACGTTCAACGAACACGCCGAACCTCCCGTTTTTCTTTTCACCCTATGTGATCACCCGTAGCGCTGACCAACCAGGGTGCTGGCCAGGCCAAATGCGCGTCAACTCTTCGACACCGCGGGTGCGGTGGGGGCACTCACGTCGAAGTGCCCCGCTTCGGGGGCGGCTTTCATGAGCGCGGTGAGCACGCGGGCCTTCACAGGCCCCCGTTCACCACTGCCCCACATCACCGTGCGCCCCCCTGTCAGTTCCAGGACGACGGAGTCGTACGAAGTGATCCGCACGGTCTCCGTCTCCCCGGCCACCTTCCCCGGAAGGTCGCCCGCAACCCGAACCGCTTCCCGCAACAGACGGTCACTTCCGTAGCGCTTCAGGCTCGCCGACCGGTCGGCCCTCAGTTCCAGCAGCGGTACGTGTCCGGGCCGTTCGTCCACCGTGGCGAAACGCACACCTTTCGCGTCCACTTCGATGAACTTCGCGCCCTTTTTCACCACCAGGACCGGCTTTCGTTCGGTCACTTTAAGGCCGATACCGTGCGGCCATGACCGCACGACATCCACGGAGTCGATACGGGGCACCTTCTGGCGCAACCGTGCCGCGATGGCGTCGGTGTCCACGGACACCAGCGGTCCACCCACCGGCACGGCCGCGGCGGCCTCCACCTCAGAACGGGTCAGGACGTCGGTGCCGGTGGTGGTGACGTGCTCGACCCGGGTCCAGGACGAGCCGTAGAGCACCCAGACCGTGGCCGCGGCGACCAGCACCACGGCAACTGAGGCCACCACCAGCCTCGTACGGCCGGTCAGCCGGCGCCCCCGCGGATCGATACGCGGGGGTCCGGCGGGGGTGTCGGCCCGCTTGGCTGCGCCGCGCTGGGCGGTCGTCGGTCCGGCCACGCTCGCTCCTTCGCCGGACCCGGGGCGCGCGCCCCGGGTCCGCACCGCCTCACGCCTGGCGGCGTGCGGCAATCGCCTCGTACACCATGCCGACGAGCAGGTCGTCGGCGTCGCGCCGCCCGAACTCGGCGGCGGCGCGGGACATCTCGTACAGCCGGTGCGGATCCGACAGCACCGGAAGGACGTTGCCCTGCACCCACTCCGGGGTGAGCGCCGCGTCGTCCACCAGCAGGCCGCCGCCCGCGTTCACCACCGGCTGGGCGTTGAGCCGCTGTTCGCCGTTGCCGATGGGCAGCGGGACGTAGGCGGCCGGGAGCCCGACGGCGGAGAGTTCGGCGACGGTCATCGCGCCCGCGCGGCAGAGCATCATGTCGGCCGCCGCGTACGCCAGATCCATCCGGTCCACGTACGGTACCGGGATATAGGGCGGCATACCGGGCATGTTGTCGATACGCGGCAATTCGTTCTTCGGTCCGACCACGTGGAGGATCTGGATCCCGGACCGCTGGAGCAGCGGCGCGACCCGCTGGACGACCTCGTTGAGGTGGCGGGCGCCCTGCGAGCCGCCGGAGACCAGCAGCGTCGGCAGGTTGGGGTCCAGGCCGAACGTGTCGCGCGCCTCGGGGCGCACCCGGGCGCGGTCCAGGGTGGCGATGGTGCGCCGCAGCGGGATGCCGATGTAGCGGGCGCCCCGCAGCTTGCTGTCGGGGGTGGAGACGGCGACCCCGTGGGCGTACCGCGAGCCGATCTTGTTGGCGAGGCCCGGACGGGCGTTGGCCTCGTGGACCACGATCGGGACGCCGGCGCGCTTGGCCGCGAGGTAGCCGGGCAGGGCGACGTATCCGCCGAAGCCGACCACGCAGTCGGCCTTGGTCCGCTCCAGGATCTGCTCGGCGGCCTTGATGGTGCCGCGCAGCCGCCCGGGCACGGTGATCAGCTCGGGCGTGGGCTTACGCGGCAGCGGTACGGCGGGGATCAGCGCCAGTTCGTAACCCCGCTCGGGTACGAGCCTGGTCTCGAGTCCGCGTTCCGTGCCGAGGGCAGTGATTCCCACGGTCGGGTCCTGCCTGCGCAGGGCGTCTGCGAGGGCAAGCGCGGGCTCGATGTGCCCGGCGGTCCCCCCGCCGGCGAGTACGACATGCACCGAAATTCACCGCTCTCCGGACGGACGCTTCATGATGCGCCGTCTCATCGTCTTCCATCTGACCCCGGGCCTCCGCATGGCCAGGGCCGCTCTCGCCGCAGGGTCCTCTCGCGCGAAGGCGATCATGAGCCCGACAGCGAACATGGTCGGCAGCAGGGCCGATCCTCCGTAGGAGAACAGCGGCAGCGGGACTCCGGCGATCGGCAACAGACCGAGCACCGCACCGATGTTGATCACGGCCTGCACCATGATCCAGGTGGTCACGCCTCCCGCTGCGTACCTCACGAAGGGGTCCTCCGTGCGTCCGGCCACGCGGATACCCGCATAGCCTAGAGCCGCGAAGAGGGCGAGTACCGACAGCGTCCCCGCCAGGCCCAGTTCCTCCCCGGTGATGGCGAAGATGAAGTCGGTGTGAGGTTCCGGCAGTTGACCCCATTTTTCCACACTCGCACCCAGCCCGGAACCGAACCATCCGCCGGAGGCCAGGGCGTAGATTCCGTGGACCGCCTGCCAGCAGCCGCCGTCCGGGGTGGGTTCGCTGACCCCCATGCAGGCGAGCCGGGACATCCGGTTGGGGCTGGTCTTGATCAGCAGGAAGCCGATGGCCCCGGCGAAGGCGAGCACCCCGGCGAAGAGCCGGGTGGGCGCCCCGGCGAGCCAGAGCAGGCCGAACAGGATGGCGGTGAGGATGATCGCCGTTCCCATGTCGCCGCCGAGCATGATCAGACCGAGCAGCATGAAGGCGACCGGGACGAGCGGCACGAGCATGTGCTTCCACTGGGACAGCAGCCGCTTGTCGTGCTTCCGGGCGATGAGGTCGGCGCCCCAGAGGATGAGGGCGAGCTTGCCGAACTCGCTGGGCTGGAGCTGGAAGGGGCCGCCGAGGTAGAGCCAGTTCTGGTTGCCGTTGACCGACATCCCTATCCCCGGAACCTGGACCAGGATCATCAGGAAGACGGTGGCCAGGAGCAGCGGATAGGCGAGGGCCCGGTGCAGTTTGACGGGCATCCGGGCGGCCAGCAGCATCAGCCCGGCGCCGATCACGGCGGCGAGGAACTGCTTGCGGAAGAAGTAGGTACTGGGTCTGGAGAGTTCCAGCGCCTTGATCATCGAGGCCGAGTAGACCATCACGAGCCCGAGCACGGTGATCAGCAGCCCGGCGCCGAGGATCAGGTAGTACGCGGTCAGCGGACGGTCCCAGGCCCGGCGGGGCG
>NZ_KL585437.1:87762-91422 GCF_000721935.1 Streptomyces sp. NRRL WC-3549
TCGCAGGGCGGCGCCCCGGGGCGGCCGGGGCTGCTTGCCCGGTGCCCGGGTGCCGCCGCGGGCGGCGGGGGGACGGCGGGGGCCCGTGACGGGGCGGCTCCGCAGGGCGATCCCCGCGGGCGCCGACGGCGCGAGCGGCGGGCGGGGGATGAGCGCCCGGCTGATCGCCGCGGTCACCCGTGAGCGGCCCGTTCCACGCGCGGACGGGCTCTCGTCGGCCGGCATTGTCGCTGTCCCCTCCACTGCTCGTACCCGGGGCTGTTGCCTGGGTCAGGGGGCCGACGGCAGCGCCGTTCGCGCCCCGTCCCGGGACGGTACGGTGCGAAGGCCGGGCCCGTCAGCCGCTCTCGTCGGCGAGTTCGCTGACCGCGTCCGCGAACGCCTCGCCGCGCTTGTTGTAGTTGACGAACATGTCCATCGAGGCACAGGCCGGGGCCAGCAGTACGGTGTCGCCGGGCCGGGCGAGCCGCGCGGCCTCCCGGACCGCTTCGGACATCGCCCCAGTGTCGGTCCGCTCCAGGTCGACGACCGGTACCTCGGGGGCGTGTCGCGCCAGTGCTTCGCGGATGAGCGCCCGGTCGGCGCCCATCAGCACGGCGCCCCGCAGCCTCTTCGCCGCTCCGGTCACGAGCGCGTCGAAGGTGGCGCCCTTGGCGAGGCCCCCGGCGATCCAGACGATCGGGTCGTAGGCGGCGAGGGACGCCTCTGCCGCGTGGGTGTTGGTGGCCTTGGAGTCGTCGACGTACGACACCCCGGCGACGTCCGCGACGTGTTCGATGCGGTGGGCGTCGGGGCGGAAGGCCCGCAGCCCGTCGCGTACCGCCGCGGGCTCGACGCCGAAGGCACGGGCGAGCGCGGCGGCGGCCAGGGCGTTGGCGATGTTGTGCGGGGCCGGGGGGTTGACGTCCTCGACCTGGGCGAGCTCCTGGGCCTGCTCCCGCCGGTTCTCGACGAAGGCCCGGTCGACGAGGATGCCGTCGACCACACCGAGCTGCGAGGGCCCGGGGGTGCCGAGCGTGAAGCCGATCGCCCGGCAGCCCTCCTCGACGTCGGCCGCGCGCACCAGGTCCTCGGTGGCCGGGTCCTGCGCGTTGTAGACGCAGGCGACGCGGTTGCCCTCGTAGGCGCGGCCCTTGTCGGCGGCGTAGGCGTCCATGGAGCCGTGCCAGTCGAGGTGGTCCGGGGCGAGGTTGAGGACGGCCGCGGAGTCGGCGCGCAGCGAGGGCGCCCAGTGCAGCTGGTAGCTGGAGAGTTCGACGGCGAGTACGTCGTACGCCTCGTCGCCGAGGACCGCGTCCAGCAGGGAGACCCCGATGTTGCCGACCGCGGCCGTGCGCAGGCCCGCCGCTTCGAGGATCGAGGCGAGCATGCGCACGGTCGTGGTCTTGCCGTTGGTACCGGTGACCGCGAGCCAGGGTGCGGCGTCGGGGCCCCGCAGCCGCCAGGCGAGTTCGACGTCGCCCCAGACGGGGACGCCCGCCTCGGCGGCTGCCTGGAAGAGCGGTTTGCCGGGCTTCCAGCCGGGGGCCGTGACGACGAGCTCGGTGGACTCGGGCAGGGTGTCGCCGTCGCCGAGCCGCACGGTGATCCCGAGCGCCTCCAGTCCGGCGGCCTGGGCGCGGGAGCGCTCGTCGTCGCCGTCGTTGACGACGGTGACCAGCGCCCCGCGCTCGTGCAGGGCACGGGCCGCGGGAATTCCGCTGACGCCGAGCCCGGCGACCGTGACGTGCTTGCCCTGCCAGTCCGCGTTGCTCACTTCTTGGCTGCCCATCCTGCGTAGAAGAGGCCGAGTCCGACGATCACGCACATGCCCTGGATGATCCAGAAGCGGACCACGACAAGGACCTCGGACCACCCCTTGAGTTCGAAGTGGTGCTGGAGCGGTGCCATCCGGAAGACCCGCTTGCCGGTCATCTTGAAGGAACCGACCTGGATGACCACGGACATGGTGATCATCACGAAGAGGCCGCCGAGGATGGCCATCAGGAACTCGGTGCGGGAGCAGATCGCGAGACCGGCGAGCGCGCCGCCGAGGGCCAGCGAACCGGTGTCGCCCATGAAGATCTTCGCGGGCGAGGTGTTCCACCACAGGAAGCCGAAGCAGGCGCCCATGAGGGCGGAGGCGACGACCGCCAGGTCGAGCGGATCGCGTACCTCGAAGCAGGCGCTGGGGTTGGTCAGGGTCTGCGCGTTGGCGCAGGACTCCTGGAACTGCCAGAGCCCGATGAAGGTGTAGGCGCCGAAGACCATCACCGAGGCGCCGGTGGCCAGTCCGTCCAGGCCGTCGGTGAGGTTCACGCCGTTGGACATGGCGAGGATCATGAACAGCGCCCAGACGCAGAACAGCACCGGGCCGATCGACCAGCCGAAGTCCTCGACGAACGAGAGCCGGGTGGAGGCCGGGGTGTTGCCGTGGATGTCCGCGAACTGGAGCGAGAGCACCGCGAAGGCGATGCCGACGATCAGCTGGCCGGCCATCTTCGCCTTGGCGCGCAGACCGAGCGAGCGCTGCTTGACGATCTTGATGTAGTCGTCGAGGAAGCCGACGAGCCCCATCCCCGCCATCAGGAACAGGACGAGGACGCCGGAGAAGCGCATGTCCTCGCCGGTGATCACCTTCGCCAGGACGTACGCGATGATCGTCGCCAGGATGAAGGCGATGCCGCCCATGGTGGGCGTGCCCTTCTTGCTGCCGTGCGTGCGCGGGCCGTCGTCCCGGATGAACTGCCCGTAGCCCTTGCGCGCCAGGAGTTTGATCAGCAGCGGAGTGCCGACCAGGGTCAGGAAGAGCCCTATGGCTCCCGCGAAGAGGATCTGCCTCATCGGACGGCGACCTCGCCCTCGGTCGCGTTCTCCAGCAGTGCCAGGGCGACCTTCTCCAGGCCGACCGACCGGGACGCCTTCACCAGCACGACGTCTCCCGGGCGCAGTTCACTGCGCAACAGGTCGACGGCCGCCTGTGCGTCGGACACGTGCACCGACTCCTCACCCCACGAACCCTCGTTATATGCGCCCAGTTGCAGCCAGGAGGCTTCTCTTCCCCCGACAGCGACGAGCTTGCTGACGTTGAGCCGGACGGCGAGCCGCCCGACCGCGTCGTGCTCGGCGAGCGACGCGTCCCCCAGCTCGGCCATCTGACCGAGCACCGCCCACGTGCGCCCCCCTTCCGCCCGTGCGGCTTTGCCCATGGCGGCCAGCGCACGCAGTGCGGCTTTCATGGATTCGGGGTTCGCGTTGTAGGCGTCGTTGACGACCGTCACACCGTCCGGACGCTCGGTGACCTCCATGCGCCAGCGGGAGAGGGTGCCCGCCACGGAGAGCGCCTCGGCGATCTCAGTCACGGACATGCCCAACTCATGGGCGACGGCGGCCGCGGCGAGCGCGTTCGACACGTGGTGCTCACCGTACAGGCGCAAGGTCACGTCGCTGCACCCGGTGGGTGTGTGAAGCACGAACGCGGGGCGTCCCTCGTCCGTGAGCCGGACGTTCTCTCCCCGTACGTCCGCATCCGGGGCCTCTCCGAAGAGGACGACCCGTGCGTGCGTGCGTGCGGCCATGGCCCGTACGAGCGGGTCGTCGGCGTTGAGCACGGCCACGCCGTCCTCGGGGAGCGCCTCCACGAGCTCGCCCTTGGCTTGGGCCTGTCTCTTATACACATCT
>NZ_KL585437.1:91646-92763 GCF_000721935.1 Streptomyces sp. NRRL WC-3549
AGAGATGTGTATAAGAGACAGACGTTGAGCACCAGGCCGATCGTCGGCGGGGTGAGCTGGGCCAGGTAGTGGATGTGGCCGATGCCCCGGGCGCCCATCTCCAGGACCAGGTGCCGGGTCTCGGCGGTGGCGCTCAGCGCGGTGAGCGGCAGGCCGATCTCGTTGTTGAGGGACCCGGGGGTCCAGACCGTCGGCGCCTTGTGCGCCAGGAGCTGGGCGATCAGGTCCTTGGTGGAGGTCTTGCCGGCCGAGCCGGTGAGCGCGACCACGGCGGTGCCCAGGCGCTCGACGACGGCGCGTGCGAGGGCGCCGAGCGCGGAGACGACGTCGTCGACGACGATCGCCGGGACGCCGACGGGGTGGGCGGCCAGCACGGCCACGGCGCCCGCCTCGACGGCGGCGCGCGCGTAGTCGTGGCCGTCGACGCGCTCGCCGGCGAACGCGGCGAACAGGGCCCCCTGGCGCACCTCCCGGGAGTCGATGACGACGGGGCCGGTGACGGTGAGGGACCGGTCCGGCATGTCGTGCGGCTGTCCGCCGACGATGCCGGCGATCTCGGCGAGGGAAAGGGCGATCACTTGGTCATCCCTGACTGTTGTTCTCGTGGGTGAGTGCGCGGCCGGCGGGCGCGTCGGTGCGTCCCAGGGAGCGCTCGATGGCCTCACGCAGGACCTGTCGGTCGTCGAACGGGCGTACCACGCCGTGGATGTCCTGGCCCTGCTCGTGCCCCTTGCCGGCCACCAGCACGGTGTCGCCGGGCTCGGCGCGGGCCACGGCCGCGGCGACGGCCGCCGCCCGGTCCGCGTCGACGAGGACGTCTCCGCGCTCGTGGACCGGCACCTCGGCGGCGCCGGAGAGCATCGCGGCGAGGATCGCGAGGGGGTCCTCGGAGCGGGGGTTGTCGGAGGTCAGTACGGCGGTGTCGGCGAGCCGCGCGGCGGCGGCGCCCATGGGGCCGCGCTTGGTGGTGTCGCGGTCGCCGCCGCAGCCGAGCACGATGTGCACGCGGCCCTCGGTGACCTTGCGCAGCGAGCGCAGCACCGACTCCACGGCGTCGGTCTTGTGCGCGTAGTCGACGACCGCGAGGTACGGCTGCCCGGCGTCGACGCGTTCGAGC
>NZ_KL585437.1:92926-96098 GCF_000721935.1 Streptomyces sp. NRRL WC-3549
GTCGACGCGTTCGAGCCGGCCGGGCACCCCGGGGACGGCCGCGACGCCGTCCGCGGCGGTCTGCGGGTCGATGCCCGCGACGGCCAGCGTGACGATCGCGGCCAGCGTGTTGGCGACGTTGAAGGGGCCGGGCAGCGGGGCACGGGCGGTGACGCGCTCGCCCTTGGGGCCGAGGACGGTGAAACGGCTGTCCCGCGGGCCGACTTCGACGTCCGCGGCGCGCCAGTCGGCGTCCGGGTGGCCCTCGGCGGAGAAGGTGACGACGGGGACGGACGCCTCGTCGACGAGCCTGCGGCCGTACTCGTCGTCGAAGTTGACCACACCGAGCCGGCTGCGCTCCGGGGTGAACAGCTGCGCCTTGGCCTGGAAGTAGTCCTCCATGCCCGAGTGGAACTCCATGTGTTCCGGGCTGAGGTTGTTGAAGACGGCGACGTCGAAGACGCAGCCGTCGACCCGGCCGAGGACCAGGGCGTGGCTGGAGACCTCCATGGCGACCGCCTCGACACCGCGTTCGCGCATGACGGCGAAGAGGGCCTGGAGGTCGGTGGCTTCGGGGGTGGTGCGCTCGGACTTGATGCGGTCGTCACCGATCCGCATCTCGACGGTCCCGATCAGCCCGGTGCTGCGCCCCGCTCCACGCAGGCCGCCCTCGACGAGGTAGGCCGTGGTGGTCTTGCCGGACGTCCCGGTGATGCCGATCTGGAGGAGGCCGGTACCGGGCCACCCGTAGATCTCGGCGGCGAGTTCGCCCATGCGGCTGCGCGGGTCCTCGGTGACGAGCACCGGGAGGCCGGTGGCGGCGGCGCGTTCGGCGCCCGCCGGGTCGGTGAGGACGGCTGCGGCGCCGAGGCTCGCCGCCTGGGCGGCGAAGTCCGCGCCGTGCAGGCGGGCGCCGGGCAGCGCCGCGTACACGTCGCCGGGGCGCACGGCCCGCGAGTCGTGGGTGATCCCGGTGACTTCACCGGATTCCTGCGGTGCGGCGCCGAGCCGGGCTGCCAGCTCTCCGAGGGGAGTCGGCCGGAGCCGGTCCGGCCGGGGCGCTCCTGGGTAGGTCACAGGCGCGTCCTTCTGCGTGGTTTGGAACTGATCAGCGTGGGGCACGGCGGTGAGCGTACCGGGCCGGGGCGGACTCTCGCGAAGCGAGGGGCCGGGGTTGCGGTACTTCTCGTTCCGGTTCCCGGGATCAGGGGTGATGGTGGTCACTGAGGTTCCCCCGAGTCACTCGCCGGGCTTGAAGGAGACCGGCAGCCGGGCGGGTTGATTGCCGGACGGTGGGGTCTGGAGGGTCTTCAGGGCGAACTCCATGACCTTCTTGTAGATCGGGCCGCAGATCTGGCCGCCGAAGTAGCTTCCCTGGGTGGGGTTCTGGATCGCGCAGTACACGGTGACCTGGGGGTCGTCGGCGGGGGCGAAGCCGGCGAAGGACGAGGTGTAGCCCTTGTAGACGCCGCTCTCGGGGTCGACGCGGTTGGCCGTGCCCGTCTTGCCCGCGACCCGGTAGCCCTCGATGTGGGCCTTGCTCCCGGTGCCCTCCTGGTCGTCCACCACGGACTCCAGCATCCTGGCCAGGGTCTTGGCGGTCTTCTCGCTGACCACCCGGGTCCGCTCGGGTTCCTCCGCCGCCGCGTACCGGCCGTCGGCGCCCTTGGTGCCGCGGACGAGGGTCGGCCGGATCCGGACCCCTCCGTTGGCGATCGTCTGGTAGACGGAGGCGGCCTGCATGGCGTTGAGCGAGAGGCCCTGGCCGAACGGGATCGTGTACTGCTGCGAGGTCGACCAGTCGCCGGGGGCGGCGAGGATGCCCGGCGACTCCCCCGGGTAGTCGAGCCCGGTGGTGCTGCCCAGGCCGAACTTGCGCAGGTAGGAGTAGAGCACCTTGTTGGCCTCGGCCTGCGTCTTGCCGAGCTGGCCGGTGGCCAGGATGGTGCCGATGTTGCTCGACTTCGCGAGTACGCCGTTGAGCGTGAGGTACCAGGTGGGGTGGTCGATGTCGTCCCGGAACAGCCGGTCGCCGCGGTGCAGCCGGTTGGGGACGGTGACGTGCGTGGCGGGTGTGGCGGCGCCCTCCTCCAGCACCGCGGCCATGGACATGACCTTGCTGGTGGAGCCCGGCTCGTAGACGTCCTGGAGCGCGGCGTTGCCCAGGGAGGCTCCGTCGACCTGGGAGAGGTCGTTCGGGTCGTACCCCGGCGCGTTGGCCATGGCCAGCACCTCGCCGGTCTTCGTGTTCTGCACGACCACGTAGCCGCGGTCCGCCTTGGACTTCTCCACCTGGTCGGCGATGGCGCGCTGGGCCGCCCACTGGATGTCGCGGTCGATGGTGAGTTCGACGTCGGTGCCCGCCACGGCCGGGATCTCCTTGGAGCCCGCGGTCGGTACCGGCCGGCCGCCGGCCTGGGCGTAGCTGATCGTGCCGTCCTCGCCCTGCAGCTGCTTGTTGAGCTGGGCCTCCAGGCCTCCGCCGCCCTTGCCCTCGGCGTTGACGAATCCCAGTATCCCGGCGGCGAGGTCGCCGTTGGGGTAGACCCGCCTGGTGGTGGACTCCTGCAGGACACCGGCCAGTACGTTGGCCCCCGGCCCGCCGCGCGCCCTGTCCGCGGCGGCCTTCTCCGCGAAGGCCGCCTTGAGGTCCTTGATCTGTTTCCACACCTGCGGGGTCTGACGGCGCGCCAGCACGACGTAGCGCATCTTGGGCGTGGAGAGCTTCTCCGTCAGCTCCGCCACGTCCTTGCCGAGGATCGGGGCGAGCAGGGCCGCCGCCTGCTGCGGCGCGTCGGGGGCGTTGCTCTCCTCGGGGGTGAACAGCAGCGGGTCGGCCGTGATGTCGTGCGCGTCGACGCTGGTGGCCAGGGCGATGCCGTTGCGGTCGGTGATCTCGCCCCGCTCGGCGGCGATGGTGTATTCGAGGTAGCGGTTCCTCTCCGCCTTCGCCGTGTAGGCGTTGGCGTCGACGGCCTGCACCTGGAGGAGCCGGACGACGAACGCCAGCATGACCAGCGTCAGACAGAGGCTGATCAGGCGGAGCCGGGGCCGCGGGTTGCCCAGCCGGATGGACGGCTTCGCTCCGCCGCGCCGCGGCCCTTTGCGCGGCCGGGACGACGGGCGGGTCCGCCGGGCGTCGGGACGGCCGGCGGACCGGGCGCGCCCGGAGCCGCCGGCCGCGTTACGGGGG
>NZ_KL585437.1:96305-97194 GCF_000721935.1 Streptomyces sp. NRRL WC-3549
CCGGGAGCCGCCGGCCGCGTTACGGGGGCGAGCCGGGCCGGGTACGCGGCGGCGCGGCGGTTCCTTGGACGGCACTGCGTCACCTGCCGGGGCTGGTCGGGGCCGATGGGGCGGGGGGCGTGGGGGCGGCGTCCGGAGCCGCGCCGGTGGGCGGGGCGGTCCCGTCGGCGGCGGGCGGGGCCGTCGCCCCGGGGTCGGCCGGGCTCGCGGACGACGCCGCCGGAGGACTCGCCTCCGGCGCGGGGGCGGCGGGCTCAGGGGACGGTTCGGCGGTGGCCCGCTCGGGCACTCCGCGTACGGTGCCGTCCGGGTCGAGGAAGACGGGGCTGCCGCCGGGCACCATGCCGAGCTGCCGGGCGCGGCGCTCCAGGGCGTCCGGCTCGGAGTAGCTGTCCACGTCGTGCTGGAGGGCCTGCTGCTCGTCGGTGAGCTCGGTCGTCCGGCGCTCCAGCCGGCTCAGCTTGAAGGAGCCCTCGTTGAGGGCGGAGTTCAGCAGCAGGAGGGAGATCAGGCCACCGGCGAGGAGCAGCACGACCAGCAGGACGAAGGGGGTCCGGGCCGCGGTGCTCGGCCCCGACGGCATCAGCCGGGCGAGCCGTCCGGGCCGCCCTTTCGTCCGCTGTCCGGCCGTCCCGGTCACCTCGTCGCCCCTGCCTTCCCCGGCGTGCGGCCGGCCCGTCGACGGGTGCTCATCGTTCGTCCTCGCGGATCCGCTCGGCGCCGCGCAGCCGGGCGGGGGCGGCCCGCCGGTTCTCGGCGACCTCCTCCTCGGTGGGGAGTTCGGCGCCGCGGGTCAGCAGTTTCAGCCGGGGCTGGTAGCGCTCGGGCACCACGGGCAGTCCGGGCGGAGCGGTGTTGGCGGCGCCGGCCGCGAAGACCTGCTTGACCA
>NZ_KL585437.1:97387-102673 GCF_000721935.1 Streptomyces sp. NRRL WC-3549
GGCGATCCGGCCACCGACGGCGAGGCTCCGCACGGCGGCGGGGATCGCGCGCTCCAGGACGGTGAGTTCACCGTTGACCTCGATGCGCAGGGCCTGGAAGGTGCGCTTGGCCGGATTGCCCCCGGTGCGCTTCGCGGCCTGCGGCAGGGAGTCGCGGATGAGTTCGACGAGGCGGGCGCTGTTGCTGAAGGGCTCCTTCTCGCGCTCGCGGACGACGGCGGAGACGATGCGCTTGGCCTGCTTCTCCTCGCCGTACGCGCGCAGAATCCGTACGAGTTCACCCGGCGGGTAGGTGTTGAGCACCTCGGCGGCGCCGATCCCGGTCGTCTGGTCCATCCGCATGTCCAGCGGGGCGTCCTGGGCGTAGGCGAAGCCGCGGTCGGCCTCGTCCAACTGCATGGAGGAGACCCCGAGGTCGAAGAGGACGCCCTGGACCTTGGGGATGCCGAGCCGGTCGAGGACATCGGGGAGCTCGTCGTAGACGGCGTGCACCAGGGTGGCCCGGTCGCCGTACGCGGCGAGGCGCTCGCCGGAGAGCCGCAGCGCCTCCTTGTCGCGGTCCAGCGCGACCAGCCGGGCCTCGGGGAAGGCGGAGAGCAGGGCCTCGCTGTGACCGCCGAGCCCGAGGGTGCAGTCCACGACGACCGGGGGCCGCCCTCCGGTCGCCTCCAGGGCCGGGGCCAACAGGTCCAGGCACCGCTGGAGCATCACCGGGACGTGTCGGGTCTGGCTCAAAGCGCCCTCTCAGGCTCAGTCCCGTGTGGCTGCACGTGCGGTCTGGTCCCCGCCCGCTCGGAAGGGGAGGTCCACCGGCGCCGGGGAAGGGGCGTCGGCCGACCAGCGAGCGGGCAAGGGCCGGGCCGCATGTACGCCGCACATCACGGGGAATTCGAAACATGCAAAAATATGCATAATGTGCAGGCGTGTCGGTAACTTCGTGTCACTTTAGACCACCCTGCCATTCGATCGATTCCCGATCAACGAACCGGGCAGCGCGTACCGCCACGGACCACGACTTCACCCGTGCAGGTGAGAGCAAGTGAGGCTTGTGGGTTAGCTCACAACAAGTCTCGTTGAGGTTCTTTGTCCCTTTCCATGACACGCCGGGGGCACCCGCGAGGTCTAACGTCGTCACCATGTCGACTTCCGCCAAGCCATCCACCGAGTCCGCTTCCCCCGCCTCCGACGCGGCCCGCCCCGCCGGTGCGGTCACCGACCGGCTCGTCCAGGCGAACACCCGCTACGCGGACAAGTTCACCGACCCCGGCATGGACGCACGCCCGGTGCTCCAGGTCGCCGTCGTCGCCTGCATGGACGCCCGCCTCGACCTCCACGCCGCGCTCGGTCTGGAACTCGGCGACTGCCACACCATCCGCAACGCCGGCGGGGTCGTGACGGACGATGTCATCCGGTCGCTGACCATCAGCCAGCGGGCGCTCGGCACCCGCAGCATCGTCCTCATCCACCACACCAACTGCGGCCTCGAGAGCATCACCGAGGAGTTCCGCCAGGAGCTGGAGCACGAGGTCGGACAGCGGCCCGTCTGGGCGGTGGAGGCCTACACCGACGCCGACCAGGACGTGCGGCAGTCGATGCAGCGGGTCCGCACCTCGCCCTTCCTCCTGCACAACGACGACATCCGCGGTTTCGTCTTCGACGTGACCACCGGCCTGCTGCGCGAGATCGACCCCTCCGCCTGATTTTCCACAGGCCCCTCACCCCGGTTCTCCCTCGACATAAAGATCACACCCGACATTTCACCCTCGCTTGTCCACAGGCGAGTGACACGAAGCGGTAACGGCAACAAGAATGCGGGAGTGACATCCCTCCGGGTCCTCCGGAGAGTGTCCGTATTTCGGGGCGGACCGGGGCATCTGTGTGCCGCCGGTCCGTGCACAAGGGGCCGAGGAGGGCCGGGTGTGACGACCTATGACGATCGAGCGAGCCTCACGGATCTGACGACCACTGCGGAGCGGGTGCGCAGGTCGGTCGAGGGTGTGATCGAGGGCAAGCCCGAGGTCGTACGGCTTTCGCTGACCGTACTGCTGGCGGAGGGGCATCTCCTCATCGAGGACGTGCCCGGGGTCGGCAAGACCATGCTGGCCAAGGCGCTGGCGCGGTCGATCGACTGCTCGGTGCGGCGCATCCAGTTCACACCGGACCTGCTGCCGTCGGACATCACCGGCGTGTCGATCTTCGACCAGCAGCGGCGGGACTTCGAGTTCAAACCGGGTACGATCTTCGCCCAGATCGTGATCGGCGACGAGATCAACCGCGCCTCGCCGAAGACCCAGTCCGCGCTGCTGGAGTCGATGGAGGAGCGCCAGGTCACGATCGACGGCCGGACCTACGAACTGCCCGACCCCTTCATGGTGGTGGCCACCCAGAACCCGGTGGAGATGGAGGGCACCTACCCGCTGCCCGAAGCCCAGCGGGACCGCTTCATGGCCCGGGTGTCGATCGGCTACCCCAGCGCGGAGGCCGAGCTCCAGATGCTCGACGTGCACGGCGGGCTCTCACCGCTGGACGACCTCCAGCCGGTGGCGCACGCCCACGAGATCGTGAAGTTGATCGACGCGGTGCGCACGGTGCACGTGGCGGAGTCCGTGCGGCGGTACGCGGTGGAGCTGGTCGGGGCCACCCGGAGCCACCCGGACCTCAGGCTCGGTGCCTCCCCGCGTGCGACCCTGCACCTGCTCCGTGCGGCCAAGGCATCGGCCGCCCTGAGCGGGCGCGACTACGCCCTGCCCGACGACGTCCAGGCGCTCGCGGTGGCGGTGCTCGCCCACCGGCTGCTGCCGACGGCGCAGGCCCAGCTCAACCGCCGCACGGCCGAGCAGGTCGTCCTGGACATCCTGCAGCGCACACCGGTCCCGACCTCCGGCGCTGTGCCGGCCGCCCCCGCGCAGCCGCGGCATCCGGGGCATCCTCCGGCGTACGGCCGGCAGCCCGGCGCACGGCGGCCGTGATGGCCGCGGGGGTGCCCGGCCCCGTGGGCGGCGGCGACCGCCGGGGCGGTCCGCGGGCGGCCCTGGGCGGGCTGACGACGCGGGGGCGTTCCTTCCTCGCCGCGGGTGTCGCCGCCGCCCTCTGCGCCTACGTGCTGGGCCAGAGCGACCTGCTGCGGGTCGGGCTGCTGCTGGCGGTGCTGCCGCTGATCTGTGTGACCGTGCTCTACCGCACCCGCTACCGGGTCGCGGGCAGCCGGCGGCTCTCGCCGTCCCGGGTGCCGGCGGGTTCGGAGGCGCGGGTGCGGCTGCGGACGGACAACGTCTCCCGGCTGCCCACGGGGCTGCTGATGCTCCAGGACCAGGTGCCGTACGTGCTGGGCCCCCGCCCCCGCTTCGTGCTGGACCGGGTGGAGGCGGGCGGCAGCCGTGAGGTGTCCTACCGGGTCCGCTCCGACCTGCGCGGGCGCTATCCGCTCGGGCCGCTGCAGTTGCGGCTGAGCGATCCGTTCGGGATGTGCGAGCTGAGCCGTTCGTTCGGCGCGTACGACACCCTGGTCGTCGTGCCGCGCACGGAGCCGCTGCCTCCGCTGCGGCTGGCGGGCGCCGCCTCCGGGTACGGCGACGGCAGGCAGCGTTCACTGGCGCTCGCCGGTGAGGACGACGTCATTCCGCGCGGCTACCGCCACGGGGACGACCTGCGCCGGGTGCACTGGCGTTCCACCGCCCGCCACGGCGAGCTGATGGTGCGCCGCGAGGAGCAGCCGCAGCGGGCCCGGTGCACGGTGCTGCTGGACAGCCGGCGGATCGCGTATCAGGGGGCCGGGCCGGACTCGGCGTTCGAGTGGGCGGTGTCGGGTGCCGCGTCGGCCCTGACGCACATGCTGGAGCGCGGCTTCGCCGTGCGTCTGCTGACGGACGACGGGACCGTCGTGCCGGGCGGGGGTACGGACGGCTTCGCCGCACCGACCCAGGACTCGGCGGACTCGGTGGGGCTGATGATGGACACCCTCGCGGACATCGGCCACTCCGAGGGCGGGGGGCTGTCCCGGGCGTACGACGTGCTGCGCGGGGGCGACGAGGGGCTGCTGGTCGCGTTCTTCGGCGACCTCGACGAGGAGCAGGCGGACCTGGCGGCCCGGATGGGGCGGCGCAGCGGTGCCGCGGTCGCGTTCGTGCCGGCCGGTGCCGACCGGGTGCCGGGCGGTGAGTCGGAGACGCCCGCGGCCGGCCGGCTGAGGACGCTGCGTGAGGCGGGCTGGACCGCGGTGGCGGTGGAGCCGGGCGCCGCGCTGGCGGATGTGTGGCGGCAGGCGGGCGAGGCGCACTCCGGCGCTCTGCCCGGGGCGACGCATGGCTTCTCGGGGGGATGGTCGTGAGCGGGCGTACCCGGCTGGCGTTGTGCGCCTTCACGGCGACGATGATGGCGGCGGCCGCTCTGCTGCCCCTGGTCGAGACGTCCGGGTGGCTCGCGCAGGCCGCGTTCCTGCTCGCCGTCCAGAGCGGGGTGGGTGTGACGGCCCGCCGGCTGTCGTCCGCACGGGTCCTGACGGTCTGTCTGCAGACGCTGGTCGGACTGCTCCTGCTGACCGTGGCGTTCGCCCGGGGCCACGCGCTGTTCGGTGTCCTGCCCGGCCCGCAGGCGGTCCAGTGGCTGGCGGACCTGCTGGCCGCGGGCTCCGAGGACGTCGGCCGGTACGCCAGCCCCGCGCCCGCGACGGACGGCATCCGGCTGATGCTGGTCGGCGGGGTGCTGCTGGTCGGGCTGGCCGTCGACGTCCTCGCGGTGACGTTCCGCAGCGCGGCCCCGGCGGGGCTGCCGCTGCTCGCGCTCTACTCGGTCGCGGCGGGGCTCGCCGAGGGAGGCGCGGGGTGGCTCTGGTTCCTGCTCGCGGCCTGCGGCTATCTGCTGCTCCTGCTGGCCGAAGGCCGGGACCGGCTGTCGGGATGGGGCCGGGTCTTCGGCGGGGGGCCGCCTTCATCGGGCGGCCTGACGGCGGGCGGACCGGGGCGCGCCCCGGTGCGTACGGGCCGGCGCATCGGGGCGGTGGCGCTGGGCGTCGCGCTCGTCGTTCCGGCGGCGCTGCCGGCCATGGACGGCGGGCTCCTGGGCGAGGGGGGCGGTTCGGGCAAGGGGGGCGGCGGGGGCACGATCTCCGCGGTGAATCCGCTGGTCTCGCTCCAGAACAACCTGAACCAGCCGGAGAACCGGGAGGTGATGACGTACCGCACCGATTCCTCGAACCCGCAGGACCTCTATCTGCGCATCCTCGCCCTCGACCAGTTCACCGGCAGTGAGTGGCGGCCCTCCACCCGCCGTCTGCGGGACGTGCCGCAC
>NZ_KL585437.1:102897-104632 GCF_000721935.1 Streptomyces sp. NRRL WC-3549
CAGCCGGTCGGGCTGGGCCCGGACGTCGCCGTCACCGAGGTCACGACGGACATCTCGGCGGCCGGTTCGTACGGCCAGACGTATCTGCCGCTCCCCTACCCGGCGAGCAAGGTGGCCGTCGACGGCCGCTGGCGGTTCGAGCCCGAGGGGCGCACCCTCGTCGGGGACGGCGGCCAGACGACACGCGGTGCCAGGTACCAGGTCGGCAGTCTGGTGGTCGAGCCGACGGCCGAGCAGCTCGCCGGGGCCGCGGCCCCGCGTGCGGACCTCGCCCGTGAGTACACCCGGGTGCCCCGTTCGCTGCCGGCCGTGGTCCTGAAGACCGCGCAGAAGGTGACCGCGGGGGCCCGCAACGACTACGAGCGTGCGGTCGCGCTCCAGGACTGGTTCGCCTCAGAGGGCGGTTTCCGTTACGACACGACGGTGACGTCGGGGACCGGGACGGCGGCGATCGAGCGGTTCCTGAAGGACCGGGAGGGGTTCTGCGTCCACTTCTCGTTCACCATGGCCGCGATGGCGAGGACGCTGGGCATCCCGGCCCGGGTGGCGGTGGGCTTCACCCCGGGCACGGCGCAGGCGGACGGTTCGGTATCGGTCGGGCTGCGCGACGCGCACGCCTGGCCCGAGCTGTACTTCGAGGGCGTGGGATGGACCCGGTTCGAGCCGACCCCGTCCCGGGGCAGTGTCCCCTCGTACACCCTGCCGGAGGCCCCTTCTCCGGACGTGGACGACCCGGCGCAGCCGTCGGTGGAGGACACCGCGGTGCCCTCGGCCGTCCCGTCCGCCACGGAGAGCTGCCCGGCGCAGGCACGGCGCCAGGGCGAGTGCGGCGAGACGGCCGTTCCGGGCGCGGCCGCCCCGACCGACCCGGGCGCGCCCGTGGGCACCGCCGCGCTGTGGGTGCTCGGCGCACTGGTGGTGCTCACCGTTCCGCTGCTTCCCCTGCTCTGGCGGACCCGCGCGCGGGCGCGGCGGCTGGGCTCACCGGGCGGCCGTACGCCGGCCGAGGCGGCGGGCCGGGTGCTGGCCGCCTGGGAAGAGGTCACGGACACCGCCTGGGACCACGGCATTGCGCCGGACGAGTCACAGACCCCCCGGAAGGCGGCGGCGCGGATCGTCCGGCTGGGCCGGCTCGACGAGGCCACGGCCGCGGCGGTCCACCGGCTGGCGGGCGCGGTGGAGCAGGTGCTGTACGCCCCCGAGCCCCGGCCTGTCATGGGGGCGGCCGAGGATGTGGCGGTGGTGCGGGCGGGCCTGCGCGCCACGGCGGGCCGGGCGGGCCGGCTGCGGGCGACGGTGGCACCGCGTTCGGCCGTCCGGGTGATATGGGCGCTTTCGGCGCACCGGGCGCAGCTGGCCCGCCGCTGGACGGCCCGACTCGGCCGCGCCCGCTGGACCGCCGTCGCCTCCCGGCTCCGCCGCCGCCCGCCCCGGCGGGCCTGAACCGGGCCGCCGTACCGGGCCCCCGGCGCGGGGGCCCGGCGCGGGGGCCCGGCGTCCAGGGCACCGGGGCACTTGCGCCTACCGGGCCCTGCCGGACTGCTGCCGTGCTGCTGCCGTGCTGCTGCCGTGCTGCTGCCGGGGCCGACGCGCCCAGGACACCTGGGGAAACCGGAAACCTGCGGAAAGCCTGGGGCGAAGGCGGTGCCAGGTGCGCGGTCGGGGGCGTTCGGAACACGGCGGGCCGGACAGGCCGGACAGCCCGTGCGCCACCCGCCGGGACAGGCCGGGGCAC
>NZ_KL585437.1:104903-105785 GCF_000721935.1 Streptomyces sp. NRRL WC-3549
CCCCTCAGCCATGAAGTTCAGCCATGAAGTCCGCGGTGTACGGCCCGAGCCGCCGGGGCCGACCGGTGCCGCGTCGACGGCACCTCACTCACTGGCCCTGTTCGTCCCGGCGGCGTTGCCACCGCTGTTCGATCCGGTTCATCATCGTCCGGCGCTGCCGGGGATGTCGGCCTCCGCCGCCTCCCCCGCCCGCTGCCGTCTGCTGCTGCTCACCCGGCTTGGGCGCTTTGCGCCATCCGGTGACCGCCAGCACGGCACAGCCCAGCATGACGAGGAACCCCACCACGCTGATCCAGATCTGCTGGGCGACCATTCCGGCCATGAGGAGCGCGATACCCACCAGAAAACCGGCCACCGCCTGGTAGACCCGTCGCCGGGTGTACCTGCGCAGCCCGCTTCCCTCAAGCGCTGTCGCGAACTTGGGATCTTCGGCGTACAGCGCTCGCTCCATCTGCTCGAGCATGCGCTGCTCGTGCTCCGAGAGCGGCACGGAGTCCTCCTCGTCGTCGGCCGCGGGGGGCGACCGTTATGCGGCCCTTCCAGGATAGGCAGGGATTCGCCCCCGTGAAACCCGCCCTCTAGCCCAAGCCAGTCCGAACCGACGTGTCGGTACGGCTGCTGAGGCGTAGATTCCCCGACCTCCGATCCGTCATGCCGGATGGTGTCACCCGATCATACGGGGCCGGAGCCTCGATCGGGTGCTCCGGACCGTACTCCGTCTGCGGCTGCGTCGCTGATCAGCCGTGCTCCGGTCGCCCCGCGGCCCTGCCTCCGCCGCTCCTCCGGAAGGGATCAGGCGCGCTTCTCGCCGAGAACGTGCAGCTGCGTCGCCACCGAGTGGAAGGCCGGCAGTTCCGCGGCGGCCGCCTCAAGGGCGAGGAG
>NZ_KL585437.1:105971-113668 GCF_000721935.1 Streptomyces sp. NRRL WC-3549
CCGCCTCAAGGGCGAGGAGCGCCTCCGTCGCGCCCGGTTCGGTGTCCACCAGGGCGCCCGGGACCAGGTCGGCGAAGACCCGTACGCCGTGGACCGCGCCGACCTCGGCTCCCGCGTCAAGGACCAGCTCGGTCAGCTGCTCGGCGGTGAACCTGCGGGGCACCGGGTCACCCTCGCCCCAGCGCCCGGCCGGGTCCTTCAGCGCCTGCCGCGCCTCCGTGAAGTGGCCGGCGAGCGCCCGGGCCAGGACGGCCCCGCCGAGTCCGGCGCCGAGCAGGCTGAGCGCTCCGCCCGGGCGAAGCGCGTCGACCGCGTGGCGTACGCCCTGGGCGGGGTCGTCCACGTACTCCAGGACGCCGTGGCACAGGACGGCGTCGTGGCCCGCGCGGTCCACCACCTCGAACAGCCCCAGGATGTCCCCCTGCACACCGCGGACCCGGTCGGCGACACCGGCCTCGGCCGCGCGGCGTTCCAGCGCGAACAGGGCGTTGGGGCTGGGGTCGACGACGGTGACCCGGTGGCCGAGCCGGGCGACGGGCACCGCGAAGTTGCCGGTGCCGCCACCGGTGTCCAGCACGTCCAGGGTGTCCCTGCCGACCGCCTCGACCCGGCGGTCGAGGGCGTCCTTGAGGACCTCCCAGACCACGGCGGTACGGAGGGAGGCTCGGGGGCGCAGCTGGTCCGACACGGCAGTTGACTCCTCGGCACGGTGCCGCCACGGACGGCGGAGCGTGAACGGTGCAGGTGGTAACGGTGCTCTCCACCCTATTGCCTCCCACCGCCGCCCCGGCCCCCCGTGCCGGGTCCGTACCCGGCGCCGGCCCGAGGGGGCCGGACACGGCCTATGCCGAAAGGTCCCGCCGGGGCTGCGGAAGGACCGGGTGGAGCTCCAGCAGCCGCTCGACCAGCCGCAGGAACATCTCGGCGTCGCGCAGCAGGTGATCCGCGTCGCACCCGTCGGCCGCGCCCTCCAGTCCCGCTTCCGCACGGGCCCGCCGGTCGGCTCCGGAGGCGAACAGGGCGCTCCACTCGGCGAGTTCGGGTGCCACGTCCGGGAGGACCTCCCACGCGCTGCGGATCCTCTCCCGGCGCCTGCCGCCCCCGGGCCTGCCGCGGGCGGCCAGGACGGCGGCCGCGGTGCGCAGGGCGGCGAGGTGCGCGGTGGCGTACCTCTCGTTCGGTACGCCGAGGGTGCGCGCCTCCTCGATGCCCGCCCGGGCCTGGGCGAGCAGATCGAGCGCGGCGGGCGGTGCCGTCGCACGGCGCAGGACGGGGTGGACGTCGGTTGCCGGACCGTTCAGTGAGGGTGCAGGGCTGCCTGCGCGGCGCCGCGGGGCGGCGGCTGCGGATGAGCTGGCCATGACGAACCTCCTGTCGTCGGGTGACGGCCGCGTGGCCGTATGTGTCCATCGTGGGGGCTGCCACTGACAATCCTTCAGAAAGCGGCTCTGGCCTGCGCCTTTGCTTCACAGCCGAACTCCCGCTAACTTTTTGCACTGACCAGTCAGTACAAATGAGGGGGTGGGGCCGTGGAGAGCCCGCACGGCGCGGCGGTCGGCGCGGAGGACTTCGGGCTGAAGGGGCCTCGCGGCTGGGTCTTCCAGGGCGTGGACCTGAAGGCCCCGCCCGGGTCGCTCGTCGCGGTCGAGGGCCCCTCCGGCTCGGGGCGCACCTGTCTCCTGCTCGCTCTGACCGGCCGCATGCGGCCCACCCGGGGCCACGCGGAGGTGGACGGGCTGCGCCTGCCCGGCCGGGCGGGCGCCGTCCGCGCGATCAGCGCGCTCGGACCGGTGCCCGGGGTCAACGAGCTGGACCCCGCCCTCACCGTCGCCGAACACCTGCGGGAACGGGCGCTGCTGCGGCGCCGCTTCGACGGTTCGCTGCACGCGCTGTTCCGTCCCCGCGCGGCGCGTGCCGCCGCGCGGGCCGCGGTGGACTCGGCGCTGGACGCCGCCGGGCTGGACCTCACGGCGCTGCCCAAGGCCGAACGGACCTCCGTACGCGACCTGGAACGTCTGGAGGCGCTGCGGCTGTCCCTCGCCCTGGCCCTGATGGGCCGCCCGCGGCTGCTGGCCGTCGACGACGCCGACCTCAAGCTCTCGGACGCCGGACGCGCCGAGGCGTGGAAGCTGCTGCGCTCCCTCGCGGACGACGGCACGACGGTGCTGGCGGTGTGCGGCGAAGCGCCCGAGGGCGCCCTCACCGTCCGAACCGGCGACCGGCGCGCCACCCCCGCAACCACAGCCGGTACCGCAGGCGGGGCGGACAGCACGGACGCCGCAGACACCACGGACGCCCCCACCACGACCGGGAAGGAGGCCGCCGATGCGAGCACCGGGACTGGCCGCGCTTGAGCTGAAGCGGTTCGGCAGGGGACGGCTGCCGCGTGCCGCCCTGGTGGCGCTCCTGCTGCTGCCCCTGCTGTACGGCGCCCTGTACCTCTGGTCGTTCTGGGACCCCTACGGCCGGCTCGACCGGATACCGGTCGCGCTGGTCAACGAAGACAAGGGGACGAGCGCCGACGGCGAACGGCTGGCCGCGGGGGACGAGATCGCCGGCCGGCTGCTGGACTCCGAGGTCTTCGACTGGCACGAGGTGAGCGGCGAGGAGGCCCGCAGGGGGCTGGAGGCCGGGACGTACTACCTGACGCTGACCATGCCCTCCGACTTCAGTGAGCGGATCGCCTCCAGCGGAGGCGACTCCCCCGAGGCCGGGGCCCTGCAGGTCCACACGAACGACGCCAACAACTACATCGTCGGGCAGATCTCCCGCTCCGTCTTCTCCGAGGTCCGCAGTGCCGCGTCGGCGAAGACCTCGCGCGGCTTCCTCGACCGCATCTTCATCGACTTCTCCGATCTCCACGACGCGACGGAGAAGGCGGCCAAGGGCGCCGACGACCTGGAGAGCGGCATCACCAAGGCGACGAAGGGGTCCAAGGACCTCGCCGACGGGCTCAAGGACGCCAAGTCGGCCGGCGGCAGGCTGTCCACGGGCCTGGCCGGGCTCGACGAGGGTGCCGGGGACCTGAGGACGGGATCGCAGCAGGTCGCCGACGGCACCCAGGCCCTCGCCGACAAGGTGAACAAGGCGGCGGCCGACGTACGGCCGTTCCTGAAGGACAACGGCAAGGCGATCGGCGACACCGCCCGGCTGGTCGCCGACTCCTCCAGGACCGTACGGGAGGACCTCGGCCTGCTCGCCGAGGCGGCGCCCACCGCGGCGACCGCCGCCCACCAGGCCTCCGACGACCTGGCCGGCGTCTACCGGACCCGCTGCGAGGGGCAGGCCGAGCCCGACGCCGCCGTCTGCCCCGGCCTGAAGCGCGCGAAGACGGCCGCCGAGGACGTCACCGCGGTGGCCGACGACGTGAACACCCTGGTCACCGAGGAGAACGGCGACCTGGCCGGCCTCCGGGCGCAGCTGGCCACGCTGGAGAAGCAGGCCGACGCCCTCGCCGAGCGCGCGCCGCACCTGGACACGGACCTGGAGTCCGCCGTCTCGAAGATCAACGCGCTCAACAGCGGCGCGAAGGAGGTCGCCAAGGGCGCAGACGCCCTGCGTACCGGACTGGGCACCGCCAAGTCCGGCGCCGAGGACCTCGACACCGGTCTCAAGAAGCTCAGGACGGGCGCCACGGACCTGGACAGCGGGCTGTACCGGCTCGGCGACGGTTCGGCGACGCTCGCCCAGGGGCTGAACGACGGCGTCGGGAAGATCCCCGACTACGACGAGAAGGACCGCGACGCCCGCACCGGCGTCATGGCGGACCCCGTGCGGCTGGCCTCCTCGTCGCTGCACGCGGCCCCCAACTACGGGACGGGGTTCGCCCCGTACTTCATCCCGCTCTCGCTCTGGGTGGGCTCGATGGTGGCGTACATGCTGATCCAGCCGCTCAACCGGCGGGCTGTCTCTTATACACATCCCGGGGCGCCGGCCTGGCGGATCGCCTTCGCGGGCTGGCTGCCGGTCGTCGCGATCGGGCTGCTCCAGGTCGTCGCCCTGATGTCCGTACTGCACTGGCGGCTCGGGCTCCAGATGGCGCACGCGGCCGGGACGGTGGGCTTCCTGGCCCTGGTGACCTGCTGCTTCGCCGCCATCGTGCAGTGGCTCAACGCCCGTTTCGGCGCGGCCGGCCGGATCCTGGTCCTGGCGGTGCTGATGCTCCAGCTGACCTCGGCCGGCGGTACGTACCCCGTCCAGACCAGCCCGGGCTTCTTCGGGGCGATCCACCCCTATCTGCCGATGACGTACGTCGTGGACGGACTGCGCAGGCTCATCACGGGCGGCGGCCTCGGCCCGGTGTGGCAGGGCTGCGTGGTGCTGTCGGCCTTCACGGCGGGGGCACTGGCGCTGACCGCCCTGGCCGCCCGGCGCAAGCAGGTGTGGACCGTCGCCCGGCTGCACCCGGAGCTGAGCCTGTGAGCGCGCCGGCACCTGTGAGAATCGGAGGCATGGACAGCAGCAGCACCACGCGCCGCCGGGCGACCCGGCAGAAGCTCTACGAGGCGGCGGTGACCCTCATCGCGGAGAAGGGGTTCTCGGCGACCACGGTGGACGAGATCGCCGAGCGGGCTGGGGTCGCCAAAGGCACGGTCTACTACAACTTCAAGAGCAAGACCGAACTCTTCGAGGAGTTGCTGAGGCACGGTGTCGGGCTGCTCACCCAGTCGCTGCGCTCCGCCGCCGAGGAGACCGACGCACGGGGCGGCAGCCGCGTGGAGTCGCTGGACGCCATGATCAGGGCCGGCCTGGACTTCATCGACCGCTACCCGGCCTTCACCCAGCTGTACGTCGCCGAGCTCTGGCGCACCAACCGCGCCTGGCAGTCGACGCTCCTGGTGGTGCGGCAGGAGGCCGTCGCCGTCGTCGAGGACGTACTCCGCGACGGTGTCGCGGGCGGCGAGCTGAGCGAGGAGATCGACATCCAGCTGACGGCCGCCGCGCTCGTCGGGATGGTGCTGGTGGCGGCCCTGGACTGGCAGGCGTTCCAGCCCGAGCGCACGATCGACGACGTGCACTCGGCCCTGTCCCTGCTGCTGCGCGGACGGGTCAGCGGCCACTGAGGGGCGCGCCGCCAGGGAGCGGGGGCGGACGGCGCCGGGCCGGTGGTACCCGAATCCCCCTCGGGTACCACCGGCCCGGCATCCGTGCGTCGCGAAGAGCCCTCCCCCGTGGCCGTGTTCCCTCGTGGCCCGCGGGCTCCCCGTCGTGCACCCCCGTTGCGTCCGGGTCCGTGCCGTTCCGCCGCCCCGTGCCGGCGGTCCGGGCTCCGTGCCCCTTCCGTGGTCCCCACTCTTCCGTCCGCGCGGGTGGCGGCCCATCCGCTCCCCTACTCATCTGTGTACCTAGGTAGGGATACTCAGGGCGGGTGTACGGGACGTCCCCCGGAGCCCGGCCCCACTGGCTACGATCGCGTCCGTGTCCGTACTCCCCCTGGTGTTCACGAGCGGCTGGGCGAGCGGGATCAACGCCTACGCCGTGATCCTGCTGCTCGGCCTCTTCGGAGCGACCGGTCTCACCGACGACGTGCCCGACGCACTGCAGCGCCCCGACGTCCTGGTCGTCGCCGGGGTGCTCTTCCTGTGCGAGGCGGCGGCCGACAAGATCCCGTACCTGGACTCGGCCTGGGACACCGTGCACACGGTGGTGCGCCCGGTGGCCGGGGCCGTCGTCGCCGCACTGCTGGCGGGCGAGGGCGGGTCGCTGCCGGAGCTGGCGGCCGGCGCGGTGGGCGGTTCCACCGCGCTGGTGAGCCACCTGGTCAAGGCGGGCACCAGGATGGCCGTCAACACCTCTCCGGAACCCTTCAGCAACATCGTGGTGAGCGTCGCGGAGGACCTCGGCGTGGCCGGTGTCATCACCTTCGCCGTCTTCCACCCGGTGGCGGCCGCCGGGACGCTGCTGGCGCTCGGCGTCGTCGTCGTGCTGTTCCTCGTCTCCCGCATCCGCCGGTTCCTGCGCGGCAGGGCGGAGCGCAGGGCCGGGAAGCGGCCGGCCGCGGCGGGTGGGCAGCCCCCTCCCGGATGAGCCGCCGGGGGCACCCCGTGCGGCCGGGTGCCCCTCACCGGGACGGTCTAAAGTCACTGTCATGGCACGAATTGCGGTGATCGGCGCCGGGACGGGCGCGATGGCGGCCGCTGTCCGGCTCGCCGTGGCAGGCCATCGGGTGACGGTGTACGAGCGGTCGGGGACGTACGGGGGCTCGCTCGGCCGGCACGCCCGTGACGGCTTCGTCTTCGACACCGGGCCCTCGCTGCTGCATCTGCCCGCGGTCTACCGCGACCTGTTCGTGAAGACGGGCAAGGAGCCGCTGGAGCGGTGCGTCACGCTCACACAGGTCGACCCGGCGAGCCGCCACCTCTTCGCGGACGGCACCGCGGTGTCGCTGCCCGACGCCAGCCGCGCCGGGGTGGTCGGCGCCCTCGACCGTGCGCTCGGCGAGGGCGCGGGCACCCGGTGGGCCGAGTTCCTGGACCGGGCGGGCACCGCGTGGGACCGGTCGCGACGGCCCCTGCTGGAGGAGCCGCTGCGCGACGGCGATGCCCCGGTCCGCGACCCCTACCCCGCGGTGCGGCAGCGCCGGCTGTTGCGGCCTGCCCGGCAGGCGACGACGCTCGCGCAGATCGGCGCCTGGGAACTGGCCGATCCCCGCCTGGCGGCCCTGCTCGACGGGTACGCCCTGTCGTATGGCCTGGACCCGCGCCGCGCCCCGGCCGCCGCCGCCCTCCTGCCGTACATGGAGCAGACGTTCGGCAGCTGGTACGTCTCCGGGGGGATGCGGGAGCTGGCCGGCGCCCTGTACGAGCGGTGCGTGCTCCGCCGGGTGTCGTTCGTCTTCGACGCCGAGGTGGTGCGGGTGGCGGAGAAGGACGGCCGGGCGGCGGGTGTCGAGCTCGCGGACGGTACGTACGCGGACGCCGACCACGTGGTCCTCGGTGCGCAGCCGCGCCCGGAGCTGATGCCGAGTCAGGCGGGGGAGACCGGCGGCCCGGCGGCCGGGCGGGCCGCGGTGCCCGGCCGGTTCGTCGTGATGCTGTCGCTGCACGGCGCCCGGGAGGCCGGTGCGGTGCACCGCACCGTGGTGCACTGCGAGGACCGGGCGGCCGAGCAGGACGCGGTGTTCGGCGGCCGGGTCGCCGGCGTACCGACCGTGACCGTGCTGCGGCCGGACGATCCGTCCACCCGCCCGGACGAGGCGCACGAGGCGGTGACCCTGACCGCGACGGTGGCCCCGCAGGGTCCGGTGGACTGGACGGACCCCGCGCTCCGCGAGCGGTTCGCGGACGTGCTGACCGGCCGGGCCGCCCGGGCCGTCCCCGGTCTGCGTGAGCGGGTGCTCCGGGCCGAGGTGCGCACCCCGGCCGATACCGCCGCCGAGACCGGCGCCGCGGGAGGGTCGGTGCCCGCGCCCGCGCTGGCCGGGGCCGCGGGCGCCTTCCTGCGTCCGGGGAACCGCACCGCGCTGTCCGGCCTGTATCTGGCGGGCGGCTGGGCGCACCCCGGTGGCGGACCACCGCACGCCGGGATGTCGGGTGCGCTGGTCGCCGGGCTCGTCGTGGAGGGCGACGGCTTCCGCGGCTCCCGGTGAGCCGCCCGGGGGCGCCGGCGGGGGCCGGCGGGCGGGGTCAGTAGCGGTACTGCTCGTTCTGGCCGGTGTCGTAACCGTTGCCGTAGGGGGCGGTGGGGGCCTCCGGGGG
>NZ_KL585438.1:0-1003 GCF_000721935.1 Streptomyces sp. NRRL WC-3549
GTCGTGCCCTCCGCCCCCGCCCCCGCCCGCCCCGACGAGGCGCGGCAACAGGCCGACGGCGCCGAGTGGTTCCGGGTGACCGTGGCCCCCGGGTCCGGCGAGGCCGCGACGTTCGGCGGGGCGGTGTCCGCGCGGGCGGTCCGCCCGGGCGGCGAGATCACCACCGGGGCCGCCCGGGCCGGTGGCGGCGCCCGGGTCCGCCCGACGCTCCCCCACCGGGCGCCCCCGCCCGACGGAGCCGCCCCCGCCCCCGTCGGGGCCCCCGGCACCGGCGCCCCGCCGCCCGCCGCCGGCCACCACGCCTCCCCGCCCCTCGCAACCGCCGGTGCACGGCCCCGCCCGGACACCCGCCGGGCACCGGGCACCCACCGCGCACCGGACGCCCGCCCGGTGCCGGACGGGCGTCACCTGCCGCCCGCGCTCGTCATCACGGCCGACCACACGTACGCGGCCCGCCTCACCTCCGCCCCGGGAGCCGGGCCGGAGGGGGGCTCCGACCCCGCCTGGTACCCGGAGCGGTGGACGCTCGACGGGCCCGAGCCGTACGCCGTGCCCCTCCCCCTGGACCAGCCGGAGGAGGCCGCCTCCGACGTGCTGCCGCTCTCCGACGGGCGGGTCCTGATCCGGCGTCACGTGGCCGACCGGCACGCCTTCTCGCTGCTCTACCCGACCGGGCCCGGCACCGGCGAGCTGCCGCTGGGCGCCCTCGCCTGCGGCGAACTGACCCTGCTGCCCCCGTCCCCGGACGGCCTGAGCGCCTACGCCCTGGTCCCCGGCGACCACTCCACCGCCGTCTGGCTCGTGGCGGGCGGCACGTTCGGCCCGGAGCACGTCGCCCAGGTGCCGGGGCGGTGTACGGGAGGCGCCTGGCTGGATCGGGAGGGCCGGCTGCTGGCCCTGGACCGTCAGCCGGCGGACGGCGGGCCCGTGAAGGCCGTCGCGGTGGACCTGGGGCGCGGCGGCGAGGCGACACCGCTCCTCCAGATCGCGCCGGGCAGCCACG
>NZ_KL585438.1:1240-3206 GCF_000721935.1 Streptomyces sp. NRRL WC-3549
GGCCGACCCGGACAGTGGCCTGCTGCTCATCCGCTCGGACGCCCCCGGCGAGGACCGGCTCGGCTGGGGGGTGCTCGGCAGTTGTCTGCCGGTCCGCTTCCCGGAGTGCCTGCGCGTGCCGGACGCGACGCCGACCCCGTTCGCCGTGCAGCCGGGCCAGATGCTGATGCCGGAGAGCTGTGCGGTGGCGCTGCGGATCGACGGCGCGTGCGGCAGCTGGGTGGGCGTCTGGCGCCCGTCGGGGCGCACCCTGCACCAGTACGCGGCGCCCGGCGGCTGGCTGACCGGCACCGGTTTCTGGACCCGCGACGCCGTCCTGAACCTGCCGTACGCCGAGCAGGGCGCACCCTGCGCCCTGGCCTCGCTGGAGGCCCCGGCGGACGAACCCCACCGGTTGGATGCGAACGGAACGGAACCATCCGCGGCGGACGCGACTCCTGGTGTATGCAGGCCCGTTCCACTCGGCGAGGCACCTCTCACCAGCCGCACGGACCCTCGGTGACGGCCTCGCCCGCGACGGGGAGTGGACCGCCCGCCGTCGCGGGCGGAGTCGTAAACTTGGCCGACGCTACGCAGCCGTTCCGTGCGGGCGCCCACGGTGACCGTGTCGGGGGGCGGTGGCGGGGCTGCGACCACACGTCAGCGATCGCAACGGAGTGACTTCCCACATGTCTGAAGCCCGAACCGTCACGACCCAGACGCGCCCGCCGGAGGCGGACGCGGAGCGGGCCGCAGCCGGCGGCTCCGGAAAGCACCGAGGGGGCGCGTCGGCGGAGAACACCGCCGCGCAGCCGCAGGGCCGGCACCGCCGCCCCGCCCAAGGGAGCGGCAGCGCGGCGGCCTGAGGCCGCACCGCCCGGCGAACCGAGGGCCGTCACAGCCACCCGGCCGTGACGGCCCTCGCGCGTTCCCGCCCCAGCCCGCTCCACCCGGGACATTTGTCATGGTCAAGTCCGTACAGGAACACCTGCCGGAGGAGCGGCACGCCCCGTAGCGTCGTGACCATGACGCAGACAACGGGGACACAACCGGCACAGACGCCGCCAACGGGTGCGCGAGCAAAGGAAGTTACGGCGACCGGTCCGGCGGTGTGTTTCACCGGCGCGGTCAAGACGTTCGGCAGGGCGGACCGCACCGTACGGGCCGTCGACGGCATCGACCTCACCATCGAGCGCGGCGAGACCGTCGCCCTCCTCGGCCGCAACGGTGCGGGCAAGTCCACCACGATCGGGCTGCTCCTGGGGCTGGACGACCCCGACTCCGGTACCGTCCGGCTCCTGGGCCGGACCCCCGACCGCGCGGTCCGCGCCGGGCTCGTCGGCGCGATGCTCCAGGACGGCCGCCCCATCCCCCGGGTGACGGTGCGTGAGCTGATCGCCTTCGTCGCGTCCACCTACCCGAGCCCCCTGCCGGTCGCGGAGGCGCTCGCCCTGGCGGGGATGACGGCGTACGCGGACCGGCGCGTCGACAAGCTCTCCGGCGGCCAGACCCAGCGCGTCCGCTTCGCCGTCGCGCTGGCGGGCGATCCGGAGCTGGTCGTGCTGGACGAGCCCACCGCCGCCCTGGACGTCAAGGCGCGCCGCGCGTTCTGGGACTCCATGCGGTCGTTCGCGCGGCGCGGCAACACGGTCCTGTTCTCCACCCACTTCACGGGGTTCATGACGGGGCACGGAAAGCGCCGGGCGCGGTGGGGCCGTGCGCGGTGGCCGGTCCGGCGCCTACCCCGCGCAGTCGTACTGCCTGGTCAGGCTGTCGACGCCCTCCAGGAGGACGGTGCGGCTCTTGGAGATCAGATCGGAGGTTTCCCCGTCCTCCTTGACCAGGATGCCAGGGGCGATCTTCAGGTTCACGATGACGTGGGGCGCGCTGGTTCGCATGGGCCGGGCGCAGGAGTCGGGGAGCTGGACCTCGCTCTCGCGCGGTCCGATCCAGCCGGAGTGCCCGTGCTGTCTCTTATACACATCTC
>NZ_KL585438.1:3402-12807 GCF_000721935.1 Streptomyces sp. NRRL WC-3549
GGCTCGCCGAGGGCGGTGGCCGGCCGCACGACGAGGGCGTACTGAAGCCGCTGCGCCGCACTGCCTTCAGGAACCCGGTTGACGAAACAGGTGGTGGTGAAGACCGGGTCCGACGCGGATCCGTCCGCCGTGTCCTCGTCGACGGCGAGCGTGCCCCCCTTGCCGTCGTGCAGCAGACCCGCCGTCTCCTCGGTGAGCATGCCCAGGCACACGTTCTCCGCGCGGAGATCCTTCAGCGTGCTGGGCCACAGCTGGACGACGGCCACGACAGCCGCGGCGACCACGAGGACGGCCGGCGGGACCACGTACTTACGGTTCATCAGTACCGCTCGCCCATCTTCATGTCGGCGTCCTTGATGCCGCTCTGATACCACTGCTGGGCAGTCGGCTGCAGGCCGTCCTCATACTCACCGGGACTCGCGTCCAGCTCTTCCTCGTCGAGTTCCCTCTTCGTCGCCACTTTCCGCAGCATGGCGTACATCTCTCGCTCACCGTTGTCGTAGTGGTCGATCATGTTGTTGCGGGTATCGGCATCGAGACCTTGGCGTTCAGCCCGTTCATGTACTCGGCCGTGCCCGCGTCGACTGCGCGCTGGACGACGTCTCCGGCGGGAGCTGCTCAAAGGTGGGCACTGCGGCAACTCCTCAGTGGAAGTACTTGTTGATCTGCGAAGCGGGCACGGACGCGTCGGCCCCCGGCGCAACGGGGCCGATGATGCGCAACTGCGCCTCGATCCAGTCGTCGTCGGCCTTGCTCGACTTCTTCGTGTAGTTGAGGTGGTTGGAAATGTGGGCACATGCCTGGAGGAGGGTTTTCACCTGCGTCTCCCAGGTACGGTTCACCTCGGTGAACGCCGCGCCGAGGTCGAAGCCCTCACCCTTGAGGCTCGTGCCGGCGGTCCGGCTCGCCGTGTTCGCGTGCTTGCCTGCGGATTCGAGGCCGTTGAAGAGCCCGTAGGCAGCGTGGCCGATGTCCCCCAGTTCATCATCCGGTACCACGTAGTCGGCCGTGCCCGCCCCGGGTGCGGAGCCACCCGTGCCGCCGGCCTGGTTCAGCCTCATAGTCACGGCCGCCTTCTCAGCGGCCCAAAGCTCTTCGAACGACATCCTCGGCACCCCCGTGTTCCGGACCATAGGCAATGTGCATGCCACGCCTACCATATGATCAGCAGCTGACCACAGGTGGACGATCATACGTACGAGCACTTCCCCGCCCGAGCACCACCACCCCGGTCCGGTCGCCCTGCCTGCACTTGCGGCATTACGGAGGGCCAGGAGCCGGCGAAATCAGGGGCGCCTGAGGAACACCTGCACCCGGTCACCTGGCGCACGACGAGGCACGGGAAGCGCCCGCGTTCGGCCGGGCACCTGTTCCCTGCCCGCTCTCCCACGCGCCCACGGCCGCGGAGGGAGCCACCGACCTCAGGGTGGCGATCGCTCAGCTCACATGCCGTCCTGAAGCCGGCCCGGAGGCTCGTACGCAGGGCTGAAAGGCCCTGAACGGCACGGTCGGGGAGACATGCGCGCCTTCCTGGGAACCGGCTACCGCCTCGCTCAGGCGCAGCACGACCGCGTGGCCGCCGCCCGGCTCCTCTCCGACCCCGCGCTGCCGCCTGCGCTGCGCGCAGCCGCCCGTACGATCCTCACCGCGAGCGACCCCGAGGAGGTGCGCTGGTTCCTGGAAGTCGGCCAGTACGAGATCATCGACTGCTGCTTCGTCACCGGCTCGCGGCCATCAGTCAGGACCCGCCTACGGCCTGAGCCGGACGCGGCTGAAGACGTCCGTGCCCCGTCACGGGGTGCATGACGGGGCACGGGAAGCGCCGGGCGCAGGCGGAACGGTCAGACGGCGCCGAACCGTCCGGCCTTGACGCCCGCCACGAACGCGTTGAAAGCACCGGTCGCCAGATCCAGAACCGGGCCGCTCCGATCCTTGGAATCACGGACGGGAACCACACCGCGCGAGGCGGCCAGATTGGCGGCAACCTCGACACAGGCGCCACCGTTGTTGCTGTACGAGGACGTGAACCAACGGGGGGATTCGGTCGTCACGGAGTGCCCTTTCGTCGCCGACGGGTCATGACTACTTCGGTCAGACGGCGCCGAACTGCCCAGCCTTGACGCCCGCCACGAACGCGTTGAAAGCACCGGTCGCCAGATCCAGAACCGGGCCGCTCCGATCCTTGGAATCACGGACGGGAACCACACCGCGCGAGGCGGCCAGGTTGACGGCGACCTCGATGCACTGGCCGCCGTTGTCGCTGTACGAAGACTTGAACCAACGAGGGGAATCGGTCGTCACGGAGTGCCCTTTCGCAGCTGGCGGATCGTGGCCACGGACGACGCCTGCGACGGCGCCTCGGCCTGCAACTGATGGTAGGCCGTCAACAGGGGCACTACGGAAGTGCTTTCCCGCTCCAGATGGCCCTGTTGAGCCGACTCGGCATATGACATCAGGGACCGGTCCGCCATGGTCAGCACCGTTATCGGCAGATTGAACGGCCGACGCTCCCCCATCTCGAACGGCACGACCTGAAACACGGTGTTCGCCTGTTCGGCGAAACCCTCGAGCCGCTCCAACTGCGCGTCCATGACGTCGTGTCCGCCGATGGGCCGACGGATGCAGCTCTCATCCAACAGCGCGAAGACCAGTGGCGGGTTGGCCCGCACCAACGCCGCCTGCCGTTCTGCGACGAGCGCCACCCGCTCTCTCGCCTGGTCCGCCGTGATCGCGCCCCGCTTCACCGCACTGTCCGCCAGCACGGACGCGTACTCCGGGGTCTGAAGCAGACCGGGCACGACGCCCACTTCGTACAGCCGGATCTCCGCCGCCCGGCCCTCGTACCCGACGAACTCCGGGAAGCCCTCCAGCAGGCTGCCGTGCCGAATCTCGCGCCAGGCGCGTTCGAACGTGTCGGCCGTGTCCCCTGTACCGAACACGCGGTCGAGACTCCGCGCAAGACGCAAGGTCGGAAGCTTGCGACCAGTTTCGACGGAAGAGAGGTGGGTGCCGGAATAGCCCGCCCGTTCGCCCAGCCCTTCCTGTGTCCACCCGCGCTCCTCGCGTGCGCTGCGCAGACGCGCACCGAAGGCGGCTTGGGGGCTGCTGTCGGGGTTCAAGTCCTTACGGTTCACCGGATGACCACCAACCGTCCGTCCTCAACTGACACGTTGAACGGTTTTTGACTCTAGGACACGCTGACCGCCCCGGTAGTCGGGTCACTACGGAGAGGAGCGGCCGTGACCGGAGACGGTGTCCCGTCGCGCGGACCTGAGCCCCCGCCCGCCCCGGTCCGTGGCGCCCTCGTGGTGGACACCAGCAGGGGCGATCGCGTGGGCGAGTTCCGCGGGGTCGCCGGGCCGTACTGGTCGCTGCGGCCCATACGGGGCGGGCCCGAGTGGGAGGTGGACCCGGTCCACGTCCGGCCCGCGAGCGCCAAGGAACGCCTGCACGCCGAGACGGCCCGCGCGAACGCCCGGAGCCGGGGGGCGGTGCTGTGACCGGCCGCCGAACCGTCCCGCCGAGGGACGGGCCCGGCCACGGAACGCATCGGAACATGTCACCCCCATGTTCAGGACGCGTATTGACCGCCCCGACGGGCTCCCCTCATCCCCACCGACCCACCGACGAAGGCCGCACCCGTGAACCAGTGCACCGGCTTGCTCTTCCTCCCTCCCCCGCCCCACGTCACCCGGCCGGCCACCCCGGACCGCCCCATGGAAGCCGGCCACGTCCTGTGCGAACTCGGTGAGCGGCACGAGGAGGACCACGCGGGCGCACTGTGGGACGACGACGCCAACGGCGGTGCGGTTTGGGCTCGTTGGGACGGGCACCGTCGTTGCCTCGTGGGTCTGCCCTGGTGCCCCGCGACCGGCGACGAGGGGGACGCGTGCGAACTGTTCGCCGGCCATCCCTCCGGGCACAGCTGGGACGTGGTGGACCCGACCCAGGAGGCGATCCTCGCCCACCTCGTACGGGAACACCCTCACCTGCACCGCGACCAGGGCGGGCCGGGTCAGGGCGGGCCCGGTCGAGGCGGCCCGGGGCAAGGCGGTTAGCCGGCCGGCGGGTCCCCCGCCTCGCGGGTCCGTACATCTGGCCCCGCGCCAGGGCCGGGGCGAGCCGCCACCCGGCGGACCCCGGCCCGGCGTCCCCCTACGCTGTCCCCCGTGAACGAGATGCCGCAGGACCACCGCCCGGCCCGGTCCGTACGTCTGCTGCTCGCCGAGGACCAGGGCATGATGCGCAGCGCGCTCGCCCTGCTGCTCGGTATGGAACCGGACTTCGAGGTGGTCGCCCAGGTCGAGGCCGGGGACCGGATCCTTGAGGCGGCCCTCGCCTCGCGCCCGGATGTGGCCCTGCTGGACATCGAACTCCCGGGCCGCAGCGGCCTGGACGCCGCCGCCGATCTGCGCACGGAGGTGCCGGAGTGCCGGGTGCTGATCCTGACGACGTTCGGCAGGCCCGGCTATCTGCGGCGGGCGATGGAGGCCGGAGCGGCGGGGTTCCTGGTGAAGGACGGGCCGGTCGAGGATCTGGCGAAGGCGGTCCGGCGGGTGCTGAGCGGGGAGACGGTGATCGATCCGGCGCTGGCCGCGGCGGCCCTGGGGGCGGGGCCGAGCCCGCTGACCACCCGGGAGCAGGAGGCGCTGAACGCCGCCGTGGACGGGGCGACGGTCGCGGACATCGCGGCGAAGCTGCACCTGTCGGAGTCGACGGTACGGAACTACCTGTCCTCCGCCATCGGCAAGACGGGCACCCGCAACCGTATGGAGGCGGTGCGGGCCGCCCGTCAGCAGGGCTGGCTCTGACGAGCCCTCAGGACGAGCCGTCAGGACGACGGCCCTGCTCGCACCCGCCCACACGGCTGACCCGCCGGCACGACAGACCCCCGCGCGACAGCCCCACGCGCGGCGACGGCCCCGCCGTCAGCCGGACCGGTCCAGCGACCGTGCCGTGGTCGCGTCCGTACGCTTCTCCGCGCTCCCGGCCATGGGTGCGGAGGCGCGGCCCTGCCGTCCCGTCCGCCTCGGCAGCCACACCAGCATCATGGCCGCGCCCACCAGCAGCACCACCGTGGCCGTGCGGAAGGCCAGGGCGTAACCGGCGGTGACCTCCGCCGCCCCGGTGGAACCGCCGGTGCGGGCCGCCGCGACCGTGGACAGCACCGCGAGGCCCAGCGCGCCGCCCATCGTGCGGGAGGTGTTGACGAGGCCCGAGACGAGTCCGGCATCCCCGGGCGCCGCGCCGGAGGTCGCCAGCGTGGCCAGCGGGGTGGAGGCCAGCCCGGCTCCGGCCATCATGAGGACGCCGGGCAGGCAGATGGCGGTGAGGTAGGCGCCGTCGGGCCCCATCGTCGACTGCCATCCGAAGCCGGCGGCGGCGACCAGGACCCCGGTCACCGCGAGGCTCTTGGCACCGATGCGGGCCATCAGCCGGGGCGCGGCCGTCGATCCGAGGACGACGGCGGCGGAGGTCGGCATCAGGGCAAGCCCGGCCTTCAACGGCGTGTAGCCCAGCACGTTCTGGGCGTAGACGGTCATGAAGTACCACATGCAGAAGGTGGCCGAGCCCATCAGCAGCATGGACACGTTGGCGGAGGACACCGCCCGTACCCCGAGCACCCGCAGCGGCATCAGCGGGGCGGCCGTACGTGCCTCGACCAGGACGAAGAGTCCGAGCAGGGCCAGTCCGCCGAGCAGGGGCACCAGGGTCTCCGGGGCGCTCCAGCCCGCCGCCTCGGTCTGCACGATGCCGTACGCCACCGTCGCGAGGCCCACCGTGACGAGCACCGCGCCCGCCAGGTCGACCCGGCGCCGGTCGCCGGCCCGGCCCTCGGCGAGCCACAGGGCGGCGCCGACGAGGACCAGCGCGCCCACGGGCACGTTGATGAGCAGGACCCAGCGCCAGGACAGGGCGTCGGTGAGTATCCCGCCGATCAGTCCGCCGGCCGCCCCGCCGCCCGCGCCGACCGCCATCCAGGTGCCGATCGCCTTGGTGCGGGCGGGGCCCTCGGGGACGGCGGCGGTCAGGATGGTGAGCGTCGCCGGGGAGAGGACCGCGGCGCCCAGCCCCTGGCCGGCCCGGGCGGCGAGGAGCTGCCAGCCCTCCTGGGCGAGCCCGCCCGCCAGGGACGCGGCGGTGAAGAGGCCGAGCCCGGTCAGGAACATCCGTTTGCGGCCGTAGATGTCGGCGGCGCGCCCGCCCAGCAGCATGAACCCGGCGAACGCGATCGAGTAGGCGTTCACCACCCACTGGAGCCCGGACACGCTCAGCGCCAGGTCGGTGCGCATCGAGGGCAGGGCCACATTGACGACGGACACGTCGAGGACGACGAGGAACTGACCGGTGCAGGCGGCCACGACCACGGCCCAGGTGCGGGTCCTCGATCGGGTGGGCGGCCCTTCGGGGGCGGAGACGTCAACCATGACCGTCATACTCTCAGGCGCTCTGTGCCCCGTACATCCGCTGGTGGTCCCGCCCCGGCCTCCACCGGGCGGCGTAGGACCTCTCACCGTTCTTCGTGCGAACCGGCGCGTATTTCAACCCCGTTCATCGGAATATCGCACTCGTAAGAAAGGTTTCAGTGTGCACACACTTGGTGGTGGGTGCTGCCCACCGGGTGCCGACGCATGCCCGGACCCACCCACCGCCCCTTTCGCTCTGCCCTGCCCGGAGGCCATACGTATGCAACGGATGACGCACGAACAGCTGACCGAGGATCCCTTCGGGCCGAAACAGGGCCGGAGAGCCGGCATCGTCCCCGTCCTCGCGTTCGCGGGCATCACGGTCGCCGTGATGCAGACCCTGCTCGTCCCCGTCATCAAGGATCTGCCCACCCTGCTCGGCACCGCCCCGGCGAACGCCACCTGGGTGATGACCGCCACCCTGCTCGCCGGAGCCGTCGCGACCCCGATCATGGGTCGGCTCGGTGACCTCTTCGGCAAACGGCGGATGCTGCTCTCCAGCCTCGCGGTGATGGTGGTCGGTTCGCTGGTCTGCGCCTCGACGGACGAGCTCGTCGTCATGATCGCCGGCCGGGCCCTCCAGGGCTTCGCCATGGGCGCGATACCGCTGGGCATCGGCATCATGCGTGATGTGCTGCCGCGCGAGAAGCTCGGTTCGGCGATGGCCCTGATGAGCTCGTCGATCGGGGTGGGCGGCGGGCTGGCCCTGCCGGCCGCGGCGCTCGTGGCCCAGCACGCCGACTGGCACGCGCTGTTCCTCGGTTCGGCCGGGCTCGGTGTCCTCGCCATGGCCCTCGTCCTTCTCGCCGTCCCGGAATCCGCCCTGCGCGCCCCCGGGCGCTTCGACCTCCCCGGCGCGCTGGGGCTCGCCCTGGGCCTGGTCTGCCTGCTGCTCCCCGTGACCAAGGGCAGCGACTGGGGGTGGTCCTCGCCGCTCACGCTCGGACTGATCGCCGCGTCGCTGGTGATCCTGGTGCTGTGGGGACTGTTCGAACTGCGCAGCCCGGCGCCGCTGGTGGACCTGCGGACCAGTGCGCGCCGTGAGGTGCTGCTGACCAACCTCGTCTCGATCATGGTCGGCGTCGCGTTCTACGCGGTGTCGCTGGTGTTGCCGCAGCTGCTCCAGCTGCCTTCCTCGACCGGGTACGGCCTGGGGCAGTCGATGGTGGTGGCCGGGCTCTGCGTGGCGCCGCTGGGACTGACGATGATGTTCGTGGCCCCGCTGTACGCCCGCCTCTCCGCCCGCCGCGGCCCCAAGACCACCCTGATCCTGGGCATGCTCGTCATCGCCGTCGGGTACGGGGCGGGGCTCGGTCTGATGAGCGCCCCCTGGCAGACCGTGGTGATCGCCGTGGTGCTCGGGGCCGGGATCGGGCTCGCCTACTCCTCGCTGCCCGCGCTCATCATCGGCGCCGTCGACGCGTCCGAGACCGGGGCCGCCAACGGTCTCAACACGCTGATGCGGTCGATCGGCACCTCGCTGTCGAGCGCGGTCATCGGCATGGTGCTCGCCGGCACCTCGGTACGGATGGGGCCGGTGGACGTCCCCACCATGGAGGGGTTCCGGACCTCGTTCATGATCGCGACGGGCGCGGTGCTGGCCGGCCTGGTCCTGGCGGCGTTCCTCCCGTCGCCGCGTCCCGAGCGGCCGGTCCTGCTGGCGAGCAGTGCGGGCGACGCCCGCACCCCCTCGCCGTCCGCGGTGCGCTCCGCCGCCGTCAGCGCGCCGGAGCGTCGAACCGCGGCACCGTCGTCAGCAGAGGGGACACGTCCGTCCCCGTAGGAAGCTCCCGCGGCGGGGTGCCGCGGGTGAACAGCCGGGCGGGGCGGGCGCCGTCGACGTGCGCCCGGTCGCCGTCGACCCTGAGCCAGGAACCCTCGCGCAGTCCGAGCACGGGGACGTCGTTCTCCTCCAGGAACTCGGTGAGCCGCTCCTCACGCGTCTCGCCCTTGTGGGTGCTGTCCGGGTCCGGGTCGAGGTAGTGCGGGTTGATCTGGAACGGCACCAGGTCCAGCGTCCCGAAGGACGGCGGCTGCACGATGGGCATGTCGTTGGTCGTACGCAGCGTCGGCGCGGCCATGTTGGTCCCGGCGCTGGCCCCCATGTAGGGCAGCCCGCCGCGCACGGCGTCGCGCACGGCCTCACGCAGTCCGGTGCGGTACAGGGCGTCGAGCAGCCGGAAGGAGTTGCCCCCGCCGATGAACACGGCGTCGCTCTCCGCGAGTACGGCGCCGGGGTCGGTGCCCTCGTGGACCCCGCGCACGGTGATACCGGCCGGCTCCAGGGCGCCGCGGACCCGGGCGGTGTACGTGTCGTGGTCGGCGAGGGCGTACGGGACGAAGGCGAGGCGCGCGTTCGCCGGCAGGAACGACGTGACGGTATCGAGCGCGTGTTCCAGGTAACCGCGGCCGTACTGGGTGGAGTTGGAGAGCAGCAGCAGATTCACGGGGTTCCTCGGGTCGGACGGGTCGGACGGGTGGGGCGGCTCAGGTGGCGGTACGGGGGCGTCCCGCGCGGCCCTTGGGCCGCTGGGGCGGGCGGGTGAGCCGCTGTTCCAGCAGGTGCGCGGCGATGTGTATAAGAGACGCCCGTGTCGTACTCGCCGACCGTCCAGGCGTACCCCTGGGCGCGGACCTTCAGGAACTGCTGCTCCAGCAGGTCCGGGTCGGTGACGGTCCGGTCGGTGAAGCGCGCCATGGGGCGGCCCCGGAAGAGCCGGTGGCGCTGGTCGTCGGGCAGGTAGGCGTAGAAGGACTTGCTGGTGGCGCCGGCGTGCGCCGGGTAGAGCTCGCCGACCAGCGGGTAGTACCGCAGCGGCCCGGACTCCCCTTCCTCCGCCGCCACGCACCGCATGTGGAAGCTGTCCGGGAGGCAGAAGAGGACGGTGTCGCCGGTGGCGCGGCGCAGCTCCTCCAGGCTGTCTCTTATACACATCTC
>NZ_KL585438.1:13027-16057 GCF_000721935.1 Streptomyces sp. NRRL WC-3549
ATGTGTATAAGAGACAGGCACGGCGGGGCCGATGCGGTAGCGGCGGGTGACCGGGTCGGACACCAGGAACCCCCGGCCCGCCAGGGTGGCCAGCAGGCGCTGGGCGACCGAGGTGTCCCAGCCGAACTCCTCGGCGACCTCGGTGACGCCCCAGTCGGGCCGGGTCCGCTCGAAGGCGAGCAGCACCAGCAGGGCCCGGTCCACCGTCTGGAGGGCTCCGGCGGGGGTGCGCCGGTCGAGATCGAAGTCGGTCATCGCCATCTCACCATTCAGACCTGTATTGCAGATAACGGGAAACCATTGCGTTCCACGGTAGCCGATCCCGAATGTTGCTCCAGCACCCCGCCCGGCGCTCCACCGCCGGAGCGCCGGGCGGGTGTCCCGCTCAGGAGAAAGGCCCCCCATGCTGAAGTACGTACTGGACATCGTCGAGCTGCTGGACGATCCGCAGGTCTGCGGGAAGACGGTCGTGGAGTACCTCGACTCCGTCGCGGGGGCCGAAGGCTCCTCGGCCCAGGTCACCACCGTCACCGGCGAGCGGGGGTCGACGGACTTCGTGCTCGTCCGCGTCCCGGGCTCCCGGGGCCGCGCGGCCGGCGGTGACGCCCGGACGCTCGGCGTGGTCGGCCGGCTCGGCGGGGTCGGCGCCCGCCCCGAGGTGACCGGGCTGGTGTCCGACGCCGACGGCGCCGCCGCGGCCCTCGCCACGGCCGCCAAGCTGCTGGACATGCGCCGCCGGGGCGACGTGCTGCCCGGCGACGTGGTCCTCGCCACGCACATCTGCCCGAACGCCCCGACCGAGCCGCACGACCCGGTGCCCTTCATGGGCTCCCCCGTGGACATCGCCACGATGAACCGGCACGAGGTCACCGGCGAGATGGAGGCCGTGCTCTCCATCGACACCACCAAGGGCAACCGGATCATCAACCACAAGGGCCTCGCCCTGTCGCCCACCGTCAAGGAGGGCTGGGTGCTCCGGGTGTCCGAGCAGCTCGGCGAGCTGCTCGCCGTGGTGACGGGTGAGCCGTTGGTCACGTACCCGGTGACCACCCAGGACATCACCCCGTACGGTAACGGTGCACACCACATCAATTCGATCCTGCAGCCCTCCACCGCGACCACCGCCCCGGTCGTCGGTCTCGCGGTCACCTCGGCCGCGGCGGTGCCCGGCTGCCAGACGGGCGCGAGCCACGAGACCGACATCGCGTCCGCCGCCCGGTACGCCATGGAGGTCGCCAAGGCCTTCGGCGCCGGAACCCTCGACTTCCACGACCCGGTGGAGTTCGACAACCTCGTCAACCGCTACGGGTCGCTGGCTCACCTCCAGACCTTCGGCCGCACATCCCAGGAGTCCTGATGGCATCCGCCCACCGGGCCGACGCCACGGCCCCCGAGGCCAAGAGCATCGGCAGCGACGACTACTCGCTCTCCCGCGTCCCGCGCGACAAGCGCTTCGGCTTCTGGTCGATGCTGCTCCAGTGGCTCGCCCAGTCCGGCTCGATCTCGCAGTTCACGCTCGGCGCCACCATCGGTGTCGGTATGACCTTCGGCAACGCCTTCCTCGCCTTCACGCTCGGCGCGGTGATCCTGGAGATCGTGATCTTCGCGATCGGCCTGGCCGGGATGCGCGAGGGTCTCGCGACCCCGATGCTGACCCGCTGGGTGGGCTTCGGCCGCAACGGCTCGGCGCTGGTGAGCTTCGTCATCGCGGTCAGCCTGGTCGGCTGGTTCGGCGTCCAGAACACGATCTTCGGCAACAGCGTCTCGGCGCTCGTGGGCGGCCCGTCCTGGATGTGGTGCGTCTTCGCGGGCATCGCCATCACCGCCCTGGTGATCTTCGGCTTCCGGTACATGGCCCTGTTCGCGAAGATCGTCACCCCGCTGTTCTTCGGCATGGTCGCCTGGTCGGTGATCACCACGCTCAAGGACCACTCGCTCGGCGACCTGATCAGCTCGCCGCCGCCCGGCGAGACGATCCCGCTGGCCGTCGCCGCCACCGCCATCGCGGGCGGCTACATGACGGGTGCGATCGTCTCCCCGGAGATGACCCGCTACAACCGGAAGGGCTCGCACGTCTTCGTGCAGAGCGCCTCCTCGATGATCCTCTCCGAGTACATCGTCGGCATGACCGGTGTACTGCTCGGCCACCTCGTGAAGTCCAGCGACGTGTCGCACATCGTGCTCTCCACCTCGGGCGCGTTCGGTGTCCTGGTGGTCCTGATGTCCACCGCCAAGATCAACGACTGGAACCTGTACGGCTCCTCGCTCGGCGTCGTCAACTTCTTCCAGGTCGTCTTCGGCCGCCGGCTGCACCGCGGTGTGGTCACCGTGGCGCTCGGCATCGCCGGCACCCTGCTCTCCGCGGTCGGCATCATGACCCACTTCACCGACTTCCTGTCCCTGCTCGGCGTGATGATCCCGCCTATCGGCGGCATCATCGTCGCGGAGTACTGGGTCGTGAAGCGGATGCGCAGGCCGCTGGACGAGACCCGCGCGGCCGAGACCCTGCCGGCGACCTCACCGACCTGGGTGCCGATGTCCCTGGCCATCTGGCTGGTGGCCTTCTGCGTCGGCAAGTTCTACGACGGCGGCATCCCGGCCCTCAACTCGCTGATCATCGCCTTCGTGCTGTACTGCGGGCTCGGCCTGGCGGGCTGGATCAAGCCGTACGGCACCTCCACCCTCGACGACGACGAGGCGCACGCGCCCGCCGCCCCCGCGACCACCCCGGCAGGAGCAGCATGAGCACCACCCCCGCCTCCGCGCAGGCACAGGACGAGGTCGTCGGCCTCTGCGCCGAACTGATCCGCTTCGACACCTCCAACCCGACCAGCGACGAGCGCGAGGCCGCCGACTGGGTCGTGGCCCGCCTCGCCGAGGCCGGCATCGGCTCCGAGCTGGTCGAGTCCGCGCCCGGCCGGGCCAACGTCATCGCGCGCATAGCGGGCGCCGACCCCACCCGGGGAGCGCTGCTGGTCCACGGCCACCTCGACGTCGTGCCCGCCGACGCCGCCGAGTGGCAGGGGGGGG
>NZ_KL585438.1:16247-18188 GCF_000721935.1 Streptomyces sp. NRRL WC-3549
GCGGGTGCCGCCGTTCTCCGGCGAGATCCGCGACGGCTACCTCTGGGGGCGCGGCGCGATCGACATGAAGGACACGGTGGCGGTCATGCTGGCCACCGCCCGGCACTTCGCCCGTACCGGCACCCAGCCCTCCCGTGACGTGGTCCTCGCCTTCCTCGCCGACGAGGAGGCGGGCGGCAAGTTCGGCGCCCACTGGCTGGTCGAGCACCGCCCCGACCTCTTCGCCGGGGTCACCGAGGCGATCGGCGAGGGCGGCGGCTTCTCCTTCGCGATCGACGACACCCGACGGCTCTACCCGATCGAGAACGCCCAGCGCGGTATGGCCTGGATGGAGCTGACCGCCACCGGGCGGGCGGGTCACGGCTCGTCCCCCAACGACGAGAACGCCGTCACCGACCTCGCCGAGTCCCTCACCCGCATCGGCCGCGAGACCTTCCCCGTCCGGCTGATCGAACCGGTCCGCGCCCTGCTCGAAGAGGCCGCCCGGCTGTACGGCGTGGAGTTCGACGAGGACGACATCGAGGGCACCCTCGAACGGCTGGGGCCGGTCGCCGACTTCATGCAGGTGGTCCTGCGCAACTCCGCCAACCCCACGATGTTCGCCGCGGGTTACCAGACCAACGTCATCCCCGGGAAGGCCACCGCCCGCGTCGACGGCCGCTTCCTGCCGGGCCACGAGCAGGAACTGCTCGACACGATCGACCGGTTGCTGCTCCCCTCCGTCACCCGCCGGTGGGTCAACCACGACATCGCCATGGAGACGCCGTTCGACGGCCCGCTCGTCGAGGCGATGTGCGAGGCGGTCCGCGCGGAGGACCCGGACGGCCACCCGGTGCCGTACTGCAACCCCGGCGGCACCGACGCCAAGGCCTTCACCCACCTCGGCATCCGCTGCTTCGGCTTCAAGGGGCTGAAGCTCCCGCACGACCTGGACTACGGCCGCCTCTTCCACGGCGTGGACGAGCGGGTCCCGCTGGAGGGCCTGCGCTTCGGCGTCCGCGTCATGACCCGACTCTGGCAGAGCTGCTGACCTGACCGAGGCAGCTCCACCAGGGGCCCGCCCCGACCCGGGCTCACCCCTCCGTACGCCCCCGCCGAAGCCTTCGGCGGGGGCGTACGGCACGATGGGACGCCGTCCGTCCGCACCCGACCCACCAGGAGGAACGCCGTGGCCGCCGAGCCCCTCGCCCGTCCCGAGCCGGAGGTCCTCGCCGCCTTCGAGGCCGCCAAGGGCTTCATGCCGGTACGCGAAGGGCTCGCCCTGTACGCCGCCGCCGCCGAGGCCGCGGCCCTGGGGCTCCCGTTGCTGGAGGTGGGCACCTACTGCGGGCGGTCCACGGTCCTGCTGGCCGCCGCCGCCCGCGCCGCGGGGGTCACCGCCCTCACCGTCGACCACCACCGGGGCAGCGAGGAGCAGCAGCCCGGCTGGGAGTACCACGACCCGTCCGTGGTGGACCCCGAACTCGGGCTGATGGACACCCTGCCGACCTTCCGCCGGACCCTGCACCGGGCGGGCCTGGAGGAGCAGGTGGTGGCGCTCGTCGGCCGGTCCCCGCAGGTGGCGGCCGTCTGGGGCGGGACGCTCGGCTTCGTCTTCATCGACGGCGGCCACACGGACGCACACGCGACGGGCGACTACGAGGGGTGGGCCCCGAAGGTCGCCGACGGCGGTCTGCTGGCCGTCCACGACGTCTTCCCCGACCCGGCGGACGGAGGCCAGGCCCCGTACCGGATCTACCGACGGGCCCTGGAGTCAGGGGCGTTCACCGAGGTGTCGGTGACGGATTCGCTGCGCGTGCTGCGGCGTTCGGGGCCGGGGATCTGAGGTCCGCGGATAGCATCACGGGCGTGCGAGACGACGACAGCCCTCCCCCCACCCCCCGTAGGCCCGCGCGCCTTCGCACCGTGGCCGCCGCCGCGGTGCTGGCGGCCCTCGGCCTG
>NZ_KL585438.1:18359-22360 GCF_000721935.1 Streptomyces sp. NRRL WC-3549
GTGCTGGCGGCCCTCGGCCTGACCGCCGCGGGCTGCGGGTCCGGCGGCGCGGCACCGCAGGCCGGCCCGCCCGCGTCGGACGCCACCTCCGCCGCGCCCCGGGAGCCGTCCCCCGCCGCGACCGGGTCGCCCTCCCCCACGGCGGCCGGATCGCCGTCCTCCACCACCCGTGCGTCGCCCACCCCCGGCTCCGCGAAACCGCTGCCGCGCGGACCGCTCACCGGCCGGACCGTGGTGATCGACCCCGGGCACAACCCCCGCAACCGCGACCACTCGCGGGAGATCAACGCCCAGGTGGACATGGGCAACGGCCGCAAGGAGTGCGACACCACCGGCACGTCGACCGACTCCGGTTACGCGGAGGCCCTCTTCACCCTGGACGTGTCCCGCAGGCTGCGGACGCTGCTGGAGGCCGAGGGCGCCGAGGTCGTACTCACCCACGACGACGACCGGCCGTTCGGGCCGTGCGTGGACGAACGGGCCCGGATCGGCAACGAGGCGCACGCGGACGCCGTCGTGTCGGTCCACGCGGACGGTTCCGCCGTGGGCAACCGGGGCTTCCACGTGATCCTGCCCGCCCTGGTGCGGGGCGCCGGGTCGGACACCTCGCGCATCGTGGCGCCGTCGCGTGACCTCGGCGAACGGATCGCCGGGAAATTCGTACGCGCTACCGGAAGCGCGCCGTCCAATTACATCGGCGGCCATACGGGACTGGACACCCGCGACGATCTCGGCGGACTGAATCTGTCGACGGTGCCCAAAGTCTTCATCGAATGCGGCAACATGCGTGATCCGAAGGACGCCGCTCTGCTCATGAACGCGGACTGGCGTCAACGGGCGGCCACCGGTATCGCCGACGGCGTCAGCAGCTACCTGAAGCGGTAGCCCCGTGCCGACGGTGGTGAGTTCGGGGGGGGCAGGGAGTGAGGGGTCCGGGCAGGGGTACAACCCGCCCCGGCAGACGATAGATTCATCCGTACGATGGGGAGCCACCCCCGAGCTTCGCGCCGTACCCGCCGTTCAGGCGGCATCGACGACCGCCCCGACGAGACGACCGACTAAGGACCTTCACGTGAATATCCGCTCCCTCACTCGAGGCGACGGCGTGGTGATCGGAGCAGCGGTCGTGCTGTTCATCGCCTCTTTCCTCGACCTCTTCGGCGTCGACTGCCCCAAGGGCATCGACTGCTCCGGCTACAGCTCGAACGCCTGGGACTCGCTCTCGCTGCTGATGAGCATCTACCTGGCCGGCATCATCGGCGCGGCGCTGCTGATCGTGAGCCGTGCGATGCCGGGCCGCAAGGTGGCGGGGCTCGACATCGCCCAGTTCGGGGCCGCGTTCACCGTGTTCTCGCTCTGGACCATGTTCTGGACGATCATCGACGCCAGCAACGCGGGCGCCGGACTGATCCTCGGCCTTCTCGCGACCATCGCGCTGGCCGGCGGCGCGGTGGCCGCCCCGCTGGTCCCGGCGCTCAAGGCCCCGCTGATGGGCGCCCCGAGCCCGGCGCAGCCGCAGTTCGGCGGGCAGCCCGGGTACGGCTACCCCGGCGCCCAGCAGCCCCAGGGGTACGGCTACCCCGGTGCACAGCAGCCCTACGGCGCGCACCCGGGTCAGCCGGACGCCGCCCAGCAGGCGGCGCCGCAGGCCCCGCAGGCCGGTGGCGCCCCGGCCGGCGACTTCGCCCCGTTCTGGTTCGCGGTGCCGGTGGCCCGCCCGCTGTACGGCGAGGACGGCGCCCCGACCCCGATCGCCGAACTCGCCCCGGGCACCTGGTACCTGGCGGTCGAGCAACGCGGCTCCGGGCTCATCGCCCAGACGCAGGACGGCCGTCGTGGTGTCCTCCAGGACACCACGGGCATCCAGCGCGGCTGACCGGTCCGTCCACACGGTGGCCCCCGGCCCTTCGACTCACCTCGAAGGGCCGGGGGCCACCGTCGTACCCGGGCCCGCCCCACGGCTCAGCCGAACGAGGAGCGTTCCAGCCAGAAGTCCAGCAGCCCCCGGTCGCCGAGGACTTCCAGTCCCCCCTCCTCAGGCTTGAGCCGGCGGTTGAACGTCAGCATGAGCGAGGTCAGCGGACCGCGTACGGCGACGGTGGCCTTCTCGTGGGCCTGGCGCCAGGTGAAGGAGTCCTCGCCGATCTCGATCAGCCACTCCGCCCCCGGCACGTCGGTGGCGTGCAGGTGCAGCGACTGCCCGGCGCCTCGCGGTCCGGCCGCCTCCAGGTGGCCCGCGGCCTGGGCGAAGGCCATGATCTGGAGCCATTCCGTGACGGTGTCGGCGGCGAGGTCGGGGACCACCTCGTAGGCGGTGCCCGTGGCGAGGGCGGCGTCGGCGCGGTGGACGACGGTCTCGTGCGCCACCCGGCGGGCCCAGAAGGCGCTCCGCCGCTCCCAGGCCCAGGTCCAGACCTCGGTGTCGGGGCCCGCGGCGCGCAGGGCCCGCACCGTGGCCTCGGCACCCGCGGACAGCCAGGCGCCCAGGGCCGCCGGGTCCCCGTCCGCGGGCCCCGCGGAATCCGGCACCTGGTCCGTGGGGACGGCCTCGGTGGCGCGGGTGCGGACCGTCTCCCCGGCCCAGCGGTGCGCGCGGCCGACGTGGAGCGCGAGTTCGCGCAGGTCCCAGTCGGGGCAGGTGGGAATCCTCGCGGCCGGGTCGGCGCCCTCGACGATCTCTCTCAACCGGGCGGTCTGGTCAAGGATCTCGTCGCAGTACCGGGTGTGTGCAAGCAGGGTCATGGCCGCACCCTACGCATCCCCCGGGCCGGTCCTCACCTGGTTTCGGGCGCCCGCGCCCCGGCCGGGTTTCACCCCCGGCCGAGCGGCAACCCGGAACACATGTCCTACAGAACAGGCACGGGAAGCAGCGGCGCCGCACGGATCATCGCGGTGATCGCGGACGTCATGGCCTTCATCCTCATCGCGTGGATCGTGATGTACCTGCTCGACGCCAACCGGGGCAACGAACTGGTGCAGTGGTTCCACGACGCGGCCACCTGGCTGGCCGGCTGGTCGCACGACCTGTTCACCTTCGACGAGGCCTGGGCGCGGGTCGTCGCCGGGTACGGTCTGGCCGCCGTCGTCTACCTCTTCGTCGGTCACGCCGTGGCGGGCCGGATCCGCCGCTGAGCGGACGGACGGTCAGCGGCAGCAGTCGGGCTCCAGGCCGGTCGGCAGCCGTTCACCGCCGAAGACCGCGGTGGTCGCCTCGTCACCGCCGAGCGCGGCCACCGCGAGCAGCAGCGAGCCGGCCGTCCAGGTGGTGAGTTCCTGCGGCCAGAAGGCCCGTTCGCCCTCGAAGACGTACCCCGTCCAGTACAGGCCGCCCTCGGCCCGCAGGTGCTGGACGGACTGGAGGATCTCCAGGGCCCGGTCGGACTCGCCCGTCACCCAGAGCGCCAGGGCCAGTTCGCAGCTCTCGCCGCCGGTCACCCAGGGGTTGGGCAGGACGCAGCGCACCCCGAGGCCCGGTACCACGAAGCGGTCCCAGCCCTCCTCGATCCGCTCGGTGGCCTCGGGACCGGTGAGCGCCCCGCCCAGGACGGGGTAGTACCAGTCCATCGAGTAGCGGCTCTTGTCCAGGAAGCGCTCCGGGTGCCGGCGGATCGCGTGGCCGAGGGCCCCGGCCGCCAGCTCCCAGTCGGGCTGCGGCTCCTCGCGCTGTTCGGCGAGGGCCAGGGCGCAGCGCAGCGCCTGGTACACGGAGGAGCAGCCGGTCAGCAGGGCGTCGGGGACGGGGGTGCCGTCGGCCTCCCGCTTCCAGCCGATCTGGCCGCCGGGCTGCTGGAGCCGGAGCACGAACTCGACGGCGGCGTAGACCGTGGGCCACATCCGGTCGGCGAACGCGTCGTCGCCGGTGGCCAGGTAGTGGTGCCAGACGCCGACGGCCACGTAGGCGCAGAAGTTGGTCTCGCGGCCCCGGTCGGTGGGCTGTTCGTGGTCGCCGTCGTGGTAGGCGGCGTACCAGGAGCCGTCGCCGTTCTGGTGGCGGGCGAGCC
>NZ_KL585438.1:22564-28772 GCF_000721935.1 Streptomyces sp. NRRL WC-3549
CTCTTATACACATGCGGCGTCGTGTTCCCCGGCGGCGTCGAGGGCCATCGCCGCCTCGGTGTGGTCCCACGGGTCGAGGTGGTGGCCGCGGAACCACGGCAGGGCCCCGTCCGGACGCTGTACGGCCAGGAGCGCGGCGACGGTCTCTTCGGCCTGCTCGGCGGTGAGGACTCCGGGCAGGACGAGGTGCTCGGTCCGCTCGGGCGTGCTCACGCCTCGGCCTTCGGAAGGTGCGGCTTGGTCGCGTAGGCCACGAAGCTCTTGCCCACGACGGGGTTGAGGAGTTGTTCGGCGACCCGGGTGGCCAGGGGCTTCTTCATGATGTCCCAGACCAGCAGCTTGTGGTAGGCGCGCACCGGCAGCGCCTTGTCGTTGTCGACCCCGAAGGCGCACTTGAGCCACCAGTAGGGGCTGTGCAGGGCGTGCGCGTGGTGGGTGCCGTACGGCTTCAGGCCCGCCTCGCGGATCCTGCCGAGGAGTTCGTGGGCCTTGTAGATCCGGATGTGCCCGCCCTCCACCTCGTGGTAGGCGTCAGAGAGCGTCCAGCAGACCTTCTCCGGACCGTAGCGGGGCACGGTGATCGCGATCCGGCCGCCGGGCTTGAGCACGCGGACCATCTCGGCGAGGACGCCCTTGTCGTCGGGGATGTGCTCCATCACCTCGGAGATGATCACGACGTCGAAGGAGGCGTCGGGGAAGGGCAGGTTGAGCGCGTCGCCCTCCATCGCGGTGGCGGTGGCACCGGCGGGGGCCTCCCCGGCCTCCTTCATCGCGGCGAACCACTTCGCGACCTCGCGGATCTCCTCGCCGTTCCGGTCGAGGGCCACGACCTGGGCGCCGCGCCGGTAGCACTCGAAGGCGTGGCGTCCGGCGCCGCAGCCCAGATCGAGCACCCGGTCGCCTGCGGCGAGCGGGAAGCGGGTGAAGTCGACGGTCAGCACGGGTGCCTGCCTTCGATGTCGGGGGCGGGGGTTGCGGGGGCCACGGGATTCGGCGGAACCACGGCGGTCACCTGCGCGCGGAGCGTGCGGCGATCGCCTGACGGTACAGCTCGGCGGTACCGGCGGCGGCCCTGGCCCAGGTGAAGCGGTCCAGCACCCTCTGCCGGCCCGCGGCGCCGAGGCGGGCGCGCAGCCCCGCGTCGCCGAGGAGCCGGCCGAGGGCCACCGCGAGGGCGTCCGCGTCGCCGGGCGGCACGGCCAGACACGCCTCGCCGTCGGGTCCGGTGACCTCGGGGATCGCGCCGCCGGTGGTGGCCACCAGCGGGGTCCCGGTGGCCATGGCCTCGGCGGCGGGCAGCGAGAAGCCCTCGTACAGGGAGGGGACGCAGGAGATCTGGGCGCTGCGCACCAGGTCGACGAGCTCGGCGTCGCTGATGCCCTTGACGAACTCGACGGCATCCTGGAGGCCGTGGCGCTCGATGGCCTGCGCGACGGGCCCGTCCTCGGCCCGCTTGCCGACGACCACGACGTGCGCCGCCGGATTCTCCGTACGGACTTTGGCGAGCGCCTCGACGAGGTGGACGAGCCCCTTGAGCGGGACGTCCGCGCTGGAGGTGGTGACGATCCGGCCGGGCACCTCGGCGACCGAGGGGTCCGGCGACCAGAGATCGGTGTCGGCTCCGATGTGGACGACCTGGACGCGGTCCGGACGCACACCGAGGTGCTCGACGATCTCGGCCCGCGAGGAGCCGGAGACGGTCAGGACCGACGGCAGCCGGCGGGCGACGCGCTTCTGCATACGGGTGAAGGCGTACCAGCGGCGTACGGACAGCCGGCGGCGCCGGGAGTCCGCGGCGGCCAGGTCGAGGCGGCGGTCGACGGTGATGGGGTGGTGGATCGTGGTGACGAGCGGGGCGCCGAGATCGCCCAACAGGCCGTAGCCGAGCGTCTGGTTGTCGTGGACGACGTCGAAGTCACCGCGCCGCGCGAGGAGATGGCGGCGGGCCCGCAGGCTGAAGGTGAGGGGCTCGGGGAATCCGCCGGTCCACATGGTGGCGACCTCGGCGGCGTCGATCCAGTCGCGGTACTCGCCGCGCTTCGGGGTGCGGAACGGGTCGGGCTGCCGGTACAGGTCGAGGCTGGGCAGCTCCGTGAGCGGCACGCCCTCGTCGAGCACGGGATAGGGCTGCGCGCCGATCACCTCGACGCTGTGGCCGAGCCGGGCGAGCTCGCGGCCGAGGTGGCGTACGTAGACGCCCTGGCCGCCGCAGAAGGGGTTGCCCTTGTAGGTCAGCAGCGCGATCCGCAACGGCCGGTCACCCTCGGTGCCCGGCGCGCCGCCGCCCGCGAGGGGGCCGGACTCTATGGCCTCAGCGGTCACACTCGGTCCCCTTCTCACTGCGGTGTTCGCCGGAGCGTAACCGGTCGCGCTAATCTAGAACAAGTTTCAGACTCATTCGTTCAGCAACCACCGAATCTACCGGCAGGTAGCGTCGGTGTGACGGCCGGATCAGGTGATTCACGCCACGGCGGGCGCACGGCCCGGCGGGCCGCACCCCACCGGACGGCCGCGGGGGACGAGGAACCGGTTCCCGTCTCCCGGCCCGTGCGCGGACGAGGGCCTTGGATGGGAGACATGGCAGCGGAACCCAGACCGGCCGCGCAGGCCCTGACGGAGAGCCAGGAGGCCCGTCGCCGCCGCATCCTGCACGCCGGCGCCCAACTCGCCGGGCGGGGCGGCTTCGAGGCGGTGCAGATGCGCGAGGTGGCGGACGCCGCCGGCGTCGCGCTGGGCACGCTGTACCGGTACTTCCCCTCCAAGGTCCATCTGCTGGTCGCCCTGATGCAGGATCAGCTCCAGCATCTGCACACCGCGCTCCGCAGACGCCCGCCCGCCGCGGACGGCCCCGCCCAGCGGGTCGCCGAGACCCTGATGACCGCCTTCCGGGCGCTCCAGCGCGACCCACACCTGGCGGACGCCATGGTGCGCGCGCTGACCTTCGCCGACCGGGGGGTCAGTCCCGAGGTGGACGCCGTGTCCCGGCTGACGACGGCGATCATCCTGGACGCGACGGGCCTGACGGACCCCACCCCGGCCCAGCTGGCGGTGGTGCGCGTCATCGAGCACACCTGGCACTCCGCGCTGATCACCTGGCTGTCGGGCCGGGAGTCGATCGCCCAGGTGCGGCGGGACATCGAGACGGTCTGCCGCCTGATCGACCTGCCGGAACCCGAGGGGGCGGCGGACGGCGGATGAGGCGCCGGGTCAGTCCGGCGCGCCGCCCCGCAGCGGTCCGCCCAGGAACTCCGGCTGCTGGTACGGCTCCCACCAGCTGGTGAGCCCCCAGATCCCCAGGGTCAGCGCCGCCACCGCCGCGACGAGGGCCACCCACGGCCGGGCCCGCCCGCGCAGGACCGCCATCCAGACGAGCAGCGGGAGCAGCGCCCCGCCGAGGGCGATCAGCGGCAGGTCGACGTAGAGCACGCTGAGGTCCCGGTGCGTCTGCTCGAAGCCGCCGGTGACGCTGACGCGGGCGAGCGGAGCCCAGGCGAGCGTGGCGGCCGCGGCCCCGGCCACGGCGAGCAGGCACCCCGCCGAGGAGTGGTTCGGATGGTCCATGCCCCTCTCCACGCGCCCTCTGCCCGTACGGTTCCGGCGTCCGGGCGGGACGGGCGTCAGACCGGGTCCGCGTAGGCGTCCCGCACGGGGTCGGGCAGCTCGCAGCCGTCCTCGACCCCGGTGAACGTCACGATCTGCGTACGGCCGAGGTCCTCCAGGGCGTAGTGCCGGGCGTAGAGCTTCCAGCCCCGCTTGGCGAGGGTGCGGAAGGTGACGGCGCCCTCGGTGTGCCGGGAGACGATCTCCCAGTCGTGCTGCCGCAGCCGCTTCACGGTGCCCTCGAAGCCCTCGGCCGCCCGGCCGGCCGGTACGTCCCCGAGCCAGGGGGCGACGCACCCCTTCCCGCCGCCGGCGTCCACGCCCTCGACCGAGGTGTCGCCTTCGGGCAGCCCGGCGGCACGCGTGTAGGCGGATATCTCGGCCGCCACCGCCTCCCGGGTGAACGGGGCGTCCGGCCCGCCCGTCGGCCCCACCGCCGCGCCCGCCTCCTCGCCGACGAGCCCGCAGCCGGAGGCCACGGTCATGAATCCACTCACGGCGGCGGTCACGGCCACCGTTCTTCCTCTGCGCACAGGTGCTTCCCGCCCGTCTCGGCCCTTTCCACGGGCGCCGCCCGTGTGATGTCCGCCGGAGTCTCGCATCCGCTCCGGGCCGCACCGCTGCCCGCCCCCGGCCCGGTGCGGCGCCGGCCGGGGACGGGCAGCGGTGCGGCCCGGGAGGCCGCCGGGCCCCCCGGTAGAGTGAGTGGGTCGTCATCATGCCCGTACGGGGGGAAGCCGGTGCGAATCCGGCGCTGACCCGCAGCCGTGGACCCACCCCAGGGGGTGGCCAGCCGGAATGCCCCGCACGTGCGCATGACCGGCTCACGCCACCGGAACCCCGGTGGCCGGCACCGTCGAGGTATACGGGCCGGAGCCCGGTGCATCCGTGTGTGCCCGGGGCCCGGCCCCGCAGGAGAGGCCCACCCACGCCATGACCGTACGCAGCCGCGCGGCAGCGCTCGCGATCACCGCTGTGCTCTGCGCCGCAGCCGCTCCCACCGCGGTCGCCGCCCCGAGCCCGTCCCCTTCCCCGTCCGCGGAGCTCCCCGCGGGCCTGTACGGCACCAAGGACCCCGCCTACGACGGTGTGTGGCGCCAGTCGCTGGCCTTCCTCGCCCAGCGGATAGAGCTGGTCACGCCCGCGGAGGAGTCGGTGGCCTGGCTCGTGGGCCAGCAGTGCGCCAGCGGGGCCTTCGCCTCCTACCGCGACGCCTCCGAGCCCTGCGACGACAAGACGCCCGCCGACACCAACGCCACCGGGGCCGCGATCCAGGCGCTGATGGAGCTGGGGACGAACCGCCCGGCCGTCGACAAGGGCGTCAGCTGGCTCAAGTCCGTGCAGAACGAGGACGGCGGCTGGGGTTACGGCCCCGGCAGTCCCAGCGACGCCAACTCCACCGGCGTCGTCGTCGGCGCCCTGGCCCGGGCCGGTGTGCCGCTGGCCGACATCACCACCGCCGACGGCAGGACCCCGTACACGGCGCTCCAGTCGTTCGCCCTGCCGTGCGGGGGCGAGGACGGCGGGGCGTTCGCGTACCAGCCGGACAAGGACGGCAAGCTCACCGCCAACGCGGACGCCACCGCGGCGGCCGTGCTCGGTGCGATGGGCAAGGGCATGGCCGCGGGCAACTCCAACGCGGTCAAGGACCCCGTCTGCCACAAGGGCACCGGGCTCACCCCCGAGCAGTCCGCGCAGAACGGCGCCTTCTACCTCGCCGGGGCCCTGGCGAAGACCGGCCACCTGGACTCCCCGCCGATGCCGGGCGCCGAGGACTCCGCGCCGCAGCCGGACTTCGGCAACACCGCCGACGCGGTCGTCGCGCTGGCGGCCTCCGGGCACAAGGACAAGGCGGCCAAGGCGGTCTCCTACCTGGAGGAGCACGCGCAGGATTGGGCGAAGGAGGGCGGCCCGGCCGCCACCGCGCAGCTGGTCCTCGCCGCACACGCGACCGGCACGAACGCCCGGGACTTCGGCGGTGTCGACCTCGTCCGGCAGCTCAACGCGACGGGACCCGCCCCCGCCGCCACCGCCGTGCCCTCGCCCACCGCGACCGACTCCAAGCCGAAGAACACCAGCAGCGACGACGGCGGACTCGGAATCTGGTGGCTCATCGGCATCGGTCTCGCCTTCGGCGCGGGCATCGGCTTCCTGCTGAGCGGGCGCCGGAAGAACCAGCAGCCGTGAGGCGTACGGGGCGTACGGCCGTCCTGCTCCTCCTGGCCGGCGCCGTCCTGACCCTGCTGGGCGCCGGGAGCGCGCAGGCGGCCGGGTACCGCTACTGGTCGTACTGGGAGGGTGACGGCACCACCTGGGCGTACGCCACCCAGGGGCCCTCCCTGGTCCGCCCGGACGACGGCTCCGTACAGGGTTTCCGCTTCGCGGTCAGCGAGGACTCCCAGGACGCCGCGCGGCCGCGCCGCACCCCGGACTTCGGCGCGATCTGCGCCGGCACCCCGGCCGAGGACGGCCGCAAGCGGATCGCCCTGGTCATCGACCCGGGCACCGCCGCCGACGCCCCGGACGGCGAGGCCCCGCCCGCGCCGCGCACCGCGTGCGCGCGGGTGGCCGCCGACGCGAGCACCGCCGAGGCTGTCTCTTATACACA
>NZ_KL585438.1:28935-29363 GCF_000721935.1 Streptomyces sp. NRRL WC-3549
AAGCCGCTGCGGTACGACGGCTCCGCGATGCTCTGCGCGATCTCCGGCTACCCGCGCGCCGGCTGCGGCGAGCAGGTGGGCGAGGACGCCTCCTCCGCGGGGACCCCTGCCCCGGCCCCGCCGTCCACCGCCGGGGCTTCCCGCGACGACCAGGGCGGCGGCCCCTCGGCCGGCGTCCTGGTGGGGGGCGGCGCGGTCCTCGTGCTCGGCGCCGCCGGCGTCCTGCGGGCCCGTCGCCGCCGATGAACCGCGCCCCGGCCCTCACCCGGCCTTCCCCTGCCCTGCGCGCCCCCGCGGCGAGCCGGGGCAACGCGGTCCCGGCCGGCGCCTGGTGGCTGTGGGCGCTGGGGCTGGCCACCGCCGCGTCCCGGACGACCAACCCGCTGCTGCTCGGGCTGCTGACCGGGGTGGCGGGCTATGTGGTGGCG
>NZ_KL585438.1:29601-30444 GCF_000721935.1 Streptomyces sp. NRRL WC-3549
GAGATGTGTATAAGAGACAGATCCGGCTCGGGCTGTTCGTCGTGGGCGTCCGGCTGGTCTTCTCGGTGCTGCTCGGCTCCTCCGTGCCCGGGACGCACCCGCTCTTCGCCCTCCCCGAGGTCCCGCTGCCCGGCTGGGCGCAGGGCGTCCGGCTCGGCGGCCGGGTCACCGCCGAGCAGCTGGTCTTCGCGCTGTACGACGGGGCGAAGCTGGCCACCCTGCTGATCTGCGTCGGCGCGGCGAACTCGCTCGCCAACCCGGCCCGGCTGCTGAAGTCGCTGCCGGGCGCGCTGTACGAGGTGGGGGTGGCCGTCGTCGTGGCGATGACCTTCGCGCCGAACATGGTCGCCGACGTCCTGCGGCTGCGGACGGCCCGGCGGCTGCGCGGCCGTCCGACGGGCGGGGTCGCCGCGGTGCTCCAGATCGGGCTGCCGGTGCTGGAGGGTGCGCTGGAGCGTTCGGTGGCCCTCGCGGCGTCGATGGACGCGCGGGGGTACGGGCGTACCGCCGAGGTCCCGCCCGCCGTCCGGCACACCACGAACGCGCTGACCCTGGGCGGTCTGCTGGGGGTGTGCGCGGGCACCTACGGGCTGCTGGCGGCGCAGGGCGCGGTGTACGGGCTGCCGCTGCTGCTGGCCGGCCTGGTCGCGGCCCTGGCCGGGCTCAGGCTCGGCGGGCGGCGCTCGGTGCGTACCCGCTACCGGCCCGACCGGTGGGACGTGCGTGCCTGGACGGTCGCCGGCTCGGGCGTCCTGGTCGCGGCGGCGATGATCGCGGCGGGCGCCGTCGACCCGGAGGCGCTGCACCCCGGTGTCGTCCCGCTGACCGCCCCCGTCCTGCCGT
>NZ_KL585438.1:30657-31557 GCF_000721935.1 Streptomyces sp. NRRL WC-3549
CCGCCGCCGTGCTGATCGGGCTGCTGCCCGCCGTCGTCGCGCCCGTCCCGCCGCCGGCCTCCCCCGTCGACCCCAAGGAGCAGGCGTGATCCGGTTCGAACAGGTTGCGGTGCGGTACGCGGACGCGGACCGCCCCACGCTCTCGGGTGTCGACCTCACCGTCCCCGAGGGTGAACTCGTGCTGCTCGTCGGCCCGTCCGGTGTCGGCAAGTCGACTCTGCTGGGGACCGTCTCGGGGCTCGTCCCGCACTTCACCGGCGGGGTGCTGAGCGGCCGGGTGACCGTGGGCGGCCGGGACACCCGCACCCACAAGCCACGCGAACTCGCCGATCTGGTCGGCACGGTGGGCCAGGACCCGCTCGCGCACTTCGTCACCGACACCGTCGAGGACGAGCTGGCGTACGGCATGGAGTCGCTGGGCCTGGCACCCGACGTGATGCGGCGGCGGGTCGAGGAGACGCTGGACCTGCTGGGCCTGGCCGAGCTGCGCGACCGGCCGATCGCCACCCTGTCCGGGGGCCAGCGGCAGCGGGTCGCGATCGGTTCGGTCCTCACCCCGCACCCGAAGGTCCTGGTCCTCGACGAGCCGACGTCCGCACTGGACCCGGCGGCGGCCGAGGAGGTGCTGGCGGTGCTCCAGCGGCTGGTCCACGACCTGGGCACCACGGTGCTGATGGCCGAACACCGCCTGGAACGGGTGGTGCAGTACGCCGACCAGGTCCTGCTGCTCCCGTCGCCGGGCGCCGCCCCGGTCCTGGGCGCCCCCGCCGACGTCATGGCGCTCTCACCGGTCCGCCCGCCGGTGGTGGACCTCGGCCGCCTCGCGGGCTGGGACCCCCTGCCGCTGTCGGTCCGCGACGCCCGCCGCCGGTCGGCACCGCTGCGGGACCGGCTGGGCCC
>NZ_KL585438.1:31838-32365 GCF_000721935.1 Streptomyces sp. NRRL WC-3549
GCCCGGTACCGGCCGGTGCGCCCCGCGGCGGGCTGCTCGGGCGTCTGCTGAGGCGCCGTCCCCCCGCCGCCGGGTCGCCTGATCCCTCCGGCACCGGCGTCGTCGTCCGGGCCGACGGGCTGGGCCTGCGGCGCGGGCGCGTCGAGGCGCTGCGCCGGGTGACGCTGTCCGTCGCACCCGGCGAGACCGTGGCCCTGATGGGACGCAACGGCGCGGGCAAGTCGACCCTGCTGAGCGCGCTCGTCGGCATGCTGGAGCCGACCGCGGGCTCCGTCCTCGTCGGCGGCCTGCACCCGTCCCGCACCGCGCCCCGCGCCATGGTGCGCCGCGTCGGCCTCGTCCCCCAGGAACCCCGCGACCTGCTGTACGCGGACACGGTCGCCGCCGAGTGCGCCGCAGCCGACTCCGACGCGGGCGCGCCCCCCGGCAGGTGCCGCGCCCTGGTCTCCGAGCTGCTGCCGGGCGTCCCGGACGCCACCCATCCCCGCGACCTGTCCGAGGGCCAGCGGCTCGCCCTCGCCCTGGCC
>NZ_KL585438.1:32518-33411 GCF_000721935.1 Streptomyces sp. NRRL WC-3549
CCCTCGCCCTGGCCCTGGTGCTGACCGCCCGGCCGCCGCTGCTCCTGCTGGACGAGCCGACCCGCGGCCTCGACTACGCGGCGAAGGCCCGCCTCGTCGGTGTCCTGCGCGAGCTGGCGGGCGAGGGCCACGCCGTCGTCCTGGCCACCCACGACGTGGAGCTGGCGGCGGAGCTGGCCCACCGGGTGGTGATCCTCGCCGACGGTGAGGTCGTCGCCGACGGCCCGACCGCCCGGGTGGTGGTCTCCTCCCCCGCGTTCGCCCCGCAGACCGCGAAGATCCTGGCCCCGCAGGAGTGGCTGACCGTGGGCCAGGTCCGTACGGCCCTGGAGTCCGGCCCGCCGTCGGAGGCGCCCGTATGACCGGTCCCCGCCGGGTGAGCCCGGTCCGTCTCGGCCCGCGGGCCGTCACCGCGCTGGTGCTGGTCGGGGCGGTCGGCCTGATGGCGTTCGGCTGGCCGCTGCTGGCGTCCGGCGCGAGCGCGGGGGTCGCCCACCCGCAGGACGCGCCGTGGCTCTTCGCCGTCCTGCTGGTGCTGCTGGTCGGGGTGGCGGTCGCGACCGTCGCGGACGGCGGACTGGACGCCAAGGCGGTGGCGATGCTCGGGGTCCTGGCGGCGGTCGGCGCTGCGCTGCGCCCGCTGGGTGCGGGGACGGCCGGGCTGGAGCCGATGTTCTTCCTCATGGTGCTGAGCGGCCGGGTGCTGGGCCCCGGCTTCGGGTTCGTCCTCGGCTCGGTGACGATGTTCGCCTCCGCCCTGCTGACCGGCGGGGTCGGGCCGTGGATGCCGTTCCAGATGCTGTCGATGGGCTGGTTCACCATGGGCGCGGGCCTGCTGCCGGGCACCGAACGGCTGCGGGGCCGCGCCGAGCTGCTGATGCTGGCGGCCTACG
>NZ_KL585438.1:33607-36418 GCF_000721935.1 Streptomyces sp. NRRL WC-3549
GGGGGGGAGCTGCTGATGCTGGCGGCCTACGGCTTCGTGGCGGCGTTCGCGTACGGCACGATCATGAACCTGTACGGCTGGACGATCGTGCCGGGCCAGGCCTCGGGGATCTCCTTCGTGCCGGGCGACCCCCTGGCCGAGAACCTGGTCCGCTTCCTCGCGTACTGCCTGGCGACCTCGCTCGGCTGGGACCTGGGCCGGGCCGTCCTGACCACGGTCCTGACCCTCGCCATCGGCCCCACCCTGCTGAAGGCCCTGCGCCGGGCCACCCGCCGCGCGGCCTTCGACGCGCAGGCCGGGTTCGAGTCCGCCGAGCGGTAGGGCGGGGCCGTTCGGGTGGCGCCGCCGCCGCGCCGGGCGGATCCTGAACACGCGGCGGTCCGAGCCGGAGGGGTACCGGGTGAGGTCGTGTCCTCCCCGGTACCCCTCCGGCGCGTCCGCCCCCGGGTCAGGGGTCAGGCCGGGGCGGACGTCTTCTCGGCCACCGGCCCGGCCGTACCGCTCCCGGCCGTCGCGTCCTCGCCGTCCGGCCCGGCCGCGTCCTGGGCGGCCCGCAGCCGGCGGGGTCCGGCCAGGGCGTACGTCAGCCCGAAGCCCAGCCCCACCACGGTCGCCCCGCCCACCGCGTCCAGTACCCAGTGGTTCCCGGTGGCGACGATGCACGAGACCGTGAACAGCGGGTGCAGCAGGCCCAGCGCCTTCATCCACGCCTTCGGCGCCAGCACCGCGATCACCACCCCGCACCACAGCGACCAGCCGAAGTGCAGCGACGGCATCGCCGCGTACTGGTTGGTCACCGCCGTCAGCGCCCCGAAGTCCGGGCTGGAGAGGTCCTGGGCGCCGTGGACGGTGTCGATGAAGCCGAGGCCCGGCATCAGCCGGGGCGGGGCCAGCGGGTAGAGCCAGAAGCCGACGAGGGCGAGGACCGTGGCGAAGCCGATCGAGCTGCGGGCCCAGCGGTAGTCGGAGGGCCGCCGCACGTACAGCACGCCGAGGATCGTGAGCGGCACGATGAAGTGGAACGTCGAGTAGTAGTAGTCGAAGAACTCCCGCAGCCAGGAGATGCCGACGACCGTGTGGTTGACCCAGTGCTCGACGTCGATGTGCAGCCACTGCTCCAGGGAGTGGATCTGCCGCCCGTGAGCGGTGGGGCGCCCCACGGCCGCCGCGAGCCGGACCTTGGCGTACGCGGAGTAGACGACCCGGATGAGCAGAAGCTCCAGCAGCAGGTTGGGCCGGCTCAGCACCCGCCGCCAGAACGGCAGCAGCGGTACCCAGGAGAACCGGGGGGCGACGGGCTGTACGTGGTCGGTGGGGACGGGCCGCGCCCAGTGGGGCGAGGAGCGGGGCAGGAACGGCGCCACGCAGGCCGCGCCGAGCGCCACGAGAAGCAGCGTGTTGTCGCGTACGGGAAGGAGCACGCCGATGTTCGGCAGCAGCATCTTCCCGGGCAGGGTGAGGACGAGGACCACGACGGCGGGCCAGACCAGCCGGTCACGGGCGCTGGTGCCGACCCGGCCGACGACGGCGAGCAGCACCCAGAGCAGCTGGTGCTGCCAGGCGGTGGGCGAGACGGCGACGGCGACGCACCCGGTGACGGCGACGGCCAGCAGCAGTTGCCCGTCGTGCGCGTAGCGGACCGCGCGCCGCAGGCCGAGTACGGTGACGGCGGCGGCCAGGGCCAGGAAGAGCACGACCTCCAGCGGCCCCTGGAGCCCGAACCGGAGCAGCGCCCCGTGCAGGGACTGGTTGCCGAGGGTGTCCGGGCTCGCGCCCAGCCCCGCGCCCGCCACATGGTGCACCCAGTACGTCCAGGAGTCGTGCGGCATCGCCGCCCAGGCCAGCGCCGTGGAGAAGGCGAAGGCCGCACCGCCGGCGACGGCGGCCCGGCGTCTCGCGGTGAACCAGAACAGCACGGCGAAGAGCAGCACGGCCGGCTGGAGGGCCGCGGCGACCCCGACGAGGACCCCGGAGAGGCGTTCACCGCGGACCGCGAAGCAGGCCACCAGCACCAGCAGCACGGGCAGGATGCTGGTCTGCCCCAGGTAGAGGGTGTTGCGGACGGGCAGCGACACCATGAGCAGGGTGATGGCGAGGGGAGCGGCCAGGAAGGCGGTGCGCCGGGTCACCGGGCCCGGCAGGCCCCGCGCGGCGACGAGGCCGAGCGCCGCGACGAGCAGCAGGGTGCCGAAGGTCCAGACGACACCGAGGGCCTCTTCGGCCGAGGTCGTCAGGGGTCTCAGGACCAGCCCGGCGAACGGGGTTCCGGTGAATCTCCCCGGTTCGTAGAGGGACCCGGCGACGTGCAGTATGCCGTCGCGCCCGGTCCAGGTCTCCAGGTCTATGAGGCTCTCACCGGGCTGGCGGCGCAGCACCACCGCCATCTGCCGCACCCCGAGCACGGCGACGGCCAGCCAGAGGGCCGCCCGGATCACCCCGGCTCTCGTCCCCGGGTCCGCCGCCACGTCCCCCCGCACACCGCGCTCCGCCTCAGCCACCTCGCGCTTCCCCTCCCAGTTCCCGCGCACTGTCCCGTCCGGTCGGGTATGTGCGGATGAAGCCTGCCATTGCCCTCTGGGGCAGACCCAATCAACCCCCTCTTCGCCTGACTGTCACGGGGCTGTCACAGGAAAGGACGCGCGGCCCCCGAATACATCCGCGACCGCGAGGGCGAGGGCGGATCGTCCGGGGCGTGGGGTGGATCGTGCGGGGCGGGGGCCGGATCGTGCGGGGCGGGGGCCGGTGTGGGTGGTCACCGGGTGCGGTCCCGGCCGTCCGGCCGCCCGGCAGTCCGGCAGTCCGGCAGTCCGG
>NZ_KL585438.1:36710-42750 GCF_000721935.1 Streptomyces sp. NRRL WC-3549
CAGTCCGGCAGTCCGGCAGTCCGGCAGTTGCCAGAATGGCCCGATGGACTGGACCGTCTCCCCCGAGCCCTTCGACAGCCCCGACGCCGCACTCCTGCGCCGCGACTACTACGACGAGGTGGCGAGCCGCTACTGGGGGCGGCCCGCGACGGCCGAGGAGATCGACGACGGTCTCACGGGCGACGGGGCCGAACGGCTCACCCCGCCCACCGGCCAGTTCCGGTCCACGGGCGGCGGCGGGCTGCTGCTGGCGGCCGTCGAGCGTGAGGCCCGGGCGCTCGGGGTGACGCGGATACGCCTCGACACCCGGCACGACCTGGTCGAGGCACGGGCGCTGTACGCGAGGCACGGGTACGCGGAGGTGCCGGCGTTCAACCAGGGTCCGTACGCGGAACACTGGTTCGCCAAGGAGCTGTGAGCCCCGGGCGCCGCCCCGTCAGGCCGAGTGGTCGCGGCGCGGTTCGGGCATGTGGGGCCGTTCCCGGCTGGACCCGCTCACCTCGGAGGTCAGCTCCGTCACCAGGTGGACCAGGTCGGTGGGGCGGTCCGGGCCCCACCAGTCGCCCAGCAGCTCGGCCAGGGACTCCTCACGTGCCCGGGACAGCCGGACCACCGCCTCGGCGCCCGGTTCGGTGAGCACCAGTTGCACGCCCTCCCGCCGGGCCAGGCCCCGCCCTTCGATCTGCTGGGCCGCCTGGGTGATCACCCGCAGCGGCACGGGGGCGACCTCGGCGAGCCGGGCCGGTTCGACCGTGCCGTGCCGCTTGATGCGCAGCAGCAGCCAGCTGGCGGCGGGCAGCAGGTCGTAACCGGCCCGCTCGGTGATCTTCTCGTAGATCTCCCGGCGGCCCTCCCGGGTGGCCAGGACCGACAGGGCGCGGGCGCACTCGTCGTACGAGGAGCGCTCGACCGGGTTGGAGGCGAAGGTCTCGCTGTGGTCGGGGGCCGTCACCGAGCCGCGCAGCCGGTCCTCCTTGAGGAACCAGGCGAAGGCGAAGGCGACGAGGACGATCGGGACCGCGTAGAGGAAGACGTCGGTGATCGACGTCGAGTACGCGTCGAGGACGGCGGGGCGCAGATCGGCCGGGAGGCGTCCGAGGGCCCGTGGATCGGCCGCCAGGGAACCCGCGTCGACACCGCTCGGGAGCGAGCGCCCGGAGAGCGCGGACTGGAGCTTGCCGGTCAGCCGGTTGGTGAAGATGGTGCCGAAGATGGCCACACCGAACGACGCGCCGATGGACCGGAAGAACGTCGCGCCGGACGTGGCGACGCCCAGGTCCTCGTAGCCGACGGCGTTCTGGGCGACCAGGATGAGGACCTGCATCACCAGGCCGAGTCCCGCGCCGAAGACGAAGAAGAAGAGGCTCATCGTCAGGGTCGAACTGGACCGGGACAGCTGGTGGAGCAGCAGCAGACCGACCGCGGTGAGGGCGGTGCCGGTGACCGGGAAGACCTTCCAGCGGCCGGTCCGGCTGACGATCTGCCCGGACGCCGTCGAGGTGATCAGCAGACCGAAGACCATCGGCAGCATGTGCACACCGGACAGGGTCGGGGTGATGCCGTGCACGACCTGGAGAAAGGTGGGCAGGTAGGTCATCGCCCCGAACATCGCGAACCCGATGACGAAGCTGATGGCGGCGACGAGGGTGAAGGTCCGGATCCGGAACAGTTTCAGCGGCAGCACCGGCTCGACCGCCCGGCGCTCGACCCCGATGAAGACCACGAGGAGGGCGACGGCGAGGACGGCCAGGGCGATGATCTGGAACGACCCCCAGGCCCAGGTGGTGCCGCCCAGGGAGGCCACGAGGACCAGGCAGGTGGCGACCGTGGCGATGAGGAAGGTGCCCAGGTAGTCGATGGTGTGCTTGGTGCGCCGTACCGGGATGTGGAGGACGGCGGCGATGACGAGGAGCGCGACGACGCCGAGCGGCAGGTTGATGTAGAAGACCCAGCGCCAGCTGAGGTGCTGGGTGAAGAAGCCGCCGAGGAGCGGGCCGAGCACGCTGGTCACACCAAAGACGGCACCGAACAGGCCTTGGTACTTGCCGCGTTCGCGCGGGGTGACGATGTCGCCGACGATCGCCATCGACAGCACCATGAGTCCGCCGCCGCCGAGTCCCTGGAGGGCGCGGAAGATGATGAGCTGGGGCATGCTCTGGGCCATGCCGCAGAGGGCGGAGCCGACGAGGAAGATGACGATGGCCGTCTGGAAGAGCCTCTTCCGCCCGTACTGGTCGCCGAGCTTTCCCCAGAGCGGGGTCGCGGCGGTCGCGGCCAGCAGATAGGCGGTGACGACCCAGGACAGGTGGTCCAGCCCGCCGAGGTCGCTGACGATGGTCGGCAGCGCGGTCGAGACGATGGTCTGGTCGAGTGCCGCGAGCAGCATGCCGAGGAGCAGGGCGCCGATGGCCACCAGGACACTCCGCGTCGACCGCCCTTCACCCGGTGCGGGGGGAGGCGGGGGCAGCTGCTGGGCCATGGGTCTCTCCTCGGGTCCGCTTCTTCCCCATCCTGGCCGCTGTGCCCCGTTATGGCCTGCTGAGCAAGGGGTGAGGCGTTGGGGTTCCCCGGGGCGGCCTGCATAATCGCAGGCAGTTCACAGGGGAGGGGACCCACAATGACCGGACATATATGCCCGGAGTGCGGTGGCGAGCCGGGCGCGAGACCCGGGTGCGCCTGCCGGGGCGCCACGGCCGCGGGGGGCGAGGGCCGGGGCGACGGGAGCCATCTGGCCGCGCGTACGGCCGAGATGGCCGCCGCCGAGGACTTCGACCCGCTGCGCATCCGGCCGTACGTGACGCTGACGAACGGTGACACTCCGGACCAGGGGGCACCGGCCGAGGCCACGACGATGCGGCTCCACCTGAGCGACACGAGGGCCGCCGGGGGTAGCGCGCCGAGCCCGGAGCACGCCGCCGGTCCCGGACCTGCCGCCGGTTTCGGTCCCGGACCTGCCGCCGGTTCTGACCCCGGACCTGCCGCCGGTTTTGACCCCGCTCTCGACACCGGCCCCGCCGCCGGACCCGTCGCCGACGAGACCCGGCGGCGTACCGCGGCGGCCTACCGGGGCGACGGCACCGACGGCGATCCGGTGCGGCCCCGGCGCCGTAAGCCCCTGGCGGCCGTGGCGGTGGGTGCGGCGGTGGCCGCCGTGGTGGGGACGGCGGCGTTCGCGGGCGGTCTCTTCGGCGGCGGCGAGAGCGACGAGGAGGCGCTGCCGGAGGTCACGACGAGCATCCCGGACGCGATCCTCGAAGCCACCGCCACCCCGTCCGCGTCACCTTCGGCGTCCTCCTCGCCCTCCTCCTCCCCGTCGGTCTCCGTCTCGCCGTCCGGGTCGGCGTCGGCCTCCGCCTCCCCCTCCGCGTCGGCGAGCCCCTCCGCCTCCGCGTCCGCCACGGCGCAGGTGCCGCCACCGCCGCCCTCGGCGTCCGCCTCCGCCCCCGCGAGCACCGCACCGGCCGATCCGCCCGCCCTCGCCGCCGGGCCGACACTGCGTCCGGGCGACCAGGGGCCGGAGGTCGCGGAACTCCAGCGCCGGCTGAAGGAGAAGTGGATCTACCAGGGGCCGGACGACGCCCACTACTCGGGCCGGGTGGAGCGCGCGGTGCGGGAGTTCCAGCGGTGGGTGTCGGTCAGCACGGACACCCCGGGTGTGTACGGGCCCGAGACCCGCAAGGCGCTGGAGGCGCAGACGACGGGGTCGGGGCGCCCGTACTGACGGGGCGGGGTCCGGGGGTGGCCCACGCGTTCCGGAGCTGCGGGATTGGCGTTCCGGCGGCGCTTTTTGTATCGTAGAGAAACAAAGTAGCCTCCGCCCGTTTTCCCTGACCGGCGGGCGGGGCTACTTGTTCTCTCGACCTGCAGCCGTGGGCTGCCCGCACCACCGCGTTCTGGAGCCTGCCGATGTCGGCCACCGTCCTTGAAGCCCGCGCCCTCCTGCTGGACATGGACGGCACGCTCGTGAACTCCGACGCCGTGGTGGAGCGCTGCTGGCGCCGCTGGGCGCTCGCGAAGGGCCTCGACCCCGCGGCCGTCCTCACCGTGGTCCACGGACGCCAGGGATACGCCACGATGGCCGCCCTGCTGCCGGACCGCCCGATGGAGGAGAACCACGCCGAGAACCGGGCCATGCTCGCCGAGGAGACCGCCGACACCGAGGGCGTGGTACCCATCGGCGGGGCCGCCGCCTTCATGGCGTCACTCGCCGGACTCCCGCACGCACTGGTGACCTCGGCCGACGAGGCGCTCGCCCAGGCCCGCATGGGCGCCGCCGGCCTCCCCGTACCGGAGAACCGGGTGACGGCCGAACTGGTCGGCGCCAGCAAGCCGGACCCGGAAGGCTTCCTCAAGGGCGCGGCCGAGCTGGGCTTCGACCCGGCGGACTGCGTCGTCTTCGAGGACTCCGAGGCGGGCATCATGGCCGGCCGCGCGGCAGGCATGCGGGTCGTGGGCATCGGCCCCCGCGCGGCGGCACTCTCCCCCGACGTACACGTCGAGGACCTGACGCGACTCCGGGTGGAAGCGACACCCGGGGGCCACATCCGCCTGCACGTCGACGCCGCCCACTGACGGCCTGACCCACCCCCTCTCGCGCACCAGGCCGTAGGGCCTGCCGCCGCACGGCCGCCCTCACCGAAGGGCGGCCGTTCCCACGCCCGACGGCGCCCACCCCCACGGGTGAGGCGCCGTCTCGCACTTCCGGGGAAACCTCGGCACGGTGACGGCCCGTCAGGCCGGCCCCGACCCGCCCCCTACCGACCGCGCCCGGGGACACAGGCTCCCCACCCGGGCACAGCCCCCGGCCGACGCCTCCTTCCCCGCCGCCCGCGCCGCCCCCACCACCCGCGCCACCCGCGCACCGCCTCTCCCGAACCGGCCTTCCGTCAACCAACCGCCCTGTGTGAGGGACAGACGGAACGTCAGAGCTATCGCCCTACCCCTTGATGTGACGTGCGCATGTCGTCACTCTGTTACCTGACGACCACCCCACGGAAACCCGGCACCGCCACGATGACCGGGCCGACCAGGTCGTCCGCACAGGTTCCCCCCACATCAAGGGAGTTCTCATGCCCGGCATCTACGCGCGTCGCATAGCCGTCGCCGCCTCCGCCGCAGCCCTCGCCGCCACCACGGGGCTCCTCACCGCCCCGGCCGCCCAGGCCGCGATGCCCACTCCGGTCAGCGCGTCGACCGCCCGGACCTACCTCAGCCAGCTCACCGTCTCCGCCGAGGGCTCCTCGTCCGGCTACAGCCGGGACAAGTTCCCCCACTGGATCACCCAGTCCGGCACCTGCAACACCCGCGAGGTGGTGCTGAAGCGCGACGGCACCGGCGTCGTCCAGGACTCCTCCTGCGCCGCGACCAGCGGGAGCTGGTACTCGGAGTACGACGGCGCGACCTGGACCGCGGCCTCCGACCTGGACATCGACCACATGGTGCCGCTCGCCGAGGCGTGGCGCTCGGGCGCGAGCAGCTGGACCAACGCCCAACGCCAGCAGTACGCCAACGACCTGACGCGTCCTCAGCTCATCGCCGTCACGGACAACGTCAACCAGTCCAAGGGCGACAAGGACCCGGCCAAGTGGATGCCCCCGCGCACCGCCTACCGCTGCACCTACGCCCGGGCCTGGGTCCACGTGAAGCACTACTACAAGCTCAGCGTCGACTCGGCCGAGAAGACCGCGCTCCAGTCCGCACTGAACGGCTGCTAGCCGCGCGGCCGGAGGCCGCACCCCACGGCCCCGGAAGCGCACCGCACGACGCGGCCCCGCCCCGCCCTCCGCCGCCGCACCGCCCTCCTCCGTCACCCCGTCCTCCTCGCGTCTCCCCCTCCCCCTCCGTCGCTCCGTACCCTGCGGAGCCACCACTCGGAGCTGTTCACGGCGACGCGAGGAGGGCGCCCCAGGGCCGGGCCACGCCCGGAACCACCGCCGCGGCACCCGCCCAGGAGCCGGACGTCACCCGAGACACTGGCGCACACACCGCCCCCTCTCCGCCCGGTGGAGGTACGGACGTGATTTTCGGCCGAGTACGGCTG
>NZ_KL585438.1:42978-45158 GCF_000721935.1 Streptomyces sp. NRRL WC-3549
CCGCCTGCCGGTGAAGAGCTCCCGGGTAGCCCGCCTCCCGGAGGAGCGGCGGCGTTCGATGCCCGGAGCGGAGCAGAAGCACCGGAAGCGCGAGGAGGCCCCCGTCGGCCCGGTCCCCTCCCATCACCTCCCCCGCAGGCCCCTCACAGCCGCGGCCCCCACCACCCTCACCCACCGAGCGGAGGCCTGAAGCGCAGCACAGCGCCGGAGAGCGCGGGGAGGACGCCGGGCCAGACTCAGGGAGAAGCCCCAGCACGCCCGCGACCTGGGACATCGGGCGGCATCCCCGCGCCATTCAGCCGCCTGTCCGGCCTGTTGCGGGACGTCGGCCGGAGCCCTGCGGCCCCGGCGGCGGTTTGTGGCGCTCCGGGGCGATGTGCACCATGCGTACGTCGCCGGACCCCACCGGCCTCCGTACGCCCCGGGCGACACTCCAGACGCCCGCATCCTCCGGCTGACCTGCCCCCTCGCCCACACCTCCCGCCCCCCACCGGTCAGCGCGGCCTACCGGTGCGGCCGGAGCCGGCCGGGCCCGACGGCCCGGGCCCCGCCGGACGCGCCCCGGACGGCCCGACGCGCCTCCGACCCACCGGCCCCGGGCGGCCGGGGCATGGTCCGGCAACCAGCTGACGCCCCTCACTCCGGATGGCCGGAATTCCTTACCGCCATTGGTTCAGGCCACCGAGCGCCCCACTGAGGCGCAGCTGGTGATCTTTTCGGCGCAGCCCCCCGCTTCGAACGGATGACCAATTTTCAGCCAGTCGACAAAATGTTTAACTTGCAAGCACTAGTGAGGCGTACCTAACCTTGCGGCCCCGATCGGTTCACGTCCCCAGACCGAAGGAGCCCCCACGTGTTCACCCGACTGAACAGGGCGCAGCCCTACGCACTCGCTCTCTTCCGTGTCGTCATCGGCTTCCTCTTCGCGTGCCACGGCGCCGCCTCGCTCTTCGGCGTCCTCGGCGGCGCCATGGGCGGGGGCAGCATCCCCGCCGGCAGCTGGCCCGGCTGGTACGCGGCGGTGATCCAGTTCGTCGGCGGCATCCTGGTCACCCTCGGCCTCGGCACACGCATAGCCGCCCTCCTCTCCTCCGGATCGATGGCGTACGCGTACTTCAAGGTGCACCAGCCCGAATCCCTGTTCCCCCTGCAGAACGGGGGCGAGGCCTCGGCGGTCTTCTGCTGGGCGTTCCTGCTGCTGGTCTTCACGGGCCCCGGCGCCGTGGCCGTGGACCGGCTGTTCTCCTCCCGGACCGAGGTTCCTCGCGAGCAACGGGGCGCCCAGGAGAAGGCACCGGCGATCCCGGTCTGACCGCTCACAGCCCCCGCGCCCCACGGCCCCACCCCGCCCACGCGCCGGATACGCCCCGCCGTCCACCCACCCGAGGTCGGCGGGGCGTACGTGACCTGCACAACATCAGCACCCGCCGACGAACCGCACGTGAACCACAGAAGTACCCTGGAGTGCTGGCCTACGTCGGCCTGCCGCTCCGGCCGCTCCCCATGCGACGTCGCGGTGTTGCCACACGGTGACTTGGAACGGGGAGTAGAAAGTGCTCGAGAGTGTGGGTGCGCTGACCGGCACCCCATGGATCTACGCGGTGGTCGCCCTCTCGGTGCTCCTGGACGTCTTCCTGCCCCTCCTTCCCAGCGGTGTACTGGTGATAGCGGCGGCGACCGCTGCGGCCGCGAGCACGACGACGGTCACCGCCGCGGCCGGCGCCGCGGCCCCGCAGGTGCCCTCCCTCCTGGTCCTGATGCTGTGCGCGGCCACCGCGTCGGTACTCGGCGACCTGGTGGCGTACCGCCTTGCCTGGCGCGGCGGCGCCCGACTGGACCGGGCCATCGCCAGGTCCCGCCGCCTCACCACCGCCCAGGAACGCCTCGGCGCGGCGCTCAGCAGGGGCGGGGGCGCTCTCGTGGTCATCGCCCGCTTCGCTCCGGCCGGGCGCTCGGTCGTGTCGCTGGGCGCGGGCGCCGCCCATCGCCGGGCGAAGGACTTCCTCCCCTGGTCCGCGCTGGCGGGGGTGGCCTGGGCGGGGTACAGCGTGAGCCTCGGCTACTTCGGCGCCCAGTGGCTGGGCGCGACCTGGCTCGGCACGGCCGTGTCGGTCCTCGCCCTGTTCCTGGCGGGCGCCCTGGCGGCCGTCGTCGTCCGCCGCCCGTCCCGCGAGCGGACA
>NZ_KL585438.1:45337-46485 GCF_000721935.1 Streptomyces sp. NRRL WC-3549
CGCCCCCCCGCCGCGACCGGTGCCTGACGCGCGCACCTCGACCGGAGCCTGAGGCGCCCACCCGACCGGAGCCTGAGGCCCACCCGACCGGAGCCTGAGGTGCACGCGAGGGGCGCCTGAGGCGGCACGGCCCCTTCCTCCCGTCCGGCCCGGGACGGGGCCCGCCGCCTTCACGTCCGGGTGGCGGCCCCCCGTATCTCCAGGCCGTCCAGCAGCCGGGCCGTCGCCTCGGTGATCTCGTCGACGGCCCGGTCGAAGACCTCCTGGTTGTGCGCGGCGGGCGCGCGGAAGCCCGACACCTTGCGCACGTACTGCAAGGCAGCGGCCCTCATCTCGTCCTCGGTGGCTTCCTCGGGGATGGCGGGTGGGCGGAGGGTCTTGATACTGCGGCACATGACTCCAGTGTGACGCCCACCACTGACAAGAGCGCCCGCGCTAGGTTCTTCCCGAGACCAGCGGGCCAACCGCCAGCGCCGCGGCAGCCGGGGTGGCCGGGCAGCCGGCCTGCGGGCTTCGACACGGAGACGTACAAACGCCGGACCGGGGTCGAGCCGCACGATCGACCGGCTCAAGCACCCCAGGACCGTCGCCAGGCGGTATGACAAGGGCGCCTACGTCTTCCACGGCACCGCCACCGTCGCGTCGATACGCCTCTGGCTCAGGCCGTGATCCGGTGTTCGAGGCCGTACTGCGGCGAGGGGATGCCCGCACGTCTCGGCGCGGAACGGAACTTACGGTTTGTGGGTCACCCAGAGCAGTTCCGCCGGCCAGTGGTGTGCCCAGTCGGGTGGGTCGGTTTCGTTGTAGCCGTTGGGTGCTCCGCGTTCGGGCCGCGGCTCGATGAGGTCGTCGATGACGAGACCCGCGCCGCGCAGGACCTTGACCCAGTCGCCGTAGGTGAGCTGGTAGCTGGCCGCGCCGTCGCCTTCGGCGATGGTGTTCAGCCCGAAGTAGTCCTTCTGCAGCGTCGTGGTCACGCGGCCGGCTGCTTCGTCGTAGCAGGCTTCGAACCATGGGCTGGCGACGTTGAACACCAGGCGCCCGCCTCGGCGCAAGATGCGTGCGGCCTGCGGGACGGCCAGGTGCGGGGGCGCCCAGCTGAGCCCGCCGAAGTCGCAGAACACCAGGCTGTCTCTTATACACATCTC
>NZ_KL585438.1:46631-55018 GCF_000721935.1 Streptomyces sp. NRRL WC-3549
TGCCGGTGGCGAAGGGCAGTCGCTCGGCGGCGCCCTGCACCAGCGGGTAGCGGGCCGCTCCCCTCGCGCGGCCTGCTGCGGCGAGCTGGGCTTCGGACAGGTCGAGCCCGACCACGGCGGCACCCTCGGCGGCAAGCGCCCTGGACCACTGACCGGCGCCGCAGCCGAGTTCGAGGACGCGCTTGCCGGTGACGTCGCCCAAGGCGCGCAGGTGCGCGTCGGGGATGGAGTACATGCCCCACAGCCGGGGCGCGGCGCCGATTTGTGGGTTGTGCTCGTGCTGGTAGGCGCTGCTGATCTTGTTCCAGAGACGCCGGTTGGCGGGGATGCTGTCCACGTGCCGACTCCAGCACTGCCTGCCGGGTGCGGTCAACGCGATGAGGGCACTGGCGGGCCCTCGCCTCGATCCGGCCCTGACTCGGTCAATGATCCACCGGACGGGCCCAGCCGCCGCCGACCCGCTCGACGGCCGGCAGGACGTACTCCCCGTCGAGAACAGCCTGGTCAGGGGCGTACATCCGCATCACCAACCGGAAGCCGCCCGAGGGCGCGGGCAACCAGTTCGCCTCCTGGGCCGGGTCCGCCGGCCATTCCCCGGCCACGTACAGCGTCAGCGCCCCGCCGTCGTACACCAGGCCCGGCGTCCGGTCCCCGACGGCGTACCGCTCCGTAGGACCGGCGGCCAGATGGTCCCCCGGCACCTCGTACAGGCTCATCGACCAGAAGGCCCCCACGGGCGGCGGCGGTTCCAGCCGCAGGGCGTAGCGGTGGGCCCCGTCGAACGGACGCCCCCGGGAATCGTGGGCGGTGGACGCCGCCAGGGCCTCGTACCCGTGCGGCTCCCACAGTGCCCGGCGCGCCGCCACCGCCCGCACCAGGTAGGCGGCCTCACGGTCCGGGACCCGCCACTGGGGCGAACGCAGCACACCCACACCGAAGTGGTCGAGGTTGTAGTCGTGCAGGTGCGGCTCGGCCTCCCACGCCCCGGCCGGCCGGGAGAGCCCGCTCGCCGCCGCCACCCGCTCCCTGCCCAGCTCCAGCCCCCGTGTCAGCGCCCGTACGAGCGCGGGCCCGGGTGCCACGTACGGCGAGAGTCCCTCCTCCAGCAGCCCCAGGGGCTGGAACCGGTCCTGGTGAGCGAGGTCGGCCGCGGCGGGCGGGAAGTCCGCCATCCACACCCGCATCCGCTCGAAGAAGGCGAGCGCCCCGGGGACGTCGGAGTCCGGTGCGGGCACCCCCGTCCGGTGCGCCCGGTCGCCGAGGTGCGTCAGTGTGAGCTCCTGCTGGAGGGCGCGCACCCGGGGCAGGTCCTCCGGGCCGTGGCAGGCGACGCGGCCGACGAGCGACACCACGGACGTCGGCGCGTCGACGACCGCCACCCCCGCCGGGACGGTCCCGGACCAGCCGGGCGGAACGACCAGCCAGTCCCCCTCCCGCGTACCGGTGGCCCGGCTGCCGACGTACGCGAAGGCGTTGCTCCACGCGTCCACGAACTGCAGGACGTAGTACGCCCCGCCGGTGTCCGGCACGTGCAGCCGCACGGGCCCGCCGGACAGGTCGAGCTGGGCGACGGCGTCGACGAGGTCGGGAACCGCGCCCGGGACGTGCGCGTCCGGAGTGGCGGGCCCGTCCGCGTGGGCGAAGGCGTTGAAGGGCGCGGGCGGGAGGACGCCGCGCCCCACCTGGAGGCACGCCTGCACCGCCGACATCTGGCGGACCAGCGCCACCCCGTAGACGTAGGCGTCTGCGGCGAGGGCGTCGGCACCTTCCGGCACCGGGCCGCCCGGCCTCCGGTCGCCCCGCCGCCCGTACGTCACCTCAGATGACCGGCTTCGTCCTGGCCGCGCACAGGGCCCAGATCACGAACGTGTCGATCGCGATGGAGACGATCGCCCACACCGGCTGGTAGGGCAGCCAGATGAAGTTGGCGACGATGTTCAGCGCCGCCAGTACGACGCCCAGGACCCGGGCCCACGCGGCTCCCGTCAGGATCCCGAGACCGATGAGGATCAGGACGACGCCGAGGCCCAGATGGATCCAGCCCCAGGTCGTGACGTCGAACTTGAACGTGTAGTTACTGATACGTGCGTAGACGTCGTCGGACGCGATGCCCGCGATGCCCTTGAAGACGTCCAGGATGCCGTCCACGAGCAGCAGGACACCGGCGAACATGGTCCCCCCGGCCGCCCAGGGGCTCTCCGGCGGTCCGTGCGGCCGGGTGCTGCTGGTCGGGGGAGCTGACTGAGCCATGGGATCCTCCACTCGGCAGACGCGAGGCCCGTCCAACTGGACCGGCACCTCCGACCCTGGGCAACGCCCACTCCCACGACGACCTGGACACACCCGTTCGGGTGACCCGGTGCGCGCCTCGGTCACGGGGCCGTGACGGTCAGGACCTGCCCCTGGGAGTCGACGGTGAGAGCGATGCGCTCGACCTTGTTCGTCAACGCCAGGACGGCCCACACGACACCCCAGACGCCGCACGAGAAGGCCGCCAGGAAGGCGTGCAGCACGTGGTTGACGGGCTGCCCGCGCACGAGGACGGCCTGGCTCCCCGACCGCGACTCGACCCGCCACCCGGCGGCGATCCGCCGGCTGACCACCCAGTCCAGGATCAGCCCCCGCCGCACGGCGTCCGGCTCCGGGCCGGCGGCCCCGTAATACCCGGGGGGCGGTTCCAGAGACACCTCGACCCGGGACGCTCCACGCAACCACATGGGGCTCACCTCCAGGTTTCGAGGTCTCCGCCTCGCCACTCGATCAGCTCGGGCCGGTCCAGGTCGATCCCCTCGGCCCCTTCGGCGAATCCCGCCTGCCGCAGGAACGCGGCGACGTCCCCGCGCCCGTGCGCCGTCCCCACGATCCGCCCACGCACGGTGACCCGCCGCCCACCGGTCGACGAGGGCGGATACACGATCACGGGCGGATGTCCGGACATGTCTCCACGGTCCCCCTCACCTCACGGGAGCGCATCCCGGGGCGGCGCCAGGGCTTTTCAACCGTGGTGTTTCGCACAGGGGCGCGCCAGAGCCGTCACGCCTCTGCCGGTGGCACGTTGCACAGGCGGAGACGACCCCGTCCGACTCGCACCGGAGAACACCATGACCAACCCGTATCAGCAAAGCCCGTACGTCACCGCGCCGGTGGCACCCGCCGGTCGGCCCCGCATGTTCAACTCCACCTTCGCCAAGGTGGTCTGGACCCTCGTGCCGATCTTGACGATCAGTATCGGCGCCGCCGTCCCCTTCGTCGTAGCCGCGGTGAAGGGTGTCATCAAACCCTGGCTGGCCGTGGCGTACGTCGCTGTCAAGGTACTGCTGCTCGGCATCAGCACGGCCTTCACGTCGGACGACGAAGGTTCGTTCATCGGGATGCTGCTCATCTTCCTGATCGTCGCCTCGGCGACACACACGGCGTTGCTCGACAACGAACGAGTCCGTGTCGGGAAGTAGCGCCACTTCCTGCTCGCAGGCGCCCCGCCGTCCGGACGGTGGGGCGTCGACGGCCGCTGCGCAGCGAGGACTTCTCACCGTCGAAGACCAACCCGACTTTGCCGGGCTCACCGACATGTACCGACGGAACCCCGGACGGGGAGCACTCGCCCGGCACATGAGGGACGTCGTCGAGCGCGGACGACGATCGTGGTGGTGGTTGCTGGGCACATGCGGCCTCGCTCCGTCCTACACACCCACGAGGCGAAGGCCCCCAACCATGATCGGTTGGGGGCCTGTGCACTGGTGGGCGCGGACGGTTTCGAACCGCCGACATCTGCTTTGTAAGCCTGGCGCCGACAACCGGACGGCCTTAGCTGGTCAACGGCGGTACAGCAGTCCCCAGCGCCAAGCCCATCAGGGCCTGCCCGCACCGCCTGACGCCCCAACTGACCGTGGGTGACCGCTCAATCTGGCACGGATCTGGCACGCGTGGCTCGCGCTGCCCTATGTCACGCCCCGGCCGGGCTGGCCCCGTGGCGCTGGTAGAGACCCTTCATTTGCTGGATCCAGAAGCTGAACTTCTCGTCCTTCGATGCACTCACGGGCAGAAGTTGGAGCTCCTTAGCCAACTGATAGAAGCCCGGGCCGGCGTCGTTAGCATCCATGTAGTTCACCAGCGCCGAGAGCATGAGAGGAGGATCGGAAGGGGCACTCTCTTGATCCCGCTCCACGATCAGGCCTAGCAGATGGCCCATGGCTGCTCGCTCGTCAGCACGCTCGAAGCCGAAGCTCCTGCAGCCGGTTCGCCTGGCCAGGGAGACGTTGAGCTCGGTGTACGAGGTGACCTTGCCAAGCTTCGCCCGCTCGACAAGGAAATCTCGCCCGGTGTCTACCAGCAACTCCCACTCACTGTCCGCGCGGCCGTATCCAGGCATCCCGCCCCCTCAACAGAACCAATCAGTACGCGGGAACGTACAGTGCTGGACGAGGGACCACAATCACCCGATTGGCGGGTACTGGGCGAGCGACTGGCACAGGCACCTGGGCAGGTCGGTTGTGTGAGCTGTCCTCGGCTGACAACCCACAGTGACACCCAGTAGAGTCAGACACTCAAAAGGTGCCCCCCACATCTGCTGTGACGTGAGCTCGGCTCTCACATCGCCGCAGGTCGGAAGGCACCTTTCGTTGTCAATCTGTCGGATCGCCTTACTCCGCTCAACCGTCCTGGGTGAGACTGAGCCGACGTTGAGGGGAAGTCACGGATGAACTTCGCAGAAGTGGTCGCTGCCTACGGCCAGGACGCCAAACAGCGGCTGTCTGGGCCTGGACAGCGTGAGGCCCTTCTCATCACCCCGGTCTCTAATCTCGTCGAGCAGGCGGGAGCCTTGCTTGGGCTGTCCGTGGTGGCTCACAACGAGGTGGCTGAGCTGGACGGAAGCGTGAGACCAGATTTCGGAGTCAGGGTCAACGGGGTCATTACGGGCCACGTCGAGCTGAAGGCTCCTGGCGTCAGCCTTGACCCTTCGTCGTATGGCATCTCGACGCACAACTACAAGCAATGGCAGCGACTTCGGGAACTGCCTAACCTTCTCCACACAAATGGAACTGAATTTCGCCTCTGGCGTTACGGCGAGCTTGTAGACACTCCTGTTCATATCCATCGAGTTGACCTGGTCAGCGAGAGTGGGCGTTTGACGGCGCCAGGCAGGCTCGAACTGGTCTTCAACTCCTTCTTGCAGTGGTCCCCCACACCCATCGTGTCAGTGCCAAAACTGGTCAGTGTTCTGGCACCACTGGCTCGCCTTCTCCGCGAAGAGGTGCACGAAGCTCTGCGAGCCGAACGCCGCGCCATCAGGGCAGGTGCCGATGCAACGCGTATGCCATTTACGGGTATCTCGAAGGACTGGAGAAGACTGCTCTTCCCGCAAGCCACGGATTCCGAGTTCTCAGACGGGTTCGCACAGACTGTTGTATTCGCTCTCCTCCTCGCACTCAGCGAAGGAATCGACCTTGACAACGAGCCGATCCGCGAGATTGCACATCAGCTCGAAGGTCATCACTCGCTCATGGGTAGGGCACTGAATCTACTTACGGAGCACGTCGAAAAGACTCCGACCTGGTCAGCCATAGAGATCATCCTTCACGTTCTTGCTGCCGCAGATTGGGGCCGCCTGGGCCGAAACGGCGACGAGCTGTACCTACACCTCTACGAGGACTTTCTAGCCTCCTACGATCCGGAGAAGCGCCGCAGCTCCGGTTCGTACTACACACCGGTTCCCGTGGTCGACGCTATGGTGCGGCTCACTGATCTCGCGCTCAAGCACTACATGGGGAAACCCGATGGATTTCGTAACCCACATGTCAACATCGTCGACCCCGCTATGGGTACGGGGACCTATCCCCTCTCGATTCTTCGACACGTAGCAGGTGAAGCCGCGGCTCAATACGGGCCGGGAGCCGCGCCTGAAGCTGTGAGCAATGCTGTCTCTCGCACCTACGGAATTGAACTTCAGTCCGGTCCGTTCTCCGTTGCCGAACTTCGCATCAGTTCCACTATCAGTGATCTCGGAGCCGACCTCCCGAGCGATGGACTCAACCTGTTTGTTGCAGACACTCTCGAAGATCCCTACAGTGCGAGCGACAGCCAACTATCCTTCACAGCGCAACTGATTGCCCGGCAACGTCAACGCGCCAATCAAATGAAGCGGGAACGCAATGTCCAGGTCTGCATCGGCAACCCGCCCTATAAGGACCACGCTGGCGGCGTGGGAGGCTGGGTCGAAAACGGCGCCGACCCCGCTACGGGCAAACCGCCGCTTGAGGCGTTCAAGCTGCCCGGAAATGGCAAGCATGAACGTCATCTGAGTAACCTCTATGCTTACTTCTGGCGCTGGGCAACCTGGAAGGTTTTCGAGTCCACCAACCAACCAGACGAGCGTGACGGCGGTAACGGCGTCATTTGCTTCATCACCGCCACTGGCTACCTCGCAGGTCCCGGCTTCAAAGGAATGCGCGAGTATCTGCGCAGAATGTGTTCCCACGGGTGGATCATTAACGTCACACCCGAAGGGAAGCAGCCCCCAGCAGCCAACGCGGTCTTCAATATCGAGACACCAGTCGCTATTGCCCTGTTCCTGCGCAAGCAAGGTGTCGACGACACCAAGCCGGCTGAAATCAAGTACATCGACCTAAACGGCACCAAGAAGCAGAAGTTCGAACAGCTTTCCGCTCTCACATTCGACCACCAGCACTGGCGCAGTGTGCGTCCCGAATGGACAGCTCCATTCACCCCCTCGGCTGCAACTGGATGGGATGACTACCCCGCAGTAGATGACCTCCTCCCTTGGCGAGCCAACGGCATCATGGCCGGACGCTCTTGGGTATACGCCCCCACTCCGGGCGTGCTTGATTTTCGCCTCCGCAGCGTAATCAACGAAGATGATCCGGCAGTGAAATCTCAGAAGTTCAAAGAAAAGCGCGACGCTTCTTTGGTTAAGACGAAGAAGCCCTTGCCAGGGGCAGACACGGAACAGGAAACCAATATCCCGTTTGGTCGGATCACGATGCTTACGGAGGCGCACGCAGTACGTTGCGGGTTCCGCATGCTCGACCGACAGTGGCTCATCGCTGATTCCAGGCTACTAAGCCAACCCTCACCCACCCTATGGGAGGGGCGCGTCGACGGCCAGGTCTTCGCTATTGAACTGCACTCAGAGTATCCGAAGGCTGGACCCGGAATCGTATACACCAACCTAATTCCGGACGTGCATCATTTTCGCGGCAGTGGCGGGGGACGCGCCCTACCTAAACTTCACCCTGACGGCACACCGAACGTCGCACCAGGCCTAGTTGACGCACTGTCGAGACTCATGGGCGTACCCATTTCACACGGCGACATTTTCTCCTACATTGCGGGCATCACTGGGCACTCTGACTTTGTCGCCCAATTCGATGACGAGCTCCGTACACCCGGAGTGAGAGTTCCCGTGACGAAGGATCCACATCTATGGGCGCGAGCCTGCCAGTTGGGAGCGCATGTCCAGTGGCTTCACACCTACGGCGAGGCTGGCAATCATCCGCAGGGTCTTACAGAAATTCGAGATCCAGCCATCTCAGTTGACCACCCTAGTTATGCCGTAGCGGTAGGCAGCAATATGCCTACTGATTGGCGATACGACGCCTCAAGCCGTTCACTGCACGTCGGAGCTGGAAGGTGGGACGGTCTCACTAAGCAGGCAGCTGAATACACCGTGGGCGGCAGAAAGGTACTCGACTCCTGGCTGGATTACCGCATGGCGGAGCCAAAGGGGCGCATCACGTCGCCACTAGACGAGATGAATGCACCGCAGTGGGATTCTCAATGGTCTACCGAGCTGACCAACTTGCTCAGCATTCTCACACAACTTGTGAATCTCGAAGATCAAATGAGTGACCTGCTCACAGACGTTATCGCCAGCGAGATTTTCACCCGACAGGAACTAGCTGCGGCCGGCACACAATGGCCCACCACCGACGCAGACAGGCGCCCTCGACTGACCGTTACTGGGGGGCTGTTCGGCGAGCTTCCCCCCGCCTAAGCGCGCGGCCTGGGCAAGTATGTCGCTCGCATGGAGACGGCCACCGCTGATCACAAGTGTCAGGACAAATGATCAACGGTGGCCGCAGGTCATAGTGTAGGACCTGCCGCCCAGCGGGCATCATTTTCAAGTCGTTGATGAGCTGGCTCACCAGGTGCCCTCGCCTCACGAGGGGCCACCTTCCCCCCTTCCTTCTCGCGCAGCCGCTGATCGGCACCTCAACCCACTGCTCACCCCGGCTCCCATCCCGTCCGCCTTCGACCCACACTCCGTGGAGCGGTCGTGGTTCAGGGCGTCAAGGTGGAGCGCGCCACTGTACGAACGACCTTGACGCCTGAGCTGCCCTGGGTTTCGTAGCGGCCGGTTTCTCTGGTTT
>NZ_KL585438.1:55227-55497 GCF_000721935.1 Streptomyces sp. NRRL WC-3549
CTGAGCTGCCCTGGGTTTCGTAGCGGCCGGTTTCTCTGGTTTCAGGCGGTGTTCGTGGTTGCCTGGGATCGGTGGTGGCGGTCCTCGAATTCTTCGGGTGGGAGGTAGTCGAGGGCGGAGTGCAGGCGTTCGGTGTTGTACCAGCCGACCCACTGGACGATGGCGCGTTCGACTTGGTCAGCGTCTCGCCAGGGCCCTTGGTGCTCGATCAGTTCGGCTTTGAAGAAGCCGTTGAGGGCCTCGGCCATGGCGTTGTCGTAACTGTCGGCG
>NZ_KL585438.1:55717-59839 GCF_000721935.1 Streptomyces sp. NRRL WC-3549
GGCCATGGCGTTGTCGTAACTGTCGGCGCTTCCCGGCTATGTTGCGCCGCGATCAGCGGAACGGGTTCTGAGTTCCGCAGTCCGCCTCGGTGGCCGCGTCGAGGAGTTCGATCAGGTCAGGGCCGTCGGCTTCGCGCTGGTCGATCCACCATCCGGCACGGGCGATGGCGCGGGCCTTCTCTTCCAGCTCCGCCCAGTCCGCCTCGTCCCAATCTCCCTCTACGACCAGCGCGGTGTGTGCCGCTGTCATCAGCCGGTGGCGGGAGCGCTCACCCCAGTCCAGGGCCTTCTCCGGGCCTTCCAGCTGCGGCATGGTCGAACTGCTTCGACCATGCGAGGGCGGCCTCCTGCTCGGCGGCGCGTTTGGCCGCGAGCCACTCTTCCTTCGACTCGGTGTCGGCGTCGCGCGCCGCCTTCCAGCAGTCGGTGCTTATCTGCACTTCACTCGGATGGGTGTGTGTAGGTGTGATCATGGAGTTCTGTGATGCGTACCGGTGGCCAGCTGGACCCACCGCTCGCGGCCACCTGGCGGGGGAGTCCCATCGACTCGCCGGTGACGCCCGCGCCTCTCCGAGAAGCTCGGGGTCACCCCGGCCCGGTGAGTCGAGTTGTGCATCGAGGGACTGCAGGGCGGTCGAGGCTGACGCGTAGCCGATGCCCTCTCTCAACTGTCGTTGAGTCAGCCCACCGGACAGCTGGCAGGCTCCCAGTTGTGCACTGAGTAGCGATCCGCCGCCGAGGAGTCGACAGCGAGGCAGTAGCTCTGTCCTGGCTCGCGGTCGGCTTCTCGGTGCGACGGCTGTGTTCGGGCTGTGCGAACTCTTTACGAGCCCGTCATGAGCTAGTAACTTCACGCGTCGCAAGGTCTTGCTGAAATTTTCTGACGGTTCATGCGGTGTGCATCGCGGGCCACAAGCCTCGTACACGCGTGCCAATCCCCGCTGGCCCAGGCTGAGAACCTGTGCGCCCCTCCCCTGCCCCGGGCCGGCCCCGTTTGACGCAGCGGAAGACCGCTGCCCGTCCCTTGGAGCCGCACGTGAAGCACCCCCCATCCCAGCGTCTGAAAAGACCGCTGGCGGCTGCTCTGGCAGCATCCGGCGTGATCGGGCTGTTGTCCGCGACGCCCGCCCTGACCGGCACCGCGACCGCCGCACCGGAGGCGACGGCCAACACGGCCACCGTCTTCTACTACACGAAGACCCGTGACTGGGCCTCCTACAACCTGCACTACGCACCGGACGGCGGCTCCTGGACTTCGGTCCCAGGCGTGCGGATGGAGGCGGCCTGTACCGACTGGGTGAAGAAGACCGTCGACCTCGGATCGGCGACCGGACTCAAGGCGACCTTCAACAACGGGTCCGGTGTCTGGGACAACAACACAGGCAAGAACTACGACCTGGGCACCGGCGCCATCACCGTCAAGGACGGAGTGGTGGCCCACAGCGACCCGTGCGTGGGCACCGACCCCGGCCCGGACCCTGATCCCGGAGGCAACACCGCCGCGGTCTACTACTCGACCGCGGCCGTGGGCTGGACCACCACCAACCTGCACTACCGGCCCGCCGGCGGCGCCTGGACCCAGACTCCAGGCGTCGGCATGGAACCGGCCTGTACGGGGTGGGTCCGCAGAATCGTCGACCTGGGGAAGGCGACCAGCCTGACGGCTGCCTTCAACAACGGCAACGGCGTGTGGGACAACAACAGCGGCAAGGACTACACCGTCCCCGCCGGCCTCAGCACGGTGAAAGCTGGCACCGTCACCAAGGACGCGAAGGACCCCTGCGTCGCCGAGCCGCCGGACACCCAGGCGCCCACCGTCCCCACCAAGGTGACGGCCAAGGCTGACGGCGTGTCGATTCTGGTCGCCTGGGAGCCGTCCACCGACAACAAGGCGGTGACGAAGTACCAGGTCACCCGCACCGGCGGCACCCGAGGCACACAGATCACCGACGTCGGCTCCACCGTCCTGTCCGACGCCAACCTGGAGCCGAAGACGACGTACACCTACACCGTCAAGGCCGTCGACGCCGCCGGAAACACCTCCGCAGCCTCCATAGCGGCCTCGGCGACCACCGGTGACAAGCCGCCCGCGCCCGCCGAGGGCAAGCCGCTGGGCACCGATCCGCGCAAGGACCCGATCTACTTCGTCCTGACCGCCCGCTTCAACGACGGCGACGCCTCCAACAACCGCGGCGGCAACCAGCACGAGAAGTCGGGCAACGCCGCCAACGACGACCCCATGTTCCGGGGCGACTTCAAGGGCCTGGTCCAGAAACTGGACTACATCAAGGGCCTGGGCATGTCCGCGATCTGGATCACCCCGGTGGTCCTCAACCGCTCGGACTACGACTACCACGGCTACCACGGCTACGACTTCTACAAGGTCGACCCCCGACTGGAGTCCGCCGGAGCCTCCTACCAGGACCTCATCAACGCGGCCCACGCCAAGGGCATGAAGATTTACCAGGACGTCGTCTACAACCACTCCTCGCGCTGGGGCGCCAAGGGCCTGTTCACGCCGACCGTCTACGGCGTCCGGGACAAGGACTGGTCCTGGTACTACGACGAGAAGAACGAGGGCTTCGAGTATGACGGCCTGACCATCGACCCCAAGACCGGAAAGTCGTACTACAACGGCGACCTGTGGTCGACGGCCGAGCCGACCGGCAACACCTGCGTCGACTGGGGCAAACCCACACAGTGGGCCTCGCCCGAGGGCTACCGGATCTACAACTGCCAGTGGCCCAACCCCACCTCCGGCATGTTCCCCAAGGCGCTCTACCACAATTGCTGGCTCGGGAACTGGGAGGGGGAGGACTCCCGTTCCTGCTGGCTCCACGACGACCTGGCCGACTTCAACACCGAGAACGCGCAGGTGCAGAACTACCTGATCGGCGCCTACAACAAGTACATCGACATGGGCGTCGACGGCTTCCGCGTCGACACGGCCGTCCACGTCCCGCGCACCACCTGGAACCGCCGCTTCCTGCCCGCGATCCAGGAACGCCTCACCCAGAAGTTCGGCGCCGAGGCCGCGAAGAACTTCCTCGTCTTCGGCGAGGTCGGCGCCTTCGTCAACGACAAGTGGAACCGCGGCTCGGTCAACCACTCCGCACAGTTCTTCACCTGGAAGGAGCGCAAGCAGTACGACGCCGACGACACCAAGGCCGCCCTGGAGATGTACGACTACGAGAACCAGGCTGGCCCCGCCGCCCAGCCAACCTCCACCAACGCCTTCCTCAACGGCAACAACTACCACGTCCCCGACCACAGCAAGTTCTCCGGCATGAACATCATCGACATGCGCATGCACATGAACTTCGGTGACGCCAACAACGCCTTCAACAACGGCAAGGACTCCGACGACGCCACCAACGACGCCACCTACAACGTCGTCTACGTCGACAGCCACGACTACGGACCCAACAAGAGCGCCGAGCGGTACGCGGGCGGCACCGACGCCTGGGCCGAGAACATGTCCCTGATGTGGACCTTCCGCGGCATCCCGACCCTCTACTACGGATCCGAGATCGAATTCCAGAAGGGCAAGAAGATCGACTGCGGGCCGTCCTGCCCGCTGGCGACCACCGGCCGCGCCTACTACGGCGACCACGTCGCCGGCTCCGTCACCGCCTCCGACTTCTCCAAGGTCTCCTCGGCCTCAGGAGCGGTCGCGACCACCCTCCAGCAGCCCCTGGTCAAGCACCTCCAGCGGCTCAACGAGATCCGGCGGGCGATCCCCGCCCTGCAGATGGGCCAGTACTCCACCGAGGGCATCACCGGTGGCATGGCCTACAAGCGCCGCTACACCGACGCCGCCTCCGGCACCGACAGCTTTGCCCTCGTCATCGTCACCGGCCCCGCCACCTACAGCGGCATCCCCAACGGCACCTACAAGGACGCCGTCACCGGAGACGTCCAGGTCGTCACCGACGGCAAGCTGAACGTCGCGGCACCCGGCAAGGGCAACCTGCGCGTCTACGTCCTCGACCTCGACGGCAAGAACGCCGCTCCGGGCAAGATCGGCACGGCAGGCCCCTACCTCAAGTAGCCGTCACACTCCCGCTCACCGCACTCGTGAGCGGACCCGCCAGCAGCCGTGGCCCTGTCTCTTATACACAT
>NZ_KL585438.1:60026-60292 GCF_000721935.1 Streptomyces sp. NRRL WC-3549
GCATCTGCGCCGGCCACGGCTGTAGTGCGTACGCCCCCAGATGCCGCCGGGCTCCGCATTCTCCCGGCAGGCCCTCAGTGGGCAGGTGCGGGGAGACGCCCGGTGAGGTAGTGCTGGACGGCGGCGCCGACGCTGGCGACAAGGTGGTCGGTGTCGGTGAGGGTGGTGGGGCGTGGAGCATGTGCCGGCCGTCGGTGAGGCCGACGAGCTGGGTCGCCGTCGCCGTCGAAGTCCGGGTCTGTCAAACGAGCGGCTCTGTCCCGTAG
>NZ_KL585439.1:0-8063 GCF_000721935.1 Streptomyces sp. NRRL WC-3549
GCCGCGAGGGCGTGTCGATGCCGCTGCCTGGTCTCGGCCGGGGTGAGGTAGCCGAAGATCTTGTGCTTGCGCAGGCGGCGGCGGTTGTAGAAGGTCTCGATGAAGTTGAAGACTTCGGCGCGGGCGGTGGCCCGGTCGGGCCAGGTCCGGGTTCCGATCTCTTCCTTGAGCAGAGCCCAGAAACTCTCTGCTGCGGCGTTATCGAAACACGAACCGGTGCGTCCACAGCTCTGCCGTAGCCCCAACTCTATTGTTTGGGCGCGGAATTGAGCCGAGGTGTACTCGCTTCCGCGATCACTGTGGACCACGCGTCCGGGCTCCAGACCGCCTCGGTCGTGGGCCATGTCGAGCGCGTCCACGACGAGCTCGGCGCGGTGGTGGTCGGCCATCGCGTGGCCGACGACCTCGCGCGTGGCCAGGTCCAGCCAGCAGGCGAGGTAGAGCCAGCCCTCGGCCGTCGGGAGGTGGGTGATGTCGCCGACCAGCTTGGTGCCGGGGTGCTCGGCGTGGAAGTCCCGGCCGACCAGGTCCGGGGCCGGCTTCGCCTTCGAATCCGGCCGGGTCAGCGAGCGCCGCTTACGGCGGGTGACGCCGCGGATGTCGCGCTCATGCATGACGCGGGCGATGCGCTTGCGGTTCACTCGCCGCCCCAGACGCCGCAGCTCGGCGTGGATACGCGGGACGCCGTAGGTCTTGCGGGAAGCGATATGCAGCACGGTGATCTCGTGCGCGAGCGCGTCGTCGGCCGCCTGGCGGGTCTGGCGGGTGGCCTCGCCCTCGCGCCAGGCGTAGTAGCAGGAGCGGGTCACGTGCAGCACCCGGCACAGCATCGTGACCGGATAGTTCGCCTTCTTCGCGTGGATCAACCGGTACAACGCGGTCACCGGTCGATCTCCTTCACGAAGAAGGCCGTCGCTTTTTTCAGGATCTCGATCGTCTGCTGCTGCTCGCGGTTCTCCTTGCGTAGCCGGCGCAGTTCGTCGCGTTCGGCGCTGGTCAGCTCGCCCGGGGCGCCCTCACCTCGGTCGGCTTTGGCCCGGCGGTACCAGCCGCGCAGGGACTCGGAGCTGATGCCCAGCTCCCGGGCGACGGCGGTGACCGTCTTGCCCGAGGAGTCGACGAGCGCGATCGCGTCCCGCTTGAACTCCTCGGTGTACCGCTTCGTGTATTTGCTTCCCACCTGGTGCTACTTCTTCTGAAACCTCAAGATCCCAGTCTCCAGGTGTCCACGATCAAGGGGAAGCTTCAGGGGAACGGTCCTACCGCCGCCTGGCCGCACGGCAAGCCGCTTCCCGGCAGCTCTTCGTCCTTTTCAAGCTACCAGCGGGCAGAGGAGCTGATCCAACACAACCTCAACAAGAACCAGCCCGCTATCGACGCCTGGATCAAGGGCCCGCCACAGCTGGCCGACGGAGGTGTCGAGAAGTTCCGCTCGACCGCGCCACCCGGTGAGACCAGCGGTCGCAGCGTATTCAAGCAGCCGGTGGGCCCGAACGACCCGATGTCCGGGTACAAGGAGGGGGGAGCCAACGCCAAGGCGTACGACGTGAACGGCATCGAGACGCGCCTCAAGTACGACAGCAACCGCAATCCACCCTTCACGGTCATGACCTCAATCCCTACAAGCCCTAGCTAGTTGCCCGCCGAGAAAGGCCGCACCACATGCCGCCCGTCGACCAGACGTCCTGGGACGCCGCGGTACGCCACCTGTACAGGGACGCGTACGCATACGTCGCCACAGGACCCCGCCACCACGAGGACTGGGCCTTCGACGTCCTCACCGTGATGGCCCGGGTTCCGGACCCCAGGGGCTGGGTCGGCGTCGACGACGCGGCGCAGAGCCCGGAGCGTGAGGGAGACCCCAAGTACCCATTCGCCGACCACCCCCCGGAGTACATCGCGCCGCGCCTCAAGGAGATCGACCGGGGCAGCGCCGAGAACCTGCTCCTGGCCCTCACGGAGTCCGGGTGCACCCTTGCCAACCTCCAGTACTTCGCCGAATCCCCGGACGAACTGCGGGCCATGGCGCGCACGATCCTCGCTCGGTACGGGGACGGGGCCAGGTACTACACGAACGTAAAAAAACAGGGCAACCGCCCCGGCACAATCGACTTCACTCTGGTACAGCCCGCTGGGTGTCTACATGGAAGACTGTGGCCTCGTCATCGTCTCGGACACCGAAGTGGGCCTGGTCTGGAGCTTCGCCGACTAGTGAGTCTGTACGCGCGAAGGTCCCGCCTCGGTGATGCGAGGGGATCCCCCCGTGCTGACCCGTTCCGCTTCCTGTCCCGACCGGGGGACCGCCCAGTGGGCCACCCAGCAGGTGGTGACCGCCAACGAGCAGGCCATCCATCGCTGGCTCGCCCAGAACACCCGGGTCCGCCTCACCATCGAGGCCGCCTGGCCGTCCCGTGAGGAGCCCGTGGGCCGAGTACAGCTGGAAGGCGACCTGCTGGCCGGACGCGGCCCCGTCGATGTGCGCGCAGCGCGCGTGGTGCTGCGCCGCGAGCCGGTAAGCCCGCATGGCTTCGTCGTCCACACGACCGTCCCGTTCTACCTGTAGGGGTCACACGCACATGTCCATGAAACCCCTCGAACACGACCGGCGGTACGGCGAGCTGGACCAGGTGATGCGCGCGTATCTGGGGCAGCCGGCCGACGACGCCCCGGAGCAGCGCACGCCCTGGACGCCTATCTCGTCACACCTGGCACGCCCGCCCCTCGGCCATCGCGGAGGCGGAACGACAGCTGCGCGAGTACAGCCGCAATCCTCCGGGCCGCATTCGGCAGGAGCTGGGTGAGTTCTACTCGATCCCGGACACAGGTAAGCCCCAGTCGGACATGGGCGACTGAGCCCTTTCCAACCTCACGCTGACGCGTGGTGAAGGACAAGAAGCGCCTGGACGATCGCGGTGATGCGGTTGGTGCTGCAGCGGAGCTTCCGCAGAAGGCACCAGCCCTTGAGGGTGGCCATGGCCTGCTCGCCGAGGCGGCGGATCTTGGCCTGCGTGCTGTTGTGTCGGCGCTTCCATCGCTTGAGGCGACGGCCTCGGAACGGGACGCGTACGGGGTGGCCGGCTCCGTGGTACGCCTTGTCCGCCCAGCACTTCAGCTCGGCCGCGGCGAGCGCGTCGATGATCCCGTGGGTCCGTGCGGCGGTCAGGTCGTGGACGGACCCGGGCAGAGCGGGTGACGCCCACAGCAGCCGTCCTAACGGGTCGGTGAGGACCTGGACGTTCATGCCGTGGCGCTTGTGTTTCCCGGAGTAGTACAGGGTGTCGGCGGCGATCCGGTCGATCGGCAGGAGGGTGCCGTCCAGGATCACGAACGCCTTGGTCCGGATGGTCTTCATCGCCTCGGTCAGGGTCGGGGCGAGGGCAGCCAGGACGTCGATGACCTCGCGTATGTAGCGATAGACGGTCGCGATGCCGATGCGGAACCCGGCAGCGAGCTGGGCATAGGTATCGCCGCATCGCAGGTGGGCCAGGGCGAGCAGGGCCGCGGCCGGGGACGAGCCGGATCCGACATGCCGTGACCTTGCGGTAGATGGCCGCCGGGAGATGCCCAGGGCCCACGCCGCCCGCGGCTTGTCCCCGCCGTGGTCGAGGAGCACCTGCACGATCATGTCGCGTTCAGTGCTCTCCCACGGGGTCAGCGGATGCAGCGCCCGGGACAGCAGGGCCGGGGGCAGGTCCGGCTCGTCGATGACGTCGGCGTCGGCCCGGCGGACGAGCGCGTAGCGCAGGGCGCCCTCCAACTGCCGTACGTCGCCGGGCCGGGGCGCGCCGTCCAGGACGCGCAGCGCGTCGTCGGTGCAGCGCACCTCGGCGCCCGCTTGGTGGCGGGCCAGCAGCACGGGCACCAGGGCCCGCCACGTCGCCGGCCCCGCGGCGCAGGGGCGGTGCCATGACCTCGGCGGACCACCACGGGCCCGCGGGTACGGCGTCGTCCGCCGCCCGCGCTCCGGCAGGCCGGGAGCGGGTCGCCATCGCGAGGACCCAGGGCCTGTCTGATAATGATCACGTCGGGGAGGCATTTCTCGGTGGAGTCAGCTGACTGCCTGTGGAAGGGTCCTGCAGGTGACCAGTCAGAATGGCGCCCGGGTCCGCGAGCTCGTACTCGCGGACGGAGTTCGCCCTGCAGACGTTGTGCGTGTTCATCGCGAAGCTCTTCACGTGCTGCGTTCGAGCATCGATGCGGCCCACATCGATGCGTACAGCGATGACGCCTGGCCGTCCGAAGTCCTGGACTCGTATGAACGTGCCTTGTCACTGGCTCGGGAGGAGGTCGCGAGCGGTGCCCGCTCCAGGCGCTTTGATCCCGGGATGGGGATCGACCTCGATGTCCGAGACGACGGGCACTTCAAGGTGCTGTCGGACTTGGCTCCCTACACGATCCACGCGGAAGGCCGGCGGGACGGTCGGCAGGTTTTCAGCGCCAGCGACTCGGGAACGTCCCTGTGGGTTGAGGTAACCCAGGAACAGGAAGCAGCCCTTTTGTCCCGATTGGGTCAGCTGGGAATCTCATCGGGGGTGCTGGCCGTCCTGGCCCCCGGGCGCTGAGCGCCTGCCGACGCAGGCTCGCGGAGCCAGAGGATCAGCGAGGCGAGGCGGAGTCCGGCCTGGTATCGGTCCGCGAGCTTGTCGAAGCGGGTTGCTGTCGCGCGGAACTGCTTGAGCCGGCCTCGCTTATCCATAGGTCGAGCCCATCCACGCTGCTCAGGCGGGTGCAGGACGGTAAGAGACGTTAGGGACGTTCCTCAAGAGCCCGGGGACGAAGCGCGATCAGCTCGACGACAGACGTTCGTCGTGTCTGTTGGGTCCTGCGGGCGTGGGACGATGCCTCTGATACGTGCGTTCGAGTAAGAGGAAATTGTCTATGTGGTGGGCGCAGGAGATCGTCTCGGACTTGGACCGCCCGCAGTGGACATGGGTCCCGTTCAAGAGCGTGGGGCCTCTGCAGTTCGGCCGGAGCATCAATGATGTCGCGGCGGCCCTAGGTGAGCCAGTTGGCGGTTGGGACCCCAACAAGCAGTGGGTGCCATTCAGCGCTCCGGGTATCGACACCTACTACCGCAGGGAAGATCTGACGTTGGCCGCCGTCGCCGTCGATGCCTGCCGCGGACCCCAGATCAACTACGAGGGCATCCGCCTGACAGGCCGGCTGCCTTCCGAGCTCTCTCCCTGGATCGAAGCGACAGCTGAATCCCTTGAGAACATGCCCCCTGGTCTGAATGGCCTGCGCATCGGGTTGAACGGGGAGGCCGGCCTCCCCGGCCTCGGTTTGGTCATGCGTTGCCAGCAGAACGGTGACTATGCCCGAACTCGCCCTGTCCTCGTGGCTCGCGACTGGGCGGAGATGAGTACCGACAGTTGGGAGGGCCCCATTCCTCGCAGGGAGTGGGGGGTCTACTGAGGAGACAAAGCCCCCGCCAATCAAGCGCGGCCGAAGAGGCGGTGGCCACCTGTCATCCATGTGGGTCATGTTGGTGATGTCCCTGTGCTGTGGTCGCGGATCATCTGGCGGAGGCTGGTGTGGGCTGCGGTGAGCTCGTCTTCGAGCTCGGTGACGCGGCGTGCGAGTACGTCGGCTTCGACGTTCTTGGCGTTGAGCAGTGCCTCCATCTCGGCTTTGTCTGCCGTGAGTTCATGGACTCGTGTGGTGAGGTCACCGGTGGCAACCTGGTCGAGTTGCCGGCTGAGGTGGAGGCGTGCGTTGCGCTGAAGTCGGTCGCGCTCGGCACGAAGCTTGTGGATCTCCTCGCGGGCCAGGTTGAGATCGACGCGGAGGCTGGCGTTGCTGGCTGGGGTGTTTCGCGTGGCGGGGCGAGGCTTGTCCTGTTCCTGGATGGCGGCTCGGACGTGTTCGCGCACGCCTTCGGCATAGGTGAGCCAGGGAGAGACGCCGGCCGTGCGAGCGTCGGCGGCGTGTGTGACCTTGTCGCCGTTGTGCTGCAGTGATCGGATCGCCTCAAGGCCACGGGCTCGCTTTGCTCGGCTGTCCCGGCGGCGGACTTCCTTGAGGACCTGTGCTGGGGTCTGGATGTGTGTGCTCGTTTACTGGGTCACGAGGACCTCCGGTTGATCGCCGTCAGCGGCAGGGCGGTGCGTCCGCGGCTGACTCGTGCCTTTCGCAGCACGGAGCTGGCCTCTTCGATCTCCTGGCGCTCTTCGGGGGTTTTGGTGTCCAGTTGCTTGCGCATCGCGGTCAGCACTTGCTGGAACGCGTCGATCTGGTCGCTCAGGGTGCGGGTGACGAAGGGGTCGGCGCCCATCGCCTCGGCCGTGAAGCGGTCGGCTCGCAGCGAGTTGATGTGCTCTTCGATGGCTGGTAGGTAGGAAGGGGCGGGCCTGTAAGTAGCCGCAACCCGCGCACTGGAAGCGGATTGGGCACGCGCTTCCGCCGGCCTTGACGTTGGAGGGTTCGCGGCAGTTGCCGAACGGCACGGCGGCGGGGCGGCCTTCGGCTGAGCATGTGATCCGACCAAGGAACACACAATGCAGCACGAAGGCCGTGGGGATGAGTCTGTCGCACCATGCTGACCTGCAGGACCCGTTTGCGGGTCTGTCACGCTTCCGGGGTGAGTTCTACTCCTGTCCGACCAGGCGTGCGGACGCGCTGTTCGAACGCGCGGACGCGGTGTTGTGCGCGGACGGTCCGGTCCGGTCGCTGGTGTAACTGTCGCTGGTCGGTGAACACCGTCGCGGCCACGGCGGGCTCTACGACGCCCTGGGTCCTCGGCCGCCGGTGCCTGGCCTCCACCGGCGTCTCCGGTGGCGTCGGGTCGTCCCAGGGCAGCATGACCGGCACCGGCGCGTACTCCTCGATGTGCTGCCGGATCGCCCTGGCCACACTTGACGGCAACGGCACGTCCCTGACCTCGCGGCCCTGGGGGAGCCCGAGCGCCTCACCTTGCCGGAGCCCACGGCCCGCCCGCCGATCACGCGGAGGGGCCGGTAGCGGTCGGGCAGTGCCTCCCGCACCCCCAGCACCCGCTCGGGCGGCCACGCCTCGACCCTGCCGGGTGTGGCCGCCGGAAGACCGACCGTGCTGGACCGACATGGATTGCGTCCCAGGCGACGGTTCTCGATGGCGGCCTGAAGACGACATAGGCGCGGGCGGTCGCCCGGGGCTCGACTCGGCCCAACCAACCCGCGATCCGCGCCATGACCTGATCGCACATCGTCCGACAGCGGGCAGGGCCTACGCCATGGTCCGCGGCCACCGCACGGTCTTCAGGAGCCCGCACGACCCCCGATGATCACGCCATGGCCACACCCGTTCGCAGCCAGGTCCGTTGCGAGATCGACAGATCAGAACGGATCACCAGAAGTCTCGTCACCCTCGACATTGGCCACCATCTTGCGCAGCACCTTGAGCGCGGCCACGTACTCCTCGTCGCTGATGCCCTGGTGGACCACGGAGCGTACCTCGGTCGCCAGCTCACGGAGTCGCGCTCTGGCGGCCTCCCCCGCATCCGTGAGGTACAGACGCTGCCCATCATCGATCCGGAGCCATGCGCGGTGGAGCAACTGGTCGACGACCCTGGCGATCTCGTACGGCCCGTCGGCAAGGTGCGTCAGCTGAGCGACGACCTCCTCACGGCTCGGTGCCGCGGGGCCGCCATTCACACGGTTGAGTACCCAGTACTGCGGCTGCGTGACGTCGATCTTGGCCATGGCGTCACGTAGCTGCCGGGTGACGGCCGTCTGGGTCAGCCCGCACCAGTAGCCGATCGGCTGAGTGGCCAGCACGTCATCGGTCGCGGCCGGATTCGCCGGCGCTTGGTCAGTGGTGGTTCCGATCAGCGATTTCATGATCGCGACGCTACCTTCCCCCCGCCGCGCTGAACCACCGGAATGCGCCATTCACTGCAACTCGTCCTGGATGCGCACCGAATCCGCCGACCACCGTTATCTTCAGAGCCGCCGCAGCCTCACGCGCCACCATGCCACGAGCCGACGCAGCGACAACCGCTCACCAGCGGGTAGATCACGAACCCGCACTGGAATACCAAGGGCTTTCCCCCAATTCCCGGTGGGTCAGCGCACGGCGTCAGATGC
>NZ_KL585439.1:8261-9668 GCF_000721935.1 Streptomyces sp. NRRL WC-3549
CGGCGTCAGATGCGGTGCATCGCAAGGCGGAGGGGCATCCGCATACTGGATGTATGGGGATGTTCCGACAACGCGGCGAGGTGCCGTAGCTGTCGTCGCGCGCCCGCCGGGAATTGCGGGACAGCCCTTACTCAAGGGGCAATTCTGGCAACCCGTGTCCCGACCATTACCAAGAGAGAAGAACACCGAGGGTCGCACGCGTTTCGTTCAGTGGTGGCTGAATGCCGCGACACCTACCCCGATATCGCGACTGGAATCGCATTGGCGAAACACAATTCGGCCTATTTCTCTTGCGGCAACGCGCACACAAAGGCAACACCAAAGGCGAGACCGCAGGCGACCTCGCTCAAGAAGTGAGATTTGCCGGCATCAGGCTCGCGCAGATTGCCGACGCCGGGCCTTTACGGCCGCGACGCACAAGAGTGCCAGCGCCACGGCCACAGCCAGAGCGCGGGTTACGCTCCAGGTCGCACCCACCAACGCTTCTTGCAGATTTGCCTCAGCGGACAGTCGCACAGTGGTTTCACCGATAACCACCATTGGGATCAGAAGTCGGGAAGCGAGACCGTGGGGGCCGACATGCGCGAGATGTCCGACGATTCCGAAGATCGGCCCCGCAGCGAGAGCGAAGGCGCACCACAGAATGAGCATCGAGAGGAAATCACCCCACGCGAAGACCGTAGCCTGCGCCGTCGGGTCACTGTAGTCCGATGCCACGAAGTCACCTTGAGTTGCTTTCGTCAGATAGTAGGCAAACACGGTCACTATCAGCGAAATGAAACCCATAATGGCCGCGCGTTTTTTGGAACCGGTCAGGAACCCGGCAACGAAGCTACTGGCGCGTACATCCAACCTGCGACAAGAGTGATACTTGCCGCATGGCTCACGCGCCCGTTTGCCGATCCCAAGAGCGGACCAGAGATCCCGACGACCAAACCGCCCACAATGGGAAATATAGCGGCTGAGAAACATGGACGCACGTACACCACCTCGTCGCGTGGGGGAATGGATGCGGCACCCTACCGCGCATCCCGCTGGAGCGGAAATGGAGCACGCAAAGCCTTACCGCCTCATCGCGGAAACGGGTGACCAGGCATTCGGCCGGCGGAGAAGCGGGCAGGCCAGGTCTTGGTAGACGACCCAGTAGGTGTTGCAGGGGTAGGCGGAACCGGCGGTGATCGCGACCTTGGCCCAAATGTCCTTCTCCCGTATGTCCTTGTCGGCACCACTCGCGAAAACGACGCTGGCAGAGTGCTTCTTGGTCGGGTCAATGTAATTCGAGTAGCACGTCTTACCCGTCAGAGCGGCCGTAGCGCCGGAGGGCCAGGTCGAAGGATGCCACGCCCCACTCAGTGGGCTTCTCGCCGTTCGGGCCTGTGAGCTGGGCCGGCGGGGCAACGCCGGCAG
>NZ_KL585439.1:9887-19255 GCF_000721935.1 Streptomyces sp. NRRL WC-3549
CCGCCGTGAAGACCTGGACCTGCGGGGCGACCTCGGCGGGGGAAGCGGCCCGCGACGGCCGGCCCAGCAACCCGGAGAGCTCCGGCAGCGGTGAGCATAGGTACCGCGCCGAGAGTGCACTTTCGCCTTGGTCGGCGTAGTGGCCGAGGATGTTACGCAACTCGCCGACGCTGTGGTCGACCACCGTCAGGTGGGCGACGGGGTGAGGGTGGTCTCCTGAGCGATGCGGCCGGTGACGTTGAGGTGCGGCCGTTGGCGGTCGGTCGGCATCCTTCGAAGGCCGTCCTCGTGCTGGTACTCGGCTCTGACAGGGTGTTGCCTCCGGTCCGTCCGCCCGCCCGGCCGGGAGGCCTGTCCGTGAGGCCACGGCGTGCCGTACCCCGTGCTCGTGGGACGGCCACGCGTTCCACACCGCGACCGGCCCGTGTCGTGTCGTGTCGTCCGAGGACACGCGGTGTCCTGCCGGTATCCGGACACCTGACACGCCGCCGGACCGCCCCCGACTCGGGCTTGTTACGCTTCCCGTGCCTCCCGCGGGGGAAGCCGGTGAGAATCCGGCGCTGTCCCGCAACGGTGTGCGTGGCCGTACCGGCCACGCGAGTCCGATCACCCGCGGCAGGTATGCAACCCGTCAACCGCTCGCCGCGGACTGCGAGCAGGGACTGCCAGAGCCCTCCGGGCCCCTTCTGGTGCCCTGCGGTCTTCCGCAGGTGGCACCGGCCCGGAGGATGTGCGCCCACCTTGCCCCGCACCGCCGCTCCCTCTGCTCCCTCCACTCCCTCTGCTCCGGCGGACGTCTCGCGCGGACGCATACCGACCGCGCCACTGGTCGTCGGACTCGCGCTCGTGCTGGCCGTCTCGCTCGCCTGCGGGGTGGGGCTCGGAGCGACGGGGATGGGCTGGGGGCAGGTGCTGCGGCTCATGTGGGCCGGTCTCAGCGGCGGGAGTCTGGGTACCGGCGACGCGGGGGCGTACACCATCGTGTGGGAGATCCGCTTCCCGCGCGTCGTGCTCGCGGCCGTGGTCGGCGCGGGGCTCGCCGCGGTCGGTGTCGCGGTGCAGGCGCTGGTGCGGAACGCTCTGGCCGACCCCTTCGTGCTCGGTATCTCCTCGGGCGCCGCCGTCGGCGCCAACGCGGTCATCCTGTTCGGCGCGCTCGCCGGTCTCGGCGTCTGGGCGCTCTCCTTCTCCGCCTTCGTGTCGGCGCTCGCCGCGACCCTCGTCGTCTACGCGGTGGCCCGCTCCCCGCTCGGGCTCAGCCCGCTGCGGCTCGTCCTGACCGGCACGGCGCTCGCCTACGGTTTCCAGGCCGTCACCACCGTCATGGTCTTCGGCGCCGAGCGGGGCGAGGCGGCTCGCGCGGCGTTGATGTGGCTGCTCGGCAGCCTGGGCGGGGCGACGTGGCCGAAGGTGCCGCTGTGCTCGCGGGCTGGCTGTGGCTCAGGCTGCGGGCGGGCGCGCTGGACGCCCTCTCCATGGGGGACGAGACGTCGGCGGCGCTGGGCGTGCCGCCCGACCGGCTGCGGCGTGAGCTGTTCGTCGTCACGGCGGCTGTGACGGGCACGGTCGTCGCGGTGAGCGGGGCGATCGGTTTCGTCGGGCTGATGGTTCCCCATCTCGTGCGCATGCTCGTGGGCGCTTCGCACGCCCGCGTCCTCGCGGTCGCGCCGCTCACCGGAGCGGTACTGCTCGTGTGGGCCGACATCCTCTCGCGCGTGCTGCTCGCACCCACCGAGCTGCCCGTCGGCGTGGTCACGGCCGCCCTCGGCGTGCCCGCGTTCCTGCTGCTCATGCGGCGCGGCGGCCACGCGCTCACCGGCCGCTGATCGCGGGCGGCCCGCAGCACCGCCCGTACCCGTATCGCTGCCCGAATGTGCCCGAACGTGAAGGAGGAGACGTGCGGCTCGACATCGAAGGCGTTTCGGTCGAGGTGGCCGGCACCCGGCTCGTCGAGGAGGTCACGCTCGACGCGCCCGCCGGAACCTTCGTGGGACTGGTCGGGCCCAACGGCAGCGGGAAGTCGACGCTGCTGCGGTGCGTCTACCGCGCGCGACGCCCCGACACGGGAGTCGTCAAGGTCGAGAACGAGGACGTGCACCGCATGACGCCCCGGGCCGCGGCGCGCCTGCTGGCCGCGCTGCCGCAGGAGTCGGCCGCCGACTTCGACTTCACGGTCACCGAGGTCGTCGCGATGGGCCGCCTGCCGCACCGCGAGCGCACCGCCGCGGGTGACTGGCGGATCGTCCTGGGAGCCCTGGAGCAGGCGGGGGTGGCGCACCTCGCCGCCCGCGGCTTCCTGTCGCTCTCCGGCGGCGAGAAGCAGCGGGTGCTCATCGCCCGCGCGCTCACCCAGCAGCCGCGCGTCCTCGTCCTGGACGAGCCCACGAACCACCTCGACATAGCCCACCAGCTCGATGTGCTGCGCCGGGTCCGCGCCAGCGGCCCGACCGTGCTCGCCGCCCTGCACGACCTCAACCTCGCCGCCGCCCACTGCGACCGGCTGCACGTCCTTCAGGGCGGCCGCGTCGTCGCCTCGGGGCCCCCGGACGAGGTCCTGTCCCCCGTGCTGCTCGCCGAGGTCTTCGGCGTCAGGGCGCACCGGGTGCGCCACCCCGAGACCGGCGCCACCCAGTTCCTCTTCGACCCACTGGCTCCCTGACACCCCGGAAGGCCCCCTGTGCACAAGCTCCTGTCCACCGCCTCGCTCGGCCTCGCCGCCGCCCTCACGCTGACCGGCTGCGGCGCGGACGTCGCATCCGAAGACGAGAACGCCGACCCGCGGGCGGTGACCGTCACCAACTGCGGCGAGAAGGTCACCTACGACAAGCGCCCCGAGCGGGTGGTGACCAACGACATCGGCATCACCGAGCTCATGTTCGCGCTCGGCCTGGAGGACCGTATGGCGGGCTACGCCATGCCCGCCGACAAGGGCTCCGTGGACGGCCTGCCGTACAAGGACGCGTACGACAAGGTGAAGTGGCTCTCCAAGGACCGGATCACCAAGGAGACGGCCCTCTCCGCGCGCGCCGACCTCGTCTTCGCCGGCTGGGGCTACGGCTTCAACGAGAACACCCTGACGCCGGACGAACTCCACAAGGCGGGCATCGACACCTATCTGCTCTCCGAGTCCTGTCGCAACGCCGGCACCGGCACCTCGCGCGGCATCATGCCGCCGCTCGACGCGCTCTACACGGACCTGGAGAACCTCGGCAGGATCTTCGGCGTCGAGGAGCGCGCACAGAAGCTGATCAAGCAGTACAAGGCAACGGTCGCCGCCGTCCAGGCGAAGGCCCCCGAGGGCGCGGACCGGCCCTCGGTGTTCCTCTACGACAGCGGCCAGGACCAGCCCTTCACCTCGGGACGCTACGCCGCGCCCGAGCAGATCATCAGCGAGGCCGGGGGCGTCAACCTCCTGCACGACCTCAAGGACTCGTGGACGACGGTCGGCTGGGAGACGGTCGTGAAGAGGAACCCGGACGTCATCGTCATCAACGACTACGGTTCCACGAGCGCGGAGCAGAAGAAGGACTTCCTGCTCTCCTACCCGCCGCTGCGGAACGTCTCCGCGGTCAAGCACAAGCGGATCTTCACGCTGGACTACGCCGATCTCGTCGAGAGTCCGCGCAACCCCTCGGCGATCGAGCGGCTCGGCGCGTACCTGCGCGAGGGCGCCGGCGGTTCCTGAGGGCACGCCTCGCGGGGGGCCCTCCCGGCCGGTGCCCTTCGGACGGCCGAGGAGGGCGGCGGCCCGGCGGTGCAGCTTCGCGTGATCGAACGTTGACAAGCCTGCGAAGCTCCAAGAACATGAAGCGCACGTTGGCGTGTATCCGCAGCGCGACTTAGCTCCGTACGGTCAGCCTCGACTGTACGGAGCTTTCTTGTGCCCGCGCTCATACCTGTCTCTTATACACATCGTATAAGAGACAGCGCCAAGACCTATCCGAGGACGGCCGAGATGACCGACGGAACAGACCTGCCCGCACGCGAGCGCCGGGTCCCCTACCGCGATCCGGGACCACCGGACCACCGGAGCCCTCTGCGGTTCCTGTGGTGGCTGGTGACGAGGCAGCGCAGACGGGTTCTCCTCGGTGCCACGTGGGGCAGCACGTGGATGTGCGCGCTCATGCTGCCTCCGTACCTGCTGTCGAGGGCCATCGACGACGGACTCAGGGGGCGTGACACCGATGCCCTGTTCCTCTGGGTCGGTGCGGTGCTCCTCGTGGGGGCCGTGATCGCGGTCCTCGGGATCCTGCGCCACCGCACGATGACGCTCATCCGCGTGGACGCGGCCTATCGGACGGTGCAGGTGATGACCCGTCACATCACGCGTCTGGGCTCGACGTTGCCGCGCCGGGTGTCGGCGGGTGAGCTCACTCATCTTCAGGCCGGTGACATCAGCCGGATCGCGCAGACCCTGACCATCACGGGCCCCGGGATCGGCGCGGTCATCGCCTACGCGGCGACGGCCGTTCTGCTGTTCAGGATCTCCGTCGTCCTGGCGGTGGTGATCCTCCTCGGTGTCCCGGTGCTGGCGATGACGGTCGGCCCCCTGCTGGACCGCCTGCACGGTGCCGAGGGCACCTACCGGGAGGACCAGGGGGCGCTGACCGCCCTGGCCGGTGACATGGTCGAGGGGCTGAGCGTGCTGAACGGCATCGGGGGCAAGCCCGTGTTCGCCCAGCGCTACCGGGAGCGTTCACAGGCCCTGGTCCCCCTCGGCTACCGGGTGGCCTCCCTCAGCAGCTGGGTGCAGGCGCTCGCCGCCTGCCTCCCCATGGTCTTCCTCGCCGTCGTCACGTGGCTCAGTGCCCGCATGGCGGTCGGCGGTTCGATCACCGTCGGTGAACTGGTCGCGGTCTACGGATACGTGGCGGCCCTGCTGGTCCCCGTGTCGTCCCTCATCGAGGGGGCGGACGACCTGCCGCGGGGCCTCGTCTCCGCGCGGCGCGTGATCGACATCCTGGCCCTCGCCCCGAAGCCCGAGGAGCACAGGACCCGGGTGCTGCCGCCGGACACTCCCGGGGCGCTGCACGACCCCGCGTCCGGTCTGGTGGTGCGGCCCGGCACGGTGACCGCTCTGGTCGGCGCGCGGCCCGAGGAGCCCCGCGCCGTCGTGGATCGGCTGGCCGGCTACACGGGCTCCGAGGCCGCCTGGGGTGGAACGAAGCTCTCCGAGTGGGACCGCACGGCGCTGCGGCGTCACGTGCTGCTCGCCGACAACGACGCCTACCTCTTCGGCGGGCCGCTGCGTTCGGCCGTGTCCGTCCGCGACGATCACAGCGCCGAGGAGATCGGACGGGCCCTGTACGCCTCCGCCGCCGAAGACGTCGTCGACGTCCTGCCCGACGGGCTCGACACCCGGCTCGACAGCCAGGCCCGCAACGTGTCGGGCGGGCAGCGCCAGCGGCTCCGCCTGGCCAGGGCGCTGCTGGCCGATCCGGAGGTCCTCCTGCTGGTGGAACCGACGTCCGCGCTGGACGCGCACACCGAGGCGACGGTCGCCGCCCGCGTGGCCGAACACCGCAGGGGCCACACCACGCTGGTCGTCAGCACGTCGCCGCTCCTGCTCGGACACGCCCACGAGGTCGCCTACCTCGTGGACGGCGAGGTCAAGGCCACCGGCACGCACGGCGAACTCCTCCTGTCTCTTATACACATCCCTGACGTGACGGGGCCGGCGGAAGGACACACCCGATGAGCCGGTCCGACGAGACACCCCGGCTGCCGGTCGCCGACGCCCGGACGGTGCGCCGGGCCGGATGGCAGCTGCTGAAGGACGACGGACGGGCCATGGGCGGGATTCTGGTCCTCACCTGCCTGGCCGCGCTCGCCGGTGTGGCCGGGCCATGGCTCCTGGGGCGGATCGTCACCCGGGGCGAGGCGGGCGAGCTGACCGTCTCCCAGGTCGACGGCCTGGCCGCGGCGGTGCTGGGCTTCGCGGCGGCCCAACTGGTCCTGACCCGGTACGCGCGCCGTCTCTCCCACCGGTTCGGTGAGCGCGCCCTGGCCCGGCTCCGCGAGGAGGTCGTCGACCGGTCGCTCGCCCTGCCCGGGCGGATCGCGGAACAGGTGGGCACCGGCGACCTCGTCACCCGCGCGTCGGTGGACGTCTCCACCGTGGCCGCCACCCTGCGCGACGCGGCCCCGGACGTCTTCATCGCGGGTGTCCAGGCCCTGTTCATCTTCGCCGCGGTGTTCCTGCTGGACCCCCTCCTCGGGCTGTGCTCGCTGGTGGGCCTGCCGTTCGTCTGGGTCGTGACCCGCTGGTACCTGGCGCGGGCCCGGGACGCCTACCTCGCCGAGGGCGCCGCCTCCGGCCACGTCACCGAGATGTTGAACTCCACCGCGCACGGCGCCCGCACCATCGAGGCCTACGGGCTCCGCGCCCGCCAGGACTCCGCGGTCGACGACGCCATCGACACCACCTACCGTGCGGGGCTGCGGACACTCGCCCTGCGGACCGTGCTGTTCCCCGTCACCGAGTTCGCGCACGCCCTGCCCATGACGCTCATCCTCCTGGTCGGCGGCCTGGGGTACCTCCACGGGTCGGTCGCCCTCGGTACCGTGGTCGCAGGCGGCCTGTACATGTGGCAGCTGGTCGATCCCCTCGACCGTGTGCTCGGCTGGGTCGAGCAACTCCAGCGCAGCGGTGCTTCGTTCGCACGTATCAAGGGGGTCGGGACGGTGGCGCCGGAGCAGGGCCCCGCCGTACGCGCCCCCACTGACGACCGCATCGAGGTCCGCGGCGTGCGGTACTCCTACACCCGCGGGCACGAGGTGTTGAAGGACATCGACCTGTTCGTCCGGCCCGGTGAGCGGCTGGCCGTGGTCGGGCCGTCCGGAGCGGGCAAGTCCACGCTGGGCAAACTGCTGTCCGGTCTGGACACCCCGGACTCGGGCCAGGTGCTGGTCGGCGGTGTCGCCGTCGCCGACCTGGCCGCCGCCGGCGAGCTGGGCAACCGGATGGTGCTCATCACCCAGCAGCACCACGTGTTCATGGGCACGCTCCGGGACAACATGGTCATGGCGGCTCCCGATGCCGACGACAACGCCGTCCTGGCGGCCCTGAAGCTGGTCGAGGCCGACTGGTACGAGACGCTGCCGGACGGGCTCGACACCCGGCTGGGGGCGGGCGGGGTCGACTTGGAGGCATCCCAGGCCCAACAGCTCACCCTCGCCCGTGTGCAGCTCGCCGATCCGCACACGCTGATACTCGACGAAGCCACGTCGCTGCTGGACCCGGCGACGGCCCGGCAGGCCGAGCGGGCCATGGCGGCGGTGCGGTCGGACCGTACCGTCATCGCCATCGCACACCGTCTGCAGACGGCGCATGACGCGGACCGTGTCGCCGTCATGGAGTCCGGCCGCATCGTCGAACTGGGCACGCACGACGAGCTCGTGGCCGCCGAGGGGCCGTACGCGGCCCTCTGGCGTTCGTGGAACGGAAAGGGCTGAGCCTTCTTCGACGGAACGCCCCCGGGACCGGGCGAGTTCCAGGGGCGTTTCCGCGCACGGCCCGCGGCGGCCCGGGCCGGGCCACGTCCTGGGCCTCCCGGGCGCCCGGGGTCGGACCGGCACACCGGCTTCAGGAGGCGCCCGCCCACGAGTAGAGGTGTTCCGGGCGGCCCGTGTCGCCGTACTTCAGGGTGAGCCTGACCTGTCCGACCCCCTCGAGGTACTTCAGGTAGCGCTGGGCGGTGGACCGGCTGACTCCGGTCCGGGCCGCGACCTCGTGCGCCGAGAGCGGCAGCGCACTACGGGTCAGGGCCTCGCGGACCAGGCCGACGGTGGCCGTCGAGTGGCCCTTGGGCAGTGCGGGCCGGGGCGGCTCCGCCGCCTTGAACGCGCTGAAGATCCGGTCGATCTGGTCCTGTCCCGCTTCCCTGGCCGTCTCGTCGAGTGAGCGGCGCAGGGCCGCGTAGCCTTCGAGCCGTGCGCGCAGGCCCGAGAAGGTGAACGGCTTGACCAGGTAGTGCAGCGCCCCGTACCGCTGCGCCATCTGCACGGTCGCCAGGTCGCGGGCGGCCGTCACCATGATCACGTCCGCGTGGTGACCGAGCTGCCGCAACCGGCGGATCAGGGTCACCCCCGTCTCGTCCGGCAGGTAGTGGTCGAGCAGGACGAGATCCACCTTGGTGCGCTCCAGGCTGAGCAGCGTCTGGGCCGCGTTGTGCGCGCGGCCCACCACGGTGAATCCGGGGACCCGGGCCACGTAGGCGGAGTTGATCTCGGCCACGTGGAAGTCGTCGTCCACGACCAGGACGTTGATCACCGGGTACCACCGGCCGTGCTGAGCGCGGCGCCGGGGAGTTCCGCCGCCTCGGGAGTCGGCATGATCATTTCCGGCAGGGTCACGAGGAACACGGCGCCGCCTCCCGGGCGGGCGGTCACCCTCGCCGTACCGCCGTAGCGCTCGGCCAGCCGGCGGACCAGGGAGAGCCCGATACCCCGGCCGTGCGGGAGGGGGCCGCGGGCAGGGGCCGTCTGCGGATGAGAACCGGTGCGGGCCGGGGACTTGGTGCTGTACCCCTCGGTGAAGACGGCCTCGCGTGCCGCCGGCGGAATCCCGGGGCCGGTGTCGGAGACGTGGAGCAGCACGGTGGTGCCCTCGGCCCGCAGCTCCACCTCCACGAAGGGGCCGGCGCCGCGCTTCTCGGCCGCGGCGTCGAGCGCGTTGTCGATGAGGTTGCCCAGTACCGTCACCAGGTCGCGTGGGGCGACGAGCCGGTCGGGGAGCCGGGTGCGGGCGCAGACACGCAGCTCGACCGCTCGTTCCGCGGCGACCACGGCCTTGCCGACGAGGAGCGCGGAGACCAGGGGGTCGTGGACCCGCTCGGCGATCTCCTCCGCCGAGCTGCGGTGGTCTCCCACGGCGTGCGTGACGAAGGCGGCCGCCTGTTCGTATCTGCGCAGCTCCAGCAGCCCCAGCACCGTGTGCAGCCGGTTGGCGTGCTCGTGCCCCTGGGCGCGCAGGGCCTCCAGGAGCCCCTGGGTGCTGTCGAGCTCGCGTCCGAGGAGTTCCACCTCGGTGCGGTCGCGCAGGGACACGACGGCGCCGCCGTCGGCGGTCGGCATCCGGTTGACCACCAGCACGCGGCCACCGCTCACGGTCAGGAGGTCGGCGCCCTCGACCCGGCCGGCCAGTACGTCGGCGGTACGGCCGGCCGGCATGACCGCGTCGAGGTCGTCATCGGTCATGTCGGTGTCCAGTCCGAGCAGCCGGGCCGCCTCGTCGTTGACGAGCCGGATCCGGCCGCGGGGATCGAAGGCGATCACGCCCTCGCGTATGCCGTGCAGCATCGCCTCCCGTTCGTCGAGCAGCGCCGAGATGTCCGAGAAGGCGATGCCGTGGGTGCGGCGGGGGCGGG
>NZ_KL585439.1:19473-24284 GCF_000721935.1 Streptomyces sp. NRRL WC-3549
GGCGCAGGCGCCGCGAGACCGCGACCGCCACGCCGGCGCCCACCGCCAGGGCCGCCGCCGCGCAGAGCAGGAGCCCGGGGAGGGCTCCGATCAGGCGGTGGCGCACGCTGTCGTAGGCGATGCCGACGGACACGGCTCCGACGACGTCGCCGGAGCCGTCGTACAGCGGGACCTTCGCGCGGGCGGAGCGCCCCAGCGTGCCGCTGTCGATCTGCCGGATCTCGTGGCCCGACAGCGGGCCGCTCGGGTCGGTGGACACGTGCCGTCCGATCTCGGCCGTCGTGGTGTGTGACCAGCGCACACCGCGCGTGTCCATGGTCACCACGTAGAGCGCCCCCGTGGCGCGCCGGATGCGCTCGGTCTCCTGCTGGACAGGGCCGTCCGGTGTCGGCCGGGTCGTGAGCAGCCCTCGGGCGATGGCCGGGTCCGCCGCGGTCGTCTGGGCGATCGCCAGGGCGCGGTGCGTGGCCTCCTCGTCGAGCTCCTGGGCGAGGGGCGCGGTGAAGAGGCTGACGGCCAGGACCATGACTCCGGTCGTGATGGCGAGTTGCACGACCAGGACCTGTCCGGAGAGCCGTTGGGGCCAGCGTGGGCGCATGGTCTCTTCTTTCTTCCGCGGCGTTTCCGGAACCGATGATTCCGTGCCTGCACGTTTCACGTCTGCGCCGCAGACATGCCCTGGGACACCTGTGTAGCCGCAAGGTAGACGGCTCGCGTACCCCTGCCCAGCCCTGTGCGCGGGATCGTGGATCTCGGGTGAGCACAACGAGCAGAACAGGTACTACGGGCACAAGGGCGGGTTGTGCCCACAAGGCTGTCGGTGTGCCGTGGGGCCTCCTACCGTCCCGGGGCATGAGCCTTCAGAAACGTCCGGCCATCGAGTTGCGGGGAGCGAGCAAGGTGTTCCGCACGCCCTCAGGTGGCCTGCACACTGCCGTACGCGACCTGAACCTCACCGTCGAGCAGGGTGAGTTCGTCGCAGTGGTGGGCCCCACCGGCTGCGGGAAGTCCACCACGCTGACCCTGGTGAGCGGGTTGGAGGAAGCCACCGAGGGCGAGGTCGTCGTCGGCGGGGCCCCGGTGTCCGGCATCGGCGACAAGGTCGGCTTCGTCTTCCAGCAGGACGCGGTGTTCCCCTGGCGGTCGGTGCTCTCCAACGTGATGGCGGGGCCCCGGTTCCGCGGAGTGCCGAAGGCGGAGGCCAGGGAGCGGGCCCGTTCGTGGCTGGCGCGCGTGGGCCTCAGCGCGTTCGAGGACCGCTACCCGCACCAGTTGTCCGGTGGACAGCGCAAGCGCGTCGCGCTCGCGGCCACCTTCGTGAACGACCCCGAACTCCTGCTCATGGACGAGCCGTTCTCGGCGCTCGACGTGCAGACCAGGGCTCTGATGTCCGACGAACTGCTGGACCTGTGGGCGGGCACCGGTTCCTCCGTCGTCTTCGTGACCCACGACCTGGAGGAGTCCATCGCCCTGGCGGACAAGGTCGTCGTCATGACAGCCGGGCCGGCGACCGTCAAGGAGATCTTCACCATCGACCTGCCGCGTCCGCGGCGGGTGGAGGCGGTACGGATGGAACCGCGGTTCGTGGAGATCTACCGCGAGATCTGGTCGTCGCTCGGTGAAGAGGTCCGCATCACCCGTGAACGGAGTGCCTCCGATGCCGCTTGAGAGCACCTCGGCACCGGCCGGGGAGACGCAGGCCAAGGGTGGGGGCGCGGCTGGGGCCGGGTCCCCGGGCGGGACACGCGCGCAGGCTCGGGCCCGGGCCGCGCGCAATCGCCGCATCACCGTCTACAGCGCCCGGGTCCTGCTGCTGATCGCCCTGCTGGGCCTCTGGGAGTGGCTGGCCCGTTCCGCCGTCATCGATCCGTTCAACTTCTCGATGCCGTCGAAGATCTGGGAGCAGATCAGCCGGTGGGCGACGGACGGCACCCCGCAGGGGACCCTGTGGGAACAGATCTGGTACACGCTGTACGAGGCCCTGGTCGGCTGGGTCATCGGTGTGATCGGCGGGGTGGTCCTCGGTATCGCGCTGGGCAGGATCCGCTTCCTGTCCGACGTACTGGGGCCCTACATCAAGGTGCTCAACGCGCTGCCGCGCATCGTCCTGGCACCGATCTTCCTGATCTGGTTCGGGCTGGGTCCCGCCTCGAAGATCGCCTCGGCCGTGGTGCTCGTCTTCTTCCCGGTCTTCTTCAACGCGTTCCAGGGCGCCCGTGAGGTGGACCGGAACCTGGTCGCCAACGCGCGCATCCTCGGAGCGACCAACCGGCAGGTCACCTTCCAGGTCGTCATCCCCTCGGCGACCTCGTGGATCTTCACCAGCCTGCACGTGAGTTTCGGCTTCGCCCTGATCGGGGCCATCGTCGGGGAGTACATCGGTGCCACGAAGGGCCTCGGTCTGCTCGTCTCGGCCTCCCAAGGCACGTTCAACGCCGCCGGGGTCTACGCCGCCATGGTGATCCTCGCGGTCGTCGCCCTGCTCGCCGAGGCGCTGCTGTCCTTCCTCGAACGCAGCCTCTTCCGGTGGAAGCCGGCCGACGCCGGTGACGGCCGCTGAACCTCCTCGGCGCACCGCCCCACGCGACCGGCTCCGCCGATTCCCGAGTCGCCCAGCAAGGCCCCGATTTCCCCACCACAAGGACGTGATCATGCGTAGCCATCTCAAGGCATCCGCTGCCGCCGCCGCGACGGTGCTGGCCCTGACCTCCCTCAGCGCCTGCGGCGGGGACTCCTCCGCAGGGAAGAACGGGGGCCAGGTCAAGATCATGGTCGGCGGCCTCGACAAGGTCATCTACCTGCCCGCGATGCTCACCCAGAAACTCGGCTACTTCGAAGCCGAGGGGCTCGACGTCCAGTTGCTGACCGAACCCGCCGGCGTGCAGGCCACCACGTCGCTCATCTCGGGTGACGTGCAGGGGGTCGTCGGTTTCTACGACCACACCCTCGACCTCCAGGTGAAGGGCAAGGAGGTCGAGTCCGTCGTGCAGCTCTCCCACACCTCGGGAGAGGTGGAGGTGGTGTCCAACGCCGCCGCGGACGAGATCAGGTCGCCCAAGGACTTCGCCGGCAAGAAACTGGGCGTCACCGGCCTCGGTTCCTCCACCGACTTCCTCACCAAGTACCTCGCGGTGAAGAACGGTGTGCAGACCGACCGGATCACCCCCGTGGCCGTCGGCGCCGGCCAGACGTTCATCTCCGCGCTCCAGCAGAACTCCATCCAGGCGGGGATGACCACGGACCCGACGGTCACACAGATCCTCGACAAGAAGGTCGGCAGGATACTGGTCGACATGCGTACACCCGAGGGTTCGCAGGAGGCGCTCGGCGGCCCCTACCCCTCCTCCAGCCTGTACATGAACACGAGCTGGGTGAACGACAACAAGGAGACGGTGCAGAAGCTGGCGAACGCCTTCGTCAAGACCCTCTCGTGGATGGACAGCCACTCGCCCGAGGAGATCGCGGCGAAGATGCCGGCCGACTACGCCCAGGGTGGCAAGGAGCTGTACGCCCAGGCCATCGAGAGCACCCTGCCGATGTTCACCACCGACGGCGTCATGCCGAAGGACGGCCCGGAGACCGTCGAGCGGGTGCTGAAGGCGTTCAACCCCAACCTCAAGGGGGCGAAGGTCGATCTCGGCAGGACCTACACCACGGAGTTCGTGGAGAAGGCGGGCTGACGGTCGCCCTGAGGCCTCTCGCCCGGACCGTTCGGGGCCCGCCCCGGAAGGGCCGGGCGAGAGGACGTCCCCGTCCCCGAGGCGTAGCCGAGTACGCGTCGGGAACGGGGACGTCGGTCCGCCGGAGCGGGTCCTCAGACGATCCAGCGGTCACCGTAACCGCAGTCGGCGATGACGAGCCGGGCGTCGTTGCCCGCGCCGGCGCCGCCGGTGGGACGCAGGCACAGGTCGTTGCTGACGACGTTACGGATCCAGTTCGTCCCGTCCCCGCGGGGGTCGAGCCACCAGAGCTGGTTGTCGCCGACCGCGTTGCAGTGGAACTCGCTGACCTTCGTGCCCACCCCCCTCGCCGTGTACTCGCCCAGGTCCAGGCAGAGCCCGTCCTTGCTGTTGCGGATCAGGAAGAGGGGGGCGTTCTGCGGCCCGCCGTCCTTGTCGACGATGTCCAGGTTCCACAGCTGGTTGTCACCGGTCGTGCCGTTGCACGGGTACTGGTTGACGGGATCGTTGATACGTCCCTTGCCGAAGCCCGCGATGTCGATGCACTGGCCGGTCGCCGCGTTCTTGATCACGGTGTTCTGCACGCCGGAGCGGCCGTTGGCCCACTGGCGGAGCTTCTCCGCCGCGGTCAGCTCCTTGGCCTCGGGCTTCTTGGCGGGCTTCGTCTCGGACGCGCTCGGAGACGGTGTCGGCGACGGCGCCACCTGCTGGACGACCGGTGCGGGCGGCTTCACCTCCTCCTTCTTCTCCTCCTTCTCCTTGGTCGGCTTGGCGGAGGGAACCGGTGACTGGCTGGTGTAGGTGTCCGGGACGGCGGAGCGTTCGGTGTCCAGGACCGTACCGGCCGCGTTCTCCGTCCGCGGCTGTGCGGGCGTGCGGTCGTCCTGTCCGGTCAGGAGGAACGGGACCGCGATCAGGACGGCGCCGGCGATCGCCGCCGCCGCCAGCATCGGCTTCTTGGGCCGGCTGCCGGGCACCTCACCGTCGGCGTGCGCCCGCGTGCCCGCACCACCACCGCCGCTGCCGCCGACCGCCGCGGCCGCCATGGCGGCGTCCGGCGGCGTGCCGGCACCACCGGCGGTCGCCGGTACCGCGGCCGGGGCCGCGGGGGACGCGGAGGGTGCGGTGGAC
>NZ_KL585439.1:24451-26008 GCF_000721935.1 Streptomyces sp. NRRL WC-3549
GGCTGCCGACGGCTCGGCCGGGGCGGTGGCCGTCTCCGGCACGCCTTCGGCCGCCCACGTCGGGGTACGGAGGACTCCGGTGATGGCGGTGGTCCCGTCGGCGTCCGTGGCCTCCGCGGACCCCTCCCCGGCCGCCTCGCCCTCCGGCTCCCCGTTTCCGGGGGCCGCGGTCCCCGGCCCCGTGTTCTCCGGGTCCTTGCTCTCGGGGTCCTTGTGCCCGGGGTCCTTGCTCTCCGGGCCGTCGCCCTTCGGCACCGTGGCCGCCGGCGTCTCGGTACGGGCGGTCGGGTCCGTGGCCCCGGAGGGCGGCGCGGCCGTACGTCCGCGCGGTCCGCCGCCCGGTGCCAGAGCGTCGCCGGGGTCGCCGGCCGCTCCCCGCATCGTCACCGCCCGACGGACCGACACCGGGGAGTTCCCGGAGCCGCCCGTGCCGGCGGACGCACCCGTCCGCGGAGGTATGCGCTTGGAAGGATCATGCTCACGTGCCATGCAATTCCCTTACTCATGTGGGGTTCGACGTCGTGTCACGGCCCGGCGCCCACGGCACCGGCGCAGCGGTCCGGCCAGGGGCCGGTGCCCGCAGGTGCCGCCGGGCGCCCGCGCACGACGTCGTCCAACCGGGCCATCACGGCCCGATCCCCCTCGGGATCGGGTGTGACGGCCGTGGCGGGACCGGTCAGTTCACGCAAATAGATCTGTGGGGCCGGTCCGTCGCGGCGGACGTCCAGCACCCGGAACAGGGTCCCTGGGGCGAACACCACCTCCTCGGGCCCTCTGCCGTGGTCGGAGAACTGCCGTACGCGACGGCCGGCCACCGACCAGATGACATAGCTCCCGCCCGGCACCGGAGCCGAGCCGGTGGGGTCGAGCGGTGTGGTGCTCAGCAGGGCCGCGTCGCGCAGCAGGGTCCCGGGCCGGGGAAGGGCGGGGCCGCCGGAGCCCTCGGCGGCGGGGGCGCTCCCCGTGCCGCGCACCACCACGCCCCGGTAGGACGGCAGCCGGTTGAGCGCCGAGGCCACGCACGCCCCGTACGGCAGCAGGTCGGGCTCGTACGCGCGCAGGGCCCGGGTCACCGCGCCGTGGCTCAGCGGGCCTTCGGTGATGTGCAGATACATCCGCAGGGCGATCAGATCGGCCCGGGCCGCCTCCTGCTCCTTGCCGCGCAGCGCGGGCATCCGGGCGAGGGAGCGGGCGACGGCCGCGCCGTGCCGGTCCCACGTTCTCTCCGCGAGGGCGCGGAACGCGGTCCGTTCCGCCTCGGAGCTGCGGTGTCCGGGGTCCAGCGGGACGGGCGGCAGCGGGGCCACGGTCACGTCGGCGTCGTCGACCGCGTCGGCGGCGGCTCCGTCGGGGCCGTCGGCGGCGTCGGCGGCCTCCGGGGCCTCGGGCGCGTTCCGGACGTCACGCACGTCCGTGGTCCGCGGGGCGGCCGGCGTGTCGGGCGCCGTGCCGGACGCGGTCACGTCCTGGGACGCCGTCGCCAGGGGGGACGCGGGGCGCGTGGCGGGCGCCGGATCGGCCGGTGTTCCGGATGCCACGCGCACCGGGGCCGGGGGG
>NZ_KL585440.1:0-3929 GCF_000721935.1 Streptomyces sp. NRRL WC-3549
GGGGGTACAACACAGCAGTACGGGAAGGCCCTTCACCACGGTGAGGGGCCTTCTTGGTGTGCGCGCGGCGGACGGGTCCACCGGCCTCCGCCCATCGCGGGGGCGTGACAGGTGACTTGGGGCCGCCACGGCGCTGGGGCGGCCTGGGGGAGGAAGGAGGGCGCCGCCGGTTCAGCCCGTGCGGCGCAGGGCCTCGCTCAGCCGCGCGGCCGAGTCGATGACGGCCTGGGCGTGCATCCGGCCCGGGTGGCGGGTCAGCCGCTCGATCGGTCCGGAGACGGAGACCGCCGCGACCACGCGGTTCGAGGGGCCCCGCACCGGGGCGGAGACCGAGGCGACGCCCGGCTCTCGCTCGCCGATCGACTGGGCCCAGCCCCGCCGCCGTACGCCCGAGAGCGCCGTCGCCGTGAAGCGGGCCCCCTGGAGGCCCCGGTGGAGGCGCTCCGGCTCCTCCCAGGCCATCAGGATCTGCGCGGAGGAGCCCGCCTTCATGGTGAGCGTGGAGCCGACCGGCACGGTGTCCCGCAGTCCGGACAGCCGTTCCGCCGCCGCCACGCAGATACGCATGTCGCCCTGGCGCCGGTAGAGCTGGGCGCTCTCGCCGGTGATGTCGCGCAGATGCGTGAGTACGGGTCCCGCCGTCGCCAGGAGGCGGTCCTCGCCGGCCGCGGCGGCGAGCTCCGCCAGCCGGGGGCCGAGAATGAAACGGCCCTGCATGTCCCTCGCCACCATGCGGTGGTGTTCGAGTGCCACGGCCAGTCGATGTGCCGTCGGCCGTGCGAGCCCTGTCGCCGCGACCAGCCCGGCGAGGGTGGCCGGACCGGACTCCAGGGCGCTCAATACCAGAGCTGCCTTGTCGAGAACGCCGACGCCGCTAGAGTTGTCCATACGACGATACTCGCGTCTCACTCTGTGAAACGCAAGTTCAATTTTCTCCAGAAGTTGCGAACCTGTAGCCGCGGCCTCATCACGGCCCGCAGTCGCCGCCCCGCTCGGGGGTCCGGACGGTGGCGCACCCGAAATCTCTAGTTGGGCCGGCGAGGACGCCGGCCGGAGGGAAAGCGATGGGTAGGACACTCGCGGAGAAGGTCTGGGACGACCACGTCGTCCGGCGCGCGGAGGGCGAGCCCGACCTTCTCTTCATCGATCTGCACCTGCTGCACGAAGTGACCAGCCCGCAGGCCTTCGACGGTCTGCGCCAGGCCGGGCGACCGGTCCGGCGTCTCGACCTCACCATCGCGACCGAGGACCACAACACCCCGACCCTCGACATCGACAAGCCGATCGCCGACCCGGTCTCCCGCGCCCAGTTGGAGACCCTGCGCAAGAACTGCGCCGACTTCGGTGTCCGGCTGCACTCCCTCGGCGACGTCGAGCAGGGCGTCGTGCACGTGGTGGGCCCGCAGCTGGGTCTGACCCAGCCCGGCACCACGGTCGTCTGCGGCGACTCGCACACCTCCACCCACGGCGCCTTCGGCGCGCTGGCCTTCGGTATCGGCACCAGCCAGGTCGAACACGTCCTGGCCACCCAGACGCTGCCGATGGCCCGGCCCAGGACCATGGCGATCACCGTCGAGGGCGAACTGCCGGGCGACGTCACCGCCAAGGACCTCATCCTCGCCGTCATCACCCGGATCGGCACCGGCGGCGGCCAGGGGTACATCCTCGAATACCGAGGCTCCGCCATCGAGAAGCTCTCGATGGAGGCCAGGATGACCATCTGCAACATGTCGATCGAGGCCGGCGCCCGCGCGGGCATGATCGCCCCGGACGAGACCACCTTCGACTACCTGCGGGGCCGCGACCACGCGCCACAGGGCGAGGAGTGGGACGCCGCCGTCGCGTACTGGAAGACGCTGCGCACCGACGAGGACGCGGTCTTCGACGCCGAGGTCCTCATCGACGCCACCGAGCTGGCGCCGTTCGTCACCTGGGGCACCAACCCCGGCCAGGGCGCGCCGCTCTCGGCCGACGTCCCCGACCCGGCTTCGTACGCCGACGCGTCGGAGCGCCACGCCGCCGAAAAGGCCCTGGAGTACATGGGCTTGACCGCGGGGCAGCCGCTGCGCGAGATCGGGGTGGACACCGTCTTCGTGGGTTCCTGCACCAACGGCCGCATCGAGGACCTGCGCAACGCGGCCTCGGTGCTGGAAGGCCGCAAAGTCGCCGACGGCGTACGGATGCTGGTCGTCCCGGGCTCGGTCAGGGTCGCCCTGCAGGCCGTCGAGGAGGGGCTGGACAAGGTCTTCACCGCCGCCGGCGCCGAATGGCGGCACGCGGGCTGCTCGATGTGCCTCGGCATGAACCCCGACCAGCTGGCCCCCGGTGAGCGCTCGGCCTCCACCTCCAACCGCAACTTCGAGGGCCGGCAGGGCAAGGGCGGACGCACCCACCTGGTGTCCCCGCAGGTGGCCGCGGCCACCGCCGTACTGGGCCACCTGGCCTCACCCGCAGACCTGTCCGACACCCGTACGCCCGCCGGAGTCCGATAGCCATGGAAGCATTCACCGCACACACCGGCCGTGCCGTCCCGCTGCGCCGCAGCAACGTCGACACCGACCAGATCATCCCCGCGCACTGGCTGAAGAAGGTCACCCGCGACGGCTTCGAGGACGGCCTCTTCGAAGCCTGGCGCAAGGACGAGGACTTCGTCCTCAACCGCCCGGAGCGCAAGGGCGCGACGGTCCTGGTGGCCGGCCCCGACTTCGGCACCGGTTCGTCACGCGAACACGCCGTGTGGGCCCTGCAGAACTTCGGTTTCAAGACGGTCGTCTCCTCCCGGTTCGCCGACATCTTCCGCGGCAACTCGCTGAAGAACGGCCTGTTGACCGTCGTCCTGGACCAGGACGTCGTGGACCGCCTCTGGGAGCTGACCGAGGCGGACCCGACCGCCGAGGTGACCGTGGACCTGGAGAAGCGGCAGGTCCTCGCGGCAGGGATCACCGCCGACTTCGAGCTCGACGAGAACGCCCGCTGGCGCCTCCTCAACGGCCTCGACGACATCAGCCTCACCCTTCAGAACGAAGCGGACATCGCGGCCTACGAGGCGGCCCGTCCGTCCTTCAAACCGCAGACGGTCCAAGCCTGATCAGCGCTTTTCCCGCACTGCGCCCCCTGCCTCCCGGCAGGGGGCGCAGTCGCTTGTTGAGACCCCCTCGGGCGACAACTCGCCCCAGATGGCACAATCGGTGCATGGAACGCGACAGCCAACTCGAGCTCTATGGCGAAGTCGCCGACCGATTGAAGGAAGCGCACGCACGCGTGCGTGCACTGCAAGTCCCGGAGAGCGTACGGATGGCGCTCTCCCGGAAGCTGCTGGTCGTCACGGCCGCGGCTAAGCACGATCTCCCAGGCGCGGCAAGGCGTCTGGACCGGTTGATGAAGGACCTCGATGAGGGCCGATTCCCCGAAGGTGACTGACTCCGCGGAACAGCGCGGCGGTCGACTTCGTTGCGGCACTAGGGTGATTAGCCCGTTTCGTGTTTGATTTGCGGTATATATCTGCCTAACGTGCGAAAACGCCTGAACAGTTTCGTTCCGGCAATGTCTCCGAAGGGGAAGACGTGAACAAGGCGCAGCTCGTAGAAGCGATTGCCGACAAGGTCGGCGGGCGGCAGCAGGCCGCGGACGCCGTCGACGTGGTGCTCGACGCGATCGTCCGTGCGGTCGTCGCCGGGGACCGGGTCTCGGTCACCGGCTTCGGCTCGTTCGAGAAGGTCGACCGCCCGGCCCGCTACGCCCGCAACCCGCAGACGGGCGAGCGCGTACGGGTCAAGAAGACCTCCGTGCCCCGCTTCCGCGCGGGCCAGGGGTTCAAGGACCTGGTGAGCGGCTCCAAGAAGCTCCCCAAGGGCGGCGAGGTGTCCGTCAAGAAGGCGCCCAAGGGCAGCCTCTCGGGCGGTTCTTCCACCCGGACCACGGCCAAGGCG
>NZ_KL585440.1:4098-5369 GCF_000721935.1 Streptomyces sp. NRRL WC-3549
AGGGCAGCCTCTCGGGCGGTTCTTCCACCCGGACCACGGCCAAGGCGGCCGCGAAGAAGGCCACCGCCAAGAAGGCCACGGCGCGCAAGAGCACCGCGGCGGCGAAGAAGACCACGCCGGCGGCGAAGACCACGGCCGCGGCGAAGAAGACCGCCCCGGCGAAGAAGACCACGGCCGCGGCGAAGAAGACGAAGACCACGGCCGCGGCGAAGAAGACCGCCCCGGCGAAGAAGACCACGGCCGCGGCGAAGAAGACCGCCCCGGCGAAGAAGACGACGGCCGCCAAGAAGGCCACCGCCACCAAGACCGCGCCCGCCAAGAAGACCACGGCGAAGACGGCCCCGGCGAAGAAGACCACCGCGCGCAAGACGGCCGCCAAGAAGGCCACCACCACCCGCAAGAAGTGAGACCGGGCAGGCAACGCCCCTAGCTCGAAACGCGCCGGGCCGGGCTCCCCTCGGGGAGCCCGGCCCGCGGGCTGTCAACGGCCGTTCAGAACGTCTGCAGGGTCACCAGGGTGATGCGCAGCGACGCGCCCTCGCCCTCGGTCTCGATCCGTACCCGCTGGCCCGGGCGCAGCAGCCGCAGGCCGCCCGCGTCGAAGGCCGGGGCGCCGAAGTCCACCGGGGTGCCGTCGTCCAGCAGCACACTGCCGGACCGGGTCTCGGAGTCGTACGTGAACGAGGTCGCCTGCATGGGCGCCAGTCTAGAGGCCCCCTCGGCCGTCCACGGCGGAGACCGGTGCGGAGCACAGGGCGGCGGTCCGGCGCCCCACCCCCAGCGCCAGCGCCGCCCGCAGGTCCTCCCCGGTGTCCACGTCCCTGCGGACCGAGTCGAGTCCGGCCACCGGGACCTCCACCGCGCCCGAGGCCCGGTGCCGCGCCCGGGACGCGCCACCGAAATCCGGACGCAATTCCACACCCGGGGCCGCCGAGAGGAAAGTCGTACCGATTTCCTGGGCGTCGGTGACGAACGTACGGGGAAAAGCGTCGGCGAAATCGAGAACGCGCGCCAGTTCCCTCGGCCGCAGCGCGGGCAGATCCGCGTTGAGCGCGGCCACCGCCGCGCCCGGGCGCCCCGCGCGCACCGTCCGCGCACCGTGCTCCAGCGCGGCGTTGAGCCCCGCCGCCGGGGCGTCGGCCACCGTGGCGGCGCCGAGCGCGGTCAGCGCCGCCGCGGCCACCGGGTCGTCCGTGACGACCAACACATCGCGCACCGCCGGACACGCCAGCGCGGCGGACACCGTGTCCTGTCTCTTATACACATCTCTG
>NZ_KL585440.1:5558-7076 GCF_000721935.1 Streptomyces sp. NRRL WC-3549
GCGGGCGCTCGCCGCCGACCGCCCGTCCCAGCCTGCTTTTGGCGCGGGCGAGCGGTTTCAACGGGACGACCAGGGACCAGGAGCCGGTCGGGTCGGTGTTCGTGGTGATCTCCCCCTCGATGCGCATCGGGACTTATTCTCGCCTGCCGGTACGTCGGCCCGCCGGTCCGCCCGGGCGGGCGAGGCGTACGGTGTTCTCCACACAGCAGGGGCCCGGGCCGGCGCAGCACCGCCGCGAACCGGGCAGAGCCCCGGCCCTAGAGGAAGGCGTTCGAGTGTCCCGCCGCAGAATCGGCTTCTGGTACCGCCTGGCGGCGGTCATCGCAAAACCGCCCCTGGTGGTTCTGTTCAAGCGCGACTGGCGGGGAATGGAACACATTCCGGCCGACGGCGGATTCATCACTGCGGTCAATCACAACTCGTATCTGGACCCGCTTTCGTACGGCCATTACCAGTACAACACCGGAAGGGTTCCGCGGCTCCTCGCGAAAGCCGGACTCTTCCGGACGCCTTTCGTGGGAATGATGCTGAGGGGCACCGGCCAGATCCCCGTCTACCGGGAGACGACCAACGCCCTGGACGCCTTCCGCGCCGCCGTCGCCGCGATCGAACGCGGCGAATGCGTGGCCTTCTACCCCGAGGGCACCCTCACCCGCGACCCCGACATGTGGCCCATGGCCGGCAAGACCGGGGCCGCCCGCGTCGCCCTGATGACCAAGGCCCCCGTCATCCCCGTCGCGCAGTGGGGCGCCAACCTGGCGATGCCGCCCTACGCCAAGGAGAACAAGCTCCGGCTGTTCCCCCGCAAGACGCTCACGGTGCAGGCCGGACCACCGGTCGACCTGTCCCGCTTCTACGGCCTCGAACCCACCCCCGACGTCCTGCGGCAGGCCACCGAGGCCATCATGGCCGCGATCACGGCCCAGCTGGAGGACGTACGCGGCGAGAAGGCGCCCGCCGAGCTCTACGATCACCGCAAGGCCCGTGCTGAACAGCGGCGCAAGGCAGAGGGAAAGGGACCCACGTGACGCACCCCGCCAAGGCGGCCGTCTTCGGAACCGGTTCATGGGGTACGGCCTTCGGCATGATCCTCGCCGACGCCGGCTGCGACGTCACCCTCTGGGCGCGCCGCCCCGAGGTCGTCGACGCGGTCAACACGACCCGCACCAACCCGGAATACCTGCCGGGCATCGAGCTGCCCGCGTCGGTCCGTGCCACCACGGACCCCGCCGAGGCGCTGCGCGGCGCCGACTTCGCGGTGCTGGTCGTCCCCTCGCAGACCCTGCGCGCCAACCTCGCCGACTGGACGCCGCACCTGGAGTCCCGGACCGTCCTCGTCTCCCTGATGAAGGGCGTCGAACTGGGCACCACCAAGCGGATGAGCGAGGTCGTCGCGGACGTCACCGGCGTGACCGCGGACCGGGTCGCCGTCGTCACCGGTCCCAACCTCGCCAAGGAGATCGCCGAACGCCGGCCGGCCGCCGCGGTCGTCGCCTGTTCCGACGAGGCCGTGGCCCG
>NZ_KL585440.1:7277-13348 GCF_000721935.1 Streptomyces sp. NRRL WC-3549
GAGATGTGTATAAGAGACAGCCGTACACCAACACCGACGTCATCGGCTGCGAACTCGGCGGCGCCGTCAAGAACGTCATCGGACTCGCCGTGGGCATCGCCGACGGTATGGGCCTCGGAGACAACGCCAAGGGTTCCCTCATCACCCGCGGTCTCGCCGAGACCACCCGGCTGGGCCTGGCCATGGGCGCCGACCCGCTGACGTTCTCCGGACTGGCCGGTCTCGGGGACCTGGTGGCCACCTGCTCCTCGCCGCTCTCGCGCAACCACACCTTCGGCACCAACCTCGGCCGCGGGATGACGCTCCAGGAGACCGTCGCCGTCACCAAGCAGACCGCCGAGGGCGTCAAGTCCTGCCAGTCGGTGCTGGATCTGGCGCGCAGGCACGGGGTCGACATGCCGCTCACCGAGACGGTCGTCGGGATCGTCCACGAGGGCAAGCCCCCGCAGGTCGCGCTGAAGGAGCTGATGTCGCGCAGCGCCAAGCCCGAGCGGCGCTGAGCGCGCTCGTCGACGTCACGCGGGCCTGGTCCGCCGGAGAGGCCCTACCAGCAGGTACCCTCGACGCGATATGAGCAGCGAGAACCTCCCCCAGAGCCCTGAGAGCCCCGCCGGTGCCGGACAGAGCCCCGCGGGCTCCGGTCAGAGCTCCGCACGGCCCCGCAAGCCGCGCGTGGCCGTCGTGTTCGGCGGCCGGAGCTCCGAACACGGCATCTCGGTCGTCACGGCCGGCGCCGTGATGAGCGCCGTCGACCGGACCAAGTACGACGTCCTGCCGATCGGCATCACCCGGGACGGACGGTGGGCCCTCACGGTCGACGAACCGGCCCGGATGGCCATCACCGACCGGCAGGTCCCCGACGTGGAGCAGCTCGCCACGTCCGCGGGCGGGTCCGTGACGCTCTCCGTCGACCCCGGCAACCGCGACGTCCTCGTCGGCGAACCGGGCGCGGTGCCCACGCTGCTGGGCGAGGTCGACGTCGTCTTCCCCATGCTGCACGGCCCCTACGGCGAGGACGGCACCCTCCAGGGCCTCCTGGAGCTGTCCGGTGTGCCCTACGTCGGCGCCGGCGTCCTCGCCTCGGCGGTCGGCCAGGACAAGGAGTACATGAAGCGGGTGTTCACCTCCTTCGGGCTGCCGGTCGGTCCGTACGAGGTCGTCCGCCCCCGGGAGTGGGAGTCGGACCGTCCCGCCGCCCGCAAGCGCATCATGGAGTTCGCCGCCGAACACGGCTGGCCGCTCTTCGTCAAGCCCGCCCGCGGCGGCTCGTCCATGGGCATCACCAAGGTCGACGACGCCTCCGGACTCGACGAGGCGATCGAGGAGGCCCGCCGCCACGACCCCAAGTTCCTGGTGGAGTCGCTGCTGCGCGGCCGGGAGATCGAGTGCGGCGTCCTGGAGTTCGAGGACGGCCCGCGGGCCAGCGTGCCCGCCGAGATCCCGCCGGTGACCGCGCACGACTTCTACGACTTCGAGGCCAAGTACATCGACTCGGCGGCCGGCCTGGTGCCCGCGCCGCTCACCGCGGAGCAGACCGCCGAGGTGCGGCGGCTCGCCGTCGACGCCTTCGAGGCCGCCTCCTGCGAAGGCCTGGTGCGCGCCGACTTCTTCCTCACCGAGGACGGCACGTTCGTCATCAACGAGATCAACACCATGCCCGGCTTCACCCCGATCTCCATGTACCCGCGGATGTGGCAGGAGAGCGGTGTCAGCTACCCGGAGCTGGTGGACCGGCTGATCCAGGCGGCGCTGAACCGGTCCACCGGACTGCGCTGACCCGCGTCACAGACTCTCCGGGACCGTCCGCGCGACGGGACCGGCGAACTCCGAGAGCGGGGTGACGTCATGGGCGTACTCCGTCCCGAGCGCCACCTCCACATACGCCTTGCGGTAGGTGGTCGTGAACCGCGGACCGGCGTCATCGGGCTGCTCCAGCAGCCAGTTGACGCCGTCCGCGTCGATCCCCTTCGACTGGGCGTCGTCCATCTTCGCGGGCCGGGGTACGCCGCAGCGCAGTACGATCGCCCCGTCCCCCCAGCCGGCGGTCAGCACCGAGTCCGGTTCGGGATCGGTCCGTTCCAGGCCGTCGACGGTCTTCGGCAACTCCTTGTGCAGCGCCTCGCAGTACGCCGCCGCCTGGGACGACGGTGTGGGAACCGTGACCGGGGGCTGCCCGCCACCGGCGGAACAGCCCGCCGCGGCCAGGAAGGCCAGGGCGGCGGACGGGACGAGGCGTGCGGAACGGGACCGGCGGCGGATAGGCGTCACCGGACCAGCGTAGACGGGGGTCAGAGGTGCACGATGGGGCAGGTCAGGGTCCGGGTGATGCCTTCCACCTGCTGGACCTTGGCGACCACCATGCGGCCGAGCGCGTCGACCGTGTCGGACTGCGCGCGCACGATCACGTCGTAGGGACCTGTCACGTCCTCTGCCTGAATCACCCCCGGAAGTCTCGCGATGGTCTCGGCGACGGCCGACGCCTTGCCCACCTCGGTCTGGATGAGGATGTACGCCTGTACCACGGAACCTCCAAGGCGACCACGAGGATCATGTGGGGGAAAGGGACGCCACGTTATCGCGTCGCCGTGGGCCGCGGGGAGACCTGTGGGCCTGTCGGCACCCGGAGCGTTGCGTACGGACCACAGAAGTCGACGTGTCACTTGACGGTACCGACAGCAGCAAGGGCTCGCGACCGCAAGCCCGGCGGAGCGGAGGGGGGACAGCGGTGCCCGTACGTCCCGGAGCCGCCGGCACCCGCCGCCGGCCCGTCCAGGGCCCGGAACTCCGGCCGCCGCAGCAGCCCGGACAGACGTCCGGTGCGATAGATGAGAGGTGAGACTCGGTGAAGGGAACCGTGGGCGAGTTGGGGGAGTTCGGGCTCATCAGAGAGCTCACTTCCCGGCTCACCACCACTCCGGCGGTACGGCTGGGACCGGGCGACGACGCCGCGGTCGTGGCCGCTCCCGACCGCAGGGTCGTGGCCAGTACGGACATCCTGCTGGAGGGCCGGCACTTCCGCCGCGACTGGTCGACGGCGTACGACGTCGGCCGCAAGGCGGCCGCACAGAACCTCGCCGACATCGCGGCCATGGGCGCGGTGCCCACCGCGCTGCTCCTCGGCCTCGTCGTCCCCGCCGACCTCCCGGTCACCTGGGCCGCCGAACTGATGGACGGCCTGCGGGACGAGTGCCAGGTGGCCGGCGCGGCCGTGGTCGGCGGCGACGTCGTCGGCGGCGACACGATCACCGTCTCGATCACCGCGCTCGGCGACCTGCGCAACCACGAACCCGTCACCCGGTCCGGAGCGCGGCCCGGCGACGTGGTGGCCGTCACGGGCTGGCTCGGCTGGTCCGCCGCCGGATTCGCCGTGCTCTCCCGCGGCTTCCGTTCCCCGCGCGCCTTCGTGGAGGCCCACCGCCGCCCCGAACCGCCGTACCACGCGGGCCCCGCGGCGGCGGGACTCGGCGCCACCGCCATGACCGACGTCAGCGACGGACTCGTCGCCGACCTCGGCCACATCGCCGAGGCCAGCCAGGTCCGGATCGATCTGCGCTCCGGCCTCATCGACATCCCCTCGCAGATGTCCGACATCGGCCAGGCCGTCGGCGTCGACCCGCTCCAGTGGGTGCTCGCCGGGGGAGAGGACCACGCGATCGTGGCGACGTTCCCCGCCGAGGTGAAGCTCCCGGCCCGCTGGAAGGTGATCGGCGAGGTCCTCAACCCCTCGGCGCTGCCCCAGGTCACGGTCGACGGGGCGCCCTGGACCAGCAAGGGCGGCTGGGACCATTTCGGGTCCATCGAGGACGCCCAGTAGATTCCGGTCCATGACCGTATCGACAGCTGTACCGCCCCGCGTGCTCACCGTCGCCGGATCGGACTCCGGCGGCGGTGCCGGCATCCAGGCCGACCTGAAGACGATGCTGGCCCTGGGCGCGCACGGCATGAGCGTGCTGACCGCGGTGACCGCGCAGAACTCGCTGGGCGTACAGGGCGCCTGGGAGCTTCCCGCCGAGGCCGTGCGGGCCCAGTACCGCAGTGTGGTGGACGACATAGGCGTCCAGGCCGTGAAGACCGGCATGCTGTCCTCGGCCGCCCTCGTGGAGACCGTCGCCGCACTCCTCGCGGAGACCGGAGCCCCCGTGGTCGTGGACCCGGTCGGCGTCTCCAAGCACGGGGACGCGCTGCTCGCCGCCGAGGCGCTCGACTCCGTGCGTACGAAGCTGCTGCCCGTCGCCACGGTGGCCACCCCGAACCTCGACGAGGTGACCCAGCTCACCGGCCTCACCGTCACCGACGAGGCGGGCATGCGGAAGGCCGCCGACCGGATCCTCGCCCACGGGCCGCGCTGGGTCGTCGTCAAGGGCGGCCATCTCCCCGGCGAGGCCGTGGACCTGCTCACGGACGGCAGCGAGGAACACTGACTGCGCGCCCCCCGCCACGACAACCGCCACACGCACGGCACGGGCTGCACCCTCGCCTCCGCCATCGCCTGCCTGCTCGCCAGGGGAGAGGACGTGCCGGGCGCCGTGCGGGGCGCGAAGGCCTACGTCACCGGTGCGATCCGCACCGGCTTCGCGCTGGGCGGAGGCATCGGCCCCGTGCGCCACGGCTGGGCGCTGGGCACCGCCGGGTGACCCGCCCGTCCTGCTCCCGGAGCAGGACAGCAAAAAGCCGGTCCACCGAGGTGGACCGGCTTTTCGGGCAACCGGAAGGCTGCGCTACGACGGGAACGTCAGCGCGCGACCTTGCCGGCCTTGATGCACGAGGTGCAGACGTTGAGCCGCTTCGGCGTCCGACCGACCACGGCACGCACGCGCTGGATGTTGGGATTCCAGCGACGGGACGTACGGCGGTGCGAGTGCGAAATGCTGTTGCCGAAGCTCGGCCCCTTGCCGCAAACGTCGCAGTTGGCAGCCACGGGTCACTCCAAAACTTCAGATGCACGTACAGTGAATTCCGGCGCGCCGGAATCATTTTACTGAAGTGGCGGTACCGGGGGAATGTCCCGACTCGCGTCGGGCAACCGAAGCAGCATACCCCGCCTGCTTCGGAGATACGAAACTACCACGGCTCGCAGCGGCCTCGGTCCGCACCTGTCCCCGACCGGGACCGGGCCCTGGGACTAATCTGCGGTGCAGCCCAGCCCCCCACGGCCGCTTCAAGGAGGACCCCGGTGCCGCAGCCCCCCGACGCCCTGGACGCCGTCGCGGTGCGCACCTGGTGCTCGCTGGCCCTGGAGGCACTGGGCCGCGAGCGCGAGGCGATCGACGCCATCAACGTGTACCCCGTGGCCGACGGGGACACCGGGACCAACCTCTACCTGACCGTGGAATCCGCGGCGGCGGCCGTCGAAGCCGTCTTCGCCGCCCATGAGACCGGCACCACCGCCCCCGCCCTCGCCGACGTCGTACGCGCCATGGCGCACGGCGCGCTGATCGGCGCCCGGGGGAACTCCGGCACGATCCTGGCCCAGTTGCTGCGCGGCACGGCCGGCGTCCTGGCCGAGGCGGGTGACGCGGATCACCTGCGCCGGGCGCTGTCCGAGGCCGCGGCCTCGGCCCGGCTGGCCGTCGGCCACCCCGTGGAGGGCACCGTCCTGACCGTCGCCTCCGCGGCGGCCGAGGCCGCCGCGGCGACGGCTCCGGCCACGGAGCTCACGGCCGTGGCCGACGCGGCGTACGAAGGGGCCCGCGGCGCGCTGGCGCACACCCCCGAGCGGCTCGCCGTCCTCGGCCGGGCGGGAGTCGTGGACGCGGGCGGCCAGGGACTGGTGGCGGTCCTCGGCGCCCTGCTGGAGGCGGTCGGTGGGCGGGTCCCGGCCGGCCCCGTACCGGGCGTCCCCGCCGGCCCCCCGCTCACCGGCACGTGCGCGGACGCGGACCCGGCGGGCGGCCCCGCCTTCGAGGTGATCTACCTGCTGGAGGCCACCGACGACGCCGTCGGCCGCCTCCGCACCCGGCTGGACGCGCTCGGTGACTGCCTGGTGGTGGTCGGCGGCGACGGGCTCTGGAACGTCCACGTCCACGTGGACGACGCCGGGGCGGCCGTGGAGGCCGGCGTCGAGGCGGGCC
>NZ_KL585440.1:13551-18741 GCF_000721935.1 Streptomyces sp. NRRL WC-3549
CCCCCACCGCATCCGGATCACCCACTTCGCGGCCGACCGGGTCCGGGCGGACCGCGAACCGGCCCAGCGCGGAGTCGTCGCGGTCGTCCCCGGCGACGGACTCGTCGGCCTGTGCGCGGAGGCCGGGGCGACCACCGTCCTCGCCCGCCCCGGCGAACCGCCCGCCAGCGGTGAGCTGGTCGACGCGATCCGCCGGGCGCACGCCCGCGAGGTGGTCCTGCTGCCCAACGACGCCGGACTGCGCCACACCGCCGCGGCCGCGGCGGAACAGGCCCGGACCGAGGGCGTACGCGTCGCCCTGATCCCCACCCGGGCCGCCGTCCAGGGCATCGCCGCCCTCGCCGTCCACGAACCCGAGCGCAGCTTCGACGAGGACGTGGTGGCGATGACCGCCGCGGCCGGCGCCACCCGGTACGCCGAACTCGCCGTCGCCGAGAGGCAGTCGTGGACCACCGCCGGCGTCTGCCAGGCGGGCGACGTCCTCGGCCTCATCGACGGCGACGTCGCCGTCATCGGCGAGGACCTCACCGGCACCGCCCGCACCGTCCTGGACCGGATGCTGTCGGCGGGCGGTGAACTCGTCACCCTGGTACTCGGCGAGGAGGCGTCGGACACCCTGGCCGAGGTGCTGGAGGACCACGTCCGCGAGAGGCACCTCGCCGTCGACACCGTGGTCTACCGGGGCGGCCCCCGGACGGCACCCCTGCTGATCGGCGTGGAGTGAGCGGTTCCGGCGGAGCCGTCACGGCGGTTGTCGGTGCCGTGGTGTGCAATGGAGCACGTGTCTGCGTTCGATGAACCACTGAAGAAGCTGCTCGGCGGACCCACCGCGAAGGTGATGGCGGAACACCTCGACCTGCACACGGTCGGTGACCTCCTGCACCACTACCCGCGACGGTACGAGGAGCGGGGCCGCCTCACGGCGCTCACCGACCTCCCGCTGGACGAGCACGTGACGGTCGTCGCCCAGGTCGCCGACGCCCGGGTCATGACGTTCAACGGCGGTCGCGGCAGACGCCTGGAGGTCACCGTGACCGACGGCAGCGGACGCCTCCAGCTCGTCTTCTTCGGACACGGCGTCCACAAGCCGCACAAGGAGCTGCTGCCGGGCCGCCGGGCGATGTTCGCGGGCAAGGTCTCCGTCTTCAACCGCAGGCTCCAGCTCGCCCACCCCACCTACCAGCTCCTTGACACCCAGGCCGAGGACGAGGCGACCGAGGCCGTCGACGCCTTCGCCGGACAGCTGCTGCCGATCTACCCCGCCTGCAAGCAGCTCGACTCCTGGCGGATCGCCAAGGCCGTGGACACCGTCCTGCCCGGCGCCCGGGAGGCCGTCGACCCGCTGCCCGCCTCCCTGCGGGAAGGACGCGGGTTCGTCCCCCTCCCCGAGGCGCTGCTGAAGATCCACCGCCCGCAGACGAAGGCCGACGTCGCCGCCGCGCGGGAACGGCTGCGGTGGGACGAGGCCTTCGTCCTCCAGGTCGCCCTCGCCCGCCGCCGCTTCGCCGACACCCAGCTCCCCGCCGTCGCGCGCCGGCCCGTGCCCGACGGGCTGCTCGACGCCTTCGACGCCGTACTGCCCTTCACCCTCACCGAGGGCCAGCGGAAAGTCACCGGCGAGATCTTCGGCGACCTGGCCACCGACCACCCCATGCACCGGCTGCTCCAGGGCGAAGTGGGCTCCGGCAAGACCCTGGTCGCCCTGCGCGCCATGCTCCGCGTCGTCGACGCGGGCGGCCAGGCGGCGATGCTCGCCCCCACCGAGGTCCTCGCCCAGCAGCACCACCGCTCGGTCACCGAGATGATGGGGGAGCTGGCCGAGAACTGGGGGCTGTGGCGCGAAGCGCCTCTCGACGAGGGGCGGCGGTCGGGCGACGGGCGGGCGCTCGGCGGCTCGGGCCGGGGCACCAAGGTGGTGCTGCTCACCGGCTCCATGGGCACCGCGGCCCGCCGCCAGGCGCTGCTCGACCTGGTCACCGGCGAGGCCGGGATCGTCATCGGCACCCACGCGCTGATCGAGGACAAGGTCAAGTTCCACGACCTCGGCCTCGTCGTCGTCGACGAGCAGCACCGCTTCGGTGTGGAGCAGCGCGACGCCCTGCGCTCCAAGGGGAAGCAGCCGCCGCACCTGCTCGTCATGACCGCCACCCCCATCCCCCGCACGGTCGCGATGACCGTCTTCGGCGACCTGGAGACCTCCGTCCTGGACCAGCTCCCGGCCGGCCGCTCGCCCATCGCCAGCCACGTCGTCCCCGCCAAGGACAAGCCCCACTTCCTCGACCGCGCCTGGGAACGCGTCCGCGAGGAGGTCGCCGGCGGCCACCAGGCGTACGTCGTCTGCCCCCGCATCGGTGACGACGCCGACGAGGCCGCCGAGAAGAAGGGCAAGAAGCGGAGCGACCCCGCCGACGACGCCGAGAAGCGCCCGCCGCTCGCCGTGCTGGACATCGCCGAGCAGCTCTCCGAGGGCCCGCTCGGCGGTCTGCGGATCGAGGTGCTGCACGGCAGGATGCCCCCCGACGACAAGGACGGCGTCATGCGCCGGTTCGCCGCCGGCGAGGTCGACGTACTGGTCGCCACGACGGTCATCGAGGTCGGGGTGAACGTCCCCAACGCCACCGCCATGGTGATCATGGACGCCGACCGCTTCGGCGTCTCCCAGCTGCACCAGCTGCGCGGACGCGTCGGGCGCGGATCGGCCCCCGGGCTGTGCCTGCTCGTCAGCGAGGCCCACGAGGCGAGCCCCGCCCGGGCCAGGCTCTCCGCGGTGGCCGCCACCCTCGACGGCTTCGAGCTCTCCCGGATCGACCTCGAACAGCGCCGCGAGGGCGATGTCCTCGGCCAGGCCCAGTCCGGGGTCCGCTCCTCGCTGCGGGTGCTCAGCGTCATCGACGACGAGGAGGTCATCGGGGCGGCCCGCGAGGAGGCCGTCCGGGTCGTCGCCGCCGACCCCGGCCTGGAACGGCTGCCGGAGCTGCGCACCGCCCTGGACGCCCTCCTGGACAAGGACCGCGAGGAGTACCTCGACAAGGGGTGACCGGGGCCCCGGCCACCCCGACGCCATATCGTGGGAGCACGGCACGCGTCCCACCCCTGCGTGCCGCCCGCGACCCCCGAGGACCAGACACCCATGACCCGCGTGATCGCAGGCGTGGCCGGCGGACGCCGCCTGGCCGTCCCGCCCGGCACCGGCACCCGCCCCACCTCCGACCGGGCGCGCGAAGGCCTCTTCTCGACCTGGGAAGCACTCCTGGGCACCCTCGACGGCATCCGCGTCGCCGATCTGTACGCGGGCTCCGGCGCCGTGGGACTCGAGGCGCTCTCCCGGGGAGCCGCCCACGTCCTGCTCGTCGAGGCCGACGCCAAGGCCGCGCGCACCGTCCGGGAGAACGTCCGCGCCCTCGGGCTGCCGGGCGCCGAGGTGCGGACGGGCAAAGCGGAACAGACCGTGGCGCAACCGGCGTCCTCGGCCCCCTACGACGCGGTCTTCCTCGATCCGCCGTACGCCGTCACCGATGTCGATCTCCGGGAGATCCTGCTCACACTCCGTGCTCAGGGGTGGCTCACGGGCGATGCCCTCGTCACCGTGGAACGGAGCACCAGAGGCGGAGAATTCAGCTGGCCCGAGGGATTCGGGCCGCTGCGGGCCCGCCGCTACGGCGAGGCGACGTTTTGGTACGGTCGCGCCGCCTCTACGTGCGAAGACGCACGATGACCGCACCGGAGAGCGAGGGAAACACGTTGCGCCGCGCCGTCTGCCCCGGGTCGTTCGACCCCATCACCAACGGACATCTCGACATCATCGGCCGAGCCTCGAAGCTGTACGACGTCGTGCACGTCGCCGTGATGATCAACCAGTCCAAGAAAGGGCTGTTCACGGTGGACGAGCGGATCGACCTGATCCGCGAGGTGACCGCCGACTTCGGCAACGTCCAGGTCGAGTCCTTCCACGGTCTGCTGGTCGACTTCTGCAAGCAGCGCGACATCCCGGCGATCGTGAAGGGCCTGCGGGCCGTCAGCGACTTCGACTACGAGCTGCAGATGGCCCAGATGAACAACGGGCTCTCCGGGGTCGAGACGCTCTTCGTGCCGACCAACCCGACGTACAGCTTCCTGTCGTCCTCCCTGGTCAAGGAGGTCGCCACCTGGGGCGGCGACGTGTCGCACCTGCTGCCGCCGGCCGTCCACCAGGCCCTCGTGGACCGCATCGGCCGCGCCTGAGGCGCTGACGCCCCGTCACCCGGTGTCGGACGGGAGGCTCCTGGCCGTACAGTCGGTCCCGTCCGTCTCCAACAGCAGCAGAGAGTGGCGAGCACACGGTGGACGTGCAGAAGAAGCTCGACGAGATCGTCGAAACGGTCGGGAACGCCCGCTCCATGCCCATGTCGGCTTCCTGCGTGGTCAACCGCGCCGAGCTGCTCGCGATGCTCCAAGAGGTACGGGACGCCCTGCCCAACTCCCTCGCGCACGCCGAGGAGGTCCTCGGCGGCCGCGAGCAGGTCGTGGAGCAGGCCCGGCAGGAGGCCGAGCGGATCATCGAGTCCGCCCGCGCCGAGCGGGGATCGCTGATCGCCGACACCGAGATCGCCCGCCGCTCCCAGGCCGAGGCCGACCGCATCCTGACGGAGGCCCGCCGGGAGGCCGAGGAGGTCCGCGGCGAGGCCGACGAGTACGTCGACAGCAAGCTCGCCAACTTCGAGGTCGTCCTCACGAAGACGCTCGGGTCCGTCGACCGGGGCCGGGAGAAGCTCCTGGGCCGCGGCGAGGGCCTCGACGCGCAGGGGTACGAGGACCCGGACTACGCCGAGGCGCCCGAGCGCAGCGGCGACCCCGAGACCCTCAGGCAGCGCGCGGACGCATACGTCGACGCCAAGTTCGGCGCCTTCGAGGCCGTGCTCGCCAAGACCCTGGAGGCCGTCGGCCGCGGCCGGCAGAAGCTCCACGGCCGGGTCGCCACCGACGAGCTCGGCGCGCACATGGCGGCCCAGGACGCGGCGGGCGGCGCGCTGCACACCAGCGACGAGGACCACTGGGCCGGCCTCGCCGAGATCGCCGCCCCGCAGCCGCAGCAGCCCGCTTACGCGGAGCCCGCGCACCAGGACTACGCGCCGGCGGCCGACTACCAGGACCCCGCGCAGCAGGGCTTCCCGGCCCAGGCCCCGCCGGAGCCGCAGTACGCGCAGACCTACG
>NZ_KL585440.1:19031-25031 GCF_000721935.1 Streptomyces sp. NRRL WC-3549
CCGTACGCCTACCAGCAGCAGCCGGGCTACGACCCGAACCAGCAGCAGGCCTACGACCCGCACGGGCGGCAGCAGGACTACGGCTGGGCGCAGCAGCAGCCCCAGGCTCCCGGCGGGCAGGCCGAGGGGGCGCTGGACGAGACCAGCCTGTTCGACACGAGCATGATCGATCTGGACCAGCTGCGCCGGTACGAACAGGAGCGCTGATCCGGACGGCCGGACCGCCGGAAGGGCCGGATTGGGAGCTGGGCGGTACGTCCAGTAAACTGGCTCTTCGGTCGCGCCTATGTCCGCGATCCAGGCTGCCCGCTTCCTCCCGGGACGGGGCGGTCCTTCCGAAGCCGCACACGGCACATGATTTTCGAAAGCAGGAGAAGCCCTGAACGGTCACCTCGACCACCGCAACCCCCTCGTGTTCGACACGCGCGAGCTGGGCCGGCGTCCCGGTGCCATGAAGCGGCTGTCCCGCACGGTGGAGGCACCGAAGGACCTCGGTATCGACGGGGTCATCGGTGTACCGGAGAAGGCGCCCCTGGTGCTGGACCTCCGCCTCGAATCGGTCATGGAGGGGGTGCTCGTCACGGGCACCGCCCGTGCGACGGCCGAGGGGGAGTGCGTAAGGTGTCTGGAGCCGCTGACCCTGGAGGTCGAAGCGGACTTCCAGGAGATGTTCTCGTACCCTGACGCCGATGACCGGAACCGCGGCAGCGCGGACCCGGTCGACGACGCCGAGGACGACGAGGACAGGTACTTCCTCGAGGACGGCTTGTTCGACCTCGAGCCTGTGCTGCGTGACGCGGTGGTGCTCGCACTACCGTTGCAGCCGGTGTGCAAGGAGACCTGCGCCGGTCTGTGTTCCGAATGCGGGATCAGGCTGGACGAGAATCCCGGCCACCACCACGATGCCGTCGACATCCGTTGGGCGGCACTGCAAGGACTCGCCGAAACCGTTCAGGACGGCGAGAAGGACAACATGGGCGGCGCCGAACCGGGCGTCGACGAGAAGCAGGAGAAGTAGCCGTGGCTGTTCCGAAGCGGAAGATGTCGCGCAGCAACACGCGCCACCGCCGGTCGCAGTGGAAGGCTGCGGTCCCCACCCTGGTTTCGTGCGAGCGTTGCCAGGAGCCGAAGCTGCAGCACATCGCGTGCCCGAGCTGCGGCACCTACAACAAGCGCCAGGTCCTCGAGGTCTGAGCGGCTGGTGAGAGGCCCGATGTCTGAGTTGTCCAGCGCCAAGAAGCAGGCAGACAACATCAACACAGCCTCGTCCCACACGCTTCTGGAAGGGCGGCTCGGGTATCACCTCGAGTCCGCCCTTCTGGTGCGTGCGCTGACCCACCGTTCGTACGCGTACGAGAACGGCGGTCTGCCCACCAACGAGCGGCTGGAGTTCCTCGGGGACTCGGTGCTCGGCCTGGTGGTCACGGACACGCTGTACCGCACCCACCCCGATCTGCCCGAAGGCCAGCTGGCCAAGTTGCGGGCCGCGGTGGTCAACTCGCGTGCGCTTGCGGAGGTGGGCCGCGGGCTCGACCTCGGCTCCTTCATCCGGCTCGGCCGCGGTGAAGAGGGCACGGGGGGCCGGGACAAGGCTTCCATCCTCGCCGACACCCTCGAAGCGGTGATCGGCGCCGTCTATCTCGACCAGGGCCTGGACGCGGCCTCGGAGCTGGTGCACCGGCTCTTCGATCCGCTGATCGACAGGTCCTCGAACCTCGGAGCCGGCCTGGACTGGAAGACCAGTCTCCAGGAACTCACCGCGAGCGAGAGCCTCGGTGTACCCGAGTACCTCGTCACGGAGACCGGCCCGGACCACGAGAAGACCTTCACTGCTGCCGCTCGCGTCGGTGGTGTCTCGTACGGCACCGGCACCGGCCGTAGCAAGAAGGAAGCGGAGCAGCAGGCGGCCGAGTCCGCCTGGCGTGAGATCAGCGCCGCCGCCGAGGCGCGGGTGGCGGCGGAGAAGTCCGCCGCCGGTGCAGGGGCCGCCGACACCCCTGCGGCCGACCCGCACCCCACGGACGCCGCTCCCGCCTGACCCCTGTCGAGAGCCCCCCGGTGCCCTGGTGCGCCGGGGGGCTCTCGCTGTCCCGTCCGTTCTCCTAGGAGCGCGCCGTGCCCGAACTGCCCGAGGTCGAAGTCGTACGGAGAGGGCTGGAGCGCTGGGTCTCCGGACGCACCGTCGACACCGTGGACGTCCTGCACCCGCGCGCCGTACGCCGGCACCTCGCGGGCGGCCCCGATTTCGCGGCCCGGCTGACGGGCCTGCGCCTGGGTACGGCGATGCGGCGCGGCAAGTACCTGTGGATCCCGCTGGACGAGATCTCCGCCTCGCTGCTCGGTCACCTCGGCATGAGCGGCCAACTGCTCGTCCAGCCCTCGGACGCGCCGGACGAGAAGCACCTGCGTGTCCGGGTGCGGTTCGCCGACGACCTCGGCACCGAGCTGCGCTTCGTCGACCAGCGGACCTTCGGCGGCCTCTCGCTGCACGACAACACCCCCGAGGGGCTGCCCGACGTCATCGCGCACATCGCCCGGGACCCGCTGGACCCCGCCTTCGACGACGCCGCGTTCCACACGGCGCTGCGGCTGCGCCGTACGACGGTCAAGCGTGCCCTGCTCGACCAGTCCCTGATCAGCGGCGTCGGCAACATCTACGCCGACGAGGCGCTGTGGCGCAGCAGACTGCACTACGAGCGCCCGACCGCGGCCTTCACCCGGCCGAGGACGGCGGAACTGCTGGGCCATGTCCGGGACGTGATGAGCGAGGCCCTCGACCAGGGCGGCACCAGCTTCGACAGCCTGTACGTCAACGTGAACGGCGAGTCCGGGTACTTCGACCGGTCGCTGGACGCGTACGGGCGCGAGGACCAGCCGTGCCACCGCTGCGGGACGCCGATGCGCCGCCGTCCGTGGATGAACCGGTCCAGCTACTACTGCCCACGCTGCCAGCGCCCGCCGCGTCCGGCCTGACGGGCTGGGGTCCGACCGGCGGGGGGACTGCTCAGAAGCCGAAGTCCTGCGTCCACCACGGGCCGCCGGAACCGAAGTGCACGCCCACACCGAGGGTCGTGTAGTCGCAGTTGAGGATGTTCGCGCGGTGGCCGTCGCTGGCCATCCAGGCGTCCATCACGGCCTGGGCGTCGGCCTGGCCGCGGGCTATGTTCTCGCCGCCGAGCCCCGTCACGCCGGCCGCGTCGGCACGGTCCCACGGGGTCGCGCCGTCGGGGTCGGTGTGACCGAAGAAGCCGCGGGCAGCCATGTCCTCGCTGAAGCCCTGGGCGAGCGCGGTCAGGGACGCGCTCGCGGTGACCGGACTGCAGCCGGCCTTGGCGCGTTCCTGGTTGACGAGGGAGAGCACGGCGGCCTGGGCGGTGGTGTCGGCCGGGGCCGACGGGGAGGTGGCCGTGCGGCTCGGTGAGGCGGATGCCGTCCTCGGCGCGGCGGGGGCCTTCGTGGCGGGGTTCGTACGCGTCGGCTCGGTGGTCCTCGGCGCCGCGGGGGCCGCCGTCTTCCGCTCGGGCGTCTTCGAGGGTGCCTTTGTCGTCGGGCCCTTGGACGGCTTCGCGCTCTGCTCGGAAGCGGTGGCCGAGGGCTTGCCGTCGGTGCCGGCGGACGGCTTCGCGGACGCCGGCGACCGGTCGCCGGCCCGGCTTGCCCCGGTGGACGCCGACGCGCCGGTGCCGTCCGCGGGGGTTTCGGAGGACCCGCCCTGCGTCAGCAGATCGGGAGCCCCACCCGTGCGGTACGGGTCGGGTGTGGTGTCGCCGCTGACGCTGTAGGTGTCGCCTCCGGGCAGCAGACCCGACGCGACGCCGACCGCGCCGACCGCGACCGCCGCGGAGACACCGAGAAGGCCGGCGCGCAGGGGCATGCCGGACCGCTTCTTCCCACGGTTCCCACGGGCCCCCTGGTGCCCACCCGCCGCACCGGCCGCGTTCTGCTCAGCGGCGGGAACGGCGCCCGCGCGTCGATGGCGTCCCATGCGCTGTGCCTTCCTCGTGTTCCGGGCGTCACTGCGACGTCACCGTGTTCACTGCCTTACTCACCCGTTCGAGTGAGACGTGTGCGTCCGGACTGTACGCCATGGGTCATAGGGGCGAGGCGCCCCCGGAGTGATCGCCCGGTTAGCGTTCGGGCATGAGTGAAGATGCACGCCTTGTCGTCTGGGTACGCGGCCGAGTACAGCAAGTGGGATTCCGTTGGTTCACCAGGGAAAACGCTTTGGAGATCGGCGGTCTCACCGGCTTCGCCCTCAATCTCGACGACGGCCGGGTGCAGGTCGTGGCCGAAGGGCCGCGTGAGAATTGCCACCGTCTGCTCGAATGGCTCGCCTCCGACGACACGCCCGGACGCGTGGAAGGAGTCACTGAGATCTGGGACACGCCACGCGGCGGTTACGACGGATTCGCGATCCGCTGATCACGGTCCCGGGGAGAGGCCCGGAGCGCGTGCGCGCCGGGCGTGATCGGAAAGGTGAGCGGGGCGCCCCTGGGAGTCCGACACACGAAATGACCTGCGAAAGGACCGAGGAGCGACCCATGGTTGCCAAGAACCGGAAGTCGTGCCAGGCTGCGGCATTGACGAAGATCTCCACGCCCCTCGGGTCCCCGTAGGAGAGCCCCGTCCGGTGATCGCCGGGCGGCGTGCCCCCGGGACTCCTGCCACTGACGGGGTGTGATCGTGTTGACCGTCAAACTTTTTGGTGAGACGCTGAAAACCCCGCGCACCTTACCTGTTCGGCAGAGCTCTTTCGACAGCAGAACCGCAGTGATGACAGGGCGAAGCCGAGCACCGCGGGTGCGAATCCCTCACGACCCACACCGCATCGGTCGGTCACTCATTGTGGAGGACCATCCATCATGGCAAAGGCGCTTCTCGGTTACGTCGGCGGCTCCGATCCGCGACTCCTCGCCGAGATGCGACGGCTCCAGCAGCGCGTCCAGGACCTGGAATCCGAGCTCGTAAGGATCCAGAGTGAGAACGACGCGCTGAACGCCGCCGCTCAGCACCAGGAGTCGCTGCTCGACAGCATCGACATCGACGTTCCCCAGGCGGAGCCCGCGCTGACCTGAACCAGCTCTGCCCTGTCCCGGCAGGCCCGCCCGCCGGGACACCATGTCAGCCACGCACCTCACGCCGCACACGTCCACGTCACGGATCGCCGCCCTGAACACCCGCAGCACTCCGTGGACAGGCCCGCCCCCGATCCGTCACGCAGGCTTGCGTAACAATGACAAGGGACGCCTCGGCGTCCCTTTCTTTCTTTCCCCTGCCCGCGCGGCGGGCACTCGCTCTTTGCTTACCGTCTGATGTGCCCTGCGCCTTCACCGGTGAAACCGAGAGGGAAAGGTAGAGTCCGGCGGCGTGCACCTCAAGGCCCTGACCCTGCGTGGTTTCAAATCGTTCGCCTCCGCCACGACCCTGCGCTTCGAACCGGGGATCACGTGCGTCGTCGGACCGAACGGCTCCGGCAAATCCAATGTGGTGGACGCGCTTTCCTGGGTCATGGGCGAGCAGGGCGCCAAATCACTGCGCGGCGGCAAGATGGAAGACGTGATCTTCGCCGGTACGACGGGCAGACCACCGCTCGGCCGCGCGGAAGTGTCGCTGACCATCGACAATTCCGACGGCGCGCTGCCCATCGAGTACGCCGAAGTGACGATCACACGGATCATGTTCCGCAACGGCGGCAGTGAGTACCAGATCAATGGAGACACCTGCCGGCTCCTGGACATCCAGGAACTCCTCTCCGACTCCGGCATCGGCCGGGAAATGCACGTCATCGTCGGGCAGGGCCGGCTCGACTCCGTCCTGCACGCCGATCCGACGGGCCGCCGCGCCTTCATCGAGGAGGCGGCCGGGGTGCTCAAACACCGCAAGCGCAAGGAGAAGGCGCTGCGGAAGCTGGAGGCGATGGGCGCCAACCTCGCCCGCGTGCAGGACCTGACCGACGAACTGAGACGCCAGCTCAAGCCCCTGGGACGGCAGGCGGCGGGG
>NZ_KL585440.1:25218-29382 GCF_000721935.1 Streptomyces sp. NRRL WC-3549
AGAGATGTGTATAAGAGACAGATCCAGGCCGACCTGCGCGACGCCCGGCTGCGGCTGCTCGCCGACGACCTGGTGCGGATGCGGGAGGCGCTGCGCGGCGAGATCGCCGACGAGGCGGCCCTGAAGCGGCGCAGGGAGGCGGCGGAGGCGGACCTCAAGGCGGCGCTCGCCCGGGAGGCGGGCCTGGAGGACGAGGTGCGGCGGCTGGCGCCACGGCTCCAGCGGGCCCAGCAGACCTGGTACGACCTCTCCCAGCTCGCCGAACGCGTACGGGGCACGATCTCGCTCGCCGACGCCCGGGTGAAGAGCGCGACCGCGGCGCCCGAGGAGGAGAGGCGCGGACGCGACCCGGAGGACATGGAGCGCGAGGCGGCCCGGATCCGTGAGCAGGAGGCCGAGCTGGAAGCGGCTCTTGAGGCCGCCGAACACGCCCTGGACGACACCACCGCGCACCGTTCGGAGCTCGAACGCGAACTGGCCGCCGAGGAGCGCCGGCTCCGGGACGCCGCACGCGCCATCGCCGACCGGCGCGAGGGCCTGGCCAGGCTGACCGGCCAGGTCAACGCGGCCCGCAGCCGCGCCGGTTCCGCACAGTCGGAGATCGACCGGCTGGCCGCCTCACGGGACGAGGCACGGCAACGGGCGGTCGCGGCCCAGGAGGAGTACGAGACGCTCAAGGCCGAGGTCGAGGGGCTGGACGCCGAGGACCTGGCACTGGCGGAGCGCCACGAGGCCGCCGAACGGCGGCTCGCCGAGGCCGAGTCGGCGCTCGGTGACGCCCGGGAGGCGCTGACCGAGGCCGAGCGCAGGCGTGCGGCCCTGGCGGCCCGGCACGAGGCGCTCTCCCTGGGCCTGCGGCGCAAGGACGGCACCGGGACCCTGCTCGGCGCGCGCGACCGGCTGTCGGGACTGCTCGGCCCGGCGGCGGAACTGATCACCGTGGCCCCGGGGTACGCGGTCGCGGTGGCCGCGGCGATGGGGGCGGCGGCCGACGCGGTCGCGGTGAGCGACACGGCCACGGCGGCGGAGGCGATCCGGCTGCTGCGCGAGCAGGACGCGGGGCGTGCGGCGCTGCTGCCGGGCGGCGGACAGGTGCCGGCGCAGGCGGCACAGGCCGGGCAGGGAGCACCGGGCGCCCCGACACAGGAGCGGCCCGGTGCGCCGGTCGCCTCGGGCCAGGTACCGGGGCAGACGTCCGGCGCCCGGGAGACCGCCCCGGAGCCCGCCGGAGCGCAGACGCCCGCCATGACGGCACCGCCGCCCGCCGACGGGGAACCGGCCGCGCCCGCCGTCGCCGCCCTGGTGCAGGGGCCCGCCGGACTGGTGGCCGCCGTACGCCGGCTGGTGCGCGACATGGTCGTCGTCAAGACCCTGGAGGACGCGGAGGAGCTGGTCGCCGCTCACCCCGGTCTGACCGCCGTGACCGCCGAAGGCGATGTCCTCGGGGCCCATTTCGCGTACGGCGGGTCCGCCGGGGCGCCCAGCCTCCTGGAGGTGCAGGCCTCCGTGGACGAGGCCGCCGCGGAACTGGCCGGGCTGGACGTACGGTGCGAGGAGCTCGCCGATGAGCAGCGGCGCGCCGCCGGACGGCGTGCCGAGAGCGCCGCCCGTGCCGGGGAGCTGGGGGAGCGGCGCAGGAGCGCCGAACGGGAGAAGTCCCAGGTCGCCCAGCAGCTCGGACGGCTGGCCGGGCAGGCCAGGGGCGCGACCGGTGAGGCCGAGCGGATGACGGCCTCCGCCGCCCGCGCCCAGGAGGCCCTGGAACACGCCACCGAGGAGGCCGAGGGGCTCGCGGCACGGCTGCTGGCCGCCCAGGAGGCACCGGTCGAGGAGGAACCGGACACCTCCGTGCGCGACCGGCTCGCCGCCGACGGGGCCAACGCGCGCCAGACGGAGATGGAGGCCCGTCTCCAGGTCCGTACCCACGAGGAGCGGGTCAAGGCGCTGGCCGGACGCGCCGACGCCCTCGACCGGGCGGCCCGGACCGAGCGCGAGGCCCGCGCCCGGGCCGAGCGTCGCCGGGCCCGGCTGCGCCACGAGGCCGAGGTGGCCGCCGCCGTGGCGTCCGGCGCCCGGCAACTGCTCGCCCACGTCGAGGTGTCCGTCGTGCGGGCCGGTCAGGAGCGGGCGTCGGCCGAGGCGGCGAAGGCCGGGCGTGAGGCGGAGCTGGCGGCCGAGCGCGGCCGGGGCCGGGACCTGAAGAGCGAGCTCGACCGGCTCACCGACTCGGTGCACCGCGGTGAGGTGCTCGGGGCCGAGAAGCGGCTGCGTGTGGAGCAGCTGGAGGCGAGGGCGCTGGAGGAGTTCGGGGTGGAGCCGGCGGGACTGGTCTCCGAGTACGGCCCCGACCAGCCGGTGCCGCCGTCGCCCGCCGCCGAGGGGGAGGAAGCGCCTTCGGACCCGGAGCATCCGCGCAACCGGCCGAAGCCGTTCGTCCGGGACGAGCAGGAGAAGCGGCTGAGGGCGGCCGAACGGGCGTACCAGCAACTCGGGAAGGTGAATCCGCTCGCCCTGGAGGAGTTCTCGGCGCTGGAGGAACGGCACCAGTTCCTCTCCGAACAGCTCGAAGACCTGAAGAAGACGCGGGCCGATCTGATGCAGGTGGTCAAGGAGGTCGACGAGCGGGTCGAGCAGGTGTTCACGGAGGCGTTCCGGGACACCGCGCGTGAGTTCGAGGGCGTCTTCGCCCGGCTCTTCCCGGGCGGGGAGGGCCGTCTCGTCCTGACCGACCCCGACCACATGCTGACCACCGGACTGGATGTCGAGGCCCGTCCCCCGGGCAAGAAGGTCAAGCGGCTCTCGCTGCTCTCGGGCGGCGAGAGATCCCTTACGGCCGTTGCCCTGCTGGTCTCCATCTTCAAGGCCAGGCCCAGCCCGTTCTACGTGATGGACGAGGTCGAGGCGGCGCTCGACGACACCAATCTGCAGCGGCTGATCCGGATCATGGAGGAGCTCCAGGAGAGCTCCCAGCTGATCGTGATCACGCACCAGAAGCGGACGATGGAGGTCGCCGACGCGCTCTACGGCGTATCGATGCAGGGCGACGGGGTGTCCAAGGTGATCAGCCAACGGCTGCGCCGCCCCCTGGGTTCGGCCGTTTGAGGCCCCTCACGCATCCTTCACGCAATCTCCAAGGTTTCAACGCGAATTCTGGGCACTCCCGGGTACTCGTCTGTCCCGACCCGGGACAACCCCGGCTCTTGACTTCGGAACTTGAACGCATAACCTCTGCAATGTTGTTTTTACCTTCAAGTGGTGGTCGGGTAAGAGTTGTGCGCCACTGGGAGGGTTCACCCCCCACGCCTGACGGTGCGGCCAGGCAACAGGAGTTCATGTGACCAGCGCAGCGCACGGACCGGAGTCCGGGGCCCGAGCGGCCCACCCGGACCATCTCGGGCATGTCATCTTCATCACGGCGGCCGCGGCGATGGGCGGCTTCCTCTTCGGCTACGACAGCTCCGTGATCAACGGTGCCGTCGAGGCCATCAGGGACCGCTACGAGATCGGGTCCGGGACGCTGGCCCAGGTCATCGCCGTCGCCCTGATCGGCTGTGCGATCGGCGCGGCCACGGCGGGGCGCATCGCCGACCGGATCGGCCGCATCCGCTGCATGCAGATCGCCTCGGTGCTCTTCACCATCAGCGCCGTCGGATCCGCTCTGCCGTTCGCCCTCTGGGACCTCGCCATGTGGCGGATCATCGGCGGCTTCGCGATCGGTATGGCCTCGGTCATCGGTCCGGCCTACATCGCCGAGGTGTCGCCGCCCGCCTACCGGGGCCGGCTCGGCTCCTTCCAGCAGGCGGCCATCGTCGTCGGTATCGCCATCTCGCAGCTGGTCAACTACGGCATCCTGCAGATCGCGGACGGCGACCAGCGCGGCAAGATCGCCGGCTTCGAGGCCTGGCAGTGGATGCTCGGCGTGATGGTCGTCCCCGCGATCCTCTACGGGCTGCTCTCCTTCGCCATCCCCGAGTCGCCGCGTTTCCTGATCTCGGTCGGCAAGCGGGACCGGGCGCGCAAGATCCTCGAAGAGGTCGAGGGCGGGAACGTCGACCTCGACGCCCGGGTGAACGAGATCGAGACGGCCATGCGCCGTGAGCACAAGTCGAAGTTCAGCGACCTGCTGGGCAGCCGCTTCGGCTTCCTGCCGATCGTCTGGGGCGG
>NZ_KL585440.1:29551-35023 GCF_000721935.1 Streptomyces sp. NRRL WC-3549
TGGCTTCCCTGCCGATCGTCTGGGTCGGTATCGGCCTGTCGGTCTTCCAGCAGCTCGTCGGCATCAACGTGGCCTTCTACTACTCGGCGACGCTGTGGCAGTCCGTGGGCATCGACCCGACGGACTCCTTCTTCTACTCGTTCACCACGTCGATCATCAACATCATCGGTACCGTGATCGCGATGATCATGGTGGACCGGATCGGCCGCCGGCCCCTCGCGCTCATCGGGTCGACCGGTATGGCCGTCGCGCTGGCGTTCGAGGCGTGGGCCTTCTCCGCCGACCTGGTCGACGGCAAGCTGCCGACCACCCAGGGCACGGTGGCCCTGATCGCCGCCCACGTGTTCGTGCTCTTCTTCGCCCTGTCGTGGGGTGTCGTCGTCTGGGTCTTCCTCGGCGAGATGTTCCCCAACCGCCTCCGGGCCGCCGCGCTCGGTGTCGCCGCGTCCGCGCAGTGGATCGCCAACTGGGCCATCACCGCGAGCTTCCCGAGCCTCGCCGACTGGAACCTCTCGGGTACCTACATCATCTACGCCTGCTTCGCCGCGCTCTCGATCCCCTTCGTGCTCAAGTTCGTGAAGGAGACCAAGGGCAAGGCGCTGGAGGAGATGGGCTGATCCCCGCTGTCCCTCTCCTCGTCGAGGAGCGCTGCCCCGGCCCGGCACCCGTCGGGCCGGGGCAGCGCCCGGTCGTGCGCCGACCCGTCACGCCCGGCGGGCCGGGCGCCGCAGCAGCGCGTACATCCCCGCCGCGACGAGCACCGTGGCCGCCCAGCCCAGGCCGTTGCGCCCGATCCAGGTGGCCGCGAACGGGCCGGTCAGCCATCGCGCGCGGATGAACAGCAGCCCCACCACCAGGGCGGTGGCCCAGGCGGTCACGGCGGGCAGGCGGAACCCGGCGGTGTACCAGTAGGCGCTGCCCGGGGTGGTGTCCATCAACGCCTCCGCGTCGTACACGCGTCCGCAGAGCAGGTCCACGCCGAACACCCCGATCCAGGCGGAGAAGGTCACGCCGAGCAGGGCCAGGAACGCGAGGAAGGCGTCGAGGAAGCCCGCCGCCACCACCATCAGCCACCCGCCGAGCACGACGCTGATCAGGGCGTTCACGCCCACCGCCCAAGTGCGCGGGACGGCGAGGCCGAGCGTCTGGGCGGTGAAGCCCGCCGAGTACATCGACATCGCGTTGATCATCACCATGCCGGCCACCGCGATCAGCAGGTACGGCACCGAGATCCACACCGGCAGCAGCTCCCCGATGAAGGCCACCGGGTCCCTCGTGACGGCCAGGTCCGGCGCGCCCACCGCCATCACCGCGCCCATCGTCACCATCGGGGCCACGGTGACCACGGCGCCCGCCACGGTGGCGCCGACCATCGCCCGGGCGGACGCCGAACGCGGCAGGTAACGGGCGAAGTCCGGGGCGGACGGGACCCAGCTGATCCCGCCGGCGGCCAGCGTCCCGATGCCGGCGACCGTCATCGCCGCCGGACCCGCCGGCCGGTCCAGGACGGCCCGCCACGGTGTGCCGGCGACCAGATGGGCCAGGACGAGGAGGCTGGCGCCGCCGAAGAGGTACGCCGACGCCCCGCAGCAGATCCGTACCGCGCGGAAGCCGAGCCCCGAGACCAGGAACCCGGCGGCGACGAAGGCGCCCAGGGTCGTCAGGGCGAGCGCGTCCGTACGCCGGACGTCCAGGACGAGGCCGAACACGGCCAGCAGGGCGTAGGCGCCGGTGACGGCGTTGACGGTCTCCCACCCCCAGCGGGCCACCCACAGCAGGGCGCCGGGCAGCAGATTGCCGCGCTGCCCGAAGACCGCGCGCGACAGGGCCATGCCCGGGGCACCTCCGCGCTTCCCGGCGACGGAGACCAGGCCGACCAGCCCGAACGCGAGCAGAGGGGCCGTCACCGCGACGGTCAGCACCTGCCAGAAGTTGAGGCCGTTGAAGACGGTGAGCCCGGCGCCCACCGTCAGCAGCAGGACCGTCATGTTGGCCGTCACCCAGGTGGGGAAGAGGGCGCGGACCCGGCCGGTGCGCTCGTCGTCGGGGACGGGGTCCAGGCCGCGGTTCTCCACGCGCAGCAGCGTACCGCGATGGCACCTTTTACCCCCAAAAGGTGCATAACCTCTGCGTGGTCGGTCCGGGTGCCGTCCCGGAACACCGCCCGGGCCACGGCTGTGGCCGATACTGGACGGGTTATGGAAATCGTCATCCTTGCTGTAGTCATCGCCCTGGTCGCGGTCGGCCTGATCAGCGGGCTCGTGGTCAGCAGCCGCAAGAAGAAGCAGCTGCCGCCCTCGGCGCCGTCGAGCACGCCGACCCTCACTCCTCCCGCCGAGCCCCGTGTCGGCGAGGAAGCCGAGACGCCGCGCGACGAAGCGCGGCGCACCGTCGAGGAGGTCGGTCTCCCCGGCGCCGGTACCCCCGTCGAGGAGGAGCCGGTCGTCCTCGAACCGGAGGCCCCCGCGCTGGAGGTCCCCGAGCCCACCGCCGGCCGGCTGGTGCGCCTGCGCGCCCGGCTCGCCCGCTCGCAGAACTCCCTCGGGAAGGGGCTGCTCGCCCTCCTGTCCCGCGACAACCTCGACGAGGACACCTGGGAGGAGATCGAGGACACGCTCCTGACGGCCGACGTCGGCGTGGCCCCCACCCAGGAACTGGTGGAGCGGCTGCGCGAGCGGGTCCGGGTCCTCGGCACCCGTACGCCCGAGGAGCTGCGCGCGCTGCTGCGCGAGGAGCTCGTCACCCTGCTCGGTCCCGACTTCGACCGCGAGGTGAAGACCGAGGGCGGTGCCGAGACTCCGGGCGTCGTCATGGTCGTCGGGGTCAACGGCACCGGCAAGACCACCACGACGGGGAAGCTCGCCCGGGTGCTGGTCGCCGACGGCCGCAGCGTCGTGCTCGGCGCCGCGGACACCTTCCGCGCCGCCGCCGCCGACCAGCTCCAGACCTGGGGCGAGCGCGTCGGGGCACGTACCGTCCGCGGCCCTGAGGGCGGCGACCCCGCCTCGATCGCCTTCGACGCCGTCAAGGAGGGCATCGCCGAGGGCGCCGACGTGGTGCTCATCGACACCGCGGGCCGGCTCCACACCAAGACCGGCCTCATGGACGAGCTCGGCAAGGTGAAGCGGGTCGTCGAGAAGCACGGGCCGCTCGACGAGGTCCTTCTGGTCCTCGACGCCACGACCGGTCAGAACGGCCTGGTGCAGGCCCGTGTCTTCGCCGAGGTCGTCGACATCACCGGCATCGTCCTGACCAAGCTGGACGGCACGGCCAAGGGCGGCATCGTCATCGCCGTCCAGCGCGAGCTGGGCGTCCCGGTCAAGCTCATCGGCCTCGGCGAGGGGCCGGACGACCTCGCCCCGTTCGAGCCGGGAGCCTTCGTCGACGCGTTGATCGGCGACTGACCGCACCGGCCCGGGATCGCCGGAAGGGCGGTGGACCCCGCAGGGGGCTCACCGCCCTTCGGCCGTCACAGGCGGTGGCATATGTACGCCAGGGTGCCCAGCAGCAGCCGCGCGTGCGGGGGAGCGACCGAGGCGTCCGGCGGTGGCGGGCGCAGCCAGCGGACCGGGCCGAGGCCGCCGAGGTCCGAGGGCGGGGCCGTGACGAAGGTCCCCGGGCCCAGGGCGCGCAGGTCCAGGTCCGCGTCGTCCCAGCCCATCCGGTAGAGCAGCCCGGGCAGCTGGGCCGCGGCGCCGGGCGCGACGAAGAACTGCGTACGGCCGGCCGGTGTCAGCGTCACCGGCCCGAGCGGCAGGCCCATCCGCTCCATCCTGACCAGCGCGCGCCGGCCGGGCGCCTCCGGGACGTCGAGCACGTCGAACGCACGGCCCACCGGGAGCAGTAACGAGGCGCCCGGCACCTCGGCCCAGGCGTCCGTGGCCGCGCGGAGGGTGGCGCCCGCGGGGACCTCCAGGGAGAAGTCCAGCGGGTGGGCGCCCGGGGCGGCGCAGGCGCCGTCCCCGCAGGAGCAGACCCCTGCCGCGGCCCGGGTGCCCGGGACGACGGCCCAGCCCCGGAATCCTGTGTACTCGGCCACCGCGGTCGCCCCGGCCGCACGGCCGCGGCGCCGCGATCCGGAGCGCATCTCGCGGATGCCGCCGATCGTGAAGCCCATGCCCCCTCCAACGGGTCGGACTCACCGGTGGTTACGAGTGACGGCCCGGAGCGCCGAAACGTCTCCCCGTCGCCGCCGGCGGTTGTGTGGTGCGCGGAGGAGGCGCAGGGGGGTGCGCGTCACGCCTGCGCGCGCCCCTGAATGCTTCACTCCGCTTGCTGCTGATCGCGCTCTGTCAAGTGAATCGCGCCTGGTGCCCGGTGCGTTCATCCGAAGGGGTGGCGAATGGTGGCGTTTCCGTTACCCCCTCGCCTCGGCGGTGAGCGAGGCGTTACTGTCGGTACCCGAGCCTGCAATTGCATGTGCGTCCGTGGGTATGCCACGGGCAACCGGATTCCCCGTCGCGATGATGGGCGACCGCCGTACGGACGGCGCCGGGCCACGGCATTCTGGTAGAGGTTCGCGCGAAGGATTCCAGCGGGATGGGGGCGTTCCAGTGAGTGGCAGCGGCGCAGGCGTGGCGAATGCCGGAAAGCGCCCGAACGGGCAGCTCGGCTCGTGGTTCGTGCGCAGCGGGTGGTCCAAGGGCGAGCTCGCCCGCCAGGTGAACCGCCGGGCCCGCCAGATGGGCGCCCACCACGTCAGCACCGACACCTCCCGGGTGCGGCGCTGGCTCGACGGCGAGCAGCCGCGCGAACCCATTCCGCGCATCCTCTCCGAGCTCTTCTCCGAACGCTTCGGCACCGTCGTCCCCGTCGAGGACCTCGGACTGCGCTCCCCCCACCAGTCACCTTCGGTGGCAGGGGTCGACCTGCCCTGGGCGGGCCCGCAGACCGTGGCGCTGCTCAGCGAGTTCTCCCGCAGCGACCTGATGCTGGCACGGCGCGGCTTCCTCGGCAGCTCGCTGGCCCTGGCCGCCGGCCCCGCCCTCATCGAACCCATGCAGCGCTGGCTGGTGCCCGTCACCCCCACCGGCCGGCCGGAGGCGGAGCAGAAGAACGACTCCTCCCGCCCCTCCAAACTCTCCCGGCCCGAGCTGGACCTGCTGGAGTCCACCACCGCGATGTTCCGGCAGTGGGACGCCCAGTGCGGCGGCGGACTGCGCCGCAAGGCCGTCGTGGGCCAGCTCCACGAGGTCACCGACCTCTTACAGGAACCCCATCCCGAGGCGACCGCCAAGCGCCTCTTCCGCTGCGCCGCCGAACTGGCCGAGCTCGCCGGGTGGATGAGCTACGACGTGGGGCTTCAGCCCACCGCCCAGAAGTACTTCGTGCTCGCCCTGCACGCGGCCAAGGAGGCCGGGGACAAGCCGCTCGGCTCCTACATCCTGTCCAGCATGAGCCGCCAGATGATCCACCTCGGCCGGCCCGACGACGCCCTCGAACTCATCCACCTCGCCCAGTACGGCAGCCGCG
>NZ_KL585440.1:35215-38601 GCF_000721935.1 Streptomyces sp. NRRL WC-3549
CAGCCGCGACTGCGCGACCGCACGCACCCAGGCCATGCTCTACGCGGTGGAGGCCCGGGCCTACGCCAACATGGGCCAGCCCAGCAAGTGCCGGCGCGCGGTCCGGATGGCCGAGGACACCTTCGCCGACGCCGCCTTCGACGACGAGCCCGAGCCGGACTGGATCCGCTTCTTCTCCGACGCCGAGCTGCACGGCGAGAACGCCCACTCCTACCGCGACCTCGCCTACGTCGCGGGCCGCAGCCCCACGTACGCCTCGCTCGCCGAGCCCATCATGGCCCGGGCGGTCGAGCTGTTCGGCGAGGACGACGAACACCAGCGGTCCTACGCACTCAACCTCATCGGCATGGCCACCGTGCACCTCCTCCAGCGCGAGCCGGAGGAGTCCACCGTGCCGGCCACCCAGGCCCTGTACGTCGCCAAGCGCGTCAGATCCGAGCGCGTCAACACCCGGCTGCGCAAGACCGTCGACACCGCGGCCAGGGACTTCGGCGACGTCCCCGCGGTCGCCCGGCTCACCGAACTGCTCGGCGAACAGCTCCCGGAGGCCGTCGAAGCGGTCTGACCCGCGGCGCTCCCGCACGGAGCACCCACCGGCGCCCCGTCGCCGGACCCGGCACCACCGGCCACGACAGCCGTCCCGTACATCCCGACTCGGCTCCCCCATCGCCAGGTCAACGGACCCATCGCCAGGTCAACGGACGGCTGCCGTGGCCGGTCCACGTCGTACCGCGCTCCCGTGCGCCGCGCGCCGTGTGCGGCGCCGACGTCCCGCCGGGCACCGCACCGGCTCCGTCGTGGCCGGTTCATTTCGGCGTAACACGTCGCGCTCCTTCGTCACCGCGGCGAAACACCGTTGGGCACCCGTGGAAACGGCGCCGCGCGAACCTCGTGGGGCACGACGGCCCGCACCCCCGCACGGGGCCGCACCGACGACGAGGAGGCGCCGATGCCCCCAGGCATCACGATGCTTGCCGCAGACGCTCCGCAGCTGTCCGCCGCCAACACAGGGTTCATGCTCATCTGCTCCGCGCTGGTGATGCTCATGACGCCGGGCCTGGCCTTCTTCTACGGAGGCATGGTCCGCGCCACGAGCACACTGAACATGCTGATGATGAGCTTCGTCAGCCTCGGGATCGTCACGGTCCTGTGGGTGCTCTACGGATTCAGCCTCGCCTTCGGCACGGACAACGGCTCCGTCATCGGCTGGAGCCCCGGCTTCGCCGGCCTCAGCGGGATCGGCGTCACCGAGCTCTGGGACGGCACCACCATCCCGGTCCACGTCTTCGCGGTCTTCCAGCTGATGTTCGCGGTGCTCACCCCGGCCCTCATCAGCGGCGCCCTCGCCGACCGCGTCAAGTTCACCTCCTGGGCACTGTTCATCACCCTCTGGGTCACCGCCGTCTACTTCCCGGTCGCGCACTGGGTCTGGGGCGCCGGCGGCTGGCTGTTCGAACTGGGGGTCATCGACTTCGCCGGCGGGACGGCCGTCCACATCAACGCCGGTGCCGCCGCCCTCGGCGTGGTCCTCGTCATCGGCAGGCGGGTCGGCTTGAGGAAGGACCCGGTGCGGCCGCACAGCCTGCCGCTCGTCATGCTCGGTGCCGCACTCCTGTGGTTCGGCTGGTTCGGCTTCAACGCCGGTTCGTGGCTGGGCAACGACGACGGCGTCGGCGCGGTCATGTTCCTCAACACCCAGGTCGCCACCGGCGCGGCGGTCCTCGGCTGGCTCGCCTACGAGAAGGTCCGCCACGGCTCCTTCACCACCCTCGGGGCCGCCTCCGGCGCCGTTGCCGGCCTCGTCGCCATCACCCCCGCGGGCGGCTCCGTCAGCCCGCTCGGTGCCATCGCGGTCGGTGTCGTCGCCGGTGTCCTGTGCGCCATGGCCGTCGGCCTGAAGTACAGGTTCGGCTACGACGACTCCCTGGACGTCGTCGGCGTCCACCTCGTCGGCGGTGTCATCGGCTCCCTCCTCGTCGGCCTCTTCGCCACCGGCGGCGTGCAGTCCGACGCCAAGGGCCTCTTCTACGGCGGTGGCCTCGACCAGCTCGGCAAGCAGGCCGTCGGCGTCTTCGCGGTCCTCGCCTACTCCCTGGTCGTCTCCGGACTCCTCGCCCTGCTGCTCGACCGCACGATCGGGATGCGGGTGAGCGAGGACGAAGAGGTCTCCGGCATCGACCAGGCCGAACATGCCGAGACGGCGTACGACTTCAGCGGCGCGGGCGGCGGCACGGTCCCCCGAGCCACCGCCCCGGCCCCCGGCGCGACCGCCCCGACGAGCAAGAAGGTGGACGCACGAAGCTCATCACCGCAGTGGTGAAACCCCATCGGCCGGACGAGGCCAAGGAGGCCCCGCATGCCTTCGGCGTCCGGGGGCGCTCACGGCCACGGAGGCCGGCGGTTACGGGCGCCGGCGCGGCCACACCGGGGCCGGAGACGCGGTCAGGGCCGCCGCGCTCGGCGCCGGGGGCCGACGCGGTGGACACGGTGCACGTCACCGTCGGGGCGGGCCGGCCATCACCGCCCCGAGGGCGCCGCGGCACTGGCCGAGGCGGTCGGGGCGGCCCCTGCGGAAGTGACCCGCGCACGGGGGGACGGCCCCGGCGGCCGCCGTCCGGACGGACGCTCCCCGCACCCGCAGGGTGCCCGACCGTGGTCTCCGCCCGGGTTTTCCTCCGGGCGGAGACCGTCGTTTCCCGGGAGCCGGATACCCTGGGGTACTGAATCCGTTCACCCCCGACCCTGAGGACCGACGAGCGCCGTGTTCGATACTCTCTCCGACCGCCTTGCCGCGACTTTCAAGAACCTCAGGGGCAAGGGCCGCTTGTCCGAGGCGGACATCGACGCCACGGCTCGCGAGATCCGTATCGCCCTGCTCGAGGCCGACGTCGCCCTGCCCGTCGTCCGGGCGTTCATCGCCAAGGTCAAGGAGCGGGCGCGGGGCGCCGAGGTCTCCCAGGCGCTGAACCCGGCCCAGCAGGTCGTCAAGATCGTCAACGAGGAACTCGTCGGCATCCTCGGCGGCGAGACGCGCCGGCTCCGGTTCGCCAAGAACCCGCCCACCGTGATCATGCTCGCGGGTCTCCAGGGTGCGGGCAAGACCACCCTCGCGGGCAAGCTCGGTCTCTGGCTCAAGGGCCAGGGCCACTCCCCGCTGCTGGTCGCCTGCGACCTCCAGCGCCCCAACGCCGTCAACCAGCTGAGCGTCGTCGCGGAGCGCGCGGGCGTCGCGGTGTACGCGCCGGAGCCGGGCAACGGCGTGGGCGACCCCGTCAAGGTGGCCCAGGACTCCATCGAGCACGCCAAGGCCAAGGTCCACGACATCGTCATCGTCGACACCGCCGGGCGCCTCGGTATCGACCAGGAGCTGATGCGGCAGGCCGCGG
>NZ_KL585440.1:38804-40074 GCF_000721935.1 Streptomyces sp. NRRL WC-3549
GCCGCGGACATCCGCGACGCCGTCAGCCCCGACGAGATCCTCTTCGTCGTCGACGCCATGATCGGCCAGGACGCGGTCAACACCGCCGAGGCCTTCCGCGACGGCGTCGGCTTCGACGGCGTGGTGCTCTCCAAGCTCGACGGTGACGCGCGCGGCGGTGCCGCCCTGTCGATCGCCCATGTCACGGGCAAGCAGATCATGTTCGCGTCGAACGGTGAGAAGCTCGAGGACTTCGACGCCTTCCACCCCGACCGCATGGCCTCCCGCATCCTCGACATGGGTGACCTGCTCACCCTGATCGAGCAGGCGGAGAAGACGTTCAGCCAGGAAGAGGCCGCCAAGATGGCCTCCAAGCTGGCGTCGAGCAAGGGCAAGGACTTCACGCTCGACGACTTCCTGGCGCAGATGGAGCAGGTCAGGAAGATGGGCTCCATCTCCAAGCTGCTCGGGATGCTCCCCGGTATGGGGCAGATCAAGGACCAGATCAACAACATCGACGAGCGTGACGTCGACCGCATGGCCGCGATCATCAAGTCGATGACCCCGAAGGAACGCGCCGAGCCGACGGTCATCAACGGCTCCCGCCGGGCGCGCATCGCCAAGGGTGCCGGTGTCGAGGTCTCCGCGGTGAAGGGCCTCGTGGAGCGGTTCTTCGACGCCCGCAAGATGATGTCGAAGATGGCCCAGGGCGGCGGCATGCCCGGGATGCCGGGCATGCCGGGCATGGGGGGCGGTCCCGGCCGCCAGAAGAAGCAGGTCAAGCAGGCCAAGGGCAAGCGCAAGAGCGGCAACCCGATGAAGCGCAAGGCCGAGGAGCAGGCGGCCGCTGCCCGGCGCGAGCAGGCGGCGCAGGGCGGGGCGTTCGGCCTGCCGGCCCAGGACGACAAGAACTTCGAACTGCCCGACGAGTTCAAGAAGTTCATGGGCTGATCCGGGCCCGGACCGCGGAGAGGGGGCGCCCCCTCTCCGCGGTCGGCGGGGTGTCGACCGGCGGGGTGTCGGCTACGCCACGCACACCAGGTAACGGAAGACGTTCGGCATCCAGACCGTGCCGTCGGCCCGCAGATGCGGTCGCAGGGCCTCCGCGACCTCCTTCTCCACCTCGGAGCGGTCCGTCGCCCTGATCGCGGCGTCGAACAGCCCGGTCGAGAGCAGCCCGCGCACGGCGCTGTCCGCGTCCGCGTAACCGAAGGGGCAGGAGACCCGGCCCGAACCGTCGGGCTTCAGCCCGGCCCGTGCCGCGACCTCCTCCAGGTCTGTCTCTTATACA
>NZ_KL585440.1:40265-41098 GCF_000721935.1 Streptomyces sp. NRRL WC-3549
GTGTATAAGAGACAGGTCAGGACCACGGTGGTCCCCCGCCCGGCCAGCGGTACGGCCTCGGCGAGCGCGGGTGCGAGCCCCTCGGAGTCACCGGCCGTGCAACCGATCGGGTGGAAGGCGGTCAGCAGGTTGAACGGCGCGTCGCCGGCCGCCGAGAGCAGGTCCTCCACGAGCCTCGCCCCGGCCGGCTCCGGCCCCGCCCGGTCCCCGGACACGGGGGCGCCCGGCCCGAGGCGTTCCCGGGCCAGGGCGAGGCGCTCACGGTCGGCGTCGACGCCGGTGACGCGGGCCCCGCGCGCGGTCGCGATCAGCAGCGCGAGCCCGGAGCCGCAGCCGAGGGAGAGCATCCGCGTCCCCGCCCCGACCTCCAGCCGCGCGAACACGGCCTCGTAGAGCGGTGCCAGCATGCGTTCCTGGATCTCGGCCCAGTCACGGGCACGGGTACCGGAGTCCGCCGGGGCGGACGCGTCCGTGTGCCTGTGGTGCCGGACGAGCGTAGGTGTCATGGAATGCGCCCCAATCCGCCGGGAGGTCGGTCGTGCCGAGTGGACGGTCCCCCTGTGCGGGTCCGGGGCCGGCGGCCCGGCCCGGCCCGTACGTCAGGGAACTCCGCATCCGGCGCCCCGTCCAGAGGCCTGACGGGGCGGGATGGCCGTGCTCGCGTGCTCCGGTCGTGCGCCCCCTGGCTCCGGACCGTCTCCGGGCCGCGGGGGCCGGCACGCCTGCCGCTCGCTCTTCCCCATAGTCTGACCCGACACGCGTGGCGCAGCACGTCGAGCGGGGGAGCGCCCCCTCCGCGCCGGTCCGGGGAGGCGGGTAGCCTCGCCGGCGGG
>NZ_KL585440.1:41326-42463 GCF_000721935.1 Streptomyces sp. NRRL WC-3549
GATGTGTATAAGAGACAGCCCGTCTACAGGCCGGGGCGTACGAGAGGCTACGTACCGCCTTGGTGCGAGCTGTGTGACTTCTCCGCAGATCAGCGCACCCGGCATCCTCCGGACACATCAGCGGCAACTGACTGGTACGTGCAAATTATTTGGGATGCCCTGGAATAGGAACACCGGAGCACTCACGCTCGTTGTCACGACGTGAGCACGACACCACCTGTACTTGCCGCAGAGCTGGCGCAGGCGTGGGCCGACATTCAGCGGTACCACCCCGAGCTGCCGGACCTAGCCGCACCAGAGTCCCTGATCGGAGAGTCCTCGTCCGCCTGCGGCGCGGAACTCTCCTTCGAACGACTGCTCCACGAGGCAGTCCATGGAATCGCCGCCGCGCGGGGTGTCCGGGACACCTCCCGGGCCGGCCGCTACCACAACCGACGCTTCCTCGCGATCGCCGAGGAGCTGGGCCTCGACCATGCCGAGGAGCCCCACCCCAGCAGCGGATTCTCGTTGGTGACGCTGAATCCCGAGGCCAAACGCAGATACCGCCCGACGGCGGAGCGGCTGCAGCGCGCCCTCAAGGCGCACACCGTGGCCACCGCCGCCGACACCAAGCGTTCCTTCCGCGGCCCCGCGGCCCGGCACGGCTCCTCCGGCGGAGGGGTGCGCGTCAAGGCCGTCTGCGACTGCGGGCGCAACGTCCGCGTCGTCCCGTCGGTACTCGCGCAGGCGCCGATCGTCTGCGGCGGCTGCGGCAAACCCTTCCGCATCCCGGAAGGGGCGGTCGCGGTCGGGTGACCCGATGTGGTGTGGCACAATGGCTAGCTGTACTCGACAGCCGAACAGGACCCCTCTCTCCTCCGGCTGACGCGTCCGTCGGGCACCCGAGTACCGCAACCCCACGTGGCATCTTCGTTGTGCCCAACCACGTCAGAGACCAGGAGACACCACTCCCGTGGCAGTCAAGATCAAGCTGAAGCGTCTGGGCAAGATCCGTTCGCCTCACTACCGCATCATCGTCGCCGACTCCCGTACCCGCCGTGACGGCCGGGCCATCGAGGAGATCGGCCTGTACCACCCGGTGCAGAACCCGTCGCGCATCGAGGTCAACTCGGAGCGTGCGCGGTACTGGCTGGCCGG
>NZ_KL585440.1:42656-51184 GCF_000721935.1 Streptomyces sp. NRRL WC-3549
CGCCGGAGCCGGTTCTCGCGATCCTGAAGCTCACCGGTGACTGGCAGGCCCACAAGGGCCTTCCGGCCCCCGCGCCGCTGCTGCAGCCGGAGCCCAAGGCTGACAAGCGTGCCCTCTTCGAGTCCCTGAGCGCGGACGGCGACGAGGCCAAGGGTGAGGCCATCACCCAGAAGGCCAAGAAGTCGGACAAGAAGGCGGACGAGGCTGACGCCGCGTCCACCGAGTCGACCGAGGCCTGAGCATGCTCGAGGAGGCTCTTGAGCACCTCGTGAAGGGCATCGTCGACAACCCCGACGATGTGCAGGTCGCCTCGCGTGACCTGCGCCGTGGACGTGTGCTCGAGGTCCGGGTCCATCCCGAGGACCTCGGCAAGGTGATCGGCCGCAACGGCCGCACCGCGCGCGCCCTGCGTACCGTCGTGGGTGCCATCGGCGGACGTGGTATCCGTGTCGACCTCGTCGATGTGGACCAGGTTCGCTGAAGAGTTGAACACCGGCCGGGGCCGGGGAGGGCTTTCGAGCCGTCCCCGGCCTTTGTCGTCCGTACGTACACCATCACCGGGAGAGACAGCGTGCAGTTGGTAGTGGCGCGGATCGGCCGCGCCCACGGCATCAAGGGCGAGGTCACCGTCGAGGTGCGCACCGACGAGCCCGAACTCCGGCTCGGGCCCGGGGCCGTCCTGGCCACGGCCCCGGCGGACAAGGGCCCCCTGACGATCGAGTCGGGCCGGGTGCACAGCGGCAGGCTCCTGCTGCGCTTCGAGGGCGTCCCGGACCGTACGGCCGCCGAGGCGCTCCGCAACATCCTGCTCATCGCCGAGGTGGACCCCGCGGAACTCCCCGAGGACGAGGACGAGTTCTACGACCACCAGCTGATCGACCTGGACGTGGTCCTGGCCGACGGCACCGAGATCGGCCGGATCACCGAGATCAGCCACCTTCCGTCGCAGGACCTGTTCATCGTGGAACGGCCGGACGGCAGCGAGGTGATGATCCCGTTCGTGGAGGAGATCGTCACCGGGATCGACCTGGAGGAGCAGCGGGCCGTGATCACCCCGCCGCCCGGCCTGATCGACGAGAGCGAGGCCGTCGTCGCGTCCGCGCGGGACGAGGAGAGCGACGAGCGGGCCGGCGGGCAGCCGAAGGGTGACGCCTGATGCGGCTCGACGTCGTCACGATCTTCCCCGAGTACCTGGAGCCGCTGAACGTCTCGCTCGTCGGCAAGGCCCGCTCCCGCGGCCGGCTCGACGTCCACGTCCACGACCTGCGCGCCTGGACGTACGACCGGCACAACACGGTGGACGACACCCCGTACGGCGGTGGGCCCGGCATGGTCATGAAGACCGAGCCGTGGGGCGAGGCCCTGGACGAGGTGCTGGCCGACGGCTACGAGGCCGGGGCGCACATGCCCGCGCTCGTGGTGCCGACCCCCAGCGGCAGGCCCTTCACCCAGGAACTGGCCGTCGAGCTCTCCGCACGGCCCTGGCTGATCTTCGCCCCCGCCCGGTACGAGGGCATCGACCGGCGGGTGACCGAGGAGTACGCGACCCGGCTGCCCGTGGTGGAGGTCTCCATCGGGGACTACGTCCTGGCCGGCGGGGAAGCCGCCGTCCTGGTCGTCACCGAGGCGGTGGCCCGGTTGCTGCCCGGCGTCCTGGGCAACGCCGAGTCCCACCGGGACGACTCCTTCGCCCCCGGGGCGATGGCCGACCTGCTGGAAGGGCCGGTGTACACCAAGCCGCCCGAGTGGCGCGGGCGCGGCATCCCGGACGTGCTGCTCAGCGGCCACCACGGGAAGATCGCACGCTGGCGCCGTGACGAGGCGTTCCGCCGGACCGCGCTCAACCGGCCCGATCTCATCGAGCGGTGCGAGGCGTCCGGCTTCGACAAGAAGGACCGCGAGATCCTCTCGATCCTCGGCTGGTCCCCGGAGCCCGGCGGGCGATTTTGGCGCAGGCCCGAGGCCGTGGAAGAATAGGTCAGCCGTACGTCCGGCGTGCGCCCCTGCCACAGGGGGAACGACGCCCGCCCGACGCGAACGGCATCCGAACCTCACTCTCTCCCGTCGATGACCTGTGGCATCGGCGAAGAAAGCAGACAACATGGCTTCCCTGCTCGATGGCGTCAACGCCGCCTCGCTCCGCACCGACCTCCCGGCCTTCCGCCCGGGTGACACGGTCAACGTCCACGTGCGCGTGATCGAGGGCAACCGCTCCCGTATCCAGCAGTTCAAGGGCATCGTCATCCGCCGCCAGGGCTCGGGCGTCAGCGAGACCTTCACGGTCCGCAAGGTCTCCTTCAGCGTCGGCGTCGAGCGCACCTTCCCGGTGCACAGCCCGATCTTCGAGAAGATCGAGCTCGTCACCCGCGGTGACGTCCGTCGCGCCAAGCTGTACTTCCTCCGTGAGCTGCGCGGCAAGGCCGCGAAGATCAAGGAGAAGCGCGACCGCTGATTCCCCTCCGGCGTCCACAGCGCGGACCGATAGGATTCGGCCCCGATGGACACGGAAGCACAGCACACGGAGCGCGATCGCTCCTCCGGCCCGGCGGACGGGACGGAGGAGGGGTCGCGCTCCACGCATGTCGGGGACCCCGAGGCCGTACGGGCGCCCTGGCGGCGCGCCGCCCTGCTGGGGGCGTTCTGCATGGTCGCCCTGCTGCTGTTCAGCACCTTCGTGCTGCAGCCCTTCCTCATCCCCAGCGGCTCGATGGAGCCCACCCTGCGGGTGGGGGACCGGGTGCTGGTCAACAAACTGGCGTACCGTTTCGGCGCCGAGCCGCGCCGCGGTGACGTGGTGGTCTTCGACGGCACCGGCTCCTTCGTACCGGAGACCGCCGGTCAGGACCCCGTCACCGCGGCGCTGCGCGGGGTGGCCTCGTCCCTGGGGCTGGCCGAGCCCGAGGAGACCGACTTCGTGAAGCGGGTGGTGGGCGTGGGGGGCGATCGCGTGGTCTGCTGCGACAAGCGCGGCCGGATCGAGGTGAACGGCGACCCGGTCGACGAGGAGTACCTGCACCCGGGTGACCGTCCGTCCCAGGTCGACTTCGACGTCGTGGTGCCCGACGGCCTGCTGTGGATGATGGGCGACCACCGTTCCCGCTCGCGCGACTCCCGTGACCACCTCGGGGAGCCCGGCGGCGGGATGGTGCCCGTGGACCGGGTCGTGGGGCGGGTCGACTGGTTCGGCTGGCCGCTGGGCAGGATCGGGTCGCTGGAGGGGACCGACGCCTTCACCGGCATACGGCCGGCGGGCGAGGACCGTGGGTAGGCGGGGGCGCGGACGCGGAGAGCCGGACGCGCACGTACCGGCGTCCACGGGCACCGGGCCGGCCGGGCCCCGCTCGCTGCCCACCCGCGCCGAGCGCCGCAAGCTGGCCCGCAGGGTGAAGCGCCGCCGACGCGGGTCCGCGCTCAGGGAGATCCCCCTTCTCGTCCTGGTGGCGCTGGTGATCGCGCTGGTGCTCAAGACGTTCCTCGTCCAGGCCTTCGTGATCCCGTCCGGGTCGATGGAGCAGACGATCAAGATCGGCGACCGGGTGCTGGTGGACAAGCTGACACCGTGGTTCGGAGCCGTGCCCGAGCGCGGCGACGTCGTGGTCTTCGAGGACCCGGGCGGCTGGCTGCCCCGGGAGGAGGCCGTGGCCGACGAGTCGCCCGTCGGGGTGAAGCAGGTCAAGGAGTTGCTGACGTTCATCGGACTGCTGCCCTCGCAGGACGAGCAGGACCTGATCAAGCGGGTGGTCGGTGTGGGCGGCGACACGGTCACGTGCTGCGGGACCGACGGCAGGGTCACCGTCAACGGCGTGCCGCTGGACGAGCCCTACCTGCATCCGGACAGCGCCCCATCCACGGTCCAATTCGAGGTAAAGGTTCCCCCTGGGCGCCTGTTCGTCATGGGCGACCACCGGTCCAATTCCGCGGATTCGCGGTTCCATCTCGACGAGCCGCACCAGGGGACGGTCGCCGAGGAGCAGGTCGTCGGACGTGCGGTGGTGATCGCCTGGCCCTTCGCCCACTGGAGCAGACTCGAGGAGCCGGCGACGTACGCGACCGTGTCCGGCGGGCGTGCCGGGGCGGCTGCGGGGCCCGGCCCGTCGAATAGTGTGGGCCCCCAGGATCTCAACGGAATGGTCCTGCTCCCGACCCCTGCGGAACTCCCGCTCGTTATGGGAGTGGTGGGCCTGCGCCGATTCGGGCGCGGGCGGTGGCACGGAGTGAGGAGTGGATGTGGGGGATTTGGCGGTCGGCGCACGATCCGGACACGACGGACCCGAGGACCGGCCCTCGAACGGCGGCGTTCCGGCGGCGGGTGACGGTGGAGGCCAGGACTACGGGGCCGTGAACTCCGAGTCCGCGGGCTCCGAGCCACCGGGTGCCGAGCCCCCGGGCGGAGACTCCGCGGACGAAGGTTCCCCCGAGGGAGGCGGCAGCACGGCCCAGGGCAAGCCGCGCTCGTTCTGGAAGGAGCTGCCGCTCCTCATCGGGATCGCGCTCGTCCTCGCGCTGCTGATCAAGACCTTCCTGGTGCAGGCGTTCTCCATCCCCTCGGACTCCATGCAGAACACGCTGCAACGGGGTGACCGGGTGCTGGTGGACAAGCTGACGCCCTGGTTCGGCGCGGAGCCGGAGCGTGGCGAGGTCGTGGTCTTCCACGACCCGGGCGGCTGGCTGGAGGACACCGCGACGCCCGAGCCCAACGCGGTGCAGAAGTTCCTGAGTTTCATCGGGCTGATGCCGTCCGCCGAGGAGAAGGACCTGATCAAGCGGGTCATCGCGGTCGGCGGTGACACGGTGGAGTGCAAGAAGAACGGACCGGTCACGGTCAACGGCAAGGCCCTGGACGACAAGTCGTTCATCTTCGAGGGCAACAGCGCCTGCGACGACCAGCCCTTCGGGCCGATCCACGTGCCCAAGGACCGGATCTGGGTCATGGGCGACCACCGCCAGAACTCGCTGGACTCCCGCTACCACCAGGAGCTCCCCGGGCAGGGCACGGTCTCCGTGGACGAGGTGGTCGGACGGGCCGTCGTCGTGGCGTGGCCGATCAACCGCTGGGCGACCCTGCCGATCCCGAAGACCTTCGACCAGCCCGGTCTGAACGCGGCCGCGGCCGCCGCCGTTCCGGGCGCACTCGGCGTGGCCGGGGCGCTGCCCCTCGTGTTCTGGCGCCGCAGGAGGCTGACCCGCGGGCGTACCGACGGGTAGGGTGCCGACTCGGATCAGCGAGTGTCGATCTCCGATGGGGGAGCGCTGGGATGAGTGGAACAGGACGTACGGATGACGGCCGCGGCCGGCTCGGCAGTGTGCTGTCGAACCTGGCCGTGGCCGTCGGCTGTGTGCTCTTCCTCGGCGGCTTCGCCTGGGCGGCGGTGGTGTACCGGCCGTACACCGTGCCGACCTCGTCGATGTCCCCGACGGTGAACGCCGGTGACCGGGTGCTCGCGGAGCGTGTGGACGGCGATGACGTGACCCGGGGCGACGTGGTCGTCTTCACCGACGAGGTGTGGGGCGCGACGCCGATGGTGAAGCGGGTCGTCGGGGTGGGCGGGGACACGGTCGCCTGCTGCGACGAGGCCGGCCGGCTGACCGTCGACGGCAAGCCGATCGAAGAACCGTATCTGCGGGCGGACGGCGAGGCGCCGTCGGCCGGGAGCCCGGCTTCCGGCCAGGAGTTCACCGCCAAGGTGCCCGAGGGCAAGCTCTTCCTCCTGGGCGACGAGCGCAACGGCTCGCTGGATTCCCGGGTTCATCTGCAGGACGCCGGCCAGGGCGCGGTGCCGCGCGGCGCCGTACAGGCCCGGGTGGACGCGGTGGTGTGGCCCCTGAACGGCATGATCGGCCGGCCGGAGGCCTTCGCGGCCCTGCCGGGCGGTGTGTCCGCGGCCGGGCCGCTGGCGCTCCAGGCCGGGGCCGTGGCGGCGGGCGTGCTGCTCATCCTGGGCGGGTCCGCCTACGGACCGCTCGCCGCGCGCTCCGCGCGCCGGAGGAAGCGGGCGGAGGCGTCCACGGGTGGCCACTGAGACGCGCAGGGTCGCCCGGGTCGTCCTCCTGGACCCCGACGACAGGATCCTGCTGCTGCACGGCTTCGAGCCGTCGGAGCCGTCGACGCGCTGGTGGTTCACCCCGGGCGGCGGCCTGGAGGGCGAGGAGAGCCGCGAGGAGGCGGCGCTGCGGGAACTCGCCGAGGAAACCGGTATCAGGGAGGCCGTCCTCGGTCCGCTGCTGTGGACCCGCGTCTGCTCCTTCCCGTTCGACGGGCGGCGCTGGGAGCAGGACGAGTGGTACTACCTGGCGCGGACGGAGCGGACCGCCACCGATCGGAGCGGCCTCACCGAGCTGGAGCGGCGCAGTGTCGCCGGCCTGAGGTGGTGGACCTCCGCCGAACTCCTGGCGACGCGTGAGACGGTGTACCCGACCAGACTCGCCGGACTGCTGCAGACGCTGCTCGACGAGGGCCCTCCACGTGTCCCGCTCGTTCTCGCCCCCGAAATCGCCTAAACCACCGGAGGCGGTCGTGGCTGACGCACAATGGGGGGACGCACGGCTGAAGGGGAACATGCCATGAGCGCCGAGGACCTCGAGAAGTACGAGACCGAGATGGAGCTGAAGCTCTACCGGGAGTACCGCGACGTCGTCGGTCTGTTCAAATACGTGATCGAGACCGAGCGTCGGTTCTACCTGACCAATGACTACGAGATGCAGGTGCATTCCGTACAGGGCGAGGTCTTCTTCGAGGTCTCCATGGCCGATGCCTGGGTCTGGGACATGTACCGGCCCGCCAGGTTCGTCAAGCAGGTCCGGGTACTGACGTTCAAGGACGTGAACATCGAGGAGCTCAACAAGAGCGACCTGGAGCTTCCCGGCGGCTGACCGGGCCTGGCCGTCCGGCCGCGGACCCCGGCTTCCTGCCCCCGGCTTCCCGTCCTCCGGCTTCCTGTCCTCCGGCTTCATGCCTCGGCTTCCGTCTCCGGCCGCCGCTTCACTCGCACGGGTGGCCGGAATATCCACATCGACGGAGTTATCCACCAAGATCCAACAGTTCGGGCGGAACGCGTCAGAGTCGGTGCCGGAGGTGGTGCCGGGATGAACGCACGGGGGGAACTCGGGCGGTACGGCGAGGATCTGGCGGCGAGGCTGCTGACCGAAGCCGGGATGGCCGTGCTGGAGCGCAACTGGCGCTGTCGCACGGGAGAGATCGACATCGTCGCCAGGGACGGCGACGCGGTGGTCGTGTGCGAGGTGAAGACCCGCAGGGCGGGTTCGTTCGAGCATCCGATGCAGGCCGTCACCCCGGCCAAGGCGGACCGGCTGCGCAGACTCGCGGAGATCTGGCTCGCGCAGCACGGCGGGCCACCGCCGGGCGGGGTCAGGATCGACCTGGTCGGCGTGGTCCTCCCCCGGCGCGGAGCACCGGTCGCCGAGCATGTGCGGGGCGTGGCCTGATGGGGTTCGCGCGGGCGTGTTCCGTGGCGCTGGTGGGCGTCGAGGGCGTGGTGGTGGAGGTCCAGGCCGATCTGGAGCCGGGCGTGGCGGCGTTCACCCTGGTCGGACTGCCGGACAAGAGCCTGGTGGAGAGCCGTGACCGGGTCAGGGCGGCGGTCGTCAACTCCGGGGCCGAGTGGCCTCAGAAGAAGCTCACGGTGGGTCTGTCCCCGGCCTCCGTGCCCAAGGGAGGGTCGGGGTTCGACCTCGCCGTGGCGTGTGCGGTGCTGGGCGCCGCAGAGCGGATCGACCCGTCGGCCATCGCCGACGTGGTGATGATCGGGGAGCTGGGACTGGACGGCCGGGTGCGCCCGGTGCGCGGTGTCCTGCCCGCGGTCCTGGCCGCGGCGGAGGCAGGGTACCGCCAGGTGGTGGTGCCGGAGCAGACCGCCGGGGAGGCCGCCCTGGTGCCGGGCGTCTCGGTCCTCGGCGTACGGAGCCTGCGCCAGCTGATCGCCGTGCTCGCCGACGAACCCGTGCCGGACGAGCCCGTGGCCGACCGGAGCCGGCCCGACCCCCTGCAGGCCGGGCTCATGGTGCCGGGGGCGGGGGTCGGAACCGGACTGGTGGCGAGCGGTGGCCGGGGGTCGGGGCAGCCGCCGGACCTGGCGGACGTGGCCGGTCAGAGCCGGGCGCGTACCGCGCTGGAGGTCGCCGCGGCCGGCGGACACCATCTGCTGCTCTCCGGTCCGCCGGGGGCGGGGAAGACGATGCTGGCCGAGCGGCTGACCGGGATCCTGCCGTCGCTGACCCGGCAGGAATCCCTCGAAGTGACGGCGGTGCACTCCGTGGCGGGCATCCTCCCCCCGGGTGAACCGCTGGTCACCAGGGCGCCGTACTGCGCCCCGCACCACTCGGCGACCATGCAGTCGCTGGTCGGCGGCGGCAACGGCCTGCCACGGCCCGGCGCGGTCTCGCTGGCACACCGCGGGATCCTCTTTCTGGACGAGGCTCCGGAATTCTCCGGCCGCGCGCTGGACGCCCTGCGCCAGCCGCTGGAGTCCGGACACGTGGTGGTCGCGCGTGCCGCCGGGGTGGTGCGGCTG
>NZ_KL585440.1:51401-54149 GCF_000721935.1 Streptomyces sp. NRRL WC-3549
AGATGTGTATAAGAGACAGGGTGGGCAGGGCGGATCTCATGGGAGGCGGCGGCCGGGGCGAGACCTCGGCGGAGGTCGCCGTGCGGGTGCGCGAGGCCAGGGCGCGGGCGGCCGAGCGGCTGGCGGGCACCCCCTGGACCACCAACAGCGAGGTGCCCGGCCATGAGTTGCGGACCCGGCTGACCGCGGCCCCGGGGGCGCTGATGGCGGCCGAGCGTGACATGGAGCGTGGCCTGCTGACCGCTCGGGGGCTCGACCGGGTGCTGCGTGTGGCGTGGACGCTGGCGGACCTCAGGGCGGCCGACCGCCCGGACGCCTCCGACATCGCGGTGGCCCTGGAGCTGCGTACGGGCATCCACCGGGGCGTCTCCATGAAGGCCGGTGTCGCGTGAGCGCCCGGCGGGACGGGGCGAAGGAGCCGTCCACCGGGGCAGGGGTGCCGCCCACCGGCGCCGGGGTGCCGCCCACCGGGGCAGGGGCCCTGCGGACCGAGGCGGGGCCGGAGTGCCGGGCGAGGGCCGCCCTGACCCGCGTCCTCGAACCCGGGGACGAGCGAGGGGGACGCTGGCTCCGTGAGATCGGTGCCGTCGAGCTGATGCGCCGCCTCACCGGTCCGGACGGCCGGGCGCGGACGCTCCCGGGCGTGACGGCCCCGCGGCTGGCGGGCTACCGGTTACGGGCCGCGACGGCCGACCCCGACCGCGACCTCGCGGCGGTGGCCGCCGCCGGAGGGCGCTTCGTCTGCCCGGGCGACCGGGAGTGGCCCAGCCAGCTGGACGACCTGGCGGACGCGCGGCCCGTCGGGCTCTGGGTGAGAGGTACGCCCGACCTCCGCCTGTGGGCCCTGCGTTCGGTCGCGGTGGTCGGCGCCCGGGCCTGCACCCCGTACGGGGCGCACATGGCGGCCACCCTCGGGGCGGGCCTGGCGGAGCGCGGCTGGGTCGTCGTCTCGGGTGCGGCGTTCGGGGTGGACGGGGCGGCCCATCGCGGTGCGCTGGGCGCCGGCGGGGCGACCCTGGCCGTGCTGGCCTGCGGGGTGGACGTCGCCTACCCGCGCGGGCACGCGGAGCTGATCGGGCGCATCGCGGAACAGGGGCTGGTCGTAGGCGAGTTGCCGCCGGCGGAACATCCCACGCGCAGCAGGTTCATCCTGCGCAACCGGGTGATCGCGGCGCTCACCCGGGGCACCGTCGTGGTGGAGGCGCAGTACCGCAGCGGTTCGCTGGTGACCGCCCGGAACGCCCAGCGGCTGGGCCGGTTCACCATGGGGGTGCCCGGGCCCGCGACGAGCGGTCTCTCGGCCGGGGTGCACGAACTCCTGCGCGGCGAGGGAGTGCTCGTCACCGACGCCTCGGAAGTGGCCGAACTGGTGGGCGAGATCGGTGATCTCGCCCCGGTCAGGCGGGGCCCCGTGCTGCCCCGGGACCTGCTCGACGCCGTCTCCGCGCGCGTCCTGGACGCCCTGTCCTGGAAGCGGTCCGTGGACGGGCGTGACGTGGCGCGCGCCGCGGGGACGTCGACGGACGAAGCACTCGGTCGGTTGTACGAACTGCACTCACTGGGGTTCGTCGAACGCCAGGGCGACGGATGGAGGTTGACGCCCGCACCCACCCGCAATGGGGATACGCGGCGAGGCGGTACTTGACCTGAAGCATTCGGGTGAAAAGGTGATGCCGATGGCCTCGGCCCCGCTCGGCGGGGCCTGGGGGACCGGTGAGCGGGGTGACCGTCCTGGTCCCGGCCATGTCCGAAGGTGCGCCGCAGAGACCGAAATCATGCGGTACGGTCCCCGGTCCTGTGCACACCGCGACACTTCAGTCACGCTACGCTCGCAAGGATCCCGCCCCAGAGACACGTCCCCAGCACCAGACGGCAGAACGGCTCAAGGCACCACATGCCCCAGCACACCTCCGGGTCTGACCGCGCGGCAGTACCACCGGCTGCGCGTGGCACTGTGCGCCCACCCGCCCCCTCCTCGCTCGACGAGTTGTGGCGTTCCTACAAGTCGACGGGTGACGAGCGGTTGAGGGAGCAGCTGATCCTGCACTACTCACCCCTGGTGAAATACGTCGCCGGCCGGGTCAGCGTGGGGCTGCCGTCCAACGTGGAGCAGGCGGACTTCGTCTCCTCCGGGGTCTTCGGGCTGATCGACGCCATCGAGAAGTTCGACCTCGAACGCGCCATCAAGTTCGAGACGTACGCGATCACCCGGATCCGCGGGGCGATGATCGACGAGCTCCGGGCGCTGGACTGGATCCCCAGGTCCGTGCGGCAGAAGGCCCGCAACGTCGAGCGCGCCTACGCCACCCTGGAGGCGCAGCTGCGCCGCACCCCGACGGAGGCCGAGGTCGCCGAGGAGATGGGGATCGGCCTGGAGGAACTGCACGCCGTTTTCAGTCAGTTGTCACTCGCCAACGTGGTGGCCCTGGAGGAGCTGCTGCACGTCGGCGGGGAGGGCGGCGACCGGCTGAGCCTGATGGACACCCTGGAGGACACCGCTGCCGACAACCCGGTCGAGATCGCCGAGGACCGTGAGCTCAGACGGATGCTCGCCCGCGCCATCAACACGCTCCCGGAGCGCGAGAAGACCGTGGTCACCCTCTACTACTACGAAGGCCTCACCCTCGCCGAGATCGGCAACGTGCTCGGCGTCACCGAGAGCAGGGTCAGCCAGATCCACACCAAGTCGGTGCTCCAGCTCCGGGCGAAGCTGGCCGACGCCGGACGCTGACCGGCCGGCTTCCGCCA
>NZ_KL585440.1:54433-55086 GCF_000721935.1 Streptomyces sp. NRRL WC-3549
GCCGTACAGTGGGGAGGTGCCCAGGATTCGAGCGGCCTCCGTGGCCGAGCACCGGACCATGCAGCGCGGCGCCCTCCTGGACGCCGCGCGTTCCCTGCTGTCCGAGGGGGGTACGGAGTCGCTGACCTTCCCCGCCCTCGCCGAACGCACGGGACTCGCCAGGTCCTCCGTCTACGAGTACTTCCGCTCCCGCGCGGCCGTGGTCGAGGAGCTCTGCGCCGTCGACTTCCCCGTGTGGGCGGCGGAGGTGGAGAACGCGATGGCGCGGGCCTCCACCCCCGAGGAGAAGATCGAGGCGTACGTGCGGCGCCAGCTCGACCTGGTCGGGGACCGGCGTCACCGCGCGGTCGTCGCGATCTCCGCGAGCGAGCTGGACGCGGGCGCCCGGGAGAAGATCCGGGCCGCGCACGGCGGTCTGATCGCCATGATCGTCGAGGCGCTGGGCGAACTCGGCCACACCCAGCCGAGGCTGGCCGCGATGCTGCTCCAGGGCTCGGTGGACGCCGCTGTGCGCCGTATCGAGCTGGGTGTGGAGGAGCCCGGCGCGGTCGCCGACACCGCCGTGGCCATGGTCCTGCGCGGAGTGCGGGGCTGACACCACCGCGGCGACGGCCCGGCGCGGGGCGCGGGGCCGTCGCCGCCCTTCCGGCGGG
>NZ_KL585440.1:55264-55995 GCF_000721935.1 Streptomyces sp. NRRL WC-3549
CTTCCGGCGGGTGGCCGTGCCGCGCCCGCCCCCGGGTCCGTGCCCCGGCTGCCTGTGCGCCGGCCTGATGAGCGTTCTGCCCGCGCCTGTTCCCGGCCGGGGCCCGTCCCCGTGCCGGCAGCGGTACCGAGACTGGTACCGGAACCGGCATCGGTACCGGAACCGGCATCGGTACCGACCGCGCCCGCACGCCGCTGCGCGGCCCGTGGCAGCGGCACGCCGAAGACCGGCAGCAGCCGGGACGGCCCCCGTCGCAGCAGGGACGGCGGCAGCAGGGACAGCGGATCCAGGTAGACGTCCCCGCGCCGCAGCCCCCAGTGCAGGCAGCGCCCCGCGCAGTGGGACGCCCCCGGTCCGGTCGTCCCCACCAACTGCCCGGCTGCCACCTCCTCGCCCCTCGCGACCAGGGCCCGCACGGGTTCGTACGTGAAGCGCAGCGGCGGGTCACCGCTGCCGGCCACCTCCACCGCGACCACCCCGCGCCCCGCCACCTGTCCCGCGAACGAGACCCGGCCCGGCGCGGCGGCGCGCACCGCGGTGTCCGCCCCCGCCGCGAGGTCGACCCCGCGGTGCCCCGGCCCGTACGGGTTCTCGGGCGGCTCCCATCCCCGTACGACCCGGGGCCGGCCGGGGAGCGGCCAGGCCCGGTCGCCGTCGGACGCCACCACGCGGAGGGCGCCCGCCCGGGCCGGGGCCGCGCCGGCCACCACCCCCGCCGGGGCCACCGGCAG
>NZ_KL585440.1:56186-65042 GCF_000721935.1 Streptomyces sp. NRRL WC-3549
GGGCCGGGCCCCCGGCCGCCGCGGTCAGCGCCCAGACCAGCAGCATCACCGCCAGGACCCCCGGGCCCCGCCGGCGCCCGCTCCGGAGACCGCACGGCGCGGACGGCGCGCGCCGGCGTCCGCCCGCCCCCGCGCGCGCCGGGGGAGCTACGGAGGCGCCGCACCGGCCCCGGCCCGCCGTCACCTCGGGTGTTCGTCGCATGACGCAACGATGCCCTCGGTCGCGGCTCCCGTGGGGGTGACGGCCCGGATCTGTGGACGACCGAGCGGTTGTGGACATCGCCGTCACCCGGCACCCGGCCGGTCCCGTACACTTCTTCTGGCGATCCGGGTCACCGGGTCGACTTCGCACGCCCCGCCACCTCCCTCTCAGCGGACGGTGGCCGCGCTCCTCGGTCCCTCGTGGCACGGCGCGTAGGGGCGTCAGGCGCGAGCGCAATCCTGCGCTCGCGACAACCGAGCACCTCAAGGAGTACGGCCATGGCCGTCGTCACGATGCGGGAGCTGCTGGAAAGCGGCGTCCACTTCGGTCACCAGACCCGCCGTTGGAACCCGAAGATGAAGCGCTTCATCTTCACCGAGCGCAACGGCATCTACATCATCGACCTGCTCCAGTCGCTGTCGTACATCGACCGCGCCTACGAGTTCGTCAAGGAGACCGTCGCGCACGGCGGCTCCATCATGTTCGTGGGTACCAAGAAGCAGGCCCAGGAGGCCATCGCCGAGCAGGCGACGCGGGTCGGCATGCCGTACGTCAACCAGCGTTGGCTCGGTGGCATGCTCACCAACTTCTCCACCGTCTACAAGCGCCTTCAGCGTCTGAAGGAGCTCGAGCTCATCGACTTCGAGGACGTGGCCGCCTCCGGCCTCACCAAGAAGGAGCTCCTGGTCCTCTCCCGCGAGAAGGCCAAGCTGGAGAAGACCCTCGGTGGTATCCGCGAGATGCAGAAGGTGCCGAGCGCCGTCTGGATCGTCGACACCAAGAAGGAGCACATCGCCGTCGGTGAGGCGCGCAAGCTCCACATCCCGGTCGTCGCGATCCTCGACACCAACTGCGACCCCGACGAGGTCGACTACAAGATTCCGGGCAACGACGACGCGATCCGCTCCGTCACCCTGCTCACCCGCGTGATCGCCGACGCCGTCGCCGAGGGCCTCATCGCCCGCTCCGGTGCCGCCACCGGCGACTCGAAGCCGGGCGAGAAGGCCGCCGGCGAGCCGCTCGCCGAGTGGGAGCGTGACCTGCTCGAGGGCGAGAAGAAGGACGACGCGGAGGTCCAGTCCTCCGTCGAGACCGAGAAGGACGCCGCCGCCGACGCCCAGCCGGCCGCCGTCGCCGCCGAACAGGCCGAGGCCCCCGCCGCCGAGGCTCCGGCCGCGGACGCCGAGCAGGCCTGACACCCGTCACACAGGCACCGCCCCCGCCGTTGCCCCGTAGATCTTTCAGACTTCGAGAGAGAAACCCAGACTCATGGCGAACTACACCGCCGCCGACGTCAAGAAGCTCCGTGAGCTCACCGGCGCCGGCATGATGGACTGCAAGAAGGCGCTCGACGAGGCCGACGGCAACGTCGACAAGGCCGTCGAGGCGCTCCGTATCAAGGGTCAGAAGGGCGTCGCCAAGCGCGAGGGCCGTTCCGCCGAGAACGGTGCCGTCGTCTCCCTGATCTCCGACGACAAGACCTCCGGCGTCCTGCTCGAGCTGAAGTGCGAGACGGACTTCGTCGCCAAGGGCGAGAAGTTCCAGGCCGTCGCCAACACGCTCGCCGCGCACGTCGCCGCGACCTCCCCGGCCGACCTGGAGACGCTGCTCGCCTCCGAGATCGAGGCCGGCAAGACCGTCCAGGCGTACGTGGACGAGGCCAACGCCAACCTCGGCGAGAAGATCGTCCTGGACCGCTTCGCGCAGTTCGACGGCGGTTTCGTGGCCGCGTACATGCACCGCACGATGCCCGACCTCCCGCCGCAGGTCGGCGTCCTTGTCCAGCTGGACAAGGAGAACGCCGAGGTCGCCAAGGACGTCGCGCAGCACATCGCCGCCTTCGCCCCGAAGTACCTCAACCGCGACGAGGTCCCGGCCGAGACGGTCGAGAACGAGCGTCGCGTCGCCGAGGCCACCTCGCGTGAGGAGGGCAAGCCCGAGGCCGCCCTCCCGAAGATCGTCGAGGGTCGCGTCAACGGCTTCTTCAAGGAGGTCGTCGCTCTCGAGCAGGCCTTCGCGAAGGACAACAAGAAGTCGGTCCAGAAGGTTCTGGACGAGGCCGGCGTCAGCCTGACGCGCTTCGCGCGCATCAAGGTCGGCATCTGAGTCCGTCCGCGTACAACGGCAGACCCGGTAGGGTCTGGTGCAGTCGTCGGCCGCACCATGCCGGACGACCGCAGATCTGACGAGGAGGCCATTGCCACGGAGGGACGACAGACCCACCGGCAATGGCCTTCTTCGTATGTGCACGAGGAGATTTCCCATGAACAACGGCGCGGACGCCACCCAGGGTGACCACAAGCGCGACGACGGCAAGGTGCCCGGACGCTTCATGCTGAAGCTGTCCGGCGAGGCGTTCGCCGGTGGCGGAGGTCTGGGCGTCGACCCCGACGTCGTACACGCCATCGCCCGCGAGATCGCCGCAGTCGTACGCGACGGTGCCCAGATCGCGATCGTCATCGGCGGAGGCAACTTCTTCCGCGGCGCCGAGCTCCAGCAGCGCGGCATGGACCGGGCGCGGTCCGACTACATGGGCATGCTCGGCACGGTCATGAACTGCCTGGCACTGCAGGACTTCCTGGAGAAGGAAGGCATCGACTCACGCGTCCAGACCGCCATCACCATGGGGCAGGTCGCGGAGCCCTACATCCCGCTGCGTGCCGTGCGGCACCTGGAGAAGGGACGCGTCGTCATCTTCGGCGCCGGCATGGGGATGCCGTACTTCTCCACCGACACCACCGCCGCTCAGCGCGCCCTGGAGATCGACGCCGAGGCGCTGCTCATGGGCAAGAACGGGGTGGACGGGGTCTACGACTCCGACCCGCGCACCAACCCGGACGCGGTGAAGTTCGACGCGCTGGAGTACGGCGAGGTGATCGCCCGCGACCTCAAGGTCGCCGACGCCACCGCCATCACCCTCTGCCGTGACAACGAACTGCCGATCCTCGTCTTCGAGCTGACCACGGAGGGCAATATCGCCCGGGCGGTCAAGGGTGAGAAGATCGGCACGCTGGTGAGCGACGAGAGCACCCGGGCCTGACGGCCCACAGGATGGACAACGGCCTGCCGGTCGGACACCGTGCAGGTGAGGACGCGACGCAGGATCCGCAGGGCCCGACGATGCCGGGCCCACCCAAGACACGCAGGAGCACGTGGTGATCGAAGAAATCCTCCTCGAGGCCGAGGAGAAGATGGAGAAGGCCGTCGTCGTCGCCAAAGAGGACTTTGCCGCGATCCGTACCGGCCGTGCGCACCCGGCGATGTTCAACAAGATCGTCGCCGACTACTACGGCGCGCTGACCCCGATCAACCAGCTGGCCTCGTTCTCGGTCCCCGAGCCGCGGATGGCGGTGGTGACCCCGTTCGACAAGACCGCTCTGCGCAACATCGAGCAGGCGATCCGCGACTCCGACCTCGGCGTCAACCCGAGCAACGACGGCAACATCATCCGCGTGAGCTTCCCGGAGCTCACGCAGGACCGCCGCAAGGAGTTCATCAAGGTCGCCAAGAACAAGGCCGAGGACTCCAAGATCTCGATCCGCTCCGTCCGCCGCAAGGCCAAGGAGTCGCTGGACAAGCTCGTCAAGGACAAGGAGTCCGGGGAGGACGAGGTCCGCCGTGCGGAGAAGGAGCTCGACGACACCACCGCCAAGTACGTCGCCCAGGTGGACGAGCTGCTGAAGCACAAGGAAGCCGAGCTGCTCGAAGTCTGATGAACGACTCCTCCTGGGGCGCCCCGCAGGGAGCCGGATACCGGGGCGCGCCCGAGATGGGGGCCGCCCCGGCGGGTCCCGCCCACGATGTGCACGGCGCCCAGCAGACTCGGCCCATGCCCATCGTGCCGGACCTTCCCGACGAAGGTAGAGACACCGACGACCTCGACGGCAGGAACGGGGACGCCACGCACGTCGGCGGCCCCCTGTTCCGTGACGAGAAGCCGCAGGAGCCCATGTCCCCCCCGTCGCCACCACCCCCGCCGCAGAAGAAACGCGCGGGGCGTGACCTGCGCGCCGCCATAGGGGTCGGCGTGGGGCTCGGCGCCGTCGTCATCGGCTCGCTCTTCGTGGTGAAGGCCGTCTTCGTCGGCGTGGTCGTGGTGGCGGTGGTGGTCGGGCTCTGGGAGCTGACCTCCCGCCTCAAGGAGCGCAAGGGCATCGACGCCCCCCTCGTCCCGCTCGCGGTCGGCGGCGCCGCCATGGTGGTCGCCGGCTACGTGCGGGGTGCGGAGGGCGCCTGGATCGCCATGGCGCTCACCGCCCTCGCGGTGCTCGTGTGGCGGATGGCACAGCCGCCCGAGAACTACCTCAGGGACGTCACGGCAGGCGTCTTCGCGGTGTTCTACGTGCCGTTCCTCGCCACGTTCGTCTCCATGATGCTGACGGCGGACGACGGTGCCTGGCGGGTGCTGACCTTCCTGCTGCTCACCGTGGTCAGTGACACCGGTGCCTACGCGGTGGGCTGGCGCTTCGGCAGGCACAAGCTCGCCCCCCGCATCAGCCCCGGCAAGACCCGCGAGGGGCTCTTCGGGGCGGTCACCTTCGCGATGGTGGCCGGTGCGCTGTGCATGCAGTTCCTGATCGACGGCGGCAGCTGGTGGCAGGGGCTGCTGATGGGGCTCGCGGTGGCGGCCAGCGCCACCCTCGGAGACCTCGGCGAGTCCATGATCAAGCGTGACCTCGGGATCAAGGACATGGGCACCCTGCTGCCCGGCCACGGCGGCATCATGGACCGGCTCGACTCACTGCTGCCGACCGCGCCGATCGTCTGGCTGCTGCTGGTGGTGTTCGTCGGAGCCGGCTGAACCGCCGCTCCAACCGGACCGTACGAGGGCCTCCCGCTCCTGGAGCGGGGGGCCCTCGCGGCGTGTGCGGAGACCGCGCCCGCCCGGGGCCCGGGGCCGTCGGCCCGGCCCCGGCCGGTCCCAGCGGCACCGCGCCGGCCGGGCCCCGAGGCGCCGAGCCGTCGGCGGCCCGGAGTACCGCGGCGTGTCTGCGACACTGGAGGAACCATGCCTAAGCCCGGAGAACTCACTTTCGTCGCGCCCCGCGGAGCCAAGAGGCCCCCGCGGCACCTCGCCGACCTCACGCCCGACGAGCGCAAGGAGGCCGTCGCCGCGATCGGCGAGAAGCCGTTCCGCGCCAAGCAGCTGTCGCAGCACTACTTCGCGCGGTACGCGCACGACCCGGCCGAGTGGACCAACATCCCCGCCGGATCACGGGACAAGCTCGCCGAGGCGATGTTCCCCGACCTGATGTCCGTGGTGCGTCACATCAGCTGTGACGACGACACCACCCGCAAGACCCTGTGGAAGCTGCACGACGGGACCCTCGTCGAGTCCGTCCTGATGCGGTACCCGGACCGGGTGACCATGTGCATCTCGTCCCAGGCCGGCTGCGGGATGAACTGCCCGTTCTGCGCGACCGGCCAGGCGGGTCTCGACCGCAACCTGTCCACCGCCGAGATCGTCCACCAGATCGTGGACGGCATGCGCGCCCTGCGCGACGGCGAGGTCCCGGGCGGCCCCGCCCGGCTGTCCAACATCGTCTTCATGGGCATGGGTGAGCCGCTGGCCAACTACAAGCGGGTCGTCGGGGCGATCCGCAGGCTGACGGACCCGGAGCCGGACGGGCTCGGGCTCTCGCAGCGCGGCATCACCGTCTCCACGGTGGGTCTGGTCCCGGCCATGCTGCGCTTCGCCGACGAGGGGTTCAAGTGCCGCCTCGCGGTCTCGCTGCACGCCCCCGACGACGAGTTGCGCGACACCCTCGTCCCCGTGAACACGCGCTGGAAGGTCCGGGAGGTCCTGGACGCGGCATGGGAGTACGCCGAGAAGTCCGGCCGCCGGATCTCCATCGAGTACGCGCTGATCCGTGACATCAACGACCAGGCATGGCGGGGCGACCGGCTGGGCCGGTTGCTCAAGGGCAAGCGGGTGCACGTCAACCTCATCCCGCTGAACCCGACGCCCGGCTCCAAGTGGACCGCCTCGCGGCCCGAGGACGAGAAGGCGTTCGTGGAGGCCATCGCGGCCCACGGCGTGCCGGTGACCGTCCGGGACACCCGCGGCCAGGAGATCGACGGGGCCTGCGGGCAGCTGGCGGCCGCCGAGCGCTGAGAAGGGCGGGCCGGGGCGAATCGATCCGGCCAACGAGGCGATTTCCGACCGGTGTAGCCTGGCCGGGACATCAACTTCATATTCCGACAGGGGAGCGCCACAGCGCTGAGAGTGCGGCACCGAGGACCGGTCGTCCGCAGACCCTCTGAACCTCGCCCGGGTCATTCCGGGTAGGAAGTTCGGACCTTACTCAAGCTGTTGCGCCCTGCCCGCTCCCGGAGCGGGCAGGGCCGCGTCTCTTCCTGGTCACCCCCAGGAGGAATCACATGAACACCACCACGAGGTACGCGGCGACGGCACTCGCCGCCGCGCTCGGCGTCACCGTGCTGGCGGGCTGCGGCACGGACGGCGACGACTCCGGCTCCGGCCCTTCCGGCGGCTCCAGGACCGTGACCCTGGTGAGCCACGACTCCTTCGACGTCTCGGACGCCGTCCTCAAGGCGTTCACCAAGGAGACCGGCTACACGGTCAAGGTGCTCAAGAGCGGTGACGCGGGGGCCGCGCTCAACCAGGAGATCCTGACCAAGGGCTCCCCGCGCGGCGACGTCTTCTTCGGCGTCGACAACACCCTGCTCTCCCGCGCCCTGGACAACGGGCTGTTCACGCCGTACGAGGCGAAGGGCCTCGACCGGGTCGCCGCCGACGTCCAGCTGGACGCCGGCAAGCACCGCGTCACGCCCGTGGACACCGGCGACATCTGCGTCAACTACGACAAGAAGTACTTCGCCGACAAGAAGCTCGACCCGCCGAAGACCTTCGACGACCTGCTGAAGCCCGCCTACAAGAACCTCCTCGTCACCGAGAACGCCGCCACCTCCTCGCCCGGCCTCGGCTTCCTCCTCGGCACCGTCGCCACGCACGGCGACAGCGGTTACCAGGACTACTGGAAGAAGCTGAAGAGCAACGGCGTCAAGGTCGTCGACGGCTGGGAGCAGGCGTACAACGAGGAGTTCTCCGGCTCCGCGGGCGGCAAGAAGGCGGGCGGCGACCGGCCGCTCGTCGTCTCGTACGCCTCCAGCCCGCCCGTCGAGGTGCTGTACGCCGACCCGCGGCCCACCGAGGCGCCCACCGGGGTCGCCACCGGGACCTGCTTCCGCCAGATCGAGTTCGCCGGGCTGCTCGACGGCGCGAAGAACGAGGCGGGCGGCAAGGCGCTGCTGGACTTCCTGATCGGCAAGCGGTTCCAGGAGGACCTGCCGTTGAAGATGTTCGTGAACCCGGTCGCGAAGGACGCGAAGCTGCCCGAGCTCTTCACGAAGTTCGGCGCGGCGCCCGAGAAGCCCGCGACGGTGGCCCCCGACAAGATCGCCGAGCACCGTGAGCAGTGGGTCCGGTCATGGTCCTCGATCGTCGTGAAGTAGTCACGCCCGCCGCGCGCCGGCGCGGGCGACGGGACGGCGCGGTGCGGCTCGCCCTGATGGCCGTGCCCGTCGCCTTCTTCGCGCTGTTCTTCGCCTACCCCGTCGCGGCCATCGTCGGCCGCGGCCTGAAGGCGGACGGCGCCTGGCAGTTCGGCCGGGCCGGTGAGGTGCTGAGCCGGCCGGACCTGCTGGACGTCCTGTGGTTCACCACCTGGCAGGCGCTCGCCTCGACCGCGCTCACCCTGCTGATCGCGCTGCCCGGCGCCTATGTCTTCGCCCGCTTCGACTTCCCCGGCAAGCAGGTGCTGCGGGCCGTCGTCACCGTGCCGTTCGTCCTGCCCACCGTGGTCGTCGGCACGGCGTTCCTGGCGCTGCTGGGCCGCGGAGGCCTGCTCGACGACCTCTGGGGCGTACGGCTGGACACGACCGTGTGGGCGATCCTGCTCGCCCATGTGTTCTTCAACTACGCGGTCGTCGTACGGACCGTCGGCGGCCTCTGGGCGCAGCTGGACCCCCGGCAGGAGGAGGCCGCCCGGGTGCTCGGCGCCGGACGCCTCGCCGCCTGGCGGCGGGTGACCCTGCCGGCGCTCGCCCCGGCGGTGGCCGCCGCGGCCCTGATGGTCTTCCTCTTCACCTTCACCTCCTTCGGCGTCGTCCAGATCCTCGGCGGTCCCTCCTACTCCACGCTCGAGGTCGAGATCTACCGGCAGACCGCCCAGCTGCTCGACCTGCCGACGGCCGCCGTGCTGACCCTCGTCCAGTTCGTGGCGGTCGGCGCGATCCTCGCCGTGCACGCCTGGACCGTGCGGCGCCGGGAGACGGCTCTGCGGCTGGTCGATCCGGCGCAGACCGCCCGCCGGCCACGCGGTGCGGGGCAGCGCGCCGTGCTCGGCGGGGTCCTGCTGACCGTCGCGCTGCTGGTCGTGCTGCCCCTCGGCGTCCTGGTCGAGCGCTCCTTCGACACCTCCGGCGGTTACGGCCTCGGCTTCTACCGGGCGCTCCAGTCCGCCGACGCGAGCGGTTCCACCTTCCTGGTGCCCCCGCTGGAGGCCATCGGCAACTCGCTGCGGTACGCGCTCGCCGCGACCGCCATCGCCCTGGTGATCGGCGGACTGGCAGCCGCCGCCCTCACCCGGCGGGCCGGGCGGCTGGTACGCGGCTTCGACGCGCTGCTGATG
>NZ_KL585440.1:65210-65801 GCF_000721935.1 Streptomyces sp. NRRL WC-3549
TGTCCGCCGTCCCCGTCGGCTTCGGCTTCCTGATCACCCTCGACGAGCCGCCCCTCGACCTGCGGACCAGCTGGATCCTCGTGCCGCTCGCGCAGGCGCTGGTGGGGGTCCCCTTCGTCGTACGCACCATGCTGCCGGTGCTGCGCGCGGTCGACGAACGGCTGCGGGAGGCCGCCGCCGTCCTCGGCGCCTCGCCGCTGCGGGCCTGGCGCGAGGTGGACCTGCCGCTGGTGCGCCGGGCGGTGCTGGTCGCGGCGGGCTTCGCGTTCGCCGTCTCACTGGGCGAGTTCGGCGCGACCGTGTTCATCGCACGGCCCGACAACCCCACGCTCCCGGTCGCCGTGGCGCGGCTGCTCGGGCGGTCCGGGGAGCTCAACTACGGCCAGGCGATGGCCCTCAGCACGATCCTGATGCTCGTCTGCGCGGTGTCGCTGCTGCTGCTCGAACGTATCCGCACCGACCGATCCGGGGAGTTCTGAGAATGCTGGCACTGGAGTCGGCCACGGTCAGGTTCGGGAAGCGGACCGCGCTGGACGCCGTGGACCTGGAGGTCGCCGACCACGAGATCGTCTGCGTGCTCGGCCCCAGCGG
>NZ_KL585440.1:66023-67495 GCF_000721935.1 Streptomyces sp. NRRL WC-3549
GGGCTCCAGCCGCTGGACGGCGGACGGGTGCTCTTCGACGACGCCGACCAGGCCGCCGTACCCGTGCACCGGCGCGGTGTCGGGCTGATGTTCCAGGACCACCAGCTCTTCCCGCACCAGGACGTCGCCGCCAACGTCGCGTTCGGGCTGCGGATGCACGGCGTCCCACGGGCCGGGCGGGAGAGCCGGGCGGAAGAGCTCCTCGACCTGGTCGGGCTGCCCGGCGCCGGGCGGCGTGCCGTGGCCGCGCTCTCCGGCGGCGAGCAGCAGCGGGTGGCCCTGGCGAGGGCCCTGGCCCCGCGGCCGAAGCTCCTGATGCTGGACGAGCCGCTCGGACAGCTCGACCGCAGCCTGCGCGAACGCCTCGTCGTCGAACTGCGCGCCCTGTTCGGACGGCTGGGTACGACGGTGCTCGCCGTCACCCACGACCAGGGCGAGGCCTTCGCGCTCGCCGACCGGGTGGTGGTCATGCGGGACGGCCGGATCACCCAGGCCGGCACCCCGCTGGAGGTCTGGCAGCGGCCCGCCTCCGCCTTCGTCGCCCGGTTCCTCGGCTTCGACAACGTGGTGGAGGCGACGGTCACCGGCACCGCCGCGGACACGGTCTGGGGCAAGGTGCCGGTGCCGGACGGTTCGCCCCAGGGCCGGTGCGACCTGCTGGTCCGGCCCGCCGGTGTACGGATCGGCGCCTCGGACGCCGGGCTGCGCTGCACCGTGGGCGTACGCACCTTCCGGGGCCACCACGTCACCGTGCTCCTGGACCCGGCCGAAGGGCCCGCCCTGGAGGCCGTGTGCACCCTGCGTGACACGCCCCGGGAGGGAGCCGTGGTCGGGGTGGAGTTCGACCCGGCGGAGACCGTCGTCCTGCCCCCGGCCGCTCAGCCCTGAGGGGTTGCCCCAGGGCGCCCGCCCGGAGGTCCCCGGCGCTTGTACGCGGCCCGGCCCGTCGGGGCCCGCGGGAGCGCGCGGCGACCGTCAGCCCGACAACGGCAGCGCGGCCAGCTCCGCGACCACCCACGTCAGCGGGGCGAAGACGACCAGCAGCACCGCCGCCCGCAGCGCCGTGGCGGCGCGCAGCGCGGCGGGCGCGGCACCGAGGCGCAGTACGGCCTCGGTGGTACGGACCCGGGCCTGCTTGGCCTCCAGGGCGGAGGTCAGCAGGGTGGCCGTCGTGCAGCCCAGGACCAGCACCGCGCCGAGCGCCGTCAGCGGGCCGAAGGGGCGCGGCTCACCGGTGTACAGCACCGACGCGGCGATCACGCCGGACAGCACCGCGCAGACGACGCCGAGCGGACGGCCGATGCGGCGCGCCTCGTCCATCAGGACCCGCCCCGCCAGCAGCCGTACGGCGCCGGGGCGCACCGCCTGGAGGAGCTTGCCGCACAGGTGGGTCAGGCCCGGGCCCGCCAGGGCCAGGCCGATCGCCGTGAGGGTCCAGCCCACCAGCACGCTCGCCGGGGTGGAGTCCAGCT
>NZ_KL585440.1:67709-69712 GCF_000721935.1 Streptomyces sp. NRRL WC-3549
GCGTACGCCTCCGCCGCGAGGCCGGCCGCCGTGAGGGCCACGCCCCACGGAAGCCCCGTCGGCGCGGGGGCCGGGGCGAGCTGCTCCTCGGCCTCCGGGGCACCGGACGGGGCCGAGGGCCGGGAGCGCAGCGCCAGCCCGCTCGCCGCCGCCGACGCCAGCGGTACGAGCGCGAGCAGCGTGAGGGCCGCCGCGAGCGGCAACGGGGTACCGGCGCCCAGGAATTCGGCCGCCCCGCCGTCGAAGGGCAGCCCCGCCAGGTCGCCCCGCAGATGGAGGAAGAAGAGCAGCGCCACCACCGAACCCAGCGTGGTGGACACCGCCGTGGAGACGGCCGCCAGCACGCTCAGCCGGGCCGGGCCCGCACCGGCCGCGAAGAGCCCGGGGCGCGGCCGGGTGCTCGGGTCCGTGCGCGCGACCGCGACCGCGAACTGGACGGTCGCCGCCAGGGGCACGGCACACCACAGCAGCCGCAGCACGGAGCTCGACGCGTGCGCCGGGTGCCCGGAGGCGTAGCCGAGGGTGCACAGGAGCAGGAAACCGACCCCGGCCGACGCGGCGGCGAGCAGCAGCCGCCGTACCAGGACCAGGGGGTGCGAACCGCGGGTCAGACGGAGAGCGAGCACGCCGAGGCGCCTTCCGTATCGGGCGCCGCGGGCAGGTCGACGGTGTTCACACGCCGGCCGTCGAGCAGGCAGACCGTACGGTCGGCGAGGGCGGCGACCTCCGCGTCGTGGGTGGCGAGTACGACGGTGATGCCGTGCGACCGGGCCGCCGTGGTCAGCGTCCGGAGCAGCTGGGAGCGTTCGGCCCGGTGCAGCGTCGCGGTCGGCTCGTCGGCGAAGACCACGGCCGGGGAGGCGGTCAGCGCACGGGCGACGGAGACCCGCTGGCGCTGCGACTGGAGCAGGGCGTGCGGGCGCTTCTTCGCGAGCGGGCCGATGTCCAGGCGCTCCAGCCACTCGGTCGCGGCCTTCTTCGCCGCCCGGTGCGAGACGCCCCGCAGCAACAGCGGAAGCGCCGCGTTCTCCCAGGTGGTGAGCTCCGGTACGAGCTCCGGCTCGGCGCCGATCCAGCCGAACCGGTCGCGGCGCAGTTGTTCGCGCAGCCGGGGGCCCATGGTGTGCACGGGGACGCTGTTGAACCAGACCTCGCCCTCCTGGGGCACCAACTGTCCGGAGAGGCAGTGCAGGAGCGTCGACTTGCCGCTGCCGCGCGGACCGGTCACGGCGAGGACCTCGCCGTCGCGGACTCCGAGGGAGACACCGCCGAGCGCCGGCGACCCGTTGTGGGAGTGGTGCAGGGAACGTGCCCAGATAACGTCGTTGTCGGGCGGGGCCACCATGGCGTACACCTCGGTTCGGATCAGGTTCCCCACCCCCCGTTCGGGGGAACGAAGACATGGCCGATCGGTCACTCGGCACGCTAGGCAGCCGGGCCGGGGTGTCGGGACAGCACGCGGCCCGGACGCTCCCCTTCTCACTCGAACGGGTGAGAGTCCCCGCCTCGCGGGCGGCCGGGGACGGGGCCCGCGGCCACCGGCTCAGAGCTTCGTCCAGGCCTCCGTCAGGACGCCCCGCAGGATGCCTTCGATCTCGTCGAACGTCGACCGGTCGGAGATCAGCGGCGGCGCGAGCTGGATCACCGGGTCGCCGCGGTCGTCGGCCCGGCAGTACAGGCCGTTGTCGTACAGCGCCGGGGAGAGGAAGCCGTAGAGGACGCGCTCGGTCTCCTCGGCGTCGAACGTCTCCTTGGTCGCCTTGTCCTTCACCAGCTCGATGCCGTAGAAGAAGCCGTTGCCCCGGACGTCGCCCACGATCGGCAGGTCGTGCAGCTTGCGGAGCGTGGTGAGGAAGGCGTTCTCGTTGTCCAGGACGTGCTGGTTGAGGCCCTCGCGCTCGAAGATGTCGAGGTTGGCCAGGGCGACCGCGGCGGAGACCGGGTGGCCGCCGAAGGTGTAGCCGTGCAGGAAGGTGTTGTCGCCCCGGTAGAACGGCTCGGCG
>NZ_KL585440.1:69906-74018 GCF_000721935.1 Streptomyces sp. NRRL WC-3549
GAGATGTGTATAAGAGACAGGCCCGAGGTCATGCCCTTGGCGCAGGTGATCATGTCCGGTACGTAGTCGAACTTCTCGCAGGCGAACATGGTGCCCAGCCGGCCGAAGGCGCAGATGACCTCGTCGGACACGAGCAGCACGTCGTGCCGGTCGCAGATCTCCCGCACCCGCCGGAAGTAACCGGGCGGCGGCGGGAAGCAGCCGCCGGCGTTCTGCACGGGCTCCAGGAAGACCGCGGCGACGGTCTCCGGACCCTCGAAGACGATCTGCTGCTCGATCTGGTCGGCGGCCCAGCGGCCGAACGCCTCCGGGTCGTCGCCGAAGAGCGGGGCCCGGTAGATGTTGGTGTTCGCCACCTTGTGCGCACCCGGGACCAGCGGCTCGAACGGGGCCTTGAGGGCGGGCAGCCCGGTGATGGACAGGGCGCCCTGCGGGGTGCCGTGGTAGGCGACGGCTCGCGAGATGACCTTGTGCTTGGCCGGCTTGCCGGTGAGCTTGAAGTACTGCTTCGCCAGTTTCCACGCCGTCTCGACGGCCTCACCGCCGCCCGTGGTGAAGAAGACCTTGTCGAGGTCGCCGGGGGCGTGGCCGGCCAGCCGTTCGGCCAGCTCGACGGCCTTGGGGTGGGCGTAGGACCACACCGGGAAGAAGGCCAGCTCCTGCGCCTGCCTGGCCGCCGTCTCCGCGAGCTCGCGGCGGCCGTGCCCGGCGTTGACCACGAACAGGCCGGAGAGGCCGTCGAGATAGCGCTTGCCGCGGTCGTCGTAGATGTAGGTGCCCTCGCCACGCACGATGGTGGGGACGGGCGCGTCCGCGTAGTCCGACATGCGGGTGAAGTGCATCCACAGGTGGTCGTACGCGGTCCGGCTGAGGTCCTTGCTCACGGCTGTCGAGTCCCCCACATGTAGGTCTGCTTCTTGAGCTTGAGGTAGACGAAGCTCTCGGTGGAGCGCACCCCGGGGATGGCCCGGATGCGTCGGTTGATCGTCTCCAGCAGGTGGTCGTCGTCCTCGCAGACGATCTCCACCATCAGGTCGAAGGAGCCGGCGGTCATCACCACGTACTCGCACTCGCTCATGGCCGCCAAGGCCTCGGCCACCGGTTCGAGGTCCCCCTCGACGTTGACGCCGACCATCGCCTGGCGCATCAGCCCCACGGTGAGCGGGTCCGTCACGGCCACGATCTGCATCACGCCCTGGTCGAGCAGCTTCTGCACGCGCTGGCGCACGGCCGCCTCGGAGAGGCCCACGGCCTTGCCGATCGCGGCGTACGGACGGCGCCCGTCCTCCTGCAGCTGTTCGATGATCGCGAGGGAGAGGGCGTCGACCGGTGTCGACGGTCCGCTCCGGGAGTCTGCGTTACGGCTGGCCACCGACCCACTCTGCACCGCGCCTCGTCTGTCTGGCAAGCGTAGACCGAAGGAATCCGTCGTCCGGGGGGCCCGATGTCGCTGAATCCGTAGGTGGTGGCGGGCGGGTATGTCGAAAGCGTCGCTCCACCGTCTAGGGTGGGGGTGTCTCACCCATCGGACAGCCGACAGGAGGGGTGGCCGTGACCACCGAGGTGCGCCGTCTGCGCAACTACATCAACGGAGAGTTCCGGGACGCCGCGGACGGGCGGACCACCGACGTGGTCAACCCGGTGACGGAGGAGGTCTACGCGACCGCGCCGCTCTCGGGCCGGGCCGACGTCGATGCCGCCATGGAAGCCGCCGCCGCGGCGTTCCCCGCCTGGCGTGACGTGACCCCCGCCGAGCGCCAGAGGGCGCTGCTCAGGATCGCGGACGCCTTCGAGGAGCGGGCGGAGGACCTCATCGCGGCGGAGTCGGAGAACACCGGCAAGCCGCTGGGGCTCACCCGCACCGAGGAGATCCCGCCGATGGTCGACCAGATCCGGTTCTTCGCCGGCGCGGCCCGGATGCTCGAAGGCCGCTCGGCCGGGGAGTACATGGAGGGGCTCACCTCGATCGTCCGCCGCGAGCCGGTGGGCGTCTGCGCACAGGTCGCTCCGTGGAACTACCCGATGATGATGGCCGTGTGGAAGTTCGCCCCGGCGCTGGCCGCGGGCAACACCGTCGTCATCAAACCCTCGGACACCACGCCGGCGTCGACGGTGCTGATGGCCGAGATCATCGGGCAGATCCTGCCCAAGGGCGTCTTCAACGTCCTGTGCGGCGACCGGGACACCGGCCGCGCGATGGTGGAGCACCCCACCCCGGCGATGGCCTCCATCACCGGCTCGGTGCGGGCCGGCATGCAGGTCGCCGAGTCGGCGGCCAAGGACCTCAAGCGCGTCCACCTCGAACTCGGCGGCAAGGCCCCCGTCGTCGTCTTCGAGGACACCGACATCGCCAAGGCCGTCGCCGGCATCTCGGAGGCGGGCTACTTCAACGCCGGCCAGGACTGCACGGCGGCCACCCGCGTCCTGGTCCACGAGTCCATCCACGACGAGTTCGTCACGGCGCTCGCCAAGGCGGCGGCCGACACGAGGACGGGCAGCCCGGACGACGAGGACGTGCTGTACGGCCCGCTCAACAACGCGAACCAGCTGGCGCAGGTCAGCGGCTTCATCGAGCGGCTCCCCGCGCACGCCAGGGTCGAGGCCGGCGGCCACCGGGTGGGCGACAAGGGGTACTTCTACGCCCCGACCGTCGTCTCCGGTCTCAAGCAGGACGACGAGATCATCCAGCACGAGGTCTTCGGGCCCGTCATCACCGTCCAGTCCTTCACCGACGAGGCCCAGGCCCTGGAGTACGCCAACGGCGTGGAGTACGCCCTGGCCTCCTCGGTGTGGACCAAGGACCACTCCCGGGCGATGCGCATGTCGCGGAGCCTGGACTTCGGCTGCGTGTGGATCAACACCCACATCCCCCTCGTCGCCGAGATGCCGCACGGCGGATTCAAGAAGTCCGGTTACGGCAAGGACCTTTCGTCGTACGGCTTCGAGGACTACACGCGCGTCAAGCACGTCATGACGTCACTCGACGGCTGATCAGGCCGTCCGCGTTCCCACGGCCCCGGGCTGCCGCCCGGGGCCGTCCGCGTACCCCCGACCCGGTTTTTGAACGTGTTCATGCCGGGCGTACGCTCCGGGCATGAGCGAGCGAGCCCTCTTGCGGCGCATACGCGTGTGGTTGGTCCTCTTCATTGTCTGCCTGGTGCTGAGCGGCCTGACCGCCTTCCCCCTGGTGCACGAACTCCGCTGGGCCGAGGACCTTCTGACGTCCTCGGCCTCTCCCGTCCCCGAGCACCTCCCCGCCCTGGCGGAGTGGATCACCCGGGTCCGGTCCGGCCTGGACGAGGCCGACGCGCGCCACCCCTTCGTCCTCTACGGCACCGACTGGCTGGCCTTCGCCCACCTGGTCATCGCGGTCGCCTTCTACGGCCCCTACCGCGACCCCGTCCGCAACGTCTGGGTCGTCCAGTTCGGGCTGATCGCCTGTGCCGGGATCATCCCGCTCGCCCTGATCTGCGGTCCGATCCGGGACATCCCCTTCTGGTGGTCCGTCATCGACATGTCCTTCGGGGTCTTCGGTGCGATCCCGCTGTTCATCGTGTACCGGATGATCAGGCGCCTGGAGGCGGCCCAGGCGGCGTGAGCCCCCGGACCGGGCCGGGCGTGCGGCCCGCGGTGGCCGGGGCCGGGCGGTCTACGGCCCCGTGCCGTCGGGCCGTCGGCCGGCCCCGGGCCCGGGGGGACCGGCCAGCTCGGCGCGGAGCGCGTCGATGCGGTTGGTGGTGACCGAGTCCACGCCGTATCCGATCAGCCGGCGCATCGTGCGCCGGGTGTCGGCCGTCCAGACGGAGACCAGCAGGCCGTCCGCGTGGATGCGGGCGGCCAGTTCACGGTTCATCAGCCCGAAGCGGTAGTTCAGCCAGCGCGGCCGGACCGCGTCGAGCAGGGCGGGCCGGGGCGGGGCCGACGTCGTCCAGGTCAGCGCGATCTCGGCGGAGGGATCGGCGGCGCGCACCCGCAGCATGGCGGAGGTGTCCGCGCAGTAGTAGACGCGTTCGGCCGCCCCGCACTCGCCGATCACCCCGACGATCCGCCGCACCGAGCGGTCGGTGGAACCGGGCAGGTCGATCATCAGCCGGCGGGTCCCGGCGGCCGTG
>NZ_KL585440.1:74236-76344 GCF_000721935.1 Streptomyces sp. NRRL WC-3549
AGAGATGTGTATAAGAGACAGCCCCACAGGCGCTCCAGGGTGGCGTCGTGGAGCAGGACCGGCACCCCGTCGCGGGTGACGCGGACGTCGATCTCGACCGCGTCCGCCCCCCGCCCGACGGCGGACCTGATCGAAGGGAGGGTGTTCTCGCGGGCGCGGTAGGGATCGCCGCGGTGAGCCACGGCGGTGACGGTGGTGACCATAAGACCATTGTGACCGCGGAGCTCACCGCCCCGGGGCGGTGAGCCAGTTCGTCGTGTAGGTGTCGATCTCGGCGGCCAGGGCCCGCTTGCCCGCCGGGTCGAGGAACGAGGCGTCCACGGCGTTCTTGGCCAGCGCGGCCAGTCCCCGCTCGTCCAGGTCCAGCAGCCGGGCGGCCACCGCGTACTCGTTGTCGAGGTCCGTGCCGAACATGGGCGGGTCGTCACTGTTGATCGTCACCAGGACACCGGCCCGCACCATCTCCCTCACCGGGTGCCGGTCGAGGTCCTTGACCGCACGGGTCGCGATGTTCGAGGTCGGGCAGACCTCCAGGGCGATGCGGTGCTCGGCGAGATGGGCCAGCAGCTGCGGGTCCTGGACCGCACTGGTGCCGTGCCCGACGCGCTCCGCCCGCAGGTGCGTCAGCGCGTCCCAGACGGTCTGCGGACCCGTGGTCTCCCCGGCGTGCGGGACGGAGTGCAGCCCCGCGGCGATCGCCCGGTCGAAGTACGGCTTGAACTGCGGCCGGTCCACACCGATCTCCGGGCCCCCGAGACCGAAGGAGACGAGCCCCTCGGGCCGCAGGTCCACCGCGAGCCGGGTGGTCTCCTCGGCGGCCTCCTGCCCGGCCTCACCCGGGATGTCGAAGCACCAGCGCAACACGACGCCCAACTCGGCCTCGGCGGCCTTGCGGGCGTCCTCGATCGCCTCCATGAACCCCTGCTCGGGAATGCCGCGCCGGGTCGAGCTGAACGGGGTGACCGTCAGCTCCGCGTACCTGATGTTCTGCCGGGCCATGTCCCGGGCGATCTCGAACGTCAGCAGCCGCACGTCCTCCTCGGTACGCACCAGGTCCACCACCGACAGGTACACGTCGATGAAGTGCCCGAAGTCGGTGAACGTGAAGAAGTCCGCCAGCGCCTCGGGGTCCGTGGGAACCTTGGAGTCGGGGTGGCGGGCCGCCAGTTCGGCCACGATGCGGGGCGACGCGGAGCCGACGTGGTGGACGTGGAGTTCGGCCTTGGGCAGCCCCGCGATGAAGGGGTGCAGATCGTTCATCGGAATCTCCCGGGTTCGCATTCTGGGCCGGGTGGCCCGGCTGCACCGATCATCGTATGCGGGGCCTGCGGGCCGGACGCCGGGCCGTAGCATGGCGGGACCACGATGGGGGAGGCCCATGTCAGACAACACACCGCAGCCCGGGGGCGGACCGGCGCCGCACGATCCGTGGGCACCGCCGGAGAACAGGGTGGACCTCGGCAAGCAGGCCGGGGACGTCCGCCCGCCGGGCGTACACGACCAGCCGACGGTCGCGTCCCTGCCGAGCACGGAGCCGGGCGCCGGACCGATACCGGGCCCGCCGGCCGGAGGTTTCGGACCGCCCCAGGGCGGTGACGTACCCCCACCGCCCGTCGCACCGAACGGGCCTGGGCGGCCCGAGGGGCAGTACGGCTACCCGGCCGCGCCCCCCGCCCCGTACGCCGGTTACCCCGGATACCCGGGGTACACGGGTCAGCCGGGCTGGGGACCGGCACCCGCGAACGGACTCGGCGTCGCGGCGATGGTGCTCGGCATCATCGCCGTCGTCGGCTTCTGCATGTGGGGAATCGGCGTCATCCTCGGCATCCTCGCGCTGGTCTTCGGCATCATCGGTCAGGGCAGGGCCAAGCGCGGCGAGGCGACCAACGGCGGCATGGCACTCGCGGGCGTCGTCCTCGGCTCGATCGCGATCCTGATCGGCGCCGTCTTCCTCGGATTCCTCATCTGGTCCGTGGCCGAGGACTCGTCGTCGAACGACGAGGAGTACGGGTACGACTCCCCGTACGCCACCTCGCTGATCCTCGGCACCGACCGGTAGGCGCGCGCCCGGATGCCGCTGTGACGGCGGGTCCGCCGGACCGCGACAC
>NZ_KL585440.1:76551-79577 GCF_000721935.1 Streptomyces sp. NRRL WC-3549
GTCCGGCGGACCCGCCCGTCATGTCTCCCGCAGCCGTGACCGCGCCTCCATGAGCGCGAAACCCAGCAGGTTCAGCCCCCGCCAGGAAGCCGGATCCGCCGCCCGTGGATCGTCCCTGGCCAGCCCGATGCCCCAGACCCGGTCCATCGGGCTCGCCTCGACGAGAACCCGCCCGCCGGTGCCCAGCAAGTAGCCCTGCAGCGCCGGGTCCTGGCCGAACTTGTGCACACTGCCCGCCACCACCAGGGCGAACCGCTCCCGGGCCCAGACCGCTTCCCCGAAGCCCCGGACCAGCCTGCCCACCTTCTTCGCCTCCGCGGGACTGCCCGCGGCGACGGCCCGCGCCTCCGCCTCGGCGTCGCCGAACAGGCGCGCCTTGCCCGCCATCATCCAGTGTTCCGCCGACGCGTAGGTCACGCCGTCGACCGTGAACGGCGCCGGCCACCACTGACTCAGGCAGCTCTCGCCGATCCGGCCGTCCGGGCGGGGCCGATGGCCCCAGAACGGCAGGTACTTCACCCGCTCGCCCCGTGCCGACCGCGCCAGCAGGTCAGCCATGTACCCCTGTTCCATGCGGCCGAGTCTGGCACCCACGACTGACAGCGGGGACGTGTATTTCCCGCCCCGTCCCGTGGAGCCGACAGATTCCGTCGCGTAACCAAATGGCAACAACGGAATCACTTGTTGGGGGTGAACGCCTCTGTCAGGATCGGCAGTCGATTCGGGATGAAGCTGCGTACCGGGCCAGTGGCCGGCGTACTCCTTCGAGGAGCGCGGGCAGATCGAGCACGTCACGTACGACACCACGGCGGTGGCCCGGAAGGACCGGCACCGCACCGTCTTCGGGGACCGATGACAGGCCGCCGCCCGGCGGCCCCACCCACCCGGAAGGGCAACGCGTATGCAGGAGTACGAGCCCGGGCGCCGCACCGCGCCCCGGCCGGCCGCGGTGCGGCGCGGACCGGCAGGCGGCCGGGGCGCCCTCACCCGCCGCTCGCTGCTCAGGGCCTCGGGCGCGGGCGCCCTCGCGCTCGGCCTCGGCGCGCTGAGCGCCTGCGGCATTCCGCCGGCGAAGCGGGACGGCGGGGGCGCGGCGGCCTCGGACGACCACTCGGGCCGTGAGAAGCGCGTCACCTTCTCCAACTGGACCGAGTACATGGACATCGGCGAGGACGGGAGAAGGCACCCGACCCTCGACGCGTTCACCGAACGCACCGGGATCACGGTCAAGTACACCGAGGACATCAACGACAACGTCGAGTTCTTCGGGAAGGTCAGACCGCAGCTCGCCGCGGGACAGGACACCGGGCGGGACCTGCTCGTCGTCACGGACTGGCTCGCCGCCCGGATCATCCGCCTCGGCTGGGCGCAGAAGCTCGACCCGGCGAACCTGCCGCACGCGTTCGCCAACCTCACGGCGCAGTTCCGCGCCCCCGACTGGGACCCCGGGCGCGCCTACTCCTACCCCTGGAGCGGCATCCCCACCGTCATCGCCTACAACGCCAGGGCGACCGGCGGCCGCACCGTCGACTCCGTGACCCAACTGCTCGACGACCCCCGCCTCAAGGGCCGGGTGTCCTTCCTCTCCGAGATGCGCGACTCGGTGGGCATGACCCTCCTCGACATGGGCCGCGATCCCGCCTCCTTCACCGACGCCGACTACGGCGAGGCGATCGCCCGGCTCCAGGACGGGGTCGACCGGAAGCAGATACGCCGCTTCACCGGCAACGACTACACTGCGGACCTCAGCAAGGGCGACATCGCGGCCTGCGTCGCCTGGGCGGGGGACATCGTCCAACTCCAGGCCGACAACCCGGACATCAAGTACGCCATCCCCGACGCCGGATACGTCACGGCCACCGACAACCTGCTGGTCCCGGTCAAGGCGCGGCACAAGACCAACGCCGAGCGGCTCATCGACCACTACTACCAGCCCCGGGTCGCCGCCCGGCTCGCCGCGTACATCAACTACGTCTGCCCGGTGGACGGGGTGGCCGCCGAACTCGCCGCGATCGACCCGGCCATGGCCTCCAACACGCTGATCCTCCCGGACGAGCGGACGACCGCGAGGTCGCACGCCTTCCGCTCCCTCGACCCCGACGAGGAGACGGCGTACGAGGAGAAGTTCGCCACGCTCCTCGGCGCCTGATCGGCCCCTTCCTCCCTGATCGGCCCCTCCTTCCCTGATCGCCCCCTCCCTCCCTGATCTCCCCCGACACCCCTGGGACCGCGACCCATGTCACAGCAGCAGACGACGGGCGGCGACGTCCGGCTCGCCGGAGTCAGCAAGACCTACGGCTCCTTCACCGCCGTCCACCCCCTCGACCTGTCCGTGCCGCAGGGGTCCTTCTTCGCCCTGCTCGGCGCGTCCGGCTGCGGCAAGACCACCACCCTGCGGATGATCGCCGGCCTGGAGGAGGCCACCACCGGCACCGTCTCGCTCGGGGACACGGACATCACGGCCCTGCCCCCGCACAGACGGCCGGTCAACACCGTCTTCCAGAGCTATGCGCTCTTCCCCCACCTCGACGTCACCGAGAACATCGCGTTCGGCCTGCGCCGACGCGGCGTGACCTCGGTGAAGAGGCGGGTCGCCGAGATGCTGGAGCTCGTCCAGCTCGGCGACTTCGCCCGCCGCAGGCCGCACCAGCTCTCCGGCGGCCAGCAGCAGCGCGTCGCCGTGGCCCGCGCCCTCGTCAACCACCCCCAGGTGCTCCTGCTCGACGAACCGCTCGGCGCCCTCGACCTGAAACTGCGGCGCCGGATGCAGCTGGAGCTCAAACGCATCCAGACCGAGGTCGGCACCACCTTCGTCCACGTCACCCACGACCAGGAGGAGGCCATGGCCATGGCCGACACGGTCGCCGTGATGAACGGGGGCCGGGTCGAACAGCTCGGCGCCCCCGCCGACCTGTACGAGAACCCGCGCACCACCTTCGTGGCGAACTTCCTCGGTACCTCCAACCTCATCGAGGCCGAGATCGTGTCCGCGGGCACCGACGTCGTCGTCTCGGCCGGCGGCGGGG
>NZ_KL585440.1:79756-85865 GCF_000721935.1 Streptomyces sp. NRRL WC-3549
CAGAGATGTGTATAAGAGACAGGCCCGGTCCCGACCCCGCCCGGAGGCCGGCTCCTCGTCGGCGTACGGCCGGAGAAGATGTCCCTCGCCCCGGCAGCCGAGGCCGGGCCGGCCACGGACGGCCGCAACCGCGTCACCGGCCGGATCACCGAGGCCGGCTTCACCGGGGTGAGCACGCAGTACGTGGTCGAGAGCCCGGCGGGCAAGGCGCTCCAGGTCTACGAGCAGAACACCGGAGAGCGCCGGGGGTTCGCCCCGGGTTCGGAGGTCGTCCTGCACTGGGACCCCGCCCACACCTTCGCCCTCGACGCCGCCCTGGACATGGAGGCCGGTGTGCAGAGCGTCCAGGACACGCCGTGAGCACGACCGGCGCGCCACCGGAACCTGTCTCTTATGAGATGTGTATAAGAGACAGCTCGTCTTCTTCGCGCTGCCGATGGTCTACCAGGCGTCCACCTCCGTGCAGACCGGATCCCTTGAGGAGGGGTTCCAGGTCACCTGGCACGTGGCGACCTACAAGGACGCCCTCGCCGACCACTACCCGCAGTTCGTCCGGTCCCTGCTGTACGCCGGCACCGCCACGCTCCTGTGCCTGCTGCTCGGGTACCCGCTCGCCCACCTGATCGCCTTCAAGGCCGGCCGGTGGCGCAACCTGGTGCTCGTGCTGGTCATCGCCCCCTTCTTCACCAGCTTCCTGATCCGCACGCTCGCCTGGAAGACGATCCTCGCCGACGGAGGCGCGGTCGTGGACGCGCTGCGGAGCCTGCACGTCCTGGACGTCACCAGCCTGCTCGGCTGGACCGAGGACAACCGCGTCCTGGCCACCCCGATGGCCGTCGTCTGCGGACTGACCTACAACTTCCTGCCGTTCATGGTCCTGCCGCTCTACACCTCGCTGGACCGGATCGACCCCCGGCTGCACGAGGCGGCGGGCGACCTGTACGCCACCCCGGCCGCCACCTTCCGCACGGTCACGCTGCCGCTGTCCAGGCCCGGGATCGTCGCCGGCACCCTGCTGACGTTCATCCCGGCCAGCGGCGACTACGTCAACGCCGAGCTGCTCGGCTCCACGGACACCAAGATGGTCGGCAGCGTCATCCAGTCCCAGTTCCTGAGGGTCCTGGACTACCCGACCGCGGCGGCACTCTCCTTCATCCTCATGGCGGTCGTCCTGCTGATCGTCACCGTCTACATCCGCCGCTCCGGGACGGAGGACCTCCTGTGACGCGTCTGCTCCGATCGCTGCGGCGGAACCTGGTCGTGATCACCGGACTGCTGACCCTGGCCTACCTGGTCCTGCCCAACCTCGTCGTCCTGGTGTTCTCCTTCAACCGGCCGAACGGGCGCTTCAACTACGCCTGGCAGCGGTTCTCGCTGGACGCCTGGAAGGACCCCTGCGGGGCCTTCGACCTCTGCGGCTCGCTCTCCCTCTCCCTGCGGATCGCGGCCCTCGCGACGCTCGGGGCGACCGTGCTCGGCACGACGACCGCCTTCGCGCTGGCCCGCCACCGCTTCCGGGCACGCGGCGCGGTCAACTCGCTGATCTTCCTGCCCATGGCGATGCCCGAGGTGGTGACGGCCGCGTCCCTGCTCACGCTCTTCCTCAACATGGGGGCCGAACTCGGCTTCCTCACCGTGCTGGTCGCACACGTCACGTTCTGCCTCAGTTTCGTGGTCACGGCCGTCAAGGCGCGCGTGATGTCGATGGACCCCCGGCTGGAGGAGGCCGCCCGCGATCTCTACGCGGGCCCCGTGCAGACCTTCCTCAGGGTGACCCTGCCCATCGCGGCTCCGGGCATCGCGGCCGGGGCGCTGCTCGCCTTCGCGCTCTCCTTCGACGACTTCGTCATCACCAATTTCAACGCGGGCTCCACGGTGACGTTCCCCATGTACGTCTGGGGATCGGCGCAGCGCGGAACACCCGTGCAGGTCAATGTCATCGGTACGGCCATGTTCGTCATCTCCGTGGCCGTGGTCGGCGTGGGACAACTGGTGGCCGGCCGGAGAAAGAGCCACGCGCAGAAGTAGACCCCCGAGGAGCTGGAACCCATGGCCTTCGACACCGTGCGCCGTGCGGCGACGTCCCTTTCCGGGGCGCGCCCCCTTCCCTACTGGCTCGACGACCCCGGCAGGCCGACGGCGAGGCCCGCCCTCGCCGGGGACGAGGTCTGCGACCTCCTCGTGGTCGGAGGCGGCTACAGCGGGCTGTGGACCGCGCTGCTCGCCAAGGAGCGCGACCCCGGACGCGAGGTGGTCCTCATCGAGGCACACGAGGCGGGCTGGGCGGCCTCGGGCCGCAACGGAGGGTTCTGCGCCGCCTCACTGACCCACGGCACGGCCAACGGCCTCGACCGCTGGCCCGAGGAGATCGCGGAACTGGAGGATCTGGGCAGACGCAACCTGGACGCCATCGAGGAGGCCGTCACCCGCTACGGCATCGACTGCGCCTTCGAGCGCACCGGCGAGATCGACGTGGCCACCCGGCCCCACGAGCTCGCGGGCCTACGGGACTGGCACCGCCGTACCGGTGAACTAGGCCTCGCACAGCCGGAGTTCCTGGACCGGGACCGGATGAGGGCCGAGGTGGACTCGCCGGTCCTCCTCGGCGGCCTGTGGGACCGGCGCGGGGTCGCCCTCCTCCACCCCGCGAAGCTCGCCTGGGGGCTGAAGCGGGTCTGCCTCGGACTCGGCGTACGCGTGTACGAACACACCCCGGGGCTGGCGCTCGCGCGGTCGGGCGCCGGTGTGGCGGTGCGCACCCCGTACGGCAGGGTCTTCGCCCGGCGCGCCGCCCTCGGTACGAACGTCTTCCCCTCCCTCGTCAGACGGCTGCGCCCCTTCACCGTCCCGGTGTACGACTACGCGCTGACGACCGAGCCGCTGAGCGCGGACCGGCTGGCCTCGATCGGCTGGAGGAACCGGCAGGGGCTCGGCGACAGCGCCCATCGCTTCCACTACTTCCGGCTGTCGGCGGACAACCGGATCCTCTGGGGCGGATATGACGCCGTCTATCCTTTCGGCGGTCGCACGGACCCCTCCCTGGACCAGCGCCCGGAGACGTTCCTCAAGCTCGCCGCGCACTTCTTCACGTACTTCCCGCAGCTTTCCGGCGTGCGTTTCACCCACGCCTGGGGCGGCGCGATCGACACCTGTTCGCGCTTCTCCGCGTTCTTCACGACGGCGTACGGGGGACGGGTCGCCCACGCGGCCGGGTACACCGGCCTCGGTGTCGGAGCCACCCGTTTCGGGGCCGAGGTGATGCTCGACCTGCTGGCCGGGGAGCGCACGGAGCGCACCGCGCTGCGGATGGTCCGCTCCAGGCCCCTGCCCTTCCCGCCCGAGCCGTTCGCCTGGGCGGGGATCGAGCTCACCAAGAGGTCGCTCGCCCGTGCGGACAGCCACGGCGGCCGTCGCGACCTGTGGCTCAGGGCGATGGACCGGATGGGGTTGGGTTTCGACAGCTGACCCGGGTGGGCGCGGGCCGCGTGACGCACCTCACGGCACCTTCCGCCCCGACCCGCGTCATGATCCGGCTCCACGGCGCTCTCCCCCTCGTACCCACCGGCGGGACCCCGCCGGTGACCACGGGGAAAAGGAGACACTCATGGCCGCCACGGGGGCGAAGGCAGCGATCGACTGGCTGGTGTCGGTGGCGCCGGATCCGGACGCCTGCCGTCGGGAATGGGAGCGCGATCCGCTGGGGATCGCACTGCTCCCCGCCGGCCGGCGCTGGGACGTGCTCGCCGTCCCGGCCGTGCTGGGGTATCCGACGCTGGACGTGCTCACCCGTCTGGTTTCCGCGCCCGGTCCGGTCCTCGCCGGTTTCGGGGACTCCCGGATGGGCTTCTTCGTCCCCCCGGGCACCGCGTCGGGCTGGCTGGGCACCGGGGTGCGGGGGATCGGCCGGGACAGCTGGATCGCCGTCCCCCGGCCGGGCCGTGCGGCCGGCGCGGCACGGTGGCTGGTCCTGCCGGACGGGTCGGGGACGCTCGTCGATCCGGTGCTCCTGGAGCTCGCGCTGCACGAGGCCGCCGCGGCCCGGCGAGCCCACGGGGGAGCGGGCCGGGAGGAGTGAGTCGGTGCCAGAGGTCTTGACAACCGGATTGGTCTGGACCATGTTGTGCGCGGCCGCACTCAATTTCCCCCAGCACGGAGGCTGTTGTGGAACGCACCGGACCACCCGCCCGACTGACCGGATTTCTGGCCGTCTGCTCGGCGGCCCTCCTGGCCGCCGCCGGACTGGTCGCCTCGGCGCCGGCCGCCACCGCCGCGGACGCCGACCTGGCGCGCAACGGCGGCTTCGAGGCGGGCCTGGACGGCTGGACCTGCTCGGGCGGCAGCGGAGCCGTCGTCAGCACCCCCGTGCACAGCGGTACATCGGCGCTGAAGGCGACCCCGGCCGGCAGCGACAACGCCCTGTGCTCCCAGAAGGTTCCGGTCCGGGCCGACTCGACGTACACGCTCCAGGCGTGGGTGCGGGGCGACTACGTCTATCTCGGCGCGTCCGGCACCGGCACCACGGACGTCTCCACCTGGACCCAGTCCGCCGGTGCGTACACCCGGCTCACCACCACCTTCAAGACCGGCCCCGGGACCACCTCGGTCACCGTGTACACCCACGGCTGGTACGGCACCGCCGCCTACTACGCCGACGACGTCACCCTGGTCGGCCCCGGCGGCGCCCCCGCCACCGTGCCGGCCGCGCCCACCGGCCTGAAGGCCGGCACCGCCACCTCCACCGCCGTCCCGCTGAGCTGGACCGCGTCCGCCGGGGCCACCGGCTACCAGGTCTACCGCGACGGTGCGAAGGTCCAGTCGGTCACCGGCACCTCGGCGACCGTGTCCGGTCTGGCCGCGTCGACCGCTTACAGCTTCCAGGTGAGCGCGGTCAACGCCGCCGGCGAGTCCGCGAAGTCGGCGGCCGTGAGCGCCACCACCACATCGGGCGGAGGCCAGGAAGGCGGCGGCGGGGACCTGCCGGCCCACGCCCTCGTCGGCTATCTGCACTCCAGCTTCGCCAACGGCTCCGGCTACACCCGGATGGCCGACGTCCCCGACTCGTGGGACGTCGTCAACCTCGCCTTCGGTGAGCCGACCTCCGTGACCTCCGGGGACATCCGCTTCTCCCTCTGCCCCGTCACCGAGTGCCCCGGGGTGGAGAGCGAGGCCGAGTTCAAGGCCGCGATCAAGGCCAAGCAGGCGGCCGGCAAGAAGGTCCTGATCTCCATCGGCGGCCAGAACGGCCAGGTGCAGCTCAACTCGACGGCGGCCCGCGACACCTTCGTCTCCTCCGTCTCCAAGATCATCGACACCTACGGCCTGGACGGCCTGGACATCGACTTCGAGGGCCACTCGCTCTCGCTGGACACCGGTGACACCGACTTCCGCAGCCCGAAGAGCCCGGTCATCGTCAACCTGATCTCTGCGGTGAAGACGCTCAAGGCCAGGTACGGCGACGACTTCGTCCTCACCATGGCGCCCGAGACCTTCTTCGTGCAGCTCGGCTACCAGTACTACGGCTCCGGCCCCTGGGGCGGCCAGGACCCGCGCGCCGGCGCCTACCTGCCCGTCATCCACGCCCTGCGCGACGACCTGACCCTGCTGCACGTCCAGGACTACAACTCGGGCTCCATCATGGGCCTGGACGACCAGTACCACTCGATGGGCGGCGCCGACTTCCACATCGCCATGACCGACATGCTGCTCACCGGCTTCCCGGTGGCCGGCGACCAGACCAAGGTCTTCCCGGCGCTACGCCCCGACCAGGTCGCCATCGGCCTCCCGGCGTCCACCCAGGCGGGCAACGGGCACACCTCCCCGGCGGAGGTCACCAAGGCGCTGAACTGCCTGACCAAGAAGACCGACTGCGGCGCGTACCAGACTCACGGCACCTATCCCGGACTGCGCGGGCTGATGACCTGGTCCATCAACTGGGACCGCTTCAACGGCTGGGAGTTCTCGAAGAACTTCGACGCCTACTTCGGGAACTGACCTCCCTCAGCACCAGCAGCAGCGCGCCCCCCAGGCACCAGCTGGCCAGCACGTCCAGCGGCCAGTGGTAGCCGCGCAGCACCAGACCGATGCTCGTCGCCGCCGTCAGCAGGACGGC
>NZ_KL585440.1:86088-88485 GCF_000721935.1 Streptomyces sp. NRRL WC-3549
GTGTATAAGAGACAGGTTCCGTACGCCACGGCGGCGGTGGCCGTGTGGCCGGAGGGGTAGTAGCCGGTCGCCTCCGTCAGCGGACCCTGCCGGTCGGTCCACAGCTTGAGCGGGACGACGAGCACGGGGACCGCCGCCATGGTCAGGACCGCGTACAGCGCCGCCCGGCGGTCCCGGCGCAGCCAGGCCACGAGGGCGGCGCACGCCACCACGGGGACGGCGACCTCCATGTTGCCGAGGTCGGCGAAGAGGTCGGACAGCGCGGCGGGCCCCCGTCCGGCCAACGCCGATCCGAGCCGCTCGTCGGGGCCGAGCAGCGGGCCGTCGGCCACCACCTGCCAGGTGATCAGCGCGAAGACGGCCAGCAGCGCGGCCACCCGGGAAAGGAAAAGGACCGGCCACCGGGGAACTGGGGGGAGTGTTCCGGGGTGGCCGGTCTGACCGGTGTGCCGCGCGCCCCGGGGGGTGTGGGGCGGGCGACCGTCCGATCGGTGAGGAGTTCCGGAGCGCGATGCTCCAGTGGTGTGCGCGGAGGCACTGCCGGGACGGTGCTGGGGGAGCCCCGGCCCGGCGTCACCCGCAGTTCCCTGCGGGCGGGGTGTTTCTCTCATCTGTGGAAACCGTACGTCAGGGGGGAGTGGGCCGACAGGGGCCACGGTAACCCGCCATGGCCCCCGCACACCTTCTTCACAGACCCTCACGCGCAGCCGGTCGATGTGCCCGAAAACGCCGCGCGCCCCCAGGGTGAATCCGTACGCATCAGAGCGTGGAGAACGCCCGTTCGAGAATGTCGAGGCCCTCGTTCAGCAGATCCTCGCCGATGACCAGAGGCGGCAGGAAGCGCAGGACGTTGCCGTACGTCCCGCAGGTCAGTACCAGCAGCCCTTCGGCATGGCAGGCCTTGGCCAGGGCCGCGGTGGCGGCCGCGTCGGGATCCTTCGTACCGGGCTTCACCAGCTCGATGGCGATCATCGCCCCCCGCCCCCGGACGTCACCGATGACCCCGCCGTTCGGGAGCTTCGCCCGCATCTCCTCCAGGCGGCCCTTCATGACCTCCTCGATGCGCCGGGCCCTGCCGTTGAGGTCCAGCTCGACCATGGTCTCGATGGCGCCCAGCGCGCCCGCGCACGCCACCGGGTTGCCGCCGTAGGTGCCGCCCAGACCGCCGGAGTGCGCGGCGTCCATGATCTCGGCGCGGCCGGTCACCGCGGAGAGCGGGAGACCGCCGGCGATCCCCTTGGCGGTGGTGATCAGGTCCGGGACGATGCCCTCGTCCTCGCAGGCGAACCACTGGCCGGTACGGCAGAAGCCGGACTGGATCTCGTCCGCGACGAAGACGATGCCGTGCTCCTTCGCGAAACCGGCGATCGCCGGGAGGAAGCCCTTGGCCGGCTCGATGAACCCGCCCTCACCGAGGACCGGCTCGATGATGATCGCCGCGACGTTCTCCGCGCCGATCTGCTTGGTGATCTCGTCGATGGCCTGCGCGGACGCCTCCGCGCCGGCGTTCTCGGCACCGGTCGGCCAGCGGTAGCCGTACGCCACCGGGACGCGGTACACCTCGGGCGCGAACGGCCCGAAGCCCTGCTTGTACGGCATGTTCTTCGCCGTCAGCGCCATCGTGAGGTTGGTGCGGCCGTGGTAGCCGTGGTCGAAGACGACCACGGCGGTCCGCCCGGTGTACGCACGGGCGATCTTCACCGCGTTCTCGACGGCCTCGGCGCCCGAGTTGAACAGCGCGGACTTCTTGGCGTGGTCGCCCGGGGTCAGCTCGGCGAGCCGCTCGCAGACCTCCACGTACCCCTCGTACGGCGTGACCATGAAGCAGGTGTGGGTGAAGTCGGCGAGCTGCGCCGACGCGCGGCGCACGACCGCCTCGGCGGAGGCGCCCACCGAGGTCACGGCGATGCCGGAACCGAAGTCGATCAGCCGGTTGCCGTCCACGTCCTCGATGATCCCGCCGCCCGCGCGGGCGGCGAACACCGGCAGCGTGGACCCCACGCCGGCGGCGACCGCCGCCGTCCGGCGGGCCTGCAGCTCCACCGACTTTGGACCGGGGATGGCGGTGAGGACGCGGCGCTCCTGCGGGATGTCGGACATGCGGGCTCCTGGGGGTGTTCCGGACGCTTCTCCCTGCAGGCTAGGGGCGCGGGAGGGCGGGGGTCATGCTCCGTCGCGGAGTGGTGGAGGCGTGGGCTTGTCCGTGGCGGACAGGTGGCCGGGCCGCGCACGACCGGTGGGGCACCGCGCCCATACGGCCGGATTGCTGAACTCCCCGTGCCCTGGCACTAGATTGGCCGTGCAGAAGGCGGGACCTGGCTGGTCAGGGGGCAGCGGTTCATGGACACCGAAGGCACGTACGACGCACGGGACACCGGCGCGGGCCGGGTGCCCCGT
>NZ_KL585441.1:0-1542 GCF_000721935.1 Streptomyces sp. NRRL WC-3549
GTCCATCACATGGAAGCCGTACCCCTCGCTTCCCGTGACCCGGCAGCCGCGGAAGGTGCCTCGGCCCTCGGCCGAGACGTAGAAGCCGGCCTCCGCGGGCGAGGTGACCGTGCAGCGCTCGATCGTCGGGTCGGCGCCCTTGGTGACGATGACACCGGTCTGGGCGGCGTCGACGGTGCAGTTGCTCAGGGTGCCGCCGCTGCCGTGGTCGCGGAACCACGCCCCGGTGGACGCCTCACGGATCCGGCAGTCGTCGAGCTGGGCGGTGGCCCCGTCGCTCACCGAGACCGCCGTGTTGCGGATCTGCGACAGGTCGCTGTCCACGACGTCGGCGCGCGAGCCGCGGTCGAGGACGAAGAGGGCGTCGGGCACGTCGTGCACCCGGCAGGAGTCCAGGACGACCGCGGCGCCGTCGCTGACCCAGACCGCCGGGTAGTCGCCGGTGGAGTCGTGGATCTCGCACTGGTTGGCGTCGACGCGGGTGCCCGGGTCCCAGACCGAGAGTCCGTTGCGGCCGAACCGGCGCACGGTCGAGCGGGTCAGGGTGAGCACCGCGCGCGACCGGAGGTCGATCGCGTTCTCCGGGATGTCGTGGATGTCGCAGTCGGCGAGGGTGAGCACGGCGTCGGTGTCCAGGGTGACCCCGTCCCCGGAGGTGCGGTGCACGGTGCAGTCGGTCAGGTGAGCGGAGCCGCGGGCGGTGACCTGAACACCGCTGCCCTTGATCTCGTACACCTCGCAGCCCACCGCCTCAAGGGCGCTGCCCTCACCGGTCACGCTCAGCCCCGCGCCCGAGGCGTGGTGGACCCGGCAGCGGTCCAGGCGGGGGCGGGCGCCGTCCCGGACCCAGATGCCGGTCTGCCCCGCGGAGACGACCTCGCACTCCTCGAACACGCCCCCGGCGCCGTCCAGTACGGCTATCCCGACCCCGGCCGGATTGTCGACACCGCACCGGCGCACGGTCGGCCTGGCACCGCCCCGCACCTCGATGCCGGCGGCCGACCTGGTCACGATCCGCAGATCCGTCAGCTCCGGCGTGCCCTCCTCCACGAGCAGCGCGGGAGCCGCCGAGTCCTGGCCCTCCACGTGGATGTCGCGGATCACCGCCGCGGAGCGGACGGTCAGCGGCACCCCGTCGGCCGGCGCGATCCGCACGGACCCGGCGGAGCCCTCCGTGCCGCGCAGGGTCACCGCCCGGTGGACGACGAGATTCTCGCGGTAGGTACCGGGGGCGACGGTCAGGACGTCACCGTCCGCCGCGGCCTCCAGGGCCGCGGTGAGGGAGGCGTACTCGCCCGTGCGGCGGCGCCATCGCGATGTGCCGGTGTGCGTCACCTGGACCGTGCCCTGTGCCATGGTGCTGCTGTGCCCCCACCTCGTGCCGTGTGCGCTGCCTCGTGCCTGTCCGCATGCCGTGCCGCCGCCCTCGCCGTGACGTGCGGCGGCTGAGTCGGCCGGCCGGGGAGTCGGTCCGGCCGGTCCACCGTAGCGCGCGCCGGGGCCGCGGGTTGACGCGTCGGCCGGCTGCCGCTTCCCGGCGGG
>NZ_KL585441.1:1755-2963 GCF_000721935.1 Streptomyces sp. NRRL WC-3549
CGCCTGCCGCTTCCCGGCGGGAGCACGGCGGGGCGCCCCGGTCCCGACAGCGCGCCCTCGGTGTCAGGTGCCCGTACCCGTTCTGCCCCAGTCGGGGCCCGTTTCGGCCCAGGCGCGGTCGATGCGCTGGTATCTGCGCCGCACCATGCGTCCCACCGCCAGCCTGCGGGCCGCCTCCACCGCACCGGCCGCGAGCAGTGCCGCACCGACACCGGCCAGCACCGCGTGCGTCCGTACGGCCGAGGCGTCCATGGGGCGCATCGCGGGCGCACCGTGGCCGTCCGTCCATATACGGATCCGGGTGCCGGGGGCGGTCGTCTCGGACGTCGTGGAGACCGTGCCCGAACGCTCGGTGCCGTCCGGTGCCGTCCACCGGGCGGCCACCGAGGTGTGGGTGGCGGCCTCCGTCACGATGCTCTCCGCGTCCAGGGCGAAGGGTGACGACTCGTCGGGCAGCTCATGTACGACGACGGCCGACGTGAGGTGGCGGTCGGCCCGCTGCTCCCTGGCCGTCGCCCGGAGGGCGTCCTCGGTGAGCGCACCGCACCCCCACCCGAGCAGCGGGGCCGCCACCAGCATCAGCAGCAGGGCGGACAGCCCCAGCCACGCCTCGTGGCGGTCGGTCGGCCGGCACAGGGGATTGCGCCGCCACCGGCGGATCCCCAGGATCGCCCGCACGGCCATGCACCCCCTTCCGCGTCCGTACGTCCGGCCCTCGGGCCCGTCCCTCCGGAACCGGCCGGGGGGCGGGACGGCAGCGCCCTCACGCCGTCAACGCACGGCCCGGCCCCGTGAGTTCCCCGGGGCCGGGCCGTGCGGACGGTCTTCCCCGGAGGGCGGCTGCCGGGCGTCTCACCTCCGCGCGGACGGCGACCTCCCCGGTCGCGACGCGTCCAGCCCAGCCCAGCTCCGCCTCGGCTTCCAGCCGCGGCGTGACACCGCCCCCCGCCGCGGAGGCGGGGTCCGCCGCCGCCGGCCGGGCGACGCCGCCTCGCCGCACACCCGTCCGCGGGCAGCGGCACGGCGGCAGGGCCGCACGGAGAGCCCCGGGGACGGTCCCGCCCGTCCCCGGCCGGTCCGCTCAGTAACCCCGGCTCTGGTACGGCTGGTTGTACGGGTCCTCGTACGGCGACTGCTGCTGCGGCTGCGCCGGAGCGGGCCGCGGTGAAGCCGGACGCATCGACTCGTACCCCGCCGCCGGGCGCGGC
>NZ_KL585441.1:3178-4910 GCF_000721935.1 Streptomyces sp. NRRL WC-3549
CGGCTGCTGCGGGATGTACGGCGTCGGCGCGGGATGCAGCTGCGCCGGCTGCATCATCGGTGCCTGCTGCGCCCCCGCGTTCTGGTACTGCGGCTGCCCCGTCTGCTGCGGATAGCCGTAGGACCCGGGGTGCTGCTGGGACGGGGCCGCCGGCAGGGCCGGAAGCGCCGAAGGCAGGGCCGGCAGATAGCTGTTGCCGGTGTCGTAGGCGGCGGGAACCCGGATCGGTGCGATCTGGGGGGTGCCCCGTTCGGCGACCAGGGAGTCGTAGATCGGGGTGTCGGGGAACGACGGCGCGGCGTAGTAACCGCCGCCGTAGGTGGAGCGGGGGGAGGTCATGAGACATAAGTTAAGCCCACGATGTGCTGATTGGGGAGTCCCAATCCTTTGGTCATCCGATTTACGCTGGTTTTGCCCGCCTGACCTGCCAAAACATTGGTAAAGCCGCTGTTAGGAGCGGGGGCTTTTCCCAGGGAGGGCCGGAGAGTTTACAAGAAGTGGCGGACGGACTACAAAGGGCGACACCCGCCCGGAACTCACCAGGACTTCAGGGCTTCGCCCCGAACGCGCCGCTTACGGCGTCAAAAGATCGCCGAGGGCCGCCGAGGACTGCCGCGGCCGCCGGCACGCGCCCGCGCACTGCGGTATCGGCGTCGTCGCCGCCCGCCGGATTCGGCAGGACGTCGACGACCGCGCCCGGCCTCCTGTGCCGGTCTCCACCGTGCCCGCCCCGACGCACCGAGGAATTCACCCGGTCCACGGTCACGGACTTACGCGCCTTTCCCGATCGGTAAGCGTAAGCCTGGCCACCACCGTGCGCATGGACAACGCCCGGCAGTGGGGCCCTGTGTGACGCCCGGCAGGACCCGCTCCGACGGGGCGGGCGACGCGCATTGCCGGGAGAGCCTTTCGGCCGACGGGGAGGCCGTCCACGTGCGCGCGGGCGGCCGAGAGGCGGCCCGAAATGAGTGATCGACCCGCCAGAAACCCGTTCCGGGGCGTGCGTGGTGCGTAATGCGGCAGTGGAATCCCGGGGTGCTCACCGGGCGCCCGCGACTTCGGTGGACGGACGGGGCGCCGGCGGCCTCTCCCGCCGGGGTGTGGGCGTTGCGGCGCCCCGGGGAATAGGTTGGCCGGAAACTCTCCGGGCAGCCGGACTCGTGTTGGGGGCGAACATGACCATGCAAAAAGGAACCAACGTCGCGGTGCCGGCCCGGTCCGTACGGATCGAACTGGGTCGGCACGCTTCCCCCGGGGCGCCGGACGTGGACGCCTCGGCGCTCCTCCTCGTGGCGGGAAGGGTGCGCGACGACGCCGACTTCGTGTTCTACAACCAGCCGGCCCACGCCTCCGGAGCGGTGCGCCACGAGGGCAAGAGGACGGTGGGCGGCGCCGTGACGGACACGCTCGCGGTCGACTTCGACCGCATGGAACCGGCCGTCGAACGGGTCGTCGTCGCGGCCTCCGCGGACGGCGGAACCTTCGGCCGGGTCACCGGCCTGTACGTGCGGGTCCTGGACCAGGCGACCGGGGCGGAACTCGCACGCTTCGAGAGCGCGGACGCGACGGTCGAGACGGCCTTCATCCTGGGGGAGCTGTACCTGCGTCAGGGCGCGTGGAAGTTCCGCGCGGTGGGGCAGGGGTACGACACCGGACTGGCGGGCCTGGCGACGGACTTCGGTATCTCCGTCGACGACCCCGGGCAGCTGTCTCTTATACACATCTCTGATGG
>NZ_KL585441.1:5157-5939 GCF_000721935.1 Streptomyces sp. NRRL WC-3549
CCCCGCCGCCCCCGGCCGCGCAGCCGGTGCGGCTGACCAAGGTCACTCTGACGAAGGAGGCCCCTTCCGTCTCGCTGACCAAGCAGGGAGGGACCTCCGGAGCCCTGCGCGTCAATCTCAACTGGGAGTCCCGCAAGCAGTTCAAGGGCTGGGGAGCGAAGCTGGGCAGGGCGGTCGCCGCCCACGCCGACCTCGACCTCGACCTCTGCGCGCTCTACGAACTCACCGACGGGCGCAAGGGAGTCGTGCAGTCACTCGGCAACGCCTTCGGCTCCCTCGCACAGCCGCCGTACATCCACCTCGACGGCGACGACCGCACCGGCGCGGTCTCCACCGGCGAGAACCTCACGGTCAACCTCGACCACAAGGACCGGCTGCGCCGGATCCTGATCTTCGTCACCATCTACGAGGGCGCCCGGAGCTTCGCCGACCTCCACGCCACCGTCACCCTCCGGCCGCAGAACGGCGCGGCCATCGACTTCTCCCTCGACGAGTGCACCGTCCCGTCCACCGTGTGCGCGCTGGCCCTGATCACCAACGACGGCTCCGGCGACCTCACCGTGCAGCGCGAGGCCCGCTACCTCGTGCCCCAGCGCGGCGTGAGCCCCCAGCGGACCATCGACGCCGCCTACGGCTGGGGCATGAACTGGACCCCCGGCCGCAAGTGACGCCCGGCCGCCCCGGTACACCTCAGGGTTCGGGAGCGGCCTCGGGACGGGCGTACGTACGCCCCTTCCAGGCCGCTCCCCGGCCCCGGTGGTGCTGCACCTGTCTCTTATACA
>NZ_KL585441.1:6259-7989 GCF_000721935.1 Streptomyces sp. NRRL WC-3549
CCAGCAGCAGCGCGCTGTGCCGCAGTTGCGCGTACGCACTGCGCGAGACCATCCGCCACAGGTCCCGCAGGCCGGGGTACGGCCGCACGCTGTCCACCCGGTCCGCGAGTCCCAGCCAGATCCGGCCCCCGCTGCGCTGTACCGCACCCGCCAGCGTCACGTCGTCGATCACCGCCTGCCGGATGGACTCCGGGATCCGCGCCCGCTCGGCGGCGTCGGCCCGCAGCAGCACACAGCCGCCCGCGGCCGCGGCCGTCCGCGTATGCGCCCGGTTCACCCACCGGAAGGGGTAGAGCTGACCGAAGAAGTAGACGAACGCCGGTACGACCAGCCGCTCCCAGGTGCTCGTCACCCTCAGCCGCGCCATCTGCGACACGAGGTCGAAACCGCCCTCGCCGCCCCTGGCGCCCTCGATCGGAGGGCCCGCGGCCGCGCGGACCAGCTCGCGCAGGCTGTCCGGCTCATGGGCGATGTCCGCGTCCGTCAGCAGCAGGAACTCGGGCTTCCGCCGCCGGGCCAGCGCGATCCCGTGGCGCAGCGCCCAGAGCTTGCCCGTCCAGCCGGGTCCGGGCTCACCGGGGGTCACCACCGTCAGGGGCAGCCCGCCGCAGCGCACGGACAGGGCACGGGCCAGCCGTCCCGTACCGTCGTCGCTGCAGTCGTCGACCAGGACGACCTCAGCCTCCCCGGGGTAGTCCTGGGCGAGCAGCGAGGGCAGGCTCGCCGGCAGTACCGCCGCCTCGTTCCACCGGTTCGTCGCGGTCGGGCAGCCGCTGGTCGGTCCGCCAGAAGAACCCCTGGCCCAGCAGCAGCCACACCCATGCGGACAACGACACCACGGCGATCCAGGCAACGGCGCTCATCCGCCGAAGTCTGCACCACTTCGGCGGCGGCGCAAGGGCGGTCGACTATGGTGACCGGGTGAAGATCGCACTCATGGACTCGGGAATCGGCCTGCTCGCGGCCGCGGCCGCGGTACGCCGACTGCGGCCCGACGCCGATCTGGTGCTGTCGTCCGACCCCGCCTCGATGCCCTGGGGACCCCGCACCCCCCAGGACGTGACCGAGCGGGCGCTCGCCGTGGCGCGGGCCGCCGCGGCCCACCGGCCGGACGCGCTGATCGTCGCCTGCAACACCGCGTCCGTCCACGCCCTGCCGGCCCTGCGGGACGAGCTGGAGCCCGCACTGCCCGTCGTCGGTACCGTGCCCGCGATCAAACCGGCCGCGGCCGGCGGCGGCCCGGTGGCGATCTGGGCCACCCCGGCGACCACCGGCAGCCCCTACCAGCGCGGACTGATCGGGGCCTTCGCGTCCCGCGTCGACGTGGTCGAGGTGCCCTGCCCGGGGCTCGCCGACGCCGTGGAGCACGCGGACGAGGCGGCGATCGACCGCGCCGTGGCCGCGGCGGCCGCCCTCACTCCGACCGGTGTGGCCGACGTCGTCCTGGGCTGCACCCACTACGAGCTCGTGGCGGAACGTATCCGCACCGCCGTGCGGCACCCCGGCCACCCGGACCCCACGTTCCACGGTTCCGCGGATGCGGTCGCCGCCCAGGCACTGCGCCGCATCGGTGCCGTACCCGCTCCGTCGGCCGAACCGTCCGGCACGCTCACCGTCCTCCTCGGCGGGCACGCTGCCGACCTGCCCGTACCCGCCCGGGCCTACGCGGAGGGCCGGCTCCTGCGGCCCGTGAGCCCCGCGCTCTGACGCGCCCGCCCGCACCCGCGGGC
>NZ_KL585441.1:8186-8830 GCF_000721935.1 Streptomyces sp. NRRL WC-3549
CCGCCGGTACCGGTACCCGCGGAGCAGAACGTGGGTACGCTGCTGCGCATGACGGACCACCCCGGCAACACGCGGCACGGTTCGAGCCAGACCCCGGCCATGGTCTGGACGGGACGGGCCACCAACCGCTTCCAGTGGCTGCTCGCGGTCGCGGGCGCGGCCTGCATGGCGCTCGGCGTCGAGCTCGCCGTCGACTCCGCCTGGACGTCCGGGATCGCCCCGCTGCTGATGGCGGTCATCGGCTGTCTGGCCGCCGGACTGCTGATCCTCTTCGGGACCCTCGCCTTCGTCCATGTGGCCGTCACGGTCGACGGTGACGCCCTGGAGGTCCGCTGCGGCCACATCGGGCTGCCCCGGCGCCGGATTCTGCTCACCCACGTGGTCGGAGCGGACTTCGCACCCCAGGTCACCCCGCGCCACTGGGGCGGCTGGGGCTACCGCTGGCGCCCCGAGAAGGGGACCGCCGTGGTCGTACGCCGGGGCGAGGGCCTGGTACTGGCCCTCGGCGACGGCCGGACGTTCACGGTCACCGTCGACGACGCGGAAGCGGCCGTGCGCTTCATCCGGGACCGGCTCCACCTCGGCACCGGAACGGGGAAGTCCACCGGGACGTCCGCCGGGCCCTGACCCTGTCTCTTATACAC
>NZ_KL585441.1:9006-17837 GCF_000721935.1 Streptomyces sp. NRRL WC-3549
CCGCACAGGCGGGCACCGTAGACTCCGGCGGGTGAGCGCCACCATCACCACCGCCGACGAACCGCCGCCCGTCCGTGCCGCCCGCGGCGCGAGTCCCAGGACGCGGCTCGTCCGGCCGGCCGCGGCCGTCCTCTCCGGCGTGCTGCTGTACCTGAGCTTCCCGCCCCGCCCCCTGTGGTGGCTGGTGCTGCCCGGCTTCGCCCTGCTGGGGTGGGTCCTGTCCGCGCGCAGGATGCGCGCGGCGCTGGGGCTCGGCCTCCTCGCCGGGCTCGGCTTCATGCTCCCGCTGCTGCACTGGACGGGCGAGGACGTCGGGCCCGTCCCGTGGCTCGCGCTCGCGCTCGCCGAGGCGCTGTTCGTCGCCGTGGGCTGCATGGGGGTCGCCGCGGTCTCCCGGCTCCCGTACTGGCCCGTCTGGGCGGCGGCCGTCTGGACCCTGGACGAGGCGGTACGGGCCCGGGTGCCGTTCGGCGGCTTCCCGTGGGGCAAGATCGCCTTCGGTCAGGCCGACGGCGTCTTCCTCCCGCTCGCCGCGCTGGGCGGGACCCCGCTGCTCTCCTTCGCCGTGGTGCTGTGCGGGTTCGGGCTCCTCGAAGCGGTACGCCAGATCCGCCGCCACCAGGTCACCGGCACCGTCCCCCGGGCCGCCGTGGTGACGGCCGCCGCCACCGTCGCCGTACCCGCCCTCGCCGCTCTCGCGGCACTGCCGCTCGTCGACGACTCGGCCGAGGACGGCACCGCGACCGTCGCCGCGATCCAGGGCAACGTTCCGCGTCTGGGACTCGACTTCAACGCGCAGCGCAGGGCGGTCCTGGACAACCACGCCGCGCGTACGGAACAGCTCGCCCGCGACGTCGAGGCGGGCAAGGAGCCGCAGCCGGACTTCGTGCTGTGGCCGGAGAACTCCTCGGACCTCGACCCCTACCGCAACGCCGACGCCCGCGACGTGATCGACCGGGCGGTGAGGGCGATCGGCGCGCCCACCGTCGTCGGCGCGGTCATCACCCCCGAGACGGGGACGCTCCGCAACACGCTGATCCAGTGGGACCCGGTGAGCGGCCCCGGTGACACGTACGACAAGCGCCACATCCAGCCGTTCGGCGAGTACATGCCGATGCGGTCCTTCGTCCGGATCTTCAGCAAGGACGTCGACCGGGTCCAGCGGGAGTTCGGCCCCGGGGAGAAGGTCGGGGTGTTCGAGCTGGCGGGGACCAAGGTCGGGTTCGTGACCTGCTACGAGGCCGCGTTCGACGACGCCGTGCGCGACACCGTGAAGCACGGCGGGCAGCTGATCGCGGTACCCAGCAACAACGCCACCTTCGGGCGCAGCGAGATGACCTACCAGCAGCTCGCGATGTCCCAGGTCCGGGCGGTGGAGCACGGGCGGTCCGTCGTGGTGCCCGTCACCAGCGGGGTCAGCGCCGTGATCCGGCCGGACGGCACGATCGTGGAGAAGACCGGGATGTTCACCCCGGGCGCCCTGGTCGACGAGGTGCCGCTGCGCTCCTCGCTGACCCCGGCGACCCGGCTGGGGCCCCTGCCCGAGGGCCTGCTCGTACTCGTCGCGGTGGCCGGCCTCGGCTGGGTGGCGGTCCGCCGGGTGCGCGCCCGCGAGGGCCGTGGGGCGGGGCCGGAGGAGACCCCGGCCGCCACGTAGGCTCGCCGCATGGCTACTCCCGACTTCATCCGCGAGATCCGTGCCACGGCCGGTCACCAGCTGCTCCTGCTGCCCGGTGTCACCGCGGTCGTCTTCGACGACCAGGGCCGCGTGCTGCTCAACCAGCGGTCCGACACCGGCAAGTGGTCGGTCATCGGCGGCATCTCCGAGCCCGGCGAGGAACCCGCGGCGACCGCCGAGCGAGAGGTGTACGAGGAGACCGCCGTGCGCTGCGTGGCGGAGCGCGTCGTCCTCACCCAGGCGCTGAAGCCGGTGCAGTACGCCAACGGAGACCGGTGCCAGTACCTCGACGTCACCTTCCGCTGCCGGGCCACCGGGGGTGAGGCGCGGGTCAACGACGACGAGTCGCTGGAGGTGGGGTGGTTCCCCGTCGACGCGCTGCCGCCGCTGAGTGAGTTCTCGCTGTTCCGGATCAAGCAGTCGCTCAACGACGGCCCCACCTGGTTCGAGCCGACCCTGTCTCTTATACACACCCGGCCGCTCCCGGCGGTCTCACGGCCCGCGCTCCGGCGGCCCCGGGCGGTAGGGGCGGGTCGGCACGGTGGGCCGGACGGTGCGAGACGGTCGAGATCGTTCAGAGGCCGCGCGCGTCGGCGGGCAGCACCGCGCCGCCCTGACCGCCGGGCCCTTCCCCGGGGACCGGTCCGTCCTGTCCGAGGGCCGTGAGGTCCCGGCTGCGGGTCTCCTTGGCACAGAGGACCGCCAGCACGGTGAGGAGCGCGGCGGCGATGACGTACAGCGAGATCGGTGTCGAGGTGCCGAAGTCGGCGAGGAGCGCGGTCGCGATGAGCGGGGCGGGGGCACCCGCCGCGACCGAGGAGAACTGGGCGCCGATCGAGGCGCCCGAGTAGCGCATCCTGGTCGCGAACATCTCCGCGAAGAACGCCGCCTGCGGCGCGTACATCGCGCCGTGGAAGACCAGCCCCACCGTCACGGCGAGCAGCAGACTGCCGAAGCCGCGCGTGTCGATCAGCGCGAAGAACGGGAACATCCACGCGCCAACACCGATCGCACCGATCAGGTAGACGGGTCTGCGTCCGATCCGGTCCGACAGGGCACCCCACGCGGGGATCACGGCGAAGTGCACGGCGGAGGCGACGAGTACGGCGTTGAGCGCCGTCTGCTTGCTCAGCTCCGCCGAGGTGGTCGCGTACACGAGGATGAACGCGGTGATGACGTAATAGCTGATGTTCTCCGCCATGCGGGCACCCATGGCGATCAGCACATCGCGCCAGTGATGCCGCAGGACGGCCACCAGGGGCATCTTCTCCACCACGGCGTCGGCCGCCTTGCGCTGCTCCGCCAGGGCCAAGGCGGCCTTGAACACGGGGGACTCGTCGACGGAGAGGCGAATCCACAGACCGAGGAGGACGAGCACCCCGGAGAGGAGGAAGGGGATACGCCACCCCCAGGAGCCGAAGGCCGAGTCGGACATCAGCGCGGTGAGCGCGGAGAGCACCCCGGTGGCGAGCAACTGACCCGCGGGTGCGCCCGTCTGAGGCCACGACGCCCAGAACCCGCGCCGTCTCGCGTCCCCGTGCTCCGACACGAGCAGCACGGCACCGCCCCACTCGCCCCCCAGGGCGAACCCCTGGACGAGTCGCAGGACGGTGAGCAGGACGGGGGCGGCGGAGCCGACGGTCGCATGGGTCGGCAGAAGCCCGATCGCGAAGGTCGCGCCGCCCATCATCAGCAGACTCAGCACCAGGAGCTTCTTGCGCCCGAGCCGGTCCCCGTAGTGCCCGAACACCAGGGCCCCCAGGGGACGGGCGGCGAAGCCCACCGCGTACGTGAGGAACGAGAGCAGCGTCCCGACGAGGGGGTCGGAGTCGGGGAAGAACAGCTTGTTGAAGACCAGCGCCGCGGCGGATCCGTAGAGGAAGAAGTCGTACCACTCGATGGTCGTGCCGACGAGGCCGGCGGCGACGATGCGGCGGAGGTTGTTCGGTGCTGGTGGAGGGGTTGCGGGCGACGACATCGGCACCACTTCCTGGCGTGTGACGGGGACGGCTGGGTGTCGCCATACCGTAGGAACGCGCAGGTGAGCGGCGTATGTGGCGGAGCGCCATAGTTCGGTGGCCGGGTATGCGCGCGGCCACCATGCCGGCCGGGGGAAGAGGGGGTTCGGGGCCCGGCCGGGACGAGCGCTCTCCGGGACGGCCCGCGTCCTCGTCTCCTCGTCACCCCTTCCGTGCCGGCCCGGGGCCGCCCGCCCGCCGCCATGTGTCAGGGCGCGCCGACGGCCGCGGGTCGTCGAACGTCCAGGACGACCGCCGTGCCGGCCAGGGACCGGGCCTCGTGCCTGGTGGTCCCATGGCCGGGCCGCAGACGCCGCCACTACCGAGGGGAGAGGGGAGCGAGCCGTACCGAGGCCCGTCCGCCGGGTTCGAGGGAAGAGGTGGACCCGGCCCAGAGCCTGGCGATGTCGAGGACCGGCGCACCGGTCCGGGTCCGGTTGCCGATGCTCCACATCGCTCGCGGGACGCCGCCCCGGGGATGGGCTTCCGCCTCCGCGCCTCGACGGCAGGGCGGAGGGTGAGGTCGGCTCGGACCATGCCGGTGCGGGTCTCGTAACAGCGTCAGTGGCACCAGGCGGCACGGAAGCGGTCGGACGTCGCCGAGCTCCTCCAGCAGTCCGAGAGCCACCCCCCACTCGTCCTGGGAGAGGTATTCCCGGACATCGGCCCGACGTGATGCCGTTCCCGAGCACTTGGGAATGGATGTCGTTTTCATGTAGTGTCGCGGTCGTTCCCCTTTGTTCTCGGAGGTTGGTCATGGCTGTCCCGAAGCGGAAGACGTCTCGCAGCAACACCAGGCACCGGCGTGCCCAGTGGAAGGCCGCGACGCCCCGACTGGTGCCCGTGCAGGTCGACGGTTCCGTGTACAGGGTGCCGCAGCGGCTGGTGAAGGCCTACGAGCGCGGACTGCTGCGCCCCGAAGGGTGAGCGCGATGCGGGGTGGAGACCGGCGGCTGCCGGTGACCGTGCTCTCGGGGTTCCTCGGCGCCGGTAAGACGACGCTGCTCAATCACGTGCTCTCCCAGCGCGACGGGCTGCGGGTCGCGGTGATCGTCAACGACATGAGCGAGATCAACATCGACGCCGCACTGGTGCGCGGCGGCGAGGCGGCCCTGTCGCGGACCGAGGAGCGACTGGCGGAGATGACCGACGGGTGCATCTGCTGCACCCTGCGCGACGACCTGCTCGTGGAGGTCGCCCGGCTGGCGCGCGAAGGCCGTTTCGACCACCTGTTCATCGAGTCCAGCGGCATCTCCGAGCCCATGCCCGTCGCGGCGACGTTCGCCTTCCCCGGGGACGACGGTGCGACCCTCGGTGATCTGGCCCGTCTGGACACCATGGTCACCGTGGTGGACGCCGCCGACTTCCTGCCCGAACCCGCGGGTGGAGACCGACTGGCGGAGCGCGGTCTGGACCAGTACGAGGAAGACGAACGGACGGTCAGCGACCTGCTGATGGACCAGGTCGAGTTCGCCGACGTCATCGTGCTCAACAAGCTCGACCTGGTCGAGCCTGCCGACGCCCTGCGGCTGCGCGCCGCCCTGACCCGGCTGAACCCGGGGGCCCGGGTGGTGACCGCCGTCCGCGGCCAGGTGCCGCTCGCCCGTGTCCTGGGGACCGGGCTGTTCGATCTGGAGCGCGCTCAGGAGGCTCCTGGCTGGGTCATGGAACTCAACGGCGACCACGTGCCGGAGACGGAGGAGTACGGCATCTCCAGCCTCGTCTTCCGCTCCGGCGCGCCCTTCCGTCCGGGCCGGCTGTTCGAGTTCGTGACCCGAGGGCTCGACAGCGGAGCCTTCGGGCAGATCCTGCGCTCCAAGGGCTTCTTCCGGCTCGCCGGCCGCCCGCTGGTCACCGGCCTGTGGTCGCAGGCGGGTTCTGTGGCCCGCTTCGAGCCGATGGGGGTCCGTGACGGCTCACAGGGCCAGGAGCTGGTGTTCATCGGCACCGGCCTCCGGGCCGAAGCCCTCAACACGGCTCTGGAGAGCTGCCTGCTCGCCGAGGGAGAGGAACCTCCCGCGAGCGACCCGTTTCCTTCCTGGGATTCTCACGGAAGCGAAGACGCCTGCGAGCACGAGCAGCCCGCACACACGCTGCCGGCGTGACAAGCTCCGGGTCGGGCGGTGGTCGCAGCCACGGCATCGCCCGACCCGGTCTCTTCGCGTGGAACGGCTTTCAGCGGGCGGTCGCACACCTCCCCGTACCGCGTCGGCTCCCCGTCCGGGGATCCACCGTGCGGACGGCATCGCCCGGACCCGGGCGGGCGGGGCCGGAGCCGCCGGCCCGTTGCGGCCGTAGTCGCCGACGTCCGTCAGCCGGGGCGCGGGGCCCTTCCTCGTCAACCGGTCGGCGCGGTACGTCGCGTGGTTGAAGTCGATGTCCTTGCCGCCCCGGCGCGGCGCACCGCCGTGGCGGAGCCCGAGGCCGTGCGGCCGGGCTCCGCCACCTGGTGCCGTCATCCAGCTGTTCGACGCCGCCGGGTGACGGCGACAGCGCCGCTTCCGGCGAGCAGCGCGACCAGTGCGCCCCCCGCGATGACCATCGCCCCCGAGCCGGTCGAGGCGAGGCCTCCGGCGGCCGTGGGGGAGCCTTTGCCGCTCCCGGATCCGGCGTCACCACCGGCGCTCGGCCCCGCTCCCGTACCGGTGGCCGGGGACGCGACCTCTTCCCCGGCCCCGTCGGGACGGGTGGGGGGCCCGGATTCCGAAGCCGACGGTGTGGGGCGGGCGGACGGCACCGGTGCCGACGCCGTCGCCGTCGCCGAGGGCGATGGTGCGGTGGGTGCCGGGGACGGTGCGTCGCCGTCGCCCGGTATCACGGTCGACGGATCGGTGCCGTTCCCGACGACCCAGGCGAGGGTTTCCGTGTCGCTCACCGTGCGGCCGTCGGAGAGGGTGGCGCTCACGGTGAACCGCGTGCGGTAGACACCTTCCGCCGTGAACGTCCAGTTCCAGTGGCTGTGCGCGTGTGCCGAGTGCCGGAGTTCGTCCGGCAGCCCGTCACGGCTGTCGAGCCCGATGTCCACCCCGCCCGTCGCACCGGTCGAGAACACCGCCACGGACCCCGGGCCCTGGACGGAGTCCAGCCGGAAGGAGACGTCACCCCGCACATCGGCCGCGGCGAACTCCTCGGTGCTCCAGCCGGGCCAGACCAGCCCGTCGATCTGACGCATGGGCAGCAGCCACATGGCGTCGCCCGCCTCGCCGAGGAACTCGTAGCCCTCGCCGATCTTCCGCTTCGCCGCCGGCTTGACGTGCAAGACCACGTCTCCCGGCTCGTACCACGCGTAGACCTGGGACGTGCCCTCCTTGATCTGGAACGACAGCCCCTCGTCGGCGGGCCGGGCCGCGAGGTCGAGGTGGCCGTTGCCGATGACGTGTGCGGCGGGCCGGGTCGCGGCGGGCGTCGGGGCGGGGCCCGCGGTCGGGGTCGTCGGCGGCCCGGACGGCACCTGTCCGTCACCCGGTACCACATCGGCCGGGTCCACGTCGTCGCCGACCACGACCGCGAGGGTCCCGGTATCCGTGCGGCCTTCGCCGGTGACCGTGAAGGTCAGACGGTAGACCCCCTCCCGGGTGAACGCCCAGGTGGGTGCCAGGCGTTCTTCGTCGGCCGGCAGGGTGAAGGAACCCGGGGCCGGGCTGTCGCTCCCCAGGTGCTGGACGGCCGGCTCGTCGGCCGAGTCCATCGCGGGCGTGTAGGTGTACAGGGCGTAGAGCCCCAGGCCTTCGAAGCCCGTGAGCCGTACCTCCGTGTCGCCGCCCGCCTCGTCGCCCCTCCACCCGGGTTCCGGAGCGTAGATCTGCCCCGCGTTCGCGTACCCGTTGAGGAAGTAGGCGTCGACCAGCTCTCCGACGATCGGGTAGGCCGGGCTGATCACCTCCTCCTTCGTCGCCGGCCCGGCGTGCACGACGACCTGGGAGGGTTCGCGCACCACCGGAACGCCGCCGGAGCGGTCGTCGAGCTGCAGCCGCAGGGCGCCGTCCACGAGCCGGGGTACGAGATCCATCTCGCCGTCCTCGATCACGACCGGGCCGCCGGCGGCGCGGGCCGTCCCGCTGCCGCCGGCGACCAGCCCCGCCGCGCCGATGGACACCGCAGCTCCTGCCGCCGTCGTCACGACCGCCAGGAGACGGGAACCGCGCGTCAGGGTCCCGATCATGAACCGACGACCACGGTGTACGTCTCGGTGGCGGTCTTGGCGGCCCCGGCGACCGTCCCGGAGACACGGAAGGTCAGCTCGTAGGTTCCGGCCTCCTCGAACGCCCAGGTGGCGTGGTTGTGGGCGCCCACGGGGAAGGCCTTGGTCTTGTAGGAGGAGGTGGCGGTGTTGCTGTCGTACCAGCGTGTCCCGCTGCCGACGTAGACGCTGAAGGCATCGGTCCCGGCACCGTCGAGGGTGGCGTCGACGAGGCTGTAGGACACCGAGTCCCCGGCGAACACCCCGGGTTCGAGGGCTTCCGTGGAGAAGCCGGCGAAGAGCACACCGCGCGCGTCGGCGAGGGCCTGGTCCTCCGGCAGCAGCCAGACCTGGCTGCCGGAACCCAGGAAGGCGTAGCCCGGGTTGGCGACCCTGGCCGCGGCCGGGACCGAGAGGACCACGTCGGACGGCTCGTACTCGGTGTCGGTCTCCTCGTCGTGGACGTGGAGGTGGAGGGCCGAACCGTCCCACTCGGAGTCGACCACGTCGACGTGACCGGCGGTCAGGGTGGTGGCGGCGACGGCGGGCGTGGCGACGAGAGCCGTCACGGCCAGGGCGGCCGCGGTGGTACCGGCCACGGTCAGGGTGCGGGCGGAGATGCGCATGGGTGATCCCCCCAAGGATCGAAGAGCGCACGATCTTGAACGTGCGCGAACAAGTGAAATAATAATCATTTTCATCTAGCGGCGGCAACCGCTTCCGTCCTGGAAGCACGTCACAAGTCCGCACGACAGCTGGGGACTTCGGATCGGGCCCGGGCGGGCCCTCGCTCGCGCGCGCGTGAAAGGGGCGGGGCCCGGGCCGCGGGCCCCGCCGGGGGTGTGCTGCGTGCGGCACGCTCCGCGCGGTCCCTGCGGAAAGCGGTCCCTGCGGAAAGCGGTCCCCGCGGGAAGCGGTGCTCGCGAGGCGCTCGGCTGCCGGGGCGGCCGGGATC
>NZ_KL585442.1:0-527 GCF_000721935.1 Streptomyces sp. NRRL WC-3549
AGAGATGTGTATAAGAGACAGCCCCGGTTCAGGGCGTAGGCGACGGTGAGCTCCAGCGCGCGCTCGGCGGCTCCCACCTGCTCGGCGGCCAGCGCGGCACAGGCCAGGTCCCGTACGTGGTCCAGGCACCGCCCGCCGTCCCCGTCCACTCCGAGCAGCCGCCCCGGGCAGCCGTCCAGCACCCACCGCGCCTGCCCCCGGGTGCCGTCCATGGTGACCAGGGGGGTGCGGTGGGCGCCGGTGGCGTCCACCGCCACCTCGAAGAGCGACACCCCGGCCGCCGTACGGGCCGCGACCAGCAGCACGTCGGGACCGGGCCCGTCCAGCACGTGGTCCTTGACCCCGCTGAGCAACCAGCCGCCGTCCTGGCCGGGCACCGCCCCGGCGCGTATCGCGGCCGGGTCCCAGGAGCCGTCCTCGGCCCAGGCCAGCGTGCCCACCGAGGCACCCTCGGCGAGCCCCGGCAGCAGCCGCCCGCAGGCGTCCTCGTCACCCGAGGCGAGCAACGCCCCCGCCGTGACCACCGC
>NZ_KL585442.1:746-2030 GCF_000721935.1 Streptomyces sp. NRRL WC-3549
CCCCCCCGCCGTGCCCACCGCCGAACCGAGGTACGGCAGCGGGCTCAGGCTCCGGCCCAGCTCCTCCATCACCACATGGACGTCCCGCGCCCCGCCCCCGGCCCCTCCGTACCCCTCGGGCACCGCCAGCCCGGCGACACCCATCTGCTCCGTCAACACGGCCCAGGCGGACGCGCCCTGGTGCTTCGCCAGCACAGAACGCACGGCGGACCGCAGCTCGTCCTGCTCCTCCGTCGGCCTCATCGGCCGGCTCCTCTCGGTAGGTGCCTCCGCCGCACGTCAGGCGGCCAGCACGCGGGCCCGGCAGGCGGCCGGGGTGCCCCAGGCGTCGCGCAGCGGCCGGGCCTTGCGGATCCACAGGGACAGGTCGAGCTCGTCGGTGTAGCCCACGGCGCCGTGCAACTGGAGTGCCGTGCGCGCCGCCCGGTAGGCGGCCTCGCCCGCCGTGACCTTGGCCGCCGCGATCTCCCGGCCGGCGTCCCCGTCCCCGGCGGCGAGCGCGAGCGCCGCACCGTGCACCAGGGGTTCGGCGAACTCCAGGGCGACCAGCGTGTCCGCCAGCCGGTGCTTGACGGCCTGGAACGATCCGACGGGCACCCCGAACTGGGTGCGCCGGGTGACGTACTCGACGGTACGGGCCAGCAGGGCGCGGCCGAGACCGAGCGACTGGGCCGCGGTGGCGAGCGCGGCCACCTCGACGGCGTACGCGGCGGCCGAGGCCACGGCCGGGCCCTCGGCGACGACCTCACCGCCGGACGGCCGGGACAGCCGGCGCGCCGGATCGGCCGACGGCTGCACGGGACCGGATCCGCCGGCCACCCGCAGGGCGGGCCCGTCCACGACGAACACCACGTCGGCCGCGTCACCGTCCAGGGCGTACGGTCCGAGGGCGGGGACGCACAGCGAGGCGAGCGTGGTCCCGGCGGCGATACCGGGGAGCCGGCCCGTGGCCGCACCGTCCTCGCCGAGCCGGCCCAGGAGCGCCGCCGCGGCGACGGTCTCGGCCAACGGCCCGGGGGCCGCGTGCCGACCCAACTCCGTGAAGGCGACGGCCAGTTCGATGGGCATCAGGCCGAAGCCACCGGACTTCTCGGGCACGGCGAGTGCGAACACCCCCGCCTCGCCCAGACGGGCCCACAGGTCCCGCCCCGGGGCGGGGTCGCCGTCCGCCCAGGACCGTATCGCGGCCGGGGTGTCGCGGGAGGTGAGCAGGCCGTCCAGGGAACGGGCGAACTCCCGCTGCTCGGCGTCGAGGAGGAAGCGCATCAGCGGCGTCCCTTCGGC
>NZ_KL585442.1:2234-2528 GCF_000721935.1 Streptomyces sp. NRRL WC-3549
CGAGCAGCCGCTCGGCGATGATGTCGCGCTGGATCTCGTTGGTGCCGGCGTAGATCGGGCCGGCCAGGGAGAAGGTGTAGCCCTCGGCCCAGCCGCCCGCCGCGGGTGCCTCCGTGGCGTGGTCGGCGAGTTCGCCGAGCGGGCCGAGCAGGTCGAGCGCCGTCTCGTGCAGGGCGATGTCCAGCTCGGACCAGTAGACCTTGTTGAGGCTGGAGGAGGCCCCGGCCGGTCCGCCCTCGTCGTGCAGCACGCGGGAGGCGGTGGCGTAGGAGAACAGCCGGTAGGCGCGGGGGG
>NZ_KL585442.1:2759-5419 GCF_000721935.1 Streptomyces sp. NRRL WC-3549
AGATGTGTATAAGAGACAGCGGCGACCCGGTCGCGCAGCGCGGTGTCGGCGGGGTCCCCCTGGGCGTGCCAGAGGGCGGTCAGCCGGTCGGCGGCGGCGGTGAAGCGGCCCGGACTGCGCAGGGTCAGCCCCCGCTCGTTGCCGGTGGTGCTCATCGCGACCCGCCAGCCCTGCCCCGGCTCGCCGATGACGTCCCGGTCCGGTACGAACACCTCGTCCAGGAAGAGTTCGGCGAAGGCCGGCTTGCCGTCGAGGCGTCCGACGGGCCGCACGGTGACCCCCTCGGCGTCCAGCGGGAACATCAGGTACGTCAGCCCCCGGTGCGGCCGGTCCGCGTCCGGATCGCTGCGGAACAGCCCGAAGGCCCGGTCGGCGAAGGCGGCCCGCGACGACCAGGCCTTCTGGCCGCTCAGCAGCCAGCCGCCGTCGGTGCGGACGGCCGTCGAGCGCAGCGAGGCCAGGTCGGAACCGGACTCCGGCTCGGACCAGGCCTGCGCCCAGACGACCTCGCCGCGGGCCATGGCGGGCAGGACACGGGCGCGCTGTTCGGCGGTGCCGTGCTCGAACAGCGTGGGGGCGAGCAGGTTGATGCCGTTCTGGCTGACCCGCCCCGGCGCCCCGGCGGCGAAGTACTCCTCCTCGAAGACCAGCCAGCGCAGGATCGAGCTGCCCCGGCCGCCGTACTCCTCGGGCCAGGACACCACCGACCAGCGGTCGGCGGCCAGTGCGGCCTCCCACTCCCGGTGGGCGGCGAATCCCTCCGCGGTCTCCAGGGACGGCAGCGGGGCGGGCGGGACGTGGTCGGCCAGCCAGTCGCGTACCTCGGTACGGAACGCTCCGTCCGACGCGTCGAAGTCGAGGTCCATCAGCCGCCCGCCTTCTTCATCGCCCGGATGTCCATGCCGCCGAGCGCGTCGGTCGCGGTCTCGGCGTTGTGCGCGTGCGCCAGGTGGTGGAGGCCGAAGACCGAGTCCAAGCCGGTGTGCAGCCCCTGGAGGTCCTCTGCCTGGTTGACGGCGCGTTTGGTCAGGGCGAGGCCCAGGCGCGGCATCTCGGCGATGCGCAGGGCCAGTTCGCGGGTGCGGTCGGCCAGCTCGTCCCGGGGCACGACCCGGTTGACCATGCCGACCTCGTAGGCACGGCGGGCGCTCATGCGGTCGCCGGTGTAGAGGAACTCCTTGGCCACGCGCGGCGGCATCACCCAGGGGTGCGCGAAGTACTCGACGCCGGGGATGCCCATCCGGACCACCGGATCGGCGAAGAAGGCGTCCTCGGAGGCCACGATCAGGTCGCACACCCAGGCGAGCATCAGCCCGCCCGCCACACACGCGCCCTGCACGGACGCGATGACCGGCTTGGGCAGCTCGCGCCAGCGGCGGCACATCCCCAGGTACACCTCGGACTCGCGGGCGAAGCGGCTCTCCGCGCCCTCCTTGTCCGAGTGGTCCCACCACAGGCCGGCCCGGCGGTCGAACGGCAGGTGGGCGTCCCGCTCCGGCGTGCCGATGTCGTGGCCCGCGGAGAAGTGCCTGCCCGCACCGGCCAGGACGACGGCCTTGACCTCGCCGTCCTCGGCCGCGCGGTAGAACGCCCGGTCCAGGGCGTAGGTCATCGCGGAGTTCTGCGCGTTGCGGTAGTCGGGCCGGTTCATGGTCACGGTCGCGACCGGGCCCCGCTTCTCGTAGAGCACCGGTTCGTCACGTCCCGGTACCTCCCGTGCCGGTTCGTCGCGTTCCTGCTCGTCGTGGGCAGCGGACATCGACCCCTCCTTCCCTAACAAGTGTTTGGTAGATTAACGTACCCCCATGAGCAGCGTCGAGGAGTTCCGCGCCGAGATCCGCGGCTGGCTGGCCACCCACCTCACCGGAGAGTTCGCGGGCCTGCGCGGCCGGGGCGGACCCGGCCGTGAGCACGAGGCCTTCGCCGAACGGCTCGCCTGGGAGAGGCACATGGCGGCCGAGGGCTGGACCTGCGTGGGCTGGCCGAAGGAGTACGGAGGCCGGGGCGCGAGCCTCGAAGAGCAGGTCGCCTTCCACGAGGAGTACGCCCTCGCCGACGCCCCCGCCCGCGTCAACCACATCGGCGAACAACTGCTCGGCCCGACACTGGTGGCCTTCGGCACACCGGAGCAGCGGGCCCGCTTCCTGCCGCCGATCGTCGCCGCCGAGGAGCTGTGGTGCCAGGGGTACAGCGAGCCCGACGCGGGCTCCGACCTGGCGAACGTGCGCACCAGGGCCGAGCGGGACGACGCGGGGGACTGGACCGTCACCGGCCAGAAGATCTGGACGTCGCTCGCCCACGCCTCGCAGTGGTGCTTCGTGGTGGCCCGCACCGAACCCGGCTCGTCCCGCCACCACGGTCTTTCCTACCTGCTGGTGCCGCTCGACCAGCCCGGTGTGGAGATCCGCCCGATCACCCAGCTGACCGGCACCTCCGAGTTCAACGAGGTCTTCTTCGACGGCGCCCGCACCCGCGCCGAGAACATCGTCGGCGCCCCCGGCGACGGCTGGCGGGTCGCCATGGCCACCCTCGGCTTCGAACGGGGCGTCTCCACCCTCGGCCAGCAGGTCGGCTTCCGGCGCGAACTGGAGACCCTGATCGAGGAGGCCAGGCGCAACGGCGCCGCCGGCGATCCGCTGATCCGCGACCGGCTCCCCCCC
>NZ_KL585442.1:5602-14339 GCF_000721935.1 Streptomyces sp. NRRL WC-3549
GCCTGGACGGGGCTGGAGACCATCCGCTGCAACGCGCTGCGCATGCTCGACGGCGCGGCCTCCGGGGCGCCCGGCCCCGAGGCGTCCATCGGGAAGATCTTCTGGGCCACCTGGCACCGGGAGCTGGGGGAGCTCGCCATGGACGTCCGCGGAGCCGCCGGCATGGTCGCCTCCGGGGAGCCGTACGACCTGGACGACTGGCAGCGGCTGTACCTCTTCTCCCGCTCCGACACCATCTACGCCGGGTCGAACGAGATCCAGCGCACCATCATCGCCGAGCGCGTCCTCGGCCTGCCCAAGGAGACCCGCCCGTGAGCCAGCAGCCGCCCTACGTACCGGGACACTCCCTCCTCGCGGGTCGCACCGCGGTGATCACCGCCGCCGCGGGCGCCGGGATCGGTGGAGCGACCGCCCGGAAGTTCCTGGAGGAGGGCGCCCGCATCGTCATCGGCGACGCCCACGAACGCCGCCTCGGGGAGAGCGCCGCCGCCCTCGCCGACGAGTTCGGCGCGGACCGCGTCGCCGCACTGCCCTGCGACGTCACCGAACAGCGGCAGGTCGACGCCCTGTTCGCCCTCGCCGTGGAACGCCACGGCGGTCTCGACGTCGTCGTCAACAACGCCGGGCTCGGCGGCACCGCCGACCTCGTAGAGATGACCGACGACCAGTGGTCCACCGTCCTCGACGTCACCCTCAACGGCACCTTCCGCTGCACCCGCACCGCCCTGCGCCACCTCAAGGAGCAGGAGACCGGCGGTGTCGTCGTCAACAACGCCTCCGTCATCGGCTGGCGCGCCCAGCGCGGCCAGGCCCACTACGCCGCCGCGAAGGCCGGCGTCATGGCCCTGACCCGGTGCGCCGCCCTGGAGGCCGCCGACTTCGGCGTACGCGTCAACGCCGTCGCCCCGAGCCTCGCCATGCACCCCCACCTGGTGAAGGTCACCACTCCCGAGCTCCTGGCCGAGCTCACCGAACGCGAGGCGTTCGGCCGGTACGCCGAACCCTGGGAGGTCGCCAACGTCATCGTCTTCCTGGCCAGCGGATACTCCTCGTACATGACCGGGGAGACCGTCTCCGTCAGCAGCCAGAGAGCATGAAGACATGAGCACCAGCTCCAACGCCGAACGGCGCGCCGAACTCCTCGCCACCGCCGCCCAGGTCTTCGCCGACCAGGGGTACAACGCCACCACCGTCCGCCGTATCGCGGACGCCGCCGGACTGCTCGCGGGCAGTCTCTACTACCACTTCGACTCCAAGGAGTCGATGCTCGACGAGATCCTCTCGGCCTTCCTGGACGAGCTGTGGACGGGCTACGACTCCGTGCTCGCCGCCGGGCTCGGCCCCCGGGAGACCATCGAGGCCCTCGTCACCGAGTCCTTCCGGCAGATCGACCGCCACGGACCCGCGGTCGCCATCTACCAGAAGGAAGCCCGGCACCTCTCCGCCCAGCCGCGCTTCTCCTACCTGGCCGACTCCCAGGTCAAGTTCGAGAGCGCCTGGCTGCGCACCCTGGAACGCGGCGTCGCCGAACAGGCATTCCGGGCCGACCTCGACGTCCGCCTCGTCTACCGGTTCGTCCGCGACACCGTCTGGGTGGCCGCCTCCTGGTACCGCCCCGGCGGCACACACAGCCCGGAGGAGATCGCCCGCCAGTACCTGTCCATGGTCCTTGAAGGCATCACCCCCCGTACCTGACCCCGCACCACCCTGACGAAGGAGCAGTCATGGCCGAGGCCTACATAGTCGAAGCGGTCCGCACCCCGGTCGGCCGGCGCAAGGGCGGGCTGTCCGCCGTCCACCCCGCCGACCTCGGGGCACACGTCATCCGGGCACTCGTCGAGCGCACCGGTGTGGACCCGGCCGCCGTCGACGACGTCGTCTTCGGCTGCCTGGACACCGTCGGCCCGCAGGCCGGGGACATCGCCCGCACCGCGTGGCTCGCCGCGGGCCTTCCCGAGGAGGTGCCCGGCACCACCGTGGACCGCCAGTGCGGCTCCTCCCAGCAGGCCGTCCACTTCGCGGCCCAGGGCGTGCTCTCCGGCACCCAGGACCTGGTCGTCGCGGGCGGCACCCAGAACATGTCGATGATCCCGATCGCGTTCGCCAGCCGCCAGGCCGCCGAGCCCCTCGGGCTGACCGACGGTCCCTACGCGGGTTCCGAGGGGTGGCGGGCCCGCTACGGCGACGCGCCGGTCAACCAGTTCCACGGCGCCGAACTCATCGCGGAGAAGTGGGGCATCAGCCGCCGGGACATGGAGGAGTTCGCCCTGCGCTCGCACCAGCGGGCCCTGCGCGCCATCGACGAGGGCCGCTTCGACCGCGAGACCGTCGCGTACGGCGACGTCACCGTGGACGAGGGCCCGCGCCGCGACACCTCCCTGGAGAAGATGGCCGGCCTCAAGCCGGTCGTCGAGGGCGGGCGGCTCACCGCCGGCGTCTCCTCCCAGGTCTCCGACGGCGCCTCGGCGCTGCTCATCGCCTCCGAGCGGGCCGTCGCCGAACACGGCCTCACACCCAGGGCCCGCGTCCACCACCTCTCCGTACGCGGCGAGGACCCGATCCGGATGCTGTCGGCACCGATCCCGGCGACCGCGTACGCGCTGAAGAAGGCCGGGATGTCCATCGACGACATCGACCTGGTCGAGATCAACGAGGCGTTCGCGCCGGTCGTCCTGGCCTGGCTGAAGGAGACCGGCGCCGACCCGGAGAAGGTCAACGTCAACGGCGGCGCCATCGCGCTCGGCCACCCGCTCGGCGCGACCGGCACCAAACTGATGACGACCCTGCTGCACGAACTGGAACGCACCGGCGGCCGTTACGGCCTCCAGACGATGTGCGAGGGCGGCGGCCAGGCCAACGTCACGATCATCGAACGCCTCTGAACGCCGCCGCCCGTAGCGGCGACCATCGGGCCGTCAGTGGATTTCGGCGGGGAAGTTGGGGCCCGGGTTCGCCGGGCCCCGGCTGATGGCCTGGCTCGCCCTGTCCATCTGCACATAGTGCGCCGTGTGCTCGACACCATCCGGCACGTGGAACTCCAGATCGGCCGGGTTGGCCGACAACCGGCCGTACGTGCGGACGCTGATCTCGACGCCGTACCAGTGTGCTGCGCCGGTGTTGTTGCGGGCGTGCGCGGAGCACTCGTGGAGCATGCGTTTCAACGGCTCTTCGAACTGGCGGTTGAACGTGCTGTTGGTAGCGCTGGTCATGGCCGTCAGGTTCGCCGATACCCCCGGGCCGCCCAGATTGTCGTTCCAGAGGTGGCCCTTGATCCAGCCACTGCCGTCCCGCTGATTCAGTTCGTTCACCAGGGTGCATTCGGCGGCTCCGGGCGGGGAACCCCCGTAGGTGTTCCCCGGGGCGTTGACGCTCGGTCCGAGAGTCACCCGGACGCTCGTGCCGCCCGTACGTCGATCCGAGGGGCCGTAGACCTCGGTGGCCCACACCGGCCGGAATCTGTCCCAGGCCGTGAGTGGCAGGCTCCCGGTGGCGCTCCGGGTCGTCCGCTGCACGCAGGGCTCCGAGGCCGCACGCGCCCCGTCCGGTCGGCGTTCCGCCGCTTTCGGCCCGCTCTGCGGTGCGCGGCTCAGAGCGCGGGTGGCGTTGGCCTCGGCCTCCCGCTCGAACCGGTCACCGGGGTCGGAGACACGCAGCCCGGCCCCGTTGTCGGTGCCCGCGACGGGCCCCTGGCGTTGCTGGATGACATGGGTGAGTTCATGGGCCAGGGTGTGCCGGTCGGAGCCGCCGTCCCCGATGACGATGTGGTTCCCCGAGGTGTAGGCACGGGCACCGACCTCGGCCGCAGAGGCGCGGGCGGCGCTGTCGCTGTGGACGCGGACGTCGGAGAAGTCAGCCTCCAGACGGTCCTCCATGTCGCTGCGGGTGGCCGCGTCCAGCGGTTCGCCGCGGGAGCGCAGGACGTCGTGGACGACGGAGCGTTGCACCGCCGGGTCTTCCTCCTGGTGACCGCAGCCCGCCGCCGGGTGCCCGGCTCTGCGCAGCATCTGGAGAACGGCGGTATTACCGACGGCGCGCTGAAGCGCCAGGAGAGCAGCGGGGTCTCCGGCGGATTCACGGCCGGCGCGCGCACCGGTGGCTACGCGACCGTCCTGCTCCTCGTCGGACTTCCTGGCAGTTTTCCGGGCGTTCACGGACCTGGCCCTCCCGTAGTCGGCGTGTGACCACCATCAGTAACCGATATGTGGACCATGGGGTAGGTCCGTCAGGGCAGCGCCTCATGCCCGGACAGGCAAACGCGGTCGGCCGGCTGCCCTCAGCCGCACGCGAGGGACACGAACGCCGCCCACTCCTCGCGGCCGACCCGCAGCGCCGGCCCGTCGCCCGCTGCCTTGGAGTCCCGTACGTGGACCACGCCGTGTCCGGCGGCCACCTCCACGCAGTCGCCGCCGCCCGATCCGCTGTAGCTGCTCTTGAACCAGCGCAGCTCGTTCGCGCTTCCGGTTGCCCGCTCCATGCTCATGTCTCTCCCACCATCTGTTCGATGAGCCGCGCAGACTCCTGGGCGTTCAGGGCCTGTGACCGCAGCTTGCCATACCGCAGCCCGAAGCTGCTGACCGCTGCCGGATCACTGACGACGCATCCGATCTCCTGCGACTCGATGTAGCCGAGGCGCTGGAGATCCTTCGTCTCGATCAGAACGTACGGACCGTCGAGACCGGTGTGGAAGCCGCTCCCCGCAGGCATCACCTGCACCTCCACATTGCGCAAGGCGCCGACCTCCAGGAGGCGCTGCCACTGTTCCCGCATCACCGGCATTCCCCCCACCGGGTTCCGCAACGCCTCCTCCCCGATGATGAACGACAGCTCCGCCATCGGGTCCCGCGTCAGCAGCTTCTGGCGGCCGAGCCTGGCCTCCGTGTGCCGGTCCACGATCTCCTCGCCGAACGGCGGACAGTGGCCGGCGAACACCGCCCGCGCGTACGCCTCCGTCTGCAACAGCCCCGGGACCAGCAGCGGATCGTACGAGAAGCGGCTCAGGACCTCCGCCTCGATCAGCGCGAAGTTGCGGAAGAAGCGGGGCAGCTTCGCCCGGTCCACATCGGCCTGGAGCACCTTCAGCACACCCTCGGCCCGCAGCACCCGCTCCGCTGCCTCGGTGAACGCCTCCTTCGCCGGCCGGCGCCCCTGCTCGACCGAGGCGACCTGCTCCAGCGAGTACCCGATGGCCTGTCCCAGCGCCTGCTGGTTCAACCCGGCCCGTTTGCGCAGGTGTCCGAGGAGCGTGCCGTAGGCGACCCACACGCCCGGCAGCTCGTTGTCCTCCCTCGCCTTCGTCTGCGGCGCGCCGTTCCTCGTCTCCCGCACGGTCCTCACGTCCTTCTCCGCCACCGGTTCTCCCCTCCACCCGCTACGGTCATCGACTTCGCCTCGACGGGAACAGGTTCAACGGCGGGCCGTTTCCGCGGACACGGCCGTCGCCCGTACAACTCCCGTACACGGCCCGTACGAACAGGCCGCCTCGCCGCCCGTAGATCCCGTACCCCCCGGCTCGGTACGGACGTCGCACCTGGTCACGGGTGGTTTCGGCGGCCGACGATGACTCTGTGAAGCGACAGGAAGACCTCCGTGAACCCCAGACCGTGCGCCGTGAGTCGAGCCTTCGGTTCAGCAGCACCCCGCGCGGTGCGCGTCTGGCGCGCACACTCGCCGTGCAGCAGCTCGCCGAGTGGTGCGGCGGCCCGTACGACACCGACGCGGCCCGTTCGGTGGCTCTGGTCACGGCCGAGCTCGCGTCCAACGCGATCACGCACGGCCGCCTCCCGGGCCGCGACTTCCGGCTGACCCTGCGGCTCCTGGCCGAGACCCTCCGCATCGAGGTCACCGACGCCCGGCCCGAACGCCTCCTGCCCGCCACCGCTCCCGGGGCCGTCGATCCCGGAGCCGATTCCGGCAGGGGGCTGCTGCTCGTCGAGGCGTACGCGGTCCGCTGGGGATGCACCGTGTCCGACGCGTACACCAAGTGCGTCTGGGCCGAGGTGCGCCTTCCGGCGTGACGCCGAGCACGCACGGCACGCACGGAGACACCGGACGGGGGCCCCGTCTCCGGAGCCCCCGTCCACGCCCGTACGCCCGGTGCCTCAGCCAGGCGCGGGCAGCGCCCTGAGCGCGGTCTGCGCCTCGGCCATGATCCGCTCGACCAGTTCCGAGCAGGACGGCAGGTCGTCGATCAGCCCCGCCACCTGGCCCGAGGCCATGACCCCGATGTCCGTACGCCCCTCGACCAGTGAGGCCTTGAGCAGCATCGGCGTGTTGGCGGCCAGCAGCACCTGGCTCCACGTCAGTTCCTTGCCGTGCTTCATCGCCAGTCCGTCCCGCACGAGCTGGGGCCAGCTCGCACCCGTCTCCTTCCGGAAGGCCGAGGCGTGCCGCAGTGCCCGCAGCGTCGAGGCCGCACGCCCGGAGCGCTCCAGCGCGTCGACCATGGCGGTGCGCAGCATGCGGTGCGGCAGCCCGTCCACCTGGGTCGTGACGGTCACGTCCTTGACGCCGGCCGCCAGGTACTTCGCCTTCACCGCATCGGGGACCGTGCTGTCGGAGGTGAGCAGGAAGCGCGTACCCATCCCGACCCCGGCCGCCCCGAAGGCGAGCGCGGCGACCAGGCCGCGGCCGTCGTGGAAGCCGCCCGCCGCGATCACCGGGATGTCCACCGCGTCCACGACCTGGGGGAGCAGCACGGTGGTGGCCACGTCTCCGGTGTGGCCGCCCCCCTCGCCGCCCTGCACCATCACCGCGTCGGCCCCCCAGGCGGCGACCTTCTCCGCGTGCCTGCGGGCCCCGATGGAGGGGATGACGACGACACCGGCGTCCTTGAGGCGGGCGATCAGCTCCTTCGAGGGCGCGAGGGCGAAGGACGCGACCCGCACCCCCTCCTCCACGATCACCCGTACCCGCTCGTCCGCGTCCCCCGCGTCGGCCCGCAGATTGACGCCGAACGGCGCCGACGTACGGGCCTTGACCTCGCGGACGGCGGCCCGCAACTGGTCCACGGTCATCGTGGCGGAGGCGAGGATGCCGAGCGCCCCCGCGTTCGCCGAGGCGGAGACGAGGCGCGGACCGGCCACCCAGCCCATGCCGGTCTGCACGATCGGGTACCGGACCCCGGTGAGGTCGGTGAGCGCGGTACGGAAGGGTCCGCTCATGCCGGGACCTCGCGGTCGCGCAGCCCCTTCGGGTCGATCACCTCGCGGATCAGGCGCAGTTCGGTCTCGGTGGGCTCCCGGGTGAGAGGTACCTCGTCGGGGACCGCGAGGGCGAAGCCGGTGGCCGCGGTGACCTGATCGAGGCTCACCCCGGGGTACAGCGAACGCAGCCGCATCGTGCGGTCGGGCGTCTCGAAGTCGAAGACACCCAGGTTGGTGATCACGCCAGGGAGCCGGTGGTAGCGGGTCGCGGACGGGCCGGCCGCCGCCGCCCGGTCGTAGCCGACCCCGCTCACCATGTCCACGTGTTCCACGAACACCCGGGACGAGTGCTTCGGCACCCAGTAACTCGTCGGGTTGTTCAAGGTGTTGACGGGAGCGCCCCGTACCCCGAGGAGCTGCCGGGTGGGCCGGGACCAGTCGCCGATGCAGGAGATGTTCTGGTTGCCGTGCCGGTCGAGCTGGCTGGCGCCCATCATCACGTGCCGGCGGCCGGTGGCGGTCAGCGTGAGGTGCCCGCGGAACGGCAGCCAGCCCTCGACGCTCCCCGGCCGCTCGCCGACGGCGGGGGTGTCACCCATCAGCAGCGCCTCCCCGTCGGTCAGCAGCAGATCCGGCGAGAAGGTGAGCTTGGCCAGGCGTGCCCCGATCGCCGGGACGGGGCCCATCGGGCTGGCGAGGATCTCCCCCGCGTCCCGCCATGCCTCGGCGCAGGCCACCACGCAGTACTCGGCACGGCTCACCGCCGGGAGGCCGGTGGACTCGGTGACGCTCATGCTTCCTCCAGGTGGAACGCGGTGACGGCGGCCTGGTAGGCGGCCTCGTCCCCGGACAGGAACCGTTCGACGAAGGCCGGCCACGCTTCCGGGTCGCGGGCCGCCCGGACGTAGGCGAGTTGGAAGGACTCGTCCCGGTCGTGGTCGGGCACGCAGGACGTGAAGTGGGCGCCGTTCGGCGTCTCCACGACCCCGTCCACGAACAGGCGCTTCACCAGCAGGGTCTGCGGCCCGTGCTCCTTGAGCAGGTCCGCCGTCTCCACGATCCGCTCGCACGAGACGTACGCCTGGTCGGCCGCCTCGCAGAACAGGTCGTCGAAGTACGGATCGGGGCCCAGGTACTGGCCGTTGCCCTGCGCGTCGGACCGGTTGAGATGGACCAGGGCCGCGTCCAGCCGCAGCGCCGGGGCGGCGACCAGCTCCTCCCCGTCCTCGTACGGCGACGTCACCGTACGCAGTGCCGGGTTGACCGCCATCAGGTCGGAGCCGAGCCCGGCGCGCACCGGCATGAAGGGCAGCCGCTGCGCCCCCGCCGTCAGGCCCCACATCATCATCGCCTCGTCGAGCTCGACCATCTCGAACGCGCCGCGCTGCCGGGCCGCCGTGAAGTGCGGCTCCAGCGGTATGGAGTCGAGCGTCCCGAACGCCGCGACGAGCTTGCGGATCTTCCCCGCCGCCGCGAGCAGTCCCACGTCCGGGCCGCCGTACGACACCACGGTCAGGTCGGTGAGGTCCGAGCGCAGGAGCGCCCGCACCAGGGCCATCGGCTTACGGCGCGAGCCCCAGCCGCCGATGCCGATC
>NZ_KL585442.1:14541-15003 GCF_000721935.1 Streptomyces sp. NRRL WC-3549
CCCGCCGATGCCGATCGTCATGCCGCTCTCCAGGCGGCCGACGACGTCCTCGGCCGTCATCGTCTTGTCCTGAGTCACGCCTGCCGCTCCTTGTCCGTGCCGAAGGTGTCGCGTACCCGGTCGGCCACCCCGCTGAGGTTCGCCTCGAAGGTGAAGCCCTGCTCGAAGCGGTAACTGCGGCGCACGTCGACGGGGTCGATGCCGTTGATGGCGGACTTGGCCAGCCGGATCAGGTACCCGTCCTTGGCGGCGATCTCCCGGGCCAGCGCGAGGGCGGCCCCGGCCAGCCGGTCACGCGGGACCACGCTCCACACCGAGCCGTGCCGGTGCAATTCGTGCGCCGTCACCGTGCGCGAGGTGTAGTACAGGGTCCGCATCAGGTGCTGCGGGACGAGCCGGGCCAGATGGGTGGCCGCGCCGAGGGCGCCCCGGTCGAGCTCCGGCAGGCCGAAGGTCGCGTCG
>NZ_KL585442.1:15222-19350 GCF_000721935.1 Streptomyces sp. NRRL WC-3549
CCACAATGGCGTCGGCGTTGCCCGCCAGGCCGATCCCGCCGCCCAGGCAGAAGCCGTGCACGGCGGCGACCACCGGCACCTCGCACTCGTAGACCGCCGCGAACGCCTCGTAACAGCCCCGGTTGGCGCCGATCAGCGCCTCGGGCCCGTCCGCGCGCTGCATCTCCTTGATGTCCACGCCCGCGTTGAAGCCCCGCCCCTCGGCAGTGAGCACCACGCACCGGACGGACGGATCGGCCCCCGCGGCGCGTACGGCGGCGGCCAGGTCGTACCAGCCGCGCACGGGCAGGGCGTTGACCGGGGGGAAGTCCACGGTGACGAAGGCGACGCCTTCTTCCGGGACGGAGGTGGAGACACCCATGAGCAGATCAGCTACCTTTCCACCAAACGTTTGTTAGGCCCAGAAGGTAGCAGCGTTACGGACTCCGCGGGAAGGTGCGATGCCACTGAGCGGTACGGCCGCCCGCGTCCCGTCCCCCTCCCGCCCCACCGAAAGGACTCGCCGTCATGACCTCACCGACCGCCGCCCCGTTGTGTACCGGACGTGTCGTCGCCGTCACCGGAGCCGGCCGCGGGCTCGGCCGCGCGCACGCCCTGGCCTTCGCCGCCGAGGGCGCGAAAGTCGTCGTCAACGACCTGGGTGTGGGCCTCGACGGCTCCGGCCCGGCCGCAGGGCCCGCCCAGGAGGTCGTGGAGGAGATCCGCGCGGCGGGCGGTGAGGCGGTCGCGCACCAGGGGGACATCGCCACCACCGACGGTGCGGCCTCCCTCGTCGCCACCGCGCTCGACGTCTTCGGCCGGCTCGACACCCTCGTCAACAACGCCGGCTTCCTCCGCGACCGGATGCTGGTCAACCTGGACGAGGACGACTGGGACGCGGTGATGCGCGTCCACCTCAAGGGCCACTTCCTGCCGCTCAAACACGCGGCGGCGCACTGGCGGGCCGAGGCGAAGGCGGGCCGGACCCCCGAGGCGCGGGTCGTCAACACCAGCTCCGGGGCGGGCCTGCTGGGCAGTGTGGGGCAGGGCAACTACGCCGCCGCCAAGGCCGGGATCGTGGGCATGACCCTGGTGGCCGCCGCCGAGATGGGCCGTTACGGGGTCCAGGTCAACGCGATCGCCCCGGCCGCCCGGACCCGGATGACCGAGGAGGCCTTCGCCGCGACCATGGCGGCACCGGGGGAGGGGGCCTTCGACGCGATGGCGCCGGAGAACGTCTCGCCGCTCGTCGTATGGCTGGGCTCCGCCGCCTCCGCCGGGGTGACCGGCCGGGTCTTCGAGGCCGAGGCCGGGCGGATCACCGTGATGGAGGGCTGGCGGCCCGGTCCCACGGCCGACAAGGGAGCCCGCTGGAGCCCCGCCGAGGCGGGCGCCGCGGCGACCCGACTGCTCGCCGCGGCCGAACCGCCCCAGCCGGTGTACGGAGCGCGCTGACACCGCGCGGCGGGAGGCGGGGGAGGGCGCCGGCGTACGGATGACCGGCGCCCTCCCGCCCGCCGCCCCGGACGACCGGTGCGCCGGGACCCGTCACCGCGGCGGTGCACCGGGACCCGTCACCGCGGCGGCTGACCGAGCCGGCCGGTCAGCCGGCCGCGGCCGGTTCGCCGCGTACTCCGGCGACCAGCAACGCGGGCGACTCCGCGCGCCCGTCCAGGATGCGGTTGGTCCGGGGAGATGTGTATAAGAGACAGCCACGTACCGGCCCTCCTCGTGCACCACCATCAGCGAGTGGCACACGGCCACCGCCTCGTCGCCGTCGACCGTGATGTGCGGCGGGCCCACCACATGTGCGCAGCCCTGCCGGATCCAGCCCCGGTGCGCGGGGGAGTCGACCATGCCGCGGACGCGCTCCCGGCCGGCGAGGAAGATCTCGTCGATGTCGTACACCCCGTCAGGCGCCCACAACGCCGCGACGCCCTCCGAGTCCCCGCCGTCCACCAGCGGCCCGTAGGAGGCCATGGCCCGGGCGACGGCACGTTCGTCCTCCAGCAGCCCGAGCCGGGCCTCCAGCGCGGCGATCCGGTCCTCGCTCATGCCCGCCCCTCCGCGTCCGCCGCCGTGCCCGCGAGCGCGGCGAGTGCTTCCAGCTGCTCGACGTAGTGATCCGCGGACCGTGCCGTCAGCGAGACGCTCACGAGCGTCGCGCCCGCCCGCGTCACCTTCCGCAGGGCGCTCTTCGTGCCCTCCGCGTCACCGGAGGGGTCCAGCGGGCGGCCCGCGCTCAGCACCACCTCGAAGCCCTCCGGCAGCGGGGCCGCGCCGACCATCTCGCCCAGCCGCTCCAGGGGCAGGCCGAACGGCACCCAGCCGTCCCCGAGGGTCACCGCCCGGCGCAGCGAACGGGGTGTACGGCCGCCGATCCACAACGGCACCCGCTCCTGCACCGCGTGCGGCTCCAGCACCAGGCCCTCGTAGTCGAAGTGCTCGCCGTGGTAGGCGGGTTCACGCCGGGACAGGGAGGCGCGCAGCGCGGCGAGGGCGTCGTCGGCGATCGCGCCACGGCCCTCGAAGGCCGCGCCGAGCAGCCGGAACTCTTCCTCCAGACTGCCGACGCCGAGCCCCAGGACGAGCCGCCCGCCCGAGACGCGGTCCAGCGTGCCGTAGCGCTTCGCGAGGGCCAGCGGGTGGTGGTAGCCGAGCACCAGCACCTGGGTGGCGAACCTGATCCGGCGGGTCCGGGCGGCCAGGTACCCGAAGACGGCCAGCGGATCCCAGTAGGTGCCGCCGCGCACCTCGGCGACGTCCGCCGGCACCGCGACATGTTCCGAACAGGTCAGATGGTCGAAGCCGAGCCGGTCCGCCGCCTCGGCGACCGCCCCCAACTCCTCGATTCCGGCGGTGCGTTCCCAGGGGGAGTGGACACCGGGGACGGCCGTGACGACGGGACTGTTGATACCGAGCCGCATGAGGGCACCTCTCTCGGGCGGGGCAGGAAGGGGATCTCGGGCGGACAGGCAGGAGATCCCCGGCGGGAAGGAAGGGAAAGGAGGAGGGCCCATCCAAGTCACCGCCTCCCGCGTGCGCAGGCCGCGTCCCGCTGGGCGGGAAGCCGCACGGACGCCGGCCCCGCCCCGGCCCCGGGCGGCCGGGTCCCACTGGCCGGAACGGGCGTCGTGGGGCCCCGTTCGCCACGAGAGGATCGTCGGCCACCGGAAGGACGGCAGGACTGTGCCCCGAACGACAGGCGAGAGAGCCCCCGCACGACCCGGTACGGCCGGACAGCGCCGGCGGTACGCCCGGATGCTGCGCGTCGCGGCGCGGCTGGGCGCGGAGCACGGCCTCGAAGGGATGCAGATGCACGACGTGGCCAGGGAGGCCGGGGTCGCGATCGCCACCCTGTACCGCTACTTCCCGTCCAAGACGCACCTGTTCGCCGCGGTCCTGCACGCCCAGGTGACGCGTCTCGCGGGCGGCGCCCCGCCGCCCGCGCCGGGCACCGGGCCGGTCGAGGCGGTGAGCGACCTGCTGACCCTGTGCAGACAGCCGCTGCTGGCCCTGGCGATGATGCAGTGCAACAGCGCCACGGGCACCGGAGAGGACAGCCCGGCCCGCCGCACGGACGAGATCATCGAAGACCTGGTACTGCGTACGGCGGGGGTGGCCGACCCCTCCGCCCTCGACCGGCGGGTGGTCCGCATCCTCGAACAGGCCTGGTACGGCCTCCTCACCACCGTCCTGTACGAGCGCTCGTCGATCGAGGAGGCGGAGGACGGCATCAGGCTCGCCTGCCGGCTCCTCCTGGGCCCGGTCCTCGCCGAGCGGCCGTCCCCGCACGACGCCGGTGCCGCAGCGCCCGCCCCCTCGGCTCCCGCCCACCCGGCGCCCTCCGTTGCTGCCCGGCCGACGCGGCCCGGCCCGGTCCGTCCGGTCAGCGGGAGTGGCGCCCTCCCGGTTGACGCGGAGGCCTAGCGTCCCGGGGGAGGCGTCCCCTCCGGGGGCGCGCGGCCGTCACCTCCCACCTCAGGAGTCGCCATGCCACGCACCGTCGTCGTCACCGGATCCGGTTCCGGGATCGGAGCCGCCGTCACCGCGCTCCTGCGCGAGCGCGGGGACCGGGTGATCGGGGTGGACCTGCGCGGCGGTGAGATCGACGCCGACCTGTCCACGGCCCCGGGCCGCGCCTCGGCG
>NZ_KL585442.1:19539-23883 GCF_000721935.1 Streptomyces sp. NRRL WC-3549
TCTGCCTTGCCAGCCCGCTCAGAGATGTGTATAAGAGACAGGTGGACGCGGTCGTCACCTGCGCCGGGACCTCCGTACCGGGCACCGCGATGGTGACGGTCAACTACTTCGGCACCACCGCGTTCCTGACGGCCCTGCGGCCGGCCCTGGCCGCCGCCGAGCGGCCCCGCGCCGTGGTCATCGGCTCCCTCTCCGGTACCCAGCCCGCCGACCCGGACGTCGTTTCCGGCTGTCTGGCCGACGACGAGGCCAGCCACGGCCCTGCGCCACGCGGAAGCCGCCGTCGCCGACGGCCGCGCCCGGCAGCTGTACCCCTCCTCCAAGGCGGCGCTCGCCCGATGGGCGCGGCGCACCGCGGTCGCCGAGGGCTGGGCGGACGCCGGAATCGCGCTGAACGTCCTGGCGCCCGGCATCGTGCTCACCCCCATGAGCGCGGGCCTCTTCGACGACCCGGAGATGAAGAAGGTCATGGACGCGGCGGTCCCCATGCCGCTCAACGGCTACCTGCGGCCCGAGGACGTGGCACGGGCGGTGCTGTTCCTGGCCTCCGAAGGGAACAGCCACATCACCGGGCAGGTGCTGTACGTCGACGGAGGCGCCGAGGCCACACTGCGCGGCCCTGAGACCTTCTGAACCGGCGCCGGGTGCCGGTCCCTCGGCACCGGCCGGCACGACCGCTCCCCGGCGGGCCCCCGCACGCCCCCACCGGAAGAACCGTCCGGCGCGGGACCGGCCTCAGACCCGTACCGAGTGCCGGATCACCTTCCCGGTCGCGTTGCGCGGCAGCTGGTCGGCGGTGAGCCGCCACCGCTTGGGCACCTTGAAGTAGGCCAGGGCGTCCGCCGCGTGGTCCCGCAGGGCCTCCTCGGTGGCCGTCGACCCCGGCCTGAGTACCACCACGGCGGCCACCTCCTGGCCCAGGTCCGGGTGCGGTACCCCGAGGACCAGGCACTCCACGACGTCCGGGTGCTGGGCGAGCACCGTCTCGATCTCCGCCGGGTAGACGTTCTCGCCCCCGCGGATGATCAGGTCCGAGCGGCGGCTGCGCAGATACAGCCGGCCCTCGCGCAACTGCCCCAGGTCGCCGGTGCGCAGCCAGCGGTCCTCGTCGACGGCGTTCGCGGTCGCCTCGGGATCGCGCCAGTAGCCCAGCATGTTGAACATGCTGCGGACACAGACCTCGCCCTCCTCGCCCTCCGGGAGGGCCTGGCCGGCCGGGTCGCGGATCTCCAGCCGCACCCCGACGACGGGCCGCCCGAGACTGCCCGGTGCCGCCGCCAGGTCCTGCGGGTTCGCCGCGGCAATGGCCGTACAGGACTCGGTCAGGCCGTAGCTGTCCACCAGTGAGTCCTTCGCGAACGGCACCTCCCGGCGCAGCCGCTCCTTGAACTCCGTCGTCGAGGGCGCCGAGGCCAGGGCGAACGCCGTCAGCGAGGACGTGTCGTAGCGGTCGACCCCGCCGTGTTCGAGCAGCCGGTGGGCCATCGTCGGCACGGCGCCCCAGTTCGTGACGCGTTCCCGTTCCACCATGCCCAGCACCGCGTCCACGTCGAACGCCCCCTGGTGCAGGGCGATCCGGCTGCCCGTGGCCAGCCGGGGCGCGACCAGGTTGTGCAGGCTCGCGATGTGGAACAGGGGCAGCGCCAGCAGGTAGACGCGGTCCTCGGAGGCCACCGGGTCGCCGAACTCCGCCAGCAGGGCGTCGTTCAGGCGGTGGTACTCCACGACGGCCAGCAGATTGCGATGGGTGTGCACGGCCCCCTTCGGGCGGCCCGAGGTCCCCGAGGTGTACAGGATGACGGCCGGGTCGTCCTCGGCGACGTCGGCGGAGGGCAGCGGCGCGTCGGGGTACGCCCCGACGAAGCGGCGGACGTCGTCCTCCAGGGACAGCACCGGGACGGGACAGCCGTCCAGCTTCGCCGACTGCCGGGCGTCCGCCAGCACGAGGGCGGGCTCCGCGTTCTCCACCCCGTAGGCCATCTCGCGCGCCGACCACCAGGCGTTGAACCCGACCGCCACCGCCCCGATGGACACCGTCGCCCAGAACGCCTCGATCCACTCGACACTGTTGGCGGCGGCGATCGCCACCCGGTCGCCCTTGCCGATGCCGTACTCCTCCCGCAGCACCCGGGCCAGCGAGGCGACCTGCGCCGCGTGCTCGGCAAAGGTGATGCGGCGGTCGGCGGTGACGATGTGCTCGCGGTCGCCGTGCGCGACGGACGCGTGCAGGACCTCGTGCAGGGCGCGCTGCCGGTGGACGAAGACCGGCAGCCGGGTGCCCAGGACGTCGTCGTCGGAGAGCTCGAACCGGCCACCGGGGCCGGTGAGCCCGGCGACTGCGGTGAGAGCGGGGGAGCGGTGGTCCGTTTCGCTGGGCATCGGGACTCCTGGTGCGTCGGGGACTCCAGACAGATCGCTTGTCGGGGTCAGTGTCGGTCGCGGGCGGGGCTTCGCCCACCGACGGGTTCCGGTCACCGGGACACCGTGGAGGCCGGCCGTCGGGGGAGGGAACCGCCGCACCTCGGGCACGGTGCCGCCGGGGCCGGGCTCCCGGTGAGTGGGATGCGTCACGTCGGCCGGATTTCGCTCACCGTAGCGTCCCCCCACCTGATCCGGCCTGCTCCTGTCGGCCCGTTCCCTCTCCGCTCCCCGCGACCGGACATCTGGAGGAGACAATGAAGCGAGCACCACGGGTACGCGCCCGCCTCGCCGCCGTCCTGGCCGCCGCGGCTCACCTCCGCGTGCGCCTCACCGGACGGCGGCGACGGCGGAAGCAAGCAACAGAAGGCCGAACGCGGCCGGTACACCTTCGGGAGCGTCGGTGAGCAGCCGGAGGCGGGCGAACCGGTCCGCGGGGGCACCCTCCGCTTCGCGGACTACGCGGAGGCCCGCAGTCTCAGTCCGGCGGCCACCTACGCCACCGGGGCCTCCGGCGGCTCGGCGCTCGCCGCCGTCTACGACGTCCTGATGCGCTACGACACCGCCGCCCAGACCTACGAACCCTGGCTCGCCGAGGCGCTGACGAGCAGCGACGACTCCAAGGTCTGGACGCTCAAGCTCCGCGACGGCGTCCGGTTCTCCGACGGCACCCCCCTCGACGCCGAGGCGGTGGTCGCCAGCCTGGCGTGGTACCAGAAGAACAAGGGCGCCGACACCGCGCTGCTCGCCCCCAACCTGGCGAAGACGGAGGCCGTCGACGACTCCACCGTCGTCTTCACGCTCCGCACCCCCTGGGCCACCTTCCCCGCGATGCTCGCCCAGGCCCCCGGTATGATCGTGGCGCCCGCCGCGTACGCCGGCGACACCTTCCGGCCGATCGGCGCCGGCCCCTTCACCCTCCAGAAGTACGCCCCCCAGGAGGAGATGGTCCTCAAGGCGAACAAGAAGTACTGGAAGGGCGAACCGCACCTCGACGCGGTCCGGTTCACCTGGCCGCAGGCGGACCGGGCCAAACTCGACGCGCTGGAGGACGGCACGACCGACGTGACGTACATGCGCAGCCCCGACGTCGTGGACGACGCCGTGAAGAAGGGCCACCCCGGAGAGCTGACCCTCACCGGCCTCGGCAACATGGTCACCGTCAACACCCGCGAGGGCCGGCCCGGCGAGGACGTACGGATCCGCAAGGCGATGGCGCTGGCCCTCGACCCCGAGCTCGACACCGAGCGCGCCTACGCCGGCAAGGGCCTGCCCGGCCAGGAGATCTTCCCGCCCGAATCGCGCTGGCACTCCGAGGTCAAGCCCCTCGGCATCGACCTGGAGCAGGCGAAGAAGCTCCTCGCCGAGGCCCGCGAGGACGGGTACGACGGCACCATCACCTACATGGACGGCACCGACCCCGTCTCCCGGTCCAAGGCGGTCGTCGTCAAGGCGATGCTCGAACGCGTCGGCTTCAAGGTCGAGCTCGACCTCGTCTCCTCCATCGCCGACCGGGTGTCGAAGACCTACGTCGAGCACGACTTCGACATCAGCCGAGGGGCGGCGAGCGTCTCCGAGAGCGACCCCTACCACCGGCTGCAGAGCGTCCTGAACTCCGAGAGCTACGGCAACCCCGGCGGCTACGCCGACCCGGAGATGGACCAGTTGCTGGTCCGGCTCCAGGGTGCCGAGGACGAGGCCGGGACCCAGAAGGTCCTCGACGACATCCAGACGCTCTTCAACGAGAAGGTCCCCGTCATCAACCTCGGCGCCACCGCCGGATTCACCGCCTGGGGCGAGAACGTGCACGGCATCGTGCCGACCGACGAGTACATGGTGCTCCTCGGCGAGGCGTGGATCGCCCGATGAGACCCGCCCCCGCCGTCCGCGGGCGGGCGCACCGGCCGCCCGCGGACGGGCTCCGGC
>NZ_KL585442.1:24078-27077 GCF_000721935.1 Streptomyces sp. NRRL WC-3549
CTCAGAAGATGTGTATAAGAGACAGACACCAGGCAGACCTGGAGGAACCATGAGCACCGCCGTGGTGCGACGACTGGCCCAGAAGGCCCTGGAACTGGTGGGCGTGCTGTTCCTCGCCAGCGTCGGGGTGTTCTCCCTGGCGGTCCTGCTGCCCGGCGACCCCGCCGTCGACATCCTCGGCGCGGGGCGCGACCCCTCCGAGTACGCGGCGCTCCGCCAGGACCTCGGGCTCGACCAGCCGCTGGTCACCCGCTACCTCGACTGGCTGGGCGGCGCCCTGACCGGGGACCTCGGCCACTCCGTCGTACCCCCGCAGAGCGAGGTCACCGACCGGGTGCTGTCCGCGCTGCCCGTCAGCTTCGAGATCGCGGCGCTCGGACTGCTGCTGGCCCTGCTGATCGCGGTACCGACGGCCATGTGGTCGGCCTACCGGGAGGGTTCCGCCGCCGACCGGATCCTCGGTGCGGCCACCTTCGGCATCCTGTCCGTGCCCAGCTTCCTGGCCGGGCTGCTGCTGATCCTCGTTTTCGTCAACTCGGGTGGCCTCTTCCCCCGTTCGGAGTGGGTGCGGCTCGGTGACGGGGACCTGCTGGGCAACCTCCACCACGCCTTCCTGCCGGCGCTGACCGTCGCCCTCGCCGAACTCGCCATGTTCACAAGGGTGCTGCGCAGCGACCTCATCGTCACCCTCCGCGAGGACTACATCCTCGCCGCCCGGGCCAAGGGCATGAGCCCCCTGCGCATCCTGTTCACCGACGCGCTGCGCCCCTCCTCCTTCTCCCTCGTCACCCTGCTCGGCCTGAGCCTCGGCCGGCTGATCGGCAGCACCGTCGTCGTGGAGTACCTCTTCTCGCTGCCCGGCATGGGGACCCTCGTCGTCAACGCCGCGGGCCAGGGCGACTTCCCGATGGTCCAGGGCGCCGTACTCACCATCGCCGTGATCTACGTGGTCCTCAACGCCGGCATCGACTTCTCCTACGGTTACCTCGACCCGAGGACGCGACGTGCTCATCTCTGACCTGGCTCCGCGCACGCGGACGCCTCTGCCCCTGCTCGCGGCCGTGTCCCTCACCGTGGTCGGCCTCGTGCTCCTGGTGTTCGGAGCGACGACCCCCCACCTGGTCCCGCCCGCCAAGGCGGCCCTCGCCCTGCTCGGTCTCGGCCTGCTGCTGAACGGCGCCTCCCGGCTCCTCGCCCCGTGGCTGCCGCTCGCCGAGGACCGCGACGTCGCCACCACCGTCGCCGAACCGGTCTTCGCCACCCCCGCCTTCACCGGCGCCCACCCGCTCGGCACCAACGGCTTCGGCCTCGACCTGCTGGCCAGATCCCTCTACGGGGCCCGCTCCTCGCTGGTCATCTCCCTGTCCGCGGTCGCCGTCGGCACCCTGGTCGGCGGCGCGATCGGCATGGTCGCCGGCTACTTCCGCAAGAGCGTCGACCGGGCGGTCGGCATCGCGACCAACTCGCTGCTCGCGGTCCCCCCGCTCATCCTGCTCATCGCACTCGCCACCGTGCTCGAACCCCACCTGCGCAACGTGGCCCTCTCGCTGTCGCTGCTCACGATCCCCGGCATGGTGCGGCTCGCCCGCGCCACCACCATGGCCTACGCCAACCGGGAGTTCGTCGTCGCGGCCCGCGCCATGGGCGCCCGGAGCTCCCGCATCCTGGCGCGCGAACTGCTCCCCAACGTCCTGCTGCCCCTCCTGTCCCTGGCCGTCGTGATGATCTCGGTCCTGATCGTCGCCGAGGCGTCCCTCAGCTTCCTCGGACTCGGCATCCAGCCGCCGGAACCCACCTGGGGAAACATGATCGCCGAGGGAGAGGGCCAGGTCTTCGAGGAGCACCCGCACATCGTGCTCGTGCCCGGCGCCTTCCTCTTCCTCACCGTGTTCGCCTTCAACATCGTCGGCGAGAAGGCTCGCGGGCGATGGGACTCCCGGAGCGTGAAGCTGTGACCACACCAACCGCCGCCGGGCACCCGGCGCCCGCCCCCGGCACGCCCCTGCTCACCGCCACCGGCGTACGGACCGCCTTCCGCACCCCGCGCGGAGCGATGCGGGCCGTCGACGGCGTCTCGCTGTCGCTGTCGGAGGGCGAGACCCTCGGCATCGTGGGGGAGTCCGGGTCGGGCAAGTCGGTGCTGGGCCGCACCCTGATGGGGCTGATCACCGACGGCCCCGGCACCACCGTGTCCGGCTCGGTCCTCCTCGGCGGCAAGGACGTCCACCGGCTCACCCCCGCCGGGCGGCGCGCCCTGTGGGGCACCGAGGTCGCCATGGTGTTCCAGGACCCGATGACCTCGCTGAACCCCGTCAAGAAGGTCGGCGCCCACCTCTCCGAGAGCATCCGCCTGCACCTGAAGCTGAGCCGCGCCGACGCCCGTACACGCGCCGTCGACCTGCTCCGGCAGGTCGGCATCCCCGAACCGGCCCGGCGCGCCGCGCAGTACCCGCACGAACTCTCCGGCGGGATGCGGCAGCGCGTCGTCATCGCCATGGCCCTGGCCTGCGGCCCCCGGCTGCTCATCGCCGACGAACCGACCACCGCCCTCGACGTCACCGTGCAGAAGCAGATCCTGGACCTGCTCCAGTCGCTGACCGAGGACCTCGGTATGGCGACGATCCTCATCAGCCACGACCTCGCCACGGTCGCCGGCCGCACCGACCGCGTCGCCGTGATGTACGCGGGACGCCTCGTAGAGTACGCGGACACCGCCGCCGTCTTCGACCGCCCCCGGCACCCGTACAGCAGCGCCCTCATCGCCTCGATCCCGCGCCTCGACCAGCCCCCGCACACCCTGCTGCCCACCATCGAGGGCAGGCCCCCGGACCTGCTGCACCCGCCCGCCGGCTGCCGGTTCGCCCCCCGCTGCACCGCCGCGACGGAGCACTGCGCCACCGAGGCACCCGAGCTCGCCGGATACCCCGGTGACCGTGACGCCGGCGGCGCCGTCGCCTGTCACCACCCGCTGGGCGCCACCGAGGAGGCCACCGTATGAC
>NZ_KL585442.1:27224-29951 GCF_000721935.1 Streptomyces sp. NRRL WC-3549
CCCGCTGGGCGCCACCGAGGAGGCCACCGTATGACGACCACCCACGCCACCGGCGCCGGACGGGAACAGCTCCCCGCACTCGCGGCCGAGGACCTCGTCGTCGAGTTCCCGGCCGGGCGCGGCCGTAAGGTGCACGCCGTCTCCGGCGTCGGACTGGAGGTCGCGGCCGGTGAGACCCTCGGCATCCTCGGCGAGTCGGGCTGCGGCAAGTCCACCGTCGGCCGCTCCCTGATCCAGCTGCCGCCCCCCGACTCCGGCACCGTCCGCCTCGGCGCGACGACCCTCACCGGGCTCGCTCCCGAGGAACTGCGCCGGGCCCGGGCCCGCATCCAGATCATCATGCAGGACCCGGTCTCCGCGCTGAACCCCCGCCGCACGGTCAAGGACCTGGTGTGGGAAGGCCCGTCGATCTGGGGGAGCGGCGGCGACGCCCGCGACAAGGACACCCGGATCGACACGGCGCTGCGCGACGTCGGGCTCGACCCCGCGACCGTACGGGACCGCAGGCCGCACGAGCTCTCCGGCGGGCAGTGCCAGCGCGTGTGCATCGCCCGCGCCCTGCTCCTCGAACCCGAGGTGCTGATCTGCGACGAACCCGTCTCCAGCCTGGACGTGTCCGTACAGGCCCAGATCCTCAACCTCCTGGAGACGACGACCCGCCGGCGCGGGCTGTCCATGGTCTTCATCGCCCACGACGTGTCCGTGGTCAAGAACATCAGCGACCGCGTCATGGTGATGTACCTCGGCAAGACCTGCGAGGTCCTGCCCTCCGACGGGATGCACCACGAAGCCGTCCACCCCTACACCCGGCTGCTGCTCGCCTCCCTCCCCGAGGCCCAGCGCGGACCCGCCGGGCCCCGCGGCGCCACGGACGGCACCGCGGACGCGTCCCCGGCCGCCGAACTGCCCTCGCCCCTGGACCCGCCGTCGGGATGCCGCTTCCGCACCCGGTGCCCCCTGGCCACCGGACGGTGCTCCGGCGAGGAGCCCGCACTGCGGGAGATACGGCCCGGCCACCAGGTCGCCTGCCACCACGTCGAACCGAGGAGGAACCACCCGTGACCACCCGAGAGACCCCCGATGTCCTGGCCCCCGCCGCGCTGGGCCCCGTCAAGCTCCGCAACCGCGTCATCAAGGCCGCGACCTACGAGGGGCTCAGCCACAAGTCGCTGGTCACCAAGGACCTCGTCGACTTCCACGTCGCCTACGCCCGCGGCGGTGTCGGCATGACGACCGTCGCCTACTGCGCCGTCGCCAGGGAAGGACGCACCGACCGGCACCAGATCCTGTGGACCGACGAGGCGATGCCGGGTCTGCGCGTGCTCACCGACGCGGTGCACGCCGAAGGGGCCGCCGTCTGCGCGCAGATCGGCCACGGGGGACCCGTCGCCAACCCCAAGGGCAACGGCGCCCCGGCCCTCTCCCCGACGAAGCACTTCCACGCCACCACGCTGAGCTGGGCCCGCGAGGCGACCGTCGAGGACATCCGGCGCGTCACCGAGGCGCACGCCGAGGCCGCGCGGCGCGCCGTCGAGGCGGGCTTCGACGCCGTCGAGATCCACCTGGGCCACAACTACCTGGCCAGCTCCTTCCTCAGCCCCCGGATCAACCGCCGCACCGACGCGTACGGCGGGAGCCTGCGCAACCGGGCCCGGTTCGCCCGGGAGATCATGCGCGCGGTCCACGACGCCGTCGGCGGCCGGATCGCCGTCGTCGCCAAGATGAACATGGACGACGGGGTGCCCGGCGGCTTCTGGCTCGACGAGGCCATCCCGGTGGTCCAGTGGCTCGAACAGGACGGCACCCTCGACGCCCTGGAGATGACGGCGGGCAGCTCCCTGCTCAACCCGATGTACCTCTTCAAGGGCGACGCCCCGCTCAAGGAGTTCGCCGACGTCATGCCGCAGCCCATGAAGCTCGGGGTGAAGGCCGTCGGCAAGCACTTCCTGCGCAGCTACCCCTACCGGGACGCCTACCTGCTGGAGGACGCCCGGCAGATCCGGGCCGCGGTGAAGCTCCCGATGATCCTGCTCGGCGGGGTCACCGGCAGGCCGGTCATGGACCTCGCGATGCGCGAGGGCTTCCAGTTCGTGGCGATGGCCAGGGCCCTGCTGCGCGAACCCGACCTGGTCAACCGCCTGCGCGACGACGCCGCCACGCCCTCCCTGTGCATCCACTGCAACAAGTGCATGCCCACCAACTTCACCGGCACCCGCTGCGTCCTGGTCGACCGGGGCACCACCCGCCGGGAGACCTGGGGCAAGCCCGCCGGGTACGTGGCGTGAGGGGCCGGGACGCGGTCGCCACGGCCGAGGCCGTCAGGAACGGCGAGACGGACGCCCGGACCGTCGCCGAGCAGGCGATCGCCCGCATCGAGAAGACCGGGGACGTGCTCAACGCGGTGATCCACACCCGGTTCGAGGCCGCCCTCGACGAGGTGTCCGCCGGTCTGCCGGACGGTCCGCTGCACGGTGTCCCGATGCTCGTCAAGGACCTCGGCACCGAGGTCGCGGGGCTGCCCGCGACCGGCGGCAGCCGGCTCTTCGCCGAGGGGACCGCCCGGCACGACAGCGAACTGGTGGCCCGCTACCGGCGGGCGGGCGCGGTCGTCCTCGGTACCACCAACACGGCCGAACTGGGTCTCAACGCCTCCACCGAACCAGCCCTCTTCGGCCCCACCCGCAACCCGTGGAACACCGCGTACTCGCCGGGCGGCTCCAGCGGCGG
>NZ_KL585442.1:30213-32729 GCF_000721935.1 Streptomyces sp. NRRL WC-3549
GCCAGCGACGGCGGCGGCTCGATCCGCATCCCGGCGGCGGCCTGCGGACTGTTCGGCCTCAAGCCCAGCCGGGGCAGAATCTCCCCCGCGCCCAGGCCGACCACCCTGTCGGGACTGGTCTCCGGGCACCACGCGCTCACCACGTCGGTCCGGGACAGCGCCCTGCTGCTGGACGTGGCGGCGGGACCGCTCCCCGGTGACGCGTACGCGGCCCCGCAACCGGCCGCCCCCTACGCCGAACTGGCCCGCCGCGACCCGGGACGGCTGCGGATCGGCCTGCTCACGGAACTGCCGTACGGACCCGAGACGCACCCGGAGTGCGCCGGGGCCGCCCGCGCCGCGGCCCTGCTGTGCGAACGGCTGGGCCACGAGGTCACCGAGACCACCGCCCCCTACCGGCCGGACGACGTCGCCCGCACCTCGGCGGTCCTGATGGGCGCCGACCTCGTGGCCCAGATCGACGCCCGGCTCGCCCTGCTCGACCGGCCCCTGGCCGACGACGACGTCGAACCCCTCACCCGTTTCCTGTACGAGACCTACCGCGCCCTTCCGGCGGCCGACGTCAGCCGGGCGCTGCGCCGGGCGCAGGAGATCGGCTGGCAGGCCGGCGCGGCGTTCGCGGCGTACGACGTCCTGCTGACCCCGACCCTCGCGCAGCCGACCCCCCGGCTCGGCGTCCTCGACACGGCCGACCCGGAGTCGATCTACCGGCACGCCTCCGTCTACTCCGCCTTCACCAGCGTCCACAACGTGACCGGGATGCCGGCGATGTCCGTCCCCTTCGGCCACGACGGTACGGGCCTGCCCCTGGGGGTCCAGTTCGCCGCACCTTTCGGTGGTGAGGGGACCCTCCTCGCCCTGGCGGCACAGCTCGAACAGGCGGCGCCGTGGGGGAGCCCGGCCCTCCCCGGCAGCTGAGCGGAGGCCGCCCCACGGGAGCTCACCGGCCGGTCTTCGCCGCGCCCCGCCCGGCGGCGGGCCCGGCCCGGCCGGTGAGGCGTCCTGACGTCAGCGGACCGGCCCGGAACCGGGCCCGCCCTCTCCGCCGATCAGTTGCTCGATCCGGTCGAAACGGGCGTGCAGAGCCCGCAGTTCGCTCTCGGCGTCCGCCTTCCCCCGCGCCTCGGCCCGCTCGGCGGCCCGGGCCACCTGGCGGGCGTGGCGCGCCGCGCTGCCGACGAACCAGGTGGCCAGGGAGGCGGTGACGACGCTGAACACGGAGATGCCGACGAGCATCTCGATCCCCGCGATGACGCGTCCGCCGAGAGTGACCGGATAGAGGTCCCCGTACCCGACGGTCGTGGCCGTCTCGACGGACCACCACAGGGCGAGCGGGAACGAGGTGATGGTGGCCCGGGGGGCCGACTCCTCGAACGGGACGATCGCCCAGGAGCCGAGCAGCAGGACCAGAACGACCCCCAGCGCCGCCCAGAGGGACGCCTTCACGTGCAGCCGCCGCCACCGCTCGTCGGCCAGCAGCTTACGGAGGAGATAGACGGGCGAAAGGGGAGGCATGGGCCGAAAGTAGCCGAGGGTGCGGCGGGCGCACGGCAGGACACACGGCTCGGACGCGGCGCGGGGGCCCGGGGCCGGCACGCCGGCCCGCGCCGCCGGCCGCGCCACACCGGTCCGCCGCGCCACACCGGTCCGCCGCGCCGCCCCGGTCAGGAGCGCAGCAGCGCCGAACCCCCCGCGTACCGCGCCGACGCGCCCAACTCCTCCTCGATCCGCAGGAGCCGGTTGTACTTCGCCGTGCGGTCGGAGCGGGAGAGCGAGCCGGTCTTGATCTGGCCGCAGCCCGTGGCCACCGCCAGGTCCGCGATGGTGGTGTCCTCCGTCTCCCCGGAGCGGTGCGACATGACGGCGGTCCAGCCCGCCCGGCGCGCGGTGGCGACCGTGGCGAGCGCCTCCGTCAGGGTGCCGACCTGGTTGACCTTGACCAGGACCGAGTTGCCGACCCCGGTGCGGATGCCCTCGCGCAGCAGCTTCTCGTCGGTGCAGAACACGTCGTCGCCGGTGAGCTGGCAGCGGTCGCCGACCCGCGCGGTCAACTCCCGCCAGCCGTCCAGGTCGTCCTCGGCCATCGGGTCCTCGACGGAGACGACCGGGTACGCGTCGATCAGCCCGGCCAGGTGGTCGGCGTGCTCCGAGGGGGTCCGGCGCACCCCCTCGCCCGCGTACACGTACACCCCGTCCCGGAAGAACTCCGACGAGGCCGGGTCCATGACCAGGCCGATGTCCGCGCCGGGGCGGTACCCGGTGCGTTCCACGGCGGCCATGACGAAGTCGAGCGCCTCCTCGGCGGTGCGCAGCGCGGGGGCGAAGCCGCCCTCGTCGCCGACGCCCGTGGAGTGCCCGGCGGCCAGCAGGTCCCGGCGGAGCGTGTGGAAGACCTCGGAGCCCATGCGGACGGCCTCCGCGAAGGTCGCCGCACCCACCGGGGCGATCATGAACTCCTGGAAGTCCAGCGGATTGTCCGCGTGGGCGCCGCCGTTGACGATGTTCATCATCGGCAG
>NZ_KL585442.1:32991-34476 GCF_000721935.1 Streptomyces sp. NRRL WC-3549
GAGCGAGACGCCGAGCACGGCGTTGGCGCCGAGCCGGGACTTGTCGGGTGTGCCGTCGAGCGCGATGAGCGCGGCGTCGAGCCCCGCCTGGTCACAGGCGTCGCGCCCCACGACCGCCGACGCGATCTCGCCGTTGACGTGGGCGATCGCACGGTCGACGCCTTTGCCGTGCCAGGCGCCGGGGTCGCCGTCGCGCAGCTCCACGGCCTCCCGTGCGCCGGTGGACGCGCCGGACGGCACGGCGGCGCGGCCGAGGGAGCCGTCGGCGAGGACGACGTCGGCCTCGACGGTGGGGTTGCCCCGGCTGTCGAGGATCCGGCGGGCGGTGACGGATCGGATGACGGTGGGCTCAACTGCTCCGGAAGTCATGGGACGGTCCTTCCCGTTGACGCGTGCCGCGGCTCTGCTGCGACGACACCGGCGCGTGCCGCGGCGGAACCAACTGTACAGCCAGGCTGTTCAGTATGGCTGTGCAGCCTGGCTGTGGATATTCTGGCAGGGGGAACTGCGCAGGTCAGCCGGGCCGCCGGGGTGTGTGCCCCTCCGGTCCCGCGCGGTAAAGTGCCGTATGCCCACCCCGGAACCCGCCCTCGTCGCCGCCGAACTGCGCACCGCGATGGGCAAGCTCACGAGGCGCGTGAAGCACGAGGACCGCATCCCGCAGGGCCAGGTCGCCGTACTGGGCGCCCTGGACCGTGATGGGGCCATGACCACCAGTGATCTCGCCGCCGACCAGCGCGTGCGGCCCCAGTCCATGGCCCGCGCGGTCGGGCTGCTCCTGGAGCAGGGACTCGTCGTCCGCCGGGCGCACCCCACGGACGGCCGCAAGTCCCTGGTGGAGCTGTCCGGTGCGGGGCGGGCGGCGCTCGAAGGCGAGCGCGGGCGCAGGGCGGGCTGGCTGGCCCAGGCCATCGAGGCCGAACTCACCGGCGAGGAGCGGGAGACGCTGGCCCGCAGCGCCGCGCTGATGGAGCGGCTGGCCGCTCGCTGAGGGTCCGTCCCGGCCGGTGGTCCGTCCCGGCCGGGACAAGCCGTACGGGGAGGGTCAGCAGCCGGAGTCGGCGAGGACGTAGTGGCCCGGGGACGTCTGCTTCAGGGTGTGCGTGACGAACACGTTGTACAGGCCCATGTTCTCCTCGGAACCGTTGGCGTACGTGTACCCGCCCCCGGTGTGGGCCCGGCCCGCCGCCACGTGGGCGTAGTTGGTGGCCGTCGTGCACGTCGGGGTGTAGCCCGTGGTGGTGGCCTGAACGGCGGCGGAGGCCGTGCCGACCGTGCCGTCGGCGGCGACGGCAGCGACCGTGTACGTGTACGCGGTCGCCGGGCTCAGTCCCGTGTCCGTGAACGAGGTGCCGGTGGGGGCGGCGACCTGTGTGCCGCCCCGGTACACGCGGTACGAGGCGGCGTCCCGCACCGGGGACCAGCTCAGCGCGACCGAGGTGTCCGTCGTCGGGCCCGCGGCGAGACCGGCCGGCGCGGGCAGCC
>NZ_KL585442.1:34646-35121 GCF_000721935.1 Streptomyces sp. NRRL WC-3549
CGGCGAGACCGGCCGGCGCGGGCAGCCTCTCGCCGCCCTCGCCCGGGTCGGTGCCGCCGCCGTCCTGGTCCAGGCCCCAGAACCTGGCCGTGTGGTAGCTGGAGCAGACGGTGTCGAGGAAGTACGCCGCGGCCTTACCGCACTGCTCGGCGCCCGAGCCCGGGTCGACGGCGAGGCCGTGTCCCATGCCGCTGATCTGGTACAGCTGTACGGCGGGCTTGCCGGAGGCGTCGTCGTAACTGGTCAGCGTCGTGTTACCGGGGAGCGTCGCGGTGCTGGACGGGGTCTGGGAGATCCCCCAGACATCGGTCCACTGATCGCGCAGCTCGGTGGCGTTGACCGGGTAGACCGTGTAGTCCGAGGTGCCCTGCCAGATCGCGACGCGCGGCCAGGGCCCCGCGTAACCGGGGTACTGCGCACGGACCTTGGCGCCCCACTGGGACGGGGAGAGGTTGAGCTGTCTCTTATACACATC
>NZ_KL585442.1:35272-35788 GCF_000721935.1 Streptomyces sp. NRRL WC-3549
AGAGATGTGTATAAGAGACAGGTCGCGCACTGCGCCGGCAGGCCCGAGGCGATGGAGCCGCCCGCGAAGACGTCGGGGTACGCGGCGAGCAGGTTCGCCGCCATCCCGCCGCCCGCCGAGAGGCCGGTCACGTACACCCGGTCCGCGTCCGAGCCGTACTGCGACCGGGCCTTGGTGACCATCTGCGCGACGGACGCGGCCTCGCCCCTGCCGCGCGTGGAGTCGGCCGGGTCGAACCAGGTGAAGCAGGACAGCGCGTTGTTCGCCGAGCTGGTCTGCGGGAACACCAGGGCGAAGCCGTACGCGTCGGCGAGCTGCGCCCATCCGCTGTTGGCGTAGTAGTCGCCGGCGGTCTGGGTGCAGCCGTGCAGGGCGACCACGACGGGGGCGTGGGCCGGCAGACCGGCCGGGACGTAGGTGTACATGGACAGGTTGCCCGGGTTGGATCCGAAGCCGGTGACCGGCGTCAACCCGCTCGCCGCGGCGGCCGGTTGGGAGAGGACGACGGTCCCGGCG
>NZ_KL585442.1:36019-37648 GCF_000721935.1 Streptomyces sp. NRRL WC-3549
GGCCGCGAGCAGCCGGACAGGGCGAACCGTCCGATCCGCCGCGCGAGGCGGCCGAGGAGGGTGGGGCGCACGGGGTACCTCCGAGGATGCGTGAGCCCGCTCGGCTCCGGCGAAGACCGGTCGGCGCGGCTCTGGGCGGTCGGTGCGGCAGGCGGAAAGAGAGGGCCGCCGGTCGCCTGCCAGAGGGGGGACGTTAGGCGCCGCCTGAGGGGCGCCGACATGTGGATGCCCGCCATCCGGTTCCCGGGGGTGTGTGCGTACGGACCGTTGCCCGGCCCGGGGCCGGGCGGCGTACGCGCGTCGGCGCGGCACGGGGCACGGGCCGGGGCGGGCCCATGGGGTGGAACACCATGGCGGAAGGGGGAACTGTGTGGCCCGGCCACGTGTGAGCGGCCGGTCGCGCTTCCTACCGTGACGCCCATGGACAGCACTTCGAGTTCGGGGGCCGGCCGCCGGACGGACGCCCCGCCCCCCGTCCGCCCCGCCGAACCGGGCGGCCCCGCCCCCGTGAACCCGCCGCAGGGCCGCCCCCTGGACGGCCGGACGGCACTGGTCACGGGGGCGGCGAGCGGCATCGGCCGGGCCTGCGCGGTGGCGCTGGCCTCCGCGGGCGCCCACGTACGGGTGGTGGACATCGCCGCCGAGGGGGCCGAGGAGGTCGCGGCACTGATCGGTGGCACCGCCGTGACGGCCGACCTGTCGGTGGCGGAGCAGGTGGACGCGCTGACCGTCGACGACGTGGACATCGTCGTCAACAACGCCGGCCTCCAGCACGTCGCCCCGGTCCACGAGTTCCCGCCGGAGCGGTTCGCGCTGATCCAACGGGTCATGCTGGAGGCCCCGTTCCGCATCCTGCGCCGCGCCCTGCCGGGGATGTACCGGCGCGGATGGGGCAGGGTCGTCAACATCTCCTCGGTGCACGGCCTGCGGGCCAGCCCCTACAAGTCGGCGTACGTCGCCGCGAAGCACGGTCTGGAGGGCCTGAGCAAGGTGGTGGCGCTGGAGGGCGCCCCGCACGGTGTGACGAGCAACTGCGTGAACCCCGGTTACGTACGCACCCCGCTCGTCGAGGGCCAGATCGCCGACCAGTCCCGCGCGCACGGCATCCCGCCCGAGGAGGTGCTGGAGCGCGTGCTGCTGGAACGCAGCGCCGTCAAGCGGCTGATCGAGCCGGAGGAGGTCGGGGCGGCGGTGCTGTGGCTGTGCGGACCGCACGCCGGATCGGTGAGCGGCTCCTCCATGCCGATGGACGGGGCCTGGACGGCCCACTGAGCCCCGGGGCGCGGCGCCCGCCCCCCGCCCCGCCGCCGTACGCGGCCGCGACAGCCGTACCGCGTCCGACCTGCGGCCGGAGCACGGCGAAGGCCCGCTCGCAAGGGGTGACGCGGGGCGGACGGGCTGGCATGGTTGCGCATCGGCAGGCGGGCACGCGACGAGGGAAGGCCGCCCCGTACGGCGCCCGGCGGCGCCGTCGACCGGCCGGACCCGTGCGAAAGGGCGGCGGGCACGACAAGGAGACGGACGATGGACGCGAGCAGCCCGGCGGGCACCCAGGGACCGGCCGGCACGGCGCACCCCTCCGCACCCCCCTCCGGAGCCGCCCCGGACACCTCCGGGGAGCGGCGGGGG
>NZ_KL585442.1:37844-39244 GCF_000721935.1 Streptomyces sp. NRRL WC-3549
GGCCGTGCGTCCGCCGGGCGGACCGCGACCGCCTCCGCCGCCCCCCATCTGCGCCGCCTCCTGGAACTGCTGGCCGACGACGCGCCCGCCGAGGTGCTGGGCGCCGTCACCGGCCAGGCACGGCAGGCGGGTGTCGACGGCGCCGACCTGGCGGAGACCGAGCGGGCGGTGGCCACGGCCCTGCGGGTACGGGGTTCGCTGCGCGCGCACCGCCGCCGCGAACTCGAACTCACCGCCCTCTTCGACACGGCGGGGGACCTCGCCGCCTCCCGCGACCTCGACGAGGTACTGAAGGCCATCGTCCGGCGGGCCCGGATGCTGCTGGGCACCGACACCGCCTACCTGACACTGCCGGACGAGGAGGCGGGGGACACGTACATGCGGGTCACGGACGGTTCCGTATCGCCGGTGTTCCAGAACCTCCGGCTCGAACTGGGCGAAGGACTCGGCGGGTTGGTGGCGCAGACCGCACGCCCGTACGCGACGCCGGACTACCGCACCGACGACCGTTTCCGGCACACCCGCAACATCAACGCGGGCGTGTTCGAGGAGGGCCTGGTGGCGATCCTCGGAGTGCCGCTGCTGCTCGGGTCCGTACACGGCGGCGACCGCACGGTGATCGGCGTACTGTTCGCCGCCGACCGCAGCCCCCGCGCGTTCGGCCCCGACGAGGTGGCGCTGCTCTCCTCGCTGGCCGCGCACGCCGCCATCGCCATCGACACCGCCCGCGCCCTGCACGACACCCGCGCCGCGCTCGCCGAACTCGCCGAGGTCAACGAGCTGGTGCGGGCCCACGCGGCGGCCGTGCAGCGTGCCGAGGAGGCACACGACCGGCTCACCGACCTCGTGCTGCGCGGAGGGGGCGTGCGGGACGTGGCCGCCGCGGTGGCCGGACTGCTCGACGGGGCGCTGACCGTGCACGACCCGGCGGGCCGCCCGCTGGCCGCGGTCCGGCACGACGGCGGCCCGTTCGCCGCCGACTCGATGGACGCGGCCTGGCTGGTCTCGGCCGCCGAGGAGTCCCGTGCGGCCGCCCGCGCGGTGGCCCGCTCGGGCCGGTGGATCTGCGCGGTGCTGGCCGGACAGGAACTGCTGGCCATCATGGTGCTGCACCGGCGGCTCGTGCTGGAGGACGCCGACCGGCGGATGTTCGAGCGCGCCGGGGTCGTCACCGGTCTGCTCATGCTGCTGCGGCGCACCGTGGCCGAGACCGAGAACCGGGTGCGCGGAGAACTCGTCACCGACCTGCTGACCGACGCGGGCCGCAATCCGGCGCTGCTCGCCGAGCGGGGCCGCCGACTGGGCGTGGACCTCGACCGGCCGCACCTCGTCCTGGTCGCCGACACCGGGACGGAGGTCCGGGAGCGGCTCGGCTCGGCCGTCGGCCGCTACCTCTGCGG
>NZ_KL585442.1:39469-41281 GCF_000721935.1 Streptomyces sp. NRRL WC-3549
CGGGCGCGGTCGTCCTGCTGGTGACCGCGGACGGACGGCAGAGCCCGGAACAGGCGGCCCGCGCCGCCGCCGCCCAGCTCGGGCACCTCGTCGGCGCCCCGGTCACGGTCGCCGCCGCCGGGCCTGCCTCGGGCCCCTCCTCGATCGCGGACGCGCACGCCGAGGCGGTCCGCTGCCTGCGCGCCCTGCACGTCCTGGGCCGGCACGGCGAGGGCGCCTCGGCGAGCCGGCTCGGCTTCCTGGGGGTGGTGCTGGGCGACGCCAAGGACGTCGGCGGGTTCGTGTACGGCACCCTGGGCCCGCTCCTGGACTACGACGCCCGGCGCGGCACCGAACTGGTCCGCACGCTCGCCGCCTACTTCGCCGCGGGAGGCAGCCTGACCCGGGCCAAGGCCGCCCTGCACGTCCACGTCAACACCGTCGTACAGCGCCTGGACCGCATCGAGGCGCTGCTCGGCGAGGACTGGAACCACCCCGACCGGGCGCTGGAGCTGCAACTGGCCCTCAGGCTGAAGCAACTGGACCTCTGAGAGGCCGCGCGAGCCGCCGCACGGGGTGGGGGCGGGAAGCCCGCCCCCACGGCCGTACCGGCGTGACCCGCCGTCAGGCGCCGCCCCGGCCCGCGGCCGCCAGCAGGAGGTCCGCGACGCGTGCCGCGCCCGTCTCCCCCGTGAGCACCGTGTAGTGATTGGTGTCCGGGACGCACCGGGGGGTGACCCCGGTGCCGTCGAGGGCCGCGGCGGCCAGGCGTTCCCGGTCGTACAGCCCCTGGGGCTCGTCCATCAGCCCGCGCTCCGCCCACAGCAGGGTGGCGGGGGAGGGCAGGCCGCGGACGGCGGCGAGGACGTCCTCGTCGAACAGGCCGACGCCGTCGGTACGGACGGCCTCCAGCCGGCACGAGGACCGCATCGCCGGTTCCGCACCCACCAGGTCACGCTGGATGTACGCGTCGACCTCCGGCGTCCACCGGTCCGCGAGCGCCGGGTGCGCCTGCCAGAACGCCCGGTAGGCGGCGCGGTCCTGGAAGGTCATCGACAGCCGGTCCATGGCCGGTCCGATGACCGCGGTCATCAGCTCGTCCGGGGACAGATGGGTGGGCGCGGGGAAGCCCACCCCGCCGTCCACGAGCAGCAGCCGGCCGAACAGCCCGGGGTGGCGTACGGCGGCCAGGGCTGCCGTGAAGGCGCCCATCGAGTGCCCGGCCAGCACCGGCCGGTCCAGCGAGAGGGCCTCGGTGAGGGCCGCCGTGTCGTCCGCGTGCACGGCGATGCCGTACGGGCCGGGCAGACGCGCGCTGCCCGCGCGGCCCCGCAGGTCCGGGGCGACCAGAGTGGCGCGGCCCGCGAGGTGGCGGGCGACCGGGCCCCAGGAGAGGCCGTTGGCGGTGATCCCGTGCAGGGCCAGCACCGCGGGTGCCTGCGGGACGGTCGCCGGCCAGCGCAGCACGGCGAGGTCACCGCCGGGGACCGGGACACGCATCTCGTCGAAGGGCAGCGGCTCGGGGCCCGTGGGCGCGGCGGCGGGCGTGGTGTCGGCGGAGGTCACGGCGTATGCCTTTCCTTGACGTCGGCGTCGGCGGGAGTGTCCGACGCCCTGCTCTGCCGGACGGCGGGACCGGGTGGCGCGGACCGCGGTCCCGGGCCGCCGCGGTCCGGGTCGTCCCGGTCCCCGGAGCCCTTCCCCGCCCGCGCGGCGCGGATGCGGCCGGGCAGGGCCGCGAGGCCGCCGGGCAGGACGTTGACGACGACCACGAACAGGGCGCCGAGCAGGAACAGCGGCTGGCCGAGCGGCACCCGCAGCACGGCGGGCAGA
>NZ_KL585442.1:41495-43355 GCF_000721935.1 Streptomyces sp. NRRL WC-3549
GCCGAGGCGGTGGTCGGCCCAGGTGTAGAGGACACCGCCGAGCATCGGCCCCCAGCGGGTGCCCGAACCGCCGAGGACGACCATGACCAGCAGGGACAGGGTGAATTCGGAGCTGGTGGTGTGCGGGGTCGAGCCGCCGGTCAGCAGCAGGTGCACGATTCCGCCCAGCGCGGCCAGGCCGCCCGCCACGGTGAAGGCGACCAGCTTGAACCCGTACGGGCGCAGGCCCAGTACCTCGACGCGGCGCTCGTTCTCCTTGACGCCCTCCCAGACCCTGCCGGTCGGCGAGTGGGTGGTCCAGTGCACGACGACGAGCGTCAGACCGAGGAAGGCGAGGGCGATCCAGTACAGGTTGGCGGTGTTCTGGATGCCGACCAGGGAGGCGGGGAGGGAACCGGCGTCGACCGCCCGGCCCTCCTCTCCACCGGTGAAGCCTCCCGGGTCGCGGGCCACCACGATCGAGCCGGCCTGGGCGAACGCCAGCGTCACCATCGAGAAGCCGATGCCGGTGACCCGCAGGCTGACCGAGCCGAGCAGCACGGCGAGCACCACGCCGAAGACCAGCCCCAGCACCGCGGACAGACCGAACGGCAGACCCGCCTGCTGCATCATGGTGTTGGTGGCGTAACTGCCCGCCGCGAAGTACAGCGCATGACCGAAGGACAGCAGGCCGGTGCGGCCGAGCAGCAGGTCGTACCCGGTCGCGAGGGCCCCGAACAGAAGGCACAGCGCCAGGAGTTGCAGGCTCCCCGGGCTGCCGACGGGACCGTCCAGCAGGCCCGGGACCTCCAGGGCGCAGTACGGCAGCAGGAACAGCAGGACGAACAGCCCCACGGGCCAACCACGCAGCAGGCCGGTGCGGGCGGTGGGGGCGGCGGTGCCGGTGGCGGTGCTCATGCGAGCCTCCCGGTGAGGCCGCGCGGGCGCACCAGCAGCAGGGTGGCGAGCAGTACGACGACGGCGAGGTCGCCGAGACCGGCGGCGGTGTAGTAGTTGGCGAACTGCTGGAGGAGGCCGATGACGACGGCCGCGACGGCCGCGCCGGTCACCGAGCCCATGCCGCCGGTCACGACGACCACGAACGCGAAGATCAGCAGGGAGGTGCCCTGGCGGGGGTCGACGGAACCGAAGTACAGCCCGCCCAGTGCGCCGCCGAGCGCGGCGGCGGCACCGCCGATGGCGAAGACGAGGGTGAAGGCCTTGCGGACGTCGATGCCCAGCGCGGTGACCATGGCCCGGTCCTCCACGCCCGCGCGGACCACCAGACCGTGCCGGGTGCGGTCCAGGAACAGTTTCAGACCCGCCCAGACCAGCACGGCGGCGGCGATCAGCAGCAGCCGGTTGACGGGGATGCTCGCACCGAACAGGCCGACGGTCCTCTTCAGCGCCTCGGGACCGGGGAAGGTCAGCGGGTCGCTGCCCCAGATGCCCGACAGCAGGGCGGGCACGGCCAGCGAGACACCGACCGTGGCGAGCACCTGCTCACGAGGGCGGGTGTAGAGCGGCCGTACGACGACGAGTTCCAGCACGATCGCCGCGAGGGTGCCGACGACCACACCGAACGCCACGGCCGCCACGAAGCCGAGGCCCCCGGAGCCCGCGCCGGGCAGGTTGCCGGAGGCGGCCCACCAGGTGGCGTACGCGCCGACGGACAGCAGCGCGCCGTGCGCGAAGTTCAGCACGTCCATCAGGCCGAAGATCAGCGACAGCCCGGAGGCCACGAGGAAGTACAGCGCACCGAGGCCGAGGCCGGTCATGGTGAGCAGGACGACGGTGTCCATCAGGTGTCGGCCTCCGTGCGGTCGGACCGGCCCGCACCGGACGTGTCGGCGTCGGCGGGCGGGGCGGCGGGGGCGGGCG
>NZ_KL585442.1:43630-49142 GCF_000721935.1 Streptomyces sp. NRRL WC-3549
GGCCTCCAGGTCGCCGAGCAGCTCGGCGGCGGGCCCCTGGTGGGCGGTGCGTCCGTCGGTGAGCACCGTGCAGTGCGCGGCGAGCCGGCGGACCATGGCGAGGTTCTGTTCGACCAGCAGCACCGGGACGGCCTCGGCGGCGCGTTCCAGCACCTGGGTGACCTCGGTGACGACCTTCGGGGCGAGGCCCTTGGTCGGCTCGTCGGCGATGATCAGCTGGTTGCCGTTGAGCAGCGTGCGGCTGATGGCCACCATCTGCTGCTGGCCGCCGGAGAGCGTGCCGGCCGGCTGTCCGGCGCGCCGGAGCAGTTCGGGGAAGAGCTCGTGGACGAGCGGGTAGTAGGGCTCCCCGTCGCCGCGTTCGGCCAGGCGCAGGTTCTCCGCGACGGTCAGCCCCGCGAAGACGCCCCGGTCCTCGGGGGCATAGCCGATGCCCCGGCGGACGAGGGTGTGCGTGGGCAGCTCCACCGTCTCCTCGCCGTCCAGCAGCACGCTGCCGGTGCGCGGCACCAGGCCGAGGACGCCGCGCACGGTGGTGGTCTTGCCCGCACCGTTGCGGCCGAGCAGGGCGGTGACCCCGTGCGGTGCGACGTCGAGGTCCACGCCGTGCAGGATGTGCCGTCCGCCGATCAGGACCCGCAGGCCGCGGACGGCGAGCAGCGGACCGCCGTCCGGTGCGGTGCGGGCGGGGGCGACGGTCCGTGCCGTCCGGCCGGGGTTCACAGGGCCGCTCCCAGGTAGGCCTGCTGGACGGTGGGGTCGGCGGTGACGGCTTCGGGGGTGTCCAGTGCGAGCAGGCGGCCGTGGTGCATCACGGCGAGCCGGTCGGCCAGGCCCAGCAGGACGTCCATGTGGTGCTCGACCATGAGGACGGTGCGGCCCTCGTCGCGGTGCAGACCGCGGATCAGCTCGGTCAGGGCGGGTACCTCCTCGGCGCTGACGCCCGCCATCGGCTCGTCCAGCAGCATCAGCCGGGGCTCGCCGACCAGCAGGACGGCGAGTTCCAGCTTCCGCTTCTCCCCGTGCGACAGGGACCGGGCCGGCACGTCGGCGCGGTGCGTCAGACCGGTGCGGGCCAGCACGTCGTCGACCCGGTCCTGGTAGCGGGAGGCCCGCCGCCAGATCCGGTACGAGCCGCCGCCCGCCGCCTGTGCGGCGAGCCGCACGTGCTCGGCCACACTCATCGCCGGCCACAGGCTCGACGTCTGGAAGGTGCGGCCCAGACCCCGCCGGGCCCGGGCGTGCGGGGGCCGGTCGGTGATGTCCGTCCCGTCGAGGAGGACCCGGCCGGTGGTGGCCGGGACGAGGCCGCTGATCAGGTTGAACAGCGAGGTCTTGCCGGCCCCGTTCGGGCCGATGAAGGCGAGGAACTCGCCCTCCCGGACATCGAGGGAGACGTCCGAGAGGATGGTCGCGCCGCCGACGGACCAGCCGGCGGACCGCAGGCCGAGGACGGCGGCGGGGGCCGCCGTCGCGCCGGGCGCGGGCCCGGGGCTCCGGGGTGCTGTGGTCATGGATCAGCCCGCCAGAGGCTTGACCGGGGGCGCCACGTCGTCCATCGGGAGCCTCCTGATCAGCTCGGGCCGGGCGCTCGCGCCGCTGCCGACGAGCTTCGCCTGGAACATCGGCTGGAGCAGGGCGTGGTCCTCGGCGCGGATCTTCTGCTCCCCCTTGACCCCCTCGAACGTCCAGCCCTCCAGGGACTTCACCATGGCGTCCACGTCGTCCCCGCCGGCCTCGACGGCGCGCACGATCATCTGTGCGGCGGTGAAGCCGTCCGGTGTGAACAGGTCGGGGGTGCCGCCCGCTTTTTCGACGGACTCGGTCATGGCCTTCTCGGGGCCGGTGCCGGCCGCGCCCGCGAAGTAGTGCGCGAGGAAGGTGATCTTCTCGCCCCCGGCCCCGAAGACGGGGTAGGACGCCGTGCCGGCCAGACCGGTGGTGACCGTGGAGGACGACAGCACCCCCTGCTGGTCGAGGGCGGTCCACAGGGCCGGGGCGGTGGCGCCGGCCCAGGCCACGAAGACCAGGTCGGGCCCGGCCGCCTTGACCTGGCGGGCGAAGGGCGTCAGATCGGTGGCGCTCGGCGGTGCGAGGACGGACGAGACCTTGGCGCCCTCGCCGCCGAGGACGGCCTTGACCGCCTCGACGTTGGCCTGGCCGAAGGTGGAGTCCTGGGCGAGGACGGTGACCTTCCCGCCCTTGGCGTCGCCGAGCATGGCGGCGGCGGTCAGGGTGTCCTGGTAGGACTGGCGGCCGGAGCGGAACGTGTACGCGTTGATGCCGGTGACCGCGTCCGTGGCGGCGGGGCCGTCGATGTACAGCACCTTGTTCTGGGCGGCCAGCGGGGCCATCTGGAGGGCGATGCCGGAGTCCGTGCTGCCGGCGATGATCTTCGTCCCCTTGCCGATGAGGTCCTTGCCCGCGGCGACGGCCTTGGACGCGTCGCCGCCGTCGTCGCGCTCGGTCACCTCGATGGTGCGGCCGCCGGCCTTGCCGGTGCCCTTGGTCGCGTAGTCGAGACCGGCGTGGAAGCCCTCGACGTACTGCTTGCCGTACGCGGCGAGCGGGCCGGTCTTGGAGTAGACCAGACCGACCTTGACGGGTGCGGAGCCCTGGCCGCCGCCCGCGGACTGCGAACCCGCCGTTCCGGCCTCGGCGCAGCCCGAGGCGAGGAGGGCGGAGAGGGCGAGGGCGGCCACCGCGGTCAGGGTTCTGGTGCGGCGGCGGTGTGCGGGGTTGACAGGCATCGGTCCGGCTCCCGGAAAGTGGTGCCGCACCGGTCCCGGTGGCGCCCCTCGGAAGGGGCGCACCCGCGGCGGACGACGGCGGCGGCGCGGTTGCTGATGGATGGGACGGTAAAAGTCGCCCACCGGCGCCGACATGGTGCCGGGCACCGCACCTGCGGCGCCGCTCATGTGTCCGGCCCACATGGCGGCGGTGCCACCCGGACGGCGATCGTGAACGGCGGGCGGCCCCGGCGCGGCATCGTGCCCCGGGGTTCTACCGGCCCCCTACCCCGTACGGAAGGCAGGCACGAGGCATGGACAAGGTGGTGGGCTCCGCCGCACAGGCGGTGGCCGGCATTCCCGAGGGCGCGGTGCTCGCCGTCGGCGGCTTCGGTGTGTGCGGCATCCCGTCGGGGCTGATCGCCGCCCTCCTGGACACCGGCACCGGCGGTCTGCGGGTCGTCTCCAACAACTGCGGCGTCGACGACTGGGGTCTGGGCCTGCTGCTGCGCGCCGGGCGGATCGTCCGTATGACGTCGTCGTACGTCGGTGAGAACAAGGAGTTCGCCCGCCGGTACCTGTCCGGCGAGCTGGAGGTGGAGCTGACCCCGCAGGGCACGCTGGCCGAACGGCTGCGCGCGGGCGGGACCGGCATCCCCGCGTTCTTCACCCCGGCGGGCGTCGGGACCCAGGTCGAGGAGGGCGGCCTGCCGTGGCGGTACGGCCCCGACGGCTCGGTCGCGCTGGCCTCACCGCCGAAGGCGGTCCGCGAGTTCGGGGGCAGGCGCTATCTGCTGGAGGAGGCGATCACCGCCGACTACGCCCTGGTGCGGGCCGCCGTCGCCGACCGGCACGGCAACTGCGTCTTCCACGCCGCCGCGGCGAACTTCAACCCGCTCGTCGCCATGGCCGGCCGCGTCACCCTGGTGGAGGCCGAACGCGTCGTGGAGCCGGGTGAGCTGGACCCGGACGGGGTGCATCTGCCGGGCGTGTTCGTGGACCGTGTCGTCGCCGCCGACCCGGACGACCGGCGCGTCGAGCGCCGTACGGTCCGGACCCCCGTCGGGCCCCCCTCGCCCGCCGGACCCCCGGCGGGCCCCCCTCGCCCGCCCCCGCCCCACCGTCCGCCGGCACGGCGGCGAAGGAGGACTGACGATGCCCCTCGACCGCGACCAGCTCGCCGCCCGCGCCGCCCGCGAACTGCGCGACGGCCAGTACGTGAACCTCGGCATCGGCCTGCCGACGCTGATCCCCGGCCACCTGCCCGAGGGCGTCCACGTGGTGCTGCACTCGGAGAACGGCATCCTCGGCGTCGGGCCGTACCCGGTGGCCGGCGAGGAGCACCCGGACCTGATCAACGCGGGCAAGGAGACGGTGACCGTCCTGCCGGGCGCCGCCTGCTTCGACTCCGCGCTCTCCTTCGGCATGATCCGCGCGGGCCGCATCGACGTCTCCGTGCTCGGCGGCATGCAGGTCTCCGCCCGTGGCGACCTCGCCAACTGGACGGTGCCCGGGAGGATGGTCAAGGGCATGGGCGGTGCGATGGACCTCGTCCACGGCGCCCGTCGCATCCTGGTCGTGATGGAGCACACGGCGAAGGACGGCAGCCCGAAGATCGTCGACGAGCTGACCCTGCCCGCCACCGGGCGCGGAGTCGTCCACCGGATCATCACCGACCTGGCCGTCATCGACGTGACCGGCGGCGGACTGGTCCTGGCGGAGGCGGCCCCGGGGGTGTCCGAGGCCGAGGTCCGCGCCGCCACGGGGGCGAAGCTCCACGCCCCGCCGGCAGCCTGACGAACCGTCAGCTGCTTCGTCACCGCCTACGGCCGTCAGCCGGCGCCGCGTGGACGCGCAGCGCGGGGCAGGCCGCCCGAACCGGTGGAGCGCCCGGCGAGCCGGCGGCCCGGGGCGTACGAAGCCGGACCCCGCCTCCGGGGCCCGGCTTCTCGGGAGGGCACTGCGGGCCGGGGTCTCCCGCGCCCAGGTCCTTTCACCGCGTCCGGGGCGGCAGGCCGCCGCGCCCCCCGGTCAGCGCCGCACGGCGGCGAGCGCCGTGTCCACTTCCCGGAGGAACGGCTCCAGGTCTCCCGGATCGCGCGAGGTGATCAGCGGCCAGCCGCCCGCGGTGTCGGTCACCACCGGCTCGTCGACCCACTCGCCCCCCGCGTTGCGGACGTCGGTCCGCAGGGAGGCGTATGAGGTGAGCCGCTTGCCCGCGACGACTCCGGCCTCGACCAGGGCCCACGGCCCGTGGCAGATCGCGGCGACCGGGCGCCCCGACCCGGCGAACGCGCGCACGATCGCGACCGCGTCGCTCTGCAGGCGCAGCGCGTCGGCGTTCAGTGTGGTGCCGCCGGGAACGAGCAGCAGGTCGTAGGCGGACGGGTCGACGTCGGCCAGTGCGAGGTCGGGGCGCACCGTCTTCCCCGGGTCCCTGTCACCGACCAGGGTCACGACGTCGTCCTCGGACACCGCGGCGACGTCCACCCGGGCCCCGGCGCCGCGGAGGTGTTCCACGGGCACCACGAGTTCGTCCTGCTCCACGCCGTAATGGGTGACGACGGCCAGTACCCTGCGCCCGTCCAGATCGTGGTCGGTCATCGGCTGCCACCTTTCCTCGGAGGTCTCGGAAGGGGCCCGCCGGTTCACGGGCCCGCGCCCCTGAGGTGCCCCTGATCGGCCCGGACATGCGTGCCGCGCACCACCCCGGCGCGGTCAGGAGGCCGGGCCGAGGGCCGCCGACGCGGCGAGGGGCGCGGACTGTCTCTTATACACATCTC
>NZ_KL585442.1:49386-49971 GCF_000721935.1 Streptomyces sp. NRRL WC-3549
CGCACCGGCGATCAGCAGTCCGCCGGACACGAGGGCCGCACGGGCCCCCGCGAACTCCAGCAGAAGCCCCAGCAGGGGCGGGCCGGCCAGCCCCCACGCCGTGCCCGCGCTGCGCCAGACCCCGAGGACACGGCCGCGCATCTCGGGCGCCGGGTCGGTCTGCAGCACCGTGGCGCCCGCGGTGTCGGAGACGGACTCCACCACCGCCATGGGAATGACCAGCAGGACGAGGACGACGAGCCCCGGTGACAGCCCGGCCGCCGCCTGGAGCAGCCCCCCGCAGGCCGCGAGGGTGCCCACCAGCCGGACCGTGGGCTTCAGCAGTCGCCCCGCGAGCAGCGCGCCGATCACCCCGCCCACGGCCAGCACGGTGGAGACGACGCCGAAGTCGCTCTCCTGGGCGTGCAGCGGACCGACGACGAGGACGGCCAGGGTCAGCTGGTAGTTGCGTCCGAAGACGGAGCTGAGGCCGGTTATCCCCGCCAGCGCCACCAGCCGGGGGCGGCTCATGAAGTAGCGCAGGCCGGCCCCTGGCCCCCGTGCCCTCCCGCCCCCGGGACGCGCCCGCCGGATCCGCGGCGGGGG
>NZ_KL585442.1:50131-58330 GCF_000721935.1 Streptomyces sp. NRRL WC-3549
GGTGCGGGAGAGGACTCCGGCACCCGCCGCAGCGCCCGGGCGGCGGGCTTGAGCGTGGGGATGACCGCCGCCACGAAGAGGAAGGAGACGCCGTTGGCCAGATAGGCCGAGGCCGTACCCAGTGTGCCGATCGCCACCGCCGCGAGCACCGTCCCGATGAGCCGGCCGGCACTGTGCACCATCGAACCGAGCGCGATGGCCGACGGGACGTCGTCGGCCGGCACCAGGTCGTTGCCCAGCAGGGCCGTCGCGGGCCCGTCGATGGTGTTCACGGTGCCGGTGACCGCGGCCAGGAGGAGCAGGACGGGCATGCTCAGCAGGTCCAGCCCGATCAGGGCGGCCGTGGAGAAGGCGACCAGCCCGAGCACCGCCTGGCTGACGGCCGCGGTGACCTTGCGGGGCCACCGGTCGACGGCGGCCCCGCCGACGACCCCGAGCAGCAGACCGGGCCCCGCCTGGACGGCCAGCGAGAGGCCCGTCGCGGCGGCGGAACCCGTCACCTGGAGGACCAGCAGGTTCTGCACGGTGAGCTGCATCCAGGTGCCCGCGTTGGACACCAGGTTGGCCAGGGACCACCGGCGCATGCTCGGCGTGCGCAGACAGCGCCAGGGACTGCCGCCGCGCTTCCGGCGGGGCACGGCGGAGCGGACGGACGACGGGACGGGCACACGGGGGGCAGGCACAGCGCAGCACATTTCGATGGGGGCCGGGGGCAGACGCCCGGCGGCCGCCGGGGGAGCGGGAAGCGGAGTCTCGGGTGCCGGGAGGCGGCCTCCTCGCGGTCGGGCCTGCCGTTCCGGCGCCGTACATCTTCACAAACAGCCGTGAGTGCGGCGAAACGGACGGTGGTGCGGGCGGGCCCCGTACGTGTGGCCGAAGGCCCAACTCCCCCGTGCGCGGGGGGCGTCGGCGGCGCGGTGTCCTTGCTCACACGGACGGGCCCGGCGCCAGGCATGACCCGGACGCCACCGGGCAGCAGAACCGTCACGGCCGCCCCGCACCGAGGGGGCGGCGGTCGGCGCCGCCCGGCCCTGGCCGTCCGTGCCCGACGTCCCTCCTCGCCGTACGCTCGTACGTACCATTCCGAGCGGCTCCGAGCCGGTTCGCCGTGACGGTCCGCCCCGCCGCCGGATCCCGCCGACGGCAGAAAGGATGCGCAACGTGCGAACCGTCGGTGTCGAGGAAGAGCTCCTGCTCGTGGACGAGGAGAGCGGTGAGCCGCAGGCCCTCTCCACGGCTGTGCTGGCCCTCGCCGAGCGCCGGGCCGAAGGGGACTCCGCCTTCGAGTCGGAGCTCCACCGCCAGCAGTTGGAATTCGCCACCGAACCGCGCAGCTCGATGAGTGAGCTGCGGTCCGAGATCCTGCGGTGGCGCGCCGAGGCGGCCGCGAGCGCCGCGGAGGCCGGGGCCACGGTGGTGGCGCTGGCGACCTCACCGCTGCCCGTCAGCCCCACCATCGGCACGGGCGAGAGGTACCGGTGGCTGGCCGACCGGTTCGGGCTGACCGCCCAGGAGCAGCTGACGTGCGGCTGCCACGTCCACGTCTCGGTCGAATCGGACGAGGAGGGCGTCGCGGTCCTGGACCGGATCCGCCCATGGCTCTCCGTACTCCTCGCGCTGAGCGCGAACTCCCCCTTCTGGCAGGGCCAGGACACCTGCTACGGCAGCTACCGCAGCAGGGTCTGGGGCCGCTGGCCCTCGGCCGGCCCCGTGGAGCTCTTCGGCTCCGCGCAGGCCTACCACGACCAGGTGCGGGCCCTGCTGGACACCGAGGTGCTGCGCGACCCGGGCATGATCTACTTCGACGCGCGGCTCTCCGACCGCTACCCCACGATCGAGGTCCGGGTGGCCGACGTCTGTCTCGACGCGGCCGACACCACGCTGCTGGCCACCCTGGTGCGAGGTCTGGCCGAGACCGCCGCCCGCGCCTGGCGTGCGGGGGACCCGCCGGACCCGGTCGCGGTCGGCACGCTGCGGATGGCCGCCTGGCAGGCCGGACGTCGCGGGCGGGAGGACCGGCTGCTCCACCCGCCGACCATGCGCCCCCGGCCCGCCGCCGAGGTGGTCCACGCCCTGCTCGACCACGTACGGGACGCGCTGGAGGAGAGCGGCGACCTCGCGGCGGCCGAAGAGGGGGTCAAGGCCCTCCTGGCCCGGGGGACGGGCGCCCGTATCCAGCGGGAGCTGCTGGAGCGCTCCGGCAGCCTGCGCACGGTCGTCGCCGAGTGCGCCGCCCGGACCCGGGGGTAGGGCCGGGCCCGGTCAGCGGACGTCGGCGACGACGAACCCGCTGCGCGGGGCGGTCGGGATCCGGTTCAGCGGGATCCGCAGATCCTGCTCGACCGTCCGGTACGACAGCCTGGCCAGCAGGACCGAGACGGTGGCCAGCACCGCGAGGGTGATGTCCTCGCCCGGACAGCGGTGCCCCGTCCAGGGATCACCGCCGCCCTGCGGCACCAGGTCGTCCCGGCGCGGCGGGCCGTCGGCGAAGCGTGACGGGTCGAAGGCGTACGGCCGGGGCCAGAAGTCCGGGTCGTGGTTCTGGCCGTACAGGTCCAGCAGGACCAGTGTGCCGGGCACGACCGGCCGGCCCAGCCACTCCAGACGCTCGGCCGCCAGCCCCCCGATGAACGGGGCGAACGGGTAGAACCGGCGGACCTCCTGGGCGAACCGGTAGGAGTACCCCGGTTCGTCGGCGGCCAGCGGGGCGCGGTGTTCGGGGTGCTGGTGCAGGGCGTGGGCCGCGAAGGTCACGAACCAGCTGACGGCGACGGTCGGCCGCAGGATGTTCAGTACCTCGACCGCGGCCGTACGCGGGTCCAGGAGCGTCCCGTCCGCCTCGCGGTGCAGGGCCACGGCGCGCAACGGCGTCAGGCCGGACGCCACCGTCCCGGCGCTGCCGGCGTCCGCCGCGGCACGCTCCTGTTCGACCAGCCGCGCCACCCGCGCCTCCTGCCGGCGCCGCGCCCGGCGGGCCCGGAAGTGCCGCGGACCGGGTGTGGCGAAGCCGTCCACCATCGCCACCAGGTCACGGGCGGTCCGCTCCTCCTCGGCCTCGGGCAGGGGCACCCCCGCCCAGGAGTGGACCGCCCGGGTGAGCAGCAGGGCGACCGCGTCGAAGAGGACCACCCGGGAGCGACCGGACCAGACGGCGGTGGCGTCCTCCCACGCGGCGGCGATCTCCTCGGTCAGCGCCCGCACCCGCACGGGGTCGGTCAGCAGCCGCATGAACATGGCCTTGCGCACCCGGTGCGCCTCCCCGTCCAGGGTGTGCACGGCCCCCTGGCCGAAGAGGGTGTCGATCACGGGCTCCGGCAGGGCCGTACGGCGGTGGATGTTGTTCCCGTCGTAGAAGAACCGCGCGGCGGCCGGCCCGTGCAGGGCGATCGCGCGCTTGCCCAGGAGCCGGGTGCGCACCGGCGCGCCCCCGCTCCTGCGCCGGCGGTCGGGCAGCCATGCGTAGCCCTTGACGAGGAGGGGCAGGGTGCTGTCGGCCATCAGGGTCTCCGTCGGTCGGGGGCCGGACCCGGGCCGCACCACGGGGTGTGGGCCCGCGGGACCCTTCCGCCCGGCCGTCCGAGCCGGGTCCCGCAGCCGATCCTCCGCGCACGGGCGGTGCCGCGCGAATCAGCGCCCGCTGTCCAGGTCCCGGAGGCCGCCGGTGGCGTACGCGCCCCGGAGCAGCAGGGCCTGCCGGCGCCGGGCCGCCGCCCGGCCGGCGGGCGACAGGCACCAGGCCCACCAGTCGTCCAGCACGCCCGGGGACACGTCCTCGCAGGGGACCGTCGCGGGCCAGCGCACCAGTCCGGCCTGCGCCGACACCTTGGCGCCGCCCCGCACCGGGTCCACCACCAGCGCCGGTACGCCCGTCCGCAGCGCCAGCACCATGCCGTGCAGGCGGTCGGTGACCATCAGGTCCAGCCGCCCGACCAGGGAGAGGTACTGGTCCGGGGTCCGGCACAGCCGCCAGGTGTCACGGGCCAGCCGGGTGTCGGCCTCCACCCGCGCGCAGTCCTGCCCGGCCAGCCAGGAACCGAGCACCTCCGAGGTCCGCTCGTGGTCGCGCCGGGCCCCGTACTCGCCCTGACCATGGGTCAGGGCGACCCCGACGAGGGGCCGCGGCGGCTCGGAGCGGGCGGCGCCCGCCAGGTCCGCCATCAGCCCCGCCCCGGCGCTGTCACGTGCCAGGACCCGGTGGAAGCCGGCCACCTCGGGCGCCCCCGCGTCCACCACGCTCACCCCGACCGCCACGCGCCGGCACGCGGCGTACCGCTCGTGGAGCCGGAGGATCTGCTCGCCGTGCAGCGGGCCGCAGACGAACACCATCTGCTCGTACGATTCCGGCCGCGCCTCCTCCAGCGTCGGACCGCCCGGTGCGAACACCGGGCTCCACGCCGAATCGTGGGCGACACCCAAACGGCCGAGCGCGTCCGATACGGCGCGTTCGGCGAGGGCGTCCCCGGCGGTCACCTCCCCGTCGCGGAAGCTGAACCAACCTGTGACCAGCACTCGTCCCGACGCGGTGCGGGGGCGGAGCAGGGAGTCGAGTACGGAGGGAAGACCGTGGCGCATCGTCGTTTGCCCTTCCTCGGTTCCGTCCCACCGTATGCCCCGAGATGCAGGGGAGCCGTCCTTCGGCAGGATCCATAGATGAGAACCGAGCGCGGGAACGGCCGGCCGGGCGCCGGCAGGACCGTTTCCGTTCCCGCGCCCCGCACCGGAAGGGAGAGACAGCACATGACGCCTTCGGTAGCAGCCGAACGCCTGCCCTGGCAGCGCGCACTGGTGACCGGCGGAGCCGGGTTCCTCGGCTCGCACCTCTGCGAGCGCCTGCTGGACGGCGGAGTCGGTGTCGACTGTGCCGACAACCTGTCGTCGGGCTCGGCCCGGAACGTGGCCCACCTCGTCGACAGGGCGGGATTCCGCTTCCTGGACTGCGACGTGTCGGACGCCGCCTGCGTCGACGAGCTGACCGGCCCCTACGACCTCGTGCTGCACTTCGCGTGCCCCGCGTCCCCGGCCGACTACCTGCGGATGCCGCTGGAGACCCTGGACGTCGGCAGCCTCGGTACCCGCAACATCCTGAGCGTCGCCGCGAGGGACGACGCGCGCCTGCTGCTGGCCTCCACCTCCGAGGTGTACGGCGACCCGCTGGTGCACCCGCAGCGGGAGGACTACTGGGGCAACGTCAACCCGGTCGGCCCGCGCAGCGTCTACGACGAGTCGAAGCGGTTCTCCGAAGCCCTCGTCACCGCCCACGCGGGCACCCGGGGGACGAACGCCGGGATCGTCCGGCTCTTCAACACCTACGGCCCGCGCATGCGCGCCCACGACGGCAGGGCGGTCCCCACCTTCATCTGCCAGGCCCTCGCGGGCGAACCCCTGACGATCGCCGGCGACGGCAGCCAGACCAGGTCGCTGTGCTACGTCGACGACACGCTCGACGGCATCCTGCGGGTGGCCGCCAGCCGGTCGGTACGCCCCGTCAACATCGGCGGGAGCGACGAGACCACGGTCCGGGAGATCGCCCGCCGGGTCGTCAAACTGACCAACTCCGCCTCCCGGATCGTCTCCATCGACCGGCCCGTCGACGACCCCGAACGGCGCCGGCCCGACACCACACTCGTACGCGAGATGTTCGGCTGGGAGCCGAGCGTGTCCTGGGAAGAGGGGCTGGAGCGCACCATCGCGTACTTCTCCGAGCTGCTCGGCACCCAGGACGAGCGCCCGGCCGGGACCCTCTGAAGGAGCCTGTGCATGCGTGTGCTCGGTATCAACGCCCTGTTCCACGACCCTTCGGCCGCCCTCGTGATCGACGGGCGGACCGTCGCCGCCGCCGAGGAGGAGCGCTTCAGCAGGCGCAAGCACGGCAAACGCCCCGTGCCCTTCTCGGCATGGGAACTGCCCGGACTCGCCGCCCGCTGGTGCATCGACAGCGCCGGTCTGACCCCGGCGGACCTGGACGCCGTCGCCTACTCCTACGACCCCGGGCTCGCCGAGCCCGCCGAACGGATGGGCCTGGACGACCCCTGGGACCACCTGCGTCAGGAGTACGCCCGGCGGGCCCCCGAGTTCCTGGCCGAGGCGCTGCCCGGACTCGACCCCGCCAAGGTCCGCTTCGTCGCCCACCACGTGGCGCACGCCGCGTCCGCCGGGCTCGCCGCGCCGCTGGGCGACTGCGCGGTGCTCGTGCTCGACGGGCGGGGCGAGTGCGCCTCGCAGCTCGCCGGGAACTACACCGGCGGCCGGCTGGACGTCCTGTCCACCCAGCGGCTGCCCCAGTCCCTCGGCCTGTTCTACGAGGACCTCACCGACCACCTCGGATTCCTGCGCAGCAGCGACGAGTTCAAGGTGATGGCCCTCGCCTCGTACGGCACCCCCCGCTTCGCCGACCGCCTCGCCGAGCAGGTGCACGGGCTGGGGGACGGAGGATTCCTGGCCTCCGGGGTCGACTGGGAACGGTACGCCCCGCGCAGGGAACCCGGCGGGCCGTACACGAAGGAGCACGCCGACCTCGCCGCCAGCGGCCAGCGGTGCCTGGAGGAGACGGTCCTGGACATCGCCGGATGGCTCCACGCGCGGACCGGCGCGACGCGCCTGGCCCTCGCCGGGGGAGTGGCCCTCAACTGCGTGGCCAACACCCGGCTGCACCGCGAAGGCCCGTTCGACACGGTCTGGGTCCAGCCCGCCGCCGGGGACGCCGGTACCGCGCTCGGAGCGGCCCTGCACCTGGCGGCCGAGCGGGAACCGGTGCGCCCGATGGCCACCGCGGCGCTCGGCAGGGGCTGGAGCGACGAGGAACTGCGCCGGATGCTGGAGGCGGCGGCGCTGCCCTACGAGGAACCCGAGGACGTGGCCGCCGCCGTGGCGGAGGAACTGGCCCAGGACGGCATCGTCGCGTGGTTCCAGGGACGCGCCGAGTTCGGCCCCCGGGCGCTCGGCCACCGCTCGCTCCTCGCACACCCCGGCCGGGCCGAGAACCTGGAACGGCTCAACGCGGTGAAGGGCCGCGAGGAGTTCCGGCCCGTCGCCCCCATGGTCCTCGCGGAACGGGCCGCGGAACTCTTCGACGGACCACTGCCCAGCCCCTACATGCTCTTCGTCCACGACGTGGCCGAGTCCTGGCGACCCCGCATCCCCGCGGTGGTCCACGTGGACGGCACGGCCAGGATCCAGACCGTCGACGGCGGCAGCGAACCGCTCGTGGCCAGGATGCTCACCGCGTTCGAACGGCGCACCGGGCTGCCCGTCGTCGTCAACACCAGTCTGAACACCGCGGGCCGGCCCATGGTCGACCACCCGCGCGAGGCGCTGGAGTGCTTCGGGTCGGCGCCCGTCGACCTGCTGGCGATCGGACCGTTCCTGGTCCGCCGTTCGAAGGCGTTCACATGACGGCCGGCGTACCGGGACCGATGACCGCAGGCCTTCCCGCCGAGGGCGAGCGGCCGTACCCGGCGGAGGCCTACTCCGTGGTCGTCCCCACCATCGGACGCCGCTGCCTCGACGCCTGCCTGCGTGCCCTCGCCGACGCGGCCCATCCGCCGCCGCACGAGGTACTCGTGGTGGACGACCGGCCGGACGGCGACGGTCCGCTGGACGTGAGCGGCGCGGGACCCCTGGCCGACCGCGTGAGGGTCCTCGCCACACACGGACGCGGCCCGGCCGCCGCCCGCAACGCGGGTCTGCGCGAGGTCGCCGCGCCGTGGGTGGTCTTCCTCGACGACGACGTGACCGTACGGCCCGACTGGGGCGCCCGCCTCGCGCACGACCTGGCCGAGGCCGGTCCGGGGACCGTGGGCGTGCAGGGCCGGCTGACCGTGCCGCTGCCCGAGGACCGCAGGCCCACCGACTGGGAACGCTGTACGGCGGGCCTGGAGGAGGCGGCCTGGGCCACCGCGGACATGGCCTACCGCACCGAGACGGTCCGCGCGGTCGGCGGGTTCGACGAACGGTTCCCCCGCGCCTTCCGCGAGGACGCCGACCTCGCCCTGCGGCTGCTGGGCGAGGGCTGGGACCTGGTGCGGGGAGGCCGCGCCACCCTGCACCCCGTACGCCCGGCCGACCGCTGGGTCTCCCTGCGCACCCAGCGCGGCAACGCCGACGACGTCCTGATGAGCCGGCTGCACGGGCGGGACTGGTGGTCCAGGGCCGAGGCCCCCCGGGGCCGTCTGCCCGGACATGTCTCTTATACACATCTCT
>NZ_KL585442.1:58545-62649 GCF_000721935.1 Streptomyces sp. NRRL WC-3549
GGCTGTGGGCCGCCGGCACCGCCGAGTTCGCCTGGGCCCGCATCGCACCCGGCCCTCGTACCGCAGCGGAGGTCACCACGATGCTCGCCACCAGCGCGGCCATCCCGCCCCTGGCGGTCGGCCACTGGGCCGCCGGACATCTCAGACACCGGGGCGCGGCCCCGTGGGGAGGCCGGACATGACGGCACGCCGACGACGGACCCCCGACGCCCCCACGGCGCCCCGGGCCTTCCGCCCCGCCGCCGTCCTCTTCGACCGCGACGGGACGCTGATCCACGACGTCCCCTACAACGCCGACCCCGCCCTCGTACGACCGGTCCCCGGGGCCGCCGAGGCCGTCCGGCTGGTGCGGGAGGCCGGGCTCCCGACCGGCGTCGTCAGCAACCAGTCCGGCATCGGCCGCGGCCTGCTCTCCCACGAGGACGTACGACGGGTCAACACCCGGGTCGACGAACTGATCGGGCCGCTGGGCGTCTGGGTCTACTGCCCGCACCTGCCCGACACGGGCTGCCCCTGCCGCAAGCCGCTCCCCGGCCTGGTCGTCGACGCGGCCGTACGGCTCGGTCTGCGCCCCGAGGACTGCGCGGTGATCGGCGACATCCGGGCGGACGTCCTCGCCGCCCGGGCCGCGGGCGCCGAGGGGATCCTGGTCCCCAACGCGGCGACCCTGCCGGAGGAGACCGAGGCGGAGCCCGGGCGGGCCCCGGACATCCTCACCGCCGTGCGGCGGCTGATGGCCCGTCCCGCCGCACGGGCCGTCCCGGCGGGCGGGGGACCGGCGTGAGAGTCCTCGTCGTGCGCCTCGACAGCTTCGGTGACGTCCTGCTCGCCGGGCCCGCCGTGCGGGCGGCCGCGGCACAGGCCGCACACCTCACCGTGCTCTGCGGGCCCCTCGGTGAACCCGCCGCCCGGATGCTCCCCGGGGTGGACGACGTCCTCGTCTGGCGGGCGCCGTGGGAGGGCGTCCAGCCACCGGCCGTCGAGGAGGCCGACGTCCCCGGCCTCCTCGCCGCCCTGCGCGAGCGGGCCTTCGACACCGCCCTCGTCCTCACCTCCTTCCACCAGAGCCCGCTGCCCGCCGCCCTGCTGCTCCGGATGGCGGGCATCGGCAGGATCGGCGCCGACAGCGTCGACCACCCCGGCCGGCTGCTCGACGTACGCCACCGGCGCCTGCCCGGCCGGCACGAGGCCGAGGCGGCCCTGGACACCGCGCTGGCCATGGGGTTCCGGCTCCGGCCCGGGGACGACGGGCGGTTGCGCGTCCTGCCCGCGCCGGACACCGCCGCGCTCACCGGCAACGGCCCGTACGTCGTCGTCCACCCGGGGGCGAGCGCGCCGGCCCGCTCCTGGGACGCCGGACGCCACGCGGAGGCCGTGCGGATGCTCGCCGACGCCGGACACCGCGTCGTCGTCACCGGAGGTCCCGCCGAGAAGGAGCTGACCCGCATGGTGAGCGGCGCCGACGCCGTCGACCTCGGGGGACGCACCGGCCCCCGGGAGCTGGCCGGGGTGCTGCGCGGCGCGGACGCGCTCGTCAGCGCGAACACCGGGCCCGCGCACCTGGCCGCCGCCGTCGGCACTCCCGTCGTCTCGCTGTTCGCCCCCGTCGTGCCGGCCTCGCGCTGGGCGCCCTACGGCGTTCCCACCGTGCTCCTCGGCGACCAGCGGGCCGACTGCGCCGACACCCGGGCCCGGCACTGCCCGGTGCCGGGACACCCCTGCCTGAACGGCGTCACCGCCCACGACGTCGTGAGCGCGGTGCACAAGCTCCTGAAGGAGAGCGCATGAACATCCTCATCTGGCACGTGCACGGCTCGTGGCTGACCTCCTTCGTCCAGGGGCCGCACACCTACCTGGTGCCGGTGACACCCGACCGGGGGCCCGACGGCCTGGGCCGTGCCCGGACCTGGACCTGGCCCGCGTCGGTGGTCGAACGCACCCCCGAGGAGCTGCGCGACAGCGAGATCGACCTCGTCGTCCTGCAACGGCCGCACGAGATCGAACTGACCCACGCCTGGACCGGCCGCCGGCCCGGGCGCGACGTCCCCGCCGTGTACGTGGAGCACAACAGCCCGCACGAGACGCCCGTGGGCACCGTGCACCCGGTCGCCGGCCGCACGGACGTCCCGCTGGTCCACGTCACCCACTTCAACCGGCTCATGTGGGACAACGGACGCGCCCCCACGAGCGTGGTCGAACACGGGATCATCGACCCCGGGCAGCTCTGGACCGGGACCGAGCCGAGGGCCGCCGTGGTCGTCAACGAACCCGTACGGCGCGGGCGCACCACCGGCACCGACCTGCTGCCCCGGCTGGCGGGGGCCGCGCCCCTGCACGTGTTCGGCATGGGCACCGCGGGGCTCGCCCGGCATCTGGACCTCCCGCCGGAGCAGTGCCTGACCTCCGAACTCCCGCAGAACCGGCTCCACCCGGCCATGGCCCGCTGCCGGGTCTATCTGCACCCCGTGCGGTGGACCTCGCTCGGGCTCTCCCTTCTGGAGGCGATGTTCCTGGGCATGCCCGTCGTCGCCCTGGCGACGACGGAGGTCCGCGAGGCCGTGCCACCGGACGCGGGGGTGGTCTCCAACCGGCCGGACGTACTCGACGACGCCCTGCGGCACTTCCTGGCGGACGCCGCGTACGCCGAGCGGACCGGGAACCGCGCGCGGGCGGCCGCCCGCGCCAGGTACGGCGTCCAGCGGTTCCTGGACGACTGGGAACGACTCATGAAAGAGGTCACGCGATGACGCAGCCCAAGCCGCGCCCCGGCCGGATCGCCCTGGTGTCCGAGCACGCGAGTCCCCTCGCGGAGCTGGGCGGTCCGGACGCGGGCGGCCAGAACGTCTACGTCGCGCAGCTGGCCCGGCACCTGGTGCGGCGCGGGCACGACGTCACCGTCTACACCCGCCGCGACAGCGCCACCGCACCGGCCACGGTGCGCACCCCGGACGGGGTGAAGGTCGTCCATGTGCCGGCCGGGCCGCCCACCCCCGTTCCGAAGGACGAACTGTTCGCCTGGATGCCCGAGTTCGGCGCCCATCTGGCCCGGACATGGCGGCGCACCCGGCCCGACGTCGTCCACGCGCACTTCTGGATGTCCGGGCTGGCGGCGCTCACCGGCACCCGGGACACCGGCATCCCGGTGGTGCAGACGTACCACGCGCTCGGCACCGTGAAGCGGCGCTACCAGGGCACGGAGGACACCAGCCCGCGCGAGCGCGTCGAGATCGAGGCCCGCATCGGGACCGAGGCGGACGCGGTCATCGCGACCTGCGCCGACGAGGTGGACGAGCTCGTCGCCATGGGGATCGACCGCTCCCGCATCGGGGTCGTGCCCTGCGGGGTGGACACCGCCCTCTTCTCGCCGAGGCCCGCCGACCGCAGGCCGGAGGGCGCTCCCCGGCGCCTCCTGGCCGTGGGACGGCTCGTCCCCCGCAAGGGGTTCGACCGCGCGATCAGAGCACTGGCCGCCGTGCCCGACGCCGAACTGCTCATCGCCGGAGGCCCCGAGGCCCCGCTGCTGTTCGCCGACCCGGAGGCCGAACGGCTCCGCAAGATCGCCTCCGAACACGGGGTGACCGAACGGGTCCGGATGCTCGGATGCGTCCCCCAGCACCTCATGCCGGGCCTCCTCTCCAGCGCCGACCTGCTGCTCTCCCTGCCCCGTTACGAGCCGTTCGGCATCGTCCCCATCGAGGCCATGGCCTGCGGCACCCCGGTCGTCGCCACGGCGGTCGGCGGTCAGCTCGACACGGTGGTCGACGGGGTGACCGGCGTCCACGTACCGCCCGTGGGCGACGACCGGCAACTCGGCGCCGCCGTCCGCGCGCTGCTCGACGACCCCGCCCGCCGCGCCCGCTACGGCGCGGCCGGCCGCACGCACGCGCTCGCCCGCTTCACCTGGGACGGGGTGGCCGACGGCGTCGCGCAGGTCTACTCCCGGCTCAGTCCCGTTCCCCTGCTCTCGGAGGTGGCACGATGAAGCTCATCGCTCCCGGCCGGCACTGCGACGACCTGGCCCGCGCGCTCCCGGCCTTCCGCACCGCAGCGGCCGTCACCGAACGATGGGGCGCCGTACTGGCCCGCGTCCTGTCCGGTGGCGGG
>NZ_KL585442.1:62888-68998 GCF_000721935.1 Streptomyces sp. NRRL WC-3549
CCCAGGCCCAGCACCTGACCGCCGAACTCGTCGGGCGCTACCAGGACGACCGCCCGGCGTACTCGGCGCTCGCCCTGCACGCCGACACCTCCTCCACCACCGCCATCGCCAACGACTACGGGGTGCAGGAGGTGTTCGCCCGGCAGACGTGCGCGCACGGCCGCCCCGGCGACGTGCTGATGCTCCTGTCGACCAGCGGGGCCAGCGCCAACCTCCTGGCGGCGGGGAACGAGGCCCGGCGCATCGGGATGCCGGTCTGGGCGATGACCGGCCCCGAGCCGAACCCGCTGGCCGCGGCGAGCGACGAGGCCCTGTGCGTGGAGGCCGCGATGTCCGCGACCGTCCAGGAACTGCACCTGGTCGCCGTCCACATGGTCTGTGAGGCCTTCGACCGGGAGATCGCCGCCCGGGCCGCCCGCGGGACCCGGGGTGTGCCGGCCGAGCGGCCGCGGGCGGCCGACGGCACACCGGCCGGGGAGGAGCGCGCATGAACACCCGCACACCGCTGGTCGTCGTGGGGGACTGCCTGCTCGACCGTGACGTGACCGGACACGCGGAGCGGCTCGCCCCCGACGCCCCCGTCCCGGTCCTCAGCCGCCCGGAGCGCACGGCGCGGCCGGGCGGTGCGGCGCTCGCCGCCTGCCTCGCCGCGGCCGACGGCCGAGAGGTCACCTTCGTCACCGCGCTCGGCCAGGACGAGGCGTCCCGCACGGTCCGCGAGATGCTCCGCGACCGGGTACGGCTCGTCGAGATCCCCCTCACGGGTGCCCTCGTCTGCAAGACGAGGCTGATGGCCGAGGGGCGCCCGCTGCTCCGGCTCGACGACGGGGACGGGCGTGCCGCAGCCGCCACCCCCGAGGCCGAAGAGGCCGTCGCCGGGGCCGCCGCGGTGCTGGTGGCCGACTACGGACGGGGCACGGCGGACGCGCTGCGCACCGCCCTGACCGCCCGGGCCGCCCACGCGCCGGTGGTCTGGGACCCGCACCCCTCGGGCGGCCCCCCGGTTCCCGGTACGCGCCTGGCCACGCCCGCCGCCGCCGAGGCCCGGCACTTCGCGGGCCGCGGGACGGCCGGAGGGGGCGAGGACGGGGGAGGGGGCCGCCGCACAGGCCTGCGGGCGGCGGCCGCCGACGCCCGGCGGCTGCTGGAACTCTGGGGCGCCGCGTCGGTCGCCGTCACCCTGGGCGAGGACGGCGCGCTGCTCCACCAGGGCGGTACGCCCCTGCTGGTGCCCGCGCCCCACCGGGCGGGCGGGGACTGCTGCGGGGCCGGCGACCGGTTCGCCGCCACGGTCGCCGAGCTGGCCCTGCGCGAGGCGGTCGACGCCGCCACCCGGTTCGTCGCCGACGGCGGGGCGCACGGCGTCCTGCGCGAGCCGCCCTCCGGCGACCAGGACACGCGACCGGCCCGCGGGGCGCGTGAACTGGTCGGCCGCGTCCGCGCCCGCGGCGGCACCGTCGTCGCGGCGGGCGGCTGCTTCGACCTGCTGCACGCGGGCCACGTCGAACTCCTCCAGGCCGCCCGCCGCGTGGGGGACTGCCTGGTCGTGTGCGTCAACTCCGACGCCTCCGTCCGGCGCCGCAAGGGCGGCGGCCGCCCCGTGGTGACCGCCGCCGACCGGGTCCGGGTGCTGGAGGCCCTGGACTGCGTCGACGCGGTGGTCGTCTTCGACGAGGACACCCCGGAACGCCTGCTGGGCGAACTGCGCCCCGACGTCTGGGCGAAGGGCGGCGACTACGCCCTCTCCGACCTCCCGGAGGCCGGGCTCCTGGAGAGCTGGGGCGGACAGGTGGTCCTCCTGCCCTACCTCGACGGCCGCTCCAGCACCCGGCTGGTGGAACGCGCCTCCCGAGGACCCGGCACGGGCGCCCGCTCCGCTCCGACCACGCGGCGGTGAGCGCGGTGGCCCCCCTCGCACCCTCCGTCCTCCCCCGGCCCTCGGGCCGGCGGCCCACCGTCCTGGTCCTGCGCGCCCTGGGGCTCGGCGACCTGCTCGCCGGGGTACCGGCACTGCGCGGTCTGCGGCGGGCGTTCCCCGGCCACGAGACCGTCCTCGCGGCACCGGCCTCCCTGGGGCCCGCCGTACGGGCGACCGGCGCCGTCGACGCCCACTTCCCGACCGAGGAGAACGGGCGCCGGGTCCCCCCGCTCGGCCACTGGCGGCACGCCGCGCCGGACATCGCCGTGGACCTGCACGGCAACGGCCCGGAGAGCCACGACGCCCTCGCGGCGCTGGCACCCGGCCGACTCCTGTCCTACGCGCACCCGGAACCCGGGCACCCCGCGCCCCCGCGCTGGCGGGCCGACGAACACGAGCGGCTGCGCTGGTGCCGTTTCCTGAGGGCCCACGGCATTCCGGCGGACCCCGGCGAGCTGCGGATCATCCCGCCCCCGGTCCCCTCGCCGGCCCCGGGAGCCGTCGTGCTGCACCCGGGCGCCGACTCCGGGGCCCGCAGGTGGCCGCCCGGCCGCTACGCCGCCGTCGCCGCGGGGCTTCGGGCCGCGGGCCGGCGGGTCGTCGTCACCGGGGGCCCCCGGGAGAAGCAGCTCTGTGCGCAGGTCGCCGACGGCGCGGGGCTGGGACCGCGGGACGTCTTCGCCGGAACCCTGTCCTTCGACCAGTTGTCCGCACTGATCGCCGAAGCCTCGCTCTTCGTCAGCGGCGACACCGGCCCCGCCCATCTGGCCTTCGCCCACGGCACCCCGTCGGTCACCCTCTTCGGACCCGTCTCCCCCGAGCTGTGGGGCCCGCCCCCGGGCCGCCGCCACACCGCGCTCTGGCACCCGGGCCCGCCGGGGGACCCGCACGCGGCGGAGCCGGACCCCCGGCTGCTGAGGCTCGACGCCCGCCGGGTCCTGGAGCGGGCGCTCGGCGCGCTGGACCACGGCGACACCACGGAGGAAGTGACCGCACATGTCTGACCGCCGACGTGAGGACGCGCCGGACCGCCGGACCACGGTCGCCATCATCACCCGCGACCGCCGGGAGAGCCTGCTGCGCACCCTGGACCACCTGGCGGCCCTGCCCGAGCGGCCACCCGTCATCGTCGTGGACAACGGGTCGGGGGACGGCACCCCGGACGCCGTACGCGCCCACCCGTGCGGGGCACGGCTGCTGCTCCCCGGACGCAACACCGGAGCCGTCGGACGGAACCTGGCGGTACGTCAGGCGTCGACACCGTACGTGGCCTTCAGCGACGACGACTCCTGGTGGGAGCCCGGCTCGCTGAAGGCGGCCGCGGCGCTCTTCGACACCTACCCCCGGCTCGGCCTGCTCTCCGCCCGTACGGTGGTGGAGCCCGACGGGACGGACGACCCGCTCGACACGCTCCTCGCGAACTCGCCGCTGCCCCCGCGCACGGATCTGCCGGGCACTCCGGTGCTCGGGTTCCTCGGCTGCGCGGCCGTGGTGCGCCGCTCCGCGTTCCTGGCGGCCGGCGGTTACCACCCGCTCCTCTTCTTCGGGGCCGAGGAGACCCTGCTCGCCTACGATCTGACGGCGGCCGGCTGGGGCGTCGTCCACGAGCCGTCCCTGGTCGCGCACCACGGCCCGGACGCCGTCCCACGGCCGGGCAGAGCGGTCGCCCTGCGGCGCAACTCCCTGCTGACGGCCTGGCTCCGGCGGCCCCTGCGGGTCGCCCTGGCGGAGACGGGCCGCCTGCTCGAGGAATGGGCACACGGCGGTACGGACGCGGGCCGGGCCCTTCGGGAGGCCCTGGCCAGGATTCCCGCGGCGGTACGGCTGCGCCGGCCGCTGCCCGCGTGGGTGGAGGACCAGATCCTGCTGCTGGAGAGCGACGCGGGCGGGCGGGGCCGATGACGGCGGACACCCTCCCGGCCCCGACCCGCGCACCACCGTGGTGGTCATCACCCGCAACCGCCGCACCGAACTGATGCGCACCCTCCGGCTCCTAAGCCGGCTGCCCGAACGTCCGGACGTCATCGTCACGGACAACGGGTCCGACGACGGCACGACCCGCGCCGTGGCCCGCGACTTCCCCGGCGTCCTGCTGCTCACCCCCGGCGAGAACCTCGGTGCGGTCGGCCGCAACCTCGCGGTCCGCCATGTCCGCACCCCGTACGTGGCGTTCTGCGACGACGACACCTGGTGCTGTCTCTTATCCCGGCCGCCGTGACGGCACGGATCGTCGTCGAACCGGAGGGCGAGGACGACCCCGTGGTGGCCGAGCTCCGGGACTCGCCGCTCACCGGCCCCGACTGGCTCCCCGGCCCGGCCATCGGCTCCTTCCTCGCGGCGGCGACGGTGATCAGGACCCGGGCCTTCCGCGAGGCGGGCGGCTTCCACCCCGGCATCTGGCTCGGGGGCGAGGAGGAACTGCTGGCCACGGACCTGATGCGGGAGGGCTGGTGGATGGCGTACCTGCCCGAGGCCGTCATCCACCACGCCGCCTCGGCGGTCCGTGACAGCACGGCCCGGCGGGTGACCGGGCTGCGCAACACGCTGTGGTTCACCTGGCTGCGGCGACCGGCCGGGCCCGCGGTGCGGCGCACCCTGTACCTGCTGGCCACGGTCCCGAAGGACCTGGCCTCGGTGCGGGCCTTCGCGCAGGCCGTGCGGGGGCTGCCCTGGGTCCTGCGGCAGCGGCGGCCCGTCCCGCCGGAGATCGAGGCGCGGCTGGCGGCCCTGGAGGGGGCTCAGCGCCGGGGGAGCGCACGACGGTACGTGGGGTGAGCCGCCGCCCGGCCCGGGCGGTGCCGCGCCGTCCAGGTGCGGTGCGATCCGATGGGCCGGACGGGGCCGCCTGTCGCCGTTGCCGGGCACGGGCCGCGGGCGCCGGTGGGGTCACCGGCACCCGCGTACACCCATGGCGTGTCGGCCCTGGATCAGGCGCCGGTGTCCTCGTCCTGGATGTGCACCGCGGCCTCCTCCGCGGACGCCGCGCCCCCGTCGATGCCCACGTCCCGGCCCAGCACCCTGTTGTTGCGCTCGTCGCCGGGTTCCTCGGGAGCCGCGACGCGCCCGGCGCGCTCGTCGCCCGCCTCCTCCTCCACCGGACCGTTGTTCTCCGGTTCCTCCTCGGCCCGGGGCGCCTGGCGGGGGTCCTCCTCGGGAACCTCCTGGGCGAGCCGCCGGTCGAGGGACTCGCCCTCGCGCTGCTCCTCGCCGGTCGTGCCGTACTTCGACACACCCAGGGGCTTCTCCGGCGGGGAGTACCCCGTGTCCAGTACGTCGTCGAGGCCGGGCTCGTCGATCACGTTCTCCGGATCGAGCTCGTCCGTCGGCCGGTTGTCCGCGTCCGAACCATCCGGCTGGTAGACGTCGTCACCGCGTCCTTCTCCGGACATGTGCCTGTTCCTTCCCTCGAGGTATGCCGTGTCCGCCGCCGCCCGTGGGCACGGGCCGCGCGGCGTCGTCGCTCTCCTGCCCACGTGAGCGCGGGTCAGTGATGCCCCGGAGGCCGGTTTTCCCGCAGTCGCCCGCCCCGGCCCTCCGGGGGGTCCCGCTCCGGCGGTGTGGCCGCCGTGCGGAGCGGAAGGCCTGGTCAGCGCCATCGTGGCCACCAGCCGACGGCCCCGGCAGCTTATGGCCGATACCGGGCCGGTGCGACCGCGCAACGCCGTACGCCGGGGGCGGCGGAGCAAGGGGACCGCGCCCTCCGTCCGCCGCCCGCGCGGGGCCGGGCGGCCGGGCCCCGGAGGACCGGCGGCCCGTGGTCACCGGTGCGCCGTCGCCGGGCCGTCACCGCCCGGCCGGACCGCCGCACGGCGGCGCCGGAGGCCGGCGGCACCGGCCGCGGTGGCCGTCCACAGGGCCAGGCCGATGTACAGCAGTTGCTCGGGAACCCTGAACCACAGCGGTACGGCCGGGTCGTCGCCGAGTGGGATCCCCTCCACGGCGGCGTGGACGTTGGCCGGGAGCAGCAGCACGAAGAGCACCGCGAGGCCGAGACCGGCTGCCGGCCGTGTCGATGTGAGCACGAGCCCGGCCGCGCCGAGGAGTTCCAGTACGCCGGTCACATGGACCACCGCGCCGGGGAACGGCACGAACGGCGGCACCATCGCCGTCAGGTCGTCGTGGCCGGGCATCACGCCGGTGTCCGACGGGGCGAAGTGGGCGGCGGCGGTGGCCACCAGCATGAGGGCCATGC
>NZ_KL585442.1:69144-70080 GCF_000721935.1 Streptomyces sp. NRRL WC-3549
CGACGGGGCGAAGTGGGCGGCGGCGGTGGCCACCAGCATGAGGGCCATGCCGTGGGCGGACGCGGCGCGCCAGGTCGAGAAGCGGCTGACGCCCAGCGCGCCGAGACAGCGGAACACCAGTGTGGAACCGGCGAGAAGCAGGAGAGTGACGAACACGAGTTCCTCCGGTAGGCGCACGGCACGCCGGGCAGGGCGCTGGCGACGGCCCTCGGCCACCGGTGCCGGGCGTGTGCGTGCGGGGCAGGCCGCGCGGGACGGTCCGGTGCCCGCGTGGCGTGGTCTTTCGGGTGGTGTGGTCTTTCGGGGGCGCCGGCGGGACCGGGGCATCGCTCGGCCGGCGCCGGGGACGGGCCGGGCCCGTACACGTCGCGCGGTGACGAGGGTTGGACCCGTCCGCCCGGCTGTCGGGCCGGTGGCCGTACCGCTCCGCCCGACGGCTTGCGGGCGCGCCGCGTGTCCTCGGCCGCGACGGCCGGGGGCGGCCGAGGACGAGGGGCCCCGGGGCCCGATCGCCGGGGAGCGCGCCCTCGGCGGCGTCCGACGCCCGGACGACCGGTGGCCGCGCGGCCACCGTGCCGGGCACGGTGGCGGGTCGCGGGTCAGGGCCCCGGTGCGGCGGATGCCGTGGATGTCGCCGGTCATGAGGGTGATGTTCCACGCGCCCGCCCGCCCGGGCCCCCTGGTTCCGGCCCACACGCCGGTATCCGACACCGCCCTAGACTGCCCTGGTGGATTCGGTCACGCTCGACTCCGTCGACCTGCGGCTCCTGCATGCCCTCCAGGTCGACGGACGCGCCGCCTTCAGCAGGATCGCCGATGTGCTCGGCGTCTCCGACCGCACCGTGGCCCGCCGTTTCGGCCGGCTCCGTGCCCACGGGGCAGCCCGGGTGGCGGGTGTCGTCAGCAGCCGGCACACCGGCCATGCCGAATGGCTGG
>NZ_KL585442.1:70342-70492 GCF_000721935.1 Streptomyces sp. NRRL WC-3549
GACAGCGGCCTGGGTGACGGTCGCCTCCAGCGGCACCGAGATCGTCTGCGTCTTCCGCGTGGCCGGGGAAGGACCGGCGCCCCTGGAGTCGCTGGGCCGTCTGCCGCAGGTCACCCAGGCCGACGCGCAACGGCTGCTGCACCCGGTGAT
>NZ_KL585442.1:70726-76174 GCF_000721935.1 Streptomyces sp. NRRL WC-3549
GGCCCGCCGCTGGAGCGGCAGGACCTCGGCGCTGACGGAGGAGGAGACGGCCGCGCTGAGACCGGTCGTCCCGGTGGAGACGGGGCCGTTCCGGCTGACCGATCTCGACCGCCGCCTGCTGCCCGCCCTCGCCGCGGACGGCCGCGCGGCCTGTCCGGACCTCGCCCGGACGGCCGGCTGGTCGGAGTCCGCCGTCCGCCGGCGCCTGGAGGAACTCCGCCGGTCCGGGGCGCTGCGGTTCGACGTCGAGGCGGACTCGGGCCTCTTCGGCTGTACCGCGCACTGCCTGCTGCGGCTCTCGGTCGCGCCCGCCCGCCTCGGCGGTGTCGCCCAGGCGCTCGCCGGCGACCGGGAAGCGGCCTTCGTCGCCACCACGACCGGCTCCCACAACCTGATGGCCGTCGCCGTCTGCCAAGACGCCCGCGCGCTGCACACCTACCTCATGGACCGGGTCGGGTCGTTGCCCGGGGTCGAGCGCGTGGAGACCGCGATGATCACGTCCTACACCAAGCGGGACGCCCCGGTGCACCGGGCCCGGTCCGCGCTCGTCGCCACGGGCGGGTGACGGTTCCGGCCCGTCGTCCCGGCAGGACCACACGAAGGGGAGCGCGAACGCGAATGGGAACAAGCGTTCTATTCGCCGGTAGGATGGGCTCATGTCCACGCATCTGCAGGGTTCGCTCTTCGACCAGGCCGACCGCCCCTCTCTGGGCCGGCTCACCGGACTGCGCCGGACCGTCCTCGGCGACGGTGCCTGGATCGACCTGCTGCCGGGCTGGCTGACCGGCGGCGACGGGCTCTTCGCCGCGCTCGCCGACGAGGTGCCCTGGCGGGCCGAGCGCCGCCAGATGTACGACCGCACGGTCGACGTCCCCCGACTGCTCGCCTTCTACCGCGACGGCGAGCCGCTGCCGAGCCCCGTCCTGGACGAGGCCCGAAGCGCCCTCTCGGCGCACTACGCGGACGAACTGGGCGAGCCCTTCACCACGGCCGGGCTGTGCTACTACCGGGACGGGCGCGACAGCGTGGCCTGGCACGGCGACACCCACGGACGCAGCTCCCACGAGGACACCATGGTGGCGATCCTCTCGCTCGGCGCCCCGCGTGACCTGCTCCTGCGCCCTCTGGGCGGCGGGGACACGGTCCGCCGGCCGCTGGGGCACGGGGACCTGATCGTGATGGGCGGCTCCTGCCAGCGGACGTGGCAGCACGCCGTACCGAAGACCGCGCACGCCCAGGGCCCGCGGATCAGCGTCCAGTTCCGGCCGCGCGGCGTGCGCTGACCGGGGCCCTCGGGCGCCCCTGACCGCCCCAGGCCTCCCGGACGGACGGCGCCCCCCTGATCCGGAAGCGCCGCTTCCGGTGGCGAACGCGTACGCATTGCGCGGCCGGCACGGGGCACGCGAGCGGCATGCACCGAAACCCCCGCCACCGCAGCAGCCCGGGCGGCCACCCGCTCCGGCACGCCCCGGCCGGGACGCGGCCGGACGCCGCGGCCCATCCCCTGGCGCGAGGAACGGGGGACGCCCGTGTCAGCCGCTCCCGGCGGTGCCAAAGAACCCCGGCCCACCCCCGCCCGGGGCGCGCGGCGCGTGGTCCCCGGCGCGGCACCCGCGCCCGCGGGCGCGGCCCGGCGATCCTGACACGGGTCCTTCGGCCGCCCCGCTTGCGGGACGTGTGACCGCTCCCGGGACCCCCGGTGGCGCAGCCCCGGCGCCCCGCCGGCCCGTACCGCCCCGGCATGGCCCCCGGACCTTCCGACCGAAAGGACATCCCCGTGCGCGAAGGGCAGCGCAAGAACATCTTCGTCATCGGCCTCGACGACGCGAACCTGCCGACCCTGCAAGCCGTCCCGCATGCCGACAGGTACCGCTTCCACCGCCTGCTGAGCATCGCGGAACTACAGGAGGGCGAGGTGTCCGTCCCTGATCTGCTGGACCGGGCCCGGACCGTCCTCGACGCCCACGACGGCAGCGTCGACGCCATCGTCGGCTACTGGGACTTCCCGGTGAGCATCCTCGTCCCGCTGCTCGGCAAGGAGTACGGGGTCCGCACCACCAGCCTCGAGTCCGTCGTCAAGTGCGAGCACAAGTACTGGAGCCGGCTCGAACAGCAGAAGGTCATCGACGAGTACCCGCGGTTCGGCCGGGTCGACCTGGACGGTGAGGACCCCCGGCCGCCCGAGGGCGTGCACTTCCCGATGTGGCTCAAGCCGGCCCTCGCCTACTCGTCCGAGCTGGCGTTCGGCGTCTCGGACACGGCGGAGTTCCGGGAGGCCGTCGAGGCGGTGCGCAAGGGCATCGGGCGCGTCGGCCGGCCGTTCGACGCCGTACTGGACCTGCTGGACCTCCCCCCGGAGATGGAGGGCGTCGGAGGCCAGGTCTGTCTGGCCGAAGAGGCGATGACCGGAATCCAGGTCGCCGTCGAGGGCTACGTGTACGAGGGCGAGGTGAGCGTCTACGGCGTCCTGGACTCGATCAACTACCCCGGCTCGCCCTGCTTCCTGCGCCACCAGTACCCGAGCACCCTCCCCGCCCCGGTGATCCGCAAGCTGCACGACGTCAGCGCACGCACCATACGGCAGATCGGCATGGACTCGGCGACCTTCAGCATCGAGTACTTCTACGACCCGAAGACCGCCGCCGTCAGCCTCCTGGAGATCAACCCCCGGCACTCCCAGTCCCACGCGGAGCTGTTCGACTACGTCGACGGTGCCCCCAACCACCACCGGATGATCAGCCTCGCCCTGGGAGAGGACCCGTCCCTGCCCGGCGGCCGGGGGCCGTACAAGATGGCCGCCAAGTGGTACTACCGCTGGTTCGGTGACGGCACCGTGCACGGGATCCCCTCGCCGGAGCGGATCGCCGCCATCGAGCGCGCGATACCCGGAGTGCGCATCGACATGGTGCCCGAGGAGGGCCAGAAGCTGTCCACGGTCTCCCAGCAGGACAGCTACAGCTACGAGGTGGCGCACATCTTCACCGGCGCCGACGACGAGGACGGCCTCCGCCGCAAGTTCGACCGGTGCGTGGCCGCGCTCGGCCTCACCTTCGACGACACGGAGCCCGGCGGACACGGCAAGAACCCCGCCTGAGCCGCCGGCCCCCGTACGACGAAGCCCCGTACGACGAAAGGAGGTCGCACAGCTATGCGCCACGTGGACCAGCTCCCCTGGGCGACTCAGGAAGAGAAGCACGTCACGATCCCGATGAGCGACGGCATCCGGCTCTCGGCCCGGATCTGGCGTCCCACCGCCTCGGACGCCGAACCCGTACCGGCCGTCCTGGAGTACATCCCGTACCGGAAGAACGACCTGACCTCCACCCGCGACGCCATCCACCACCCCTACATCGCCGGGCACGGCTACGCCTGCGTCCGGGTCGACCTGCGGGGGACCGGCGAATCGGAGGGGGTGCTGCTGGACGAGTACCTGGAGCAGGAGCAGCGCGACGCCGAAGAGGTCCTGGCCTGGATCGCCGAGCAGCCCTGGTGCGACGGCACCACCGGGATGATGGGCATCTCCTGGGGCGCCTTCGCCGCCCTCCAGGTCGCCGCGCGCCGGCCGCCCAGCCTGCGTGCCATCTGCATCGCCTCGTTCACCGACGACCGGTACGCGGACGACATGCACTACCTCGGCGGTGCGATGCTCTCCGACAACCTGGCCGAGGCCGGCACCATGTTCGCGTACGCCACCTGCCCGCCCGACCGGGCCGTCGTCGGTGAACGCTGGCGTGCGATGTGGCGGGAACGGCTGGAGGCCGCACGCCCCTGGGTCCTGGAGTGGCTGCGCCACCAGCAGCGGGACGACTACTGGCGCCACGCCTCCCTCAGCGAGGACTACAGCGCCCTGCGCTGCCCGGTGCTCGCCTCCAGCGGCTGGGCGGACGGCTACTCCAACGCCGTCACCCGCCTGCTGAGCCACGTCGACGTGCCCCGCAAGGGGCTCATCGGCCCCTGGTCGCACAAGCTGCCGCACCTCGGTGAACCGGGCCCGGCCATCGGGTACCTCCAGGAAGTGGTGCGCTGGTGGGACCACTGGCTCAAGGGCATCGACAACGGAGTCATGGACGGCCCCATGCTCCAGGCCTGGATGCAGGAGAGCGTGCCGCCCTCCACCTCGTACGAGGAGCGGCCCGGACGCTGGGTCGGCGAGCCGTCCTGGCCCTCGCCGCACATCGGAGAGACCGCCTTCCCGCTGCGGGACCACGCCCTGGGCACGCCCGGTGAGACCCCGGGGGACCGGGTGCACACCGTGCGGTCCCCGCTGTCCGTGGGGCAGTTCGCCGGCAAGTGGGCCTCGTACAACGCCCCGCCGGACCTGCCCTACGACCAGCGGGAGGAGGACGGCGGCTCGCTCGTCTTCGAGACCGCGCCGCTGTCCGAGCGCATCGAGATCCTCGGATCGCCCATGGCCGTCGTCGAGGTGTCGGCGGACGCCCCCGTCGCCCAGCTGAACGTCCGGCTCTCCGACGTCGCCCCGGACGGCCGCTCGACCCGGGTGACGTACGGGGTGCTCAACCTGACGCACCGCGACGGCGAGGAGAACCCCGAACCGCTGGAACCGGGCAGGCGCTACCAGGTGCGGGTCCCCCTGCACGGAGTCGCCCAGGTCTTCCCGCCCGGGCACCGCGTCCGGCTCTCGCTGTCCACCTCGTACTGGCCCCTGGTCTGGCCCGCGCCCCGGCCGGTGCTGCTCAGCGTGTACGAGGAGGGCAGCACCCTCACCCTGCCGGTCCGCCCGTCCGGCGGGCCGGACGACACCGCACTGCCGGTCTTCGGCGAACCCGAGGGCTGCGCACCCCCCGAGGTCACCCGGCTCGGCGAGCCCGAGCAGGCCTGGACCGTGTCCAGGGACCTGGTCGACTACCGCTCGGTGCTCGACATCGTGAAGGACCGGGGACTCCAGCGGTACGAGAACGGCATCGAGACCGGGCTGCGGGCCTGCGAGAAGTACAGCTGGGTCGGCGAGGACTTCGGATCCGTGCGCGGCGAGAGCGCCTGGGAGATGCGGTTCGGGCGACCCGGCTGGGACGTCCGGGTCGAGACACGCACCGTGCTCACCTCGGACGAGGACGCCTTCCACGTCGACGCCACGCTCGACGGATACGAGGACGGGCGCCGGGTCTTCTCGCGCACCTGGAACGAAAGCGTCCCCAGGGAGAACGGCTGACCCCGGCCGCGGGGCCCCACCTATGGGCGCTGCCGAAGGAGTGACGGGTCGGCGCGCCCCGTGGCAGGGGGGCCCGGCGGCGGCAGGTATACGCGTGGCCGGGCAGGGGAGCCCCCGCGCAGCCGCGTGCCGGCCGCCCGGGGCCGCGGCGGGAGGTACGGCGCGGGCCGGTGCCCTCGCACGTACGCACGGCAGGCCGGTCGGCGACCGGCCGACACCTCAGGAGGAGAAGGAATGACGGACAAGCGAGAGAAGCAACCGATCCCCGGCGCGCCGGG
>NZ_KL585443.1:0-4240 GCF_000721935.1 Streptomyces sp. NRRL WC-3549
GGCCCCACCACCCCCTCCTCCTGCGCCGGCTCCTCCCCCACCGACCCCACCGGTGCGCGAACCGGAACCGGAACCTCCGCCACCCGCCCCGCCGCCCCCGTCACCGTCACCGTCACCGTCACCGAGGCCGACACCGACACCGACGGTGCGCCCCGCCCCGGCGACAACACGGCCGGTCGCCGTCCCCACCTACCGCCGACCGTCCCGCAAGGTCCCGCGATCGGGCCCTTCCCTGGTCTCGACCACGCTGCTCATCACCGCGCCCGCGGTGTTCGCCGTGGCCGTCCTGCGGCCCCGCTCGTCCCGCTGACCCGCGCCCTCGCCCAGCCGCCCCGCCGCCCCGCCGCCCCGCGAAGGAGACCCATGTCGGAATGGCTCGTTCTCACCATCGCCATGGCCTCGGCCTGTGCCGTGGTCCTGACCATCGCCGTCCTCAACAACCGGCGCGTCGGGGAGGACGACGACCCGTCCCAGACACCCGACGTCATCGAGTACATGACGATGATGATCGGCGTGGTGTACGCCATCGTGCTCGGACTCGCCATCGCCGGCGTGTGGGAGGGCCGCAGCGCCGCCCAGGAGTCCGTCCGACTGGAGGCCCAGGCGCTGCACGAGGTGAGTGCGCGCTCCGCCGTCTACCCGGCGGAGGTCCGCGACCGCATCCGCAGGGACGTCGACGCCTACGTGGCCTACGTCGTCGACGAGGAGTGGCGCACCATGACGAAGCACGGGGACCTCACCGACGAGGGCACCCGCCTGCTGGACAAGGTCCGGGCCGACGTCACGCAGTACCGGCCGCGCGACGACCACGAGGGACAGGCGTACCAACCGCTGGTGGACCAGGTCGCCGCCGCCGACGACGCCCGGGGCGCCCGCGGGCAGAACGCGGGCGCGACCATGCCGGGGGTCGTCTGGTTCGGCCTGATCATCGGGGCGCTCGTCACCGTCGGCCTGATCTTCACCCTCCAGATCCGCAGGACCTTCCGCGAACTGCTGCTCGCGGGCCTCTTCAGCGTCCTCATCGCCTTCCTGCTCTTCCTGATCTGGGACTTCGACGCCCCCTTCGGCCGGGCCATCTCGGCGACCACCGCGCCCTTCGTGGACCTCTTCCCGCACGCCACGGGCGGGTAGGCGGGCCCCCGGCCGACCGGACGTGTCGGACGGCCCTGACCGGGCGTGTCGGGCGGCCCCCGGCCAGTGCTCCGGCCGTGCCCCGGCCGGGGGACAACGCTGCCCCATTCGCCTGACACCGATCGCGAGTGATATGCCGCACTTCTAGCGTTTCGCGCATCGAGGTGCATGTCCCATTCCGGCGGAACCGTTCCGCGGCTGCTCCTCGGGGACCCGGAGGATTCACCATGCGCGCGATACGTGTCGCACCCGTCGCCCTGCTGGGCGCGTCCCTGTGCGCCCTTGCGGTACCGGCCGCATCGGCCACCGTCCTCACCGGCGGCACGTCCACCTCGTTCACGCCCACCATCACTCCGTCGGCGGTCGCGCCGGGAGGCCAGGTCACCCTCGGCGCCGTGGGGTGCACCAGTGACGCGACCGCGTTCTCGGGCGTGTTCGACACCATCACCATCCCCCGGGACAAGTCGGCCACCGTCACCGTCGACAAGGAAGCCCGCCGGGGCGCCTCGTACGCGGTGACGTTCCGCTGCGGCACCAGCACGAAGACCGCGAACCTCTCCATCACGGGCGGTGCCACGGCCGCGCCCACCACGGCGCCCACCACCAGCTCCACGGTGGCCCCCAGAGGCGTCCAGGGCGGCCTCGGAGGCAGCGTGGGCACCATGGACCCGACTCGGATCGCAGCCGGATCCGCGCTGGTGACCGTCGCGGCCGCCGGTGCCTTCTACGCACTCCGCAAGCGGCGCGCGGCTTCCCGGCACTGACCGCCGGACACGTCCCCGCCCACGACAGTCGCCCCGGGTCCTGGTCCAGGACCCGGGGCGACGGGCGTATCGGGCCGGCCGGGACGTCGGACGCGTCAGGCCGACGCATTGCTCATCCGGCGCCGGACGAAGAGGACGGCACCACCGAGGGCCGCCGCGGCGACGAGCCCGCCGCCGACCTGCATATCGGTGGAGCTGGGGCCCATGGAACCGCCCAGCCCGCCCTGCGCACCGCGGCTGGGGACCACGGTGAAGCGGGCGGTGGCGACCTGGCCGTTCCCGCCCTGGTTGCCGCGGTCACCTCCGTTGCCGCGGTCACCCCCGTTGCCCCCGCCGTTGCCGCCGTTGCCGCCGTTGCCGCCCCCGAAGTTGTTGTCGCTCTCGTTGCACTTCACGGACAGGCTGTACTGCCCGGGTGTCGTGTTGTCCCGGATGTGCGCGGTGGCGTAGCCGACCCGGCCCGGCGAGAGGTTCACCGTCGGAAACGCGTTCGACCAGACCTTGCCGCCGGAGCGGCCGCAGCCCTCGGCACTGACCTGAAGGGTGGCGCCCTGGTGGACGCGGGACGGGTTGACGGTGACGTTGGTCGGAGCGTTGACGGGCTCGGTGCCCGGGCCGCCGCCCGCGGCGGCCAGCGGGGCGGCGAGCCCGACCGCCGCGAATGCGGTCGCGGTCACCGCGAGAGCGCGTGAAGCACGCATCTTCGAACCTCCTGCGGGAAGCGCCCCGGAGTCCTGTCCTCCGGGATCGATGAGGACGCATCCCATGACGAACCATCACCAACTGCGCCATATGCTGCATGTCGGCGCTGGTCCACCGCGGTGAGCCGACACGCCGCCGGGTCTTTCCCGCACCTGACGGAGCCGCAGGTCACGCTCCGTCAGAATTTTTATCCGCTCATTACTCCGAACAGCACGCCTCTCGTATGCGTCCCCCGTTCGCCCTTCCCTGATCGCCGCGGCTCGGCCCCCCGCCTAGCGTGGCGATGTCGCGACGAAGGGAAGAACCATGGGCCGGGACCAGTGGGACGCCGTACGGAGCAGACGGACGCCGTGGGGCGCGATCGCCTTGGTGATGCTCACCGGGCTCGCCCTCATGCGCAACGGCGTGGACGCCTCCGCCGGACCGCCGCAGCCGGCCGCCGCGGCCTCCGTCGCCGGCCCCCGCGACACGACCACCGCCGCTCCGGTCACCGACGAGCCCGTCCAGCCCCTCCCGTACGCCCCCGCCTCCCGTGTCCAGATCCCGTCGATCGAGGTGGACGCCCCCCTGGTCGACGTCAACCTCGACCCGGCCGGCTGGATCGAGGCCCCGCCTCCCCAGGACCCGAACCTCGCGGGCTGGTACCAGAACGGCATCGCCCCCGGGCAGCGGGGGACGGCCGTGGTGGTCGGTCACGTCGACAACCTGGCGGGCCCCGCGGTCTTCTACGGCCTGGGCTCCCTCAAGAAGGGCAAGCAGATCGAGGTCGCCCGGTACGACGACCGGGTCGCCGTGTTCGAGGTCTACGGGGTGGAGGTCTTCCCCAAGGACGACTTCCCCGGCCCCCGGGTGTACGGCGACACGGGCTACGCGGAGCTGCGGGTCATCACCTGCGGCGGCGGCTACTCGAAGGCCGACGGCTACGACGGGAACGTGGTCGTCTTCGCCCGGCTCGTGGAGACCCGGTAGCCGCCGCGCGGCCTCAGGTTCGGTGCGGCACCGTGGGCCGGTAGCCCTCCTCGATCAGCGCGGGCAGATACCTCCGCAGGGCGGCGACGGACTGGGACCGGTCGCCGCCCGCGTCGTGCGAGAGCACGATCACCCCCGGCCCCGCTCCCGCAGCGACCCGGCGGACGATGGTGTCGGTGCCCGGGGTCGTCCAGTCCAGGCTGTCGACCGTCCACGCCATGGGCTCCATGCCCATGGCGGCGCCGATCTCGAAGGAGTTCCGGTTCCAGGCCCCGTACGGTGCCCGGTACCACAGCGGCGGCTCCCCCAGCGTCTCCTCGATCACCTCGCTGGTGCTGCCCAGTTCGTCGCGGATCCGGCTCCTGGGCAGGCTCGGGATCAGCGGGTGCGACCAGGAGTGGTTGCCGACCACGTGCCCGTCGTCCGCCATCTCGCGCAGCAGGTCCCGGTTGCCGTCCGCCATCTCCCCGCAGACGAAGAACATCGCCCGCACCTCGTACCTGCGCAGGGTGGTCAGGATGTCCGGGGTGTAGAGCGGGTCGGGGCCGTCGTCGAAGGTCAGGACCATGGCCTCGGGCCCCAGCTCCGGCATCTCAGGCATCTCCTCGAACGGGCGGATGCGCACCGGCGGCGGCCCCGGGCGGAAGCGGGGCGGCGCCTGGCCGGTCATGGGC
>NZ_KL585443.1:4478-8009 GCF_000721935.1 Streptomyces sp. NRRL WC-3549
CTCGCCGCCGGGCCGGACGGGCGTACCGGCCGGGTCGGCCGCGATCAGGCGTACGGCGGTGGCGGCTCCCAGGCCGAGGGCGAGGCGCAGAGCGCTACGGCGGCCCGCGTAAATGTGATGATCTTTCATACCTAACTGCTCGCACGGAGTTCCCGGCGTGCCCCCCGGCCACACCGGACAGGCGTCGAGCTGCACCCGATGGATGGAGCGCACCGGCCCTGTCCGGCGAGGACCCGTGTCGTGCGGCGGATGGGGCCGGGAGACGGGACGCGAGCGGGGAGGGACTAACCTCGGGGCCGTGACAGAGCAGCGGAACCACGGGTTCGAGCGTGGTACGGACGGCCCCAAGGTGATCGTCGCGGGCATCGACGGGTCCGACTCCTCGATGCGGGCGGCGGCGTACGCGGCGGGGCTCGCCCGCCGCCAGAACGCCATGCTCACCCTGGTCTACGTCCAGCCGGTGATGGCCGCCGGCGCGGCCCTGGGGGTGCCCGTCGCCCACACGACCGGCGAGGTCGCGGAGGGGCTGGTCAACGAGATCAGGACCGCGACCGAGCGGCTGAAGGACATATGGAACGTCCGCTGGGAGTTCCACACCTTCCACGGGGACCCGTACAACGGCCTGGTGACGGCGTCCGACGAGCTCAAGGCGGACGCCGTTGTGGTGGGTGCCTCCGAGTCCGCGGGACACCGGTTCATCGGTTCGGTCGCGGTGCGTCTGGTGAAGGCCGGACGCTGGCCGGTCACCGTCGTCCCGTGACGGCGTGCCCTGTGGTCACTCGCCTCTCACCAGGCCGTCCTCGGCGGCGCCCCGGCCGAGGACGACACCGCTGATCCGGTCACGGGTCTCCCGCAGCCGGCTGTCGCCGTCCGCCGCCGGGCCGCCGAGGGCGGTCACCCTCCCGGCGGCCGGGTCGAACCACTGCGGGAGGAACTCGGCCTTCAGGACCCTCCAGCGCTCCCCCGGCCGGCTGGGCGGCGCGAAGGTGAAGCGGGCCATCGAGCTCTCGTTGCCCCGCGGCTCCGGGGCCCCCTCGTCGTTCACCATCGCGCCGGCGATCTGGTCGCCCATGCCGTAGACGACCCAGGTGCCGTTGACCTTCTCGTACGCCTGGGGGACGTGGGCGTGGGTGCCGATGATCAGGTCGATGTCGGGACGTCCGTCGCTGGTGGAGGCGGTCAGCGCGTGGGCCAGGTCGAGCTGGTCGTCGTCCGGGGCCTCCTGCCACTCCGTACCCCAGTGCAGGGAGGCGACCACCACGTCCGCTCCGGCCCGGCGTGCCGCTCCGGCGTCGGCGAGGATCTTGTCCTGGTCGATGAGGCCGACTGCCCAGGGCCGGTCGGCGAGCGGCTCCTCGGCGTTGGTGCCGTAGGTGTACGAGAGGTGGGCGACCTTCGCCGCGTCCTTGGCCTTTCCGGCACTCAGGAGGGTCGGGCGGCTCGCCTCGGCGGCGGTGCGGGCGGATCCGGCGTGTGCGATGCCGGCCTGGTCCAGGGCGTCCAGGGTGCGCCGGATGCCCGGGGCCCCGTCGTCCAGGGTGTGGTTGGAGGCGGTGGAACAGGAGTCGTAGCCGGTGGCCCGCAGGGCGGCCGCCACCTCGGGCGGTGACTTGAAGGAGGGGTAGCCCGTGTAGGGGCCGCCGCGCTGCCCGTACACGGTCTCCATGTGGCAGATCGCGAGGTCGGCGGCCGAGACCGCCGGGGCGGCGCCCTTGAGCATGGGGCGGAAGTCGTAGCCCTGGCCGTCGGCGTCGGCGGCGGCGCGGTCGATGACCGGGGAGTGCGGCAGGACGTCGCCGGAGGCGAGCAGTGTGAAGGTGCGCGCGCCGCCCGCCGTGCCGCCTCCCGCTCCGCCCGCACCCGGGCTCGCGCCCGGCTGCCGGCCGGCGAGGCCCGGCGGGGTGGACTGCTGGCCGGCGCAGGCGGTCGCCGCGGCCAGCAGTCCGGCGGCGGCGATCACCGCACCGTGTCGGATGCGCTTCGTCATCTGCGGGGCTCCCGGTTCGGGTGATATCGGCCCTCCGAATAGATAGATGTTCATATCGGCGAGTCAAGACCAAAGGGCCTGAAGCGCCTCAACGGCCCGTATCGGCCGTATCGCCGTCCGCCGACCGTTCACCGCACCACTCGTCGCTCCGTGCGACCGCTCGGCGCACATCTCGGCACACCGCCTGTTCCCCCGCGCCCCGATGCGTTCGTATACGCCAGGCGGGAGCGAAGCGGCAGAGGCCGCCTCGGGAAAGGACGTTCACGATGAGCACGGCGACAACCGATGAGCGGACGCTCGCGGAGTTGCAGCGGGAGCACGGTCCGGCGCTCCTCCACTTCCTGCTGGGGCTCACCTTCGGCGACCGGCAGCGGGCCGAGGACCTGATGCAGGAGACGCTGGTGCGCGCCTGGCAGCACCCCGAGGCGTTCGACGCGCCCTACGACTCGATGCGCCCCTGGCTGTTCACCGTCGCCCGCCGGCTGGCGATCGACGCCCGCAGGTCCCGCCAGGCCCGGCCCACCGAGGTCAGTGACGTGGTGCTGGAGAGCGCCCCCGCCCATGAGAACACCGCCGAGTCGGCGGTCCGGGCTCTCGATGTGCGCCAGGCGGTCAGGACGCTCAGCCCCGAACACCGGGCGGTGCTGGTGCAGATCTACTTCCGCGGGCTGAGCGTGGGCGAGACGGCCGAAGCCCTCGGCATCCCCGCGGGCACGGTCAAGTCCCGTTCGTACTACGCGCTGCGGCTGCTGTCGCGCAATCTGCCCGGTTACTCCAGCAGGTCCGTCTCGTCGAGCAGCGCCAGCAGGCAGACGGCGTCGGCCACCTCCACGTAAGCCGCGGCGCAGGCGTCGCAGCGCTGGAGGTGGAGCGCGACCGAGCCGCTCTCGGCCGCGGACAGGGCGTCGAGCACGTACGCGCCCAGCAGCTGTCGCACATGCGGGTCGTCACCGCGTTCGGCGGTCATCGCACCTCGTATCTCCCGACCGGATCCTGCCCTTTGGCCCACGCGGGGCGGGCGTCCTCGGTTCAATGCTGCGTGAGGCCCGGTGTGCCGAGTCCAGGGAAGAGGCGAGACGGGATGCGTCCCGAAGACCACGACGACAGCGCCGGCGGGGGCGGGCTGCCGGTGCCGATGGCCTGGATGTACGCGGAGTACGTCGCCGACGGACTGCTGGGTACCGGCGACCTGATGGAGCCGACGACGCTGGAGTACCGGGCGGGCCGCGAGGCCCTCGCCCTGACGCTCTTCCTCTCCGGGGGGCCGGTCGCCGACGCGCTGCCGGCGGCCCGGGTGGACGAGCTGCGGCTGCTCACGGCGTACGGGGACGGATGGCGGCGATGGGTCGGCGCGCGGCTGGACACACGGCGGCGCACCACCGCCCCCGGCGCGCGTACCGATCCCGATCTGGCTCTGGCGTGTGCGGCCTGGCGGTGGCTGGAGGAGACCGAACTGCTGACCGCCGACCTGGAGGCGATCGGCCCTCCGGCCCGGGAGCGGACCGGGTACGAGGTCGACGGCGAGACCCGGGTGTGGACGGCGG
>NZ_KL585443.1:8264-12282 GCF_000721935.1 Streptomyces sp. NRRL WC-3549
ATGTGTATAAGAGACAGGCCGGGCGGCTGGGGCTGCCGCTGGGGCATCTGGCGATCCGTCTGTACTGACTCGGCGCGCGTGGCCGTGGCGCGCTCCTCGCTCACGAACCGTGGACGCCCGCACGGTACTTGGGAAGGCGCAGCGTGATCTTCATGCCCGCGCCGACACCCGTCTCGATGACCAGCCCGTAGGCGTCGCCGTACACCTGCCGCAGGCGTTCGTCCACGTTCAGCAGTCCGATGCCGGTCGAGGTCCCGCCCTCGCCGCGCAGGATCTTCCGCAGCCGCTCGGGTTCCATCCCGATGCCGTCGTCCTCGATGACCACCTCGGCCTCGGCACCCGCGTCCAGGGCGCTGATCGTGATGCGACTGGTGCGCACGGCCCCCTCGAGTCCGTGCTTGACGGCGTTCTCGACGAGCGGCTGGAGGCAGAGGAAGGGCAGGGCGACGGGCAGCACCTCCGGGGCGACCTGGAGCGTGACGGAGAGGCGTGCGCCGAAGCGCGCCCGCACCAGCGCCAGATACTGGTCGATGGAGTGCAGTTCGTCGGCCAGCGTGGTGAAGTCGCCGTGTCTGCGGAACGAGTAGCGGGTGAAGTCGGCGAACTCCAGCAGCAGTTCACGCGCCCGCTCGGGGTCGGTACGGACGAACGAGGCGATGGCGGCGAGGGAGTTGAAGATGAAGTGCGGCGAGATCTGGGCCCGCAGCGCCTTGATCTCGGCCTCGATGAGCTGCGTCCGGGAGCGGTCGAGCTCGGCGAGCTCCAGCTGGACGCAGACCCAGCGGGCCACCTCGCCCGCCGCTCGGGCGAGCACCGCCGACTCGCGGGGTGCCCAGGCGACGAGCGTGCCCAGCACGCGGTGGTCGACGGTGAGGGGCACCGCGACGGCCCAGCGCAGCGGGCAGTCCAGGTCTCCGCAGTCGGTGCGGAAGGCGGTGTCCCGGCCGCTGTCGAGGAGGTCGCGGAGGTGGTCCATCACCTCCTGGCCGTGGTGGTCGCCCTCGCCGTCCCAGACCAGTACCCGGTCCCGGTCGGTGAGGCACAGCGCGTCGGTGCCGAGCAGCGAGCGCAGCCTGCGGGCGGAGCGCCGGGCGCTCTCCTCGGTGAGGCCGGCGCGCAGCGGGGGCGCGGCCAGGGAGGCGGTGTGCAGGGTCTCGAAGGTGGCGTGTTCGACGGGTGTGCCCACGTCGCTGGTGCGCTGGGGGCGGGCGGCGCGGCCCAGCAGGAAGCCGGTGCCCAGCAGCAGCACGGCGAGCACCGTGATGACGGCGACCCCGGCCCCGGTCATCGCGCCCGCTTCGAGGCCAGTGTCTCCGGAAGGTGGAAGCGGGACATGGCGGCGTTGGTGCCCGGGGGGACGCGGCCCGGGGTCGCGAGGGAGACCAGGATCATCGCCAGGAAGCCCACGGGCACGGACCAGACGGCGGGCCAGGCGAGCAGGGCGTGCGGCCAGCCCGGCGGGCGCACGGCCCCGCTGACGGTGATGGCGACGGACAGCAGCGCGGAGCCGCCGCCGAGCAGCAGCCCGGCGACGGCGCCCGGCGGGGTGAGCCGCCGCCACCAGATGCCGAGGACCAGCAGCGGGCAGAAGGACGAGGCGGAGACGGCGAAGGCCATGCCGACCGCGTCGGCCACCGGTACCCGGCCGACCACGAGCGAACCGACGAGCGGCACGGCGATGGCGAGGAGGGTGGCCAGGCGGAAGTGCCGCACGCCGCGTGAGGGCAGGACGTCCTGGGTGATGACTCCGGCGACGGCCATGGTGAGCCCCGAGGCGGTCGAGAGGAAGGCCGCGAACGCCCCGCCCGCGACCAGCGCGCCCAGCAGGTCGCCGCCCAGGCCGCCGATGACCCGGGCGGGCAGCAGCAGCACGGCGGCGTCGGCGTCGCCGTCGTGGATGAGCTCGGGGGCGTACAGCCTGCCGAGCGCCCCGTAGACGGGCGGCAGCAGGTAGAAGAGGCCGACCAGGGCGAGCACGGCGACCGTGGTGCGGCGGGCGTCGCGGCCGTTGGGGCTGGTGTAGAAGCGGACGACGACGTGCGGGAGGCCCATGGTGCCCAGGAAGGTGGCCACGATCAGGCCGTACGTCGCGTACAGCGGGTGGTCCGCGCGGAAGGCGGACATCTGGTCGTCGAAGCTGACGCGGGGGGCGCCGTCGCCCCGCCAGGCCAGCACCAGGAAGATCGCGGGGACCAGGAGTGCGGTGAGTTTCAGCCAGTACTGGAAGACCTGGACGAAGGTGATGGAGCGCATGCCGCCGGCCGCGACGGCGAGCACCACCACCGAGGCCACGAGCACGTCCCCGATCCAGCCCGGTGCGCCGGTCAGGATCGTCAGCGTCAGCCCCGCGCCCTGCAACTGCGGTACGAGATAGACCCATCCCGCGCCGACGACGAGCACGCTGACGAGCCGGCGCACCTGCCGCGACTCCAGGCGGCCTTCCGCGAAGTCGGGCAGGGTGTAGGCCCCTGAGCGGCGCAGCGGGGCGGCGACGAACACCAGGAGCACGAGGTATCCGGCGGTGTAGCCCACCGGGTACCACAGCATGTCGGGGCCGTGTACGAGGACCAGGCCCGCGATGCCGAGGAAGGAGGCGGCGGACAGGTACTCGCCGCTGATGGCGGCGGCGTTGAGCCGGGGCCGCACGGTGCGGGAGGCGACGTAGAAGTCCGAGGTGGTGCGGGAGATCCGCAGTCCGAAGCCGCCGACCAGGACGGTGGCGAGGACCACGAGGGCGACCGCCGCCATCGACGCCGGGTGGTGGGGTGTGCTCACGGCGCGGGGCGGCCTTCCACGAGCCGGGCGAAGTCGCGTTCGTTGCGCTCGGCCCGGCGCACGTACCACCAGGCGGCCAGGGTCAGCGGCGGGTAGGTGGCGAATCCGAGGACGGCCCAGACGACGGCGTTGCTGTGGACGGCCTCGAAGACGAGCGGCAGGGTGCCGGCGACCAGGGCGAGCACGGCGAAGGCCGTGAGGCCGGCCCGGAGCTGACTGCGCATCAGCGAGCGGACGTAGGCGCCGCCGAGCGCGGTCTGCTCGTCTATCTCGGACTGGGCGCGGTACCTGGGCAGCGGTCGTACCCGTCGGGGCTCGCCCGTGACCACTTCGCGCCGGGGCGTGCTCTCTTGGGACATGGGCCCGGAGTGTAGGCGGACCGGACCCCGGCTGGGAAGGGGCGCGGGCGGGGAGGAGCCCAGGTCAGCGGCCGGTCTGCCGCATCAGGAGGTCGCGCAGGGCGCGGGCGTGCCGGCGGCTGACGGCCAGTTCGGCGTCGCCGACGCGGACGCTCATGCTTCCGGCGTCGAGGCGGAGTTCGTCGATCCGGTTCAGCGCGACGAGATGACGGCGGTGGATACGTACGAAGCCCCGGGAGCGCCAGCGTTCCTCCAGGGTGGTCAGCGGGATGCGGACGAGGTGGCTGCCGGCGGCGGTGTGCAGCCGGGCGTAGTCGCCCTGGGCCTCGGCGTACGCGATGTCCTCGACGGGGACGAAGCGGATGATCCCGCCGAGCTCGACGGCGATCTGGTCGGCCGCCGCGTCGTGGACGGGCGCCGAGCGTTCGCCGACCTGTTCGGCGACGCGCCGTACGGCCTCGGCCAGGCGTTCGCGGCGGACCGGTTTGAGGACGTAGTCGACGGCCTTGAGGTCGAAGGCGTGGACGGCGAACCCCTCGTGGGCGGTGACGAACACGATCAGCGGGGGCGCGGCGAACCCCGCCAGCAGCTGCGCCACGTCCAGCCCCGTCAGGCCCGCCATGTGGATGTCCAGGAAGACGACGTCGATGGCCGACGGGTCCTCGGGTCCGGCGTCGACGGCACCGCCGATGCGGCGCAGCGCCTCGGTGGCCCCGGTGGCTCCCTCGGCGCTGCGGATGCGGGGATCGGCGCGCAGCAGGTAGAGGAGTTCCTCCAGGGCGGGTTCTTCGTCGTCGACGGCCAGTACGCGCAGCATGGCGGGAGTGTAGAGGGTCAGCCCGGGCGGTGGCCGCGGAGCTACTTCAGCAGACGGGACATACGGC
>NZ_KL585443.1:12546-15137 GCF_000721935.1 Streptomyces sp. NRRL WC-3549
CCATCAGAGATGTGTATAAGGGACAGGTACTGGAGGGAGGAGTCGCTGAAGGACACCTCCAGGACGGTGTCGCCGCACACGGGGCAGGCCTCTCCCGCGCGGCCGTGGACGCGCATGCCGCTCTTCTTCTCGGCCTTGAGCCGTCCGGCGGCGACGCCCCGGGACCGTTCGACGGCGTCCTTCAGGGTGGTTCGCGTCGCCGTGTACAGGTGGGTGACGTCGTCGTCGCTCAGGCTCGTCGTGAGCTTGAACGGGGACATCCTGGCGACGTGCAGGATCTCGTCGCTGTAGGCGTTGCCGATTCCGGCGATCAGGGACTGGTCGCGCAGGGCGCCCTTGACCTGCCGCCGCTGCCCGCCGAGGAGCCGGGCGAAGGTGCCCCGGTCGAAGGAGTCGGCGAGCGGGTCCGGCCCCAGGCGTGCGACCCCGGGCACGTCGGCCGGGTCGCGCACGAGGTGGACGGAGAGGCGTTTGGTGGTCCCCGTCTCGGTCAGGTCGAACCCCTCCCCGTCGGTGAGGACGGTACGGAGGGCGAGCGGCCCCTTGCCCGGCCGGGGCGGTGCCGCCGGGACGCTGTCCTGCCACCGCAGCCACCCGGCCCGCGCCAGGTGGACGAGCAGGTGGAGTCCGCCGGCCGTGACGTCCAGGAACTTGCCGTGGCGGTCCACGGCGGTGACGGTGGCGCCCTGCAGGGCGGTGAGCGGCGGGTCGTACGTCTTCAGGACGCTGACGGCGACCGGCAGGACGCGGGCGATCTCCTTGCCGACCAGGTGGTCGCCGAGGAAGTCCCGCAGGGCTTCGACTTCCGGCAGTTCGGGCATGCCACCAGCCTGCCCCAGCGGCCCGGCGAGTGCCCACCCGTCAGGCGCCGGGATCCGGCAGACCGTAGACGCGCCGCGCGGTGGCGGCGAACACGGACCGCCGGTCCTCCTGGCCCAGGTGCGAGGTCAGGGCGAGTGCCGCGTCGACGACCCCGGCGTACGGGGCGGCGAGCCGGCACACCGGCCAGTCCGAGCCGAACATCAGCCGGCCGGGTCCGAAGGCCTCGATCACGGTGTCCGTCCAGGGGCGCAGGGTCTGTACGGTCCAGCGCCGCGGGTCGGCCTCGGTGACGAGCCCGGAGAGCTTGCAGACGGTGTTGGGCAGCGCGGCCAGTGCCCGCAGCCCGTCGGCCCACGGCCGCGTCCGGCCCTCGGCGATCGGCGGTTTGCCGGCGTGGTCGAGGACGAAGGTGAGTCCGGGCAGCAGGGCCGCGGCACGGACGGCCGAGGGCAGCTGGTGGGGCCGGACGACCAGGTCGTAGACGAGGCCCGCGTCGGCGACGGCCGTCAGGCCGCGGAGCACGTCGGGGCGCAGCAGCCACTTCGGGTCGGGCTCGTCCTGGACCTGGTGGCGGATGCCGACGAGCCGGTCGCCGCCGGGCAGGTCGGCCAGGGCGGCCAGGGCTCCGGCGACACCGGGCGCGGTGAGGTCGGTCCAGCCGACGACGCCTGCGACGAGTCCGTGGCCGTCGGCGAGGGCGAGCAGCTCGGGCGTCTCCTCGGCGACGGCGACGGTCTGGACGAGGACGGTGGCGCCGATCCCCGCCGCGCGGGCCTCGGGTTCCAGGTCGGCGAGGGTGAAGGTGCGGCGGAGCGGGGCGAGTTCCTCGCCGGTGATCCACTCCTGGTCGCGTACGGCGAGGTCCCACACGTGGTGGTGGGCGTCGACGTGCCCCGCGGTGCTCATGCCGTCTTCCCGTCCGGGGTGCCGAGCAGGCCTTCGGCGCGCAACTCCGCCCAGAGCGCGTCGGGGACCGGCGCACGGAGCAGGGCGGCCGCGTCCCGTACCTCCTCCGGGGAGCGGGCGCCGAGGAGGACGCCCGTGACGGCCGGGTGGCCCAGCGGGTAGTGCAGGGCCGCGGCGCGCAGCGGGACGCCGTGCCGGCGCGCCACCGCGTCCATGCGCAGGGCCCGGTCGAGGAGGTGCGCGGGGGCCCTCGCGTAGTCGTACATGGCGCCGGGGCGCGGATCGGCCAGGAGCCCCGAGTTGAAGACCCCGCCGACGACGACGGCGCGGCCCCGGGCGGCGGCCTCCGGCAGCAGGACGGTGAGGGCGCTGCCGTCGAGGAGGGTGTGGCGCCCGGCGCACAGCACGGCGTCGACGTCGGTCTCGCGCAGGAAGCGGGTGAGCATCGCGGTCTGGTTCATCCCGGCGCCGATCGCGCCGACCACGCCCTCGGCCCGCAGCTTCTCCAGGGCCGGGTACCCCTCGCGGAAGGCGGCCTCCTCGTGGTCGTCGGGGTCGTGCAGATAGACGGTGTCGACCCGGTCGAGGCCGAGGCGGCCGAGGCTCTCCTCCAGGCTGCGGCGGATGCCGTCGGCGCTGAAGTCCCAGCGGCGGCGGTGGGTGGGCGCCACGGCGAACCCCTCGGACAGGGCGTCGGCCTGGACCGCCCCCGGCGGCAGCGGTTCGAGCAGCCGGCCCACCTTCGTGGAGAGGGTGTACGCGTCGCGGGGCCGGCCGCGCAGGGCTTCGCCGAGCCGGCGCTCGGACAGACCGAGTCCGTAGTGGGGGGCGGTGTCGAAGGAGCGGACGCCTTCGTCCCAGGC
>NZ_KL585443.1:15385-17691 GCF_000721935.1 Streptomyces sp. NRRL WC-3549
GACCTCGGTGAAGAGGTTGGCGATGGCCGCCGCGCCGAAGGAGAGTTCGGTGATCTCGACCGCGCTGCGTCCGAGTCTGTTCCGCCGCATCCGTGCCGCCCCCTGGTGGTCGCTCCGGTACCGTGCAGGCCCCGCTCGACGAATATTCATCGGAGCACTGGACCGCGTCAACAGCCGTGGGGCCGTCTCGTGGTCCTCCGCGGCCCGAGTGCGTAGCGCCGGATACGGTGCCGCCCTGAGGCGAAACAGGGCGTTCACCAGCCGTATGCACACGGTCAGGGCGAGGCGGCAGCTCTCGTCATGTGTCCACCAGGGGGTGCCTCGGCGCCCCGGCCCCGCGGGGGCCTGTCCGATCTATCGGGGCACGGCGGCGACCGCCCCGCGCAGCAGCCCGGCCGCCTTGTTCCGTTCCGCCGCCGCGACGGTGGTTCGGTGGCCGACGGCGGGGCTCAGCCGCGCTCGGTGACGGCGAATTCGCACCACACGCATTTCCCACCGCCTCGGGAGTCCACACCCCAGTCGTCCGCCAGCAGCTCCACCAGCATCAGTCCGCGGCCCGAGACACCCGACTCCCCCGCGTCCCTGCGCCGGGGCAGGGCGCTGGACCGGTCCTCCACATCGACCCGGAGGCGCCGTTCGGGGCCCGTCAGCATCCGGATGGTGACGATGGCGCCGCCGTCGGTGTGCATCAGGGCGTTGGTGATCAGCTCGTCGGCCGCCAGTTCCACCTCGTCCGAGCGGTCCGTGGCCCCCCAGGCCCGCACCGCCGCCCTGATCATGTGGCGGCAGGAGCTCAGTGCCTCCGAGTCGTTCTGGGCGACGTGCTGCTGGAGCCTGCCGCCGGGGTGCGGGGCCTGCGCGGAGTCGCGGCGCAGCAGCAGTACCGCGACGTCGTCCTGGCCGCCGCGTTCGTCGACGACCTCGCAGAGCCGGTCGGCGAGCCGCTGGAGGTCCTGCGGTCCGTCGCGCACCAGCGATTCCAGCAGCCGCATGCCCTGGTCGAAGTCGGCCCCCGGCAGTTCCACCAGCCCGTCGGTGTACAGGACCATGGTCTGGCCGGGGTCCAGGTCGATGGTGCTGACCGGATAGTCCAGCTGTCCGAACTCCGCCGAGAGCCCCAGGGGCAGCCCGCCCTCGGACACCAGCTTCCGGCAGCTCCCGTCGGCGTCCCGGACGAGCGGGTCGACGTGGCCGGCCCGGACCAGCTGGACCACCCCGGTGACGGGGTCCACCTCGGCGTAGGAGCAGGTGGCGAAGCGGTCGGTGTCGAGTTCGTGGAGGAAGACGGAGGCCCGCGCCATCACCGTGGCGGGCCGGTGCCCCTCGGCGGCGTAGGCGCGCAGCACGATCCGCAGCTGTCCCATGACGGCCGCGGCGTGCGTGTCGTGGCCCTGCACGTCCCCGATGACGGCCCCCACCCGGCCGCCGGGCAGCGGGATGATGTCGTACCAGTCGCCGCCGATGTCCTGGCCCAGCCGCGCGGAGCGGTACCGGACGGCGACCTGTGCGCCGGCCACCTCGGGGATCCGGCGCGGCAGCATCGCCTGCTGGAGCCCTTCGGCGAGATCGTGCTCCTGCTCGTAGAGCATGGCCCGCTGGAGGCTCTGCGCGATGGAGCTGCCGAGGGCGACCAGCAGGTTCCGCTCGTCGCCCGGGAAGCCCTCCCGGTCGCCGTAGAGCAGGCCCAGCGCGCCGATGGGGCGGGCCTGCGCGATGAGCGGCAGATAGGCGGCCGCGGTGATGCCGAGGTGGCTGATGTCCGGCCAGAGGATCGGGTACGAGAGCGCGAAGTCCTCGGCGCTCTCGATGAAGCGGGGTTTGAGGGTACGGATCACCTCGCCCATCGGATAGGGCTCGTCCACCCGCGTGTAGCGGGTGCCCGGGACGTACGCACCCTCCGGGCCGTCGGCGACGAGATGGATGCGTGAGCCCTCCAGCAGGCCCATGACCAGACTGGTGGCGCCGAGGTGCGCGAGGCCCTGGGAGTTCTTCAGCACGTCCGTCACGTCCTTGACGGTGCGCGCGTGGGCCAGCGTCGCCGTGGTGCTCTGCACCAGGCTGGTACGGCGGCGCCGCTCCTCGTCGACCGTCCGGCGGGTGTCGGAGTCGGCCAGTTCCTGGGTGGCGTCGCGGACGATGCCGATGATCCGCCGCGGGCGGCCCTCCCCGTCCCGGCGGACGAAGCCCTGGGTGTGGGTCCAGCGCAGCGTCCCGTCGCGCCGCCTCCTGCGGAAGTAGGCGCCGTAGTTCTCGCGGCCGCTCTTGAGCGCCTCGGAGACCATGGCGTCGAGCCGCTGCCCCTCCTC
>NZ_KL585443.1:17888-25472 GCF_000721935.1 Streptomyces sp. NRRL WC-3549
CGAGCCGCTGCCCCTCCTCGGCGGGGACCCGCGGGGAGAGCGACTCGGGGCGGTTGTCGTACTCCTCCACCCGCAGGTCGAACACCTCGAGCGCGGGCTCGTCCATGTGCATGATCCCCCTGTCCAGATCCCAGTCGAAGCAGCCCATTCGGTTCAGGGCGAGGCTGAGATCCGGGTGGGCGGGCCAGTCGTCCGGGAGTGACAGGGCACCCGCAACCCGATCATCCATGAACGACACTCTGCCATCATTTGTCTGGTTTATCGACTGAGCATCTACCATTGAACGCGTTCAAGAAGAGCCCTAAGGTCAGACCCGACAGCGATTGAACGTGTTCAAACAATTGGGTGACGGGGGGGCGTCGTGCCGGTACTGGTCGGTTTCGTCGTGATGCTGGGGATGCTGGCGGTCGTCCCGGCCGGTCTGGGGCTCGTCGCCGACCCTGCGCTCGCACGGGTGCGCCGTCTGTGGCCCGTGTTCGCGATCCCCGGCGCCGTGTGCCTCTGGCTGCCGCGCGGCGCCGCCGCGACGGCCCTGGCCGCCTGCTACGCGCTGGGGGCACTGCTCCTGGCGGCCCAGGCTCCGAGGCGCCTCGCACGGACCCGCAGCGCACGCCCGGCGGAGATCGCCCTGCTCACCGCGCTGGTCACCCCGTCGGTGGCCGCCCTCGCGCTGGTCGCCGAGCGCTCGGGGCACGAGCTGTTCGGATTCGGGCTCGGCGTCCTGGCGCTCACCGTGCCGCACTTCCACTTCGCCGGATTCGCCGCCGCGCTCGTCGCGGGCCTGGTCTGCCGGGCCGGGGACGACGGGGCGACGGGCCGGTTCGCCGCTTGGAGCGTCCCGCTGGGCACCTTGCTGGTGCTGGCCGGATACTTCGTCGGAGACCTGGCCGAGCTGGGCGGGGCCGTCGTACTGACCGCCGGCATGTGGGCGGTCGCCGTACTGTCCCGGCGCACCGCGCGTCGCCCGGGCCCGGACCGCGTCACACGGATCCTGCTCACCACCTCGGCCGCCGTACTCGTCGCGACCATGCTGCTCGCACTGAGCTGGGCGCTCGGCGAGGCCACGGGGCTTCCGCACCCCGGTCTGACCTGGATGGCGGCCACGCACGGAGTGGGCAACGCGCTGGGCTTCGCCTGCTGCTCGCTGCTCGCCCTGCGCCGGCTCCAGGACCGCACCGTCCCGAAAGGCAGGACCGCATGACCACCCTGACGTACCCGGAGGTCGGAGCCACCCGACTGGGGCCGCTGCCCGAGGGCTACCACCACCTGCACCACCGGACGGCCGTCGGCCGGGGGCGGTCCGACTTCGAGGCCGCGGCCACCGCGGTCACCGAGTGGCGGATGCACCGGGCCTCCGGGGCCCGGGTGCACGCCTCCGCCGCGCGGGCCGCCGCCCAGGTCGCCGTCGCGGTGTCGCTCGGCGCCGGCCCCCTCCGCGTCACCGCGCACTGCGAGGTCGTCTGGGCCGAGTACGACGCCACCCGCACCGGCTTCGCCTACGGGACCACCGAGCGGCACCCGGAACGGGGCGAGGAGTCCTTCGTGGTCGAACTGGCCGACGACGGGACGGTCTGGTTCACCGTGACGGCCTTCTCCCGGCCCGCCACCTGGTACACCCGGCTCGCCGGCCCCCTGGTGCCGCTCCTGCAGCGCCTGTACGCCCGCCGACTGGGCGACACGCTGCGGCGCAGCCTGGCCGGCGGCTGATCCCGTCCGATACTGGAGCCGATGCAGTGGTTCACCGCAGACGGCTACTGGCTCAGCCGACTGGTCTTCCAGCGGGCCCTCGCCGTCGTCTACCTGGTCGCCTTCGTCTCCGCCGCGCTCCAGTTCCGGGCGCTCATCGGCGCACGGGGCATGCTCCCCGTGCCCGAACTGCTGCGCCGCACCCCGTGGCGAGCGGCTCCCGGCCTCTTCCGGCTCCACTACTCCGACCGGTTCTTCGCGGCGGTCGCCTGGTCGGGCGCCGCGCTCTCGCTCGCCCTCCTCGCGGGTGCGGACGGGTACCTGCCCCTCTGGGCCGCGATGACGCTGTGGGCGGTGCCGTGGGCGCTCTACCTGTCGATCGTCCAGGTCGGACAGGTCTGGTACGGCTTCGGCTGGGAGTCGCTCCTGCTGGAGACCGGGTTCCTGGCCGTCTTCCTCGGCAACGGGGACACGGCAGCGCCGGTGCTCGTGCTGTGGCTGCTGCGCTGGCTGCTCTTCCGGCTGGAGTTCGGCGCCGGGATGATCAAGATGCGGGGCGACGAGTGCTGGCGCCGGCTGACGTGTCTGGATTTCCACCATGAGACCCAGCCGATGCCGGGACCGCTGAGCTGGTTCTTCCACCATCTGCCGAAACCGGTGCACCGGGCGGAGGCGGCGGCCAACCACGTCACCCAGCTCGTGGTGCCGTTCCTGCTGTTCACCCCGCAGCCGGTGGCGGGCGTCGCCGCCGGACTGATGGTCCTCACCCAGCTCTGGCTGGTGCTGTCGGGCAACTTCGCCTGGCTGAACTGGCTGACGATCGTCATCGCGCTCTCCGCGATCGACTGGACGCCCCTGGCCGGACCGCCGCCCGCGCAGGCGGCGCCGCCCGTCTGGTACGAGGTGCTGGTCATCGCCGTTACCGCGCTCGTCGTGGCGCTCAGCTACCGTCCGGCGCGCAACCTCGTCTCCCGCAGACAGGTGATGAACCGGTCCTTCGACCCGTTGCACCTGGTCAACACCTACGGGGCGTTCGGGAGCGTCAGCCGGACGCGCCTGGAGGTGGTGGTGGAGGGCACGGACGAGCCGGTGATCCACGAGGGCACCCGGTCTGTCGAGTACGGCTTCCGCGGCAAGCCGGGGGACCCGGGCAGGCTGCCCCGGCAGTTCGCGCCGTACCACCTGCGGCTCGACTGGATGATGTGGTTCGCCGCGCTCTCCCCGGCGTACGCGCGCTCCTGGTTCGGGCCCTTCGTCGAGCGGCTGCTGCGGGGCGACCGGGACACCCTGCGGCTGCTGCGCCACAACCCGTTCCCGGACGGTCCTCCCGCCCATGTCCGGGCCAGGCTCTTCCGCTACGAGTTCACCGATCGGCACGCACTGCGGACGACCGGCTGCTGGTGGCGCCGGACGTACGTACGGGACTTCATGCGGCCGGTGGCACGGCCGGTGCCGCTGCGCCCTCCCGGGCAGCCGTGACACGACGAGGACCGGGCCCCGCGTAAGGGGGGCCCGGTCCTCGTTGTGTCGCCGCCTCGGCGGCCAGCGGTCAGTCGATGCCTGGCAGGATGTGCGGCTCGGCGAGGTCGTCCTCGTAGCCGGCCAGTCTGATGGGGGCGGACCGGGCCCAGACCTCGATGTTGCGGAGCTTCTCGGGCCGGGCGGACCGCTCTCCGGGATGGGCGGCGGGGTGCTGCTCGCTCTGGGTCATTTCAGGTGTCACCGCGGACTCCTTTGTGTCGCGTAGCCCCGGGGCGGTGGCGACGCTGCGGCTGTGAGAACCGTGTCGACCGCCCTCGGCGGGGCAGGGGCAGAAACAGTTCGGTCGCGGTGGCGCCGTTACGGGGCGGGGACGGCGGTCTGCTTGAAGACCTGTCCCAGGACGGCCCTAGGAAGTTTCGTGGATTCCTTGGTGGCGTCCGTTCGCTCCAGCGTAACCAAATGAGCGGCCTCGCGCTCGACAGAACGTGTGGCCCGGGTCACTTTCGGCCAACGGGCGGCCTCCGACGGGCGCGAGGGAAAGGGGCGGCGCGCCCGGAGTCCGGGGCGCGCCGCCGTGCGTCTCGCGGGTCACCAGTTCCCGGGCGCGTAGTCCTTCAGGAAGCAGCCGTACAGGTCCTCGCCCGCCTCGCCGCGCACGATCGGGTCATAGACCCGGGCGGCACCGTCGACCAGGTCGAGGGGGGCGTGGAAGCCCTCCTCGGCGAGGCGCATCTTGTCGGGGTGGGGCCGCTCGTCGGTGATCCAGCCGGTGTCGACGGCCGTCATCAGGATGCGGTCCTTCTCGAACATCTCCTGGGCGCTGGTGCGGGTCAGCATGTTCAGCGCGGCCTTGGCCATGTTGGTGTGCGGGTGGCCCGCCCCCTTGTAGCCGCGGCCGAAGACACCCTCCATCGCGGAGACGTTCACGACGTAGGCACGCTCGGCGGCCGTCGCCGCCATCGCCGGACGGAGCCGGCTGATGAGGATGAAGGGGGCCGTGGAGTTGCAGAGCTGGACTTCGAGGAGCTCGATCGGCTCGACCTCCTCGACGGTCTGGATCCAGCTGTTGGTGTCGTGCAGGTCGGGCACGAGGCCGCCCGCGTCGATCGCGGTGCCGGCGGCGATGCGGGCCGGCGAGGCGGATCCGGTGACCAGGGCGAGGCCGGTGACGTCGCCCGCCGTCAGCCCCTGGCCCTCCGTGCGGGCCGCCGGGATGGCGGCGACCCGGTCGACGGTTCCGCTGTTGAAGGTGCCGATCACCTGGGCCTCGGGCAGCTCACCGGCCGGCAGCGGGGCGGACTCCGCGTGCACCAGCTCTCTGTAGGCCTGCGGGGAGCGGCGCACCGTCTGCGCGGCGTTGTTGATCAGGATGTCCAGCGGTCCCTCGGCTGCGACCGAGTCGGCGAGCGCGACGACCTGCGCGGGGTCGCGGAGGTCGATGCCGACGACCTTCAGCCGGTGGATCCACTCGCCGCTGTCCGGCATCGCCTTGAAGCGGCGGATCGCGTCGTTGGGGAAGCGGGTGGTGATGGTGGTGTGCGCGCCGTCGCGGAGCAGTCGCAGGGCGATGTACATGCCGATCTTGGCCCGGCCACCGGTGAGCAGGGCCCGGCGGCCTGTGAGGTCGGTACGGGCGTCGCGCCGGGACCGGTTCTCCTGGGCGCACGGCTGGCAGAGCTGGTGGTAGAAGGCGTCCACCTCGACGTACCGGGTCTTGCAGATGTAGCAGGACCTGGGGCGCTGGAGGATGCCGGCGATCTCGGCGGTCGCCGAGGAGGAGGGGAGCACGCCCTGCGTCTCGTCGTCGATGCGCTCGGCGGAGCCGGTCGCGGTGGCCTCCGTGACGGCCTTGTCGTGCGCGGTCTTCGCGGCACGGCGCTCCTGGCGGCGGCGCTGCTTGACCGTGCGGTAGATCCCCGCGGTGGCCCGCCGCACGGCGATGGCGTCGGGGTGGTCGACCTCGATGGTGTCCAGCTCGTCGAGCACGCTCAGGCAGACGGCCAGCCGCTCGGGGTCGATGCCTGGACCGAACCCGTCGGTACCGGGAGCGAGCTCCGGGCTGTCCTTCGTCACCGTCATGGCCGTTCCTCTGTCACTCGTCACTCGTGCCGCTTGTCGGGCTTCGGTGGGCAGGAGTCCGGCCGGGAGCCGGCGAGGGCAGGCGCGCACGGGCCGGAATGCCCCGGTCAAGTCTGCCATGAGTCGCACGCGGCCCTGTTCGGGCCGTCAGGCGTTCTCCTGCCGCGCGGAGAGCGGCGCGGCGATGTCCTCCAGGGGCTGCCGTTCGGCCGCGACCGCGAAGAAGAGGGCGACCAGTCCGCCCGCCACCATCAGGGAGGCGCCGATGCAGAACGCCAGGACGGTGTCGCCGACGACGCCGCTCTGGGTGAGGTCCGCGAAGATCAGCGGGCCGGTGATGCCTCCGGCCGCGGTGCCGACGGCGTAGAAGAAGGCGATGGCCATGGCCCTCGTCTCCATGGGGAAGACCTCGCTGACGGTCAGGTACGCGGAACTGGCACCGGCGGAGGCGAAGAACAGGACCACGCACCAGCACCCGGTCATGGTGACGGCGGTCAGCGTCCCCGCGCCGAACAGCGCGGCGGTGCCGAAGAGCAGCACGCCGGAGAGGATGTAGGTGCCGGAGATCATCGGTTTGCGGCCCACCGTGTCGAAGAGCCTGCCCAGGGAGAGGGGCCCCAGGAAGTTGCAGAAGGCGATGACGGCGAAGTAGTAGCCGGTGGCACCGCTGGAGACGTCGAAGAACTTCACCAGGATCGAACCGAAACCGAAGGTGACGGCGTTGTAGAGGAAGGCCTGGCCGATGAAGAGGGCCAGGCCGAGCACGGCACGCTTGGGGTAGGAGCGGAAGACCGTGCGGGCGATCAGGCCGAAGCCGATGCTGCGGCGCTGCCGCACGGTGATCTCCTGCTCGGCGGGCGGCAGGGCGCGGCCGGTCTCCTTCTCGACCTCCTGCTCCACCCCTTCGACCAGTTCCTCCGCGGCCCGGTCGTGGCCGTGGATGAACATCCAGCGCGGACTCTCCGGGACGTGGCGGCGCACCAGCATGATGACGAGTCCGAGGACCACGCCCAGCGCGAAGGTGAGCCGCCAGCCGATGTCCTTGGGGAAGATGTCGGTGTTCAGGGCGAGCACGGAGAGCAGTGAGCCGGCCATCGCGCCGAGCCAGAAGCTGCCGTTGATGATGAGGTCGACGCGGCCCCGGTACTTGCTGGGGATCAGCTCGTCGATGGCCGAGTTGATCGCCGCGTACTCCCCGCCGATGCCGAAGCCCGTGAAGAAGCGGAAGAGGAAGAACCACCAGGCCGAGAACGAGACGGCGGTGAGCGCGGTGGCCGCCAGGTAGACGGCGAGGGTGATGAGGAAGAGTTTCTTGCGGCCGAAGCGGTCGGTGAGCCAGCCGAAGACCAGCGCGCCCGAGCAGGCACCCGCCACGTACAGGGCGGCGGCGATGCCGGTGACCTGGGCGTCGGTGATGGGCAGTCCGCTGCCGTCCTCGGAGAGCCGGCTGGCGATGTTGCCGACGACCGTGACTTCCAGGCCGTCCAGGATCCACACCGTGCCGAGGCCGATCACGATCATCCAGTGCCACCGCGACCAGGGCAGCCGGTCCAGGCGCGCCGGGATCCTGGTCGTGACGGTCCGCCCGTCCGTCGTGCCGGTGCCGCTCATGGGGCCTCCTCAGGCTCTCCGGAAAATCCACAGGTGCCCTGAATGAGGCCTGACTCACACATCTCTCGCCGACCTCATCGGACAAATCAACACGAAATATGACGAAGCATTACTTCTGTTGGCCGATCGAGGGAGTCTTCTCCCGGCGGATTCCACCGGGAGAAGAACACCTTGACTTCGGTGGGCATGACTTCCGCGAGCCGGGGAAGGTGCCGGTCGATACACCGGATCCAGGGAGGGTGACACCATGACGGCCATGTCAGTGCGGACCACCGAAGCGATCGGCACGGCGGTACCGCGGTGCGACGGGGCGGACGCGGGTTCCCACGAGGCCGCCCTTCCGTGGATCGAGGACGCCGGGAAGGTCGCCCCGCAGGACGCCCGGGCGCTGTCGAAGCACTTCTTCGACCGGCTCCAGACCCTCGAAGAGGGCACCCACGAGTACCAGTACGCGCGCAACACCCTCATCGAGATGAATCTCTCACTGGTGCGCTTCGCCGCCTCGCGGTTCCGCAACCGCGGCGGGGACGACACCGAGGACATCGTCCAGGTCGGCACGATCGGTCTGATCAAGGCGATCGACCGGTTCGACCTGACGCGCGAGGTCGAGTTCGCGACCTTCGCCGTCCCCTACATCGTCGGTGAGATCAAGCGCTTCTTCCGTGACACCACCTGGTCCGTCCATGTGCCGCGCCGGCTCCAGGAGCTGCGGGTGGAGCTCGCGAA
>NZ_KL585443.1:25652-34073 GCF_000721935.1 Streptomyces sp. NRRL WC-3549
TCCGTCCATGTGCCGCGCCGGCTCCAGGAGCTGCGGGTGGAGCTCGCGAAGGCGAAGGAGACCCTGTCCGCGCAGCTCGACCGCGACCCGACGGTCGCCGAGCTCGCCACGCACCTGGATCTGCCCGAGGAGGAGATCATCGAGGGCCTGGTCGCCGCCAACGGGTACTCGGCGGGCTCGCTGGACACCCCGAGCGCCGACAGCGAGTCGGGCAGCGAGCAGCGGGCGTACGCGGATCTGCTCGGTGAGGAGGACCCGGGTATGGAGAGCGTCGAGAACCTCCACGCGCTGGCTCCGCTGCTGCGGCAGCTGGACGACCGTGAGCGGACCATCGTCCGGATGCGCTTCGGCCAGGAGATGACACAGGCCCAGATCGGCGCGGAGCTCGGTGTCTCCCAGATGCACGTATCACGCCTGCTCAGCAGGATCGTACAGCGGCTGCGCACGGGAATGTGCGTCGAGGCCTGAGCGAAGAAGCTCACGTCCCGGAAACCTGATGCCCGGCGTTCAGCCGGGCATCATTCACATATGCTTCCAGGCGAAACGGCGCGGGGCCTCCCCGTGCCGTCCGTCCGTCCGTCAAAGGGGATCGAGCGTGATCGAGCTGCCGTTGGGCGCGTCCGCGCGTCTGATGGGGCCCACCGGGATTCCGGCGCAGCAGGCGGGTTCCGCCGTCGCCGATTCCTCCGTGTGGGACCTCGGTGCGGCCATTCTCCTGGTCGAGGACGACTCGGGCGACGCCCTGCTCGTCGAGGAGATGCTGGCCGACAGCGAGCTGGACTCCAGCCTCACGTGGTGCAAGACGCTGGCGGAGGCGCGGCGGTTCCTGCGCACGGCCGTCACTCCCGTGTGCGTCCTGCTGGATCTGCACCTGCCCGACGTGCACGGCCTGGACGCCGTCCGCCAGCTCGTCGAGTCGGCACCGGACGCCGCCGTCGTCGTGCTGACCGGCCTGGCCGAGGCGGAGACCGGCCTGTCCGCGGTGGCGCACGGTGCCCAGGACTACCTGGTGAAGGACCGGATCGACCCCGAGGCACTGGGGCGCGCGGTCCGGTACGCCCTCCAGCGCAAGAACGCCGAGCGGGTGGCCTCCGCGATCCGGACGAGCCAGCTGATCGCTCAGGAGAACGCCCGCCTGGAACGCGCGCTGCTGCCCATCCCGCTGCTGCACGACGACGGCTTCGCCGTCGCCGCGCGCTACGAGGCCGGCCGGGCCCACGGACTGCTGAGCGGCGACTTCTACGACGTCGTGCAGACCGCGGACGGCGCGGTGCACGCGGTGATCGGCGACGTGTCCGGGCACGGCGCGGCGGAGGCGGCGCTGGGCGTCTGCCTGCGGGTCGCCTGGCGGACCGCGGTGCTGACCGGCGTGTCCCAGCTGGAGAAGATCGGTCTGCTGGAGGAGATACTCGTCGCCGAGCGGTCCGACCCCCATGTCTTCGCCACCGTGACCTCCCTCGTCTTCCCGCCGGAGCGGGACCGGGTCCGGGTCGTGCGGGCCGGGCACCCGGGGATGCTGCTCCGGCGCGGTACGGACGTCAGCTGGGTGGAGCCCGACACGGGCATGGCCCTGGGGCTGCTGCCCGGGGTGGGCCGCTGGTCGCTGACGGAGCTGGAACTCTTCCCGGACAGCGAACTCGTCCTGTTCACCGACGGCCTGTTCGAGGGCCGTACCGGACCGCAGACCCGGCTGGGTGAGGAAGGACTACTGGCCATGGCCGCACGGCACGGATCCCTGGACGCCCGCGCGTTCATCGACACGCTGGTCGCCGAGGCGACCGAGAGTGCCTCGCCGTACGGGGGCCTGGCCGACGACGTCGCCGTCCTGCACCTGGGCTGGCGGGCGGAGTCGTGAGCGCCCCGGCGGACGGTGAGGGCGCCGCCCCGCGTCCCGGCCTCACGGCCCGGCTGTCGGTGCAGAACTGGGTCCATCTCATCCTGGCCGGCTTCGTGCTGGTGGTCTGCGGCTGCGTCGTCGTGGGCGGCGTCGTCCTGTCCCGCATGTCCGACCGGACCACGGAGCTGGTGGACCGCATCCAGCCCGCCCGCGCCGCGTCGTACCAGCTGGAGTCCTCACTGCTCGACCAGGAGACCGGAGTACGCGGGTACGCGCTCACCGGGGACGCGTCGTTCCTGGAGCCGTACGCTCGGCCGGGTGCGCGAGCTGATCGGCGACGAGCAGCCGCTCGCCGGCGACCTCGACCGGATCCAGGAGGCCGCCGAGCGGTGGCGTACCCAGCGTGCCGAACCGCTGATCGCCTCGGTGGACAAGGACGGGCCGGCCCGTGAGTCCTCGACGCCGATCCTCCGCAGCAAGACGGAGTTCGACGGGCTGCGGCAGCTGAACTCCACGCTGCAGAGCCACCTGGACACCGCCCGCGACCAGGCCCGCGACGAGCTCGACCGGGCCCGCGCCACCCGCGACCGGGTGCTGTGGACCCTGGTGGCGGGTGCGGTGCTGGCCGTCGTCGCGCTCAGCCTGCTGCTCCACCGGATGGTGGGCCGGCCGTTGAGCGCCCTGACCACCGCCTCCCGTTCGGTGCGCTCGGGCGCGGTCGGGAACCGGATCGAGGTGCGGGGCCCCTCGGACGTCAGGGCGGTGGCGGCGGCCGTCGAGGACATGCGCCGCAGGCTGGTGGCAGAGCTCGCGGAGGCCCAGGAGCGGGAGACCCTGCTGGCCGAGCAGACCGGGGAGTTGCGCCGGTCCAACTCGGAGCTGGAGCAGTTCGCGTACGTCGCCTCCCATGACCTCCAGGAGCCGCTGCGCAAGGTGGCATCCTTCTGCCAGCTGCTGGAGAAGCGTTACGGCACGGAACTGGACGACCGCGGCAAGCAGTACATCGCCTTCGCGGTGGACGGCGCCAAGCGGATGCAGGTGCTCATCAACGATCTGCTGACCTTCTCCCGGGTGGGACGGGTCCACGAGAGCTGGAAGCCGGTGGACCTCGACCGCTCCCTGGACCGGGCCCTGGGCAATCTCGCCCTGGCCGTCGAGGACGCGGGGGCCACCGTCGTACGTGAGGCACCGCTCCCCCGGCTGCTCGGCGACGCCACCACGCTGACGATGGTCTGGCAGAACCTGATCGGCAACGCGATCAAGTTCCGCCGTCCCGACGTACCGTGCCGGATCACCGTCGACTGCGTGCGGGAGGGCGACGACTGGCATCTCACGGTCGCCGACAACGGGATCGGCATCGCCCCGGAGTTCTCGGACAAGGTGTTCGTCATCTTCCAGCGTCTGCACGCACGCGACGAGTACGAGGGAACGGGCATCGGCCTCTCCCTCTGCCGGAAGATCATCGAGTTCCACGGTGGCCGGATCTGGCTGGACCCGGAGCCGGAGGAGGGTACGATGATCCACTTCACCCTGCCCGTCCTTCCCGATGCGCCCACCCACACCACGGCCGAGCTGCTCTCGCCCGTCCTGCTCACCCCCCAGTCGGGAGACACCCCGTGAACGATCCGGTACAGCCCATCGAGGTCCTGCTCGTCGAGGACGACCCGGGCGACGAGCTGATGACCCGCGAGGCGTTCGAGGACAACAAGATCCGGAACACGCTGCACGTGGTGCGCGACGGCCAGGAGGCGCTGGACTTCCTCTACCGTCAGGGCGAGTACGGCGACGCGCCGCGGCCGGATCTGGTCCTTCTCGACCTCAACCTGCCGAAATACGACGGCCGGCAGGTGCTGGAGAAGATCAAGACGGATCCGGAACTGGCTCTGATCCCCGTGGTGGTCCTCACCACGTCCTCCGCCGAGGAGGACATCCTGCGCAGCTACAAGCTGCACGCCAACGCCTATGTCACCAAGCCGGTCGACCTGGAGCAGTTCATCGGCGCGGTGCGCCAGATCGACGACTTCTTCGTGAGTGTGGTCCGGCTGCCCGGCCGTGCGTAAGATCTTGGAGGTCCCCCGGAGTGGGATCTCTCGACGCGGGTAGACGAACGGCGAGAAAGAGGTCGCGAGACCTCACCCTGCGGCGCCTTGGCTGGAGCACATGAACGAACAGGCCACCTCACGGCCGGACGCCCCCTGCGCGGGGGCGCCGTCCACGGATGTTCTGCTCACCGCCGAGGTCTTCGCCGGTGAGCCCGGATGCATCGCACAGGCTCGTGCCCTGGCCGACCGTTTCCTGACGCGACTCGTGGCGGAGTGGCTGGCGGTCATCGGGGAACACACCCGCAGTGATCTGATGCTGGCGGTGAGCGAGCTCGTCACCAACGCGGACCGCTACAGCCACGGCCCGTACATGCTGGAGCTGGAGGGCAACGCCCAGCGCATCAGCGTCACGGTCTACGACAGCAGCACGGCGCTCCCGGTCCTCTACTCCCCCGACCCGTCGCGCCTGGGCGGTCACGGCATGGAGATCGTGGTCGCCCTCTGCGACCGGGTGACGGCGGAGCGCGTGCCGGTGGGCAAGCGCATCCGTGCGGAGTTCGAGCTCAGCAGCTGAAGAAACCTCACGGCGCCCGCCCCGGACAGTCCGGCCGTCGTGTACCCGGGCGCTCCCCGGTACGCCGCCGAGGCGGGGGCCCGCCCGTGCTGAGCGCGGGGGCGGGAAGGACTACCGTCGGGACAAGGACGTGGAAACGGTGGACGTACTACCGGAGCAGTACGCGTACACGGAAATGCCGTCTCAGGGACGACGACACGGCTGCTCGGACGGGACATCGTGGTGTACATGAGCTCCCTTGCGCTGTCGGTGCTGTTGTCGCTGGTCTCCGCGGTCGCCTATGCGGCCGGGGCGATCGTCCAGGAGCGGGTGGCCGCCACCGGTGACCGACGTGCCTTCGCACCGCTGCGCAACGGTGTGTGGTGGGTGGCTGTGGCGCTCAACGGGGCGGGGGCGCTGCTGCATGTGGTGGCACTCGCGTACGGCCCGCTCAGCCTCGTACAGCCGCTCGGCGCCCTGACCATCGTCTTCGTGCTGCCGATGGCGGCCCTGTTCGTCGGCCGCGGCGCGGGGCGCACGGCCTGGCGCGGTGCCCTGATGGCCACAGCGGGCCTGGCCGGTCTGCTGGCCCTGACGGGCGGCGCCGGTTCGCACGCCCTGTCCGGGCCGGACAGATTCGCGCTGGTCATAGGTTCCTTCGGCGCGGTGGCGGCACTGCTCCTGCTCGCCACGGGCGTGCGCCGGGCGATGCCCCGCAGCATGGTGCTGGCCGCGGGTGCCGGGGTCGCGTTCGGTATGGCCTCGGTGTTCACCAAGACCGTGGCCATGGAATGGACGGCCGGCGCGGTGGGCTCGGGACTGCCGACGCTGCTGGTCATCGCGGGTCTGGCGACCGCGGGGCTGCTGCTCTCCCAGGCCGCCTACCGCGGCGCCGGGCTGACCGCGCCGCTCGCCACGGTCACCGTCGTCAATCCGGTGGTGGCCGCCGCGGTGGGCATCGCCTTCTTCGGCGAGCAGTTCCGCTTCGGGGTGACCGGCGCGACGGTCGCACTGGGCTGCGGTGCGCTGGCGGCCGCCGGGCTGGTCCTGCTGACCCGGGAGCGGGTGGGGCACCACCGCGCCTCTGATCCGCTGGACGCCGGGGAGCCGCTGGAGGCGGGGGGCCCCGCCGGCGCCGAGCGCGAGGTGGCGGGCGTGGTCGTGCTGCCGGGGCCGACGACACCGGTCGTCTCTCCGGTGGCGGGACCGTCCGCCTCGATCCCGGCACCCTCTTTCCCGCTGACGGTGCCGAGGGAACGCGGCGGCGGCCGGGTGGACTTCGGCACGGTGTCCGCCGGGCCGGCGCCCGGCGGACTGATCAGACGCTGACGCCGCCTGCCCGCAGATAGGCCAGCGGGTCGATGTCGGAGCCGTAGCCGGGACCGGTGCGGATCTCGAAGTGGAGGTGCGGGCCGGTGCTGTTGCCCGTGGTTCCCGAGCGCGCGATCCGCTGGCCGCCTCCGACCTGCTGCCCCGCGCGGACGTGGAGCGAGGACAGGTGCGCGTACTGGCTGTACTTGCCGTCGGCGTGCCGGATGACGATCTCGTAGCCGTACGCACCGGCCCAGCCGGCCGAGACGACCTTGCCGGAGGCCACGGCCTTCACCGACGTGCCGGTGGGCACGGGGAAGTCGACGCCCGTGTGGTATCCGCTCGCCCAGGATCCGGACTGGTGGTACGGGGTTCCGGTGCGGGCGGAGACGGGCGCGGTGAGTCCGGTGCGCGGCTTGGCGGCGGCCTTCCCGGGGGCGGCCTGCTTCGGGGCCGCCTGCTTCGGGGCGACTTGTTTCGGGGCCGCCTGCTTCGGGGCCTTCTGCTGGGCCGGCTTGGGGGCGGACTTCTGGGTGGGCTTCTCGGTGGACTTCCGGGTGGCCTGCCGCTGGGGCGCACCGGTCACGTCCAGGGTGAGGCGCTGCCCCGGGAGGATGAGGTCGGGGTCGGATCCCACCACCGTGCGGTTGGCGGCGTACAGACGCTCCCAGCCACCCTTGACCCGCTCGGTGGACGCTATGCCGGAGAGCGAGTCACCGCGGGCCACCGTGTAGGAGTCGCGCGCGCCCGGCACGGAGGTCGGGGAGGCGGCCTCGGCCTTCTTCTGAGCGGGCTTCGCGGTCCCTGGGGCGGATGTCGCCGCCTTCGGGGCCGCGGACTTCGCCGAGGCCGTCTTCGCGCCGTCCACAGGCCTGGTGCGCTGTGTCTGCGGGACGATGTCGGGCGCGTCGCCGCCCCGTGTCAGGCCGGCCCGAACCGAGCAGGCCGGCCAGGCACCCGGCCCCTGCCCGTCCAGCACCTTCTCGGCGATGGCCATCTGCTGGTCCTTCGTGGCCAGATCGGCCCGTGCCGCGTACACGGTCCCGCCGTACGCCGCCCAGGTCGACCGGGTGAACTGAAGGCCGCCGTAGTAACCGTTACCGGTGTTGATGTGCCAGTTGCCGGTCGACTCGCAGGCGGCGACCTTCTCCCACACGTCGGCCGATGCGGCCCCGGCGGAGGCTGCCGTGAGCAGCGGGAGCGCCAGGCCGGCGCCCCCCGCCGTCAAAGTGAGCGAGGCGCGGTTGATCCGGCTGGGCTGGTATCTGCGGTGCCGTCCGTTCGCGGCCATGACTTGGCTCCCCCACAGGCAGTAGAACACGTCGCAAGCGGCCAACTTATGGGCACGCGAAGGGCGATGACAAGGGAGCGGCCGCGCCTGGGGGCGCGCGCCCCGGCGCACGCGCGGTGGAACGCGGCGTGCCGGGGCGCCGGGCGAGAACCGGCCGCACCGGTGAGAGCGGTGGGAGCGCACCCGGGCGGGCAACCGCGAGAGGACCGGGGAGAAGACTAGGGAGAGCGCTCTCCGCCGCTCCTCCTCGGTGCTATAAATGCCCTCATGACGGATGCTCTGCGATCGACCGGTGCGGCTCCCACCCTGGAGGACGTGGCGCGCGCCGCCGGTGTCTCCCGCGCCACCGTCTCGCGGGTCATCAACGGGGTGCGCAACGTGGATCCGGCGATCCAGGAGACCGTACGGCAGGCCGTCTCCGTCACCGGCTACACGCCCAACCAGGCGGCCCGCTCGCTGGTCACCCGCCGCACGGACGCCGTGGCGCTCGTGGTGTCGGGTGCCGGGGCCGAGCCGGCGGCCGGGAAGGGCGCGGCACCGTGCGGGGGCGGCGCCCCGGAGGGGGCCGGCGAGGAGACGGGGCGGGGCGGCGAGGGGTCGTTCACCGCGCGCGTGTTCGCGGACCCGTTCTTCGGCCGGGTGGTGACGGGGGTCGTCGACCACCTGCGGCCGCGCGGGATCCACCCGGTCCTGATGTGCGCCGAGACCTCGTGGGCCCGGGACGAAGTGGTCTCCTACCTACGCCAGGGCAGTGCCGACGGGGCCCTGATCGTGTCGACCCACGCGGAGGACCCCTTGCCCGGACTCGTCGCGGAGGCCGGGCTGCCGGCCGTACTGTACGCGCGCCCCGCCCGGCCGACCCGCATCAGCTACGTCGATCTGGCGCACCGGGACGGTGCCCGGCTGGCTGCGGAGCACCTGCTCGCCCGCGGATGCCGGCGGATCGCCACGATCAGCGGGCCGCTGGACGTGGCGGCGGGGCAGGACCGGCTCGCCGGGTTCCAGGAGACGATGGCCCGGCACGGCCATCCGTACATCCCCGTCGCCGAGGGCGGGTTCACCCAGGAGAGCGGTGAGGCGGCGATGGAGCAACTGCTGGCCGGCCACCCCGGTCTGGACGGGGTGTTCGCGGGGAACGACCTGATGGCGACGGGCGCCTGCCATGTGCTGCGGGACCACGGCAAGAAGGTCCCGGAGGACGTCGCCGTGGTCGGGTTCGACGACAGCGGGGCCGCCGCGGCGTGCCGGCCGCCGCTCACGGAGCCGGAACGGCCCGCGACGTCCGTGATCTTCGAGCCGACCCTGGTGGTACGGGCGTCGGCGTAGGGGGTCCGGCCGCGGGGCACCGGGCGGGTATGCCGTTCCCGCTCATCCGGTCGCGGCGCGG
>NZ_KL585443.1:34300-34653 GCF_000721935.1 Streptomyces sp. NRRL WC-3549
CCCGGGCCGGGGGCGGTACCGCGGGCCGGATCCGGCGCGGGCCGGGTGCCGCCGCGGGCCAGGAAGTCCGAGAGGGGCAGCGTCGCGGCGCCGACCGTCACCGCGTCCGGTCCCAGATGTCCGAGGTCGATCGTGGTGCGGGCCGCCGCGTGTCCGAGGGCGTACTCCTGGGCGTACCGCCGGATCTCCGGGAGCAGGTGGGGACCGATCAGCAGCCCGGCCCAACCGCCGAGCAGGATCCGGGCGGGCAGGAAGAGGTTGATGAGGTCGGCCAGGGCGGCCCCCAGGCATTCGGCCGTCTCGTCCAGGATCGCGGCGGCCACCGGGTCCGGGGCGGGGCCTTCGGGGCCGTG
>NZ_KL585443.1:34831-36560 GCF_000721935.1 Streptomyces sp. NRRL WC-3549
GGGCCGGGGCGGGCGGCTTCCAGGAGCGCGGCGAGGGCCGTCTCGTCGTCGGTGTCCTCGGGCAGCGGCCCCCCCGCCTCGTGCCACCGCTCCCGCATGGCCTCGGCTCCGGCGTAGGCCTCCAGGCACCCGATGGACCCGCACCGGCAGCGTCGCCCGCGCAACTGCACGGTGGTGTGCCCCCATTCCAGGGCCGCGTCGGAGAGGTCCTGGTCGAGCACGTCGCCCCGGTTCACGCTGGCGCCGACGCCCGAGCCGATCAGTGCCACGGCGGCGGACTGGGCCCCTCTGCCTCCGCCGAACCACATCTCGGCCTGGCCGAGGGTCCGGGCGCCGTTGTCGATGAAGAACGGCACCTCCGGCGGTACGTCCACGGCGGCCCGGAGCAGCCGTTCGAAGGGGACGGCACTCCAGCCGATGGTCGGGCCGTGCACGACGGCGCCCGGTCCTCCCGCGGCCTCCGGAACGTCCCGCTCGATGATGCCGGGAACGCCGATCCCGATCCCGAGCAGGCGTGCGGGGTCGGCGCCCGCGTCGCGCAGGACGTCCGACACGCCGGTACGCACATGGCCGACGATCCGCTCGACGTCGTAGCCGTGCTGGGCCAGCAGGCGGTCGGTGCGGGCGAGTTCGGTGAGGGAGAGGTCGAAGAGCTCGATGCGCACCCGGGTCTCCCCGATGTCGATACCGACGAACAGCCCGCCGTCCGGGGCCACGCGCAGCAGCGTACGCGGACGCCCGCCGTCGGAGTCGACGATCCCCGCCTCCTGAAGGAGGCCCTCGGCGGCGAGTTCCGCGACGACGTTGCTGATGGAGCCTGAGCTCAGGCCCGTCGCGGGACCCAGCTCCTGCCTGCTCAGCGGCCCGTCGAAGTACAACCGTTGCAAGACCCTTGCCCGGTTCCCCCTTCGCAGGTCTCGCACGGTCCTTCTGCTGCGCTCAGCCATGATGCTCCCTTCGTACCGGCAACATACCCTGGCCGGGCCGCACCCCGCGCCCTTCTCTCAGTGCTTAAATTGCCTCCTGATTTAAACCGTCTCCCCCGGGGCCGGAGCGGGGACCCCGGCGCCCGGCCGGGACACCGCCCTCCCGCGATCGGATACGGGAGGCCCCGGCGCATATGCTCACCGTATGGAGCAGAGCGAAGTCCTCAAGCGAGTGATCGGCATCCTCACGGAGGCCGGGGAGATGCAGCGCCAGGCCGAACAGGAGGCGGACGGAGGGGGTGCGGACGCGGGCGGGAGCATCGTGACCACGCTCCTCAACGAGACGATGCCGCACATCGCCATCTCCGCAGACGCCTCGGTCGAGGAGGTGGCCCTCCTGGTCGGCCGCGAGGTGGGTGGCGCCGTGGAACAGCTGGTGGGCGCCTTCACCCTGGCCTTCATCGCCCTCGCCCAGGTGCACGACTCCGGGGAGCAGGACGTGAGTTCCACCGACGTCCTGCAGGACCTGGCCCTGCGTGCCGAGGAACTGAGCGCCAACGGTGACGGGGACGAGGGGCCCGAGGGGGCCCTGTAGTCCGCCACCGTCGCCGGGGCCCCGCCCGTGTCAGCCGCCCAGCACCCCGCGGAGCATCGCCGCGAAGGCGGCGGGGCGTTGGACGACGCCGACATGCCCACCGGGGAACGCCACCGCCTCGCGTCCGAGCCGCTCCGCGAGGACCCGGACGGGACGGGCGGTCAGCTGCCGGCCGGACTCCTCACCCACGGCGGGCACCAGCCGGTCC
>NZ_KL585443.1:36764-40349 GCF_000721935.1 Streptomyces sp. NRRL WC-3549
AGATGTGTATAAGAGACAGGGGCGGCGATGTCCGGGACGTATCCGGTGAACGGGCACAGCACGTGCTCCACGAAGACCGGGAAGTTGTCCCGCATCCTGCGCAGCGCCTCCGGACCGGGGGGCGGCCCGGTGGGCTCGGGGGTCTGCTGGGGCCTCGGCGGTTCCGGATCTCCGATGCCGGCGCTCATCGTGGCCGTGGCCGCCTCGGCGCCTTCACGCCGGAACGTCTCACGGACGTCGGCGAACAGGGTCCGCGCCGCCACCGCGTCGGGCAGCACCTCCACCACCGGCGGCTCGTGCGCCACCCGGTCGAGCCGATCCGGGTACCGGCTCAGCAGGTCGAGCGCGACGACGGCGCTCGCGCTGGTGCCGAAGACGGAGGCGCGCCCGCCGTCCGGGCAGAACGCTTCGATGAGCCGGTAGACGTCGTCGCTGTGCTCCTCGACCCGCTGGTCGGTGACCGGGGAGTCGAGCCGGCTGCGCGAGTAGCAGCGCGGGTCGTAGGTGACCACGGTCCAGGCGTCAGCGAGCTCCTCCGCCAGCGTCTCGTAGAGACCCGCGTCGGCGCTGCCACCGGGCATGAGCACGAGGACGGGGCCCGTGCCGCGCGCCTCGTGGTGGAGGGCGGCACCCGGTACCTTCAGGGTGCCGACCCGGACCTTCGTGGGGCGCTGCTCAGCCATCGCTGTTCCTCCGTAGATGTCGTCCCGGCCCTCGCGGGCCGGTGCCGCGGGGCGAGGTGCCGGGCGGCAGGCGTACCGCGTCGTCCGTGAGGCCCGGCCCGCGCAGGCGTGGGCACGGGGCGTCCCGTGGCGGACTCGACGGCCCATCAGGGCCGAAGAGCCGTCGCCGGGAGCGCCGGACCGGTCCAAACGCACGCCGTCGCCGTGTGCGGTCCCGGCCTCCCGTGCGCACGTCCGGCAGACCTCGGCGAAGGCGTGGGGCGCTACGGACGCGTCCTTGCCCGCCGGGTCGGCGGGCTTCTTCACCACCGGTGGCGCGGGCCGCGTCCGCGGGTCCCCTCGGACCTTCACGTGCTGCGTGTGCTTGTGGACGCCGGTCTCCCCGACGCCGGAGCCGCGGGCCGGCGCCTGGAGGGTCGACGTGGCGGAAGCCGGCACCGTCCGCCGGTTCCGCCGTGCTCGCGACGCGTCCGGCTGTGGGTCCGGCCTTCGCCATGCGCATCCCCCGCCGCTGCCTGGGCTCTCCAGGCGGCGACCAAGCGTACACAGGAGGAGCCCGCGGCGGGCAACGGATTTTCCGTGGCCCGCCGCGGGCTTCCCACGCCGGCAGCGGGGCCGGGGTCGGCGCGGGAGGTACGGGTGCGGTGTCAGGGCAGCTCGTAGTTCCCGTCCAGGGCGGCACCCTCGCCCGGGTTGTTCTCGTCGTAGCCCCGGGCGTCGCACTGGAGGCCGCCGATGATGCAGTGGTCGACCATGGCGTCCAGCGTGGCGTCGTCCCACGCGTTGAAGAAGTCGTAGTGGAAGGAGTGCCCCGTACCGCTGGCCAGCCTCACCTGCGACAAGTCGCCGTTGACCGGCCAGGCCATCTTGAACTCGATCATCGGCAGGGCGACCGGATGCGTGGCCGGGCAGACGTCCTGGTTGGCCCCCTGGGCCCCCGGGTACGCCATGTGGGACTGATGGTCGGGCGTGTCCAGGTGGATGCCGTCCCAGCAACTGGGCGCCTGCATACGCAGGTTGAGCTGGACGTCGGGGCGCGTCGGGCAGGCCGCGGGGATCTCGACGTTGTGGTAGCTCTCCCCGCACTCCCAGCCCTCGACCATGCCGGGGTGGTCGCGGAACTCCTCGGACGTCTGCATCGGGTCGCCGACGACGAACCGCAGCCCCTTGGGGAACGGCCGGACGCTGGTGTAGTCGGTCACGCCCGACTTGTAGTAGATGGTCTGCGGTCCGACGGGACGGACCTCCTGGTCACCGTTGTAGAGGGTCGGCATCCAGTACGCGGACAGGTCACCCGGCGCCTTGCACGCGGTACCGCCCGCGCCGAGGGAGGCCGTGGTGCTGTTCTCGTCCGTGGTGTCGTTGCCCATGAACGTGTGGTTGTGTGACCTGCCCAGCTGACCGGGGAAGACGATCGGGTCGACCGAACCGGTGTGGGTCACCGAACAGTTCGCCTGGAACTCGTGGAAGTACCGGTGCGGCGGGATCTCTGTGGACGGCTGCACCCCGGTGTATGTACCCGTCACCGTCCGGGTCGTCACCCGAGGGCACGGGTGCCCCCGCCATGGTGTGGCCCTGCATGACGTGCGCCGCGGTGGCCGACTCGGCGCCCGGGCGCGGGGCCGCGTCGGCGGTGGCTCCTCCGGCGCCGGTGACGGCGGTGAAGCCCAGGAACACCAGGGCGAGGGACGTGGCGACGATCAGGGCGGACACCACGGTGCTTCTGCTGATTCTTTCGGCCATGCGGACCTCCATGCCGCTCTGCGTCCGCGCACATCGGATGCGCGGTGGGGGGAGAGTGGGGCTGGTGACGCACTGCGGAAGCCACCGCCCGCAGGGGGCCCGGAGACGATGCGGACCGGGCCGGGAAACGGTGGGAGAGCGCTCTCCGAAGCGGTGTCAGTGTTGCGCCGCGGTGGAGACCGTGTCAATGGGGTGGTGAACGGCAGGCGGCCGTGGGGGCGTTGGCCTGGCGCGTCCGGCGGGGCCGAGCGGAGTCCACGCATCAGCGGTCCCCCCGGCACCGGGGGCGTCGGCCCAGCGTCTGCGGGCTTCTTCGGCGTCGCCCTGACGGCGACCGTTTCGAGGAGCGCACCACCACCCGTCGCCCCGGGACGGGCGCCGTTCCGGGGCGGCGGGGCCGGGCGGGCCCGCGACGGCGGGCCGCCCGGTGCGCGGACGGCCGGGGGGCGACAGCCGGTGCGTGGACGGCCGGGGAGGGCCGACGGCCGGGGGCCTCGGCCCCGACGGCGCGCCCCGGCCGCCCTCGTCGCCCGGCGGGCGAAGGCCGCCGCCGCCCCGGGGGCCACCTGAGACACGCTCCGGCCCACCGCTTCGGCGAACCGCCTGCCGCCACGGTGGACCGGACACCATGCGTCCCCGTCGGGCCACGAGGGCTCCGACGGGGGCGCCGGACGGATGACGCGTCGCCGTCAGGCGGTGTGCAGCGTCAGCCCGTAACGGTTGAGGATCTCGTTGATGGGCTGGTGCCAGGTCTCACCACCGCTGCTGCAGTTGCCCCAGCCGCCCGAGGTGACGCCCTGCGCCTGGTCGCCGCTGATGAACGAGCCGCCGGAGTCGCCCGGTTCGGCGCAGACGCTGGTCTTCGTCATCTGGTGGACGGCGCCCTCGCTGTAGTTGACGGTCTCGTTCGTGGCCAGGACGTTGCCGCAGTGCCAGTGGCTGGTGGAGCCGGAGCGGCAGATCGAGGCGCCGATCGGGGCCTCGTTGGAGCCACGGACGAGCTGGTCGGAGACCGTGCCCCAGCCGAGGACGACGGGGACCGTCCACCAGCCGCTGCCGACGTTCACCCAGGCGTAGTCGTTGTCGGGGAAGGACGAGCCCTGGATGTTGCCTATGCCGGAACCGTCCCAGCCGCGGACCTCCTGTCCCGCGCCGCCGC
>NZ_KL585443.1:40598-41129 GCF_000721935.1 Streptomyces sp. NRRL WC-3549
CGATGGAGCAGCGCACGTTGCCCGTGTAGAACGGGTCACCGCCGACGGTCCCGGCGGCGAAGGTCCGCGGGGCCTGGTCGGTCTGCCGTACGGTCACCGGGCCCGTGTGACGCGCCTTGGCCAGGAAGGTGCGGACATCGTTGTCATCACGCTGGGAGGCGACCACGTCGATGACGACACTGTTCGCCCGGGGGTCGACGTGCCAACTGCTCACACCGCTCGGGGCCGCGAGGGCGTCGATCCCGGCCTTGGCCGCGTCGAGCTGCCGGGCCGTGTGGCTGACCAGCCTGGTCTGCGCACCGGTCGCCCGGACCGAGCGGGCGCTCGCGTCGTCCGTGACGGCGACCGTCAGCTTGCCGCTGCCGGCGTCGAACCAGGCGCCGCCGAACGACGCGCCGGCCGCCTTCCGGGCCGTGCCCTGGAGCTCGGCCGCCGCCTTCTCGGCGGTGAGCCGGGCTTCGGCCTGGCTCTTCGTCAGTCCGAGGTCCTTCTGCATCGCCGCGAGCAGGCCCGCCGAGGCGGGGGCTTCGG
>NZ_KL585443.1:41329-45946 GCF_000721935.1 Streptomyces sp. NRRL WC-3549
GGTGGCCGTGGTGGCGGGATCCGCCGCGGCTGCCTGGGTGAGGCCGGCAGTCGCCCAGGTGCCGATGATGAGCAGTGCGGACAGACCGGTCCGCACCATCGTCTTTGGTCTCAAGGGAGTTGCCCTTCTGTTTGTTCCAGCGTCGTGGGGGTGGAACAGGAAGCACCCGAGAGAGCCAAGCCTGAGAGCGCTCTCAGAGTGCCGTGACCGGACTGTAGCCCAGTTCGGTTGAACAGGTCCATGCCAATGCTCGCCACAATCGGGGCGCCTCCCGGCCCTGATGGGTCGTCAGCGTGCGCGAGACCACGTCGAACACGCCACCGAGACGTGCGGAGGGAGCCGGTCAGGGCCGGATCGCGGCAGAGCCGGCTCTGTCTCTGGAATTGCATACAGGACCCGCGAACAGGGCGCACGTACCGGACGTCCGATCCGGCGGCGGCTCGGACCCCGGCCGGACGGAGAGGACAAGCGATGACCGACACCGACCCGGGGGCCGAGGGCACGACCTGGACCGGCGTGAGCGCCGACGAGTGGGCGGACGACGTCTACCAGCCGCAGCAGCCGGACCAGGCCGCCGATGTCGACGAGCAGCCCGACGCGGAGGACACGCTGGACGACTCGGGGATCGACGACCTCCTCGACCGGGGCTACTCACCCGTCGAGCGGCCGCTGGCGGTCGACGACCGGGGCACGACGGCGTCGGAGCAGCAGGCCGGGGAGACCCTGGACGAGCGGCTGACCAGAGAGGTGCCCGACACCCCCGAGGCGGCGGCCGACGGCCCGGGTGACCTGGCGGACGGCGACGGCGAGCTCTACGACGAGGAGGTCGGCACCGCTCGGGCGGGGCGCCTCACCCAGGGGGGCGACGGGCACGTGCCGGCCGCGCTCACCGCCCAGGACGTCGGCATCGACGGTGCCGCGGCGTCCGCCGAGGAGGCCGCGATGCACATGGTCCCGGAGGCCGAGGACCTGCCGCGCGAGGAACGCGCGTCGTGGATGTCCTGACAGGCGTCCCGCCACCGGGCACCACACCCCGCGGTACCTGGCGTGGAGCAAGGTGCAGGGGAACAGGTGTAGGACCGACAGAGCGTGGCAGCCGTCCGAAGGGCACCACGCACCACATCCCCGACACGTCCGCATCCCCCGACCGGACCTCAGGAGCGCACACATGAGCGGAACCGCCCAGATCGGCGTCACAGGACTCGCGGTGATGGGCCGCAACCTGGCCCGCAACTTCGCCCGGAACGGCTTCACCGTGGCCGTGCACAACCGCACCACCGCCAAGACCGACGCCCTGGTCGAGGAGTTCGGCGACGAGGGGACCTTCGTGGCCGCCCACACCCCCGAGGAGTTCGTCGCCGCCCTGGAGCGCCCCCGGCGTCTCGTGGTCATGGTGAAGGCCGGGGACCCGACCGACGCCGTCATCAGGGAGTTCGCCCCGCTGCTGGAGGAGGGCGACGTCATCATCGACGGCGGCAACGCCCACTTCGAGGACACCCGCCGCCGTGAGAGGGAGCTGCGCGAGCACGGCATCCACTTCGTGGGCGTGGGCATCTCGGGCGGCGAGGAGGGCGCCCTCAACGGTCCCAGCATCATGCCGGGCGGTTCGAAGGAGTCGTACGAGTCCCTCGGCCCGATGCTGGAGAAGATCGCCGCGAAGGCGAAGGACGGCACCCCGTGCACGACGCACATCGGCCCGGACGCGGCCGGCCACTTCGTGAAGATGGTGCACAACGGCATCGAGTACGCGGACATGCAGCTCATCGCGGAGGCGTACGACCTGCTGCGGAGGGTCGCCGGCTACTCCCCCGCGAAGATCGCCGAGACCTTCCGCGGCTGGAACACCGGGCGCCTGGACTCCTACCTCATCGAGATCACGGCCGAGGTGCTCGCCCACACGGACGCCGCGACCGGCAAGCCCTTCGTCGACGTGGTGCAGGACCGGGCCGAGCAGAAGGGCACGGGCCGCTGGACGGTGCAGATCGCGCTCGACCTGGGGGTCCCGGTGTCGGGGATCGCGGAGGCCGTCTTCGCCCGCTCGCTGTCCGGCCACGCGGACCTGCGTGAGGCCGCCCGCGCGCTTCCGGGCCCCTCGGCCGCCCCACTGGGCGAGACCGAGGCCGCCACCTTCGCCGAGCAGGTCGAGCAGGCCCTGTACGCGTCCAAGATCGTGTCGTACACGCAGGGCTTCCACCAGATCAGGGCCGGCAGCGAGGCGTACGGCTGGGACATCGACCTGGGCGCGGTCGCCTCGATCTGGCGGGCCGGCTGCATCATCCGGGCGGCGTTCCTGGACCGGATCAGGGCGGCGTACGACAACGGGCCGGACCTGGTGAGCCTGCTCTCCGACAAGGAGTTCGCCCAGGAGATCGGTGTGGCCCAGGACGACTGGCGCGCCGTGATCGCACAGGCGGTACGGCAGGGCGTGCCCACCCCGGGGTTCGCGGCGGCGCTCTCGTACTACGACGCGCTGCGCGCCGACCGCCTGCCCGCGGCGCTCACCCAGGGGCAGCGGGACTACTTCGGGGCGCACACCTACCGCCGCACGGACCGGGAGGGGGCGTTCCACACGCTGTGGGGCGGCGACCGCTCGGAGACCACGGCGGACTGAGAGCACACAGGCCCCTCGTCGGCCCGGCGGGCGTCGCGACGCCCGTATGCTCGGCGCCGTGACCGACAGCCCTCACGGTGAGCCCGGGCAGGGGCCCGCGTCCGGGGCCACGCTGCGCCGGATCCTCGCGTTCGACGACGGGGGCGCCCTCCGTCTGCTGCTGGCACCCGAGGGAGCGGATCCGGCCGTCCGCGAGGTGGTCTTCGCCGACTCGGACGGCGAGGGGACCGGGCGCCAGGCCGAGGGCCGGGTGGTGCTGGCGGTCGGCGCACCGGCGGCGTCGCCGGAGGCGGCCACGGCCGTGCACGACGCGGCCCGGCGCGGTGCCTGTGCCGTGGTACTGCGCGACACCGAAGGGGCGGAGACCGCGCCGGAGGTACTGGCGGCGGCCCGCGAGTCGGGGCTGGCGTTGCTGGCGCGTGCGGCATGGACCGACTGGGCCGACACGGCCTCCCTGCTGCGTTCCGCGCTTCTCCTCTCCAGTACCGGGAAGGGCGACGAGCCGCAGGAACCCCCGCACGGCGACGGCCTGGACGCGCTCGCCTCCGCCATCGCCCTGTCCACGGGGGGCTCGATCACCATCGAGGACACCGCGTTCCGGGTGCTGGCCCACTCGGCGACGCTGCCCGGGGCCGACGGCGTGCGCAGGTCCACGATCCTGGGAGGCCGGGTCCCCGAGTCGCGGATCGCCGAGCTGCGCCGCAGCGGGCTCCTGCGGGCGCTGTGGACCTCGCGCGAGGTGATCCGGCGTCCCGCGGGCGGCGACAGCCCCGAGCGCCTGGTCATCGCCGTCCGCAACGGCTCCGAGGTGCTGGGCTCCATCTGGGCCGCGGCCGACGGCCGCAGTCTCTCGCCGCGGGCGGACGAGGCCCTGCGCCGTGCAGCCGACGCCGCCGCCCCGCACCTGATCCGGCACCGGCTGCGCGAGAGCGGAGCGGTACGCCGCCGGGACGACGCCCTGCGGGGACTGCTGTACGCGCAGGGCGACGCCCGCACCCACGCCTGGTCCCTGGGCGTGGCCCCCGACGCCCCGTGTGCCGTCGTGATCGCGGAACAGTGCGGCGGATCGCCCTCGTCATCGGCATCGGTGCGGCGAACGCTGGACGTACTGGCCTTGCAGGCCGCCTCCTACCGTGCCGGGGCGCTGGTCCTGCGGGAGACCGGACGGCTGCTCGTCCTGCTGCCCGTGGCCGGGCACCAGGGCCGGGGCGTACCGGGCCGGGAGGCGCCGGACGGTGGGACGCCGGTCCGTGCGGCGGGTGGCCGCGACGCGCCGGGCCTGGCCCGGGAACTGGCCTCGCTCGCCCCGTCGCTGCCCGGTGGCGTGGCCGTGCGTGCCGGTGCGGGACGCGTGGTCCCTTCGGCGCTCCAGGCCGCCACGTCGTGCGAGGAGGCGGCGCTCGTCGTCCGGGTGCTCGGTGAGCGTGAGCGCCGCGCCCTGGACCGGGACCCGGTACGGCACGCCGGTCCCGCCGACGTCGGTCCGGGCCCGGACGTGCTGCGGGTCCTGGACGCCGTCCGGCCCCTGTGGGAGTCCGGTTCGGGGCCGGTGCACGACCTCGTACGGACCGACCTCGCGGCAGGCGGCCGGCTGGTCGCGACCCTGCGGGCCTACCTCGACGCCTCGGGGGACGTCGTGCGGGCGGCCGAACGCCTCGTCCTGCATCCGAACACGCTGCGCTACCGGCTGCGCCGGGCCCGTGAACGGTACGGCGTCGACCTCGACGACCCGGACACCCGGCTGCTGCTCACACTGGCCGTGCGCCTGACGGGTGATGTCTGAGGTCCGCCGTCGACACCCACGGGCGGTTCGGCCGCGCGGCCGAGGATTGCCGTCAGTCTTGTCGTTCGCGACAAAGACCTGGGGGGCTGCCATCACCGACGCTCGCCGTATGACACCGACGACTTCCCCCGTGACCACGGGCCCTCCCCCGGCTTCGCGCTCCGCCGGGTTCGCCGGGGCCCTCCGTCAGGCCGTGGCGGACGGGCTGCTCGGCGAGGAGCAG
>NZ_KL585443.1:46165-47314 GCF_000721935.1 Streptomyces sp. NRRL WC-3549
GCGAGGAGCAGCCGGTCGCCGGCTTCCTGGACGTGGAGGGTGTGCGGCGCTCGGTCGCCGCTCTGCGGGACGCCTTCGACGCGGTGCCCGGTGTGACCGTCCTGCACACCTTCGCCGCGAAAGCCGCCTCCCTGGTGCCCGTACTGCGGCTGCTCGCCGCGTGCGGCATGGGCTGCGAGGTGGCGAGCCCCGGTGAGCTGCGGCTGGCCGTCGAGTCGGGGTTCGCACCCGGGCGGATCGTGCTCGACTCCCCCGCGAAGACCCGGGACGAACTCCGGCTGGCGCTGGCGCTCGGGGTGGCCGTGAACGCCGACAACTTCGGCGAACTGCACCGCATCGGCGAGCTGCGCCCACCGGAATCCGCGTCGGTCCTCGGGCTGCGGGTCAACCCGCAGGTGGGCAGCGGGTCCATCGGCGCGATGAGCACGGCGACGGCGACCTCGAAGTTCGGGGTGCCGCTGCGCGACCCCGGGGTCCGCGAGCAGGTCGTGCACGCCTTCGCCGAGCGCCCGTGGCTGACCCGGCTGCACGCGCACGTGGGGTCGCAGGGCTGCCCGCTGGAACTCATCGCGGAGGGCATCGCCGAGACGCACCGGCTGGCCGAGGAGATCAACGGGGCGGTGGGCTCCCGGCGGATCACGGGCATCGACATCGGCGGCGGCCTTCCGGTCGATTTCACCGGCGAGGAGGACCGTCCCGCCTTCTCCGAGTACGTGGCGGTGCTCAGGGCGGCGGCGCCCGGACTCTTCGACGGCCGGTACGCGCTGGTCACCGAGTTCGGCCGGTCCCTGCTGGCCAAGAACGGTTTCATCGGGGCACGGGTGGAGTACACCAAGGACGCGGGCGGCCGGCGTATCGCGCTCACCCACGCGGGGGCGCAGGTGGCCACCAGGACGGTCTTCATGCCCGATGCCTGGCCGCTGCGGGTGGGCGCCTTCGACGGGGAGGGCCGCCCCCGCGGTGGTCCGCCGATGGTCCAGGACATCGCGGGTCCGTGCTGCTTCACCGGGGACGTCGTGGCCCACGCCCGGGAGCTGCCCGAGCTGCGGGAGGGTGACTTCGTGGCCCTGTACGACACGGGTGCGTACTACTTCTCGACGCACTGGGCCTACAACAGCCTGCCGCGTCCCGCCGTGTACGGCTTTACCA
>NZ_KL585443.1:47545-48056 GCF_000721935.1 Streptomyces sp. NRRL WC-3549
GCCTTGCCAGCCCGCTCAGAGATGTGTATAAGAGACAGTCGCTGGACTCGGTGGCGGCGGAGAGCGGGCTGGCCCACGCCGACGCCCTGACCGGCCTCGGCGCGTTCCGGCCGACCGTGTGACGCGGCGGAGGCCAGGGCGGTCGCAGGGCCACCGCCGGGGCACGCACCCCCGCGTCGGGTGGCTCACCCGGGCACCGGCGGCCCCGCCTGTTCACGCGCCGCTCACCCCGCCGGCGAGGGCTCCGGTTCCGGCTCGGGCACGGGGTCGGGGTTCGGGCCGGGCGGCTGCGGAACGGGGTCCGGAGCGGGGCCGGGCGGCACGGGCCCCGGCGGTACGGGCGGCGGCGAGGGGACCGGTGCCGGCGGCCCCGGTACGGGCGGAGGCGTCGGCGCGGGCGGTACGGGGTCGGGGTACGGCTGGGTCATCTCGTCCTCCAACAGCGACGGAACGTACGCGTGGATCTCGTCTCCACCGTCTCTCCGTGCGGCTGCCCGCGCCTGCCGAGTCC
>NZ_KL585443.1:48273-55480 GCF_000721935.1 Streptomyces sp. NRRL WC-3549
CGCCTGCCGAGTCCATACGTCCGCCCCGGGCCGGGGCCCCGGGTCACAGCAGTTCGGGGTGCGAACCGAGCTGCCGCCGGGCCCCTTCCACCAGCTCCTCCGGTGGTTCGGGCGCCTGCTCGGGGTGACGCCGGGCCCACGTGGCGACGTATGGGCAGAGCGGCACGACGGGCACGCCCTCACGGGCCGCGACGGCTTAGAACTCCCAGGCCGGCGCACCCGCGATGCCCCGGCCCTCGTACTCCCGCCCGACGAGGGTGTGTACGGCGACGAGCGCTCCGGGGGGCCGGGTACATCGCGAAGTACGCGATCGTCCCGGCGACGATGCCGTCCAGGCGGGCCACCAGCTTGCCGTGGTCCCGGTCGTCCCGGATCTCGACCGAGGTGTTCTCTGCCGCCATGGCGCGTCCTGCTCGTACGGTGGGCGGACCCGCTACGACGCGGGTACGGCGTGCGGGCTCCGCTCTGTACGGCTGCCCGGCACCGGCGCCGACGCGTCGGTCCCCAGAGCCACGATGCGGTTGTCGGCGTCGACGTGCACGACGCTCGGGACGAGCGCGCGGGCCTCGGCGTCGTCGACCTGGGCGTAGCTGATGAGAATGACCAGGTCCCCGGGGTGCACGAGGTGCGCGGCCGCGCCGTTGATACCGATGACGCCGGAGCCTCGCTCGCCCTCGATGACGTAGGTCTCGAGCCGGGCGCCGTTGTCGATGTCGACGATGTGGACGAGCTCGCCGGGCAGGAGGTCGGCGGCGTCCATGAGGTCCGCGTCGACGGTCACGGAACCGACGTAGTGCAGGTCGGCCTGGGTGACGGTGGCCCGGTGGATCTTGGACTTGAACATGGTGCGCATCATCGAGGTACTCCCACTCTAGGCTCCCTGCCTGCGTTTTTGCAGGTCAAGGGCGGTTTTCCTACTTTACAACGAGTCGATGCCCGGACAGCGGCCCCCAAGTCTTCCAGGACCCGTGCCGACCACTTGCCGACGTACCGATGAGCCGTCAGGCACATGCAGGAGTGCTTCACACGCTGCCCGGACGCACCGCGACGCCTGCACAAGCCTACGCAGCACTTCCCTGAGGGCGTCCGTGATCACCGTCACTCCGGCAGCGTGGGCGGGGCGAGTGGTCCGGTGGTCAACCGGGAGTCGGGGCGGACCGCCGACCCTGCGCCGCACGGCCGTCACCGCCGCGAGGGTCAGATGGCCGGGGTCATCCGCTCCTGCCTCGTCCGACGACGAGCATCCGGCGTTGGTGCTCGGTCATGGGACGCAGCCTCACACGCGGATCCGTGAACCCCGCCGGGCAGGTGGCTCCACAGGGGTTCCTTCGCGTGAGACGGCATGCAGCACCGCGGGCACGGCGGGTGTAGGTGCCCGCCCTCCGAGCCGTGCCGCCTCAGCGAACGGTGATGACCAGCTTCCCCGTGGTACGGCCCGTCTCCCCCAGGACGTGGGCCCGGGCGCCCTCGGCGAGGGGGAAGGTCCCGGAGACATGGGCCCGGAGCCGGCCCCGGTCGACGAGGTCGGCGAGGGCGAGCATCCCCGCCCGGTCGTGCTCGACCAGCAGGGTGACGGCGTTGACCTGTGCCTTCTCGGCCGCGGTCCGGGTGTCCTGGTCGCCCGGCAGCAGGGAGACCAGGACGCCGCCGGGGCGGAGCACGCCCACGGAGCGGGTGGCCGTCTCCCCGCCGAGGGCGTCGAGGACGACGTCGTAGCGCTCCCCGGTGCCGGCGAAGTCCTCGGAGCGGTGGTCGATGCAGGCGTCCGCGCCGATCTCACGCAGGAAGGCGTGCTTGGGGGCGCTCGCCGTCCCGGTGACGTGCGCGCCACGCTCCTTGGCGATCTGCACGGCGAGATGTCCGACACCACCGGCGGCGGCGTGGATCAGCACCCGCTGCCCGGCCCGGAGGCCCGCGGTCTCGACCAGGGCCTGCCAGGCGGTGAGCGCGGCCAGCGGCAGAGCGGCCGCCTGGACGTGGTCGATCCCGGCGGGCTTGGCGGCGAACGCGCGGGTGGGACCGGTCACGTACTCGGCGTGCGAGCCGGCCCCGTACGGGTAGGGAAGCATCCCGAACACCTCGTCACCGGGCCGGAAGAGGGTGACGCCGAAGCCCGTCTCCACCACGGTGCCGGAGACGTCCCACCCGAGGGTCAGCGGTGGCGCAGGCAGGAACAGGCCCTGGGCACGGTGCTTGAAGTCCGTGGGGTTGAGTCCGGCCGCGTGCACGGCGACGAGGATCTCCCCGGGACCGGGCTCCGGCCGCGGAAGCTCCGTCACCCGCAGGACCTCGGGGCCGCCGAGGACCGTCTGGTGCAGGGCGAGCATCAGGGGCGCACCGTCCGGCGCGGCGGCGGCCGGGGTGTCCGTGGCAGCGGCCGGATCCGGGGAGTTCGGGTTCTCGGAGGTGTGGGTCGACGTCATGCCTCGATCCTGGCCGTACGGCCCGGTTCAGGGCGATGGCAAGAAGGTCAGCTTCCGATACATTCCCGCCATGCCCCTCGGTCCCGCCTCCCACCGCGTTCCCCGCGCCACCGGCCCCTCCGTCCGCCCGATACCCACTGCGCCCTCCCAGGTCCGGACCCCCGCCGACCGCGCGGCCGCACTGGGCCGCCTGATGCGTCCGGAGCCACGGCCGGGCGCCCACAAGGTCGTCGTCCTCGCCCTCGACGGCGTCTACCCCTTCGAACTCGGCATTCCGCACCGGGTCCTGGGCTCGGCCGACGGCCGCTACGAGGTGGTGTCCGCGAGCGTGGACGGGCGGCCCGTGCGTACCGACTCGGATCTGACCGTGACCCCGGGACAGGGCCCCGAGGCGCTGGCCGAGGCGGACACCGTCGTCATTCCTCCGTACTCGGTCTCCCGGGCCTCGGCCGCCGTCCCGGACCCGCAGGCCCTCGCCGCCCTGTCCCGTGTCCGCCCCGGCACCCGTCTGGTGTCGATCTGCACCGGCGCCTTCCTGCTGGCCGCCGCCGGGCTCCTGGACGGGCGGCGGGCCACCACCCATTGGGCGCTCACCGGCCACTTCCGGGAGCTGTTCCCCCGGGTGGAGCTCGACGCCGACGTGCTCTTCGTCGACCACGGTGACGTGCTGACCTCCGCCGGCGCGGCGAGCGGGGTCGATGTCTGCCTGCACCTGGTGCGCCGGGACCACGGCAGTGAGGTCGCCAACCAGGTGGCCCGCCGCTGCGTCGTACCGCCGTTCCGGGAGGGCGGACAAGCGCAGTACATCGAGCGGCCGCTGCCGCCGGCGAGCGGAACCGGCACCGGGCCGACCCGCGACTGGGCGTTGCAGCGGCTCGGGCTCCCCTTGCCGCTGGACGAACTGGCCGCGCACGCGGCGATGAGCACCCGCACCTTCGCCCGGCGCTTCCGGGAGGAGACCGGTCTGAGCCCCGGCCGCTGGCTGACCCAGCAGCGGCTGCGCCGGGCACGGCTCCTGCTGGAGTCCAGCGATCTGCCGGTGGAGCGGGTCGCCCATGAGGTCGGCTTCGCCACCGCCACCTCGCTGCGGCGGCACCTGGCGACGGAGGCGGGGGTCGCTCCGTCCGCCTACCGGCGCACCTTCCGCGCGTCGGGCCCGGTCGCGGGGGTCGCCGGTGAAGCGTCGGGCGCTGAGGGCTGAAGGGGCCCGGCAGGGGTGGGTGCCCGCAGCCGTGGCCCGCACCTCGGCCGGGTGGTCACGGCGGCGGCGTCCTCCCCCGGCGCTCAGGGGATCAGCAGTGTCTTGATCATTCCGTCCTGCTTCTGCTGGAAGGTCTTGTACACCTGGGGGCCCTCCTCGAGCGGCAGCCGGTGCGTGGCGAAACCGTCGACGCCCAGCGGGTCCTCGTCGGTGAGCAGCGGCAGGATGTCGTCGACCCAGCGCCTGACGTTGGCCTGGCCCATCCTGATCTGGAGCTGTTTGTCGAACATGGTCAGCATCGGCAGCGGGTCGGCCGCTCCGCCGTACACGCCGGACACCGAGATCGTGCCGCCCCGGCGCACCACGTCGATCGCGGCCCGGAGCGCCGCGAGCCGGTCGACGCCCATGGTCTCCATGAGGCGTTCCCCGAGGGCGTCGGGCAGCAGCCCGACCATCCCGTGCGCCGCCTTGGCGACGGGGGCGCCGTGCGCCTCCATACCCACCGCGTCGATCACCGCGTCGGTGCCGCGCCCGTCCGTCAGATCGCGGATGGCGTCGCCGAGGTCCTTGCCGTGCCGGCGCAGATCCAGGCACTTCACCCCGTCCGCGGCGGCGCGGGACAGGCGCTCGGGTACGAGGTCGACGCCCACCACGAGGCCGGCCCCGCGGTGCCGCGCGATGCGTGCCGCCATCGCGCCGATCGGTCCGAGGCCGAGGACGGTCACCGAACCGCCGGGCGGGATGGCCGCGTACTCCACGGCCTGCCAGGCGGTGGGCAGTACGTCGGACAGATAGACGAACCGGTCGTCCGCCGGCCCGTGCGGGACCTTGATCGGCAGGGTGTTCCCGAACGGGACCCGCAGCAGCTCCGCCTGTCCACCGGGCACCTGGCCGTAGAGCTTGGTGTAGCCGAACAGGGAGGCGCCCGTGCCGCGTTCGCGGACCTGGGTGGTCTCGCACTGGGACTGCAAGCCCCGGTCGCACATGTAGCAGTGTCCGCAGGAGACGTTGAACGGGACGACCACCCGGTCCCCGGGGGCCAGGGCCGTCACCTCGGGGCCCACCTCCTCCACGATGCCCATGGGCTCGTGGCCGAGGATGTCGCCCGGGTCGAGGAAGGGGCCGAGGACCTCGTACAGGTGGAGGTCCGAACCGCAGACCCCGGTCGAGGTGATCCTGACGATGACGTCGGTCGGATCCTCGATGCGCGGATCGGGGACGGTCTCCACCCGGACGTCCCTCTTGCCCTGCCAGGTCAGTGCGCGCACGATCCGACTCCTTTCCGGAGGTCTTGCGAGATGTTTTCGAGGTCCTTCGCCCACGGCCGGCCACCTGCTACGGCCCGGCGCACGGGGGTCCGCCCGTAGGCGTGTGTCCCGGCCCGTCCGACGGGCCGGCCGTCTCGGCCCGGTCCCGGGTTCACAGGAGCAGGGCGTAGACGAGGAAGAAGGCTGCCACCAGGACGACGACCACGAGGATGGCGGTCAGCGGTCCCTTGCTCCACCCCTTGGGGGCCGCGTGCCGCGGGCCCGCCTCCGAGGTGCTTCCCTCGGCCGGCGGTGTCTCGCCCGGGGGGACGCCGCCGCCGGGTTCGAGACCTGGGGTGGTGCGCGGGTCGGGGTCGGGGTTGCCTGTGCTCATACAGGTGCACGTACCCGATCACGGGAGCGCCTACCAGAAGTGCCCCCGACCAGACGCGCCGGCACCACCCGCCGGTGGAGCCCGGCCGCCACCCGGTGAAGCCGGGTCCGGCCACCGGTGCCCGGGGAAGGACGTCTCGTGGGCCCGCGCCACCGCCGAGGCCGGGACCACCGAGCACGGTGGCGCCGGCCGGTCCGCACCGGGACGGGCCGGTGGCCCCCATGTGCACCGTTCCGGCCGACGGCGGCACCGCACGAGTGCTTAGGTGGGGGGCACCGCTCGCCGGCCGTCGGCGTGTGGGCCGCCGGGGGGCCGATCCTTCAGGAGGTACACATGGCGGGTACAGCTGGTCCGCTGCGGGGCCGCGTCGCCGTGGTGACCGGCGCGGCGCGCGGCCTGGGTGCGGCGATGGCGCGGGAACTGTCACGACGGGGCGCCACGGTGGCCCTGATCGGGCGTGAGGAGTCCGCGCTGGCCGAGGTGCGGGACTCCGTGGCGGGGCCGGCAGAGTGCTGGGAAGTCGATGTCACCGACGACGCGCGCATGGCGCGGGTGGCCGACGAGGTGCGGGCCCGGTTCGGGCCGGCGTCCGTCCTCGTGGCGAACGCGGGGGTGGCGGAGGGCGGGCCCTTCGCGGAGTCCGACCCGGTGAGCTGGCGGCGTGTCATCGAGGTGAACCTGATCGGCAGCGCGATCAGCGCACGCACCTTCCTCCCCCAGCTGCGGGCCACGCACGGCTACTACCTGCAGATCGCGTCGCTGGCTTCCATCGGCGCCGCGCCGATGATGAGCGCCTACTGCGCCTCCAAGGCAGGCGTCGAGGCGTTCGCGCACACCCTGCGCGCGGAGACGGCGCACGAAGGCGTGGGAGTGGGCATCGCCTACCTGAACTGGACCGACACCGACATGATCCGTGACGCCGACCGGCATCCCGTGCTCCGGGAACTGCGCGGGCACATGCCCCGGCCCGCGCGCAAGGTCTACCCCGTGGAGACGGTGGCGGCCCGCGTCGTGCGGGCGGTCGAGCACCGCGGTACGGCCGTGTACGTCCCCGCCTGGCTGCGTGCCACACAGGTGGTGCGGGCCGCCATGCCGTCGGTGGTCACGATGGTGTCCAGGCGGGAACTGCCGAAGCTGCGGCAGGAGACGTCGTTCGAGGCCACGGGGCTGCTGGGTGCGGGCGGGCGGGCCGGCGCCGACGCGCCCGGTGGCCCGGACCGCTGACGGGTGCCGCTCCTCAGGCCGTACGGTCCCGTCCGGCGTGGCAGGCGTGGTGCATCGTGCGCAGCCGGGCGGTGAAGGCCGGCAGCGGGCCCACGGTGTCGGCGCCGGGGACCACCTCCTGGATACGCAGGGGCGCCACGGGGGACGGTGCGACACCGATCTCGGCGAGCCACCGGGTGAGCTGGGCGGAGGAATGGGCGTAGACGATCCGGCCCATACCGGCCCAGCCGTGCGCCGCGGCGCACATGGGGCAGTGCTCGCCCGAGGTGAAGACCACGGTGCGCCGACGCTCGTACGCGTCCAGGTGCTCCGCCGCCCACCGGGCCAGTTCGAACTCCGGGTGCCGGGTGCCGTCCCCGCCGGTGCGCACCCGGTTGCGGGCTGCCCGCAGGAGGTGCCCGTCGGCGCCCGTCAGGACCGATCCGAAGGGCTCGTCACCGGCGCGCAGCGCTTCCCCGGCCAGCTCCACGGCCCGTTCCACGTGGCGGAGGTCGGTGTCGGTCAGCGGGGTGGTCGTCATCGCTCGCTCTCGCTCCTCGGCGCGGGGTGTCCCGCCGTCGGGCGACGGTACCGTACGCGCTCCCCCGGGCCTCCCGGCCGCCGGGAACCGCGGCACCGGTCAGGCCTGCCGGCCGGCCTCCGCGCGCAGGGCCTGGTCCACGGCCTCGCGCACCCGCTCGTCCTCGCGCAGCCGGCGGCGGGCGCGGGCGCGCCGGAC
>NZ_KL585443.1:55692-56720 GCF_000721935.1 Streptomyces sp. NRRL WC-3549
CGCGGGCGCGCCGGACGAGGACGGACGCCGCCACGGCTCCCGCCAGGACGAGGACCAGGAGCACGAGAAGGGCCCAGGGAACGGCCCAGCCGTGGGTCGTGGCCCGGACGGGGTCGAGGGCGGTGGTGGAGCCGGCGGCGTCGGTGATGAGCGGGGTGACGGTGACAGCGGCCGTGAGACGGAAGGCGGGGGCGACGTCGTGGACCGGGACGGTGACCTTCCAGCGTTCGCCCGGCAGCAGCTCCGGCGGCGCGGCGATGCCGGCGGCGTCGGTGCCCAGCGTCCCGAAGGGGGCCGTGAGGCTGACCTCCTGGGTGCCGGAGAGCAGGGCGTTGCCGGTGTTGTGAAGGGTGTAGGTCACCGTCGCGTCGCCCCGGGCGAACGGGGCGGCGGAGCCCTCGTAGCCGACGTGCAGGTCCTCGACGGACAGTGCGGGCCGCAGGGCTCCGCTGACGCGCAGCTTGATCCGGATGCCGAGGCGGCGGTCGACCGCGATGCCCTCGGTGTCGCCGGGCTGCTTGAGGGAGGTCAGGATGCCGCCCACGTAGTCGCCGGGGGTGGCGTCGGGCGGGACCTCGACCGTGAAGGGGATCTCGGCGCTCCTGCCGGGTGCTATCTCGACGCTGCCGCCGGTGGTGTGGACCCAGGTGCCGATGGAGGGGGACTTCTTCTCCCGGGTGAGAAGGTCGAGTTGGCCCTTCTCTGTCGTGTAGCCGTCGGCGGCGTAGACCGCGAGGCTCAGCGGTGCGGTGCCGTGGTTGGCGACGACCATGGCGTCCTCGACCTCGCCGCCGGGGTTGACGCCGTAGCTGAAGCTCGGCCGGTCGTCGCCGAATCCGTTGGCCGCCGTCCGGACCGTCCAGGTGACGTCGCCCTCGGCCGCCCGGGCCTGCCCGGTGGAGGTGCCGGCGAACGCCAGGGCCGCGAGCAGGGTGAGGAGGACGGCCCCCAGGAGGGCGGGGGTGGTGCGGCGAGGGGGTGTCACTGCGTGCATCTCGGGATCTCTCTCGGAACGGGGGCGTGGCAGG
>NZ_KL585443.1:56942-62647 GCF_000721935.1 Streptomyces sp. NRRL WC-3549
GGCTCCGGCGGACCGGAGCCTGCCACGCCGGTGGAGCGGGGACGGTCAGCTGCTCAGCGCGGTGATCGTGAGGGTCGCGCGGTAGCCGCCCTTCTGGACGGAGTCCGGGATCTTCAGGTCCAGGTCGGCGCCCAGCTTGGCCGTGCCGCGGGCGTGCCCCTGGGGGGCGGAACCGAGGCCGCGGGAGACGGCCAGGCCCTCGCCCTTGCCGTCGTAGCCGGAGGGGACCCGCACGCCGGCCTTGGCGCCGGCGCCCTGGTCGAGGACGTACGGCGTCCAGCCGAGGTAGGAGCCCGCGAACGTCTTGCCAGCGTCCTTGAAGGCGCTCACGTCGGCCGACACCGCCCACGGGGAGAGCGAGCGGCGGGTGTCCGACACGAGGATGGGGTTGATCTTGCCGGAGGCGGTGAAGTGGTCGCCGTTCTCCTCCTTGGCGGTGCCGAGGTCCACCAGGCCGTTGTAGCCGTCGATGGTCCAGCCGAACTCGCCCGGAGCAGCCTTGGGCACGTTGACCTGGAGGGACTGGCCGTCACCGTTGTACGGGTGGACGCTCACCTTGTCGACGACCGAGCCGACCGGCTGGTCCGCGGTGGTGTTCTTGCACCAGTCGCCCTTGGAGACCTGGGAGTTGGGGGCGTCGCAGCTGCCGCTGCGGATGTTCTCCACGACGAGCTTCTCGTCGCGCACCTGGACCTTGACGTAGCTGCGGACGTGCTCCTGGTTCTGGACCGAGTTGTACCAGTAGCCGTCCGGGTTCAGCGGGTCGGCACCGTTGCCCGCGCCGCTGGTGCCGCTGGAGTCGGGCGCGGTGATGTCGTAGTACTTCGACCCCGAGGCGGAGTTGGCGGTGACGTAGAGGACGCCGCCGGGGCCGGGGTAGACGTCGGCCGCGCCGGGCTGCTCCTTCGGGTCGGCCTTCTCGCCGTTCTTGATGAGGTAGCTGCGGGAGTAGCTGTGGTCATGGCCCTGGAGGACCAGGTCGACGCCCAGCTGGGAGAAGGTCGTGGGGAAGTCGACCCGGCGGGCCTTGTTGTCCTTGTCCTTGGCGTGCGAGGCCGGCGAGTAGATCGAGTGGTGGTAGACGAGCACCTTCCACTTGGCCTCGGAACCGTGCTGGTTGATGACGTCCGTGACGTACTCGGTGTGCGCCTCGTCGCCCCCGCCGCCCTGGGAGGTGGCGTAGCTGTTGCTGTTGAGGTCGATGAACAGCACATCCTTGTAGATGTACCAGTAGTTGCCGCCGGAGGTGTTGGACGCCGGGTCGCCGTTGGCGTACAGCGAGCCCGAGCGGTCCGTGTTCGGCGTCGAGAAGTGCTGCTCGTACGCCTTGCCGCCGACGTCGTGGTTGCCGATGGTGGCGGCCCACGGGTACTGGCGCAGTTGGTCGGGCGCCAGGAAGGAGTTCCACTGGGACTCGTTGTTGGCGCTTTCGACCTGGTCGCCGCCGGAGACCAGGATCTCGGCCGCGGGGTTGGCCTTGGTGGCCACGTCCAGGGTGTCCTGCCAGCCCGCCTGGTCCTGCGCCAGGTCGCCGGAGGAGCCGATCTGCGGGTCGCCGAGGAAGAGGAAGTCGTACTCGCCCTCGAAGTCCTGTGTCGTGAAGGAGTAGGCGGGGGACCAGTTGCCCTCCGTACCGACGCGGTAGGAGTAGGCGGTGTTCTCCTTGAGCCCGGTCAGGGTGGCGCGGTGGTTGTAGCCGCCGCTGGAGGCGATGTTCTTGGCGCCCAGGGCGTCGAAGGTGGCGGAGCCGGCCGGGAACGCGCCCCCGGTGAGCTGCGCGGTGGGGGCGAGCTGGACCTTCTGGGCGGTGTCGGCGGAGGAGTACCAGGCCACGGTGCGCTGGGTCTCGTCGGCGCCGACGCCGAGGACGATGCCGGAGACGGTGGCGGACCCGGCCGCGGCGGCGGGCGTGGTCTGCCCGCCCGCGAAGGCGACGGCCAGGCCGAGGAAGGCGGCGGTGGCCAGGCGGTGCCGCGCAGGCCCGCGGGCCTGCCGGAAAGAGCTCGATCTCATGAAGTGTCGTTTCTTCTGTGGGCAAACGGTGCGCATGTGGTGCACATGCCTGGGAGAACGCCACGGTCTCGGCACCAGATGAACGCCGCGCGAATGTGATCTTGGATGAGGCTGAACATCGCCGCCGGCCTGCGGTTCCTACGCCCCGGCCACCCGCTGGACGAACCAGACGAGCCCCATGGCGGCCACCCCCGCCGACAGGGCCCCGGTGACCCACCGGGCGGTCCTCGGTGAGCGGCGCCCGAGGAGCAGCAGCAGTGGGAACAACAGGGCTATGACGGCGAGCTGGACGACTTCGATGCCGATGTTGAAGACCAGCAGGGACCACAGCAGAGTCCATGACCAGGCCGCCTCGATGCCGAGCGCGCCGGCGAAGCCCAGACCGTGGACGAGGCCGAAGCAGAACACGACGCAGAGCCGGGTACGGCCCGCACGGTCCAGGGCGAAACGGTTCCCGTACTGCGGGCGGAGGTCCGTGGCGTGGGTGCCGCGCCCGCGGACGCGCCACAGGTGCCAGCCCGCGACCACGGCGATGGACAGCGCGATGACGGGCTCCACCAGTCCCGCCGGGACGTCGACCAGGCCCAGTGCGGCCAGCAGGAACGTCACGGAGTGGGCCAGCGTGAAACCGGTGGCGGCGAGGACGACTTCACGCGGGCGCCGGGACCCGGCGATGAGGGCGAGCAGGAACAGGATGTGGTCGGTCCCGGTGAGCAGGTGCTCGGCTCCCAGGCGGAAGAACTCCCAGAAGCGCTGCGTCCAGGACCGGCTGATCGAGAAGGACGGGTGGCCGGCGTCGAGGGCGGCGCTGCCGGTGTGACCCTCGACGGCGTAGGTGACGATCGTCTTGGTGTCCTTGACGTACCCCTCGGAGTCGGGGAAGAGGCCGCTGCGGACCTCGTACCCCCCGGTGCCGTGTTCGGGGCAGGTCCAGTCGAGGGCCAGCAGCGCGTAGGGCACGCCCTCCTCACGGCCCGGCCGGAATCCTCCGGCGGGAACGGGCGCGCAGGCGGTGCCGTCGGCGGTGACCGAGAAGCGCTCGGGGGCGTCGAGGGCCGCTGCCTGGGCGTCGGCGTCCCCGGCCTCGAACGCGTCGGTCCCGGCACGGAAGAGCGGGTCGTCGGATCCGGCGTCGGCGGCCGAGACGACGAGGAGGTCGTACTCCAGCTTCAGCTCGGTCCGGAGCGAGCCGTCGCCGGCGGTGGTGAGATGCGCGTACGCGGTCGAGGAGAAGCCGTGGGCGGCGGCCGGCCGTACCGGGCCGAGCAGGACGAGAACCGCCGCGGCGAGTGCGAGCAGGGGGCGGCGGACACGAGGTGACATGGGGCTCCTTGAGGTTGCCCGTGCACCGTGCTGGTCGTGGATGAACCGGTGACGACCGGTCAGCGAAGCGTGGGAAAACAAACGTTCGATGACGGGCGGCCCGATGGAGATCGCACGGAGCGAAGGAGCAGGATGAGGGAACAGCCGCCCCGTACCGGTCTCGTCCGGTCGTCCCGTCGGGTCCGGGGCCGGCACCGCGCCGCGGATTCGCCGCGGCCTTCCCCGGAGGACGATCGCCTTGCACCGCCCGCTCCTGGCCGCCGCCGTGGTGGTGGCCGCCGCCCTGCTCACCGGTTGCGCCTCGGGTGACGACTGGTCGAAACCGCGCCCCACCCCTTCCGCCGTCGGCGTCCTGGGCGCGGGATTCATCGGTGCGGACGCGTCCCCGGCACCGGAATCGACGGTCACACCGAGCCCCGGATCGTGGTCGGGGGTCCGCCCCTCGCCGGGCATGCGCGTCGTCCTGCTCACCGCGGGCGACGACCGCCCGACGAAGGCTCTGGTCGGGGCGGTGGAGGAGTGGGCCGGCGAGGAGGACGTGGACCTGCGGACCGTGACCGCTTCCGACGCCACCGACCTCCTCCCCGCCGTCACCAGGGCGCTGGACATGCGCCCGGACCTCGTCGTCAGCGCGGGCAACGACCTCGTCGACCCTCTGGCGACGGTCACCCCGAGCCATCTCGCGCAGCAGTTCCTGGTCGTGGGGGCGGAACTCGCCGAGCCCACGGAGAACGTGACGGCCGTCGACTGGTCGGGGGCGTCGTTCCGCGGGGAAGGGCTCGGCATGTCCTCGACGTACGACCCCGCCTCCTTCACCGGCGCCCGTTGCGCGGCCGCCGTGCGGGCGGGAGCGGCGGCGGTACTGAGCGGGCACACCGGGATCGTGGTGTGGCTGGACGAGTTCTAGCGCCGCAGCAGCCGAGGTTCGCCCCGTCGCGACGCCCGGCACGCGCCCCCGAGCTCTCGGCTTCGTTCGAGCAGGGAGGTACCCCCTTCGCCGCACCGGCCGAAAGCCCGAGTACATGCAGTACGAGGGCTTCCGGCCGGCACGCCGAGAGCACGCACCTGACGCCGCTCCTTTACGGACAAACCTTGGCTGACGCGGCACTGGCCAGAAACCGTCGGCAGGGTGTTCTCGGCCGGCGCATCATGGTCTGGTGGCCGGCGTCATGACCTGACCGCGACGAGCCCGGTGCAGCGCGGTCACCGCGGGCAGCGCCGCGTGGGCCGGGTGCCTGGACAACGGAGTCCGCGGCCTGTGGGCATGGTCGGCGCCGCCCCCTCCGAGGCGGGTGAGGAACATACGGGTCGATCTGGCGGAGCCCGGCGGGAAACAGCGGCCCCTCCCCGGCCCGGCGGGCAGTCTGGTACCGGCCGGCACTCACCGGCCTGACGGCATGACGGATCACTCCCCCGCCTAGCCCCTGGAGAGCAGCATGCGTATCGGATTCACCCTTCCCCAGATGGGCGCCCTGGCCCACCAGGCCCACGACATCGGCCGCTTCGCCAAGGAGGCCGAGGCGCTGGGCGCGGACAGCCTCTGGATCGGCGACCGGATCCTGGCCCCGGTCGAGCCCACCGTCGGCTACGCGGGCGGCGACGAGATCCCGGACGTCTTCCGGACCGTCCTCGACCCGTTCGCCGTCATGGCCGTGGCCGCCGCCGCCACGGAACGAGCCGAGATCGGGGCCAACGTCCTGCAGGCCCCGTGCTACGCGCCCGCCCTGCTGGCCCGCTCACTGACCAGCATCGACCTCATCAGCCAAGGGCGCCTGCTGCCCGGCTTCGGCATCGGGTGGTCCCCTGAGGAGTACCAGGCCGCAGGCGTGCCGATGCAGGAGCGCGGCGCCCGGCTGGACGAGACCCTGGACGCCCTGGAGGCCTGGTGGTCCACCGATCCGGTGGAGTTCGAGGGCACGCACACACGGATCCCGGCCACCCACGTGGGCCTCAAGCCCGCCCGCCGTCCGCGTCCGCCCATCCATCTCGCGGGGTACGCTCCGGCCGCGCTGCGGCGCGTCGCCCGCAGGGCGGACGGCTGGCTCCCCGTCGCCCGGTCGGGCTCGGAACCCTTCGTTGCGGACGCCGTCAACGCCCCTGTGGCGGAAGTCCGGCGGCTGGCCTCCGAGGCAGGCCGGGACCCGTCCGAAATCGGCCTGATCCTCCGGGTGTCCCCGGCCCCGGGAGCGACCGTCGACGAGGTCGTGGAGACGATCTCGGGCGCCGGGCGGGAGACCGACGTCGATCACTGCTTCGTGGAGCTGATGAACATCGCGCAGGACGTCGACCACGCTCTCGAACTCGTCCGCAAGGTACTCGACACGGCCCGCTGACCCGGGCCGAGCCGGCATCTGTCTCTTATACACATC
>NZ_KL585444.1:0-550 GCF_000721935.1 Streptomyces sp. NRRL WC-3549
CCACCGGTGTGCACACCACCCTCGGGCTTGCCGTACTTCCCGGACTCCGACTTGTCGTGGTGGTCGTTGCTGCTGGAGGAGTGGCCGCTGTCCTTGTCCCAGTCATCCGCCGAGGTCACGGCGTATGCGGCGGGGACGGAGACCGCGAGGACCGCCGTGACGGCGGCCGATGCGAACAGGGTGCGGGCAGAGCGCATGGATACACAGTCCTTTCGCCACTCCTGCGAGGGCGGGCCGGCTGCCCGCTCGTCGAACCACAGGGGCGACGTGATCCACCGTCAGTCCGAACTCCGTCGCCCACCACCGGAGAGCGTCGCATTCGAGGGACCCCCTGGGCCCAACGTGTGACGTAGGGCCGGATCTCACCCGTTGGACGGCACGCCACGCCGACGGCATGTTTGGGCCACGGTGATCTTCGATGTATGGCCGTCCCCGGGGGCGGCGCGGGCCGGGGAGTTGGGCGGCGCCCGGGCGGCAACGCGGGGCGCTCGCAGGATCACGCCATGACCGGCGCTTCCCCTCCGCAGCTGCTGCTCCCCCGCCCGCGGGG
>NZ_KL585444.1:786-3505 GCF_000721935.1 Streptomyces sp. NRRL WC-3549
CCCCGCCCCGGTGGCTCCGGCTCCGCCGACCCGGGCGGGTACGGGCGGGGCGCCTGTACCGCCCGAGAGCACGCCGCGACTGCCCGGGCGGGACGTTCCTGAGGGGGGCCCAGGCCCCGGACGGGTCCCGGCCGACGGGGAGGGGCCGGTGCGTGAGGTGTGACCGTCATCGTCCCGCGCCGACGGCCGCGCGGTGAGCAACTACCCTTCACCGGGGCGACAGCTGACGGGCCGTCGGTGAGTGCCGCGCGGGGCCCGGCGTACCGCCGCCGGACCCCGCGCGCACCCGCCGGGTGCCTCAGCGCACCGCGCAGGCCTCACCGTCGAGGGTGAACGCGGTCGGCTCGGCGTTGCTCCCCGTCCAGCTGCCGGTGAAGCCGAAGCCCGCCGAGGAGCCGGGGGCCACCCTGCCGTTCCAGCCGGCATCCGTCACGGTCACCTTCGCCCCGTCCTGCCGGTGCGAGGCGTTCCACATCTGGCTGATGCTCTGCCCGCCGGGGAACGACCAGCCGAGCTGCCAGCCGTCGTACGCCGCGCCGCCGGTGTTGGTGACCGTCACATCGGCCTGGAAGCCGCCCGGCCACTGGTTGGTGACCGCGTACGTCACCGCGCAGGGGGCGTCCCCGGGCTGCTCGGGACCCGGGTCGGTGCCGGGGCCGGGGCCCGGGTCCGTGCCGCCGCCGCTGTCCGAGGGCTCGCCCACCTGGATTCCACGCCCGTTGGTGGAGACGTAGACCCGCCCGTAGACCCGCGGGTCACCGGTGATCGCGGCGCCGGTCCAGCCCCACTGACGGGCGTCGTCGTTGATCCTCGTCCAGCTCGCACCGGCGTCCGTGGACCGGAAGATGCCGCGCACCCCGCCGATCTTCGCGCTGACGAAGACCGTCCGGTACGAGGCTCCCGGCGCCGCCTTGCCGAAGCCCACGCTGTCGGCCTGCTCGACTCCGGCGAACCGGGTGAAGGTCGCCCCGGAGTCGGTGGAGCGCCACAGGCCGTACGCGCCGGTGTCCGATCCGCCCGCGAACCAGAGGTCGCCCTCGGCGCCGGGCAGTGCCTGGAAGCGGACGTTGCCCTCGGCCGGCAGCCCGGTGGCCTCGGCGGTGAAGGTGGCGCCGCCGTCGGTGGAGAGGTAGAAGGTGCCCGCCTTGAACCCGTAGAACTTCTTGGGGTTCTCGCGGTCGGACTCGACGGTGGCGCCGGCGGGGATGCCGGTGGACGCGGCCCAGGAGGTGCCGTACCCCGTGGTGTGGTGGACCCCCGCGCCCTCCGGGCTCCAGACGAAGCCGCTGCCGTCCGCCGCCGCCGCGACCGTGCCCCCGCCGGTGACGCCCGAAGGTTCCGCCCCCTGGAACCAGTTGGCCCCGTTGTCGGTGGAGAAGCCGATGTGCGGGGCGGTGCCGGAGTCACCGACCCGGACGACCGTGCCGGGCGAACGCTCCGCGAAGTCCAGGCTGGTGGTCGTGTCGAGGTTCGGAGAGGTGTACATCATGGCCGGTACCGCGTCGAGGTCCGTGTGCCGGAAGCCCCCGATGTCGCCGAGCGCGCTCAGCAGGGGTGCGCCCGACGGCGGGCTCGCCAGGTCGTTGACGGCCGTCTCCTCGATCCCCTTCACCATCGGCGTGATGCTGAGGGTCCCGCCGGAATCCCAGGCGGTGAGGTTCTCCGTGCCGTAGACCGTCGCACCGGTGCCGTACATCATCCGGTCGGAGTCGAACGGGTCGATCTCCAGCGCCTCCGTCATCCAGCCCAGCTTGGGGGCGGTCTCGGGCGGGGCCGGGTCGGCGCCCCAGGAGAGCCACGGGACGGAGGAGACGTCCAGGGTGTAGCGGTTGGAGCGGTTCGGGTAGCCGTCGTAGTCCCATGCCTGGGTCCAGGTGGCGCCGCTGTCCGTGGAGCGGAAGATCTGGGTGTCGGGCCACCAGGCGCTGTAGGCGGCCGCCATCAGGGTGCCGGGCTTCTGCCGGTCCACGGACAGCCCGCCGAAGCCGTAGAAGGTGTCGGCCTCGGCCACCGGGCTGACGTCCTTCCACTCACCCGACGCCGTGTCGTACCGCCAGATCCGGCCCTTGCCGCCGTCGTAGGGGCCGCCCGTGTCGCTCAGCGTCACATAGAGGTGGCCGGTCGCGGAGTCGAGTACGCCCTTGTGCGCGAGGTAGCCGGTGGGCTGGCCGGCGATCCGCGACCAGGTGGTGCCGCCGTCCGTGGAGCGGTAGACGGTGTTCTCCTTGTCGGCGACCCCGACGTAGACGTCCTTCGTGACACTGCCCGCACCGCCGGAGCGCTCGTCGAACGTCACCCAGACGATGCCCTGGCCGTCGTTGCCGTATCCGCTGGTGTCGGACGGGTCGGCCACGTAGTCGCCCGGGTTGGGGAAGGCCGTCACCTCGGACCAGGAGACGCCCGAATCGGTGGACCGCCAGAGTCCGTTGCCGCTGGGCGCGCCCAGGTACAGCACGGAGTTCTTGTTCGGATCGACCGCGAGCCGCTCCCCCATCCCCCGTCCGGGCATGTTGCCGCCGAGCTTGAAGGGGAGGGTGGCCGCCTTCCAGGAGGCGCCACGGTCCGAGGAGCGCAGGACCGCGCCGTTCGTCGGGTCCCAGCTGTTGGTGTACGTGCCCACGGCGGCGTACACGTTGTCCGGGTCGGCCGTGTCGGAGGCGAGGCTCACCACCCCCGTCCACCCCCACCGCTCCCAGTCCACCCAGTCCAGCATCGGCTT
>NZ_KL585444.1:3749-4266 GCF_000721935.1 Streptomyces sp. NRRL WC-3549
GGCGCCGCCGATGTCGGTGCGGGCGTAGGCGAGGTTCTTCTCGGACCGGTTGAAGACGATCCCCGGGACGAACCCGCCTCCGTCGATCCGGGCGTTCTTCCAGGTGTAGGTGTCCGCCGCCGTGGACCTGTCTCTTATACACCGGAGCGCGCCACGGCCGGGCCACCGGCGATCGACAACCCGACGGTCAGGGCGAGCGCCGCCACGAGGGCGGCGAGGGGTCTGGTGCTTGAGCGCACGGAAGCGTCCTCTCCGAGCTGGACCGCCACGGAGGCGGTGGGGGGACAGGGCACACAGGTGGGAGCGCTCCCAAGACATCGCGATCGTAGCGTCGCCCCGTTCCCCGGGTGAAGAGTCGTGCACACGTTTCATCGGATGAATGCGTCGGCGATCACGGAGAGGGCAGCAGGCGGCCCCACCGGTACGCGTACACGTCCGGCGGGGGCCTTGCGGGACCGTCCTGGCTCAGCTCGATCCGCTGCGCCGTCCGCCGGGCCTCGGCCTGTCTCTTATACAC
>NZ_KL585444.1:4494-4835 GCF_000721935.1 Streptomyces sp. NRRL WC-3549
GCGCGCCGCCGCGACGGCTTCGGCCGTGATGCCGAACTCCTGGTAGAGCCGCTGGTAGTCGGCGGACGCTCCGTAGTGTTCGAGGCTCACGATGCGGCCCGCGTCGCCGACCACCTCACGCCAGCCCTGGCCGACGGCGGCCTCGACGCTGACCCGGGCGCGGACGGCGGGCGGCAGCACCTGGTCCTGGTAGGACGCGGGCTGCTCGGCGAACCATTCGCGGCAGGGCATGGAGACCACGCGGACGCTCATACCCTCGCCGGTGAGGGCGGTGCGCGCCTCCAGCGCGATGTGCACCTCCGAGCCGGTGGCCACCAGGATGACGTCGGGCTCCGGCTCCG
>NZ_KL585444.1:5064-13332 GCF_000721935.1 Streptomyces sp. NRRL WC-3549
CCGCCCCCGCCGGCCAGCACGTACGCGCCGCGGGCCGCGCCCTCGGCCGCGGCGAGGGTGCCGTCCCCGCGGTCCAGGACCGGCAGGTTCTGGCGGGTCAGCACCAGGCCGGTGGGCCGGTCGGTGTGCTCCAGGGCCTGCCGCCAGCAGACGGTGGTCTCGTTGGCGTCGGCCGGGCGTACGACGTCCAGCCCGGGGATGGCACGGAGCGCCGCGAGGTGCTCGATGGGCTGGTGGGTGGGGCCGTCCTCGCCCAGGCCGATCGAGTCGTGGGTCCAGACGTAGGTGACGGGCAGGTTCATGAGCGCGGCGAGGCGGACGGCCGGCCGCATGTAGTCGCTGAACGTCAGGAAGGTGCCGCCGTAGGGCCGGGTCAGGCTCTGCAGGGCGATGCCGTTGAGTACGGCGCCCATGGCGTGTTCGCGGATGCCGAAGTGCAGGGTCCGGCCGTAGGGGTTGCCCGTGAACTCCTCGGTCTGCCGGTTCTCCGGGATGAAGGAGGGCTCGCCCTCCATGGTGGTGTTGTTGCTGCCGGCCAGGTCGGCGGAGCCGCCCCACAGTTCCGGCAGCACCGGGGCGAGGGCGGTGAGCACCTCGCCGGACGCCTTGCGGGTGGCCATGCCCTTGGGGTCGGCCGCGAACACGGGCAGGGCGTCCTTCCAGCCGTCGGGCAGCCTCTGCTCCGTCAGGCGGTCCAGCAGGCGGGTCCGTTCCGGGTTGGCGTTCCGCCAGTCCTGGTAGCCCGGTGTCCAGCGCTCGCGTGCCGCCCGGCCGCGCTCCTTGACCGCGCGGGTGTGGGCGAGGACCTCGTCCTCGATGGCGAAGTCGGTGTCCGGGTCGAAGCCGAGCAGCCGCTTGGTCGCGGCGACCTCCTCGTCGCCCAGGGCCGATCCGTGGGCCTTGCCGGTGTTCTGCTTCGTCGGGGCGGGCCAGCCGATGATGGTGCGCAGCATGATCAGGGACGGCCGGGACCGCTCCCGCTTCGCCGCCTCGACGGCGGCCAGCAGCGCGTCGACGTCCTCGACGTAGTCACCCGTGCGCATCCAGTCCACCGTCTGCACGTGCCAGCCGTACGCGGCGAAGCGGGCCGGGACGTCCTCGCTGAAGGAGATGTCGGTGTCGTCCTCGATGGAGATGTGGTTCGAGTCGTAGAACGCCACGAGGTTGCCGAGCTGCTGGTGCCCGGCCAGGGACGCGGCCTCGGACGAGACGCCCTCCATCATGTCGCCGTCGGAGGCCAGGACGTACACGTGGTGGTCGAAGGGGCTGGCTCCGGGGGCCGCGTCCGGGTCGAGCAGACCGCGCTCGCGGCGTCCCGCCATCGCCATGCCGACCGCGGAGCCCATGCCCTGCCCCAGGGGGCCGGTGGTGATCTCCACGCCGCGGGTGTGCCGGTACTCCGGGTGCCCGGGGGTCGCCGAGCCCCAGGTCCGCAGGGCCTGGAGGTCCTCCATCTCCAGGCCGTAGCCGGCCAGGTAGAGCTGGATGTAGAGGGTGAGGCTGCTGTGGCCGCAGGACAGCACGAAGCGGTCCCTGCCCAGCCACTGGTCGTCGGTGGGGTCGTGGCGCATGACCCGCTGGAACAGCAGGTAGGCGAGGGGGGCCAGGCTCATCGCCGTACCGGGGTGCCCGTTGCCCTTCTTCTGTACCGCGTCGGCGGCCAGCACCCGGACGGTGTCCACCGCCCGCAGGTCCACCTCGCGCCACCCCGCCTCGTCGGCCACCGGACGGGGGAGTCGGGGGTCTCGGGACGCGGTGAGACCGGAAGAGGGTTGCTGAGGTGCCATGGTGTTTCGTCTCCCTCGAGATGTCGCTTCTCGGTTCGTGGAACCGGCCCTACGCCTCGTTCCCTCTTTGGCATCCTCGATTCGTTCCGTCGGCCCCGCATCCCGTGGCGGGGCGCGACGGCGCGGTGCGAGCGAGCGCCTGGGGGGCGGATCGCGTCGGCCGCGCACGTTTCCGGCCGCGCCGGTTCCGGTACTCCGCGCGCCGCCCGTCCCCCGGTCCCGAGCGGCGGGGACGGCCCGGCGGATGAATGATGGGCAGACGCAGCGGTGCCGCGGGTGCCGGCCGGCTCCCCCGCCGGGCGGCCCGGACCGCGCTCCGACCCCGAACCGGAAGGGCATGAGCGCATGACCTCCCAGAGCGCCTCTCCTCCGGCGCGCCGCGTACCGCCTTCCGCCCGGGTGCCGTCCCCCGGTGTCCCGGCCTCCCCGACGGTGGCGCGGGGCGTCGGTTCCAAGCCGTCGGGGGTCCTCCGGTGAACGGCGGGGGCGCCGCACCGGAGATCGGTTTCATGCGCACCGTGTTCGACAGTCTGGGCGCGGGTGTCTTCGTCATCGACGCCGCGGGGCGGCTCACCACGGCCAACCCGCGGGCGCGGCGGCTCCTCGGCCGGGCGGACGGCGAGCTGCTCGGCTTCGACATGCACGACCTGCTGCACCGGGGAGCGGACGGCGATGAGGTGCCGCGGAGCGGCTGTCCCGTGCTGTCCGTGCTCGACGACGGCCGGCCGAACGAGGGCAGCGAGGAGTTCCTGCTGCGGGGGGACGGCAGCCTCCTGCCGATCATCTGGGCGGCCACCCCGCTGCGGCACGAAGGCTCCACGGAAGGCGCGGTGGTCGTCTTCCACGACTTCAGCCTGCACCGTGACGCCGCCCGCCAGACCGCGGCCCATCTGGCGGCGCTGGAGGGGCTCACCGCCCGGCTGTCGATGGTGGCGGAGGTCTCGACGGTCCTGATCTCCACCCTGGACGCACCCGACATGCCCGAGATGCTGGACCGGCTGGCCGGGCTGCTGGTGCCCGAGATGGGTGACTGGGCGGCGATCGACGTGCGTACGCCCGGACAGACGGGCGAGTTCCAGCGCATCGCGGTGCACGCTCCCGGCGACGCGGCCGCGGCCGGGGCGCTCCGGGGTCCGCTGCCGCCGCTGCCGGAGTCGTCCCGGTCCGTGATGGCGCGGGCGCTGCGGGGCACACAGCCCGTGGTCCTGGACGCGGAGGCCCTGGCCGAGCGGCCGGCGACGCCGCTCGACACCGCCCACCGGGAGCTGTTCCAGCGCCTGGGCGGCGCCGGCGCCGTGCTGGTGCCGCTGCACACCCGGCGGCAGGTGTACGGCGCGCTGACGGTGGCCCGCACCGCGCCCGGGTCCTCCTACAGCGAGCCGGAACTCCTCGTCCTGGCGGACATCGCCCGGCGGGCCGGTCTCGTGATGGAGGGCGCCGAGCTCTTCGAACAGCAGCGGCACGTCGCGGAGACGATGCAGCGCCAGCTCCTGACCCCGCTGCCGCAGGTCGGCAGCCTGAGGATGGCGGCCCGCTACCTGCCCGCCCAGAGCGCCGCCGAGATCGGCGGGGACTGGTACGACTCCTTCCTGCTCGGCGACGACGTCCTGACGATGGTGATCGGGGACGTCGTGGGGCACGACCTGAAGGCCGCCGCCCACATGGCCGAGGTCCGCAACATGCTGCGCGCCCTGGCCTGGGACCGTACCGAGCCCCCCAGCCTGATCATGCGCCGCCTGGACGAGGCCATGACCCACACCAGTGACGCCCCCATGGCCACCTGTGTCTTCTCCCGCATCGAAGGCCCGGACGAGGGGCCCTGGCGGCTGCACTGGGTCAACGCCGGCCATCCTCCGCCCCTGCTGATCACGGCGGACGGCCACACCCGCTTCCTGGAGGCCGGCCACGGGCCGCTGCTCGGTCTCAGCTCGGCCCTGCACATGGGGCTGGGCTGGCCGGACGCACACGCGGACCTTCCGCCCCGGTCCACCCTCCTGCTGTACACCGACGGCCTCGTCGAGAGCCGCAGCCGTGACATCGAGGCCGGTCTCGCCACCCTGCGCCGGCACGCGGCCGCCCTGGCCCGCCGCGACATCGAGGAGTTCCTCGACGAGCTCCTCGCCCGTATCAGGCCGAGCGGGGACGACGTGGCCCTGCTGGCGCTGCGCATCCCGCCGGCGGGGACGGGGGACGAGCAGCCGCAGCAGCAGGCGCACAGCCCGGCCGCCGCCAACCGCAGCGCTCCCGGCGCCCGGGTCGAGGACACGCCCGTCCGGGACACCTCCGAACCGGTCGCGGCCGAGGACGAGGAGCCGCCGGCGGGGGACGCGGCCTGACGGACCGGGTGCGCCGCTCCGGCCGGGTGTGCCGGCGGGCCCGTGCCCGGCGCTCCGGGGGGCCCGGCTCCGGCGGCCCGGTCGGCGGCCCCTCCACGCGGAGGTCAGCCGCGGTCGCCCCCGAGGCAACGCACGGTGACCTCGTCCCCGCGGCGGACGGCCTGGACGTGGTACGGCCGCCCGGACGCGGTACGGGCGGACCGCAGGTCCTCGCCCACCTCCACCGTGCTCGGGTGCACCCCCGCCAGCCGGCCGACGTGGTTCCTGACGGCGATGACCTCCAGGTGGTCGCGGCCCCGGGAGCCGGGCGGCAGGCCCATGGCGGACGCGACCGTGCCCCTGAGCCAGTCCACCCCGTCGATCTCCTCCGCCGAGACCACCGTCGCCCCGTCGACGGTCCTGCACAGCCCCACTCCCGCCGGGGCCCTCCTGCGCAGGAGGAAGTCCCGGCGCTCGGCCGGGGATGCCCCGGCGAGGGGGCCGACGGACAGCAGGACGCTGACCAGCCGCAGTTGCGCGGCGACCCGCCCGTCCACGCACAGCTGGACGTCGGTCACCGGCATCGGCCTGGAGGTCACCTCGTCGGAGACGAACCCGCCGAAACGGGCCTCGATCGCGACCTCACCGGTCTCCGGTGGCGCCTCGAAGAGCTCCAGGCGGTCGAGCCGGAAGGGGTACCCGATCATGTCCTCGCCGAGGCTGCCGGCCGGAATCGCCTGGAGGAGTGCGTCCATGACGCCCTGGTTCAGGCATCCGGCCGGAACCGTGCCGCCCGCGGCGTCGGCCACGGCGGAGGATCCGGCCGCTCCGACGGCCAGCGACCTCAGGTACCGGAACGCCGGCCCGTGGAACAGCTCGGCCGACGCGTACGGGTCCGGCTGCACCACGGCGTCCGGCAGCGGGGCGAACCGCTCGGGCCGGCCGGCCGGCCGACCGCCCACCAGGACGGTCCCGACGGCCACTTCCTCGAACCGGGACAGTGCGGGGGTCGTCGCCTGACGCCACGTCAGCAGCCGGACCTCCAGCCCCTCCCCCGCGGGCACCACCTCGGTCCGCAGCCGGACCGGACCGGTGAGCGCGATCCAGCGCCGGAGCCGGACGTCGCGCACCGCGACCACCCGCAGGCCGGTGTGGTCCACCGCGGCCTGCGCGAGCCGGTCGACGACCGACATCATCGGCAGCGCGGGGACCGTCCAGGTCGGGCAGTGGTCGCGGGTCCAGGTGTCGACGGCGGGGTCGAGCGTGCCGTGGGCCACCCCGGCCGCCCCGGCCACCTCGGCCACCTCGGCCGCCCCGGACGGAGCGTCTCGGGGCACGACGCGCACGCCGAGGCCGCGCACGTGGTAGAGGCAGAGGCCGTCCGCCCAGAGCCTGGCCTCGGCGAGGGCGTAGGGCCCGCGCGCGTCCTCGCCGGTCTCCAGGACGTCCAGGTCGATGCGGATGAGGCGGTTGGCCGGGGTGACCTGCCCGCGGTACCTCCAGACCACTTCGTGACCGGTCATGACCGGTTCGAAGCGGGGCTGGGGGACCCCGTCGGTGAGACCGCTCTCGATCAGGTGGAACTGGAGCAGCTGGCACATGGCCTCGACGCCGAGGGAGCCCGGCTGCACCGGATCCTGGAAGAAGTGGGCCTTGAAGAACCACTCCCCCGCGTCGACGTCCTTCTCCGAGCGCAGGCGCCCCAGCCCCGCGCTTCCTCCGTCCGGCCAGTATCCGGTGATCCTGTCGATCATCAGCAGCATGGGGCCGGGCAGCCGGGCAGCTCCGCCGAAGTAGCGCGCGGGGCGCGCCGTCAGGTCGACGGCGCGCTCGCACGGGGCCTCCAGTGCGGCCCGGACCTCCTCGGGTGCGGGCAGCCCGGCCTGGTGCTCGAAGGCCGACTGCGGGAAGAACCCGAAGACCGTGGTCAGGGTGAAGACCTCGGCGTCGTCGGCGAAGCACCGGACGGCGAACGACACGATGATCATCTCTCCGGTCCGGGAGATGCTCGTCAGCTCCGCCTCGGTGCGCACGGTCCGCGTCGCCGGCGTGACCTCCCCGGTGACGGTGCCCCGCCCGTCGAGGTTGCGGAAGAGCAGGTCGGTGTCGGTGGAGAGCGGACAGCCGACGTAGGCCGCCATCCATCCGCACGGCTGCAGCGCGACCTCCATGAGCACGGCGAACGGCATGACCCGGTCGCCGTTCTGCTGGAAGTACCAGACCTCGTCCGGCACGTCGTACTCGGCGACCACACGGCCGCCCTGTCGCATGCCCCGCTGCGGACCGTCCACCGAGACGACGCGGGTCATGAAGTGGTACGGCGGCCCGGGCAGCCGCGCGCTCCGGCGGGTGCCGTCGAAGACCCGCGCCGTCGCGCCGAACGCGTCGCTCGGCCTGCCCCAGGCGCACGCCAGCAACGACGGGTAGTCGAAGACGAACCCCTCCCGCTCGGCCACCGTCCCGGCGGGGCGGTGGCCGACGAGTCCGCCGAGCGAGGCGAGGGGTACGGGGGTGCCGCCGGTCTGCTCGATGTGCGGGCCGAGCCGCCGCCAGTGCGACAGGGGCCAGTCCGGTACCAACCGGAGGGCGACGTCCTGCCCGTGGAACGCCTTCACCCCGTCGACGGTGGCCAGGACGTCGGCGTACAGCGTCGGCTCGGGGCCGGCCGAGACGCCGTGCACGAAGACCTCGTACACGATGCGCCTGCTGGCCGGGGTGACCTGCCCGCGGCAGTGGGCGGTGCAGGGCCGCTCCACGGCCGGCTCGAAGCGCCACCCGTCGCGGGTGACGGTGAAGCCGAGGGCCGCCAGGTGGAAGGCCATCGCCTGGAGCCCGGCCTGGAGCATCAGGGTCCCGGGCATGCAGGGGTCGTTCGTGAAGTGCCCCTCGAAGTACCAGTCGTCCGGCGAGACGGGGGTCTCCGCACGGAGGTAGCCGCGGCCCCACGGCCCCCCGGCCGGGTCGAACGCGGTGACCTCGCGCAGGAGTCGCAGCCGGCCGTCGTCCGGCCGGGGCGAGCGCACATGGGCCCGGGTCGTGTCCCAGCCGGGGCCGAAGCAGTCCGCCGGGTCGCCGGCCGTGAAGGCCCGTACCTGGTCGGCGGTGAACGAGGACCGGGTACAGGGCACGGCGGGGGCGTCGTGCGGGACGTCCCCGGCCGGGGAACGGGTGGCGGGGTCCCAGCGCACACCGTCGCTGTCGCCGAGTTCGGCCTTCGTGAAGAAGCCCGCCTGGCCGTTGCGGACGCTCAGCCGGAGTTCGTCTCCGACGTAGCAGTCGTAGTGGAAGAAGAACAGGCGGGTGCCGCCGTGCTCGGCGTGCCGGTCGATGTGGATCTCGTAGCGCAGGGTCTCCCCGGCCTCGGGGCGGCTGCCGTGGTACGTCAGTTCGCAGCCGAGCAGCCGGTAGGCCCGCTCCCCCCGGTTGAGCAGGTCGATCCCGAGCCAGCTGATCAGGAGCAGGTCCGCCTGACCCGCCTCGATCATCAGGGCCGCGGGCATCCGGCCGGTGGGGTCGAGGTACCAGCTGTCGGCGCGCACGTCGGTCTCGGTCCGGATCGTGCCGGTGGCGTGTTCCGGGCCGAACCGGGCCAGCGCCGCGGGGACGGCGTCGATACCGGTGACCCGGTCGACGAGCAGCATCGGCGGTGCGGGCATCCGGGTCTGCACCGGGTACGCGTCCTGCGCGGCGAAGGCGGGGCCGAACAGGGTGGAGACCGGTCCGGAGGCGAGGTGTTCCAGCTGGGCGCGGTCGAACACGGGCCCGGGCGGGGGCGCGGGGCGCCCGGCGGGGGCGGGCGAAGGCGGGCCGGCGGGACGTACGGCGGGAGCCGGCGGGGCGGGGAGCGCGGCTCCTGCCGCCCGGTGGGTGAGGGCGGAGGTGAGCCGGGCCCGGGTCTCCAGGAATCGCTGGTGGACCTGGAGGTGCCGGGCGAGGACGTCCTGGTGCAGGGCGGTCACACGCCGGGTCTGCCGGGCGACGAGCGTGGGCAGGTCGGTGGGGAGCGGCTCGGCGGCGGAGCCGGCAGGCGCGGGCGGGTCCGCAGGGGTCTGGGGCGCGAAGGCGGCAGGCGCGGGCGGGACCGCCGGGACCGGGGGCGCGAACGCGGCGGGCGCGGGCAGGACCGCGGTCGCAGGGGGGCCCGCCGAGACCGGGGGCGCGGAGGC
>NZ_KL585445.1:0-1427 GCF_000721935.1 Streptomyces sp. NRRL WC-3549
CTCATGAACGATCGAGGCTAGAACGCGCTGCCGCAACAGCGTGGCCCGCGAGTCAGTTGCCGCTGTGTAGTACATGATGCGCCCCTTCGTATCCACTGGATCAAGTACTGCGCTGTCAAGGGAGCGCAGTACGGGAGTGCCCAAGCTACCCTGCAGAGTTCCAGGACGCATGAGCGCGCCAGTCAGCGCGCCAGTCAGGTCGATGAACCCAGCGTTGTCGCGAAAGATTGAGTAGACAGCGCGGCCTGGCTGGCTTTCCGAGCTCGCGCGGGTCGTTCGGGCCCGTCAGTTGCCGCCACTTTCCTTACCCTCGTAGAGGAGGCAGGACCTGTACGTGTGCACCTCGACTGTTCAGCCAGGCTTCGAGGTCGGCTCCGGTGATCGCACGCAGCTCGCTTCCTTCGGTGACGTGCACCGGACCGAATATCGTCCCCGTAAGCCCGAGTACTGTCGTCTGTTCATCCATGAAAACTTGAAATGATGTTCGTTGGGCGCTTGCATTTGACAGGTCTGCACCTTGAAGCTTCACATCGAGCAGTCCGGCCCCATCGAGTTTGGCGCTTCTGAAGGACGCTCCTCGGGCGTCAACTGCCCACGCTTCCACACTTCCGAGATCGGCTCGGTCCAAATTTGCGGCAGCCAACGAGGATTCATCCAGTACAGCCTTCACGAGTGTGGCTTCAGAAAGATTTGCTCCTTCGAGCTCAGCTCCCTCCAGATGGGATCTGTACAGATCGGAACCAGACAAGTTGACGCCCCGAAGGACAGACTCCGTGAACAGCCCTTCGGTGAGATCGGCACCGGAAAGGTCGGCTCCGCGCAGGTCTAGCCCAGCCACGTCCAATGGCGAATCACCGGAGGCAGTCCACTCGATCAATATGGCAGTAGCCTGCGCATCGACTGGGAGCGTCTTTACGCTCCGTTCACCGCTACGGGTACCAGACAACGCGATCACTCCAACGGGACTGCTGCACGATCGGGTGACAGCGGGTTCTATGCAGCCAGGGCTGCGGGTGGGGTCATGATGGTCTCGAACTCGACGGGGGTCAATCGGGCCAGGCGTTTCTGGCGTGCGCTCGATCCAGATCACGATTGCGGTCCGCAGTTCCTGGCGGGTGGTCCAGGTGCGGCGGTCGAGGACGTTCTTCTGCAGCAGCGCGAAAAATCTCTCCATGGCCGCGTTGGCGCCGGCGGCACCGACCCGGCCCATCGATCCGATCATGCTGTGACGTGCGAGAACCGTGACGAATTCCCGCGAGCGAAATCGCGACCCGCGGTCGGAACGAACGATGCATCCGGCGACCTGACCGCGACGGGCGACCGCGGATTCCAGAGCCCTCACGGCGAGACTGGACTTCATCCGGGCGTCGATGGAGTAGCCCACGATGCGGCCCGAGCAGGCGTCCTTGACCGCGCACAGGTACAGC
>NZ_KL585445.1:1633-1817 GCF_000721935.1 Streptomyces sp. NRRL WC-3549
TACAGCTTGCCCTCGCCGGTGGCGTGCTCGGTGATGTCGGTCAGCCACAGCCGGTTCGGCCCGTCGGCGGTGAAGTCGCGCCGGACCCGGTCGTCATGGACCGGAGGGCCGGCCTTGGCGTTCTTGGCCCGGCTTCTGCGCTTGCCGAACGCGCTCCACCAGCGGTTGTCGCGGCAGATTCTCC
>NZ_KL585445.1:2038-6374 GCF_000721935.1 Streptomyces sp. NRRL WC-3549
AGCGGTTGTCGCGGCAGATTCTCCAAGCGGTCCGCTCGGCCATCGGCTCACCGGCCGCGCGGGCCTCGTCGAGGAGGAAGCGGTGGCCGAACTCCGGGTCGTCGCGGTGCGCGTCGAACAGGGCGTCGGCCCGGTATGTCTCGGCGAGTTCGGTGTCGGTGACCGGAGAGGCCAGCCACCGGTAGTAGGGCCGGCGGGCCAGATTGAGCACCCGGCACGTCACCGCCACCAGCACCCGGTGAGGGGCAGCGGCGACGGCAGGTTCGCCTGCGACAGATACGCCGCCGCCCTGCGCAGCACCTCGTTCTCCTGCTCCAGGAGCCGGATGCGTTTGCGGGCCTCGCGCAACTCGGCGGACTCATCCGACCCGGTTGCGGGCATGGATCCGCCCTCGTCGGTGTCCGCGCGGCGCAGCCACTTCGACAATGTGATCGGGTGGACGCCGAAGTCGGCGGCGCCATACCACCGACGCACCTTCCGCCCAGACGCCGCCCCCGGCGGCATAGCAAGCCATATACCCCACAACAACCACACCGACCCCACGAACATGGGTGACAACAGCGGGGGCAGCCCCGCATCAGCCGACGCCCACACAGGATCCGAATCGGCCGACGTTGCCACAGGCTCCGGCAGTGGTCACGCAGACACAAACGCGTCAGACGGCAACGGTTCCGCCACTACTCACGGTCCGACTTCCCCTGCAGATCCGCCATTGGATCCTCGTAAACGACCGAATCAGAGATTTGGATGACCGCCAAGGCGGCGAGGGGCACGCGCCAGGACGTCATCTCTATCCGGACGATGACGCATTGCGGGGCCGGCTGGGAACTGTACTCACTGACGTGAATGGGACACCCAAGGTCTACGGCCCGAATGCCAGTCACCCCGGGCTTCTCAAGTCTGAGAACAATTCCGGGAAGACTGTACTTGGCGGTGACTCGATCTTCAGCGACAATGAGTGGATCTGGCGGGGCGATCTCTGGTTCTACGTCTGGAACTATCACGTGCAGCTCCCGGACGATTTCCTCGCACGCGTGCGAAGAGATGACTACTTGATGCCTGCTGAGAATGAACCTCGGCTTGTAGAGATCGCTAAGTATGTGCAGGCCCACCCGTGATGAGCGACGGGCAGGGTTGAGAACTGGGGCGAGCGCGGACCGCGTCACGGAGTGCGGGCGCCTTTGCCGCCCGTCGTCTCACCTGGCGTCGAAAGCCTGCCGCGCCTTCTCGATCTCGGGCATGTACGTCCGCACCCAGTCCAGGAGGACATCGACGGGAGGGCGCATGGTCTTCCCCAGCGGGGTGATCCGGTACTCCACCGCGACAGGCCTGGAACTGACGAGCTCGCGCTCGACGATGCCGTTGCGCTCCAGTCTGCGCAGAGTGGCAGTCAGCGACTTCTGCGTGACCGAGGGAATCGCACGGCGCAGCTCATTGAACCGGCACGGCCCCTCACACAGCTCGCTGAGCACGCTCAAAGACCACTTGTCCAGCACCTGGTCGAGCAGTTCGCGGTGCGGCGCCGGGATGCTCAGCTCGTCGTCGCGGAGAGGAGCGGTATCGGTCATGAAACCTGGTCTCGTTGAAGTGTCCTGCGTCTCCTAGGTATCAAAGCTATACCAGGATTCGCCGTCGCTAGGAGACCACCGTGCCCGTCCAGCGCTTCACCCCCGAGGGCCTGTTGCAGCCCACGCCGTACCACCACGTCGCCATCGGCACCGGCAGCAGGCATGTCTACGTCAGTGGCCAGACTTCCAACCTCGCGGACGGGACACCCGTCGCGGCAGGAGATCTCTCGGGCCAGGTCGCGCAGGCGCTGCGCAACACCGCACGCGGTCTCGCCGGGGCCGGCGCGACGTTCGACGACGTGGTGCGGCTGACGTGCTACGTCACGCAATGGGAGCCGGAGAAGATGGACGCCTTCCTGGCAGGCGTCGAAAGCGTCGCGGACGAGGTCGGGCTGCCGCGCCCCCTCCCCCCGTCGTCGCTCATCGGGGTCGACTGCCTCTTCGCCCCCGGCGTCCTCGTCGAGATAGAAGCCACCGCCCTCGTCGACTGACCCTGATGGTGTGCGTGGTGACGCCGCCTGCGGGCCTGGCCCTCCGACCGGCTGACGTCCCGGCTGTCCTGTTCGGGATGTGCCGGCCCGCCAGGCGGCCGTCACACACGCGGCCGGACGGGCCTTCGTGACTTCACGTGAGAGGAGTCGGCGGCATGGCTGAGGGGCCGGCCGCCTCGGCGGCCCTCCCTCTTCCGGTTGGCGGCGTGCATCCCCTCGCCGCGCTCGTCGCGGGGCCGCCCGCCGCTCGGCTCCCGCCACCTGCGGCAGGAGCCCGGAGACCCGGAGGGCAAGGCCGGCCCAACGCGCGTGCCACCGGTACGCAGGGCGGCCCCCGGCCGGCCACGCCGACTCATCCCTCCCCCGGGCCCGACCGGTCGGCGGCGCCCGGACGGCGGTGCGGTGGCTGTTCGGGTGTGGGCCGCCGCTTCGGCGCGGAGATGGCGAGGGTGACGGGTCCGCCTCCGTTCACGTGCACCTCCGTGCCGTGGTGGTGGATCGTCAGGGGGTCGCCGGCCAGCAGTGAGTACGTCGCCTTGTCGGGACCGATCTCCACCTGCAGGCACCGGCCGCGGAACTGGAGCCGGAAGGCGAGGCGGCTGAACTTCTCGGGCAGGCGGGGCGCGAAGCGCAGGCTGTCGCCGTCCCGGCGGGTGCCGCCGAATCCGGCGACCAGCGCCATCCAGGTACCGGCCAGCGAGGCGATGTGCAGTCCGTCGCGGGTGTTGTGCTCCAGGTCGGCCAGGTCCATCAGGGCGGCCTCGGTGGCGTAGTCGTAGGCCAGCCGCATATGCCCGGTCCGGGCGGCGACGACGGCCTGGCAGCACGCGGACAGGGAGGAGTCCCGTACGGTCAGCGGTTCGTAGTAGGCGAAGTTCGCGGCCATCTGGTCGTCGTCGCAGTGGGCGTCGAACCAGCTGCCGCAGGTGTACATGGCCAGCACGAGGTCGGACTGCTTGATCACCTGCTTGCGGTAGATGTCGAAGTAGGGGAAGTGCAGCATCAACGGGTACTGGTCCGCGCCCGTGCCCGCGAAATCCCAGCGCTGGTGGCGGGTGAAGCCGGCGTGCTGTTCGTGGACGCCGATCTCCTCGTTGTAGGGGATGTGCACGGCCTCGGCGGCGTCCCGCCAGGCGGCGCTCTCCTCCTCGTCCACACCGAGCCGGTGCGCCTCCTCCGGGTGGCGTTCGCACACGTCGGCCGCGGCGAGGAGGTTGGAGCGGGCCATGAGGTTGGTGTACGTGTTGTCGTCGACGACGGCGCTGTACTCGTCCGGCCCCGTGATGCCGTCGATGTGGAACACACCGTGGTGGTCGTGGTGGCCCAGCGAGCGCCACAGCCGGGCCGTCTCCACCAGGAGTTCCAGGGCGGTCTCGCGTTCGAAGCCGGTGTCGCCGGTGGCCGCCGTGTAGCGCACCACGGCGTGCGCGATGTCGGCGGCCACGTGGAAGGCGGCGGTGCCGGCCGGCCAGTACGCGGAACCCTCCGAGCCGTCGATGGTCCGCCACGGGAACGCGGCGCCGCGCAGCCCCAGCTGGGTAGCGCGTTCCCGGGCGGCGGGCAGGGTGGCCTGCCGCCAGCGCAGCGCCTCGGCGACCGCCTTGGGCGCGGTGTAGGTGAGGAGGGGCAGCACGAACATCTCGGTGTCCCAGAAGGCATGGCCGTCGTATCCGGAACCGGTCAGCCCCTTGGCCGGAATCGCGCGCTGTTCGGCGCGGGCTCCGGCCTGCAGCACATGGAACAGGGCGAAGCGGACGGCCTGCTGGATCTCCTCGTCGCCGTGCACCTCGACGTCGGCGCGGGCCCAGAAGTCGTCCAGGTAGGCCCGTTGTTGGGCCACCAGTGCGTCCCAGCCGCCGTGCGCGGCGGCGGCCAGCGCGGCCTCGACCTGGTCGCTCATCGCGGGCCGGGAGCGGGCGCCCGACCAGCCGTGGGCGACGGTCTTCTGCACCCGCAGCCGCTGTCCCGGGTCCAGGACGGAGGTGATGGTCAGGCGGGCGACGTCCGTGTTGCTCTCGCTGCTGGTGGTGATCTCCCCCGGGGCGTCGACGACGTGGTCGGCGGCCACGGCGACCCTGAGGCCGCTGCGCCGGGTGCGGTGGACCAGACGCAGCCGTGACCCGGCGGCCAGGTCCTCCTCCGGCTCCAGCGGGGACTGCAGCGCCTTGGCCGTCCGCGGGTCGCCGTCGGGGGAGGGCAGGCTCTCGTTGGTGACCAGCTCCGACTGGATGACCACGCGGGTCCGGCTGTCGACGGGCTCGACTTCGTACTCCACGG
>NZ_KL585445.1:6550-8686 GCF_000721935.1 Streptomyces sp. NRRL WC-3549
GATGACCACGCGGGTCCGGCTGTCGACGGGCTCGACTTCGTACTCCACGGCGGCGATGGCGCGCTGAGTGAGGGAGACGAGGCGGGTGGAACGCACCCGGACGGTCGTACCGGCCGGGGAGGTCCACTCGCAGCTCCGCTCCAGCACGCCGCGCCTGAAGTCCAGCGTGCGTTCGTGCTTGCCGAGCCGCCCGTAGCGCAGGTCGAAGGGCTCGTCGTCGACCAGCAGCCGCAGCAGCTTGCCGTTGGTGACGTTGATGACGGTCTGGCCCGACTCGGGGTAGCCGTAGCCCGCTTCGGCGTAGGGCAGCGGGTGCAGTTCGTACACGCCGTTGAGGTAGCTGCCGGGCAGGCCGTGCGGTTCGCCCTCGTCGAGGTTGCCGCGCCAGCCGACATGCCCGTTGGACAGGGCGAAGACGGACTCGCTCTGCGCCAGGAGGTCGAGGTCGAGCGCCGTCTCGCGCACGCGCCAGGGCTCCACGGTGTACGTCCGGTTGGTGATCACGCGCGGCCTCCGAGTTCGGCGAGGTCCTTGACGACACGGTCGGCGCCGTGGGCGTAGAGGGCGTCGGTCTGCCCGACGCGGTCCACGCCGACGACGAATCCGAAGTGCCCGGATCGGCCCGCGTCCATGCCGGCCAGCGCGTCCTCGAAGACGGCGGCGCGGGACGGCTCGACGCCGAGGTCGCGGGCGGCGGCCAGGAAGGTGTCGGGGTGTGGTTTGCCCGGCAGTTTCCGTTCCCTGGCCACCACGCCGTCGATCCGTACGTCGAACAGCCGCTCGGCGTCGATGGAGTGCAGCACGTCGCGGGTGTTGGCGCTGGACGAGACGATCGCGGTGGCGAGCCCGGCGGCGCGGACCGCGTCGATGTAGCGCAGCGTGCCCTCGTACGGCTCCACGCCGTCGGTGCGGATCTTCTCCAGCAGGAGTTCGTTCTTGCGGTTGCCGACGCCGTTGACACTCTGCGCGTCCGGCGGATCGCCGGGGGTGCCCTCGGGCAACTCGATGCCGCGGGAGGCGAGGAAGGAGCGGACGCCGTCGGCGCGGGGGCGGCCGTCGACGTACTGGTCGTAGTCGGAGTCGGTGAAGGGGCGGAAGTCCGCTCCGTCCCGCTCGCGCAGGAAGGCGTCGAAGGTCGCCTTCCAGGCGGCGGCGTGCACCACCGCCGTCCTGGTGACCACCCCGTCGAGGTCGAAGAGGCAGGCCTGGATGTCTTCGGGAAGTCCGAGCTGCGTCGTCATACCCCCACAGTTCCCCGCCGGAGCCGGTCCGATCAGATGACACGCTGTGGAGTGCGCCGCAGACCTTCGACAACCTGCTCGTCGTGCCCGCCGCCTCCGCCGCCACCTTCTTCCGTGGTGACGCAAGGGCGCCTCAGGCCTACGGGTCCGGCCTTCGGGCCCGGCTCTGAACAGGTGGACGTCGTACGGGGGTTGGCAGGCTCGTCAGCATGCGAACTTCTCGATGGCCGCCGGGGTGACGGGGGTGAAGAAGTTGACGAGGTTGCCGTCGGGGTCACGGAACAGCAGCGACCGGTTGCCCCAGGGCATCGTGGTGGGCTCGGTGACGAAGTCGGTGACGAAGCCGGTCAGGTTCCGGTGCACGCGGTCCACGTCGTCGACGAGGAACTCGGTGATCACACTGTGGTTGTCCGCCGGGCGCGCGGAGCCCGGGGCGAACAGCGGGACGGTGCCGGTGCCGGCGATCGCGAGGGTGGCGCCCGCGGTCCTGAGTTCGGCGAAGTCTTCGGTGGCCCACGTCGCCCGCGCCCCTGTGGCCCGCTCGTAGAACTCGACGAGGCGCGCCACGTCGCTGGTGATGATGCGGATCGAGACGAACTGCATGGGGATCTCCTTGGCTGTACGGGAGGCGTGCACTGCGCAGACTAGGAGAGATAGTGGACAGAACCGGTCCTGTATTCACGTTAGGCTGCGAACATGTCCCGACCGACCGCCCGCGTGCTGACGCTCCTGGAGCTGCTGCAGTCGGGCGGCACCCGGACGGTGGCCGAGCTGGCCGGACGGCTCGGCGTCGAAGGGCGCACCGTGCGGCGGTATGTGGACCACCTGATCGACCTGGACGTGCCCGTGGAGTCGGTGCGCGGCCGCTACGGCGGGTACCGGCTCGCTCCCGGGT
>NZ_KL585445.1:8887-16196 GCF_000721935.1 Streptomyces sp. NRRL WC-3549
CTCCCGGGTACCGCCTGCCGCCGCTCATGCTCAGCGACGACGAGGCGCTGGCCGTGCTGCTCGGACTGGTCGCCGGCCGCCGAGCAGGGCTGACGACGGCACAGCACACGGCGAACGAGACGGCATCGGCGAAGATCCGGCGGGTGCTGCCCGAGCACATCGCCCGCCGGCTCGGCACACTCCTGGAATCCCTCGCCTTCACGGAACAGCCCGGCGACTTCGACACCCCGGACGCCGGGGTCCTGCTCACCGTCGCCGATGCGGTGCGCCACCGCCGGCCGGTCTCGATCCGCTACACCGACCGCGACGGACGGCGCAGCGAACGCACCCTGCTCGCGTACGGCATCGTCGCCCATGGGGGCCGGTGGTACGTCACGGGCAAGGACGACCGGATCGGCGAAGACCGGACCCTACGGCTCGACCGCATCGCGGACGTGCGGACCCTGCCCGGCTCGTTCGAAGCGCCTGACGGCCCCGATCCGGCACAGCGCGTGTTGTCGGCCTTCGCCACGGCCGAGTACCGGTACGAGGTGACCTTGCGGATCCACGGATCAGTCGAGCAGATCCGCGCCCGCCTTCCCGCGAGCGTCGCGAGCCTGGAGGAGCACGAGCCCGCGACGGACCCGGACCCGGCGACCGAGCGCTGGCGGCGCGTCGAGCTGAGGGTGGAGCGGCTCGACTGGTTGCCTCCCGTACTCGCCTCACTCGACCGGCCGTTCTCCATCGAGCGCCCCGACGAACTGCGCGACCTCGTCACCGCGCTCGCCGATCGCCTCGCGTCCTACGCGGGCCGCCCGGCTGCCCGCCCCGTGGGCGATGCCCATCACCGCAAGCAGTCCTCACCCTGAGCAGCCGCACGACGGAGTAGGTGCGGCTGTCGGGGGCTGTCCCCACCGTGCTCGGTGCCCGGAACGGAACCACTGATCAGCGGGGTAGCCGGATGCCCTGGAGGCCCGGTGGTGGCGAAGAATTCCACTCGTCCGAAGCCAGTCGCGGCTTCCGTCCTCAGGGATCACTCATGGCACGTATCCACCTCCCCCGTCGGCGCGCACACCGCACGATGTCGGGCCTCGCCCTGCTGGCCATGGCCGCCGGTCTCGTCACGGCCTGCGGCGACGAGGGCTCCGCTCACTCCGACTCGGCCCCATCGGTCTCCGCCTCGTCGGGCCCGGAGGCCGAGCTGAAGCTGCACATGATCACCAACAACGGCCACCGGCTCGCCTTCCACGTCACCGAGGGGCAGGGGCCGGCCATCGTCCTGGACGCGGGCGGTGGCAACGACTCCTCCTACTGGAGCGACCTCGTTCCCGAGCTCCACGCCTCCACCGGCGCCGAGATCATCACGTACGACCGGGCCGGTCTGGGCCGGAGCGAGCCTGTCGCCGGACCGTGGAAGGTGGAGAGCGCCGTCAGCGACCTGAAGGCGGGGCTGCAGAAGCTCGGCGTGACCAAGGACGTGATCTTGGTGTCCCACTCGCAGGCCGGTGAGATCGCGACCTACTTCGCCAAGGAGAACCCCGCGCTGGTATCCGGCTCCGTGCTCGTCGACGCCAGCCTTCCCCCGCTGTACACGGACGACGAGATAGCGCGCATCGTCGCTGCCCATCAGCCTGCGGTCGACGCCGCGAAGAAGGAGCCCACCAAGCCGCAGAACAGTCAGTTGATCTCCACGGCGGAGAGCTATGTCCCGATGCACAAGGCGTATCACCAGGTCTCCTGGCCCGACGCCGTCCCCGCAACCGTCATCGTGTCGGAGAGGACTCCGTTCGACGGGTCACCCGAGGACGCTGAGCTATGGCGGGAGGCCGCCGCGTCGTTCGCACAGCAAGGGCCGGGCCGGACACTCGTCACCGCGAAGGGGAGCTCGCACGACGTCCCGAAGGACCAGCCGGCCCTCGTGCTCAAGGAAATCGAGAAGATGGTGGCTGCCCGGGGCTGACGGGCTGCTCCGGCACGTCGTCCTCGCGGAAGCGGATCTGCCCGACGACGCCCTCGGCACCGGGATGCCGTGCCGGCCGCCCCGGAACGCCCCTGACGGCCGCGGAAAACACGGGGCGGCCGCGGCGGCAACCTGCTAGGAATACGACTTCCCGCCCACACGCAAGGACTGGATGCACGCCATGCCCCGCGCCGTCACCCTCATCCGCTCCGCCGCCCTGTCCGACGTGGCCGAGTACGCCTACGCCGCCACCGCGCCCGCCGAGGCACGGCTGATCTTCCTCGCCGGATCGTGCCCGTTGAACGAGGACGGTTCGACGGCGGCCGTGGGTGACTATGCCGGCCAGGCCGCGAAGGCCCTGGAGAACATGGAGACCGCCCTCGCGGCTGCCGGCGCCGGTCTGGAGGACGTCATCAGTACCCGTGTACTGGTCGCCTCCACGCGGCAGGAGGACCTGGTGACCGCCTGGCAGGTCGTCCGGGACGCGTTCGGGGACCACGACGTCCCCAGCACCCTGCTGGGCGTCACCGTGCTCGGCTACCACGACCAGCTCGTGGAGATCGAAGGCGTCGCCGCCGTACTCGACTCCTGACCTCCCGCGTGCCCGTTCAGCTCTGCCCACCGGGCCCGAGCGCGACGAGGCGTTCCCCTCGGCTCACCGCGACGCGGTGTACGTCCCGAAGCGACTCGGCCATGCGTGCCGCCACATAGCGGAGCTGGACCGGGGTGACGCGCGGGTCGTCCAGCATGTCCGCTACGTGGCCGAGGAGTTCGTCGGCCATTCCCAGTTGGACGCTCTCCATGTTGTCCGCCAGCCGGGAGACGTAGCCGGTGCCGTCACTGAGCAGGTAACAGGGGTTGCCGTCCGGGCTCGCCCACGGGAGCAGGCGTCGGGCCTCGGCTGGTGTCTCGTGTCGCACGTCGTCAACTCCGGTGGTGAGGGTGTCAGCCGTATCTCTCGCTGTGCAGCGATCTGCACACAGAGTGAGGGGGATCTGACTACGCTCGCCAGAGGGTCGCTGGTGACACGTGGTCCGTCACACGGGAGTTGACGATGAGTAATATCTATGGTGATTGGTTGCGGGCGCAGCGCGAGACGGCGGGACTGACGCAACAGCAGTTGGCGGACATGGCGATCATGACGCGGTCCCACATCTCCCACATCGAGGCGGGACGGCGGGTGCCGTCCCGGGAGGACGCGCGCAGGCTGGACCGGGCCCTCGGCACCGGGGACGTGTTGAGCAGCTTTCTGCCGAGGCAGGACGACGTTGCGGTCGCCGACTACTTCGAGGCGGCTCGGCAACTGGAACAGCAGGCCGTGATGATCCGGGAGTTCGCCCTGTCGTTCGTCCCAGGCATTCTCCAAACGGAGAAGTACGCCCGCGCCGTGCTGAGCACAGCTTTCCCTCCGGTGAGCGAGGAGGAGTGTGACAGGCTCGTGGTCACACGGCTGGAACGGGCAAAGATCCTCGAGAACCCGGTGCGACCCGTGGTCTGGGTCCTGCTCGACGAAGCGGTACTGCGGCGCACAGTCGGCGGATTCGACGTCATGGCACAACAGATCATGCATCTCGTGCGACTCGTGGAATCAGGTCGAGTACGCGTGTACGTACTGCCGTTCGGTCTTGGCGTGCACACTCTGATGCAGGGCATGCTCACCCTGATGCGTTTCGATGACCAGCCACCCGTGGCTTACTCGGAAGGTATTCAGGTCGGAAAGGTGCACGACTCCCCCGCGATGGTCGATCGACTGCTCGGCGCATACGATCTGGCGCTGGGCGACGCCATACCGCTCAGGGAGTCACTGACTCTGCTGAGGACGACCGCGAAGGAATACGGACATCGTGACTGAACCTACCCTGCCGGACGTGTCCGCAGCTGCCGGCTGGCGCACGTCCTCGTACAGCGGGAACGAAGGTGGAAGCTGCCTCGAAGTCCTGGACGGCCACCCGACCGCCGTCCCCGTCCGCGACTCCAAGGTGCCTTCCGGGCCGGCCCTCCTCATCCCCGCCGCCAGTTGGACGTCCTTCGTCTCCGCCCTCAAGGCGGACCGGCTCAGCCCCTGAACGACACGGGGACGCGGCAACGGGCCGGGCGTCGCCTCACCACTCCCTGGGGGCGATGAGCTGTTCCACGTCCGCCTCCGCGAAGCCGTACGCCGTGGCGACGAGCCAGAAGTCCTCGGCTATCTCCTCCCGGGCGGCCGTCTCGATCTCGCTTCCGGCCGCCTCGAACTCGGCTTCCAGCGCGTTGAACTCCTCCGTCGCCGCGTGCGTCAGCACGTACAGCGCCGCGAGGTCGGCGGGCTGCCGGGCCTCGATGGTCTCGCAGAGGCGGACCAGGACGGCTCTGCCCCGGTCCACCACGTGGTCAGGGAAGTACGCGTCGTCGTAGAGGCCCTGGAGGAAGGCGTGCCGCCTCATCCGCTCGTTCGTGATGGCCATGGTGCTCCCCCGCCGTCCCGCTCGGTGATCCGTCGTCCCGATCCTGCACCACGCCACTGACAACGCCCCGCTCCCGCCGGGTCAGGGCGTCCGCTCCGTGTGGAACTCGACCGGCCACCGGGGGCAGTACCACACGGGCGTCGGCGGCACCGAGCGGTCCGGCCCCTTCCGGCCGTTCACCGGGAGGGGCCGGACCTCGCACGGCGGCTGTCCCGCCCCGCGACCTGCGCCTGACTCACCGCACGCGTGAGGAGCGGTCCCCGTCGTCCTCGTCATCGTCGTCGGGGACGTGGACGTCGAAGACGTTGATGTTGATCTCGACGACGTCCAGTCCGGTCATCGATTCCACGGCGTCCTTCACCTGGGACCTGATCCGGTCGGCGAGTTCGTGGATCGGAACGCCGTACTCCACCTCCACGTCGACGTCGATGGCCGCTTCCTTCTCGCCGACCTCCACCTTGACGACGCGCCCCGCTCCCGAGGAACCGGATTTGCGGCCGGTGACGGCTCCCACCGCCTTCGCCGGCCCCCGGCCCACCGAGTGGACGCCGTCGGTCTCGCGGACGGCGATTCCCGCGATGGTGGCCACCACACCGTCGGCGATGGTGGTCGTGCCGCGCGTGGCCTTACCCGCGTTCCTGTCTGCCGGTGAACTTCCGCCCAGGGTTCCAGCATCAGCCATGACTGCCTCACAGAGAATTGTCGCGACGAGGCGGATCGCACCCTCGTCAGCTCCTCGTTCCACTGTGCGACCGTCCGGCGCCGTCCGCCATTGGAGTCAGCGCGACGGCTCCACGGTGACGCCGTCGTACCGTGCGGAGCCCCTGCGCGACCGGCTCCCGGCCACGCGCACCCCGCCCGGCAGGGCGCGCCGCGTACCGGAGCAGCACGGCGCACCGGCGTGCTCGGCATCACCCTGGACAGCCGCCGTGACCCCCGGGTAACTTTTGACCAGGGCTGAGCAAGCGCTTAGACATGCGCTTGGACGCCGCACCCCGAGCTGACGCTGACGCTGACACCAGGAGGCACCCCGTGCGCCGTACGGTTTACAACGAGGACCACGAGGCGTTCCGGGAGACCCTGCGGGCCTTCATCGAGGCCGAGGTCGTGCCCGTCTACGACGAGTGGTACGCGGCCGGCCAGGCGCCCCGCGACTTCTACTACAAGCTCGCCGAGCTGGGCATCTTCGGCATCGAGGTGCCGGAGGAGTTCGGCGGCGCGGGCGAGGAGTCCTTCAAGTACGAGGCGATCATCTACGAGGAGACCGCCCGCGCGGGTGTGTCCTTCGGCGGCTCCGGGGTGCACGTGCTGCTCTGCCTGCCGTACCTCAAGGCGTACGCCACCGTGGAGCAGAAGAAGCGCTGGCTGCCGGACTTCGTCTCCGGCAAGTCCATGTACGCGATAGCCATGACCGAGCCGGGGACCGGTTCGGACCTGGCCGGGATGAAGACGACCGCCAAGCTCTCCGAGGACGGTACGCACTACGTCCTCAACGGCGCCAAGACCTTCATCACCGGTGGTGTGCACGCCGACAAGGTCATCGTCTGCGCCCGCACGGAGGCTCCCAGGCCGGACGACCGCCGCCACGGCATCTCGCTGCTCGTCGTCGACACCAAGTCCGAGGGCTACTCGGTCGGACGCAAGCTCGACAAGATGGGCCTGAAGGTCTCGGACACCGCGGAACTGGCCTTCGTGGACGTCAAGGTGCCCGTCGGGGACCTGCTCGGTGAGGAGAACAAGGGCTTCTCCTACCTCGGCCAGAACCTCCCGCAGGAGCGCCTGGGTATCGCCGTCGGCGCGTACGCGCAGGCCGCCGCCGCCGTGCGGTTCGCCCAGCAGTACACGCAGGACCGCACGGTCTTCGGCAAGACCGTCGCCTCGTTCCAGAACACCAAGTTCGAACTGGCCGCCTGCAAGGCCGAGGTGGACGCGGCCGAGGCCGTCTGCGACCGTGCGATCGAGGCCCTGGACGCCGGGGAACTCACGCCCGCCGAGGCGGCCTCCGCGAAGCTGTTCTGCACCGAGGTCGCGCACCGTGTGATCGACCGCTGCCTCCAACTGCACGGCGGATACGGCTACATGAACGAGTACCCGATCGCCCGCCTCTACGCGGACAACCGGGTCAACCGCATCTACGGCGGCACCAGCGAGGTCATGAAGTCGATCATCGCCAAGTCCATGGGCCTGTGAGAGGGAGTACGTTCCCCTCCATGAACGCAGGACCCATGAGCGCCGCACTCGACTCCCTGCTCGATCTGCTCGACCTGGAGCGGATCGAGCAGGACATCTTCCGGGGCACGAGCCAGAGCGCGGTCGTGCCCCGGGTGTTCGGCGGCCAGGTCGCGGCGCAGGCGCTGGTCGCCGCGGGCCGCACGGTCCCGGCCGATAGGCCGGCACACTCGCTGCACGCCTACTTCCTGCGGCCCGGGGACCCCGGGGCGCCGATCGTGTACAGCGTGGACCGGATCCGCGACGGGCGGTCCTTCACCACCCGCCGGGTCGTCGCCGTCCAGCACGGCAAGCCGATCTTCCACCTCTCGGCCTCCTTCCAGGTGCGCGAGGAGGGCATGGACCACCAGACCGCCATGCCGTCCGCGCCGGCCCCGGACACCCTGCCGACCGCGGCCGAGATGCTCCCCCGGTACGCCGACCGCTTCACCGACCCGCGCATGGTGGACCGGCTGCTGGAGGCCCGCGCGGCGGTGGATCTGCGGTACGTGGACGCCCCGCCGTTCGCGACCGCCGGTGAGCCGCGCGAGCCGCGCTCGCAGGTGTGGTTCCGGACCAACGGAAAGCTGGCCGACGACCCGCTGCTGCACGTCTGCATGGCGACCTACGTCTCCGACATGACGCTGCTCGACTCGGTGCTGCTCGCCCACGGGCGCGGCGGCTGGGCGATCGGCGACGTGGTGGGCGCCAGCCTGGA
>NZ_KL585445.1:16451-18500 GCF_000721935.1 Streptomyces sp. NRRL WC-3549
GACGAGTGGCTGCTGTACGACCAGCAGTCGCCCTCGGCGTCGGGCGGACGCGGACTCGGGCAGGCCCGGATCTACACCGCGGACGGGCAGCTGGCCATCACGGTCATCCAGGAGGGCCTGGTCCGCGTCCCGAGGGACTGAGACACCGCATGTCCGACATACTCCCCACCATGAGCGACGAGCGGAGCCACGGTGGGGAGCCCGGTGCGTCCCAGGAGTCCGGTGTGCCCGAAAGGTCCGGCGCGCCCCGGGGGTCCGGCGCACCGGAGGGGGCCGGCGGGGCGCCGGAGTCCACCTTCACCGTGATCGTGGCGGCCGCGGCCAACCTCGGGATCGCGGTGGCGAAACTGGCGGCCGGGCTGATCAGCGGCTCCAGCGCGATGCTCTCGGAGGCCGCCCACTCGGTCGCCGACACCGTCACCGAGGTCATGCTCCTCACCGCGCTCAAGCGCAGCGCCAAGCCCGTCGACGAGGACCACCCCCTGGGCCACGGAGCCGAGCGCTACGTCTGGGCGATGCTCGCCGCCGTGGCCACGTTCGTCGGCGGCGCGGTCTTCTCTCTCTACGACGGCATCCACACGCTGCTGCGGGGTGAAGAACTCGGCGACCCACTCGTCTCCTACCTGGTGCTCGTCGTCGCCTTCCTGCTGGAGGGCTTCTCGCTGCGCACCGGACTGCGGCAGGTACGGCGGGCGGCGACCGATCTGGACGTACCGGCGCCGCACTATCTGCGCCGTACCCCCGACACCGCGGTGAAGGCCGTGGTCATGGAGGACTCGGCGGCGCTCCTCGGCCTGGTACTGGCGGCCGGCGGGCTGCTCGGCGGCCAGCTCTCCGGTTCGGGGGCCTGGGACGGCATCGCTTCCGTCCTCATCGGCGTGCTGCTGGCGTACGTGGCCTGGGTGCTCGGCCGCGCCAACGCGCAGCTGCTGATCGGGCGCCCGCTGTCCAGGAGCGCGCGGGCGGGGATCAAGGAAGAGCTGCTCTCGGTCCCGTACATCGTGGAGGTGATGGAACTGACCACGCTGATCCAGGGACCGCGCGAGATGCTCATCGCAGCCAAGATCGACTTCCGGGACACGGTGAGCGCGGAGCAGGTCGAGCAGTCCTGTGAGGAGGCGGAGGAGCGGCTGCGGAAGCGGTATCCCTCGGTCCGCCGGGTCTATCTGGACCCGACCCCGGGACGCGGACATCGGCGCCGCACGCCCGAGGGCGACTGAAGGCACCCCGAGACGGATGCCTCGGCCACGCGCCGGACCGGCGGCGGCCGGCGGCAGCACAGCCCCGGACAGCGGGCTGCGGACAGCGGGCTGCGGACAGCGGGCAGCGGGCAGCGGGCAGCAGGCGGCGTAGAACCGGACAGCGGGCAGCGGGCAGCAGGCGGCGGGCGGCGGAGAACCGGGCAGCGGGCAGCCTGGGCGGCCGGACAGCCCGGACAGCCCGGAGACAGCCAGCTGCCCAGGCCAGACCAGACCGGGCCGGGCCGGGCCAGGCCAGGCCAGACCGGGCCGGGCCGGGCCGGGCCGGACGCGCGACGCTCAGCCGTGCAGGGCCCCGACCGGCAACCGTCGAGCGCGCGCCCCTTCGCGTGCCTGTGCGCGCCGTTCACCACGGCCCGCACCACCGGTGCCCCGCCGCCCCCGCGCGCGCCACGGCGCCCCGATCACGCCGAAATGCGCCCGCGCACCCCGCCTGACCTGCCACTACCGCGTCCACGCCCCCCGACGGCGGGTAGGAAGGCCGCGCCCGCCCCGCCGCCCCGAGGAGTCCCGCCATGTCCCGGCAGTCCGCCCCGATCGTGCTCGACCCCGCCGCACGCGACGCCGACGCCGAACACCGGCTGCTGCGCGCCCAGGGGCCCGCCGCCCGTATCGACATCCTCGGCGTGCCCGCGTGGTCGGTGACCGACCCGGTGCTGCTGCGGGAGTTGCTCACCAGCCCCGACGTCTCCAAGGACGGCCGCAGGCACTGGCCGGGCTTCGACGAGGCGGTGCGGACGTGGCCCCTCGCCCTCTGGGTCGCCGCCACCAACATGTTCACCGCGTACGG
>NZ_KL585445.1:18727-19744 GCF_000721935.1 Streptomyces sp. NRRL WC-3549
AGATGTGTATAAGAGACAGTGGTTGCGCCGCATCATCGCGCCCGCGGTCAGCGCACGGCGGATGGCCGCGTTACGTCCGGTCGTCGAGAAGGTCGCGGCCGAGCTGGCCGACGGACTGGAGACCACGCCGGCGGGCGCGGCCACCGATCTGCGGGCCCGGTACGCCGTACCCCTGCCCATCGCGGTCATCGGGCACCTCATGGGGGTGCCGGCGGGGCGGCGGGAAGAGTTCCGCGCCCGCGTGGACCGGGTGTTCGACACCATGATCAGCCCCGCCGAGGCCGCCGCCAACACCGCGGCGCTGTACACGCTGCTGGACGACCTGATCGCCGCCAAGCGCGCCGAGCCCGGCGACGACCTGACCTCCGCGCTGATCGCGGTGCGCGAGGAGGACGGCGGATCGGCCCTGACCGAGGAGGAGCTGCGCGACACGCTCCTGCTGATGATCAACGCCGGGTACGAGACCACCGTCAACCTGATCGACCAGGCGGTCACCACCCTGCTCACCCGTCCCGAGCAGCTCGCCCACGTCCGCACCGGCCGGGCCGGCTGGGCCGACGTCGTGGAGGAGACGCTGCGTCACGATCCGCCCGTCAAACACCTGCCGATGCGCTTCGCCGTCCGCGACATACCGCTGCCGGACGGGCGGACGATCCTCAAGGGCGAGGCGATCCTCGCCTCGTACGCCGCCGCCAACCGCCACCCGGACTGGCACGACGCCCCGGACGCGTTCGACGTCACCCGGATCACCAAGGACCACCTCGCCTTCGGCCACGGCATCCACTTCTGCCTGGGCGCGGCGCTGGCACGGCTGGAGGGCGAGACCGCGCTCCGCGTGCTGTTCGACCGGTTCCCGGACATCGAACTCTCCGTGGAACCCGGGGAGTTACGCCCGCTCGCGTCGCTGATCAGCAACGGCCACCGATCGCTCCCGGTCCGCCCGCGCCCGTGACCGACGCGCGGGACCGGACGGGGCGGGACCGGACGGGGCGGGACCGGACGGGGCGGCACCCCGGC
>NZ_KL585445.1:19973-23645 GCF_000721935.1 Streptomyces sp. NRRL WC-3549
CCCGGCAGCGCGATGCCGCCCTTCCGCCGAGGACGACGAGGCGGTGGCGGTGACCGTCACCGGACGCACCGTCGCGCAGCACTCCCGTACGGAGACGGCGCGGGCCCCGCTCATGGAGGCGAGTTCGCTCCGGGCGGGGCGTTACGCCGGGTCCACACCGACCGCGGCCGTGCCGGGGGCGGGGTCCCCGGACGGGATCAGCCCGGCGGCGGCCAGGAGGTAGTCCGTCATCGGGTCGTAGAACCGCGGGTCGGTGACGTGGTCGTCCAGCGGGACGGTGACCTGGACGGTGCCCTCCGCCTCGCCGATGAAGAGCGCCGGGTCGTTGCAGTCCGCGTACCCGACCGAGTCGAGCCCGCGCTGCCCCGCGCAGCCGGCCCAGCCGTGGTCGGCGACGACCAGGTCCGGCTGCGGCCTGCCCTCGCGTTCCAGACCGTCCAGGATCGCGGCCATCGGCGCCGGGGAGTGGGTGTGCCAGAGCGAGGCGCCGCGTTCCAGGACGGCGACGTCGGCGAACTGGAAGACCATGCACGCGTCCGCCACCAGCCCGCCGGGGATCCTCACGATCTCGCAGCCGGCGGCCCGCAGCGCCTCGGCGGTCCTGCGGTGCACGTCGAGGAGCCCGCCCGGGTGCCCGGTCGCGAACAGCACCCGCTCCCCGCCGTCCGCGGCCTTCCGCAGCCGGGCCGCCATCCGGTCCAGGGCGTCGACGGTCAGCTCCGGGTCGATGGTGTCCTGGCCCTGCCGGTGCTCGGGGTCGTCGTCGACACCGCACCGCTCCGCCATCACCGCCAGGACGTCCTGCTCGTCGCGCCACCGGTCACCGAGTTCGAGCCCCAGCCAGTAGTGGCGGTCGCCGTTGGCGAGCCTGCGGTAGTGGTCCAGGTTGTTGTCCCGAGGCGTGGCGACATCGCCCGCGATACGGGTACGGACGAGGTGCTCGACGAGGGCGGCGCGGCTGGGTATCGGCATGCGCCCATTGTGCCGCCGGAGCCGGGCCCCGCGCCCGGTGTCCCGTGCGCCGGACAGGGCGGGTCCCCCGGGCACCGCCGGTCCGCCGCTCGGCACACCCCGCGGCGCTCCGCCCGCCGGACGGCGTCCCGCGGACTCAGCCCTCGGCGCCGCCGCCCGCCGCCTCGAAGGCGCCCCGCGCGAGCCGGTGCAGCAGGGCCGCCGTCGCCGCGCGGCCCGGGAGGGCTTCGGGGCGGGCCAGGTGCGGGGTGGAGTTCAGCAGGCCGAACACCGCGTGGACGGTGACCCGGGCCTCGTTCTCCGGGAGGGACGGATAGAGGGCGCGCACCGCCTCGACCCACACCTCGACGTACTGCCGCTGGAGGCGGCGCACCCGTTTGCGGTCGGTGTCGCGCAGCCGGTCCAGCTCCCGGTCGTGGAGGGTGATCAGGGGGCGGTCGTCGAGGGCGAAGTCGATGTGGCCCTCGATGAGCGCGTCCAGGAGGGCCTCCGGGGAGCTGCCGGGCGAGGCCGCCTCCTCGCTGACCCGCAGCCTGCCGCCGTCGAGGAGGCGCTCACTGATGCCGACGAGCAGCTCGGCGAGCATGGCGTCCTTGCCGGGGAAGTGGCGGTAGAGGCCGGGGCCGCTGATCCCGACGGCAGCCCCTATCTCGTCCACCCCGACCCCGTGGAAACCGCGCTCGGCGAAGAGCCGGGCGGCCTCCTTGAGGATCTGCTCGCGACGGGTGGGTGCCGCGACACGGGAGACGGCACGGGCGGCTGCGCGGTCGGCGGCATGGGTGCTCATGGAGATTCATTCTAGACAGTGGCGTTAGCGCTCGTTAACCTGAGCTGAGACGTTAACGGTCATTAACACGGTTCGGCGGCGACAGCACGCTCGATCCACTACTGCGGTACGGGCAAGGGGGCTCGACACGATGCAGCAGGCACCGGTCCTGGCGAGCGCGGCGGACCCCGCCTCGGAGGCCTGGCGGGCCAACGAGGCGGCGCACCACGCGCTCGCCGAGGAGCTGCGGACGCGGCTCGCCACGGCACGGCTCGGCGGGGGTGAGAAGGCCCGCGCCCGGCATGTGGCGCGCGGCAAGCTGCTGCCGCGTGAGCGGGTGGACACGCTGCTCGACCCGGGCTCGCCCTTCCTGGAGCTGGCCCCGCTGGCCGCCGAGGGGCTGTACGGCGGCGCCGCGCCCGCGGCCGGGGTGATCGCCGGGATCGGCCGGGTCGGCGGCCGTGAGTGCGTGATCGTCGCCAACGACGCCACCGTCAAGGGCGGCACGTACTACCCGATGACGGTGAAGAAGCACCTCCGCGCCCAGGAGGTGGCGCTGGAGAACCGCCTGCCCTGCCTCTACCTGGTCGACTCGGGCGGCGCCTTCCTGCCGATGCAGGACGAGGTGTTCCCCGACCGGGACCACTTCGGGCGGATCTTCTTCAACCAGGCCCGGATGTCCGGTGCCGGCATCCCGCAGATCGCCGCCGTCATGGGTTCCTGCACGGCCGGCGGGGCCTATGTGCCCGCCATGAGTGACGAGGCCGTCATCGTGCGAGGCCAGGGGACGATCTTCCTGGGCGGGCCGCCGCTGGTGAAGGCCGCCACCGGTGAGGTCGTCACGGCCGAGGAGCTCGGCGGCGGCGAGGTCCACTCCCGTACGTCTGGGGTGACCGACCATCTCGCCGAGGACGACGCCCACGCGCTGCGGATCGTCCGGAACATCGTGGCGACGCTTCCCGCCCGGGCCCCGCTCCCCTGGACCGTCGAGCCCGTCGAAGAGCCCAGGGCCGACCCCGCCGGGCTGTACGGCGCGGTGCCCGTCGACTCGCGCACCCCCTACGACGTGCGGGAGGTCATCGCCCGGGTGGTGGACGGCTCGCGCTTCCAGGAGTTCAAGGCGGAGTACGGCCAGACCCTGGTCACCGGCTTCGCGAGGATCCACGGCCACCCCGTCGGCATCGTCGCCAACAACGGCATCCTGTTCTCCGAGTCCGCCCAGAAGGGCGCCCACTTCGTCGAGCTGTGCGACCAGCGCGGCATCCCCCTGGTGTTCCTGCAGAACATCTCCGGGTTCATGGTCGGCCGTGACTACGAGGCCGGGGGCATCGCCAAGCACGGCGCCAAGATGGTGACGGCCGTGGCGTGCACCCGGGTGCCGAAGCTGACCGTCGTCGTCGGCGGCTCCTACGGGGCGGGCAACTACTCGATGTGCGGGCGGGCCTATTCGCCGCGCTTCCTGTGGATGTGGCCCAACGCCAAGATCTCCGTCATGGGCGGCGAGCAGGCCGCCTCGGTCCTCGCCACGGTCAAGCGGGACCAGATCGAAGGGCGCGGCGAGCAGTGGGCCGCCGAGGACGAGGAGGCCTTCAAGGCCCCGGTCCGCGCGCAGTACGAGGAGCAGGGCAACGCCTACTACGCCACCGCCCGACTCTGGGACGACGGTGTGATCGACCCGACGGAGACCCGGCAGGTGCTGGGACTCGCCCTGACCGCCTGTGCCAACGCCCCGCTGGGTGACCCCCAGTTCGGCGTCTTCCGGATGTGAGGACCCCCGTGTTCCGTACTGTTCTGGTCGCCAACCGTGGCGAGATCGCGGTCCGGGTCATCCGGACCCTGCGGGAGCTCGGCGTGCGCTCGGTCGCCGTCTTCAGCGACGCGGACGCCGACGCCCGGCACGTCCGCGAGGCCGATACGGCGGTCCGTATCGGGCC
>NZ_KL585445.1:23868-27625 GCF_000721935.1 Streptomyces sp. NRRL WC-3549
CCGCCGCACCGGGGCCGAGGCCGTCCACCCCGGCTACGGCTTCCTCGCGGAGAACGCCCGCTTCGCCCAGGCGTGCGAGGACGCCGGGCTGGTCTTCATCGGCCCGCCCGCCTCCGCCATCGCGCTGATGGGCGACAAGATCCGCGCCAAGGAGACGGTCGCGGCGGCCGGGGTCCCGGTGGTGCCCGGGTCCTCCGGGAGCGGACTGACCGACGCCCAGTTGGCCGACGCCGCCCGGGAGATCGGCATGCCGGTCCTGCTCAAGCCGTCCGCGGGCGGCGGCGGCAAGGGCATGCGGCTGGTGCGTGAGGCGGGGCTGCTCGCCGACGAGATCGCGGCGGCACGACGCGAGGCGCGCTCCTCCTTCGGCGACGACACGCTGCTGGTGGAGCGGTGGATCGACCGGCCGCGCCACATCGAGATCCAGGTGCTGGCGGACGGACACGGCAACGTGGTGCACCTCGGCGAGCGGGAGTGCTCGCTGCAGCGCCGCCACCAGAAGATCATCGAGGAGGCGCCCTCCGTCCTGCTCGACGAGGGGACCAGGGCGGCGATGGGCCAGGCGGCCGTCCAGGCGGCGCGCTCCTGCGGGTACGTCGGCGCGGGCACGGTCGAGTTCATCGTCCCGGGTGACGACTCGTCCTCGTACTACTTCATGGAGATGAACACCCGCCTCCAGGTGGAGCACCCGGTCACCGAGCTGGTCACCGGCCTCGATCTGGTGGAGTGGCAGCTGCGGGTCGCCTCCGGTGAGCACCTCCCCTACGGGCAGGCGGACATCACGCTCACCGGACACGCCGTGGAGGCCCGGCTCTGCGCCGAGGACCCGGCGCGCGGCTTCCTGCCGTCGGGCGGCACCGTGCTCGCGCTGCACGAGCCGCAGGGCGGTGGAGTCCGCACGGACTCCGGGCTGAGCGAGGGGGTGCCCGTCGGCAGCACCTACGACCCGATGCTGTCGAAGGTCATCGCCTACGGGCCGGACCGTGCGGCGGCGTTGCGCGGACTGCGGGCCGCGCTGGCGGACACGGTGGTGCTGGGCGTCCCCACGAACGCCGGCTTCCTGCGCCGGCTGCTGGCCCACCCGGCGGTGGCGGCGGGCGACCTGGACACCGGGCTGGTCGAGCGCGAGGCGGACTCCCTGGTGCCCGAGGGCGTCCCGGAGGAGGTCTACGCGGCGGCGGCGCTGCTGCGGCAGCCGCCCCCGGTGGCCGCCGCGGGCTGGGTCGACCCGTTCTCCGTGCCCAGCGGGTGGCGTCTCGGCGGCACCCCCGCCCGGACCTTCCACCACTTCCGTGTACCGGGCCACGACCCGGTGCGGGTGGGGGTGCGGGCGGGCGTGGACGGCGCGGCCGAGCTGGACTTCGGGCACGCCGGGGAGCGGGAGGGGACACCGGACACCTGCGGTCCGGTCCCCTCCGTCCCGGCCCCCGAGGGCTCCCGTCTGGTCGAGGTGTCCCGGCGGCGGGTGACCGTGGAGCTGGACGGCCTCACCCACACGTTCAGCCGGGCGGACTCGCCGGACGGGGTGTGGCTCGGCCGTGACGGGGACACCTGGCACGTCCAGGACCACGATCCGGTCGAGGCGTCACTGAGCGGCGCCGCCCGCTCGGGGGCCGACACGCTCGCCGCACCCATGCCCGGGACGGTCACGGTGGTGAAGGTGGCCGTGGGGGACGTGGTCGTCGCCGGGCAGAGCCTGCTGGTGGTGGAGGCGATGAAGATGGAGCACGTCATCTCCGCCCCGCACGCCGGCACCGTCACCGAGCTGGACGTCACGGCCGGAACCACCGTCGCCATGGACCAGGTCCTGGCCGTGGTCGCCCCCGGGGAGGACGCATGACCGACATCGCGGAAGACGGCGTGGCCGGCACCGCCGCACTGCCCATGACCGTGCCCCTCCCCGGGCTGCCCGCCCGGGTCCGTATCCACGAGGTCGGTGCCCGGGACGGCCTGCAGAACGAGGCCTCCGTCGTCCCCACCGAGGTGAAGGCGCAGTTCATCCGCAGGCTCGCCGAGGCCGGGCTCACCACGATCGAGGCGACCAGCTTCGTGCACCCGAAGTGGGTGCCCCAACTGGCCGACGCGGAGGCCCTGTTCCCGCTGCTCGGCGAGATCGCGGACGTCGGGGACGTCGAACTCCCCGTCCTCGTACCGAACGAACGCGGTCTGGACCGGGCGCTGGCGCTCGGCGCCCGCCGGATCGCGGTGTTCGGCTCGGCGACCGAGACCTTCGCCGCCCGCAACCTCAACCGCACGGTGGACGAGTCGCTGGCCATGTTCGAGCCGGTCGTCGCCCGTGCCACGGCGGAGGGGGTCGGGGTGCGCGGCTATCTGTCGATGTGCTTCGGCGACCCGTGGGAGGGGGCCGTCCCGCTCGGACAGGTCGTCCGGGTCGCGAAGGCGCTCATGGAGCTCGGCTGCGACGAGCTGTCCCTCGGCGACACGATCGGCGTGGCCACCCCCGGCCAGGTGGTCGCCCTGCTCGCCGCGCTGAACGACGCGGGTGTGCCCACCGCCTCGATCGGGGTGCACTTCCACGACACCTACGGCCAGGCGCTCTCCAACACCCTGGCCGCGCTCCAGCAGGGGGTGACGACGGTGGACGCCTCGGCGGGCGGCCTCGGCGGCTGCCCGTACGCCAAGAGCGCGACCGGAAATCTCGCCACCGAGGATCTCGTGTGGATGCTCGACGGCCTCGGTGTGGACACCGGGGTCGATCTCGGCGCACTCACCGCCACAAGCGTGTGGATGGCCGAACAGCTGGGCCGGCCCAGCCCGTCCCGTACCGTCCGCGCCCTGACTCACAAGGAGTGACCCTCCCATGTCCCTGGACCACCGGCTGACCGCCGAACACGAGGAACTGCGCCGTACCGTCGAGGAGTTCGCCCACGACGTGGTCGCTCCGAAGATCGGCGACTTCTACGAGCGCCACGAGTTCCCGTACGAGATCGTGGCCGAGATGGGGCGCATGGGCCTGTTCGGGCTGCCGTTCCCCGAGGAGTACGGCGGCATGGGCGGGGACTACCTGGCCCTCGGTATCGCCCTGGAGGAGCTGGCCCGGGTCGACTCGTCCGTGGCGATCACGCTGGAGGCCGGCGTCTCGCTGGGCGCCATGCCGGTCTACCGCTTCGGCACCGAGGAGCAGAAGCAGCGGTGGCTGCCGAAGCTCTGTACGGGCGAGGCGCTCGGCGCGTTCGGGCTGACCGAGCCGGACGGCGGTTCCGACGCGGGCGGCACCCGCACCACCGCCGTCCTGGACGAGGCCACCGGCGAGTGGGTGATCAACGGTTCCAAGTGCTTCATCACCAACTCCGGTACGGACATCACGGAGCTGGTGACGGTCACCGCCGTCACCGGCCGCAAGGAGAACGGCGCCCCGCGCATCTCCGCGATCATCGTCCCGTCCGGCACCCCCGGCTTCACGGTCGCCGCCCCGTACTCCAAGGTCGGGTGGAACGCGTCGGACACCCGCGAGCTGTCCTTCTCCGACGTCCGTGTGCCCGCGGCGAACCTGCTGGGCGAGGAAGGCCGCGGATACGCGCAGTTCCTGCGGATCCTGGACGAGGGGCGTATCGCCATCTCGGCGCTGTCCACCGGCCTGGCGCAGGGCTGTGTGGACGAGTCGGTGAAGTACGCCAGGGAGCGGCACGCCTTCGGAAAGCCGATCGGCGCCAACCAGGCGATCCAGTTCAAGATCGCCGACATGGAGATGCGGGCGCACATGGCCCGGGTCGGCTGGCGGGACGCCGCGTCCCGG
>NZ_KL585445.1:27857-29291 GCF_000721935.1 Streptomyces sp. NRRL WC-3549
GAGCCGTTCAAGAAGGAGGCGGCGATCGCCAAGCTGTACTCGTCGACGGTGGCCGTGGACAACGCGCGCGAGGCGACGCAGATCCACGGCGGGTACGGCTTCATGAACGAGTACCCGGTGGCCCGGATGTGGCGCGACTCGAAGATCCTGGAGATCGGCGAGGGCACGAGCGAGGTCCAGCGGATGCTGATCGCCCGGGAGTTGGGCATGGAGGCCTGACCCGGGCCCACCCCGGCCCCGACCCCGGTCCCGGTTCCGGCCGTGCGCGGAGGTTCCCGCAGGGCCCATGACCGCCCCTTCGCCGCCCGTCGGCGAAGGGGCGGTCTTTTCCGGTCCCAGGGGCCCGGAATTCGTGGTCGGCCCAGCCTCCTCCAGTTGCCCGCTCCCCGCCTCCCCGCCCACATCACCTGGCTGGTACGGGACGAGGGCGCCGCACCGGCCACCGAAGCCGCACGCGCCACGGAGCTGCCCGCCGGCACCCCGCACGCCTGGATCGCGGGCGAGTCCTCCGGGTGCGAGCGCCCCGTCGCCAACTGGTCCAGGAGCGGCGGAACGGCCGCAGGAGGGTCGCCTTCACCGGTTACCGGCGGCGGGGGCTCAGCGAGGAGCAGCTGCGCGAGAAGGCCTCCAGAGTGGCCGAGTAACACCGCCTGAAGCGGCCACCCGTCATGCTGTACCGCGTTCAACCAAACCGCACGGTCGGTTATGGCCGGCGTCGCGGCTGACAGAATCCGCTCCATGGCGGACATCATCACGCGTGACGGAACGTGGAGCTTCGACGGAGAGACGGTGCGCATCGTCCCCGGCGGCAAGGTGCACCCGGTGCGGCAGGATCTGGGCGAACTCGCCGTCCCCCTGCGGGCGGTGGCGGGCGTCTCGTTCGAGCCGGACCGCAAGGGGGGCCGGTTGCGGCTGCGGCTTCGCACCGGCGCCTGCCCGGTACTGCGGGCCGCCGACGGGCGGCTCAAGGACGCTTCGGACCCGTACCAGCTCATGGTGGAGAAGGACCGCGTGGGCGTGGCGGAGTACCTCGTCGACGAGATCCGCAACGCCCTGCTGATCGAGCAGGTGCCCGACGGACCGGTGGACCACTTCCTGCTGCCGGGGCCGTCGGTGCCGGTCTCCGGTGGCGGCGGCGACGGCACGGCCTCCTTCGACGGCGAAACGGTCCGGCTGACCTGGAACTGGAAGGCGGAGGACTCGAAGACCGCCGGTGGCACGGTCTCGCTGCCGGTCTCCGAGGTGTCCGGGGTGCGCTGGGTGCCCTCCATCGGGCTGGAGAACGGTTCCCTGCGCTTCGACCGGGGCGGCGCCGTCTCCTCCGCACCGGCCAAGTTCGACCCGTACTCCCTGGATCTGTGGGGGCTCTCCAAGCGGGAGTACACCGCGGTGCTGGTCGCGGCCGCCGTCCTCGTACGGATGCCGGCTCCCGAC
>NZ_KL585445.1:29530-36983 GCF_000721935.1 Streptomyces sp. NRRL WC-3549
CACCCCGGCCCCGGACCCCGCTCCACCCGCCACCCCGGCGGCCGACGACCACGACGTCCTGCTGCGCCGGCTCCGCGAGCTCGGCGAGCTGCACGCGGCGGGCATCCTCACCGACGACGAGTTCAGCACCGCCAAACAGGCGGTGCTGAAGCGGCTCTGATCCCACCGATCAGGAGTTCCCCGTGAATCCTGCCCGATATCGGGCAGGATTGTTGCGAAAGTCGTCCACCCCGAGCAATATCAACGGGTGCTCGAACGCCACGCGTCCCATGACGACCTGATCGACCACCTCGTCCGCTCCACCGCGCTCCAGCGCGGCGAGGCGGCCCGGGTGGTCCTCGACGTGCTGGCGTACTTCAACGAGACGACCGAGGACTTCGTCCGACGCCGCCACCGGGAACTGCAGGCCGGCGGACTCGTGAACACGGAGATCTTCGAGCGGATCGCGGCCGAGCTGCCGCACCGCGCGGTGGCGCCGCAGGAGCTCTCGCTCCGCCAGCTGCGCCGCGTCGTCTACGGCTGAACGGACCGGGGCAGGCCGGGGCACGGACTTTTGTACGTCGATGGAGGGCAGAGACGCTATGTGCGGGATCGTCGGATACATCGGGAAGCGTGACGTGGCCCCGCTGCTGCTGGAAGGCCTGCAGCGGCTGGAGTACCGGGGCTACGACTCCGCGGGCATCGCCATCACGGGCAAGGCCGCGGCGGGCAGGCCGGGCGCCCTGAAGACCGTCAAGGCCAAGGGCCGGGTCCGCGACCTGGAGGCCAGGGTCCCCAAGCGGTTCGCCGGGACCACCGGCATCGCCCACACCCGCTGGGCCACCCACGGCGCCCCGAGCGACGAGAACGCGCACCCGCACCTGGACGCCGAGGGCAAGGTCGCCGTCGTCCACAACGGCATCATCGACAACGCCTCCGAGCTGCGCGCCAAGCTGACCGCCGACGGCGTCGCCTTCCTCTCCGAGACCGACACCGAGGTGCTCGTCCACCTGATCGCCCGGGCCCAGGCCGAGACCCTGGAGGAGAAGGTCCGCGAGGCGCTGAAGTCGGTCGAGGGCACGTACGGCATCGCCGTTCTGCACGCCGACTTCACCGACCGCATCGTCGTCGCCCGCAACGGTTCCCCGGTGGTGCTGGGAATCGGCGAGAAGGAGATGTTCGTCGCCTCGGACGTGGCGGCCCTGGTCGCCCACACCCGCCAGATCGTCACGCTGGACGACGGCGAGATGGCCACCCTCAAGGCCGACGACTTCCGCACCTACACCACCGAGGGCTCGTCCACGACGGCCACCCCGACCACGGTGGAGTGGGAGGCCGAGTCGTACGACATGGGCGGCCACGACACCTACATGCACAAGGAGATCTCCGAGCAGGCCGAGGCCGTGGACCGCGTGCTGCGCGGCCGCATCGACGACCGGTTCTCCACCGTGCACCTCGGCGGCCTCAACCTGGACGCCCGAGAGGCGCGCGGGGTCCGCCGCATCAAGATCCTCGGCTGCGGCACCTCGTACCACGCGGGGATGATCGGCGCCGGCCTCATCGAGGAGCTGGCCCGCATCCCCGCCGACGCCGAGCCGGCGTCCGAGTTCCGCTACCGCAACCCGGTGGTGGACCCCGACACCCTGTACGTCGCCGTCTCGCAGTCCGGGGAGACCTACGACGTGCTGGCCGCCGTCCAGGAGCTCAAGCGCAAGGGCGCGCGCGTCCTGGGCGTGGTGAACGTGGTCGGCTCGGCCATCGCCCGCGAGGCGGACGGCGGCATGTACGTCCACGCGGGCCCCGAGGTCTGCGTGGTCTCCACCAAGTGCTTCACCAACACCGTCGTCGCCTTCGCCCTGCTCGCCCTGCACCTGGGCCGCATCCGCGACCTGTCCGTCGCCGACGGGAAGCGGATCATCGAGGGCCTGCGCCGGCTGCCCGGGCAGATCGGCGAGATCCTCGCGGCGGAGGACGAGATCAAGAAGCTGGCCGAGGAGTACGCGGGCGCCCAGTCGATGATGTTCATCGGCCGGGTACGGGGCTACCCCGTCGCCCTGGAGGCATCCCTGAAGCTCAAGGAGATCTCCTACATCCACGCGGAGGCCTACCCCGCCTCCGAGCTGAAGCACGGCCCGCTCGCCCTCATCGAGCCGGCCCTCCCCACGGTCGCGATCGTCCCCGACGACGACCTCCTGGAGAAGAACCGGGCCGCGCTGGAGGAGATCAAGGCGCGCAGCGGCCGCATCCTGGCCGTCGCCCACCGCGAGCAGGAGAAGGCCGACCACACCGTCGTCGTGCCGAAGAACGAGAACGAGCTGGACCCGATCCTGATGGGCATCCCGCTGCAACTGCTCGCGTACCACACGGCGCTGGCCATGGGCCGGGACATCGACAAGCCGCGCAACCTGGCGAAGTCGGTCACCGTCGAGTAGCCGGACCGGGCCCCGGGCCCGAACCGGGAGGGGCGGCTCCCGCAGGAGCCGCCCCTCTCCCCGTGCACGCCGAACTCCTGGGCGCACCAGGCGGCCTGACGGCGACTCGGCACACGAGGAGGTCCGGCGGCCCTCAGGGAATGACGATGACCGGGCGCTGGGCACGCCGCGCGAGACGGCCCGCCACCGACCCGAAGAGCCGCCCCACGAGACCGTGTGTGGAGCCGACGACGATCGCGTCCGCCGAGTACTCCCGGCCGACCTCCTCCAGCTCGTGGCAGATGTCCCCGCCGCGCTCGACGAGCACCCACGGCACCTCGGCGAGGTAGTCCGCGCACGCCAGTTCCAGGCCGAGGACCTCGGTGCGGTGGTCGGGCACGTCGACGAAGACGGGCGGCTCGCAGCCGGCCCAGACGGTGGTCGGCAGCCGGTTGGCCACATGGACGATGATCAGTCCGGAGCTCAGCCTGCACGCCATACCGATGGCGTAGGCGAGGGCTCGCTCGCTGGAGGTGGAGCCGTCGAAACCGACCACGACCCCATGCCGGAAGGCGGGGTCGCAGGACGGGCGTGACTCTCCGACCGGCTGCGGGTCCGACCAGGGATCGGCGACCTGCTTGCGGTCTGCGGGTTCGGGGATTTCGTGACCGGCCATCGGTGTCTCGGCGAAGAGAGTCCTCGTGAGGAGGGAGCGGTGTGAAGGTGTCAGCGAGCGGCGAAGCTGTGTCCGGGAATCATCTTCCCAAGCCCTTACCCCCAAGGGTACGGCGCCACTCCTCCGCTGCCCATCCCTCACAAAACGCATGCGGCATTGCAGGGAGCATGCCCGAGAAGGCCCCGTATGGCAATGCCGGATGCGCCGTACATCCAGCTCCTCGCGCCGGGTGGGGCCGCCCCCGGCGCCCGCCGGGGGTGGCCGCCCGGATCGCGTCGCGGCGGCCGAATGCCTCGCGCGCCCCAGACGCCCGACTGTCACAGCACGCCATCGGCCGACTGCGCTTCGTCCACCCCGCGGAGACATTACGGTCCATGGCGAGCCCAGGGGCGCACTGAAGCTCACACGGTCACGGGAAGTGCGCCGGTCACATGACTGGAATCCGCGTACACAACCGTTGGTTTTCAGCCAACTTCACCGACACCGCTGTTTCTTGCCGTCATGGCCGACCGACCCACGTGCCACCAGGCAGGAATAGACCGCGCGGTACGCTTTGAACCGATGGGGACGGGCCAAGATCATCAAGCCCGCTTCCCAGCGGGGTACGGGAGTGGAACGCTTCGTGATCGACTGCTTCGCGCCAAGTTGCCTTGTCGACATAGTGGCCATGGGGGAACGTGTCACGTCAGCACCGTGGAACGCAGTAGATTCGATCTTGGGCATCGAGGACTGGGGACGCGTGCGAGACCGAGGGGAAACGTGCAGGTGCGACAGGCCCGTAAGGACCAGGGAGACGCGAACACCGAGGGGGGCTTAGCGTCATGAGCCAGGACTCCGCCACCGTCACGGAGGCCGCACGGAAGCTGACCGGGCGGCGACGCCGAGAGGTCGTAGCCGTACTGCTGTTCAGTGGTGGCCCTATCTTCGAGAGCTCCATCCCGCTCTCCGTTTTCGGGATCGACCGCCAGGACGCGGGAGTCCCGCGGTACCGCCTGCTGGTCTGCGGCGGGGAGGACGGGCCGCTGCGCACCACGGGCGGCCTCGAACTCACCGCCCCGTACGGCCTGGAGGCGATCAGCCGGGCCGGCACCGTCGTGGTGCCCGCCTGGCGGTCCATCACCTCGCCGCCGCCCGCGGAGGCGTTGGAGGCGCTGCGCCGCGCCCACGAGGAGGGCGCGCGCATCGTCGGGCTGTGCACGGGGGCCTTCGTCCTGGCCGCCGCCGGCCTCCTGGACGGGCGCCCGGCCACCACGCACTGGATGTACGCGCCGACGCTCGCCAAGCGCTACCCGTCCGTGCACGTCGATCCGAGGGAGCTGTTCGTCGACGACGGCGACGTGCTCACCTCGGCCGGCACGGCGGCCGGCATCGACCTGTGCCTCCACATAGTCCGCACCGACCACGGCACCGAGGCGGCCGGCGCACTGGCCCGCCGGCTCGTCGTGCCGCCGCGGCGCAGCGGCGGTCAGGAGCGCTACCTCGACAGGTCTTTACCCGAGGAGATCGGCTCGGACCCGCTGGCCGAGGTGGTGGCCTGGGCGCTGGAGCACCTCCACGAGCAGTTCGACGTGGAGACGCTGGCCGCGCGGGCCTACATGAGCAGACGGACCTTCGACCGCAGGTTCCGTTCGCTCACGGGCAGCGCCCCGCTCCAGTGGCTGATCACCCAGCGGGTGCTGCAGGCGCAGCGGCTGCTGGAGACGTCCGACTACTCGGTCGACGAGGTGGCGGGCCGCTGCGGCTTCCGCAGGGCGCGGCCCTGGAGAGCGCCGCCACGGTGCTGGAGACGTCCGTTCCCGCCCAGGGCACGGCGTCGAGCCGGCGGGCCGTCGTAGGGGCCTCGGCACCGGCGCCAGGGGGCTCCCCGGAGCCCCTGGGGCCGGGCCCCGAGGGAGATGTTCCCGGTCGCCCGGCCCTGCCCGGGCAGCGGAGCGCCCCGTAGGGTGGGACGCATGAACGACCGCATGGTGTGGATCGACTGCGAGATGACCGGGCTCTCGCTGGCGGACGACGCACTCATCGAGGTGGCCGCACTGGTCACCGACTCGGAACTGAACGTGCTCGGCGACGGGGTGGACATCGTGATCCGCCCGCCGGACGCGGCCCTGGAGACCATGCCCGAGGTGGTGCGGCAGATGCACACCGCCTCGGGCCTCCTCGACGAGCTGGCCGGGGGTACGACCCTCGAGGACGCGGAGGAGCGGGTCCTGGCCTACGTGCGCGAGCACGTGAAGGAGCCGGGCAAGGCCCCGCTGTGCGGGAACTCGGTCGGTACCGACCGCGGCTTCCTCGCGCGGGACATGCCGTCGCTGGAGGGCTTCCTCCACTACCGGATCGTTGATGTGTCCTCGGTCAAGGAGCTGGCGCGCCGCTGGTACCCGAGGGCGTACTTCAACAGTCCGGACAAGAACGGCAACCACCGGGCCCTCGCCGACATCCGTGACTCCATCACGGAGCTGCGGTACTACCGGGAGGCGGTCTTCGTCCCGCAGCCCGGTCCGGACTCGGTCCGCGCCAAGGAGATCGCGGCGCGCGTGTCACAGCCCACCGGGGAGTGACCTCCCTGGTCACGGCCCCTTCGGGGCTCCGTGACCGGGCCCCGGGGAATGGTGGCGCGAGCACCCTCCCGGACCCTGTACACTTTTTCTCGGCCGGTCGGAAACGACCGGACGACATGGTGGGTATAGCTCAGCTGGTAGAGCACCTGGTTGTGGTCCAGGATGTCGCGGGTTCAAGTCCCGTTACTCACCCTTGATGATCAAGGCCCGACCTGTGCAAACAGGTCGGGCCTTCGTCGTGCTCAGAAAGCATCGAGCGCTCCGGCGACGAGCCCTCGGCCCCCCGTCCTCGGCCGGGTCGCCGGGGTCGCCGGGGTCGCCGGGATTTCCCCGCATGGACCCCGCACGACCGGGCACGCGTGTCTTACGGGCCCTGCCGCGCAATCCCCCGACGCGGCAGGGCCCACCGGCCTCCCGGCCCGGGCCGCCCCCGCGGTGCCGCTGTGACCGGACCGTCTGCCCCCGCGAGCGAGGCGTGCTCAGCGCGCGGTCGCCGGCTCCCCCGTGGCCCTGCGGGTTCCACGGGTCTCCAGGTGGGCGATCACCTGGGCGTGGAAGCGGTCCACCGCGTCGTCGACGCTGCGGATGAACCCCGACTCGGCGCTGCCCCGGCCGTTGCCCATGCCCTTGAACAGGGAGAGGCGGAAACCGGCGATGTCCGCGCCGTCCTTGGGCAGCAGGTCGGCCGGCTCGGGGCGCAGCCGTTCCAGCGTCCCCCGCGGGCCTGCGCCGCCCTCGACGAGGGTCTCGATGTGCAGGTCCGCGGGTGCGGCGGCGAGCTGCCGGATCAGCCGCTTGGCGCGGCTGAGCGGATAGCCCTGCTCGGACACCGCCACCTCGATGGAGGTGCGGAGCTTCCCCGTACGCAGGTCCGCGGTGAGGGCGAGGACGCCGGGCGTCCCCTCGATGCGCAGTTCCGAGTGGAGCCTGCCCTGGGAGCAGAGCTGGTCGGCGAGGTCCGCGCGGCGCGCCCGCGGGTCGGCCCCGCGCTTGGCGCGCTGTACGGGCAGCACCTTGTGCCCGAGCTCACCCCCGAGCCGCAGGCAGACCTGGCGGACGAGCCGCTCCCAGCTCTCGATGACCTCCACGGCCCGGGGATCGCCCTGGCAGAGGGTCTCGTCGTCGATCCCCTTGCGGACCGGCACCCAGGCGGAACCCATGTTCTGGAACCCGTGGCAGCCCGAATGCTCGTGCTGGAGGTAGTGGAGCAGTTCCTGCAGCAGCCAGGCGTGCGCGGCGTTGCCCACCCCCTCGTGGCGGATCAGCATCTGCGCCTGGTGCGCGACCTCGGCCCAGGACAGGTGCCAGAGCGCCACCTTGTGCTTGCGCCGGCCGTCGATCTTGACGTCGACGAGGGGACTGCCTTCCAGGGCCACGTCGTTGGTCAGGGTGATGACGGCCTCGTAGCCGCGCCGCGCGGCGATGTCCATGTACGCCTGCACCTGGTCGGGTCTGAGGGCGTTGCCGTTCGTCTTCGTCTCGACCAGGGCGGTCCACAGCTTGCCCGCCCGCTCGACCCGGATGACACCGTCCGGCCGCCGGGGGGAGTCCCCGTGCGGCAGCGAGACCTCCGTGAACGTCTCCATACGCCCGGCGGGCGCCCCGAACCCGGCGGTCAGGCGCCGCCCGAACTCGGGCACCTGGGTCATCACCGACAGCAGGACCGAGGTGGCGCGCGTCTCGCGCTCGCGGTCGTTCTTGAGCGCGGAGAGCGGGAAGAGCCGGGCCGTGCGCCAGGAGTCGTTCTCCGCCAGCGACTTCTTCGCCGTCCTGGGTAGGGTGACCTTCTTCCTGGCCGTACGCGGTCGGGCCTGCGGCTTCGGCTGCCC
>NZ_KL585445.1:37169-38295 GCF_000721935.1 Streptomyces sp. NRRL WC-3549
GGCCTGCGGCTTCGGCTGCCCGGCCGGCGTCTCCCCCGCGTCCGCGGGGACGGTGGGCGCCGGTGAGGCACCGCCGGGTACGGACTCCGGCGTCCGTGGCGAGGGAACCGCCGGCAAGGGGCCCGCCTGCCGCCCCGACCCGTCCTCCGCCTCCCCCTCCGGGGCCGCGGCCTCCCCCTCCTCCTCGGCGTCGTCGTCGATGTCGACGCCGAAGTCCGTGGCCAGACCGGCGAGCCCGGACTCGTACCCCTGCCCCACGGCCCGGAACTTCCAGGCACCGTCCCGCCGGTAGAGCTCGCCGAAGATGCAGGCGCTCACCGCGCCGGCGTCCCCCACGGAGAACTGGACCAGGCCGTCACCCGAACCGTCGGCCAGGGTCAGGTGGAGGTCGTTGAGGTCGCCGAACCGCGCTCCTCCGTACCGGCTCGCCGCTACGACGAGTCGCTCGACCCCCACCGGGATCGCGTCCAGGTCGAAACTGATGCGGTCCTCGTTGCCGTCGGCGGTGGGCGTCTTCCCGAGCAACTGCACACTGCCGTTGCCGACGACCGGGTTGTTGTAGAAGCAGAAGTCGGCGTCGCTGCGCACCTTGCCGTCGCCGTCGAGGAGGAGGACGGAGACGTCGGCGTCGCCCTCCCCGGTCGGGCTGCTCCAGCCCAGGCTCATCACGACGGAACCGGCGTTCTCACTGAGGGCGGCCAGACCGACGTTGGCACCCTTGATCATCTTCTCCATGCGGCCCCCAATGCGCCGCCGGGCAGGAACACACGCACGGCAGCTCGTTGCGTGGCGATGTGCGGTGTGTCACACCCATCGCCGTACTCGGGGGAACCCTAACGTCCGGATAGCCGACTCATGGAGAAGTTGTGAAAGTTTTGCCCTTCCTGTACATGCGTGCCCGCGCCGACTACATGCGTGCCCGCGCCGACCGGCGGGCGCCTGGGCTCAGGACGACTCCCGTACCACCAGCTCCGTGGGGAGGACGATCCTCGGCCGTTCCTCGGTGCGGCCCTCGTGGCGCTGGGCGATCTCCTGGAGGAGGACGGCGGCCATCACGCGGCCCATCTCCTCGATCGGCTGGCGCACGCTCGTCAGCGGCGGGTCCATGTGGCGGGCCACCGCCGAG
>NZ_KL585445.1:38509-44890 GCF_000721935.1 Streptomyces sp. NRRL WC-3549
ACCATGACGTCGGAGGCGGCGAACACCGCGTCCACGTCGGGGCGGCGGGCCAGCAGTTCCCGCATGGCCCGGGCGCCGCTCTCCTCGCTGAAGTCGGCGGGCGCGATGAGCCGTTCGTCGGGGTCGAGCCCCGCCGAGGCCACGGCCTTGCGGTAGCCGTCGAGCCGGCGCTGGGCGCCGTACACGTCGAGGCGTCCGGTGATGGTGGCGATGGTCCGGCGGCCTCGCGATATGAAGTGGTCGACGGCCGCGCGGGCGCCCTCGAAGTTGTCGGAGTCGACCGACGGCAAGGTCTCCGCCGCGTGCCTGCGGCCGCTGATCACGGAGGGCATACCGAGCTGTTCGAGCAGGTCCGGCAGCGGGTCGTCGGCGTGCACCGAGACGAGCAGCACCCCGTCGACCCGGTGCGCGGTCAGGTACTGGGCCAGCCGGCGGCGCTCGCGGTCGTTGCCCGCGAGGGTCAGCAGCAACTGCATCTCGGTGTCGGCGAGTGCCGCCCCGACGCCGCGCACGATGTCGGAGAAGTACGGTTCGGCGAAGAAGCGCGTCTCGGACTCGGGGACGACGAGCGCGATGGCGTCCGTGCGGTTGCCGGCGAGCGCCCGGGCCGCCCGGTTGGGTACGTAGCCGAGTTCGGCGACCGCGGCCTCGACCGCCTCGCGGGTCTGGGCGCTGACGCGCGGCGAGCCGTTGATGACGCGTGAGGCCGTGCCCCGCCCGACCCCGGCCCGTGCCGCTACCTCTTCGAGCGTGGGCCGCCCGCCACTTCGTACTCGCGCTGCCGCCATGGCTGCCTCCCGTTCGCGGTCAATTTCTCACAGCCGGATACCCAAACCAAGTCCCGCCGTCCGATCCCTTGACGCATGTGCGGCCACGACCTGGGGTCCTGCGGCCCCGCATCTCTTGGGAGCGCTCCCAAGACTACGGTGTCCGGATGACGAACAGGTAGGACGGGCATGGAAAAGCGGGACCCGGCCTCCCGGCCGGGTCCCGCTCAGGTGTGACGGCGGCGGTCAGGCCGTGCCGTCGACCGGCGGCAGGGCGTGACGGCGGATCACCTCGGAGTACCAGTGGGCGCTCGCCTTGGGGATGCGGCGCTGGGAGGCGTAGTCGACGTACACGGCGCCGAAGCGCTTCGAATAGCCGTACGCCCACTCGAAGTTGTCCATCAGCGACCACAGGAAGTAACCGCGGACGTCCGCACCGTCGGCGACGGCCCGGCGTACGGCGTCGAGGTGGCCGTGCAGGTACGCGATGCGCTCGGGGTCCTCGACCTTGCCCTCGGGCGAGACGTAGTCGTCGAAGGCGGCGCCGTTCTCGGTGACCATCAACGGCAGCTCCGGGTGGTCCCGGTGGACGTCCATGAGGAGGTTGTAGAGCCCGTTGGGATCGATCGACCAGTCCATCGCGGTGCGCTCCTTCCCCTCGGCGAGGTGGAAGGCGACGTGCTCGGAGCCGGGCCACGGGGAGTGGTCGCTGGCTCCGTGGGCGTCGCTGCGCGCGTAGTCGGCCCCCTCCGCCGGGGCGGAGACGAGCGTCGGCGTGTAGTAGTTGATGCCGAGCGCGTCGATGGGCCGCGAGATGGTGGCGAGGTCGCCGTCCTGGACCAGCTTCGACCAGTCGACCAGGTGCGAGGTGTCGGCGATCAGGTCCTCGGGGTACTCACCGCGCAGCATCGGGCCGGTGAAGACCCGGTTGCCGACCGCGTCGATCCGGCGGGCGGCGTCCGCGTCGGCCGCGCTGTCGGTGAGCGGGCGGACCTGGTGGAGATTGAGGGTGACCGAGGTCTGCGCCGCAGCGGGGAGTTGGGTACGCAGGACCTCGATCGCCCGGCCATGGGCGAGGTTGAGGTGATGGGCCGCCTGCAGCGCCGCTGCGGGCTCGGTGCGGCCGGGCGCGTGCACGCCGGAGCCGTAGCCGAGATAGGCCGAGCACCAGGGCTCGTTGAGGGTGGTCCACATGCCGACGCGGTCACCGAGCGCGCCGGAGACGATCGCGGCGTAGTCGGCGAACCGGTCCGCGGTCGCCCGCTCGGGCCAGCCGCCGGCGTCCTCCAGCTCCTGGGGCAGGTCCCAGTGGTAGAGGGTGGCGACGGGCATGATGCCCGCGTCGAGCAGCTCGTCGACGAGCTTGCGGTAGAAGTCCAGGCCGCGTTCCACGGCGGGGCCGCGTCCGGTGGGCTGGACCCGCGACCAGGAGACGGAGAAGCGGTAGGCCTTGAGCCCGAGCCCCTTCATCAGGGCGACGTCGTCGCGGTAGCGGTGGTAGTGGTCGGCGGCGATGTCGCCGGTGTCGCCGTTGCGGACCTTGCCGGGGGTGCGGCTGAAGGTGTCCCAGATGGACGGCGTCCGGCCGTCCTCGGCGGCGGCGCCCTCCACCTGGTAGGAGGCGGTGGCCGCGCCCCAGAGGAAGCCCGTGGGGAAGTTCGTTGCCTCGGGCGCCTGGGGGGTGGTGTCGGGTCGTACTGCAGTCATGTTGGGAGCGCTCCCATGGGTTGACGAACGTGGACGGGAAGAGCGGGGACCCCGGTACCCGTACGGCCTGCGGTCAGGTACAGGCCGTACGGGACGGCCGGGGTCGGACCGGATACGGAACAAGCGGGCCGGCGGTCAGCCCTTGACGGCGCCTGACATGATGCCACCGACGATCTGCTTGCCGAAGATCACGAAGACGACGAGCAGTGGCACGGTGCTGATCAGCGCGCCGGCCATGACGATGCTCTGGTCGGGGACGTAGGAGGCGCTCAGCTGTCCGAGTGCCACCTGGAGGGTGGGGTTGTCCTGGCTCAGGGCGAGGTAGGGCCAGAAGAAGTCGTTCCACGTCTGGACGAAGGTGAGCATGCCGAGCACCATCATGGCAGGGCGGGCCACGGGGAGCACGATGCTCCACACGATGCGGAGATTGTTCGCTCCGTCCATCCTGCCCGCCTCGATGAGCTCGTACGGCAGCGCCTCCAGCAGGTACTGGCGCATGAAGAACACCCCGAAGGCGCTCACCAGGGTCGGGAAGATCACCGACTCCAGCTGACCGCCCCACCCGATGTCGGCCATCATCATGAACAGGGGTACGACGCTCAGCTGCGGGGGAATCGTCAGAGTGGCGATGACCACGGTCATCAGCACTCCACGGCCCTTGAAGCGCATCTTGGCGAAGGCGTACCCGGCCAGGGTGCAGAAGAACAGGGTCGCCGTGGTGATGCAGGCGGACACGATGAACGTGTTGACGATGGCCGTGCCGAGGTGAGCCTGTTCCCAGGCCGCCTGCAGGTTGTGGAACAGATTGCCGCCCGGGAGGAACGGCGGTGGCGTGTCGAGCACCTCGTTCTGGGTACGGGAGGCGGTGACGAGCGTCCAGTACAGCGGGAACAGCGAGCCGATGCCGACGACGGCCAGGGCGATGTAGGCGAAGGGACCCGCGTGGTGCTGGCGGCCGGCACCGGGCTTGAACCGGCGGCGCGGCGGCTCACCGCGGACGGCGGACTTGGAGACGCCGCTGCGGTCGGGTGCGGCGATGGGGCTGGTGGTGGTCATGTGTATCGCTCCCCGTCAGGCCGCGGTCTTGCGCATGAAGCGCCCGACGAGCCAGTTGATCGCGGCAATGAGCAACAGCAGGGCGAGCATGGCCCAGGCGACTGCGGCGGCCGGTCCGAGGTGCAAGAGGTTCCAGCCGTAGTTGTAGAGGTAGATACTGAGCGTCTCGTACTGGTGCTCGGTGCCGCCCTGGGCCCCGTTGGTACCGCCCTCGAGCAGGAGGGGTTCACCGAACAGCTGCATGGAGCCGATGGTCGAGATGACGATCGTGAAGAGGATCGTCGGCCGCAGCGAGGGGATCGTCACGTTGCGGAACTGCTGCCAGCGGGAGGCTCCGTCGAGCGACGCGGCCTCGTACAGGTCCGAGGGCACCGCCTGCATCGCCGCGAGGTAGATCAGCGTGTTGTAGCCCGTCCAGCGCCAGATCACGATGACGGCGATGGCGATCTTCGACGTCCAGTGGCCGTTGGCCCAGTTCGTATCGCCGGCGCCGAAGAAACTGAGCACCCAGTTCAGCAGGCCGCCGTCCGCACGGAAGACCAGGGCGAAGACGAGGGCGGCCGAAGCCACCGAGGTGGCGTACGGGGTGAGGATCACGGTGCGCCAGAACGTGCTGGCACGCAGCTTGTAGTTCAGCAGGTGCGCGAGACCGAGCGCCATCATCAGCTGCGGAACGGTCGAGATGACACCGATGACGAAGGTGTTGGTGACCGCGGTCCAGAACTCGGAGTCCTGCAGGATGGTGCTGAAGTTTTCCCAGCCCACCCATTCCATCTGGTCGAGATCGGTCATCTCCACCCGGTGGAGGGCGATCCAGCCGGTGTAGATGAGCGGGTAGAGCCCGAAGGCCCCGAAGACGAGGAAGAAGGGGGCGATGTAGGCGTACGGCGACACCTTGTCGTCGAAGCGCCACAGCCGACTGCGCCATGCCTGACGGCCGGGGGTCATGGGCTTCGGGGCGCGGCGGCTGGGGCGTGAGCCCTGTGCGCCCCGGGCGGGGGTGGTGGTTGCCACAGGTGGGAGTCCTTCCCTGGGGTGTGCCGACACCGCAGGGGCAGGCCGGATCTCTGGTCGGGTCCGGCGGAGGTGTCGGAAGCCGTGCACGGGCCGGCGTGGGAACCGGCACCGGTGCGGGCGGCCGGGGACTCGTGGAAGACGTCCCGGCCGCCCGCACCGGCAAGGATCAGCCGATCACCTTGTCGATGGACTTGACGGCGTCGTCCCAGGCCTTGTCCGGGCTGGTGCCCCGCTGCTCCATGTTGTTGATCTGGGTGGAGATGGAGTCCTTGATGATGCCGTCCTTCGGGCCGAGCACGGCGGCGGGGATGACCTTGGCCTCTTCGGCGTAGATCTCACCGATGGGGGCGTTGTTGAAGTACTCCAGCTTGGCGGTCTTCACATCGGGGAGCTCGTAGGCGCCCTTGTTCGACGGGAAGAGACCGGCGGCCTTGAAGACGGCGGCCTGCTGTTCGGGGGCGGTCAGCCACTTGACGAGCTCGCCGGCCTCCTTGACGTGCTTGCCCTTGGCCGGCACGGAGAGGAACGAACCACCCCAGTTGGCCGCGGTCTCACCCGGGGTGCGGGCGATGTCCCACTTGCCCTTGAACTCGTCACCGGCGTACGTGGAGATCTGCGCCGCCATCCACGCGGGGCAGGCCACGGTCGCGATGCTGCCCTTGCGCAGGGCGGCCTTCCACGGGTCCTGGAACTGGGCCAGGCCCTGGGTCAGCTTCTTGTCGACCGCATCGGCTGCGAGGTCCCAGCCCGCCTTGACGCCGGCGCTCTCCTTGTAGATCGCCTTGCCGTCCTTGGAGTAGTACTGCTCCTCGTCGGAGCTCACCACGCCGTTGTACATGGCGCTGGCGGAGTCCATGAAGTAGGTGTCCTTGGGGGCCTTCTTCTTGTACTCCTCGCCGAGGTTGAGGTAGTCCCCCCAGCCGCCGGCGACCTTCTTGGCGACCTCTTCGCGGTCGGCCGGCAGGCCGGCCTGCTCGAACAGGTCACGGCGGTAGCAGATCGACATCGGGCCGATGTCGGTACCCGCGCCGATCACCTTGCCCTCGTCGGTGCTGGCCTGCAGCGCCTTCCAGTTGACCCACTCGTTGACGTCGATGACCTCGGACAGGTCGGCGAAGGCGTCCGCCTTGGTGTCGACGAGTTCCTTGACGCGGCCGACCTCGATGCCCTGGATGTCGGCCAGTCCGCTGCCCGTGTTGAGCTGCTGGAGGAACTTGGGGTAGTAGACCTTCTCGTCGGACGTCGTCGTTTCCTTGACCGTGATGTTCGGGTGGAGCTCGTGGTACTTCTCGAAGAGCCCCGCCTCCTTGTAGCCGAACTGACCGAAGTCGGCGACGGTCAGGGTGATGTTCCCGTCCGCTTCGGCCTTGTCGGAGTCCGAACCGGAGTCGCTGCAACCGGTCAGCAGCAGGGCGGCGGTCGTGAGACCCGTGGTGGCCAGGACGGCCGTTCTGCGACGTCGACCAGCGACGGTGCGGGTGATGCGCATTCCACTACTCCTTGTTCCAGGGTGGGACTGGCGTTCGATCTGCTCGGCATACGCGCTGGTGGCCGCGGGTGCCGGTGGTACGGAGAGACATGGGCGGTGTCGTCCCCGTACGAGCGAAAAACCTCGTTCGATATGGGAGCGCTCCCATGCGCTGATGCCGGAAGATTGCTGCCTCAAGGGGGTGGGTGTCAAGAGTTGAAGACGCTTCCGTTGCCCGAGTGTGTCCTCCAAGTCACGTTAACGTGTCCGCCCGAGGTCTTGCGCTTCCGCGCACACACTGCATGCCCCTCGACGGATTATCCCAATAGCCGCAGGTCACAGGGGTGTTGGCGGCCGGACGAGCGG
>NZ_KL585445.1:45131-46417 GCF_000721935.1 Streptomyces sp. NRRL WC-3549
GGGTATCCCGGCTTCCGCTCATCGCGGGGAGGCCCGCCGGGAATTGAACGGGGTGAGGCCTCCGGAAGGCGCCCAGGGGGCCGCCGGGTCGTGTCCGTGTTCTTTCCCCGAACTCCGGTTCCGGACGCGGGCCTTCACGTCCGGCACCGGAGACGGGGGCGCGCACCCCGGCCGGGGGTGGGGGTGTGGGGGGCCGGCCGGGGTGCGCGCGGAGGGAGATGGTCTCTGGGGGCTCGATGGGAGTCGGGGTTCCGAGGGGGCTACCGGTAGGCGCCGAAGGCCTTCGTGAAGGCCAGCGGCTCCTGGAGGATCGAGCTGCAGGTGGCGTCCGCGGTCGGCTTCGCGCCGCCGGGGCACTGCGCGTCCCGGGTGCCCGACCACATCGCGAGCCGTCCGATGCCCTTCTCACGAGCGAACTCCACCAGTTGTGTGGCGTCGTCGACGGTGAAGACCTCGGTGGCGACGTCGTTCACGCCGATCATCGGGGTGACCGCGACCGTCTTCCACGCCTCCGCGTCGGAGAGCCCCAGCACCCCCTTGAGCTGCGCCTGTGTGGCGGTGGCCGCCTGGATCGCGTAGTCGCCCATGTCGCCGCTGTACGACGCCCCGTAGTCCATCGCCATGATGTTGACGGCGCCGATGGCGACCCCGTTCGCCTTTGCGTCCGCGACCAGGTCCACCCCCGGCTGCGTCAGCCCCTCCGGCATCACCGGGAGGGTGAAGGAGACGTCCAGGCCGGGGTGGGCCTGCTGGAGCCGTGCGATGGCCTGCGCGCGCCGGGAGTTCGCCGCGGCGTCGGGCAGCGCCGCGCCCTCGATGTCGAAGTCGAGCTTGGTGAGCCCGTAGGCGTCGACGGCCTCCCCGTACGCGGCGGCCAGCTCGTCGGCCGAGTCGCAGTTCAGGGCCAGCTCCGCACCGGCCGCGCCGCCGAAGGAGACCCGGACGTCACCGCCCTGGGCCCGCAGCGCGCCGATCTGGGCGGCCACCTGGTCGTCGCCGAGGGCGGTCACCCCGCCCCACCGCGGGGCGCAGCCGCCGCCTGAGGTGATGAAGGCGAGGGTGAACTCCTGCACGCCGGTCTTCGCGGCGGTGTCCAGCAGGTCGTGGGCCGGGTAGAGGGAGGTGTCGACGTACGGGGCGAACCGGGCGCCGTCGGCGGTGCCGCCCCCCGCGGTCGCGGTGGGTACCGGCGCGGGCGTCGTCGTCGCCGTGGGTGCCGGGGTGGGGGCCTCGGTCGGGCGTCCGCTCGGCTCGGGGGCCGCGCCGCCGTCCGCCGAGCCGGCCGC
>NZ_KL585445.1:46624-54832 GCF_000721935.1 Streptomyces sp. NRRL WC-3549
CCGACCGGGTCGGCGGCGGTGCCGGAGGCGGCCGTCACGAAGCCGACGGTCACGGACGCCCCGGGGGCGAGGTCCTTGTTCCAGCTCGCGGGCCGCACGGTGACGTGGTCGCCGCTGACCGTGTGCTCACCGTTCCAGAGCGAGTCGATCCGTGTGCCGGCGGGCAGGTCGAATTCGAGCGTCCATCCCGAACGTGCCTCGGTGGAGTCGTTGGTGACGACGTACTGCCCGGTGTATCCGCCGTCCCAGCCGCTGGTCCTCGTGTACGTGGCGCCGACCGCGGCGGCCTGGGCCGTCCCGGTGAGCGCGAAGACCGTGCCGCCGACGATCGCGGCGGCGACGACCGCGCCGGCCGCCTTGGTGCGGGTGCTCGTCGTACGGCGGTGCGTGCTGGTGCCCATTCGCGTCCCTGCCTCAGTCCTACGGGGGGTGGATGCGTCCGCACGCTAGCCCCACCGGGACGGACAAAGAGGGCACCCGGGGCCTGGGACGGTGTTCTTAGGGTGGGCTTAAGGAGGGCATCGGCGCGGGTTAAAGGTTCGGCTCCGCGCCGGGGGGCCGGGACAGTCCTCCACTCCGGTTCCTCGCCTGCCGCCGCTGCCGGCGCCCTTCCCGGCCGCCCACCCGGTGCCCCCGGCGCCCGCGCCGCGCGGGGACGCCGTCCAGACCGATCCAGACGCGGACCTCGGTGCCGCCGAGCACCGAGCGCCCGATGCGCAGGTCACCGCCGGTCGACTCGGCGACCCTGCGCACGATGTCCAGGCCCAGCCCGGTCGAGCCCACGGCGCCCGGGCCGCCGCCGGGCCCGCTGGCGCCCCGGGCCAGGGCCGCCTCCGGGTCGGCGATGCCGGGGCCCGCGTCCGAGACCAGGACGATCACCGCGTCCCCGCTGTGGTGCACGTCGACGGCGAACGCGGTGCCCTCCGGGGTGTGCCGGAAGACGTTGCCGAGCAGGGCGTCGAGGGCGGCGGCCAGTTCGGGCCGTGCGACGGGTATCCGTACCGTGCGGTCGACGCCCGCCAGCCGGACCGTACGGCCCTCGTCCTCGGCCAGGGCGGACCAGAACCCCATGCGTTCGCGGATCACCTCGGAGGCGTCGCACCCGCTGCCGGCACCGGGGTGGGTGCTCTGGGTCTGCGGGCGCTGCTCCCGGGCGGTGCGGATGATGGTGTCGACCTCGCGTTCCAGCTGCTCGACCGCCGCCCTGGTCTGTTCGGCGGCGGGCCCCTCGCCCAGCGACGCCGCGTTGAGGCGGAGGACGGTCAGCGGGGTGCGCAGCCGGTGCGAGAGGTCGGCGGCCAGCTCGCGTTCGTTGGCCAGGAGCTGGACGACCTGGTCCGCCATGGAGTTGAACGCGACGGCGGCGGAGCGCAGTTCGGTGGGCCCCTCCTCGGGGACCCTGGTCCCCAGCCGCCCCTCCCCCAGGTCCTGGGCGGCGCCCGCGAGCCGTTGGGCGGGTTCCACCATGCGTACGCCGAGCCGGTCGGCGACGGCGACCGAGCCGACGATCAGGGCGACACCGACCCCGGCCAGGATCAGCCAGGCGGTGACGACCCCGTGGGAGACCTCGCCCTCCGGCACGAACACCTCGACGACGGCGATGCCGCCGGATCCCAGCGCGGTGGGCTGGAGCAGCGCGAAGCCGCCCGGCACCTCGGCGACCGAGGCCCGTCCGGAGGCCCGCACGGTCTCCACGTCCTTCCCGGTGGCACGCCGGACACCGATCTCCAGGCGCCGGCCGGGCTGTTCGGCGGTGGCGGGCACATGGACGGCGAGCCGGCCCCGGCCGCCGGGTTCGGTGGACAGGACGGCCCGGGTCAGCTCCTCGCGGTCCGTGGTGATGGTGAGGGTCGGGCCGATGGTCGCGGCCTGCCGTTCGGCGGCGGTGAGGGCCCGGTCCCGCGCCATCTCCCTGACGACGAGGCCGAGGGGTACGGCGAAGGCGATCACCACCATCGCGGTGACCGCCAGACACACCTTGACCAGGGCCCATCTCATGCGGGGTGCTCGGGTACGGCCGGGGGTTCGAGCTTCACACCGACGCCCCGCAGGGTGTGCAGGTAGCGCGGGCGGGCCGCCGTCTCGCCGAGTTTGCGCCGCAGCCAGGAGAGGTGGACGTCGATGGTCTGGTCGTCGCCGTAGGACTGCTGCCAGACCTCGGCCAGCAGTTCCCTGCGCGGCACGACGACCCCGGGGCGCCCGGCGAGGAAGGCCAGCAGGTCGAACTCCCGGCGCGTCAGGTCCAGGGCGGCTCCGTCGAGTTCGGCCTGCCGGCGCAGCGGGTCGACGCTGAGCCCGCCGACCTGGATGACCCGGGGCGGCGCCGCCTGACCGCCGGGGCCGCGGGTGCGGCGCAGGACGGCGGCCATGCGGGCGGAGAGGTGCTCCACCGAGAACGGCTTGGTCAGGTAGTCGTCCGCTCCGTCGTTGAGGAGCCTGACGATCTCGGCCTCGTCGTCCCTGGCGGTGGCGATGATCACGGGTACGTCGGTGATGGACCGGAGCATCTTCAGCGCCTCGGCGCCGTCGAGGTCGGGCAGCCCGAGGTCGAGGACGACCACGTCGAAGCGGAAGTGCGCCACCTCCCGCAGTGCTTCGAGCGCGGTGCCGACGCTGCGCACCGTGTGGGAGGCCTCGGTCAGGTGCCGGATGAGGGCGGAACGTACGAACTGGTCGTCCTCGACCACGAGCACACTTGGCATGGGCCGCACCGTAGCCCATGCCCGTGCGCCTGGTGCCCGTCGGGACAACGGCGGTGCGGGTGGGGCAGGATGTGCCGGATGCACCGAGGACTCGTACACGCGGCGGCGTGGTCGTTCGCCACCGGGGCGGCGGTGACCCTGTCGTGGTGGGGTGTGCACACGGTGATGTCGGGGACGGCGTACGACCGTCCGCGCGCCGTGCCGATCGCGGCGGGCACCCAGGGCGCCGGGGCCGCCGAGGCGCCGGTGTCCTCGTCGACGCACCGCCCGTCGCCGTCGCCGCCGCCCACCTCGGGCCCGCCCGCCACCCGTTCGCCGTCGCCGCCGCCCCCGGCCCGCCCCTCTTCCGGTACGCCGTCGCCGGGGGACGCCCCGGCCTCCGCGCCCCCGGCGGCGGCGGGCAACGTGCAGAGCCATCCGACGCGGGGCGGGAGGGTGGTCCTGGAGCTGGCGCCGGACGCGGCGACGCTGGTCTCGGCCACCCCGGAGCCGGGGTGGTCGATGCGGGTGTGGACCAACGCGGAGTGGATCCGGGTGGACTTCACGGACGGCTCCGGGGCGACGGTCTCCGTCTTCTGCACCTGGAACGGCCATCCGCCGTCCGTCGAGGTCGTGGAGCAGTGACGGCCCGGCCCCGCTCCGTCGTGCACCAGGTCGCCGGGGCCGCCCTCGGCCACGGCCCGCTCAGCCGAAGGTGCCGGGCGGCGGGGCCGGGGACGGCCGGGCGTCCCGGTCCGTGACGACGGCGGCGCCGCCGGTGAAGTCGGCGAGCACACGCCCGTGTTCCACCCGGCCGGGGTACGGGTCGCTCGCGACGCGCCGGGTCAGTTCGGCGACGGCGAGGGGCCCGTCCGAGGCGACCAGGACGGCGTTGCCGAAGCGGCGGCCCCGCCAGACGGCGGGGTCGGCGGCGAGCGCGAGCTGGGGGAAGAGCGAGGCGGCGGTGGCGATCTGGCCGCGGAGGTGGGCGAGCGGCGGTCCGTCGGCGAGGTTGGCGGCGTACTGGCCGCCGGCCTTCAGCACCCGGCGCACCTCGGTGAGGAATTCGGCGGAACCCAGGTGCGCGGGGGTGCGGGCGCCGCTGAAGACGTCGGCGACGACCAGGTCCGCCCAGCCGTCCGGGATCTTGCCGAGTCCGGCGCGGGCGTCCATGGCCCGCACCCGTATCCGGGCCTGCGGGTCCAGCGGGAGGGTGCCGCGCACCAGGTGGACGAGGGGCGCGTCGACCTCGACCACCTGCTGGGTGGAGCGCGGGCGGGTCGCCGCGAGGTACCGGGCGAGGGTGAAGGCACCGCCCCCGAGGTGGACGGCGTGCAGCGGCCGGCCCGGGGGCGCGGCGAGGTCGATGACGTGGCCGAGCCTGCGCTGGTACTCGAAGGAGAGGTACGCGGGGTCGTCCAGGTCCACGTGGGACTGCGGGGCACCGTCCAGCAACAGCGTCCAGGCGTGCGGGCGTTCGCGGTCGGGGACGAGTTCGGCCAGGCCGCCGTCGACCGGGGCGGCCACCGGCTCCCGCGTGCCCTCGGACCGCTTCCGGCCGCCCGCGCTCCTGGACGGCGTTCCTCGACGTGCCACGTGCGCTCGTCCTCGCTGACCGGTCGGGGGCCGGTTCCTCGGATGACCGCCCCGGGTACGGAGCGGCGGCGGTGGTTCCGCCTACCCGGCCATTATCGCCTCAGCTGCAGTTGTCGGCCGCCTCGATGAGCCGGGCCGCCTGGCCGAGCGCGGCCCTCAGGGCGGCCGGGTCGGTGACGGGGGCGTCCGCCCCGGGCGGCAGGAGCCAGCCCCCGCCGGTGACGGGCGGCTCGGCGGGGACGCGCAGCCCCCTGCCGTCCGTGCGCGTACAGGCGCTGCCGGGCACGTCCCAGGCCTCGGCGGTGCCCGGGGGGACGAGGAAGCCGAGGGTGGCGCAGGTCCCGTCGTGCAGGACGGGGCCGACGGCCGCGTGGCCCGGGCCGCGTCGCAGGATGTCCACGGCCTCCAGCCCTTGGCGTGCCGGGACGGTCACCAGGTCGCACGGTGCGGTTTCCGGGCCGATGTGCGGCAAGGGAAACCCCTCCTCTCGTCTCGGTACGGAGCCGCGCCCCGTCTCCACATGGACCAACGCGCGGACCGCGTCAAGGGCTACGGCGGCACGCCGCCGCAAAGGGTGGCAGTTCATGGCGGATTGCAGGAGAGATGTCCGCATTGTTCGTAATCGCAGTGTGTACGGCCCGTCACAGCAGGTACGTTCTTGCTCCGCCGGGACACCGGAAGCAGGAACCCGGCTGCACCAGAGAGGGCCCCGCCATGGTGTCGACACGGGCAGTTCCCAACCTCGTCTTCCGTCGGCTGCGCGGACAGCGCTCCGCGGCGGAGTTCGCCGCGGCGATCCGCAGAGCCGCGCGCGAGATCGGTGAACAGGTCGCGTGTGACGCCCGGTACATCGGACGCGTGGAGTCCGGCGAGATCCGTTGCCCCAACTACGCGTACGAACGGGTGTTCCTGCACATGTTCCCCGGGTCGAGCCTGGTGGACCTGGGCTTCTCGGCACGTGAGAGCGTGCGCGGCCGGGGGGCGCGGGCAGGGGCCCCCACGGCCCCTTCCCTGCTGTCCTTCCCCCCCACGCTCGGCAGCGATACCCACGAGGAGTGCGACGTGCTGCGTCGCGTGTTCATGACCAGCGGCACCACCACGGTGGCGGCCGCGTCCCTGGGCCTGGGCGGACCGTCCGCCGCCGCGAGCCCGGCCTCCGTCCCCACCCAGCGGGTCGGCGAGGCAGAGGTGAGTGCGGTGGAGAAGGCGGTGCGGGAGATCCGGCTGCTGGACGACCAGCACGGCGCGGACGGGCTCTACCAGCAGGCGGCCCAGCCCTTGCGGGCCGCGTTCGCGCTGCTCGACGCGGGCTCGACGGCCCGCCGCAGCACCTCGGACCGGCTGTACGCGGGCGCCGGGGAGCTGGCCATCTCGGTGGGCTGGCTGGCGCACGACTCGGGTCGCCTCGACGACGCGCGCTCGCACTACGCGGAGGCCCTCGCGACGGCCCGGCTGGCCGGCGACGCGGCGCTGGAGGCGCACGCGTTCTGCAACGCCTCCTTCCTCGCCCGTGACATGGGACGGGCGCGCGAGGCGGTCCGGGCCGCGGAGGCCGGTCAGCGGGTGGCCCGGCCGCTCGGATCGCCCCGGCTGCTGGCCCTGCTGGCGCTGCGGGAGGCGGGTGGCCGGGCGTGGCTCGGGGACCGCTCGGGGTGCGAACAGGCGATCGGGCGGGCGCGTACGTCGTTCGAGCGGGGGCCGGGCGGGAGCGACCCGGAGTGGATGACCTTCTTCCGGGAGGCGGAGCTGGAGTTCCTGGAGGCCCAGTGCTGGTCGGCGCTGGGCGACTGGCCGAGGGCGGCCCGGCACGCGCGGCGGGCCTCCCGGCTCCAGGACCCGCACTTCGCCCGCAACCTCGCGCTGTACCGGGCCCAGCTGGCCTGGGACCTGGCGCGCTCGGGGACGGCCGACGAGGCGTCCGTAGCGGTCCACGAGGTGCTGGACCTGCTGGAACGGGTCCAGTCCTCCCGCATCCGCGGGATGCTCGCCGAGATCGTCCGGGCGCTGACCCCGCAGGGCGGCCCCGAGGTGACCGCCCTGCTGAACCGCTACGAGGCCCTGCCGAACTGACCCGGGCGCACGCTCCGGCCTACCGGTCCAGGTGACCCGTGTCGTTCCAGCGTTCCAGGGCGGGCAGGCCGTACGCCCACCCCAGCACGGACAGCGAGGTCGGCTCCAGCCGGATCCGGGCGCCGAAGGAGAGGTCCTCGCCGAGCCAGCGCGCCCCCACGGCCCGCAGGATGTGCCCGTGCGCGAAGACCAGGACGTCCCGGTCGGCCGAGCGCGCCCAGTCCACGACCGCGTCCGCCCGGGCCGTCACCTCCGCCGTGGTCTCACCCCCGGGGACGCCGTCGCGCCAGATGAGCCAGTCGGGGCGGTCCGCCTTGATCTGCGCCGGGGTCAGCCCCTCGTAGTCCCCGTAGTCCCACTCCATCAGCGCGTCCCAGGGCGTGGCCCGGTCCCCGAAGCCGGCGATCCCACAGGTCTCGGACGCCCGGACCAGCGGACTGGTGCGCACCTCCACGCCGGGCAGCCCGCCCCACGGCTCCCGGTGCAGCCGCTCACCGAGGAGCTCGGCGCCCGCACGGCCGGTGTCGAGGAGGGGGATGTCGGTCCTGCCGGTGTGGTTGCCCTGGACCGACCACTGGGTCTGGCCGTGCCGGGCGAGCAGGATGCGCGGTGCCATGGCGGCTCTCCTAAAAGTACGGAGATCTGAAGATCCGGGGACCCTGGGATCTGGTGGGTCCGGGACAGCGGTGTCCGGGACGGCGAGGGCTGCGACGGGGGCCACCGACCTCGGAGGAAGGGTGCGGCGCAGGCCCGTCCCATCATCTCTCATGGCCCCCGCGGGCAACCCGGGGGGCGCGTCCGGCGTCCCTCTCCGGGGGCCGTCCTGTGGACGACGGCAGGAAAACCCCCCGGCGGGGTACGCGGCCTGAGACCACCGTACGGTTGAACGCCCGCCGTCGACCGCATGAACACTGGGGAGAGCCACCGGATGCCGCACGCCACCGCCGCGACCTCCTCGGCCGCCCACCGGCCCCGCTGGTGGACGGAACTGCCACTGATCGCGGTGCTGTACGGGCTGTACTCGCTCGGCCGCCTCCTGGTCCACGAGAACATCCCCGCGGCCGTCGAGCACGGTCTCGCCATCCTCCGCCTGGAGAAGGCGCTGCACCTCAACGCGGAGCACCCGCTCAACCGGCTGCTGACCGAGCGGGCGTGGCTGGGGGTACCGGCCGACTTCGCGTACGCCTCCCTGCACTACGTGGTCACCCCGGCCGTCCTCGTCTGGGTCTTCCGCCGCCGCTCCGCCGTCTACCGGGCGGCCCGGACGTGGCTGATGACGTCCACGCTGCTCGGCCTGGTCGGTTTCACGCTCATGCCGACCTGCCCGCCCCGGCTGCTCGACGCCCGGCACGGGTTCGTCGACACCATGGCCCAGTACAGCCAGTACGGCTGGTGGGGCACCGGCGCGAGCGCCCCGCGCGGACTGAGCGGGATGACCAACCAGTACGCGGCGATGCCCAGCCTGCACGTCGGCTGGGCGCTGTGGTGCGGGGTCCTGCTGTGGCGGCACGGCCGCCACCCGGCGGTCCGGGCCGCGGGCGTCGCCTATCCGCTGCTCACCGTGTTCGTGGTGATGGGCACGGCGAACCACTACTTCCTCGACGCCGTCGCCGGTGCCGCCGTGATGGGCGTGGGGGCCCTGCTGACCCGGCCGGTCATGCGGCTCGCCGACCGGGTCAAGGACCGGGCACGCGCCGCCTTCGCGCCGGTTCCGCCCTCCGCGCCCCCCGTCAGGTCCACGATTGTCAGTGACGGATGCAAGACTTCGGCGGGTGAGCGAATCCCCGGCCAGCGGACCACCTCCGCAGATTCCGGCGCAGCCGACGGCACCCCGGCCGCCGGCTCCGCAGCAGCCGCCAGC
>NZ_KL585445.1:55024-55350 GCF_000721935.1 Streptomyces sp. NRRL WC-3549
CTCGCTGAGCTGCGCGGCCCGTCCGTCGCGCCGCATCCGCTGGACGCGCGGGCGCTGGCCGCGCTCGCCGCCAACCCGGGCTGCAGACGGCGCGCCCTGCTCGACGGCGCCGGGGTCGACAAGGGCGTGCTGGCCACCGCGCTCGGCTCCCCCGCCCCCTTCGGGCAGTCGCAGTTCGCGCTCGTCCGGGGCAACGCCTTCGAGGCCAAGGTCAAGGCCGACGGCGGCACGGAGCTGCTGCGGCTGCTGTTCGAGCGGCTCGGTGACGGGGCGGACGCCCCGGGTGAGGCGGTGGTGCCGGACCTGACGGCCGCCGGTCCGGCGGG
>NZ_KL585445.1:55570-55807 GCF_000721935.1 Streptomyces sp. NRRL WC-3549
GCCGCCCGCCGGTCCGGCGGGCCGCACCGCCCGCACGGCACTGGCGCTGCGCGAGGCCACGGCGTCGGGCGGCTGGACCCTGCTGGACCATCCGATGCTGGCCCTGGAGGTGGCGGGGTCGCCCGTCCATCTGGAGCCGGACGCGGTGGTGGTGCACCCCGACGGCACCTGGACGGTCGTCGAGATCAAGTCGTTCCCCATGATCGACGCGTCGGCGGACGCCGCGAAGGTCGGTGC
>NZ_KL585445.1:56044-56846 GCF_000721935.1 Streptomyces sp. NRRL WC-3549
GTCCGCGGTCTACGTACTGGCGCTGGAGCGGACCGCCTCGGTGACCGAGGGGGCCCGGGTCGGGCACCGGGTCCTGCTGGTCTGCCCGAAGGACTTCTCCAACCTGCCGACGGCCTCGGTCGTGGACGTGCGCAAGCAGCGCGCGGTGACCGGCCGCCAGCTGGCCCGGCTGACCCGGGTCGAGGACATCGCGGCGGCGCTCCCCGAGGGCACGACCTTCGACCCCGCGCGCACCCCGCAGGAGCTGGGCGCCGCCGTCGAGGCGGTCCCCGCCGCGTACGCCCCGGAGTGCCTGTCCGCCTGCGAGCTGGCCTTCCACTGCCGGGCGAAGTCCCGCGCCGAGGGGGCGGTGGAGTCGCTCGGCCGGAGCGTGCGGGGTGAGCTCGGGGGGCTGACGACGGTGGCCGGGGTACTGGCGGCCGCCTCCGGCAAGGAGGGCGACCCGGCGGATCCGACGGTGGCGGCCCTGCGCCGGGCCGCGGCGCTGCGCGCGGAGGCCCTGGAGACGGCGGAGGGGAGCGCGCGGTGTCACTGATCACGACCCTGGCCCGGCTGGAGGCGGTGGACAGCGGGCGGGCCCAGCCGCTGGCGACCGTCCGCCACCGCCGGCTGACCGACCGGCCGCTCGTCCTGGTCCCGCTGACCACCGCCGGTGAGGCGGGCGCCCCGCTCGGGGCGCTCGTCGGCACCGACCGCGATTCCCCGCGGCTGCTGGCGGTCGCCCAGCCGCGCGACCGCGACCTGCGCTTCGCGTTCCTCGCGGAGCTGGCCGAGGCGGTGCTGCCCCACATCGAGTCGGCGG
>NZ_KL585445.1:56991-58553 GCF_000721935.1 Streptomyces sp. NRRL WC-3549
AGCTGGCCGAGGCGGTGCTGCCCCACATCGAGTCGGCGGCCGACGCGGTCGAGCCGGCCGAGCGCAGCGAGGTGGACCCGGAGACGGGCAAGAAGGTCAAGGTCGAGGTCGAGCTCTGCGCGGACGCCGCCCAGCTGATCGTGCCGAGCCGGGCCGGCATCGACTTCGTACGGCTGCTCGGGCGGTCCATGCGGTTCCGGCGCACCGCCGAGGACGACCCGGACACCCCGTATCCGGCGCCCGCCCGTGTCCCGCTGCTGGGCCGCTGGCTGACGCACTACGGCGAGCGGGCGCGGGTGCCGGGCTCCTCGCTGCTGCTCGCCGCGACGGACCTGCTCAACCGGCACTGGGCCACGGGCCAGAGCAGTCTGGAGGACCAGCACCTCGGAGCGCTGCTGGCCTGGGTCGACCCGCCGGCGGGCGAGTCGGGGGCCGAGGCGGCGCTCCGGGCCGAGCTGGCCCGGGACGGTGCCGGCCAGCTGCTCTGCCCGCCCGCCGGTCCGGCCACCGACCCGGCGTTCGACAACAGGCTGCTGGCCCCCGCGATCGAGGCGTACGACCGGGCGCGCACGGCGCTGGCCGCGGCCGAGGACGGCCTCACGGCCGACGACCGCCTCGGCGGACTGAGCCGCGCCGAGCGGGAGATCAGGGCCCTGCTCGCCACGGTGCTGCTGCCGACCTGGGACGCGGTGTGGCACGCCCTCGACCTGGCGAGGGCGCTGCCGGAGGGCGCCCGGGCCGCGGACCGCTGGACCCGGGACCGATGGTCGTTCACGGCGCACCGGGACCGGGTGCGGGCGGGTGAGCCGCCGCAGCCGCGCCACGACGACGCGGTGACGGCGGCCCGGAAGCTGGCCGCGCGGGAGTCGGCGCAGGCGCAGCTGGAGGCCCAGGAGGCGCTGGACGATCCGCTGGTGCTGGCGGGACGACGGCTCGCGGGCGAGGCGTTCGTCGGGGAGGTGGCGGAGGTGGAGATGACGTACACGGAGTCGAAGCGGCCCTCGCCCCGCCCCCTGGTCACCGTCCGCACGGACGAGCGCCCGCACCTCGGCGAGCGGACGAAGGTCTACCGCTCGCTGGACGGGAAGCCGCAGACGGCGGAGTTCGTGGGCTACGCGGCCGAGGCCGAGGACGGTGCGGAGGTCTCGCTCGTCCTGCGGATCACGGACCGGATGGGCCGCGCCAAGGAGCCGGCCCCCGGTTCGGTGCCCGCGCCGGGCGACCGGATCACCTGGACGCTGTTCGAGCACGACCAGCGGGGCGGACCCGCGCTGCCCGAAGCGGAGGACACCCCCTGGACCCACGGCGGCCCGCCGGGCTCCGCCGAGGACGCCGAGAAGCCCGACCCCGTGACCGCGGAGGACCTGCTGTGACAGCCGTTCTCGACCCGTCCGCCGCGGCGGCCCGGGCGACCGACCTGATCCTCGGCGACACCCTGCGCGGTACCGCGCGGGGCGTGGTGGTGGACTCGCCGCCCGGCGCCGGCAAGTCGACCCTGGTGGTGCGCGCCGCACTGGAGCTGGCCGCCGCGGGCCGGCCGCTGATGGTGGTGGCGCAGACCC
>NZ_KL585445.1:58807-61804 GCF_000721935.1 Streptomyces sp. NRRL WC-3549
CCGAGAAGGCCCCGGAGCTGCCGGTCGGCCGGTTGCACAGCAGCGACTCCGATCCGTACGACAAGGCCCTGGACGACCTGGACCACGTGCGCACGTCGGCGAAGGCGGCGGATCTGGCCGGGCTGGACATCGTCCTGTCCACCGCCGCGAAGTGGGCCCATGTGAAGAACGTGGAGCCGTGGGGGCACGCGATCGTCGACGAGGCGTACCAGATGCGGTCGGACGCGCTGCTGGCCGTGGCCGGACTGTTCGAGCGGGCGCTGTTCGTCGGGGACCCGGGCCAGCTGGACCCGTTCTCGATCGTGGGCGGGGACCAGTGGGCGGGCCTGTCGTACGACCCGTCGGCGAGCGCGGTCACCACGCTGCTGGCACACAACCCGGAGCTCCCGCAGCACCGGCTCCCCGTGTCGTGGCGGCTCCCGGCGTCGGCGGCACCGCTGGTCTCGGACGCCTTCTACCCGTACACGCCGTTCCGCAGCGGGACGGACCACGGGGACCGGCGGCTGTCGTTCGGGGTGGCCTCGGACGGTTCGGGTACGGACCGGGTGCTGGACGAGGCGGCGGAGTCCGGCTGGGGCCTGCTGGAGCTCCCGGCCCGCCACACCCCGCGCACCGACCCCGAGGCGGTACGTGCGGTGGCGCTGGTGGTCCGCAGGCTGCTGGACAGGGGCGGCGCGGCGACCAGCGAACGCTCCCCGGACCCGGTGCCGGTGACGGCGGACCGGGTGGCGGTCGGCACGGCCCACCGCGACCAGGCCGCGGCCGTGCGGGCGGCCCTGGCGGAGCTGGGGGTGACGGGCGTGACGGTGGACACGGCGAACCGGCTCCAGGGGCGCGAGTTCGACGTGACGGTGGTCCTGCACCCGCTGTCGGGCCGCCCGGACGCGACGGCCTTCCACCTGGAGACGGGCCGGCTGTGCGTGCTGGCCTCCCGGCACCGCCACGCGTGCGTCGTGGTGTGCCGCGCGGGGGTGCCGGAGCTGCTGGACGAACACCCGTCGACGGAGCCGGTCCAACTCGGCGTGACGGTGAAGTTCCCGGACGGCTGGGAGGCCATGCACACCACACTGGAGCACTGGCAGGAACACAAGGTGTCCTGGCGGCCGTGACCCGTACGGCCGCCGGTACCCCTGACCAGCGGGTAAGCGTCGGTAAGTTCAGTTCCCTCAGACAGGGATGCCGGACAGTTCGGACAGCCTCAGAAGCTCGGGGTCGCTGCGGCGGTGCAGGGACGACAGGACCCGGAAGACCTCCCGCGCCATGGGGTGGATGCGGGCCGTCTGAGGAGCGGCGCTCCACGCATCCGGCAGGGACTCCAGAGCCCCGTCACGGTCCCCCACGTCCAGCCGAGCCCTGGCCGGGTTCATGCGGGACGGAGCGACACGGGTAGCGGACAAGCCCTCCAGGGCGGCGTCAAGGTCTTCTGCCACCCTCAGAGCCTCACGGGGCCGGCCCAGGTCCAGCCGAGCAGCCGGAACGTGCGTGGTCGTGTTCTGCGGGCCGAAGATCATGCTGTGACGGTTCCCATCCCTCTGGAACCATTCGGAGGCTTCCCAGGCCGACTTGATGTGCCGTTCCGCTTCCTTCTTTCCTTCCTTCTTGTCCTTGAAGCGCCCCGAGCGACCACATCCGGTGCTCTCGTCTTCCCAGGCCCGGGAGGCCGATCACGCGGTCCTGGCCCACCTCGCCGAGCACCGGGCGCGTCGGACGCCCTGATCCGGGGAAGCGGTCTTGCGCCGAGCGGGACAATGGAAGGTGGCCGTCCGGCCGCGCGAGGAAGGAAACACACCCCATGGCACAACCCGAGCGGAACGAGCGGCAGCGGCTGCGTCCGGCACCACTGCTCTTCGAGCCGTCTCAGGCGGCGGCGGATCCGGAGCGCTTCTTCGACCTGGAGTCGATGGAGGACCCGACGGAGCTCCTGGACCGGGCGACGGAGCTGACCCTGGCGTTCCGGGCGGCAACCGACCGGGCCGTGGAGTTCCAGGCCGTGGCCGCCGCCCAGCTCGCCGATCCGCGCAGGTTCGACCGGCTCACCCCGGCGGACATAGCCGAGCGGGCGGAGTGGACCGAGGACTACGCCAAGAAGATGATCGAGTTCGGCCGGTCCCTGCTGAACAACCCCCGCCCCTGACCCCCGCCGGGGCCGGCCCGGCTCCCGCGGCCACCACGCTTCGTCACCGCGGGTACACCTGTGGCATATGCCGACGGGCAAGATACCCGCTCACGACGCATCCTGTCCCGTTTTCGGCAACTCTCGGATACGCCGTCGTCACCGCCGGTAGACCTGTCGTCATGAGCGCATGGCTGAGAGACGAAACGACCCTGCACACCGGTGCCGCCCCGCGCCACGGCGTCGACATCCTCGCCGCGCTGCGGGACGGTCCCGAACGGTCACCGGAGCAGGCGGGTGACCGGGCCGGCCAGGTCACCCCGTCCGGAGCCGCCTGGCTCGCGGGGGCCTCCGCCTGCCCCCGCACCACGCTCGCCCGCTGGGAGGCCCACCCCACCACCCCCGGTGTCCTGCCGTGCGGCTCGTCCTTCGACGTCGTGAACGTGCCGGCGCTCTTCGGCCGGCGCATGCTGGAGCAGCTCTGGGCGGAGGGGCCCGGCTCCGGCCCGGTCGCCACGCACCGCGGCCGGCTGCTGCTGTTCGCCGCCCCGGGTACCGCCCAGCGGCTGCCCTCCCTGCTGAGCTGGGAGGAGTGGGGCACGGGCCGTCGCCGGGTGTCCCGTGCGTCCCTGCCCGCACTGCTCTGCCACGGCACGGGCGACGCGGTCACGGTCCCGCCCCTGGTGGCCGGGGCGGGCGCCGGCGGGCCCCGCTGGCTGGTCGCCCCGGACACCCGCACCCCCTGGCTGCCGGGTCCGGACGTGCTGCTCTGGGCCTGTGTACGGGTGACCAGGTCGGCGGCCCCCTCGACCACCGGGAATTCGATTTTTCCTCCCGCCGATCCGGGTGCTAATGTCTACGACGTCAGCAGGCGCCGCTAGCTC
>NZ_KL585445.1:62068-62856 GCF_000721935.1 Streptomyces sp. NRRL WC-3549
GGCGGCGCACCGACGGAAGAAGCCCCCTCGCGGAAGCGAGGGGGCTTCTTCGTGTCCGCCCCGCGGAGGAGCGCCCCTGCCGCGGCCCCGGACGGGCCCTGCCCACCCAGCCCGGGGCAGACGGTCGCTCCTGCCACAACTGCGCTGCCCGCCACTATGGTTGGCAGATGCGCACACACGGTATCGACCGCCCGAGCGATCTCGACGTGGTCCGGGAGTCGTATGACCAGGTGGCCGACAACTACGTCCACATGGTGGTGACGACGGGGGTCGGTGACATCCGCACGCATCCCTGGCTCAAGGCCTCGGTCGACGCCTTCGCCGACACCGTGAGCGGGCTCGGCCCCGTCCTCGACGTCGGCTGCGGCCCCGGGACGGTGACCGCCTACCTCGCCGGACGCGGACTCGACGTGTCCGGCGTGGACCTCTCCCCCCGCATGATCGAGAACGCCCGCCGCCTCCACCCGGAGTGCCGCTTCGACGTGGCCTCCGCCACCGAGCTCGACCTCGCCGAGGCCTCCCTCGGCGGGGTGCTCGGGTGGTGGTCCCTGTTCAACCTCCCCCGCGACGTCCTTCCCCAGGTCCTCGCCCTGTTCGTGCGCGCGTTGAAGCCGGGCGGGCACTTCATCACCGCGACCCACGTCGGTGACGAGGACGTGGTGCGCACGGAGGCCTACGGCGGGGTACCCGTCCGCTGGACGACTCACCAGTGGCGGCCGGAGCAGCTGGTGGCCCTGATCGAGGAGGCCGGGCTGCGCCCGGTCGCCGAACTGCGGCTGCCGCCGGAC
>NZ_KL585445.1:63038-68297 GCF_000721935.1 Streptomyces sp. NRRL WC-3549
GAACTGCGGCTGCCGCCGGACGGGCAGACCGGACCGGGTGTGGTCGTCACGGCCGAGCGGCCCGTCTGAGACCCGGCACAGCCGTCGGGCTCAGGTGCCCGTGGTGATCCGTACGTTCCAGGCCCCGGAGCGTGTCCGGCCGGCCACCTCGATGCGGGTGCGTTCGCCGGGCACGGTGTACCGCTCGCCCTCCCGGAGCGGGGCGTCGGCGAGCGGCGGGTAGACCGAGCGGTCCCAGCAGGCGTCGGAGTCGGGGTGGGTGTCGACGACCTCGACGGGGCCGCCTCCGGAGGGTGTCGCGTTGTGGATGCGGTAGATCAGGACGCCTTCGGCGCAGGTCGTCCGGTCGTTGCCGGTGGCGCTGCGGGCCTCGACGGCGAGCGCGCTGTCCGTGCCGGTCCGGATGACCGCGAGCCGGGTCCCCTTGGAGCCGCCGCGTACGGGCGCCTCGGCCATCGGCACCAGGGTGAGGTCGGCGCTGCCCTGGACGCAGACGATCTCGTCGCCGCCCAGCCAGCCGAGCTTCCACTTGTGCCAGCCGAACAGGTCGGGCGCGAGTCCGAACTGGCTCCCCATGACGTCCCAGTCACCGACGTAGGTGTCCCAGTCGCCCTTGCCGTCCTCCGGCCGGTGGTAGAGGTCCGCCAGGTCGAAGACGTGGCCGGTCTCGTGGGCCAGGACGTTCCGGTCGGGCGGGTGCTCCTCGAAGACGGTGACGACACGCCTGATGTCGGTGCCGTCGGCGCGTAGCGGCCGGTCGAAGTTGACGACCTTCGTGGCGTCGGAGTCGACACCGGGCGCGTCCGGGTCGGCGACCAGGTAGACGATGTCGTACGCGGAGAAGTCGACCTGGTCGTCGGCGGCTCTGATCGCGTCGCGCAGGTAGGCGCCGCGCCGCTCGGGCCCCCAGTCGCGCTGTATCCGGTACCAGGTGGCGGGGTGGGGCATCCTGACCCACTTCCGCTGCGGATGGGCCCGCAGGGTGAAGGCTCCGTAGGAGGCGCGCTGGAAGAAGCGGGTGGTGGAGGGGAAGTAGTCGGCGGTGAGCACCTCGGGGGACACGACGGGCTCGGAGCCCGGGAAGGAGAGGAAGACCATGACCGCGTCGAGGTCGTGGTCGGGGCGCGGGTAGGCGTCGTTCCAGGAGTCGAGGCCGAGCGAGTGGTGGGCGCCGGTGCGCGGGAGGGCGCAGGGGCCGGCGTCCCCGGTGGCCGCCGCGACGGGTCCGGCGACGAGTCCGGTGGCGGCGAGCGCCAGCAGGGAGGTGAGGGCGGCCGCGGCACTGCGCAGACCGGACCGCGCCGATCCCCGCTGTCGGTGCTGGCGCGGCACGTGTACCTCCGGTGGGACTGCGGGACCCGTCCCCCTCACCCTGGGGCGGGCCGGTCCCGTACGCCTCGTTGTGCTGCCCCACACGGGTCAGTCGGAGCCGGGCCGCCTTCCTCGCCCCTCAAGCCCCGTGCACAGAGCGTCACAATCGATCGTTCGATCAGTGCAACTCGCCATGTTCAACCAGAAACGATCGATATCAGGCCAATGGAGAGGGGCGGCGCCCCGCACCCGCCGGGTGGGCCATGCGCGTGCCACGGGCCGTGCCGCCCCCGCGAAACGGTGGCGGCGCTGGTATGCCCGAGGCGCCACCCTCTATGCTTCACCTCGCTTTCCTGTGTGGTTTCCGCCTCCGGCACGTCGCCCCGTCACGCTGCCCAGGCCGGCCACATCTCTTCACGACCAACCTGCACAGCGGGAGCGAGCGGTGAGCCAAACCTCCGAAGGGCCGGCGTCCCGGCCGGGCGAGCCACCTGCCGCCGGACCACCGACGGTCACCGAGCGTGACGAGGTGAGCCCTCGCGAGCTGCGTGACTACCGTGCCGCCTTCCGGGCGGCGGCCCTCCCGATGGCGGTCGTCGACGACCGCGGCCAGGTCGCCCGCGCCAACGACGCCCTGGGGGCGCTGCTCGGCACCCACCCCGCCTCGCTGCCCGGCAGGCGCGCCGCCGACCTGGTGGACCTGGCGGCCGACCGGCGGACCTGGCAGGCGTACGGAGAGGTCCTGGCCGGTACCCGCTCCCGGCTCCGCTGCACCCGCCGGCTCAAGCACCCCGACGGCCGGTCCGTGTGGGCGGAGGTCACCGTCGTCGCCATGGCGGGCCCGGCCGGGGGCCGGGGCGGCGCGCTGCTGTCCGTCGAGGACGTCAGCGACCGGCACGACCTCCAGCTGCGGCTGCGCCACCTGCGGTTGCACGACCCGGTGACCAGGCTGCCCAACCGGACGCTCTTCTTCGAGCGGCTCACGACCGCCCTGGAGACCCCGACGTGCCAGGACGGCCCGCCGCCCCGGCACGGCCGGGTCGGTCTGTGCTACCTGGACCTCGACGGTTTCAAGGCGGTCAACGACACCCTGGGGCACCACGTCGGCGACCGGTTGCTGGCCGCCGTCGCCGGCCGGCTCACCGACTGCGCCGAGGCGTACGGCCGTCGCACCGGGGGCCATCTGGTGGCGCGCCTGGGCGGTGACGAGTTCGCGATCCTGGTGGAGGACTCGACCGGTACGTGCCAGCTCACCGAGCTCGCCGGTGCGGTGCTCGACGCGCTGGCGCGGCCCTTCGAGGTGGGCGGGCAGCGGCTGACCGTCTCGGCGTCGATCGGGGTCGTGGAGCGTCCCGTGGCGGACGCCACCCCCACCGCCCTGATGCAGGCCGCGGACACCACCCTGTACTGGGCGAAGGCGGACGGAAGGGGGCGCTGGACGCTCTTCGACCCGGAGCGCAACGCGCACCGGATGACCCGGCAGGCGCTCTCGTCCACCCTGCGGGCCGCCGTCGAACGCGGCGAGTTCACCCTGGAGTACCAGCCGCTGGTCGGCATGGCCGACGAGGTCGTCCGGGGCGTGGAGGCGCTGGTGCGGTGGGACCACCCGCGGTTCGGGATGCTGGCGCCCCACCGGTTCGTCCCGATCGCCGAGGAGGACGGCAGCATCGTCCAGCTCGGCCGGTGGGTCCTGCGTACGGCCTGCCGGCAGGCGCGCCGCTGGCAGCTGGACCACCCCGGGGAGCCGGCTCTGTTCATCAGCGTCAACGTCGCCGTGCGCCAGCTCTGGGACTCGGACCTGGTCGCCGATGTGGCGGAGGTCCTCGCCGAGACCGGTCTGGCTCCCGGGCTGCTCCAGCTGGAGCTGACCGAGTCGGCGGTGACGGGCTCGGCGGGCCGGCCCCTGCGGGTGCTCCAGGAGCTGAGCGACAGGGGCGTCCGGATCGCCATCGACGACTTCGGCACCGGCTACTCCAACCTCGCCTATCTGAGCCGGCTCCCGGTCTCGGTACTGAAACTGGACGGTTCCTTCGTGCGCGGCTTCCGACAGGAGGAGGGCGCCCGCTCCAGTCCGGCCGACGAGACCATCGTCGAGGCGATGGTGCAGCTCGCGCACCGCCTGGGCCTGACGGTCACCGCGGAGTGCGTGGAGACCTCGGGCCAGGCGGAGCGGCTGCGGCGGATCGGCTGCGACACCGGACAGGGGTGGCTGTACTCGCGGGCGGTGACCCCGGAACGGATCGCGGAGCTGATCGGCTCCAGACCGCCGGAGGCCTGAGCCCCGCCCGGGCCCCTGAGCACCGCCCAGGGGCCCGGGCGGCGCCCGGCGGGGTGGATCAGCCCAGGTCGGGCAGTCCGTACGCGTCCGCGATCAGCTCGTACGAGCGCAGCCGGGCCTCACCGCCGTGGGCGTTGGCCGTGATCATCAGCTCGTCGGCCCCGGTGCGCTCGGCCAGGGCGTCGAGCCCGTCGCGTACCTCGTCCGCGGTGCCGTGGACGATGTCGGCCAGCCAGTTGTCGACGAACTCGCGCTCCATGGGGCTGAAGTCGTACGCCTCCGCCTCCTCGGGCGTGGGCACCAGGCCGGGGCGGCCGGTGCGCAGCCGCACCATCGACAGGGCGCCGCTGAGCACCTGGCGGCGCGCTTCGCGCTCGTCGTCGGCGGCCAGCGCCGAGACGCCGATCAGGGCGTACGGGGCGTCCAGCACGGCGGACGGCTTGAAGGACTCCCGGTACAGGTCGAGGGCCGGGACGGTGTTGCGGGCCGAGAAGTGGTGGGCGAAGGCGAAGGGCAGCCCCAGCACACCGGCCAGCTGCGCGCTGAAGCCGGAGGAGCCCAGCAGCCAGACGGGCGGCCGGGCCGGCGACTGGACGCCGCCGGGCGAGGTCGCCTGGACCGGCCCGGGAACCGCGTGGATACGGGCGTAGGGGTGCCCGTCGGGGAAGTCGTCGTCCAGGAAGCGGATCAGCTCCGCGAGCTGCTGCGGGAAGTCTTCCCCAAGGTCTCGGCTTCGCTCGACCAGGGGAGACCCCAATGCCCCCTCGTTGAGCCGGTCCGTGCGGCGCAGGGCCGCCGCCGTGGCGCCGTCGGTGCCGGGCGCGCGGCCCAGCCCGAGGTCGACACGGCCCGGGGCCATCGCCTCCAGGGTGCCGAACTGCTCGGCGATCACCAGGGGCGCGTGGTTGGGCAGCATCACGCCGCCGGACCCGAGCCGGATGCGCTCGGTGTGGGCGGCCAGGTGCGCCAGGATGACGGCCGGCGAGGAGGAGGCCACGCCCGGCATCGAGTGGTGCTCCGCCACCCAGAAGCGGTGGAAGCCCCGGCGCTCGGTCAGCCGTGCGATGTCCACGCTGGTGCGCAGGGCCTGGCTCGCGGTGCGGCCCGCCCCCACGGTCACCAGGTCCAGCACGGACAGCGGGACGGAGGCCGTCCCGTCGGCGGTGCCGCGGATCTGACCGCCTCGGTTCGCTTCGCCTCGGTTCTCGTCCACGTGTCGGGCCTCTCCGGTGGTGGTGCGTCTGGGTACCGGAGGTCATCAACAGGAGGCCGACTCCGTTTATTCCCGCCGACGGGCGGAGCGACCGGCGCCGGGCGGGTCACCGGTGCCGGGCGGGTCACCAGTGCCGGGAGTCCCGGGCGCGGATCACTCGCGGACCTCGATGCCCCGGTTCTCCACGGAGCCGGGCGGGGGTTCCCGGGTCGCGAAGAGCGTCCCGAGGGTGGGCGCCCAGACCCGGCGCTCGGCGAGCCTGAGCCCCTCCCAGACCGCCACCTGGTTCGCCGTGAGGACCGGCTTGCCCAGCAGTTCCTCCAGCTCGGGGACGTGCGCCGCCGTGTGCAGGGCGTTGTCCGGGAGCAGCACGACCTCGGCGTCGGGATGGTCGGCGGCCCGGACGAGTTCCTTGATCCGCTCGATGTCGCACGCCGCGGCATCGGCGGCGGTGACG
>NZ_KL585445.1:68498-73556 GCF_000721935.1 Streptomyces sp. NRRL WC-3549
CGATCCCGCCGCTCCGGAGGGCGACCACTTCCAGGTCCGCGGCCTGGAGGAAGCCGGCGAAGAGCGCGGCGACGTCCTCGGGGTAGGTGGCGGCGACGGCGACCCGGGTGGCACCGAGCTCGCGCACGGCGTGCGGGAAGGCGAAGGAGGCGCTGGACGCGGGGAGTCCCGCGGTCCGTGCGAGGGAGGCGACCTGCTCGTGGGCCCCGTCCCAGCCCCGGACGAAGCTGCCGCCGGTGGTGGCCCAGACCAGCGCCTCGGCCCCCGCCAGGCGCAGCTCCTCGACCCCGGCGGCCAGGCGCTCCGGCGCACCGGCCGCGCGCAGGGACTCGGCGTCGCGGGCGGCCCCGTCGGTGGCGGTGTGGAACAGCGGCAGTCTGATGTCGCTGTCGATCATGACCTCGATCCGCGGGAAGTCGTCCTCCGCGGCATGGCCCGGGTAGAGAAGTCCTACGGTCGTCATGTCCGTCCTTCCCGTGGTCCGGATGGCCCGCCGGCCCTTGACGGGCGCCTTGTCTCCGCTGCCCCTGCCTGGCTCAAGTATTCCCCCGTCGGCCGCCGCCCGCCGCTCCGGACGCCCCGGCCCCCGCCCCGCCCGGGTCCCGCGGAGCCGGCCCGTTTGCGTACGCGGGCACCGGGCACCCGGGAGAGCGGCCCCCAGTCGAACACCGGTGACATAAGCCGCAGGCGTTCACCGATCCGGAGAACGCGCCATAACGGGCAGTCATGAACCAACTATTCCTGGGGAATACGCCCCGCGCACCTTCCGTCGCCCTCCGCCCGCCATGAGACACGGGAAGGTCACCCTCCGGCCACCGTTCGATTACATGGGCGGCGCTTTTGGCTTAGAAGCAGCGGATCGGGCAGGCGCTCACCCTGTCCTGACTGCTCAAGCCATCCAGGAGATTGCGAACCATGGCTGACTTCCCGAATCTGTCCCGCCGGGGTTTCCTCAACCGATCGGCAGCCGTGGGCGGACTGCTCGTCGTTCCGGGGCTGCTCTCCGCGTGCAGCAAGACCGACGCCGGCTCCACGGACGGTGAGGGCGCCCTCGACAAGCTCCGCAAGCAGGGCTTCGTCCGCGTCGCGTACGCCAACGAGGCGCCGTACGGCTACATGGAGGGCAAGGAGCTCAAGGGCGAGGCGCCCACCCTGCACCGGGAGATCTTCAAGGCGCTCGGCGTGGACGAGCTGAAGCCCACCCTCTCGGAGTGGGACGGCCTGATCCCCGGGCTCCAGGCCGGGAAGTACGACGTGGTCAGCGCGGGCATGGCGATCACCCCGGAGCGCTGCGCCAACGCCCTGTTCTCCGACCCGGAGTTCATATCCCCCACCGCGATGATGGTGAAGAAGGGCAACCCGAAGAAGATCACCGACCTGGCGTCGGCCAAGGCCGCCGGAGCGGTCATCGGCGTGATGTCGGGTGCGGTCGAGGACTCGTACGCCAAGGGCGCGGGCATCGCCGGGAACAAGATCAAGACGCTGCAGAAGCCCCAGGACGGCGCGGACGCGGTCAAGGGCGGCCGGATCGACGCCTTCCTGCTCACCGGCATCTCACTGCGGTGGCTCGCCAAGACCAACCCGGAGACCGAGGTCACCGATGCGTTCGTGCCGGAGCTGGACGGCGTGCAGCAGTTCTCCCCCGGCGGCGCGGTGTTCCGCAAGGGCAACGAGGACCTGCGCGACTCCTTCAACCGCGAGCTCAAGAAGATCACCGCGGACAAGTCCCGCTACGTGGGCCTTCTGACGGAGTACGGCTTCGGCGCCACGGAGATTCCGCCGGCCACGCTGAAGACCGCCGACCTGTGCAAGGGCTGACGGGGGCGGACCACACCCTATGAGTGACTTCTTCTCCACACTCCTCGATGAGTTCCCTCAGGTCAGAGCGGGCTTGTGGGTGACGCTCGAGGCCACGGTCCTGGGCTCCCTGCTCGCGCTGCTGCTGTCGTTCCTGCTCGGCCTGATGGCGGGCAGCACGCTGCTGCCGGTGCGCGGGGTCTCCCGGATCGTCGTGGAGTTCTTCCGCGGCACCTCGCTCTACATCCAGCTGTTCTGGCTCTACTACGCGATGCCGCAGCTGACGGGCTACGAACTGACGCCGCTGCTCTGCGGCATCGTCGCCTTCGGCCTCAACTACGGGGCGTACGGCTCCGAGATCGTCCGCGGAGCGGTCAAGTCCGTGCCCCGCGCCCAGTACGAGGCGGCCGTGGCCCTGAACATGACGCCCTTCCACCGGATGCGGAAGGTGATCATGCCGCAGGCCTGGGTCCAGATGATCCCGTCCTTCACCAACCTGCTGATCCAGCTGCTGAAGGCCACACCGCTGCTGTGGCTGATCTCCGCGGCCGACCTGATGACCGCCGTCGAGCACATCCGCAGCCGGACCGGTGAGACCCTCACCGCGTACCTGCTGCTGCTGGCCGCCTACTTCGTCCTCGCCTACGCGCTGACCCTGCTGATGAACCTGCTGGAACGGTCCGCCAAGCGGCGGCTCGGCCTGCACACCGGTGCGGGCAGTCTGCTCAAGTCCCGCTCGGCGGAGTCGGCCGCCACCGCCGGAGGTGCCCGGTGAACCAGTCGTTCAACTGGGACGCCCTCACGGACTCGTTCCCCCTGCTGCTCGAAGGATTCCGGGTCACCCTGCTGGCGACCGTGCTCGGCACGCTCGTGGCCGCGGTGCTGGGCCTCGCCATCGCGGTGGCCGGACGTGCGCCGTCGCGGCTGGTGACCGTGCCCGTCAAGGCGGTGATGGAGTTCGTCCGCGCCACCCCGCTGCTGGTCCAGCTGGTCGGCGCGGCGGCCGTCTTCACCTCCGTGGAACCGCTGACGATCGGCATCGTCGTCCTGGGCGTCCACTACGCCACGTACACCTCCGAGGTCTACCGGGCCGGGATCGACGGTGTGCCCAAGGGCCAGTGGGAGGCCTGCCGGGCGCTCTCGCTGCCGCCCCGGCGGACCTGGCAGGCGGTGATCCTGCCCCAGGCGGTGCGCAGCGTGCTGCCCGCCCTCGGCAACTACGCCGTCTCGATGTTCAAGGAGACCCCCTTCCTGGCCGTGATCACGGTCCAGGAAATGGTCTTCGAGGCCCGCAAGTACGGGACCGACCACTTCGCGTACACCGAGGTGTTCACGCTCGCGGGACTGATCTTCCTGGTCGCGAGCTACCCCACCTCGCTGCTGATGAGAAAGCTGGAGAAGCGCCTTGGCCACTGACCCTGCCCCCCTGAAGGAGCCCGCGGACGCCGCTCAGGCGGACGGGACCACCGGTGTGGAGCCGCTGGTCCGGTTCGACAAGGTCGTCAAGCGGTACGGCGACCATGTGGTCCTGGACGAGCTGGACTTCACGGTCAAGCGGGGCGAGCACGTCACGCTGATCGGGCCCAGCGGTTCCGGCAAGACCACCATCCTGCGGTTGCTGATGACGCTGGAGAAGGTCAGCGGCGGTGTGATCTGGGTGGACGGCTCACCGCTCTCGCACACCCGCAGGCCCGACGGTTCGCTCAAGCCGGCCGGCGAGAAGCAGCTGCGGGAGTCCCGGAAGAAGATCGGGATGGTCTTCCAGCAGTTCAACCTCTTCCCGAACATGAAGGTGCTCCAGAACATCACCGAGGCGCCGGTCAACGTCCTGGGCATGGAGCGCGAGGAGGCGGAGGCCCGCGCCCGCGAGCTGCTCGACCTGGTCGGGCTCTCGGGGAAGGTCGACGCACACCCCTCGCAGCTCTCCGGGGGCCAGCAGCAGCGGGTGGCGATCGCCCGGGCGCTGGCGATGCGCCCGGAGATCCTGCTGCTGGACGAGGTCACCTCGGCGCTCGACCCGGAGCTGGTGGCGGGCGTGCTGGAGCTCCTCGGTGACATCGCGAGGAACACCGACATCACGATGCTCTGTGTGACCCACGAGATGAACTTCGCACGGGACGTCTCGGAGAAGGTCCTGATGTTCGACGCGGGCCGCGTGGTGGAGTCCGGTACGCCGGAGAAGATCTTCACCGACCCCGAGCACGCACGTACACGCGAGTTCCTCAACGCGGTGCTGTGACGGTCCCGGCCGCACTTCTGGGCTATGACGTTGGCATATGCCAACCGGGTGCGTCCCTGGCGGCGGAGCCGGGGGCGCACCGGGCAACTCGTCAACACCCCGTCCCCCGGCGCCTTTCGGCCGCTATCGTGGGGCGGAAGCCGCCGGTCACAACCTGGTAGGGGGACACCGTGGCGTCGAAGCCCGAAGGGAAAGCACCGTTCCACTCCGTGCAGTACGCCCTGCGCGTGCTGGAGTCGGTCTCCACGCACGGAAGCGGCGTGACCGACGTACAGCTCTCCCGTGAGACGGGGCTGCCCGTCGGGCACCTCGCCGCGCTGCTGCTGACCCTGCGGCGCGAGGGGTACGTCGAGCAGGTGACCGACGGGGCCTACGTCATCGGTGCCGCGCTCGCCGAGCTCGGCACCGGCGCGGCCCGCCGCCGGGCGGTGGAGACACGGCTCCAGCAGACGCTCGTGCGGCTGCGCGACTCGGTCGGCGCGGCGGTCTACGTCAGCCGGTACGTCGACGGTGAGATCCGGATCACCCAGGTGGCCGACGGACCGCACGCCCCCGCCGTCAACGAGTGGGTCGACTTCCGGTCGGCGGCGCACGCCAGTGCGATCGGCAAGTGCCTGCTGACGCAGCTCGACCAGAACAGCCGGCGCGACCATCTCGCCCGGCACCGGACGGCCCGGCTCACCTCGCGGACGATCACCAGCGAGAAGGTGCTCTTCTCGAAGCTGGACAGCCAGCCGGCGACGGTCCCGGTGCTCGATCTCCAGGAGTACGCGGTGGGCACGGTGTGCGCGGCGGTGCCGCTGACCGCCGGGGCGTCGGCCGGGTGCCTGGCGCTCTCCCTGCCGATCGAGGACGCGCACCGGCTGCGGTCCGCGGCGGACACGCTGAACCGCCGGGCGGCCCCGGTACTGCTGTCGATGGCGCTCTGAACGGTCCGGAAGCGCGCTCGCCGGGGGCCGACGGGCACGTGTCACCAGCACCCCTGGGAACCAGGTATTATTTTCGAGTCAGCAGGCGCCGTT
>NZ_KL585445.1:73801-74231 GCF_000721935.1 Streptomyces sp. NRRL WC-3549
GACGGCGCACAGACGACGCGGTGGGCGGTTTCCGTACGACGGAACCGCCCACCGCGCTTTTGTGTGCGGCCGGTCACCCGGCCGCACACAGCCCGTCAGGCCGGGCCGGGCGTCCGGCCCGGCACGACAGGCGCGGGCCGCGTCAGAACTTCACGTCCGAGCAGGCGTAGAACGCGTTGGCGGTGTCGGCCACGTTCCAGACGGCGAGGATGATGTGCTTGCCGGTCTTCTGGGTGGGGATCGTGCCCTGGTGGGTCAGGGTCGCCGGGGGCTGCTGGTTCCCGTACGGCACCGTCATGAAGGGCTGCGACTCCAGGGCGGCCCTGGTGAGCGGCTTGGTGGAGTCCCAGCCGTCCTTGGTGATGTAGTACCGGAAGTCGCTCGTGGCGTGGCGGGCGGTGAACTGCCAGCGGAAGCTGTAGCCCTGGCC
>NZ_KL585445.1:74392-75429 GCF_000721935.1 Streptomyces sp. NRRL WC-3549
GGAAGCTGTAGCCCTGGCCGCCGGTGACCTGGGTGGCGGGCCAGTTGCCCCCGCGGGGGTCGTCGAGCGCGGCGAAGGAGCTGTTCCCGCCCGCGCAGATCTTGCCGTCCGCCGGCCCTGCCGCCGGGAAGCCCTTCGGGCCCTCGACGCTCTGCGGCTCCCACTGGATGTTGCCGCAGCCGGTGACGGTGCCGTTGGCACACAGCTTCTGCCTGCTGATGGGGGAATCGGTGTAGCCGTGGCTGCTGGCACTGCTGGTGGCGAACATGGAGACGCCGGCGATCGCCAGGCCTATGACGGCCGCGCTTGCCCTTTTCCGCATGGTGTGTCGCTCCTAGAAGAACGTGGGGGATGTCCTGGGGGCTCTGCTGTGCGCAGGGGGTAATGCGGTGGTGCTGCGGTCTAGACCAACCCCAGATTATTGACGCCGCATGAACATGTCCAGACCAATGTCCGTACGGTTTTCGGTGCGCCCCTGCGGCGTTGGCCGTCTCCTCACGCGCGCTGGTGCTCGCAGCGCCCGGTGTAGAAGGCCACCGTCAAGTCCCTGACCAGCGCCTTGTGTTCGTATGCGTCGAGCTCGACGATGCCCCGGCCGGTCAGCCGGTGCACGGTGTCGTCCACCGCGTCGACGACGGAGGTGAGCACGCTGTCCCGGTGCCGGGCGTCGATCGCGGCCACCCTGCGCCGGTGCATCGCCGCCGCGACCTCCGGTGCGTACTCGACGCGGGTCGGCTGGGCGGAGTACACGTCGATACCCGAGGGCAGGCAGTCCGCCTTCAGCATCCGGGTCAGCGCGTCGCCGACCGCCTCCGCGTCCCGCAGGGTGCGGGTCCGGCTCTCCTCGTGGAAGGCGTCGGCGGGCAGTTGCGACAGCACCCGTGCCAGCGCCGCCTCGACCTGGTCGCGCAGGTACTGCTCGTGGTCGGCGACGCCGAGCGCGGCCCGTGCGGTGTCCTCGACGCGCCAGACGACCAGCACCACCGCGCGGAGTGCGGTACCGCTCGCGTCGACGGCGGGCAGCGGCTCGCTGCGCC
>NZ_KL585445.1:75627-76147 GCF_000721935.1 Streptomyces sp. NRRL WC-3549
CGGCGGGCAGCGGCTCGCTGCGCCAGTGCCGCAGCCGTACGTCCATGCGCCGGCGCCGCAGGAGCGGGGAGACCCAGAGCAGGCCGGTACGCCGGACGCTGCCCCGGTAGTCGCCGAAGAGGGTGAGCACGCAGGCGTGTCCGACCCGCCCGCGCTCCAGGCCGCCGAGCGCGAACAGCGTCACGGTGGCCAGCAGGGCGAGCAGCGCCCAGCTCGCGACGCCGAGGCCGGTGTACGGGCGCGGGTGGAGGCCGAGCCCGCCGGCCACGGCATCCGGCAGGGCGCCGTGCCACGCCGGCACGGTGAGCATGCCGGCCAGCCCGGCCACCCCGGTGAGCAGGGCCGCCCAGCCCGGCAGCACGGGCCCGGGCCGCTCGGCGAGCCGGGCGTCGGCCAGGGGCGCCGGGCGTACGGGGGTACGGGGGTACGGCCGGGCCTCGGACCGCGGCTGGGGCGCCCGGGGGGCAGGCGGCGCGGGGGGCCGCCCGGCGGCGCGGGCGCCGTCGCCGGAGGTGGGGGA
>NZ_KL585445.1:76330-77476 GCF_000721935.1 Streptomyces sp. NRRL WC-3549
GGGGGAGCCACTCGGGGCGCCCGGCCCGGCGGCGGCGCTGCCGCAGTCGTCGTCACCGTCACGGAAGAGCAGGTGCACGGGGATCGGCGCGGTGGTCCCGCCGGCGACGAGGGGGCGCCGCCGTCCGGTCTCCCACCGCGCGTCCGGACCGCCGGGGCCCCCGGGGACGGGCGCCGGGGCGCCGGCCTCGCGGCCCGCCGCCCGACCCGTACCCCGGTCCGCCTCCCGGCCCGTTCCCCGGCCCGTTCCCCGCCCCGTCCCCCGGGACGCCCTCGGGAGCACGCGGACATCGCCGCCCGCCGAGCGCCCCGCGTCGTAGCCCGTCTCGGGGCCCGCGTCCTGCGGGACGTCGGAGGCCACCGGTGCCGGGTGCGCCGCCGGCCGGGTGAGCTCAGGGGCCGTGACGGGGCCACTCGCCCCCCGGTCCGGTCCGGTGGAAACGCGGGGGGCAGCCGCCCCTTGGCCCGTCGTCACCGGGGAGACGTCTCCGGCCCCCGGTTCCTCCGCGTCGAGGCCGAGCAGCGCCACGGCCAGGGCCTGCGCCTGCTGTCCCGTCCTCGCCCCCCGGCGGACACCGGCCACCGCGTCGAGCGCGGGCCCGAGATCCGCGGGCACCTCGCCCAGGGCCGCCTCCAGGTCGGCCGTGTCCTCCGCCACGGCGCGGTGGGGGGCGGCCTCGCCGGGTGCCGGTGCCCCGCGGTCCGCGTGGGTACCGGCAGCGGCGTGGCAGTCCTCGCGGAGCGGGACGGCTCCGGGGCAGTCCTCGCGGGGCGGGACGACTCCGGGGAAGCCCTCCCCCGAGCCCGCCGAATCGACCGGCACGCCACCGGCACGGCCCGCGCCGCTCCCGGCCTCCGACGCATCCCGGCGGCCCGGGCCGCCCTGGCCGTCCACGGCGGAACCGGCCCCGCGCGACGGCGCCCGGTCGTCGGGTGCGGCCCGCCCCGCCTCCTCCGCCCCACCCGGCACCGCCGTACCCTCGGGGACTTCGCCGCCGCACGCCCCCGGGGCGTCCACGGTGCCCGGGGCCCCCGGAGCACTCGTGATACCTGGGGCTCCCGGAGCGGCCATGGCACCCGGGCCGTCCGGAGCACCCGTGAGACCCGGGGCACCCATGAGACCCGGGGCGCCGGGACCGGCGGGCAT
>NZ_KL585445.1:77701-79682 GCF_000721935.1 Streptomyces sp. NRRL WC-3549
GCCCGCCGTCAACTCGCCGGCCCCGGCCCCGCCACCGTCCCCGCGCCCATCCGCGCCCCCGGTGCCGTCCCCTGCGGCGATGGCGCCCCGGGGCACCATCGCCTGCGCCGCCTCGGGGGCTGCCACCTCCCGGGCCGTCACCTCAGGGGCCGCCGTATCAGGGGCCGTCATCTCCCGGGACGCCGCATCCCTCCGCCCCAGGTCGTCCCGCCCTCCCGAGCCGTCGCCTGCGGGGAGCACGGCCCGCCAGGCCAGCCGCTCCCGTTCGTCCTTCCCGGGCCACCTGGACCACCCGGACCCGAGCGCCGTGGACGCCCCGCCGGCCGTCCCCGGTGCCTCCCCGGAGTCCCGCACGCCCCGCGGCTCGCTCTCGTCCCGCTCGTTCTCCGTGTACCGCATCACGCCTCCGCCCTGTTCCGTTCTGGTGTCCGTTCCGTCACCGCCGGCCGGTGAGAACCGCCCGGCCCGTACACAGCCCGCGCGCCACCCCGCGGCAGCCGTCACGCGAAGAGCCGTCGCCACGTCTCCGGCCCCGGGTATCCGTCGGCCGCGCTCCCGCGCCATCCCTGGGCCTTCTGGAACGCCTCCACGTTGCGCCGGTCGGCCTCCGTCCATCGCCGGCCGGGGCCCTTGGCGTAGTGCTTTCCGTATCCCTTCTTCACCAGCCCCGCCCCCAGCCGCTGGACGTGGCCGTTGGACTGCCCCGGCCTGAAGAAGCCCCGGCCCGGGAAGGCCGTCGCCTGGCCCGCGCCGTCGCCCGTCGCGGCCGGGATCGTGCGGCCGGTGCCCTTGACCAGCAGCTCCCAGGTGTCCGGCCCGGGGATGCCGTCCGCCTCCTCGCCCTTCCAGCCCTGGGCCAGCTGGAACGCCCGCGTCGCCTGCCTGTCCGCGTCCGTCCAGCGCGGCCCCGCGCCGACCCGGTAGAAGCGCTTGCCGCCCTGGGCGATGAGCAGCTTCCCGAGCCGGGTGACGTAGGGGTTGTCGGCGCCGGGGCCGAACGCCGACGCCCCCGGGAACGAGGTGCCCGACCCGTTGCCGCCGGCCTGGCCGGTGGTCAGCCCCTTGTAGCGGTACGCCACGTACTGCGAGGAGTTGCTCCAGTACGCCATGGGCGTCGTCGCCTTGCGGGTGCTCGGGCGGGTCTGCTCGTACGCGAGGTAGTGGCTGTGCGTGCTGTCGGTCCAGCCGCCGAAGACCGTCACGTGCGACCCCGCCGCCGGGTCGGCCTGGTTGTGGAAGAGCAGGATGTCCCCGCGCTGGAGATCCGCCCGGGCGATCTTCGTACCGAAGGCGGCGAGGCTGCCGGTCCACTCGTTGCTGCCGAGGTCCCAGGCCATCGAGACGAAGCCGGAGCAGTCCTGCCGGTACCCGTCCGACCAGTACGCCGCCGTGCTGTACGGGACCCGTGCCGACACCCACTTCTCGGCGCGGCTCATGATCTCGTCCCGGGTCGTCGCCCGCACCGCCGTGGACGTGGACGCCGGCGGCCCCGGGACCCCACCACCGGCCAGCGGTCCGACCGCACCCTGCGGGGTGACCGGCTGGGGATCGGGGGCCGTGCCCGCGCGGGCGCCCCGGCTCGCCGCCCAGGCCGTCGCGGCGGCCTGGGCGGCCCCGCAGGACAGCACCACGCCCGCCGCCGTAACCAGGACCAGCGCCCGCCGGGCCCCGTGGGCGGCGGGGTGTCCGCCGTACCGCACGGGCAGCACCGCCGCCGTACGCCGCTGCCGGGCGCACCCCGCACAACCGCAGTCGGCGGCGGGCTCGTACTCCTCGAAGACCGGCGCAGTCATGCGACTCCTCCTCCACTCGGCCACCCGGCGGTCGTCACGATCTCCCGCACCTCACCGGTCGGGGCAAAGCTCATGGTGACCGACAAAAGGTAAAAAACGACCATCCGACAGGCCGCCCCGATCGGAATTGGTCAGGAGCACCCCACCGCATCGGGTAAAGTTCTCCAGGTCAGCAGGCGCCGTTAGCT
>NZ_KL585445.1:79959-84841 GCF_000721935.1 Streptomyces sp. NRRL WC-3549
CCTGACGGCGCACGCGAAAGCAAGGCCCCCTCACCGAGCGTGAGGGGGCCTTGCTCGTGCACGGGCCCGCACCGCAGTCCACACACACGGTCCCGGGCGCAGGCGGACGAGGCGCATCCGGACAGCAGCGGGCCTCCGGCCCGGCCGCCCCGCACCCGCGCGATCCGCCCGACTCCCGCACGCCCGCGCCCCGTTGAGCCGGGCGTTCCGTCGGCTGACCCCCACCTGGCGGAGCGGTCGGCGCGCCGGACTCTTCCGCCCGGATCCGGACAACCTGGCAGCAACCCTGTAGGGCCTGCCGGGGTGCCCCTAAGGTGGCGTGCAGCAGGAACCACTCGACCTCCCGCGTCGCGCCGGGCTACTCCCGCAGCCAGGGCACCGCGGTGGAGGACCGGCCCGGCCGGCGCCCTGAGAGGCAGCGGGCTGCCGGCCGGGCCAGGTACCGGGTGCGGTCAGACGCCGCTTCGGGAGGCGCCGCGCTCCCCCGTCAGATAGGCCGAGACCACCACGTTGGCGGTGTACGCGTGCGCGTCGCGGTCGTAGGTGCCGCCGCAGGTGATCAGCCGGAGTTCGGCGCGGCCGTCCTTGCGGGGCCCGTACGCCTTCTGGGCGTCGAAGCGTTCCCGGGTGAAGACCTGGACGTCGTCGACGGTGAACTCGGCCACCGTGCCGTCGTCCCGGGCGACCCGGACCCTGGCTCCCGGCTGGACGGCGCTGAGGCCGTAGAAGACGGCGGGATCGGTCTCGGTGTCGACGTGGCCGACGAAGAGCGCGGCGCCCTCGGTGCCGGGTTCGGTGCCGTTCCCGTACCAGCCGACGGTTCCGGCGGTCTCGTAGGGCGGTGGTTCGATCGCGCCGGACTCGTCCAGTTCCCTCGCGACGACGGGCGCGTCGATCTCCAGGGAGGGGATCTCCACCCGTTGCGGACGGGCCCCGCCGAGCGGTTCGTGCGCCGGGGGCAGTGGTGCGCCCAGGGGGCGTCCGACGGCGGCGACGTCGCCGGTCGTCGGGGCGGAGATGCCGCCGGTGCCCTCACGGCCCCACAGCCACAGGCCGAGCAGCAGCACGGCCCAGGCGACGCCGGTCAGCAGCCGGCCGGATCCGGCCGGGCGGTCCGCGCCCGCCATCTCAGCCGTGCTCCGCACGGCGGCGGCGCGCGCCGCGGAAGGCGACGGCGGCGACCGCGGCGGTGGCGAGCGCCAGCCCCGTCACGGCGTGCGGGAGACCGGGTCCGGCCGCTCCGCCGGTGGCGAGGGTGGCGGTGCCGCCGCCTCCGGCCCGGACGGGGGCGACGGGCGTGGGACGGCGGTGGGGGACGACGGTGACGGTGCCCTTGGCACGGCCGTGGCCGTCCTTGCAGGTCACCCGGATCTCGTAGGCGTCCGGGGCGGCGTCCGGGCGGATGCGGGCCTCGGCGCGGAGGCCCTTGCGGTCGGCCGGGGCGAAGCGCGCCTCGGAGGTGAAGGCCTCGGAGTTCCCCCGGGCCGACGTGCCCTTGCCGCAGACGTCGGTCCAGAGTTCCACCTCCCCACCCGGGGAGACGACGGCCGGGGTGACGGTGACCGGCCCGGAGCCCTTGGGATCCTTGGGCTCGGCCGGTGCGGCGGACGCGGGGACGGCTATCGTCGCGGCCGCCACTGCGGCACAGAACGTGAGGGGCAGTGAACGCATCGTAAACCTCCTGATCGAAGGTTCACGCGTGCGGGGGCGTTCCGCATCCTCTGTAGGCCGGCCGGGTGAGGAACGCCCCGGGGGCCCCTACGGCGTGGGCAGGGGCAGGTCCACCAGATCGACCAGGTCGGCGATGGAGTCGACGACGGTGGACGGCCGGAAGGGGTAGCGGTCCATGTCGTCGGTGCTGGTCAGCCCGGTGAGGACGAGGAAGGTCTGCATCCCGGCCTCCAGTCCGGCCAGTACGTCGGTGTCCATCCGGTCGCCGATCATGGCGGACGTCTCGGAGTGGGCGCCGATGGCGTTGAGGCCGGTGCGCATCATCAGGGGGTTGGGCTTGCCGGCGAAGTACGGGGCCTTGCCGGTGGCCTTGGTGATCAGCGCGGCCACCGACCCGGTGGCGGGCAGCGGGCCCTCGGCGGACGGGCCGGTCTCGTCCGGGTTGGTGCAGATGAAGCGGGCGCCGGCGTTGATGAGCCGGATCGCCTTGGTGAGCGCCTCGAAGCTGTACGTCCGGGTCTCGCCGAGGACGACGTAGTCCGGGTCGTGGTCGGTGAGGACGTACCCGATGTCGTGCAGCGCGGTGGTCAGCCCCGCCTCGCCGATGACGTACGCCGTACCGCGCGGCCGCTGGTCGTCCAGGAACTGGGCGGTGGCCAGGGCGGAGGTCCAGATGTTCTCCACCGGGACGTCCAGCCCCATGCGCTTGAGGCGCGCGTGCAGGTCGCCGGCGGTGTAGATGGAGTTGTTGGTGAGGACGAGGAACGGCATCCCGGAGTCCCGGAGCCTCTTGATGAAGGCGTCGGCCCCGGGGATGGGGGTGCCCTCGTGGATGAGGACACCGTCCATGTCGGTCAGCCAGGATTCGATCGCCTTGCGCTCTGCCATGACACGGGCTCCTGCCGTACGCACTGTGCACCGGGGTGCTGGACGCCGGCGGCACCGCGGTGTGCAGCGCCGACGCCTCGATTTTAGGCTGCCCGTTCGACCGGGCGGAACCAGCTGATCAAGGCGGGTCGCCACGGGTTCAGCGGGGCCCCTTGCGCAGGCGGCGGGCCAGGAGCAGGGCCGCCGCCCCGCCGAACACCAGGGCGCCGGCGGTGGGGGCGGCCCAGACGGGCGGTGTCCGGCCGGTGCGGGCCAGTTCGGACGGCGCCCTGCCCGCCCCGTCGGTCCGGGGCCCCCCGGCGTCGGCGCCGCCGTCCGCGCCGCCGTCGACGATGACGAAGGAGTACGCCGCGGACTCGCCGACCCAGTCGCCGTCGGACGCGTCGGCCGCCCCGGCCGCGCCGGGCCCGTCCGCCGCCTGACGCGGTTCGGTGCGCCGCTGGACGATGGCCGCGGTCGCCGTGACCCGACCCGGCCGGGTGTCGGAGGTGAACGCCATCCGGACCTCCACGGTGACCGTCTTCCTCGCGGGGACCGTGAATCCGGGGAAGTCGTCGTCCTCCTCGCCGTTGCCGAAGACACCGATCTGCTCGTCCTGGTCGGTGGACTCCCAGGTGACCCGGTGCTCCTCGTCGGGGTGGGCCCGCTCGACGAACTCCAGCTGGATCTGCTCGGGCGTCAGCGTGCGGTCCTCGTCGGTGAGGACGAGGACCGGGTGGATGGCGTGGCACGGCTCGGCGGTCGTGTTGGTCAGGTCCAGGTACCAGGTCCCGTAGCCGCCGCCGGAGGCGTAGGTCTCCGGGCCGCCGTGGATCCGGGTGCCGATGGGGAAGTCCTCGGCGTCCGGGTCCCCGCAGACCGCGTCCGCGTTCGCGTCCGCGACGGCCCCCGACACGGCCGGGACCGGCGCCGCGATGGGGATGGCGACGGCGGCCGGGGTGCCGAGGAGCCCGGCCGGGACGACGAGGCCCGCGGCGAGGCCGAGGCGGGTGAGGGCACGGCCGTCACGCAGCCGTGCGGGGGGCTTGGGGGGCATGGGGGGACACCCTTCGCTGCTCGCCGCCGGGCACCTCCTGAGGGCCACCGGCTGTGTGCGGCGACGCTGCCACGCGCGCGGGGGCGCCGCCAACCGCCGGCCGGGCAAGTCCGCCCGTTCGGGCGGAAAGAACCGCCCGAACAGCGCCTCCGGCCCCCGGTCCGTCAACGCCCCGGGCCGCCCCGCAGCCCGCTGCCGGCCTCACCGGCGCGGCCGAAGAGCGGGGCCAGCACCAGGTGGGCCGCCCCTTCGGCGACGGGCCGGTCGCCGCCGGTGGCGACGGTGACCGGGACGGCGGGGCCGGTGCCCTCCCGGCGGGCGCGTTCCTCGACGACGGCGCGCACCCCGTCGACGTACACGTCCTCGTCGGCGGCGACCGCGCGTCCGCCGAGGACCAGCCGGTCGATGTCGAGCAGGCCGACGAGGTTGGCGGCCCCCGTCCCGAGGACGCGGGCCGCCTCGGCGAGGTCACCCCGGGCGACGGCGGCCAGGCAGAGCGCCTCGACGCAGCCCCGCCCGCCGCAGCCGCACAGCGGACCGTCCAGCTGAAGCGTCTGGTGGCCGAACTCCCCCGCCCCGGTGCGGGCCCCGCGGTGCACGGTGCCGCCGAGGACCAGCCCGGCCCCCAGGCCCGTACCCAGGTGGAGGTAGGCGAAGTCGGCCTCGTCGCGGGCGCGCAGGGCGAGGCCGAGGGCGGCGGCGTTGGTGTCCTTGTCCACGACCACCGGCAGCCCGGTCCGCTCGGCGAGCGCGTCGCGCAGCGGGTAGCCGTCCCACTGCGGGAAGCCCGTGACGCGGTGGAGTACGCCGCCGGTGTGGTCCAGCGGTCCCGGCAGGGCGGCGCCCACGCCGAAGACGCGGTGGTCCTCGGTACCGGGCGCGTCTGCCCGTACCGTCTGCACCGCGCGGGCCGCGGCGCCGACGACCTCGTCGGCCGGGGCTCCGAGGTCCAGCGGCACGGTGCGGGTGGCGACCGGGGTACCGGCGAGGCCGGTCAGGACGGCGGTCATCTCGTCGCGGTCCAGGTGGAGCCCGACCGCGTATCCGGCGTCCGGGACGAGGCGGAGGACGGTGCGGGGCTTGCCGCCGGTGGAGGCGAGGCGGCCGGCCTCGGCGGCGAGGCCCTCGGCGCGCAGCCGGGTGGTGATCTTGCTGACCGCCTGCGGGGTGAGGCCGGTGCGCTCCGCGAGCTCCAGCCGGCTGATCCCCCGCTCACCGGCCGTACGCAGGAGGTCGAGCACGAGTGAGGCGTTGTGGTGGCGCAGCGACGGCAGGTTGACCCCGCCG
>NZ_KL585445.1:85049-85277 GCF_000721935.1 Streptomyces sp. NRRL WC-3549
CCCGCCGCTCCTGCTGTTGCTCCTGTTCACCGCCCCATTGTCCCTCTCGCTTGCACTTTGGCAACAGCGTTGCTTAAGTGGCCGCATGACTGCCAACGCTCCTCACCGCGTCGGGCTCGTCGGCTACGGCCTGGCGGGATCCGTCTTCCACGCCCCGCTGGTCTCGGCCACCGAGGGACTCGTCCTGGACACGGTCGTCACGTCGAACCCGGAGCGGCGGGCCGCCGC
>NZ_KL585445.1:85494-89185 GCF_000721935.1 Streptomyces sp. NRRL WC-3549
CGGAGCGGCGGGCCGCCGCCCGCGCCGGGTTCCCCGGGGTGCGGTGCGCGGCCTCGCCCGACGAGCTGCTCGCGCGCGCGGACGAGCTGGACCTGGTGGTGATCGCGTCCCCCAACAAGACGCACGTCCCGATCGCCCGGGCCGCACTGGAGGCCGGTCTGCCGGTGGTCGTGGACAAGCCGCTCGCCGGGACGGCCGCCGAGGCCCGTGAGCTGGCGGCCCTGGCGAAGGAGCGGGGGCTGCTGCTGTCGGTCTTCCAGAACCGCCGCTGGGACAACGACTTCCTCACCCTGGCCCGGCTGATCGAGGAGGGCGAGCTCGGTGACGTGCTGCGCTTCGAGTCGCGGTTCGAGCGGTGGCGCCCCCAGCTGAAGGGCGGCTGGCGCGAGTCGGGCGACCCGCAGGAGATCGGCGGGCTGCTGTACGACCTGGGCAGCCACGTCGTGGACCAGGCGCTGACGCTGTTCGGCCCGGTGGTCCGGGTGTACGCGGAGTCCGACGTACGCCGTCCGGGCGCGGCGGCCGACGACGACACGTTCCTCGCGCTGACCCATGCGAACGGCGTCCGCTCCCATCTGCACGTCAGCGCGGTCACGGCCCAGCTCGGCCCGCGCTTCCGGGTCCTCGGCTCGAAGGCGGGCTACGTGAAGTACGGCCTCGACCCGCAGGAGGCCGCCCTGCGCGAGGGCGCGCGGCCGGCGACCGGCACGCCCTGGGGCGAGGAACCGCAGGAGCTGTGGGGCCGCGTCGGTTCCGGGGAGTCGCCGCTGACCGGCGGCGGTGTCCCGGTGCCCACGCTCCCGGGCGACTACCCCGCGTACTACGCGGCCGTCGCGGCAGCCCTGCGCGGCACCGACGAGAACCCGGTGACGGCCTCCCAGGCCGCTGCCGCCCTGGACGTCCTGGAGGCCGCGCGCCGCTCGGCCCGTGAGGGCGTCGCGGTCGATCTGGCCCCCCACCCCGACGACGAGGAGCCGCAGGCATGAGCACCGGCGCGCCGACCATCTCCGAGCTGATCGCCCAGGAGCGGCGGCTGACCCTGCCGCGCTTCGGCTACGACGAGGCGTACGCGCTGGGCGGGCTGCTGGTCGCGCTGGCCCGCGAACGGCACGCCCCGGTCGCCGTCGACATCCGGCGCGGCGCCCAGCAGCTCTTCCACGCGGCGCTGCCCGGTTCCAGCGCGGACAACGACGCGTGGATCGACCGAAAGCGCCGGGTGGTGGAGCGGTACGGGGAGAGCTCGTACCTGGTCGGGACCCGTTTCCGGGCGAAGGGCACGACCTTCGAGGAGTCCTCACGCCTGGACCTGGACACCTACGCGGCGCACGGCGGCTCGTTCCCGATCGCCGTGGAGGGCGCGGGCGTGATCGGCACGGTCACGGTGTCGGGCCTGCCCCAGGCCGAGGACCACGCGCTCGTGGTGGAGGCCCTGGAGCAGTTCCTGACCGGCCGCGCGTCCTGACCGGCGGGTCCGGGGCGAGGCGGCTTCCGCCCCGCCCCGGACCCTCGGGCCCTACGCGTCCTTGAGCGCCTGCCGCTGCCGGCCCAGCCCCTCGACCTCGAGCTCCACGACGTCCCCGGCGCGCAGGTACGGCTTGGGCTCGGGCCGTCCCATCGCCACGCCCGCCGGGGTGCCGGTGTTGATGACGTCGCCGGGGTAAAGCGTCATGAAGTGGCTGAGATAGCGCACGACCTCGCCCACCGGGAAGATCTGGTCGGCGGTCGTGCCGTCCTGCTTCAGTTCGCCGTTGACCCACAGCCTGAGGCCGAGCGCCTGCGGATCCGGCACCTCGTCGGCGGTCACCAGCCACGGGCCGAGCGGGTTGAACGTCTCGCAGTTCTTCCCCTTGTCCCAGGTGCCGCCCCGCTCCAGCTGGAACTCCCGCTCCGAGACGTCGTGCGCGGTGGCGTATCCGGCGACGTGCCGGAGCCCCTCATCGGCGGAGCCCAGGTAGCGGGCGGTACGGCCGATGACGACCGCGAGCTCGACCTCCCAGTCGGTCTTGCGGCTGCCGCGCGGCACCAGGACGGTGTCGTCGGGGCCGACGACGGTGTCGGGGGCCTTGAAGAACAGGATCGGCTCGTCCGGGACGGCCGCCCCGGTCTCCGCGGCGTGGTCGTGGTAGTTCAGCCCGATGCACACGATCTTGCCGATCCGGGCGACCGGTGGGCCGATACGCAGCCCCTCGCCGACGCGTCGGCGAGCAGTTCGCCGTCGATGTCGGTCACGAAGCCCGAGAGGTCGCGCAAGGTCCCGTTACGGTCCAGCAGCGCGGGGCGCTCCGCACCCGCCGTACCGACTCGAAGCAGCTTCAACGGTCCGTCTCCCTGGGTCGCGATCAGGCCCGTCGGTGGGTTGCGGCCAGCGAAAGGCTTGGCCGATCCTCCAAGACATCGGATCACTTCGCAAGGCCGTGTTCACGCAGTGGACCCGGGCCCTCACACGGCGGGCGCCACCGCGGTCTCCGGCGCCCGGGTTTCCCGGTAGAGGAAGGCGCGCTCGACCGCGGTCCAGGTGGTGCTGGTGACGAGGTAGAGAGCGGCGGCCAGCGGCACGACGGCCACCGAGAACAGCGTCAGGAACGACATCAGCGGCATCACCTTCGCCATGGCGCCCATGCCGGGCACCGGCTGCCCGTCCGGACCGGTCGCCGGGGTCATCGGGTTCGCCGCCATCTGGCGCTTGGTACGCCCGTAGTTGAAGGTGGCGACGGCCGCGACGACCGCGAAGAGCGCCAGGTAGACCACCCCGGCCCGGCCGAAGAGGCCGCCGTCGGCGAGCGCGTCGTGCCAGCGTGCACCGAGCGGGGCGCCGAGGAGCGCGTGGGAGAGCAGCGAGTTGGGCTCCCCGCCGATGCTGCCGCTGGAGAAGAGGTGGTAGAGCAGGAAGAAGGCCGGCATCTGCAGCAGGCTGGGCAGGCAGCCGGACAGCGGGGAGACCTTCTCCGCGGCGTGCAGCTCCATGAGCGCCTTCTGCATCCGCTCCGGGTTCTTCGCGTGCTTCTTGCGCAGCGCGGCGATCTGCGGCTGGAGCTTGGTGCGGGCCTTCTGACCGCGGGCCGCCGCCCGTGACAGGGGGTGCACGGCGAGCCGTACGAGCGCGGTGAACAGGATGATCGCGGCGGCCGTGGACGCCGTCTGGAAGAGCGGCTGGAGCAGGTCGGCGAGGGAGCCGACCAGGTGCGCGAAAGCGGACATGGGTGAGCCCTCCGGGGGTCTCGTCGTGCCGGAAGAGAAGAAGGCGGCAGGACGGACGGCGCCGGGAGCAGGCGTGGCTGGTGGAGCGGGTGCTGGTCCCTACGCGGCCGTCAGGAGGGCGGCGCCGGGCGCTCGGGGCCTGGTGCGCCCCTTCGCGTCGGGGTCCCGCTGGGGCAGGAACGCGGTGCGCTTCTCCCGGTCGCGCAGGGCGGTGCGCACCCTGGTACGGGGCACGGGGGCGGCGCAGCGGGCGCTGATGACGGAGCACACCAGGAGCGCGGAACCGGCGGCCGCGGTGGCGGCGAGCGCCATGGCGGAGAGGCTGCCGCTCCCGGCGAGGAGGACCTCGGCGAGGAACAGGGCGAGGAAGGCGGCGGGCCGGAGCACCGGCGCCAGCAGCCGGGTGGCCGCGCGGCGTACACGGTCGGTGTCGCTCATCGGCCCCCCTGTCCCCGTCTCGTGCGGCGGGTGCGCGCCGCGGTGTCCTCCAGCC
>NZ_KL585445.1:89365-93231 GCF_000721935.1 Streptomyces sp. NRRL WC-3549
CCAGCCGTTATACACGAACGGCAGCCCGCGCACGGAGGGCCGCCGAGCGTGAAGGGCCTCACGCACGCCCGGCCACGGGGGCCGCCGGCAGCCGTTCGCACCGGCGCGGAACCCGCCCGACCGAGCGCCCGCCCAGCTCCCCCGTCACTCCTTCCGGGACCCTCTCGCCCCGCCGCCGTCCCGCAGTACCGTGTGGTCCATGCGCCCCGACACGCCTGCCGAGCACACCACCGAAGCCGAGCGCCTGCTGCGCACCGCGGCGCAGTACCCCGAGGACCGCGAACCGCTGTTCCTCCAGGCCGCAGCCCATTTCGAGCTGGGCGGTGACCGTGCCCGCGCCAGCGCCCTCTACGACGAACTGCTCGGGTCGCCGCAGCCCCCTCTCGACCGTCCGCACCTGGTCAAAGCGTTGAAAGCGGCCAACCTGTGGGAGTACGGCCACGAGGCGGAGGCCCGGGCGATACTCGACGGCCTCCGTGCCGCGGGGCCGCTCGACGCGGCGGCGTGGGAGCTCGCCGCCCGGACGCTGGAGGCGCACGACGAGCTGGAGTCGGCCCACGACTTCTTCTCGACGGCGCTGACCCTTCTGCTCGCCCCGGCCGAGGAGGTGCCGTACGCCACCCAGTCGTTGCTCACGGGGCGGCACCGGGTGCGGCGGCTGATGGGGTGCGGGCACGACGCGTGGGACGAGCTGGCCGACGCCCTGAACACGGCGGCCGTCCCGCTCGACGAGCTGCACGACCCCAAGCGCCTGTGGTCCCTGGGCTCCTCGGACCCGGGCGAGCTGGAGGCCGAGATCACCCGCCTCCGCGCGGAGCTGGGCACCTACCGGGCCGCCCTGTCCCGCCCCTTCCCGGTCGCGGTGCTGCACTGGCCCGAGAAGGAACTGGCCGAACTGCTCGCGGTGTACCCGGGACTGCGTGAGGAGTACGTCGACCACGCGACCCACCTGACGCGCCTGGAGGCCTCGTTGCGGGACCTGCACGCCGCGGGTACGCCGAACCTCGGCATCGTCACGGGCACGGTCCCCTCCTACGAGGCCTTCGCCGCCTCCGAGGCGTCCTCGCCGACCGACCCGGACCTCCTCCCCCAGTACGCCACCACGCTCGCCGCGCGCGGCCGGGCCCTTCCGTGGCCCCCGGCGCGCAGCGCGGCCTGCTGGTGCGGCACCGGACGCCCGTACCGCGACTGCCACGGGACGACGGCTGCGCGGTGACGACGGCGGGCCGCGGCCCCGGGAGGCCGGGAGGCCCCGGGGAGGCCGGGAGGCCCCGGGGAGGCCGGGAGGCCCCGGGGAGGCCGGGAGGCCCCGGGGAGGCCGGGAGGCACCGGCGGGCCGGTCTTGCGGGCCGGCCGATGAGTTTCTGACCGGCGGGGAGTCATCACCGGCACCAACCGCGCACACGAGCCCAGGAACGGACGGCACCACGGTATGAGCGACCAGGCGAAGGGCCCCGCGAGCTATTTCCCGGCGATCGAGAAGAAGTACGGCCGGCCGATCGCCGAGTGGCAGGACCTCATCCGCGCCTCGCCCCTGCCCCGGCACATGGAGGTCGTCGCCTGGCTGAAGACGGAGCACGGCCTGGGCCACGGGCACGCCAACGCCCTGGTCGCCCACACCCGCGCCGAGGACGCTGCCGCGTAGGGGCGGGTACCGGGGGTGGGCGGTACCGCCCGCTCACTCCCGCCCCTGGGGGAGCGTCTGCTCGGACCAGACGAGCTTGCCCTCCGAGGCGTACCGGGTGCCCCACAGCGTGGCGAGCTGGGAGATGATGAACAGTCCCCGTCCGCCTTCGTCGACCACTCCGGCGTACTTCATGTGCGGGACGGTGGTGCTGCCGTCCCAGATCTCGCAGGTCAGCCCGCGGTCGAGGATGAGGCGCAGCTTCAGCGGAGGGCGGCCGTGGCGGATCGCGTTGGTCACCAGTTCGCTGACGATCAGCTCGGTGGCCTCCCCGGTGTCGCCGGTGAGGTTCCACTCGGCGAGGCGTTCGGACACCATGCGGCGTGCGGTCGCCGGGGCCGACTTGTCGTAGGGCAGCTCCCACGCGGCGTACCGGTCGGCGGGCATGGCCTGGGTCCGGGCCAGGAGCAGCGCCGCGCCCCGCAGCTCAGGGGTGTCGGGCAGGACGTCGGCGGCCGCTTCGCACAGGTCCCGCAGCGGACGGCCCGGGTGCGCGAGCGCCTGGCGCAGTGCCCCGGAGGCGGACGCGGCGGCGCTTCGCAGCGCGCTGCTGTGGAACGCGAGGACGCTGCCCTCGCCGAGCGACAGGGACGCCTCGGCCACCGGCCCCCGGTCCGCGGTCCCCAGGAGGGGCCCCACGGGCAGGTCGGCGACGTCCGCGGTGCCGTCCGGGCCGATGACCAGCGGGGCGGGATGACCGGCCGAGGCCACGGCGCACGTCTCGCTGAACGGGTCGTACACGGCGTACATGCAGGTCGCGGAGAGCGGTCTGCGGTACAGCGGATCGCTCGGCGGGAGCTGGGTCCGCTCCTGCGCCAGCAGGTCCGCGGTGTCGTACAGGCGGGCGATCAGCTCGTCGGGGTCCAGGTCGAGCGCGCTGAATGCCTGGACGACGGTACGCAGCTGCCCCATGACGGTGGCCGCGTGGATGCCGCGCTCGGTCACCTCGCCGATGACGAGGGCGGTCCGTGCCCCGGGCAGGGCGATCGTGTCGAACCAGACGCCGCTGTCCCGTCCCGGCAGGACCAGGTGCTCCGTCTCGACGGCGGGCTGTTCCGCCTGGCGCTGCGGGAGCAGAGCGCGGTGGAGGGCGCTGACGATGGTGTACTCGTGCACGTACCGGCGGGCGTTGTCGATGCCGAGGGCGGCCCGGGACGCCACCGCCTCCGCGACCGGGATGTCCTGCTCGGTGAACGGTTCGGAGTCGCCGTACCGGTAGAGGCTGACCAGCCCCAGCACCGCTCCGCGCAGAATCAACGGCGCCACCAGCAGTGTGTGGGCACCGGCGGCCCGGATGAGGCGCGCCTGTTCCGGGTCGACGTCGGCCCAGAGCTCGCCCGTCAGGGGGACGATGCGCGCCCGCAGGTCGGACAGGGCCTGCTGGTAGGGGGTCCCGTGCACGACGGTGCGGACGTCCCCCACCCTGCGGGCGGGCCTGGCGCGGCCCTTGTACGCGGCACGCCGCAGCGGTACGTCCTGCTCCAACGGGCCGGGCTGCGGTGCCTCGCCCCGCAGCAGCGCGTCGACGACCTCGACGACACCGAGGTCCGCGTAGGCGGGGACCAGCGTGTCGACGAGTTCGCGGCAGGTGGCCTCGATGTCGAGGGTCGCCCCCACGTTGTCGCGCACCGCGGCGAGGATGTCCTCCCGGCCCCGGTGCTTCTCCTGCCCGGTCATGTCCACCATGGACACGACAACCCCGAGGACCGGGCCGCGCTCCCCTTCCCGCGCCCCCTGGCGCGCCTGGAGTCGGAGCGCAGTCATGGACAGGGTGCGCCGTTCGCCCAGCGCGGTGTCCGGGCGAAGGTGGAACAGCTGCTGGATGCAGGGGACACCGGTCTCCAGGACCTCGCGTACGCAGGCGTTCGCCCGTTCCGGTTCCTCGAAGGCGCACACCTCACCGAAGAGGCGCCCGAGCAGGCTTTCGGCGGCCTCCTCATGGGCGGAGGGAGCGCCGGAGCGGAGGACCCGGAGCTCCGGGTCGAGCACGTGGAGCCGGATGTACGTCTGCGAGAACAACACGTCCAGCAACGCCTGACCGAGGGCTCCGTCGTTCCCGTCGGCCGCCCAGATCCCCCAGTCCTGCCCCGCCAGCGGCTCCAGCAACAGCCCCGGCGTCCCGCCGCCGGCCCGGCGCCGCTCGCTCCGCAGAAGGTCCGCCACTGTCTCTTATACACATCTC
>NZ_KL585445.1:93398-100760 GCF_000721935.1 Streptomyces sp. NRRL WC-3549
TCGCCAGCCCGAAGCGCTTCTCGGCGGTCCGGCTCCAGCCGGTGACCACTCCGCTGCTGTCCACGACCATCAGGGGCGCCTCAGCCATCAGCCAGCTCCTTCGGCCCCCCTCACGGGACGCGGGCGAGCCTCCGCGCACGACGACAACACGTACGGCTCCAGCATCGGCCCCGGCACGGGGGGCCGCTACCGGAGGGAAGCCGCCGCCCCGGGCGGGCCGGGGCACCATCCGGCCACGCCACTGAAGATCAGCCTGTCAGTACCTCTTGATACAACTGCCGTGCAGCAGGTGCACGAGCGAGGGGACTCGGCCATGGCCAACGATTTTTCGGATGCAGCGCCGGTTGTCGGCCTGTACGAAACACTCATCACCCGCCGTCTCGCGCAGCGGATAGAGCAACTCCGGGCGGAGGGCTGGCGCCCCAGCACGGAGCCCGTGGAGGACGAGTCCACCCCTCACGTGCTCGCACGTCACGTCGGCGACACCGTGCGGCGGGTTCTCCAGGGCCTCTCGCCCTCGGAGCAGGTGACCACCGCCAATCACATCCTCGAGTCCCTCAACACCGTCGAGGGCGCGACGCAGTGGGTGGACCTCGTCACGGAGGGCCCGAAGCAACTACTGGCCATCCCTCGGCAGGAGGCCCCAGGCGTCTACGCCATGCGGCCGGCAACGCCGCTCTCGGACACGGCGTTGATCACCAACTCCCCGGGCGACCCGAGCCTCGGTGCCGAGTTGCGGGCCGAACTCGCCACCGCCGACCGCGTCGATCTCCTCTGCGCCTTCGTGAAGTGGCATGGGCTCCGGGTGCTTGAGGAATCGCTCGCCTCCGCACATGCACGGGGTGTCCCCATCCGGGTGCTGACGACGACGTACATCGGGGCTACGGAGCGGCGCGCGCTTGACCGTCTCGTCCGGGACTTCGGCGCCGAGGTGAAGGTCAACTACGAACTCCGCTCTACCCGGCTCCACGCCAAGGCGTGGCTCTTCCGGCGGGACAGCGGCTTCGACACGGCATACGTCGGCAGCTCGAACCTCTCCAAGGCCGCCCTCCTCGACGGGCTGGAGTGGAACGTACGCCTGTCGTCCGTCGCGACGCCCTCGGTCCTCCGCAAGTTCGAGGCCACCTTCGACGCGTACTGGAGTGAGCAGGCGTTCGAGCCCTACGACCCCGACAGGGACGCGCAACGGCTAGACGAGGCGCTCTCCCAGGCGGGAGGCTCCTCCTCCCGGACACGCGGCACTATGACGCTTTCGGGCCTGGAGGTACGCCCTCATCCGTATCAGCGGGACATGCTCGAACGTCTCGAAGTCGAGCGCACCGTGCACAACCGCCACCACAATCTGCTCGTCGCCGCCACGGGCACGGGCAAGACCGTGATGGCCGCGCTGGACTACAAGCACCTCCGGCAGGCGATGGGCCGTGATCTCCGGCTGCTCTTCGTCGCGCACCGCAAGGAGATCCTCCAGCAGTCACTCCGCGTCTACCAGGACGTACTGACCGACGCGAACTTCGGCGAACCGTTCCATTCGGGCGAGATCCCGGACCACTGGACACACGTCTTCGCCAGCGTGCAGTCCCTCAACGCCCGCGCGCTGGAGCGACTGGCCCCTGACCATTTCGATGTCATCGTGATCGACGAGTTCCACCACGGCACCTCGCCTACGTACCGCAGGCTCCTGGATCACTTCACGCCTCAAGAACTCCTCGGGCTCACCGCCACACCGGAGCGTATGGACGGCCGGAACGTCCAGGACGAGTTCTTCGACGGGCGCATCGCGGCGGAGATGCGTCTGTGGGAAGCCCTGGAGAACGAGCTCCTCAGCCCCTTCCACTACTTCGGCATCACGGACAACACCGACATGACCGCCGTCGCGTGGAAGCGCGGCGCATACGACTCGACCGCTCTGAGCGACCTCTTCACCGGAAACGAGGCACGCGCGAGGCTCGTGGTGAAGGCGGTGAACGACAAGGTCACCGACCCGGGGGCCATGCGGGCGCTGGGCTTCTGCGTCTCGGTGGCTCATGCTCACTTCATGGCCGACTACTTCCGTCGCGCCGGACTCAACGCCATCGCTCTCTCCGGGGAGACCCCGCCCCATGAGCGCAAGTCAGCCCTCGATGATCTGCGGGCAGGCGCGTTGCAGGTGATCTTCTCCGTCGATCTGTTCAACGAGGGCCTCGACATCCCCGACGTTGACACACTGCTCCTGTTGCGCCCCACCTCCAGCGCGACCGTCTTCCTGCAACAACTGGGCCGAGGGCTCCGTCGCACCGAGAACAAGGCCGTCCTCACGGTCATCGACCTCATCGGGCAGCACCGCAAGGAGTTCCGCTTCGATGCCCAATTCGGCGCCCTGACCAACTTGACGCGAAATCGACTCCTGGAGAACATCCAGGCCGACTTCCCTCAATTGCCGTCAGGCTGTCAGGTCATTCTGGAGGCCAAAGCCCGGAAACTGATCGTCGACAACATCCGCAACCAGATCAACGTCAACGTCACACAACTGGCGAAAGAGGTCGCCGCGTACGCTGAGCCACGCCTCGCCGCATTCCTCAATGAGAGTGGCAGAGAGCTGAGGGAGCTCTATCGGGGCAACGGGAACTCATGGACGGGACTGCTCCGGCGAACCAAGCTCATCGATGCGGTGGGACCGGACGGCGAGGCGGCGTTGTTGAAGCGCGTTCCCGCCTTCTTGCACGTTGACGACCCTCTTCGCGCCAGTGTGTACACCAAGCTCCTGGAAGACGGCGCCCCTGCCTACGACGCCCTCTCCGCGCAGGAGCAGACATACGCGCGCATGCTCTTCTTCTCGTTCTGGCCCCTAGGGGGCTTCGGTAGCTATCAGGAGGGGCTCGACACCCTCCGCCCCCACAGGGCCCTGCGCGATGAGCTCCGCCAGGTGCTGGCCTATGCACTCGACCACACGGATCACGTTCCCGTTCCGCTTCTCGGCACTCACGCGACCCTGCCGCTGACGGTCCACGCCTCCTACAGCCGTGAGGAGATCCTGCCCGCCCTTGGCCAGTCAACCGTAGAAGCATTCATGCCAGGTCACTTCCGAGAGGGGGTGAAGTGGTGCGAAGGCATCCAAACCGATGCCCTCTTCATCACGCTCGAAAAGAATGAAAAGGACTTCTCACCGGAGACCCGGTACAAGGATTACGCCCTGAACGACTTCGAGTTCCACTGGGAGTCGCAACATCGAATTTCCGCGAACTCGCCCACGGGCACCCGCTATCAGAAGCACAAAGAGATGGGCACCCAAGTCCTGCTCTTCGTCCGCCGGTTCAAGAATACGGACATCGGTGGTCCCCAGCCATGGATGTTGCTGGGGCCGGGCGAGTACGTCAGACACACAGGAAGCAAGCCGATGGGCATCGTATGGAAACTCCGCCATGCGATTCCGGCCGACGTCCTTACCTACTCGGCCATCGCGGCCGGGTAGCCGCACCCCGGACCGCCGAACCGCCTCCCACCGCGCGGCGCCCACCGTCAGCCGGCCGTCCACCCGCCGTCCACGGCCAGTGCGGACCCCGTCGCGAAGGAGGCGCGGTCGCTGCACAGCCACAGTGCCGCCTGGGCGATCTCGACCGGGTCCGCCATGCGTTTCTGCATCTGACGGGCGACGAACGCGGTTCCCAGGTCCGGGTAGGCCGCGACCGCTTTGTCGATCATCTCCGTGCGGGTGGTGCCGACGACCAGGGTGTTGATGCGGATACCGTGCGCCGCGTACTCGGCTGCCGCGGCCCTGGTCATACCGAGCACCGCGTGCTTCGCGGCGACGTACGGCACCGGGGCCCCGGTGGCTCCCATGGCCGCGGTGCTGGACGTGTTGACGATCGCGCCCTTCCCCGCTTCGAGCATCACCGGGATCTGGGAGCGCAGGCAGTTCCAGGTGCCGTTGACGTTGACGGCCATCGTACGGTCGAAGACGGCCTGGTCGAGTTCGTGCAGCGGGGACAGGTCCTCACCCGCGAAGCCCGCGTTGTTGAACGCCGCGTCCAGGGAGCCGAAGGACTCACGGGCCGTGTCCACAGCGCGCTGCACGTCTTCGGCCACCGAGACGTCGCCCGCGCTGATCACCGCCCTGCCGCCCGAGTCGGCTATCTCCTGGGCCAGTTGCTTCAGTACGTCCTCACGCCGGGCCATCAGGAGGACCGCCGCCCCTTCGGCGGCGAACAGCCGAGCGGCCGCCTCGCCGATACCGGTCGACGCACCGGTCATCATGACTGTCTTACCGGCCAGCATCCCGGCCCCGTTCGTGTCACCCATGCGGCGAGTAAACCCCTGAACCCCCGGGTCGCGCAGGCTTCTTCGCACTTCCGCGGGACCTCTCAGCTTCCAGGTCCCGCCGCCGGGGCCGGCCCCTTCACGGCTCCACGCCGCTCAGCCGGCCTCCGGTCCCTCGTAGCAACGCACCATCACCCTCACGTCCGGCCCCCACTGCTGCTCCGCGGTGCCCAGGAGCCGCCAGCCGAGCCGCTGGTACAGCGCCGTCGCCGCGGTGTCCGACGTCACCACGTCCAGGACCAGACGCAGGCCCCGTTCCCGTGCCTCCTCCTCGGCGCGTCGCATCAGCAGTTCGCCGAGCCCGTGGCCACGGGCCCACGGGGCCACGAACAGCCGGCTGATCACCGCCATCGCCTCCACGACCACGCCGTCCCGGGCACCGAGCAGCCCCGGGGCCGCGTCCCCGGGGGTGGTCCGGGACAAGGCGACATGGCCCGCGATCCGGCCGTCCAGTTCCGCCACCCACGCCGCCAGGAACCAGGGCCGCACCAGCCAGTCGGCGGCGTTCTCCGGCCAGTTCACCGGGTAGCCGTCGCGTTCGTGGACCTGTGCGAGGAGATCGACGCAGGCGTCGAGGTCTCCGCCGGCCCGGGGCCTGACGCACCCGCTCGTCCCGGCGCGCGGCCTGCCGTCGATGTCGCTCTCACTCGTCACCGGGGCATGCAAACACATCTGCCCGACCCCGACCAGCCCGTTGCGGGTGTCCCTCGACGTCCCGCCCGCAGGGCTTCTGTCCGTACACGCCTCGGACTGAGGGGGTGCCGGCGCCTGGGCCCTGGCAGGCCGGAGCGGCCCGACGGCCCGGATTCGGCCCTTGCGGGCCCGTTGGGCGTCCGGGCATCATGGCGGTCATGACGACCTGCCGAAAGGCACATGCCGCGTAGACGTCCGGGCGCCCTGCGCGCCGAGGATCCCGTGCCGCCGGTCTGGGGGCCCTGGACCGGCCATGTCCCCGGGCTGTCCGAGCGCGCCTGCGCCGAGGTGGCACGAGTGGAGCGCGAGCAGGGCGAGCTCGATGTCCTCTGGGTCGGGGCCGTGGAGGCCGCGCTGAGGCACTACCGGGCGTTCCTGCGGCAGCCCGGCCGCCATCTGGGCCTGTACTTCGAGTCCTCCCCGCACCCGGAATCCTCGCTGGTCGACGTGGCGAACGCCCGAGACCTCCTACAGGAGGCGCTGCGTCTGCTCCCCGCACCCACCCGCGCCGAACTGGGTCGGCTGGTGGCACCCCTCGACGCCCAGTTACGGCGACGGACCCTGCCCGACCCCCATGCCTGGCGCCGGTTCTGGCGTGGGGATGAGTGGTGGCACCAGCGCCTCTACGACGGTGAGTGCGGGTGGTGAAGGCCCCGCCCTCCGCCCGTGCCCGCCGGACGACGCCCCGGGCCACCTCGTGCGGTCCCGTCGGGGCGATCTCTCGGCGGTACCCGGTCATGCGTGGTCCGCGCCGTACGAGCCGGCGGTGCTCGGCGCGGTCACCGTCCGCGCCGTACGAGCCGGCCGTGCTCGGCGCGGTCACCGTCCGCGTCAAACGGGTGCGGCCCCGCGATGCCTGGTGGCGGAACCGGCGTACGCCGGGACGGCTCATTGCTCCGCCTGCCACCCGCCCCGCTCCTGGAACTCCCGCCGCGCCCGGCGGTCCGACTCGACGAGCGCGGCACCACCGCACCCCACGGCGGCCAGGGCGAAGGCGGGCACGGCCGGGCCGATGTAGCCGGGGACCGCGTCGGAGGCGTAACTCCCGCCGTCACTCGTCTCGCAGACGAACCGCAGCGGGATGTACTCCACCCGGTAGTCGACCGACCTGTACCACCGCGCCTCGTCAGCCGTACGGCACGACCGCATCGGGGCCGAGGCGGTCCCGCTGTCCTCGGCGTCCATGGTCGCGCCGACGAGGTGCAGCATCCCCCAGGTGTACAGCGCGACCGCGACCGCCCCCAGGACGGCCGCGCCGCACCGGAACCGCAGGGCGCGTCCCGCCTCCCGGACGCCGACGCGGCCGAGGGTCCCGAAGCCGTAACCGGCCAGGCCTAAGGCCACGATGATCCCGAGCGGGACGAGGAGCAGAAGCAGGGATGCCATCGGCCGAGTTCACCAGGGTGCGACCCCAACGAGAGTGACGGGCGCCACAGTTACCGCAACAGTCGCGTCACAGAGGCACGGGGCGGCCCACCCCGGGGGTGTGTGCGTCGCGGGCGACGTCGGCCGGACAGCCCGGAGGAACGAGCCGCCGCCCGAGCCGCCGGGGCCCGAGAGCCGAGCCCTGGAAGCAGGGCCCCCGGAGCCCGGGTTCCGGGGCCCGGGACCCGGGCACCGGGACCCCCTGTTCACTCGTCCGTGGGGAGGCGAACCGCTCCCCGCCCGAGTCCTGAGCTTCGGGGTTCGAGGGGCGGGCTTCGAGAGTCGCGATTCGAGCCCTGCTGTTATCCGGCGGGGAAGAAAAGGGGGAAAGAAGGGATGGGGGATGACCTTCCCGACCTCCCTGACCCGGCACGGCCAGCAAGTATGACTAATCGTGACCGACTTGCGGCGCAGAGTCGCGGCTGCTTACGGTGCCCCCAACGAAACGACCCCGACGCGGTGTTGACGCACCGGCCGGGGTCTCACCCCAAGATCGAAACCCTAGAAAGACGATCTCGTGGCTACCCAGCACCTTAGCTCCGCCCCGCGCACCCCCGCACCCTCCTCCCGCCCGTATCGGCAGGCCCCCCACGGCTACGGCAAGCGGGCCGCCCCGGACCAACGCCCCTGCGGCCCGGCCGACTTCGCGTCGCTGCCCGAGCGGGAGCGGTACGTCGCCGGGTACATCGACCACCTCCCCGACGGCGCGGCCATGGACATCAAGTCGCTCGCCAAGGACCTTCCCCTGTACGGCCAGATGGCCATCGGCACCGCCCTGCGCGCCCTCGCCGTCGCCGGGCACCTGCGCCACGTACGCTGCCCCGTCGCCTCGTTCGGCCAGAACCGCTGGGTCACCCTCACCTACTGGTCCCGTACCGCCCGGGACAACGAGTGGTGGGCCACCCACCTGGCCACGGCCCCCGCACCGTCCCCCGCACCGTCCCCCACGCC
>NZ_KL585446.1:0-1674 GCF_000721935.1 Streptomyces sp. NRRL WC-3549
GGCTCGCCACGGCCGCTGCCATGGCCGCCGTCGTCGCCGGCGCGGGACTGCTCCAGCCCGAGGCCGCCACCGCGACCGCCCAGGCCTCCGAGCGCACCGCCACGGCCGGCAGCGGTGCCGTCCCGGCCGCCGCGCCGGACCCGGCCGGCGTCGTCTTCCCGCTCGCGTGCGGCGACGCGGGACAGACCGTCGCCGACCGCGCGCCCGGCGACCTCGACGGCGACGGCAGGCCGGAGACCGTCGTCGCCGTCCATTGCACCGCCGGTTCCGGCACGCCCCCCGGCGGGGTCTACGTCCTGACGCAGGCGAGCGGGGCCGCACCCCGGGTCGTGGCGACCCTGGTGGACCCCGCTCAGAACCTCACCGTCACCGGCCTCGCCGTCCAGGACGGCACGGTCTCGGCGACCCTGCTCGGCTACTCCTCGCCCGAGGTGCCGCGCTGCTGCCCCGACGAGCGGGAGAGCGCGGCATGGAAGTGGAAGGGGAACGCGTTCGTCCGCTCCACCGGGGGCAGCTCCGCGCCCGTCTGACCGGGAAGCGGACGGCCGAGGAGGAGCTCCCTCAGTCGGCGTCCGGACCGAAGACCTCCACGCTGTCCGAAACGCGCCGTACATGGATGCAGTCGCCCGGGCACTCCTTGGCCGAGTCCACCACGTCCTGGAGCAGCGGCAGCGGTACCGGGGTGGTGGCGCCCTTGTCCTGGAGGAGCTCGTCCTCCGGGCTCTTGACGTACGCCAGGCCGTCGATGTCCAGCTCGAACACCTCAGGCGCGTACTGCACACAGATGCCGTCGCCCGTACAGAGGTCCTGGTCGATCCAGACCTCCAGGTCCTCTGCGTCCCTGCCGCCCGGAGCGTCCTGCTGCACGGTCATGTGTCCTGCCGTTTCCCTGCGTATGCGAACCGATTCGAAGCCGACCCTGACGGGTGCCGAAGCTCCGACGATACAACCGGCGGCTTTCCCGGGGCGAAGGGTGGGTATTCCCTTGGCGTGAGGGAGAGCGCAAGGGTGAAGATCGGACACGCCCCCAGGTCTTTGTGATCTAGGGGTTTCAATCATCACCCACCCAGGTAGGGTCAGGAAGCGTCCAGCTCCCCTTGGAGGAGGTGAGGACCGTGGCAGCCCACGACGACGACATCAACCGCGGCATCCGGCCCGGGCGGGGGTCCGATGACCCAGCCGGCCAGGTTGCCTTTCTCGAGCAGGAAATCGCCGTCCTGCGACGTAAGCTCGCCGACTCTCCGCGTCACTCGAGGATTCTCGAAGAGCGGATCGTCGAGTTGCAGACCAACCTCGCAGGCGTGTCCGCACAGAACGAGCGGCTCGCCGGCACACTCCGCGAGGCGCGCGACCAGATCGTGGCCCTCAAGGAGGAGGTCGACCGGCTCGCACAGCCGCCGGCCGGCTTCGGCGTCTTCCTGCAGGCCAACGAGGACGGCACCTGCGACATCTTCACCGGGGGCCGCAAGCTCCGGGTGAACGTCAGTCCCAGCGTCGAGCTCGACGGCCTCCGGCGAGGCCAGGAAGTCATGCTCAACGAAGCGCTCAACGTGGTCGAGGCCATGGAGTTCGAGCGGGCCGGGGACATCGTCACCCTCAAGGAGATCCTCGAGGACGGCGAGCGCGCCCTGGTCATCGGGCACACCGACGAGGAACGGGTGGTGCGGCTCCCCC
>NZ_KL585446.1:1875-5218 GCF_000721935.1 Streptomyces sp. NRRL WC-3549
AGATGTGTATAAGAGACAGCCATCCGCCCCGGCGACGCGCTCCTGCTCGAACCCCGCTCCGGTTACGTCTACGAAGTGGTCCCCAAGAGCGAGGTCGAGGAGCTGGTCCTCGAAGAGGTCCCGGACATCGACTACGACAAGATCGGCGGTCTGGGGGACCAGATCGAGCTGATCCGCGACGCGGTCGAACTCCCCTACCTGCACCCGGACCTCTTCAAGGAACACGAACTCCGCCCGCCGAAGGGCATCCTGCTGTACGGCCCGCCGGGCTGCGGCAAGACGCTCATCGCCAAGGCCGTGGCCAACTCCCTGGCCAAGAAGGTCGCCGAGGTCACCGGACAGCCCGCGGGGAAGAGCTACTTCCTCAACATCAAGGGCCCCGAGCTCCTCAACAAGTACGTCGGTGAGACCGAGCGGCACATCCGCCTGGTCTTCCAGCGTGCCCGGGAGAAGGCGAGCGAGGGCACCCCGGTCATCGTCTTCTTCGACGAGATGGAATCCCTCTTCCGCACCCGTGGCTCCGGTGTCAGCTCGGACGTGGAGAACACCATCGTCCCCCAGCTGCTCGCCGAGATCGACGGTGTGGAGGGCCTGGAGAACGTCATCGTCATCGGTGCCTCCAACCGCGAGGACATGATCGACCCCGCGATCCTGCGGCCCGGCCGTCTCGACGTCAAGATCAAGATCGAGCGCCCGGACGCGGAGGCGGCGAAGGACATCTTCGCCAAGTACCTGACGCCTTCGCTGCCGCTGCACGCGGACGACCTGGACGAGCACACCGGCTCCAGGGAGGCCGCCGCGCACGCCATGATCCAGTCGGTCGTGGAGCGGATGTACACGGAATCCGAGGAGAACCGCTTCCTCGAGGTCACCTACGCGAACGGCGACAAGGAAGTCCTGTACTTCAAGGACTTCAACTCCGGGGCCATGATTCAGAACATCGTGGACCGGGCCAAGAAAATGGCCATCAAGGCGTTCCTCGAGCAGGGCCAGAAGGGCCTGCGCGTCTCCCACCTCCTCCAGGCCTGCGTGGACGAGTTCAAGGAGAACGAGGACCTGCCCAACACCACCAACCCGGACGACTGGGCCAGGATTTCCGGAAAGAAGGGTGAGCGGATCGTCTTCATCCGCACCCTCGTCACCGGAAAGCAGGGCGCGGACACCGGTCGCTCCATCGACACGGTGGCGAATACCGGACAGTACCTGTAAAACGCGGACCGGCTGCGGATGCCTGCCCGGGCATCCGCAGCCGGCCGTTTTCCCGGAAGCCGGAAGCCGGAAGCGCCGGTGCCACCCGAACAATGACGTAATTGATCTCCCCACCGGCGCGGAGGCGCTCTAGGCTCTGCCGTACCGCCGATTTCGCGCCTGCGGGGACGGGCACCGCACGCGCGGGGACCAGCAGCGGTACTTGAGCGCCGCTCCCGGACGGGAGCGCCGCCGGGCAAGGAGGGCCGCATGACCGTACGGCGAGTAATGGGCATCGAGACGGAGTACGGGATCTCCGTCCCCGGTCAATCCAACGCCAATGCCATGCTCACCTCGTCCCAGATCGTCAACGCCTACGCGGCGGCGATGCAACGGGCGCGCCGCGCCCGCTGGGACTTCGAGGAGGAGAATCCGCTGCGTGACGCGCGAGGCTTCGACCTCGCCCGTGAGACCGCCGACTCCAGCCAGCTCACCGACGAGGACATCGGCCTCGCCAACGTCATCCTGACCAACGGCGCACGGCTCTACGTCGACCACGCGCACCCGGAGTACAGCTCTCCGGAGATCACCAATCCGCTGGACGCGGTGCTCTGGGACAAGGCGGGGGAGCGGGTGATGGCGGAGGCGGCCGAGCGGGCCGCCGCGATCCCCGGGGCCCAGCCGATCCACCTCTACAAGAACAACACCGACAACAAGGGCGCCTCCTACGGCACGCACGAGAACTACCTGATGAAGCGGGAGACGCCGTTCTCGGACATCGTGCGCCATCTGACGCCCTTCTTCGTCTCCCGCCAGGTGGTCACCGGGGCCGGCCGGGTGGGGATCGGGCAGGACGGCCACGAGCACGGTTTCCAGCTGAGCCAGCGCGCGGACTACTTCGAGGTGGAGGTGGGCCTGGAGACCACGCTCAAGCGCCCCATCATCAACACGCGCGACGAACCGCACTCCGACGCCGAGAGGTACCGCCGGCTGCACGTGATCATCGGCGACGCCAACCTCTCCGAGATCTCGACGTACCTCAAGCTCGGCACCACCTCGCTGGTCCTCGCCATGATCGAGGACGGGTTCATCAACGTCGATCTGGCCGTGGACCAGCCGGTGCGCACCCTGCACCAGGTCTCGCACGACCCGAGCCTCCAGCAGTTGATCACGCTCCGTAGTGGCCGGACACTCACCGCCGTGCAGCTCCAGATGGAGTACTTCGAGCTGGGCCGCAAGTACGTCGAGGAGCGGTACGGCGCGGACGCCGACGAGCAGACCAAGGACGTCCTGGCCCGCTGGGAGGACACCCTGAACCGGCTGGAGAGCGACCCGATGAGCCTCGCGGGTGAGCTGGACTGGGTGGCCAAGCGTGAGCTCATGGAGGGCTACCGGCGACGGGACGGCCTGGACTGGGACGCCCCGCGGCTGCACCTGGTCGACCTCCAGTACGCGGACGTGCGACCCGACAAGGGGCTGTACAACCGCCTGGCGGCCCGGGGGAGGATGAAGCGCCTGCTGGACGAGCGGGACGTGGAACGCGCCCGCACGAAGCCCCCCGAGGACACCCGGGCCTACTTCCGGGGCCGCTGCCTGGAGCAGTACGCGGACGACGTCGCGGCGGCCTCCTGGGACTCGGTCATCTTCGACCTGCCCGATCGTGACTCACTGCAACGGGTGCCCACGATGGAGCCCCTGCGCGGTACGCGCGAACACGTCAAGGACCTGCTGGACCGCTGCCGCACGGCGGAGGAGCTGGTCCGCACGCTCACGGGGGGCTGAAAGGCGCGCCGAAGGGGAATCAATCAGATGACCTGGAGACGTTGAGGAAAGTACCGGGCCGATGTCGGACCCCCTGGGTAGGGTCTGATCAAGTGCTTCGAATGCTTCGAACCGAGCGGGGTGAGCTACATGGCGACCAAGGACACCGGCGGCGGACAGCAGAAGGCGACACGCTCCACCGAGGAGACCGAGGAGCAGGTGCAGGACGCGCAGGCGTCCGAGGACCTCAAGGAGCGGCAGGAGAAGCTGAGCGACGACGTGGACGACGTCCTCGACGAGATCGACGACGTCCTCGAGTCGAACGCCGAGGACTTCGTTCGCTCGTTCGTGCAGAAGGGCGGCGAGTAGCGGCCGGATGCCCGGTCCGCCGGGC
>NZ_KL585446.1:5429-7448 GCF_000721935.1 Streptomyces sp. NRRL WC-3549
GAGATGTGTATAAGAGACAGGCCCGTACCCGTACCGGCACCCCGCGGAAGCGCTTCTGCACCCGGATCGTGTTGATCACCGCCGACAGGCGGGTAGGGTCCGTGGCGTAGTGCTTCAACTGCAATTCGGCCATCGGCAAGTTGGGGGATGATCCTGACACCTTGCGCAGGGCCATCGCATACCTGGAGGGAAACGCGTGGAAGCCAACACTCGTAGCACCGGGCGTCTACCAGCTGCGTTCCTGACGCCGGGTTCGTCCTCGTTCATGGACTTCCTGACCGACCACTCGCCGGAGATGCTGCCGGGCAACCGCAGCCTCCCGCCCGTGCAGGGAGCCTTCGAGGCGCCGCACGGGACGACCATCGTGGCGGCCGCCTTCCCCGGCGGGGTGGTCCTCGCCGGTGACCGGCGCGCCACCATGGGGAACATGATCGCCCAGCGCGACATGCAGAAGGTCTTCCCGGCCGACGAGTACTCGGCGGTGGGCATCGCCGGCACCGCCGGGCTCGCCATCGAGATGGTCAAGCTGTTCCAGCTGGAGCTGGAGCACTTCGAGAAGGTCGAGGGTGCCACGCTCTCCCTGGAGGGCAAGGCCAACCGCCTCTCCACGATGATCCGCGGAAACCTCTCGATGGCCATGCAGGGCCTGGCGGTCGTCCCGCTCTTCGCGGGCTACGACGTGGACCGGGAGAAGGGCCGGATCTTCTCCTACGACGTCACCGGCGGCCGGTCCGAGGAGCGGGGATACGCGGCCACCGGCTCCGGGTCGCTCTTCGCGCGCGGCTCGATGAAGAAGCTCTACCGCGACGACCTGACCGAGGAGCAGGCGCTCACCCTCGTGGTGCAGGCCCTGTACGACGCGGCGGACGACGACTCGGCGACCGGCGGCCCCGACCTCGCCCGCCGGCTCTTCCCGATCGTCACCGTCATCACCGACGAGGGCTTCCGCAAGCTGACCGACGAGGAGTCGTCCGCGGTCGCCCGCTCGGTCGTGGACCGGCGGCTCCAGGAGCCCGACGGCCCGCGCGCCGCCCTGCTCTGACCGGCCCGACGCTCCTTCGATGCACTCGTCACTGACAGAAAGGGACGGATAGCCGGTGTCGACGCCGTTCTATGTCTCACCCCAGCAGGCCATGGCCGACCGGGCGGAATACGCCCGGAAGGGCATCGCCCGTGGTCGCAGCCTGGTTGTGCTGCAGTACGCCGACGGCATTGTGTTCGTCGGCGAGAACCCGTCCCGCGCGCTGCACAAGTTCAGCGAGATCTACGACCGGATCGGCTTCGCGGCCGCCGGCAAGTACAACGAGTACGAGAACCTCCGCATCGGCGGGGTCCGTTACGCGGACCTGCGGGGGTACACCTACGACCGCGACGACGTGACGGCCCGTGGGCTCGCCAACGTCTACGCGCAGACGCTGGGCACCATCTTCTCCAGCGCGGCCGAGAAGCCGTACGAGGTGGAGCTGGTGGTCGCCGAGGTCGGCGCCGGGCCGGAGGGCGACCAGATCTACCGGCTGCCGCACGACGGCTCGATCGTGGACGAGCACGGCTCGGTCGCGGTCGGCGGCAACGCCGAGCAGATCAGCCAGTTCCTCGACCAGCGACACCGTGACGGGATGTCGCTCGCCGAGGCGCTGAAGCTGGCCGTGCAGGCGCTCTCGCGCGAGGCCAACGGCAACGAGCGGGAGATCCCCGCCGAGCGGCTGGAGGTCGCGGTCCTGGACCGGACCCGGCCCCAGCAGCGCAAGTTCAAGCGGATCGTCGGACGGCAGCTGACCCGGCTGCTCGACGCGGACGGCGCGGGGGCGACCCCGACGGACGCCCCGTCCGACACCGAGGACGGCGACGCCCTGCCCGTGGCGGACGCGGGCGGTGGCGGTGGCGGTGCCGGTTCCGATGCCGCCGGTTCCGATGCCGGGGAGACCGGCAAGGAAGGCACCGAAGGTCCGGAGGGGCCCGCGAAGGAGTAGTCACCCCGGCGGGCGAGCGGAAGCCCCCGGCCTGTCTCTTATACACATC
>NZ_KL585446.1:7613-8996 GCF_000721935.1 Streptomyces sp. NRRL WC-3549
CGGGGGTGTCCTGTGCCCGGGGCCGGCGGCGCCGTCAGGGCCGGACGGCCGCCGTCGATCCACGGGGCACCAGCCGGACCGCCAGGTCCCCCTGGTCCGCCGGCCGGCCCTGAAGCACCGCGAGCAACGCGGTCATGCCGCGCCGGCCGACCTGTTCGGCCGGCAGCCTCACCGTGGTGAGTTCGGGCTCCACCGCCGTGGCGAGGGCGAGATCGTCGAAGCCGGTCACGGAGATGTCGTCGGGCACCCTCAGGCCGCGCCGGCGCACGGCCTTGCAGGCGCCCGCGGCCAGGATGTCGTCGTCGCAGACGATCGCCGTGGGCAGCGGCCCCGGACCCGCCATGGCCGTCTCGGTGGCCTCCACCCCCGCCCGTACGTCCAGGGCCGCGGTCACCGTCCGGACGGTGACGTCCGGAACGGGCCGAAGCGCCTCGTGCAGGGCGCGGGCGCGCACGGCGAAGGTCCAGGTGTCCACCGCGGAGGCGAGGTGGACGAAACGGCGGTGGCCCAGACCCAGCAGATGCTCCGTCACCTGCCGCATACCGTCCGCGATGTCGAGGTTCACCCACGCCGCCGCACCGGAGTCCCCGGGGTCGCTGTCCAGCATCACCAGGGGCAGCCCCGCGCCCCGCAGCGCCCCGAGCGCGTCCGCCGCCATGGAGGAGGCGATCACCCCGTCCAGCGCCGCCCGCGAGGAGGCGAACGGGTCACGGGCCGGGCCGGTGCCGTCGGGAGACGGGTAGAGGACGACACCGAAGTCGTGCTCCGCCGCGACGGCGGCCGCGCCCGTGTACACCCGGGCGAAGAACTCGTTGGTGAGGGCGGGGACGACGAGCAGAGCCGTACGGGTGCCGCCGAGGCGGAGACTGCGTGCGGCCAGATTCGGCCGGTAGCCCAGGTCCCGGGCGCTGTCCCGGACCCGCCCGGCGGTCGTCTCGGACACCCGGCCGCGCCACTTGCCGCCGAGCACCAGCGACACCGTGGCCTGCGAGACCCCCGCGTCCCGGGCCACGTCACGGCTGGTGGGCCGGGGTGGGGCGGTCCGCCGCGCGCTGCTCACTCGTGCCTCCGTGCTGGAACCGTACGGTGCCGCGTGATGGACCCGCGGGCTGCGCACATGGTACGTATGGACTCCGAAGTTATACGTAAAACCCCGGCGATGGGCAGACGGGGGAGAGGGGCGGGCATGGCCGCGGGCTATCTGGACATCCTCCGGGCGCGGCACGCCGCCAGACTGCTGGCCGGGACCCTGGTGGGCCGGCTGCCCAACGGCACCGCCCCGATCGCCATCGTCCTGTTCACCCGCTCCGAGGGCGGCAGCTACACCCTGGCCGGGGCGCTCGCCGCCGCGTACGGGCTCGCGACCGCCGTCGGGCAGCCGCT
>NZ_KL585446.1:9208-13237 GCF_000721935.1 Streptomyces sp. NRRL WC-3549
CAGCCGCTGCTGGGGCGGGCCGTGGACCTGTACGGGCAGCCGCGCGTGCAACTGCCCGCCGCCGTCGTCTCCGCGCTCGGCATGGCCGTCCTGGCGGTGGCCGGATTCGGTGTGCTCCCGCTCGCCTACGCCGCGGTGATCGTGGCCGGACTCTTCACCCCGCCGCTGGAGGGCGGGCTCCGCGCCCTGTGGCCGAGCGTGCTCGGAGGTGAGGACCGGGTGCACCGGGCCTACGCGATGGACGCGGTGGCCCAGGAGGTGATGTTCACCGTCGGCCCGCTTCTCGTGACGCTCCTGGTGTCGCTCTGGTCGCCGGTGGCCGCACTGCTGGTCATCAACGCGCTCGGCGTCCTCGGCGCGCTCTGGGTGGTGCTCAGCGAGCCCTCCCGCGCCTGGCGCTCCGCCCCCCGCGAGGCCCACTGGCTGGGTGCGCTGCGCTCGCCCGGACTCCTGGCCCTGCTGGGCGCGTTCTTCTTCGTCGGGCTCGCGCTGGGCTCGATCACGGTGGCGGGTGTGGCCTACGCGGACGACCACGGCCGCGAGTCGGTGTACGGCTGGCTGATGGCCGCGCTCGGACTCGGCGCGCTGGTCGGCGGCGCGCTGTACGGGGCCCGGCAGTGGGCCGGAGCGCCCGAGCGCCGGCTGCGCGGGATCGTCGCCCTGCTCGCCCTGGGCTACCTGCCGTTGACGCTGACGCCCGGTGTGGTGGCCATGACCGCGCTGGCCGCGCTCGCCGGGGTGTTCCTGGCACCGGCGATCGCCTGCTCCTTCATCGTGGTGGACCGGCACGCGCCCAGGGGCACGGTGACCGAGGCGTTCTCCTGGCTCGTGACCACGTTCGGCGTCGGCGCGGCGGCCGGGACGGCCGTCGCCGGACCGGCCGTCCAGCTCGGCGGTACGGCTCAGGGGTTCGCCGTCGCCGGGGCCGGTGGAGTGGCCGCGCTGCTGGTGCTGCTGACCACCGGAAGGGTCCTCGCAGCTCCCGGCCGTACGCCCGGGGCCGTGGCCGGATCGGAAAATGATCGAAACGGTGCAGCCGAACCCGGTTTCAGCTCAGGCCATAAGGCGTAATGTTCAGTCATGGACCGCCGCATTTTCGGGCTGGAGAACGAGTACGGCGTCACGTGCACGTTCAGGGGACAGCGCCGACTGTCACCTGACGAAGTGGCGCGCTACCTCTTCCGCCGTGTCGTGTCATGGGGCCGCAGCAGCAATGTCTTCCTGCGGAACGGCGCCCGCCTCTACCTCGACGTGGGATCGCATCCGGAATACGCAACGCCCGAATGCGACAACGTGACCGAACTGGTCACCCACGACAAGGCGGGCGAGCGCATTCTCGAGGGCCTGCTCGTCGACGCCGAACGCCGCCTGCACGAGGAGGGAATCGCGGGCGACGTCTATCTCTTCAAGAACAACACCGACTCGGCGGGAAACTCCTACGGGTGCCACGAGAACTACCTCGTCGCCCGGCACGGAGAATTCTCCCGGCTCGCGGACATCCTCATTCCGTTCCTCGTCACCAGGCAGCTCATCTGCGGTGCCGGCAAGGTGCTGCAGACGCCGCGCGGAGCCGTCTACTGCGTGAGCCAGCGTGCCGAGCACATCTGGGAGGGCGTCAGCTCCGCCACGACGCGCTCCCGGCCCATCATCAACACCAGGGACGAGCCGCACGCCGACGCGGAGCGCTACCGCCGGCTGCACGTCATCGTCGGTGACTCCAACATGTCCGAGACGACCATGCTGCTCAAGGTCGGGGCCACGGACCTGGTGCTCCGCATGATCGAGGCCGGCACCGTGATGCGTGACCTGACCCTGGAGAACCCGATCCGGGCGATCCGCGAGGTCAGCCACGACACCACCGGCCGCCGCAAGGTGCGCCTCGCCAGCGGCCGGGAGGCCTCGGCCATAGAGATCCAGCGCGAGTACTACGAGAAGGCGGTCGACTTCGTGGAGCGCCGGGGCATCCGCACCGGCATCGTCGACCAGGTCCTGGAGCTGTGGGGCCGCACACTGGACGCCATCGAGGAGGAGGACCTCGACCGGATCGGCACCGAGATCGACTGGGTCATGAAGTACAAGCTCATCGAGCGCTACCGGGCCAAGCACAACATGACCATGTCGAACCCCCGGGTCGCGCAGATAGACCTCGCCTACCACGACATCCACCGGCGCCGGGGGCTCTACTACCTCCTGGAGCGCAAGGGCCAGGCCGCCCGTATCTGCAACGACCTGAAGATCTTCGAGGGCAAGTCCGTGCCCCCGCAGACGACCAGGGCGCGGCTGCGCGGCGACTTCATCCGGCGGGCCCAGGAGCAGCGCAGGGACTTCACCGTCGACTGGGTCCACCTCAAGCTCAACGACCAGGCGCAGCGCACCGTGTTGTGCAAGGACCCGTTCCGGTCGGTGGACGAACGGGTGGAGAAGCTGATCGCCGGCATGTGATCCGGGCGGTGTCCCACGGCCGTGACGTGAGGCGGGCCCCGTACGTTCTTCGTACGGGGCCCGCCGCCGTGCTTTTCCGGCCCGGGGGACGTCCCGTACGCCCGCCGGGGGGGCCGCGGGGGACACCCCGACGGCCTCACCGCGACGGCGCCGGGCTCCCGGCGCCCCCGCGTCCGCGCCTCGGCCCGGAAGCCCGGGGCGCTGTTCGCCGCTCCCCTCTCCGTCGCGGGGGAGGCCGTTAGAGTGGCCGGGACCCCCATACACGTGCCGTCTGAGATCTGAGGAACCAGTGCGCCGACTTGCCGGCCTTCTCGTCGTCCCCCTTCTGCTGCTCGCCACTTCGGCATGCGGTGACGACAAGGCCTCCGACTCCGCCTCGTCCACGAACGGCGCACCCGCGATCACCGCGGGCGCGAAGTTCGGCGAGAAGCCCACCCTGGCGAAGGGCGAGGGCGATCCACCCAAGGAACTGAAGACCGAGGTCCTCAGCGAGGGCGACGGCGCGAAGCTCAAGAACGGCGACGCGATCCAGGTCAACTACCTGGGCCAGGCATGGGACTCCGACAAGCCGTTCGACAACAGCTTCGACCGCAAGCAGCCCTTCGACCTGACGCTCGGTGCGGGCATGGTCATCCAGGGCTGGGACAAGGGCCTCGTCGGTCAGAAGGTCGGCAGCCGCGTCGAGCTGGTCATCCCGCCGGACCTCGGGTACGGCGAGCAGGGCCAGGGCGAGGACATCAAGCCGAACGCCACGCTGGTCTTCGTCGTCGACATCCTGAAGGCGACCCAGATCCCCGCCTCCGCCAAGGGCACCGCGGTCGCCCAGGACAACATCGACCTGCCCAAGGTCGGCACGAACACCGACGGCAAGGCACCCTCGGTGAAGATCCCCAAGGCCGACCCGCCGAAGAAGCTCGTCTCCGACTACGTCCTGGAGGCCAAGGGCGACGTCGTCAAGGAGAGCGACAGCGTCGTCGTGAACTACGTGGCCCTGGTGTGGAAGGACGGAAAGACGTTCGACAGCACCTACGAGACGGGCAAGACCCAGACCTTCCCGCTGGCCCAGGTCACCCTCAAGGGGCTCAAGGACGGCCTGATCGGCAAGACCGTCGGCAGCCGGGTGCTGCTGGTCGTCCCGCCGGACCAGGGCCTCGGTGACGAGGAGCAGCAGGGCATCCCCGCCAAGTCCACGCTCGTCTTCGCCGTGGACATCCTCGCGAAGATGTAGGTTGTCCCGGTTGCCCAGTTCATCAGTAAGAGGAGCAAGTCAGTGAGCATCGAGAAGCCCGAGATCGACTTCCCGGGTGGCGAGCCGCCGGCCGACCTGGAGATCAAGGACATCTGGGAAGGCGACGGTCCGGTGGCCGAGAAGGGCCAGACCGTCTCCGTGCACTACGTGGGTGTGGCCTTCTCCACCGGCGAGGAGTTCGACGCCTCGTGGAACCGCGGCACCCCGCTGCAGTTCCAGCTCGGTGCCGGACAGGTCATCGCGGGCTGGGACCAGGGCGTGCAGGGCATGAAGGTCGGCGGCCGTCGCCAGCTGACCATCCCCGCGCACCTCGCGTACGGCGACCGCGGCGCCGGCGG
>NZ_KL585446.1:13470-14829 GCF_000721935.1 Streptomyces sp. NRRL WC-3549
CGGCCGTATCGCCCCGGGCGAGACGCTGATCTTCGTCTGCGACCTGGTCGCCGTCTGAACCCGGGCCGACAGAGGCGAGGGCCCGCGCCGGAAGGCGCGGGCCCTCGCTTTGGTCCGGACACCCCGGGGCGGTACGGTCGAGCGTCGTAGCGCACGTACAGAAAGGGCGTCGATGGCGATCGCCAAGGCCGAACGGCTGATGAACCTGGCGTTGTGCCTGCTGGGTACCCGGCGCCCGCTGAGCAAGCGTGAGCTCCGCGGGTCCATCGAGGCCTACCTGGAGGCGGGCTCCGACGACTCCTTCAACCGGATGTTCGAGCGCGACAAGGACGATCTGCGCGAACTCGGCCTGGTCATCGAGACCGTCGCGACAGCAACCGGCTGCCCCCCATCACGCTGGACGCCGAGGAGGCCGCCGCCCTCCAGCTCGCCGCCAAGGTCTGGCAGCAGGCCCGCCTCGCCGGGGCCGCCAGCGGCGCCCTGCAGAAGCTGCGGGCCGCCGGGATGCCGGAGGCCGAGGACGCCTACGAGGTGCACAGCGCTCTGGAGCCCCGCATCCCCGTCCACGAGGCCGCCTTCGAACCGCTGATGCTCGCCTGCCGGGACCGCCGCCCCGTCACCTTCGACTACCGCAAGGCCAACGCCGCCCGTCCCCGGCAGCGCCAGGTCGAACCCTGGACGCTGGAGTGCTGGCGCGGACACTGGTACCTGGCCGGCTGGGACCGCGAGCGGGGCGCCGAGCGGGTCTTCCGGCTCTCCCGGATCTCCGGCCGGGTCCGCTCCCGCGCCGGGGCGTTCACCGCGCCGGTGCCCGACGTGGTGACCGTACGCGAGACGGTGGAGAGCTGGGCGGGGGAGACCGCGACCCGGACCGCCAGGATCAGACTGCGTGCGGGCGCCGGCTACCCGCTGCGTGCCCGCGCCACGGCCGTACGGGAGCTCGGCGACGGCTGGGACGAGCTGGAGATCCCGTACGGACACGGACTGGACGCCTGGCTCGTCGAATTCGGGCCCGACGTCGTCGTCAGCGAGCCCGCCGACCTGCGGGCCGACGTGGTGGACCGGCTGCGCGCCGTGGCCAAGGACTGAGGGGGACCCGTACTCGTGGCCACGAACGCGATCGACCAGACCCGGCGGATGCTCTCCCTGGTGACCTATCTGCGGGAGCGTCCCGGCGCGCACGTCCAGGACGTGGCCCGGGCCTTCGGGATCACCGAGGACGAGCTGATCTCCGACCTCGACGTGCTGCCGATGTGCGGGACCAGCTTCCGCGGCGGCGACCTCCTCGACATCGACACCGACGGCGACCGGATCTGGTGGCACAACCCGGACGACGTCGCCGAGCCGCTGCGGCTGGGC
>NZ_KL585446.1:15008-15872 GCF_000721935.1 Streptomyces sp. NRRL WC-3549
TGGCCGCCGACGAGGCGACCGCGCTGCTCGTCGCGGCCCGCGCCGTGGCCACCCTGCCCGGCCTGCGGGAGAGCGACCGGCAGGCGCTGGTGCGGGCGACCGCGAAGCTGGAGACGGCGGCCGGTGAGGTGGGTGCCGCCAGTTCGCGGCTCTCGGTCACCTTCGAGTCCGAGGGCGGGGTCTTCGCCGACGTCGACCGGGCCATCTCCGAGCGGCGCCGGCTCTGGCTGCGCTACTACTCGCCCGCGCGCGACGAGCTCACCGAGCGCGAGGTGGACCCGATCCGGCTGTTCGCCGTCGGCCACACCTACATGGAGGGCTGGTGCCGTCTCAGTGAGGCGCGGCGCACCTTCCGGCTCGACCGGGTCGCCGAGATCCGGCTCCTGGACGCCCCCTCCGCACCGCCCGAGCTGGAACTGCGCGACCTCTCCGAAGGCCTGGTGCAGCCGGCGGCCGAGGACCCGGAGGTCGTGATCGAGGTGGGCCCCGGCGGCCGGTGGGTCGCCGAGTACTACCCGCACGACAGCGCTGAGGAACTGCCCGACGGCGGCCTGCGCGTCACCCTGCGCACCCCCGACCCCGCCTCGCTGCGCCGGCTCGCCCTGCGGCTCGGCGGGGAGGGCCGTATCACCGCCCCCGGCGACCTGGCCGAGAGCGCCCGGCAGGCCGCCCGTGAGGCGCTGGCCGCCTACGACGGCGCGCTCTGAGCGGCGGCCACCGGTGTACACAGGAGACGGACGTCACATGACCGCCCCATCGCGCACGCACCCCGGGCCCGTTCCCGTTCCGGTCCCCGCCGCCGTACGGTTCAGGGCGGCCTGCCCCCACTGCCGGGGGCGGTTCGAGCTCGGCGCGGAGGCGCTG
>NZ_KL585446.1:16091-17885 GCF_000721935.1 Streptomyces sp. NRRL WC-3549
GGCGATAGGCGCCAGCCGCCGTACGACCTTCTACTCCTTCACGTGTCCCGAGTGCGACTCGGCCGTCCGCAAACCGGCCGGGGAGCGCATCGTGGAACTTCTCATCGGTGGCGGGGTGCGGACGCTGCGTCTGCACACGGCCGCCCGGTGACCCGCACAGCAACGAGAGAACTCCGAGGCCCCGTCCATGTTCTGGCCCATGCTCGCCATCGCTCTGGGATTCCTCGGCATGGCCGTGCTCGGTGTCCTGGCCGTCAAGGTCTTCGTCGAGGCGCAACGGCTCGGCAGACAGGTCGCCGCGACCACGCAGCGGATCAACCGGGCGGCGGAGGACCTCGAACGGGCGGCCACCACCCTCGCCGGCACCGGTGAGGCACTGCGATAGCGGGAACGGGGCCTCCCGGATCCGCCATGGCGGAAGGTACGCTGCTGGAGTGGCCCCGGCAGGGAGGTGCGGGCCGCGAACGGGAGTACGCACGGACATTGCCCGGCGTTTACCCCTGCGGGTTACGATCGCTGCCAGCGCGAGGGCCGGACGTGAGTCCGGCCGTACGGGTAGCGAGCCCACCCTCCAGTCGCCTCAGTGAGAAGGAAGTCGCACATGATCGGCAATCTGAAGCCCCTCGAGATCGTTCTGATCATCGCTGTCATCCTGCTTCTCTTCGGTGCCAAGAAGCTTCCTGACATGGCGCGTTCGCTCGGCAAGTCGGCCCGCATCCTCAAGAGCGAGGCCAAGGCGATGAAGAAGGACGACGGGGACACTGCGGCGCCCACCACGGAGACCGCCGCGGACACCGCGCCGCCGGCCGCCTCCGCGCGCACGATCCAGGCCGCCCCCGGGGACGTCACCAGCTCCCGCCCGGTGAACGAGCCCAAGCCCACCACCCAGAGCTGACGGCCGACCCGCACCGCCGACGGCTGCCGCACGAGACGAGGGAAGTGGGTTGCTCAAGTCTGCCCGCAAGCAGGAGAAGGACGACGAGGGGCGGATGCCCCTCCTCGATCACCTGCGTGAGCTGCGCAACCGGCTGCTGAAGTCGGTCCTGGCCATCGTGGTCGCCGTCATCGCGGCAGCCTTCGTCTACCGGGACATCTTCGAGTTCCTGATGGACCCGATCCTGTCCTCGGTGGGCTGCAAGAACGGCGCCGTGACCATGATCAACGGCCGGCCGTGCGCGGAGATGACCACGAACGGTCTGCTGTCCCCCTTCACCATCGCGCTGAAGGTCTCGCTCATGGCGGGCGTGCTCGTGGCCACCCCGGTGTGGCTGTACCAGCTGTGGGCGTTCGTCGCCCCGGGCCTGCACAAGCAGGAGAAGCGCTACTCGATGGCCTTCGTGGCCGCCGGCGTCCCGCTCTTCGTCGCGGGCGCCTACCTGGCGTACGCGATCCTGCCGCAGACCGCGGAGATCATGCTCGGTTTCACACCCGAGAACGTGAAGAACCTGCTGCCGCTCGACGACTTCCTGGACCTGATCACCCGCATGGTGATCGTCTTCGGGCTGGCCTTCGAACTCCCGCTGCTGCTGATACTGCTGAACATCACGGGCGTCCTCAGCGGCGCCCGCATGCTGCGCTGGTGGCGCGGGATGATCGTCGGCCTCACCGCCTTCGGGGCGATCGCGACCCCGGGCGGCGACCCCCTCTCGATGATCCTGCTGGCCGGGCCGCTCGCGGTGCTGTACTTCATCGCCGTCGGCTTCTCCCTCCTCAACGACAAGCGCCGGCGGAAGAACAACCCCGACGCCGGACTCGACGACGACGAGGCCTCGCAGCTGGACCTCACCCCCGAGC
>NZ_KL585446.1:18068-25466 GCF_000721935.1 Streptomyces sp. NRRL WC-3549
CCCCCGAGCCGATCGGCCCGGCGGGCGGTTCCTCCGCGCGGGCGGCCCTGCCCGAGCAGGCGGGCGGCGACGCGGACGGCGGGCGGTCCCATCGGCTCAACGGTTACGACGACATCACCTGACCTTGTAAGGTCCCGCTGGTGACCAGCGAGATCACCCTTTTCGTCAACCCCACAGCGGGAAGCGGCCGGGGCGCGCGTGCCGCGCAGCCGGCCGCTTCCGCGCTGCGGGACGCCGGTTTCTCCGTGCGTACCGTGCTCGGCGAGGACGCCGACGACGCCCTGCGAAGGGCCCGGGAGGCGGTGGCCGGCGGGACCGGTGCCCTGATAGCCGTGGGCGGGGACGGCATGATGTCCCTCGCCCTCCAGGCGGTCGCCGGCACCTCGACCCCGCTCGGGGCCGTCGCCGTCGGGACCGGCAACGACTTCGCCCGCGCCCTCGGCCTGCCGGTGCGCGACCCGGCCGCGGCGGGGCGGCTGGCCGCCGAGGTGCTCAAGGCGGGTACGGCACGCGAGATCGACCTCGGCCGGGTCGGGGAGCGATGGTTCGGCTCCGTCCTCGCCTCCGGGTTCGACTCCCGGGTCAACGACCGGGGGAACCGGATGCGCTGGGCCGGCGGCCGGTTCAAGTACGACCTGGCGATCGTGGCCGAGCTGGCGGCCTTCCGGCCCGTCCCGTACCGGCTCCGGCTGGACGGCGGCCCGGTCCGGGAGATCGAGGCCACACTGATCGCCGTGGGCAACGGCACGGCGTACGGGGGCGGCATGCGGATCTGCGCGGACGCCGTCATGGACGACGGGCTCTTCGACGTGACCGTGGTCGGCGCGTGCAGCCGCACCACGCTGCTCAGGGTCTTCCCCCGCGTGTACAGAGGGACCCACCTCGACCACCCCGTGGTGAGCGTGCACCGGGTCTCCTCGATCGAGCTGGCGGCGGCCGGGGTCACCGCCTACGCGGACGGCGAGCCACTGGGCGCCCTCCCGCTCACGGCCACCTGCGTGCCCGGTGCCGTCCGCGTCCTGGCGGGCTGAAGAATAAGACCGGGCTGACTGTCGTACCCGGCGGGTAGGCTCGTACGCAAGATGACAGAGGACCTCTCACCAGCTGAGCGATACCAGGCGTCCCGGGTCCGTGCGGCCGAAGCGGCCACGGCCCTCGGTCCCTTCCGCGACCTGTACGACTTCCCGCTGGACCCGTTCCAGATCGAGGCGTGCACGGCGCTGGAGGCGGGCAAGGGCGTGCTGGTCGCCGCCCCCACCGGGTCGGGCAAGACGATCGTCGGCGAGTTCGCCGTGCACCTGGCCCTGGAACAGGGCCGCAAGTGCTTCTACACCACGCCCATCAAGGCGCTGTCCAACCAGAAGTTCGCCGACCTCGTCCGGCGCTACGGCGCGGACAAGGTCGGCCTGCTGACCGGTGACAACAGCGTCAACGCGGACGCGCCCGTGGTCGTCATGACCACCGAGGTGCTGCGCAACATGCTGTACGCGGGCTCCCAGGCGCTCGTCGGCCTCGGACACGTGGTGATGGACGAGGTGCACTACCTCTCCGACCGGTTCCGCGGCGCCGTGTGGGAGGAAGTGATCATCCACCTGCCGGAGTCGGTGACCCTGGTCTCCCTCTCGGCGACGGTCTCCAACGCCGAGGAGTTCGGCGACTGGCTGGACACCGTGCGCGGCGACACGCAGGTGATCGTCTCCGAGCACCGCCCGGTCCCGCTGTGGCAGCACGTCATGGCCGGGCGCCGGATGTACGACCTCTTCGAGGAGGAGAGCGACCACGGTGGCCGGGGCACCGGCCGCCGCGAGGTCAACCCGGATCTGGTCCGCCTCGCCCGCATGGAGAACCAGCGCGGGTACAACCCGCGTGAGCGCCGCCGGGGGAAGATGGTCCGCGAGGCGGACCGGGAGCGCGAGCGGCGGCAGCGCAGCCGGATCTGGACCCCGGCCAGGCCCGAGGTCATCGACCGGCTCGACGCCGAGGGGCTGCTGCCCGCTATCACCTTCATCTTCAGCAGGGCCGGCTGCGAGGCGGCCGTCCAGCAGTGTCTGCAGGCCGGGCTGCGGCTCAACGACGAGGACAAGCGCCGGCTGGTGCGGGAGATCGTCGAGGAGCGGACCGCGTCCATCCCCGCCGAGGACCTCCACGTCCTCGGCTACTACGAGTGGCTCGAAGGGCTGGAGCGGGGCGTCGCCGCCCACCACGCCGGCATGCTGCCGACCTTCAAGGAGGTCGTCGAGGAACTGTTCGTGCGGGGCCTGGTCAAGGCCGTCTTCGCCACGGAGACGCTGGCGCTCGGCATCAACATGCCCGCCCGCTCCGTGGTGCTGGAGAAGCTCGTCAAGTGGAACGGCGAGCAGCACGCCGACATCACCCCGGGCGAGTACACCCAGCTGACCGGCCGGGCCGGGCGCCGCGGCATCGACGTCGAGGGCCATGCGGTCGTGCTGTGGCAGCGGGGCATGGACCCGACCGCTCTCGCGGGCCTCGCGGGCACCCGTACCTATCCGCTGCGGTCCAGCTTCCGGCCCTCGTACAACATGGCCGTCAACCTCGTCCACCAGTTCGGGCGACACCGGTCGCGTGAGCTGCTGGAGACCTCGTTCGCCCAGTTCCAGGCGGACCGGTCCGTGGTCGGTATCTCCCGCCAGGTCCAGCGCAACGAGGAGGGGCTGGAGGGATACCGGGAGGGCATGACCTGCCACCTCGGGGACTTCGAGGAGTACGCGCGGCTGCGCCGCGACCTCAAGGACCGTGAGACGGAGCTGGCCAAGCAGGGGGCGGCACAGCGGCGGGCCGCCGCGATGTCGTCCCTGGAGAAGCTGAAGCCGGGCGACGTCATCCACGTCCCCACCGGGAAGTTCGCCGGGCTCGCCCTGGTCCTCGACCCGGGACTGCCCGCGGGGCGGACCAACGGCCACCGCGGGCTGGAGTACCACGACGGGCCGCGCCCGCTGGTGCTGACCGCCGAGCGGCAGGTCAAGCGGCTGGCCCAGATCGACTTCCCGGTGCCGGTCGAGGCGCTGGAGCGGATGCGGGTGCCCAAGTCGTTCAACCCGCGCTCGCCCCAGTCGCGCCGCGACCTGGCCTCCGCGCTGCGGAGCAAGGCCGGTCACGTCGATCCGGGGCGGCACCGCAGGCAGCGCTCGGCCGCGGCCGACGACCGGGAGATCGCCCGGCTGCGCACGGAGCTGCGCGCCCACCCCTGCCACGGGTGCGACGAGCGCGAGGACCACGCGCGGTGGGCCGAGCGGTACCACCGGCTCCAGCGGGACACCCGCCAGCTGGAGAAGCGCATCGAGGGCCGGACGAACACCATCGCCCGCACCTTCGACCGGATCGTCGCGCTCCTGACCGAGCTCGACTACCTGCGCGGCGACGAGGTCACCGGGAACGGCCGGCGCCTGGCCCGGCTCTACGGGGAGCTCGACCTGCTGGCCAGCGAGTGCCTGCGCGACGGGGTCTGGGAGGGGCTGAACCCGGCCGAACTGGCCGCCTGCGTCTCGGCGCTCGTCTTCGAGGCCCGCCAGGCCGACGACGCGGTCGCGCCCAAGCTGCCCTCCGGGCCGGCGAAGGTGGCGATGGGCGAGATGGTCCGCATCTGGGGCCGGCTCGACGCCCTGGAGGAGGACTTCAAGATCAGCCAGACGGAGGGGGTCGGCCAGCGCGAGCCCGACCTCGGCTTCGCCTGGGCCGTCTACATGTGGGCCTCCGGCCGGACGCTGGACGAGGTGCTGCGCGAGGCGGAGATGCCGGCCGGTGACTTCGTCCGCTGGTGCAAGCAGGTCATCGACGTGCTCGGCCAGATCGCGGCGGCGGCGCCCCGGGAGGGCGGTTCCACGGTGGCGAAGAACGCGCACAAGGCGGTGGACGCGGTGCTGCGGGGTGTGGTGGCGTACAGCTCGCTGGGCTGAGCACGCCGGCCGGTGGACATGAGGTGGCCGAGGGCCCGGAGCTGTTCCGGCCCCTCGGCCGCCGTCTGCCGGGGGCCCGCCGCCTCGGGGGCGGTGGACCAGGGGCGGGCGGCCGGGCTACGCCTTCTTCCTGTTCATCATCGCGACCCCCGCACAGACCGCCCCCAGCACAACCGTCAGGCCTCCGACGATCACGTTGCTGAGGACCACGCCCATGTCGGGGCTCTGGCCCACGATCCAGGTCGACGCGATCAGCCAGGCGCCCAGGGCGCAGATGGCCAGGCTCATCCCGCTCATCCGCTCCGGCATGGCCGTGAAGCAGAGGGCCAGGACCGCGATGGCGAGACCGATCACCACGTTGTGCACCACCAGCGACGGCTGGCTCGCCGTGAAGTGGAGCACCCAGGGCGACACGGCGGCGTACAGACCGGCGAGGAACACCGGCGCGTCCGCGAGGGCGGTGCTCCGGCCGCCGCCACGCATCACGCGGTCATGGCGTTCCCGCATCTCCGAGGCGTCGGGGTGACTCGATAGGTCACTCCGGTGTGAGACGTTACTCATGGACTTCGTCTCCTTCGTACGGTGGAAGGGCGACCGCGCCAACCTCCGTGCGGTCCTCACCCTCTCCCACCAGTGTGCCCTTATGTGTCCCTTATGTGTAGATGTCCGGGATGGGGATTCCCGCGCTTTCGTCGAGCCGGTCGGCCAGTGCCACGAGATCGGCTGTCCGCAGCACACGGTCCCCGTGGCCGGGCAGCGGCACATGCAGGGTCCGCGTCCAGCGCTCCGGGACGGCGCCGAGGCCGTAGACCGCGCCCGCCAGCGTCCCGGTGACCGCGGCCACCGTGTCGGTGTCGCCGCCCACGTCGACGGCCGCTGCCAAGGCGCCTTCGAAACCGGTGGTGGTGCGGAGCGCCCAGAGGGCGGTGCCCAGGCACGGCCAGACCGCGCCGTTGGACTCGGTCGCGTCGTCCGGGTGCCAGCCGGGCGCGAGTACGGCCGACCACCGGGCCCGGTGGTCCGGATGGACCTCCGCCAGTGCCGCCTCGACCGCCGCGAAGGGATCGGCCCCGCCCAGGGCCACGCGGACCAGCTCGTGCAGCACGGCCGTACCCTCCCACGCGGCCCGGTCGCCATGGGTCAGTGCGGCGATACGGCGGGCGGCGGCCATGGTCGCCGCCCGGCCCCGGCGTGCGAAGTACACCGCGGAGGTGGAGGCACGCATCAGCGAACCGTTGCCGGCCGCGCGTGCGTTGACCTGGAAGTGCAGGGCGGCCGCCAGGTCCCAGGGCTCCCCGTTCGTCAGGACGTCCTCGGTCTGCAGCCCGATGTCCTTCGGGTCGCCCGCCGCCCACCGCCTGAACCGGGCGAAGACGTCGGGCAGTTCGAGCCCACCGCACTCGACCAGCGACTCCCCGACCAGGACCGCCATCTGCGTGTCGTCCGTCGCCTCGCCCGGGTCCCAGCCGCCGCCCCCGCACAGCGTCCCCACGCCGTCCGGGAACCGGGCGGAGAAAGCGCCGGGCGGCCCGAACTCGAAGGGGGCGCCCAGCGCGTCACCGGCCGCGGAGCCGACCACGGCACCCCGCACACGGTCCCGGCGGCCCCCGTCCCGCCGGTCGGGCGGGACGGGGACGCGGTCTCGGGGGGATCGAGGATTCATCCGGGCAGCCTACGGACGCCGCGCCGGGGTCAGTTCATCGGCATCAGCACGGTGTCGATGATGTAGACGGTCGCGTTGGCGGTCCGGACGTTGCCGCAGACCACCTTCGCCGAGTCGTTCACGGTGTACGTCGTGTCCGAACCCGACGTCGTGAGCTTCGTCTTCGCCAGGGTGTCGAAGGAGCCCTTCTCCAGCTGCTTCGGCGTCAGCTTCTGGCCCACCACGTGCGAGGTGAGCACCTTGGTGAGCTGCTCCTTGTCGGCGAGCAGCTCGTCCAGGTCGGCCTTCGGGATCTTGGCGAAGGCGTCGTCGGTCGGGGCGAACACGGTGATGTCCTGGGCGTTGTTCAGCGTGTCGACGAGGCCGGCCTGCTTGACGGCCGCGACCAGCGTGGACAGGGCCGGGTTGTGGGACGCCGCCGTCGCGACCGGGTCCTTCGCCATGCCGTCGAAGGAGCCCGCGCCGTCCTTCGGCACGGTCGAACACGCCGGACCGAACGGCTGGTCCATCGGCATGGTCTCCTCGGCCGGCGCACTGGAGGAACTGGCCTTCGCCGAGCCGGCGCCGGAGCCGGACGTGGAGGTGTCGCTGTCGCCGGAGCAGGCGGTGAGGGCCAGCGGGAGCACGGCGGTGGCGGACACGGCGAGGGCGATGCGACGGAAGTGGCGGGTGCTCATGGTGTTCTCCTGAAGGGATGATTGGTCGGTCATGTGGTGCGGAAAGGACTTCGGAAAGGAATGAGGAGGGCGGGGCGGGCCGGGGTCAGGTCACGTCGACCACCACCGAGTGCCATCCGGTCGCGCCGTCGGGGACGGTGCCGACCCGCTCGTCGGTCTGGGTGGCGCCGGTACGGTCCGTCGCGCGGACCTCCAAGGTGTGGTGGCCGCGGGTGGCGGGCCACTCCCACACCCACTGGCGCCAGGTGTCGTGCCCGGCCTCCGCCCCCAGGCGCGCGGTGTGCCAGGGGCCGCCGTCCACCCGGACCTCGACCCGGGCGATCCCCCGGTGCTGGGCCCAGGCGACCCCGGCGACGGGGACGGTGCCCGCGCCCGGTGAGGCGAAGGGGCGGGGGGTGTCGATGCGCGACTCGGTCTTGATCGGAGCCTCGCGGGCCCAGGTGCGCTTCACCCAGTACGCGTCGTAGGCGTCGAACGTCGTGAGCTCGATGTCCTGGATCCACTTGCAGGCCGAGACGTAGCCGTAGAGCCCCGGGACGACCATCCGGACGGGGAAGCCGTGGTCGAACGGCAGGGGTTCGCCGTTCATCCCGACCGCGAGCAGGGCGTCGCGGCCGTCCATGACCGCCTCGACCGGGGTGCCGATCGTCATCCCGTCGACCGAGCGCGCCACGAGCTGGTCGGCGGGCCCGCCCCGCGACGGGGGCTCCACCCCCGCCTCGCGCAGCAGTTCGGCCAGGCGTACGCCGATCCAGCGGGCGTTGCCGACGTACGGGCCGCCCACCTCGTTGGAGACGCAGGTGAGGGTGATGTCGCGTTCGACGAGCTCCCGGTCCAGCAGGTCCTGGAAGCCGAGGGTGACGGGTCGCGCCACCCCCTTTCCGTGGATCCGCAGCCGCCACGCGCCCGCGTCGACCCGGGGGACGACCAGGGCGGTGTCCACCCGGTAGAACTCCTTGTTCGGAGTGGTGAAGGGACCGACGCCCCGGATCCCGAGATCGGCGCCCCGGGGGAGCGGGGGAGCGGGCGAGGACGGCACCGGCAGCGTGACCGCGCCGCGTGAGGCCGAGGCCCCGGACAGCTGGGACGCCTGGAGCCGACGGCCCAGGGTCCCGGCACCGGCCGAGGCCGCCGCCGCGGCGGG
>NZ_KL585446.1:25724-29759 GCF_000721935.1 Streptomyces sp. NRRL WC-3549
GTGTACAGCAGGCCGGCGGCCACGAGGGCGCCCACGGCCGACGGCAGCGCGTCGAGGAGGCGGCCCTCCGGCCGCCCCGCCGCCGCGGCCGCCCCGGCGGCGCCGAAGACCAGGACGGCCGCGGCGCCCCCGGCCCGGTGCCGCAGCGTCAGGAGTCCCACCGCCACGGCGGACAACGCCAGCAGGACGAGGATCCCGAGCTGCAGCACCAGCTTGTCGTTCGTGCCGAAGTTCCGTACGGCGAAGTCCTTGACGGCCGGGGGCGTGCGGTCGATGACCGCCCCGCCCACCGCCGTGACCGGACCGGCCTCGGGACGCACGGCCGCGGCGACGAGCTCGGCCACGCACAGGGCGGCGAAGGCGGCGACCGCACCGCCGAGCGCGGCGAACGCGGCGCGCGACCACCGGGCGGGCCCGGACGGCGCGGCCTCCCCGGACGGCGCGGACGGCCCGGCCCCCTGCTCCTGCGGAACGTATCGGTCTGTGCTCACACCGGGTCTTCGGCGCGGGCCCCGTCACCGGATTGGTCGTTCACCCGATCGGGGGAAGTCTGATCATCGGCCAATCCGCCGGGGCCCCTGACGCGAATGACCCGCGAGGGGTCTCCTCGAACGCGCCCCGGACGCACGTGGAGCACCGGGAGGGGCCCGAATGACGAGTCAGCGGCGGCGCACGGCGGTGGTGGGGGCAGGAGTGGCGGGACTGACCGCCGCGTACGTCCTGGGGCGGGACCACGACGTGACGCTGTACGAGGCCGGCACCCGCCTCGGCGGCCACGCGCACACCCACGAACTGACCTCGTCCGACGGCGGCACGCACCGCGTCGACCCGGGTTCCATCGTGCACAACCGGCGCACCTATCCGTATCTGCTCCGGCTCTTCGGCGAACTCGGCGTCGAGACCCAGGCGTCCGAGATGAGCATGTCCGTCCGGTGCGAGGGATGCGGCCTGGAGCACGCCGGGGCCCGGGGCGCCGCCGGACTGTTCGCCCGCCCCCGGTCCGCGCTGCGCGGACCGTACCTGCGGATGCTCACCGAGGTGCCGCGCTTCCACCGGGCGGCCCGTGCCCTGCTCGGCCGCCCCGACGACGCCTCGCCCCTGACGCTGGGACGGTTCGCGGCGCGCGGCCGGTACTCCCCGTACGTCACCGCCCACTTCCTGAAACCGATGGTCTCCGCCGTCCGGTCCTGCGACCCGGTGACCGCCATGCGCTACCCCGCCCGCCCCCTCTTCCGGTTCCTCGACCACCACGGGATGCTCTCGATCGGCGGCTCACCTACCTGGCGCACCGTCACCGGCGGCTCGCACGCCTACGTCGAGCGGGTCGCCGCGCAGGTGCACTCCGTGCGCACCGGCACACCCGTCAGGGCCGTACGCCGGCACGGCGGCGGCGCGGAGATCGTCACCGCGGGCGGCGACACCGAGAAGTACGACGCAGTCGTCCTCGCCACCCACCCCGACCAGGCGCTGCGGATGCTCGCCGACCCCACCGACGAGGAACGCGGCACCCTCGGCGCCTTCCGCCGCTCCCGCAACCCCACCCCGCTGCACACCGACACCGCCCTGCTGCCGCGCAGCCGGGGGACCGCGGCCTCCTGGAACTACCTGATGCCGTCCTGCGCGGCCGACGCCGACCGGGTCACCGTCAGCTACGCCATGAACCGGCTCCAGCGCCTGGACGCGCCCGAGCGGTTCGTCGTCACGCCGAACGGCACCAGGCCGGCCCTCAGGCGGCCGGGAACCCCATCAGGCCCAGGGGCCGCGTGGTCGGCCGCGCGGACCCGCCCGCCGGCTCCACCGTGATGCCCATGCCCGAGGCGTGGTCGACCGGCCCCTCCATGAGGACGGCCCCGTCGGTGTCCGAGGCCCTCAGCAGTCCCGCCGACCGCATGGTCCCACCGTCGTCGAACCACAGCTGGTACACCTTGCCGCCCGGCGGGCGGGCGAGGCCGAAGGCCGCGAACACCGCGCGGTCCTCGCTCCGCGAGACCACCACGGTGCCCCGCGCGCCGCCCTCCAGCACCGCCGACACGGTCCTGGCATCCGGAGCCGCCAGCACCCGCGACAGCTGCGTGTTGTGCTCCCGGGCCTGCCGCGCCTCCTGGCGGGCGTCCTGGGCAGCGGCGGCGGCGACACAGGCGGCGAGCGCGTACGCCGTCCAGCGGCCGGCCCGGCCCTGGGCGGTCCCGGCACGGGAGATCCGGCCGTGCGACGGCGGCTCCTGCCGTACGGTCGTGATCTCCCGCAGCACCCGCTCCCGCATCGCGGGCGGCGCGGTGGCCGAGACCGCGAGGCCGAGCCGGGCGGCGGTGGCCGACAGCTCCCGTACCTCCTGGGCGCAGGCCTCACAGGCGGCCAGATGCCTCTCGAAGGAGAGGCGTTCGCCCTCCGGCAGCGCGTGCAGGGCGTAGGCGCCGGTCAGCGTGTGCAGTTCGGCCGTGCTCATGCGTTCACCCCCAGGCAGTCGCGCAGCCGGATGAGTCCGTCGCGCAGGCGGGTCTTGATGGTTCCCAAGGGGACGGACAGCAGTTCGCCGACCTCCCGGTAGGTCAGTCCGCGGTAGTAGGCCAGGGTCACCGACTCGCGCTGGATCTCGGAGAGCGTGCGCAGACAGCGCCGGACCTGTTCCCGTTCGAGCCGGGTCTCGACCTGCTCGGAGACCTCGTCGAAGGCCGGGGTCCGGTCGAGCAGGGCGGCCTTGTGCTCCCGTACGGCCGCGGCCTGCGCCGAGCGGACGCGGTCCACGGCACGGTGGTGGGCCAGCGTCAGCACCCAGTTCATCGCGCTGCCGCGGGAGGGCTGGAAGCGCGGTGCGGTGCGCCAGACCTCGACCAGGACCTCCTGAGCCACCTCCTCGGACTGGGCCGGGTCGCGGAGCACGCTCCGGACCAGACCGAGCACCGGGCCGCTGACCTGGTCGTACACCCGCGTGAAGGCGTCCTGGTCGCCGCGGGCGACACGGACGAGCAACTCCTGCAGATCAGGCCCCGGCGAGGGGATCCCACTGATGTGTACGGCTTCTCTCACGCGGACGTTCCTCCCGGGCACGCGACGGTTTCGTGCTGTCATTCGGAGCCGCCCGCCCGACGGATTGGCGTCTGGCCGGAAATCCTCGCACGCCTTTGCGTACGGCCCCCGGACTGTCCGCACTCCTGTCACGTGGGTTAGGTTAGGCATACCTAAGTGGCCGGAGTCCGGTCGCCCTCGGCCCGCCCATTGGAGAAACCGGATGCGCCCCCTCGGCAGCCGCACCGCACAGCCGACCCCCGCCGAACGGATGCGATCGGTCCTGGCCGCCGCCCGCTCGATGACCGTGCTGACCGACGGGGTGTCCACCGAGGTGCACCACCTCGACGGCACCGGCGTGATGGGACACATCCACCTGCACGAGCCGTCCGGGGACGCTCCCGCCGCCTCCGCCGCGCGCGTCCCCGTCAGGCTGGAAATCACCGACATCGCGCCCACCCCGGTCCGCGACCGGCTGCGCGCCCGCGTCACCCTGACGGGGCTGCCGGCCGCCCCCTGCGACGCGGAGTCGGCGGAGAGCACGTGCATGGAGTTCGGCCAGGCGGTCCTGGAGGACGGCACGGGCCGCACGTTCGTCTCCCTCGACGACCTGCGGGCCGCCGCCCCCGACCCGCTCGCCGTGTGCGAGGCCGGCATGCTGACCCGTCTCCTGGACGGACGCGGCGAACTGGTCCCGCTGCTGCTGCGCCTGGTACGGCCGCAGCCGCGCCGCGGCCTGCTCCGGGCCGTCCCGGTCGCGCTGGACCGGTACGGCATCACCCTGCGGCTGGAGTACCCCGGCGGACACGAGGACGTCCGGCTGCCGTTCGCCGCGCCGGTGACCGCCGCCGGCCACGCCGGTTCACGGATCCACGCCCTGCTGACCGCGGCGCGCCGGGCGTCCCACCCCAACCGGCTGCCGGCCTGACGCGGTGTCCGCCGCGCGGTGCGCGCGGCGGACACGGGCGGTCGCACCACCGGGCGGCGCCGCCCGCGCACCAGGAGGCGGCCGAGGCAGGTGCCCTGGCG
>NZ_KL585446.1:29972-34579 GCF_000721935.1 Streptomyces sp. NRRL WC-3549
GGCGAGGTCGGCCGGGGACCGGCGGGGGCGCGCTACGTGGCGAGGTCGGCCGGGGACCGGCGGGAGCGCGCTACGCGGCGAGGCCGGCCGGGGACCGGCGGAAGCGCGCTACGCGGCGCTCTCCTGCTCGCGCTCCACCTGCTCGTTCCACTCGCGCTTCACCGCACGCCACGCGTCGTCGTTCTGGCCGAGCCGCCAGTAACCCGAGATCGAGAGCTGCTGGAGCGGGATCTGCCGCTCCAGACGCAGATGGCGCCGGATCTCCTTCACGAAGCCCGCCTCGCCGTGCACGAAGGCCTGCACCTCGCCCTCGGGGAACTCCAGCTCCTTCACCGCGGCGACGAGCAGCTCCCCGACGGGCCGCCCGCCACGGTGCAGCCAGGTGATCTCCACGCCGTCCGGGGTGACGATCTTCTGCTCCTCCGAGGCGTCCGGAACCTCGACGAAGGCGTGCACCAGGGCGCCCGCGGGCATCTTCTCCAGCGAGGCGGCGACGGCCGGCAGGGCGCTCTCGTCACCGGCCAGCAGGTGCCAGTCGGCCGACGCCTCGGGTACGTAGCCCCCGCCGGGTCCCAGGAAGGTCACCTGGTCCCCGGGGACGGCACGGGCCGCCCAGGGGCCCGCGAGCCCCTCCTCGCCGTGCACCACGAAGTCGACGGCCATCTCCCGCGCGTCGGGGTCCCAGGAGCGCACCGTGTACGTACGGGTGGTCGGCCACAGCTCGCGGGGGTACTCCTCGCGGATCCGGGCCATGTCGAAGGGGTGGGCGTAGTCCGCGCCCTCCGGGGCGAAGCACAGCTTGACGTAGTGATCGGTGAATCCGGCGAGGGCGAAGTCCGCCAGACCGTCGCCGCCGAGGACCACGCGCACCATGTGCGGGGTGATCTGCTCGGTGCGCACGACCTGCGCGCCCTGTGCCTTCGGTGCCCGACGGGCCGGCCGCTCTGCCACGAGGTTCTCCCTGCTCTGGAAACGTACGGATCGCGGTGGACGGGGCCCACGCGTGTGCGGAACCGGGTACGCAGATGTACTTAGGTCTACCTAAGTTAGCACTTCACGCCTGGAGGGTGGCGAGCAGGCGCTGGAGCGACCCGCCCAGGCCCCACCGCGCCGCCAGGGCGTCGAGGGCCGCCGGGTCGCGCGGCTCCCGGGGGAGCGCGGGGTCGAAGGCGGGCAGCGGCACGTCGTCGGCCACCCGGACCACCTTCGGCGCGACCGCCACGTACGCCCGCGCCTCGTCCAGCCTCCTGCGCTGCGACGGGGTCAGCCGGGCGGCGGGGTCGTCGACCGCGCCCATGATCCCGGCCAGGTCGCCGAACGCGTCCAGCAGCTTCGCCGCCGTCTTCTCGCCGATGCCGGGGACCCCGGGCAGTCCGTCGCTGGGGTCGCCGCGCAGCAGCGCGAGGTCCACGTACCCCGCGCCGTCCACGCCGTACTTCTCACGCAGCCAGGCCTCGTCCGTCACCTGGAGCGTCCCCACGCCCTTCACCGGGTACAGGACCCGCACCCCGCGGGCGTCGTCGACCAGCTGGTAGAGGTCGCGGTCGCCCGTGACGATGTCGACGGGGCCCCCGGCCCGCCCGGCCAGTGTGCCGATCACGTCGTCCGCCTCGTAACCGGCCACGCCCACCCGCGCGATCCCCAGGGCGTCCAGGACGTCCTCGATGACCGGGACCTGAGGGGAGAGGCTGTCGGGGACCTCCTCCTCGTCGGGCAGGCCGGCGGCGGTCTCGGCCGCCACCCGGTGCGCCTTGTACGTCGGGATCAGGTCGACCCGCCACTGCGGACGCCAGTCGGCGTCCATGCAGGCGACCAGCTCGTCCGGCCGGTGGTCCTGCACCAGCCGGGCGATGAAGTCGAGCAGCCCGCGCACGGCGTTCACCGGGGTGCCGTCCGGTGCGCGCACCGAGTCGGGGACGCCGAAGTAGGCGCGGAAGTAGAGGGAGGCGGTGTCGAGGAGCATCAGGCGTCGCGTCACGCCCCCGATCATGCCGCACGCCTCCGACACGATCCGGGCCGTGGGCGCGCGGTTCCCGCTTCCACGACCTTCCAGGGTGATCTGGGTCACACATGTGTTTGGTCCGTGTAAGCCGGGGCAGGCGCGCCATCGGAGCGGACCACGTCCATTTTTCAACCAATGCGCGTGCTCTGCGGACCGAATCCGCCCGCTCCACGGTCTGCCGTAGGGGGTGGCAGACCGTTTTCGGTTCAACGCGCGTGAGGTGTATGTGTCAAGGCTGCAAGCCGAGCACTTGTACAAGGTGTTCGGCAGACGACCCGATCAAGCCGTGCAGAAGCTCGAGAACGGTGCGAACCGCGAGGAGCTGCGCGCCGACGGAACGACCGCAGCGGTGATCGACGCATCGTTCACCGTGGAGCCGGGACAGATTTTCGTCGTCATGGGCCTCTCCGGCTCGGGCAAGTCCACCCTGCTGCGGATGCTCAACGGGCTCCTGGAGCCGACCGCGGGCCGCGTGCTCTTCGACGGCCAGGACCTGACCGCCCTGAGCCCGCGCGACCTGCGTGACGTCCGCTCGAGGAAGATCAGCATGGTCTTCCAGCACTTCGCGCTCTTCCCCCACCGGAGCGTGCTGGAGAACGCCGCGTACGGCCTGGAGGTCCAGGGCGTGTCGCGCGTCGTGCGCGAGGAGCGCGCCGCCCAGGCGCTGGAGCTGACCGGTCTGGCCGGCTGGGAGAAGTCCTGGCCCGACGAGCTGTCCGGCGGTATGCAGCAGCGCGTGGGCCTGGCCCGCGCGCTCGCCACCGACGCGGACCTGCTGCTGATGGACGAGTCCTTCAGCGCGCTCGACCCGCTGATCCGGCGCGACATGCAGGACCAGCTCCTGGAACTCCAGAAGCGGCTGAAGAAGACCATCGTCTTCATCACCCACGACCTCAACGAGGCCATGCGCCTGGGCGACCGCATCGCCGTCATGCGGGACGGCCGGATCGTGCAGCAGGGCACCGCCGAGGACATCCTGGTGCGGCCGGCCAACGACTACGTGGCCTCCTTCATCCAGGACGTGGACCGCTCCCGGGTGCTCACCGCCGGTTCGATCATGGAGGCGCCCGAGAAGGGCCGCTCCCACCGGGACCTGGTGGCCGAGGCCCCCGCGACCGTGACCGCCGAGACACCGGTCGCCGAGCTCTTCACCCCCTGTTCGACCAGCGGGCTCGCGGTCGCCGTGACCGACGCCGACGGCGGACTCATCGGCATGGTGCCCCGCACCCGGCTCCTCGCCGCCCTCGGCGAGGAACCGCGGATCGAGAAGGTGCCGGCCGGCAAGGCGGGCGTGCGCGAGGTCAAGAAGGTGAACGCCGGTGCCTAGGTTCTCCTTCGGCGCGTGGGTCGAGGACGCGGTCGACTGGCTGCAGTCGAACCTCACCTGGATCTTCGACGCCATCAAGACCGTCCTCGGCGGGATGTACGACGGGGTCGACGCCGTCCTGGGCGGCGGTGCGCCGCTGCTGATGGCCGGGATATTCGCCGTCGTCGCGTTCTGGCTGCGCGGGATCGTGCCCGCGGTCCTCACCTTCGCCGGCTTCGCGCTCATCGACTCCCTCGCCCTGTGGGACGAGGCCATGGCCACGCTGTCGCTGGTCGTCGTGGCCGCCGTCATCACCATCGTGATCGCGGTGCCCCTGGGTATCTGGGCCGCCCGCAACAGCAAGGTCAGCGCCGCGCTGCGGCCGGTGCTCGACGTCATGCAGACGATGCCGGCCTTCGTCTACCTGATCCCCGGCGTCATGTTCTTCGGCGTGGGTGTCACCCCCGGTGTGATCGCCACCATCGTCTTCGCGATGCCGCCCGGCGTCCGTATGACCGAACTCGGCATCCGCCAGGTCGACGGCGAGCTGGTCGAGGCGGCCGAGGCCTTCGGCACCACGCCGAAGCACACCCTGACCCGGGTCCAGCTGCCGCTCGCCCTTCCGACGATCATGGCCGGGATCAACCAGGTCATCATGCTGGCCCTGTCGATGGTCGTCATCGGCGGTATGGCCGGTGCCGGCGGCCTCGGCGAGAAGGTCTACGCGGCCATCACCCAGCTCCAGGTCGGCCTCGCCGCCGAGAGCGGGATCGCCGTGGTCATCCTCGCCATGTACCTCGACCGGATGACGGGCGCGCTCAACGAGCGGGTCTCCCCGCTCGGCCGGCGTGCCGCCGCCAAGGCCGCCGCCGGTGCGCGGCGCCTGAAGTTCGCGCACTACAAGCCGGGTACCGCCGTCGCCATGACCGGTGTCGTCGTGCTGGCGCTCGTCGCGGGCGGGCTGAACATCGCGGGCTCCTCGGACGACTCCAAGGGCTCGCAGGCCGCCGCCGGTGACATCGGCAAGGGCCAGAAGATCAACATGGGCTACATCCCGTGGGACGAGGGCATCGCCTCCACCTTCCTCTGGAAGGAGATCCTGGAGCAGCGCGGCTTCTCGCCGGACATCACCCAGCTCGACGCGGGTCCGCTCTACTCCGGCGTCGCCCGCGGCGACATCGACTTCCAGACGGACGCCTGGCTGCCGACCACGCACAAGGACTACTGGGACAAGTACAGCGACCAGCTGGAGGACTACGGCTCCTGGTACGGGCCGACGTCGCTGGAGCTGACGGTTCC
>NZ_KL585447.1:0-2782 GCF_000721935.1 Streptomyces sp. NRRL WC-3549
TCCTGCCCTCTCCGCCTCATCAATACCGGCCTGCCGGGCGCGCGGCATTCGCACGGGTCATTATTCACCTGCGCACCGCATACGGACCGCCGCCGCCCGCAGCAATTCCGGCAGGAAGACGCGTCCCGATCCGACGAATTCCCGGCTGGCCCGGCGGGCCCGTTCACGTCCGGCGGGCCCGTTCGCAATCGGCACCGCGCACACAGCATCTCGCCCCGAGGCCGCGCCCCGGCGGCGAGAAGTTCCGTCCGACGGCCGCCACTCCCCGCCCGGCCCGGGATCGCTCTCGCCGCACCTCCGCACCACGCCGATCCGGCCACCGTGCCGCGCCACCTGGCGGCGGCAGTCAGAGGCCCCGGGGCCCCGCGCCTCCTCCCCCCAGGCGCGTGGGCCCCGGCCATCACCCTCTTCGGGCACACCCCTCCCGGCCCGCTCCGGGGCACCCGCGAGGCAACAGCCCAGGTCGGCCGCCTCCCCGCCGCACACCGCGACCAGCCCTGATAAAAATACCTTCTCAAAGGAATTATTCTGTGCCAGGATGTAACGCGGGTGGAAGCTCCAGGGACCGACCCAGAGACCCCGGATGCCGCCACGCCCCGGCCGTCGCGGCCCCCCGGCCACGGCGCCGACGGCCATGACGAGCCCCACCCGTGTTCAGCCGTCTTCGCCGTCCGAACGCCAAGGGGGAACACGTCATGCTGAGCTTCTCGATTCTCGGCGCGCTTCAGATCCGCACCGCATTAGGCCCCGCGGAGATCTCCGGCGATCTCCAACGGACCCTTGTCCAGACACTCCTCGTGAACGAGGGCCGGTCCATCTCCGGCGAGAGCCTCGTCGAGGAGATGTGGGGCGAATCCGTCCCGGACAACCAGGCCAACGCCTTGCAGGCGCACGTCAGTCGCCTGCGCCGCAAGCTGAAGGGACTGGAGCCCGACCGGGCGACGTCCCGGCTCACCATCCATCCCTCCGGCTACCGGCTCATGATCGGCGAAGGCGAGCTGGACGCCGCCGAGTTCACCAAGACCGTGCGGCTGGCGGAGGTCGCGACGGCCGGCGACCCGGCGGCCACCGCCCGGATGCTCGGCGAGGCCCTCGCCATGTGGCGCGGTCCGGTGTTCGGCGACTTCCCCGGCGGCACCCTGTGCCAGTTGGCGTGCGGTCGCTACGAGGAACACCGCATGCGGGCCATGGAACTCCTCTTCGACGCGGAGCTGCGTCTGGGCCATCACGCGGCGATACTCGCCGAACTCCATGACGCCCACACCGACCATCCCCTGCGGGAACGCTTCTGCGAACAGCTGATGATCGCCCTCTACCGATCGGGCCGCCAGGCCGACGCACTCAATGTCTACCGCCGGATGTGGCAGCACCTCTCGGACGAGCTCGGTATCGAGCCCTCGCCCGCACTGCGCCGGGTGGAGAACGCGATCCTCTCCCACGACCCGGCCCTCGTCGGCGACATCCCCGCGCGGGTCGTGCTCCAGCCGGCCTGAACCGCCCGCTTCCTCGCCGGATCACCCGACCGTGTAAGCCCGCCGTCAGTACCCGGTCAGCCCTCATTGCGACGATCCCCACGGAAGACGGAACGCACGGAAGCAGCCCCCTCGACCACTCGGAGACCTCCATGACCACGAGTCAGGCTTCGGCCCTCCCGGCGAACACGGCCGAACGCACGGCGGCGGCACGCCCCCTGCGCATCGTCCTCGCGCTCGACGCCGTCGTGACCACCGTGAACGGCCTGATCTATCTGCTCGCCGCCGGTCCCGTGGGCGAGCTGCTCGACCTCGACACCGGCCTGCTGCGCGGCATCGGCGCCTTCCTCACCGTGTACGGCGTCCTCGTGGCGGTCCTGGCCACCCGCCCGGCGCCGTCGGCCGGTGCCACCAAGGCAGTGATCGAGGCCAACCTGCTGTGGGCGGTCGCCAGTGCGGCCACCGCCGCCTTCGGCTGGTTCGGCGCGAACACCGTCGGCACCGTGTGGATCCTGCTCCAGGCCGCCGTGGTCGGTGGCTTCGCCGTCCTGCAGATCAACGCTCTGCGCCGACTCGGCAGCTGACACCACGCCACCGCGTCCGCACCGGTCCGCCGTCGGGCGGGCCGGTGGCCGGGGCGGCCAACGGGTAAGGGGAGACATGCGGTTCCACGTCGCGGAGCTGGCCGGGATACGGGAGCAAGTGCACGCAGGCCCCGGGGAGAAGGCCACCGCCGCACAGAAGGCCAAGGGCAAGCTCACCGCTCGCGAGCGGATCGGCCTGCTGCTCGACGAGGACTCGTTCCACGAGGTGGAACCCCTGCGCCGGCACCGGGCGACCGGTTTCGGCCTGGAGGCCAGGCGTCCGTACACCGACGGTGTCGTCACCGGCTGGGGCACGGTCGACGGCCGGACCGTCTTCGTCTACGCACACGACTTCCGGATCTTCGGGGGCGCGCTCGGCGAGGCCCACGCCGCCAAGATCCACAAGATCATGGACATGGCCCTGTCCGCGGGCGCCCCGCTCGTCTCGCTGAACGACGGCGCGGGCGCCCGCATCCAGGAAGGCGTCACCGCCCTGGCCGGTTACGGCGGTATCTTCCGCCGCAACACCAAGGCGTCCGGGGTCATCCCGCAGATCAGCGTGATGCTCGGCCCGTGCGCGGGCGGCGCGGCGTACTCACCCGCACTGACGGACTTCGTGTTCATGGTCCGCGAGACCTCGCAGATGTTCATCACGGGACCGGACGTGGTCAAAGCGGTGACGGGCGAGGAGATCACCCAGAACGGCCTCGGCGGTGCCGACGTGCA
>NZ_KL585447.1:3016-3535 GCF_000721935.1 Streptomyces sp. NRRL WC-3549
TCGACGAGGTGCGCTACCTGCTCTCCCTGCTGCCGGGCAACAACCGCGAGACACCGCCCCCGGCGCCCAGCGAGGACCCGCCCGACCGGCGCTGCGAGGCACTCCTCGACCTGGTCCCCGTGGACAGCAACCGGCCGTACGACATGCGGCAGGTGATCGAGGAGATCGTCGACGACGGTGAGTACCTGGAGGTCCACGAACGCTGGGCCACCAACATCATCTGTGCGCTGACCCGGCTCGGCGGCCAGGTGGTCGGTGTCGTCGCCAACCAGCCCCGGTCCCTCGCCGGTGTCCTGGACATCGAGGCGAGCGAGAAGGCCGCGCGCTTCGTACAACTGTGTGACGCCTTCAGCATCCCGATCGTCACCCTGCTCGACGTGCCCGGGTTCCTGCCGGGCGTAGGACAGGAGCACGGCGGCATCATCCGGCACGGCGCCAAGCTGCTGTACGCCTACTGCGACGCGACCGTACCGAGGATCTCGCTGATCCTCCGGAAGGCGTACGGCGGCGCGTACATCG
>NZ_KL585447.1:3797-10877 GCF_000721935.1 Streptomyces sp. NRRL WC-3549
CGAACGAGATCGCCGTGATGGGCGCGGAGGGCGCGGCCAACGTGATCTTCCGCCGCCAGATCGCCGAGGCCGACGACCCCGAGGCCGAGCGTGCCGAGCTGGTCAAGGCGTACAAGGCGGAGCTGATGCACCCGTACTACGCGGCCGAACGCGGCCTGGTCGACGACGTCATCGATCCCGCCCGGACCCGCGAGGTGCTGATCGGCTCACTGGCGATGCTGCGGAACAAGCACGTCGACCGCCCGGCCCGCAAACACGGCAATCCCCCTCAGTGACGGAGGTCCCACCCCATGACCACCCCGTGCATACGCATCGAGAAGGGTGCGGCCACACCCGAGGAACTCGCCGCCCTGACCGTCCTGTTCCTCACCCGCGCCCCCGCGGCCACCGCCGCGGCCGAAACCCGCCGCCCCGGCTCCACGACCGCCTGGCGCCCCGATCCCTTCCACGCCCCGCACAGCTGGCAGGCGCCGTGAACGACCGCGCCGAGCCCCCCGGAGCCGGCCCGGTGCGCGGCGCGGGGTGACGGGCCGTCCTCGGCCCTCCGGTCAGGGGGTCGCCGAGGACACCACGTACACGACGGGGGACGCCGGATCGGTCATGTTGACGGTGATGTCCTGGGTGGGCCGCGGGTCCTCGTTCCGGTGGACCGTGCCCGCCCAGTCGACGCCCGGCCCGAAGACCCAACCGGTGATCTTGACGTCCCGCTCGCTGATGGTGACCTTGCCCGTCTCCAGGGCGGCCCGGCCGGTGCCGACGCCGCTCAGGAACCGGTCCAGCCCGGCCGAGGTGGTGCGGAACTTCAGGTACATGCGGCTGGCTTTCCAGTTGTTCGTCTCGTAGTACTGGACGCCGACCGCGTTGCCGGGCACCGGCAGCTCGAAGATCCTGCGCTGCATCCCGGACGGCCAGTCCTCACGCAGCCCCTGGGCCGAGGCCTCGGCCTCCTTGTCCATCCCGGAGCGGCGGCTCTGCGACGCGGAGATCACCAGGTAACCGGCCGGGACGCCGATGAGCAGCACGATGATGGTGAGGGTGATCAGCCGGCGCCGGAACACCCGCCGCCGGTCCTCCGGCGGGGTGCCGTCGCCGCCCGGGGAACCACCGCCGGGGCCACCGGAGGAGCCTCCGGAAGACCCGTCGGACGAGTCGCCGGCGGGGCCGTCGAAGGAGGCGTCCTCGTCGCCGCCGGGCCCCGGGGACCCGGAGGACGGGGGCTGGCACGGCACGACGCGGTGCCCGGCTGCGGCGGTCATGGTCGGTGGTACCCCTCGGAGCTGCGGTGCGGAGTGCGGATGGCCGGGTGGGACGGGCAGGGCTGCGGCTCAGTCGGCGGCACGGGTGCCGTTCCGGGTGTTGCGGAGCGTGCTCGCGGCCTGGTCGTAGATCTGCGCGTAACGCTCGTAGCGCTCGACCCGGCGGCGGTTGGTACGGCGGAACCTGCGCGCGACCAGCCGCGCGAGGTCGGCGGCGCCGACCATACCGGCCTCGGGTCCGAGCTGGGCCTTGGCGATCCGGGCCTCGGGGCGGTAGCCGCGCCCGGTCAGCTGGCGCTTGAAGGCGTCGCGGGCCGGACCGATCAGCAGGTCGTCGGCCGCGCTGACGCCCCCGCCGATGACGAAGCACGAGGGGTCCAGCGCGGCGGCGAGGTTGGCGATGCCGACGCCGAGCCACTGGCCGATGTCCTGGAGGAGTTCGACGCACATCGCGTCGCCCTCGCGCGCCAGCTCGGTGATGAGCGGGCCGGTGATGTCGGGGATGCTGCCCTTGACCCGCTCGATGATGCCGTGGGCGACCGGGGAGTCGGCGGCGGCCAGTTCCTTCGCCTCGCGCACCAGGGCGTTGCCGGAGCTGTACTGCTCCCAGCAGCCGCGGTTCCCGCACGGGCAGCGGTGCCCGCCGGGCACCACCTGCATGTGGCCGAACTCACCGGCGACGCCGTACTTGCCCCGCTTGACGTGCCCGTCCTCCAGGATCGCGCCGCCGATGCCGGTGCCCAGCGTGATCATGACCAGGTGGTCCTCGCCGCGGCCGGCGCCGAAGCGCCACTCGGCCCAGGCGGCCGTGTTGGCGTCGTTGTCCACCATGACGGGGACGACGAGCCGGGAGGCGAGCGCGTCCCTGAGGGGTTCGTCGCGCCAGGCCAGGTGCGGGGCGAACAGCACCTTGGAGCGGTCGGCGTCCACCCAGCCCGCCGCGCCGATGCCGACGGCGTGGACGTCGTGCCGGTCGGAGAGGTCCAGGACCAGCTCGACGATGGTGTCCTCGACCACCTTGGGGCTCTTGGACTTGTCCGGCGTCTCGGTCCGCAGGGTCTCCAGGATGTTGCCGTCGGCGTCGACGACGCCGGCCATCACCTTGGTACCGCCGATGTCGATGCCGACGGTGGGCACTCTGGGTGCCGTGAGGTGTGAACGCCGCTCCCTCGTACCGACGGTCCGCAGGACGGTGGCGCGGGCGGAGCCGCGGTGGGTGAAGTCGCGGTACGTGCTCATCGTCCCTGCGGCAGATCGGGGGGCCGGGAGGTCGTTCCTCCGGCGGCGGACGGCGTCCGCCGCCTTCGATTCTGCCATTCCCGCGCCCCCTGATCCGCTGGACGGTCCCGAGGAGGTGGTGACGGGCCGTGCGCTAAGGGGTGTCGTCGCCCGTCGGACGGCCGCCGAGACGGTCCGGCGCCGGGGCCCGCTCCAGCTCGTGGCTGAGCTCCTCCAGCTCGCTGCCGCCCGCCATCTGGCGGGTCAGTTCGTCGAGGGTGACCTCGGCCTTCAGGTGGCTGCCGGACATCGCACCGCGCTTGAGGAGGACGAAACGGTCCCCGACGAGATACGCGTGGTGCGGGTTGTGCGTGATGAGAACCACGCCGAGACCGGCGTCCCGGGCAGCCGCCACGTACTTGAGCACGACACCGGACTGCTTGACGCCGAGCGCCGCCGTCGGCTCGTCCAGCACGAGGACCTTGGCCCCGAAGTACACCGCACGGGCGATGGCCACGCACTGGCGCTCCCCGCCCGACAGGGTGCCGATCGGCTGGTCGACGTCGCGCAGGTCGATGCCCATGCGCAGCAGTTCCCTGCGGGTGGTCTCCCGCATCAGGGCCACGTCGAGGCGCTTGAAGGGGCCCGTCCCCCTCGTCGGCTCCGAGCCGAGGAAGAAGTTGCGCCAGACCGGCATCAGCGGCACGACGGCCAGGTCCTGGTAGACCGTGGCGATGCCCCGGTCCAGGGCGTCGCGCGGGTTGGCGAGCACGGTCTCCTCGCCCTCGACCCTGAACGTCCCGGCGTCGTGCTGGTGCAGCCCCGAAATGATCTTGATCAGGGTCGACTTGCCCGCGCCGTTGTCGCCGAGGACACAGGAGATCTCACCGGCGTGCACCTCCAGCGAGACGTCCGTCAGGGCCTTGATGTTGCCGTAGAACTTGCTGACGTGGTCGAGCTCGACGAGAGCCCGGCGCTCCCCGTCCTCGGTGGCCCGGTCCTGGGCGGCCGTCATGTCGTCGCCTCCGCGCGCTTGCGTACCCATGCGTTGAGCAGGGTGGCCAGGAGCAGCATCGCTCCCAGGAAGAACTTGAACCAGTCGGGGTCCCACTCCGCGTAGACGATCCCCTTGCTGGTCATGCCGAAGATGACCGCGCCGACCGCGGACCCGACGGCCGAGCCGTAGCCGCCGGTGATCAGGCAGCCGCCGATGACGGCCGCGATGATGTACGTCAGCTCGTTGCCGACGCCCTCGCCGGACTGCACCACGTCGTAGGAGAACAGCAGGTGCTGGCCGGAGACCCAGGCGGCGAAGGCCACGCCCAGGTAGAGCCCGATCTTGGTGCGGATGACCGGGACACCGACCGCGCGGGCGGCGTCGGCCTCGCCGCCGACGGCGAAGATCCAGTTGCCGAAGCGGGTGCGGATCAGGATCCAGGTGGCGATCGCGACCAGCACCGCCCACCACAGGATGGTGACCTTCAGCTCGACGTTCCCGAGGGTGAGGTAGGAGGCGAAGACCTTGCGGGCCGACTCGAACCCCTCCATGTCGCCGATGGCCTTGGTCGACACGGTGCCGCTGATCAGCTTGGTGAATCCCAGGTTCAGCCCGGTCAGCATGAGGAACGTGCCGAGCGTGATGATGAAGCTGGGGAGCTTGGTGTGGGTCAGCATGAAGCCGTTGAAGGCCCCGAAACCCAGGGTGACCAGCAGTGACACGAAGACGCCGACCCAGACGTTGGCCGTCATCTGGTAGCTGAACATCGAGGAGACCAGCGCGGAGCTGGTGACCATCACACCGGCGGACAGGTCGAACTCGCCGCCGATCATCAGCAGCGCCACCGGCGCCGCCATGATCCCGATGGTGGAGGCCGCGTAGAGCACCGTGCCGATGCTGGACGTCTGCAGGAAGCTGTCGGCGACGAGCGCGAAGAAGACGAAGACGGCCACGGCTCCGACGACCGAGCCGAGCTCGGGACGGCCGAGGAGCTTGCGCAGGCGTGAGGTGTGCAGGAGTCGTTCGTCGGCGCCCGTGAAAGCCGTGGGGCCTCCGGTGCTCATCGGGTGCCCCGATTCGTGTACTCGGCCAGCTCGTCGGCGTCGTCGGCGGTGATGACCTGCGGACCGGTCAGCACGGGGCGGCCACCGCCGAGCACGTTCTGGTTGAAGCGGTAGAGCCAGAGCAGGTCCACGGCCTCGTACCCCTGGAGGTAGGGCTGCTGGTCGACGGCGAAACCGAGCGTCTTGTCCGCGAGCCCGGTGGCCACGCTCCGGTTGAGGTCGAAGGTGTCGATCTCGGCCTTGCTGCCGGCGGTCTGCTTGGCCTTGACGGCGGCGGCGGCGAAGGGGGCGCCCAGGGTGACGACGGCGTCGATGCCCTTGTCCGAGTCGAGCTTGGCCTCGATGGACGCCTGGACGTCGGGCATGTTGGTGCCGTCGACGTACAGGTTCTGCATCGTGCCGTCGAAGGTCTTCTTCGCTCCGGCGCAGCGCTGCTCGTGGCCGACGTTGCCCTGCTCGTGCAGGACGCAGAGCACCTTCTTGCGGCCCCGGGCGGTGAGCTCGTCCCCGACGGCCTCGCCGGCGATCGACTCGTCCTGGCCGATGTGGGTGAGGGCGCCGAACTGCTTGGACTCGGCCGAGCCGGAGTTCACCGTGATCACGGGGATGCCGGCCTTGACCGCCTTGGCGACGACGGCCTTCATCGAGTCGGGCTTGGCCAGCGAGACGATCAGCCCGTCGACCTTCTTGTCGATCGCGGTCTGGACGAGCTCGGCCTGCTGCTGGCCCTCGTCGTTGTGCATGTAGAGGAAGTTGATGTTGTCCTTGGCGGACGCCTGCTCGGCGCCCTTCTTGACGATGTCCCAGAAGGTGTCGCCGTCGCCCGAGTGGGTGACCATGGCGAACGTCCAGCGGGGTGTGTTCACCGCGGACCGTCCCACGGCGGCCTCCTTGGCCGCGCGCTCTTCCGCCCGCTTGCCGCCGGTGCTGCTGCACCCCATGAGGGAGACTCCCAGCACCGCTGCGAGCACGGCGCCCATCGCGCGTACCCCTGTCCGAACCCTTGCCACGACGCCGTGCCCTTCTTGTGCTGCTCGCTGTGTCTGCCTGGTGAGCCGGGGGCGGTGGACTCCCGGCCCGACCGCCCAAGTATCCCCGAGCCCGTACCGGCGTGGTCCGGCAGGGGCGCGACGGCGGCACCGGGCGCGCCGGCGGCCTCCCCTCGTCGGGCCGCCCGGGAGGCGCGGCGGTGCGACCGAGGAAGCCCCCCGTCGCTTTGCGTGATCCGATCGGCACTCGGCGCGAAGGGGGCGCGGGTCGGCTCAGGGGCGTGCCAGCAGCTGGAACTCGAAGGCGTACCGGGAGGCGCGGTAGACGTGGGAGCCGAATTCGACCGCCCGGCCGCCGGCGTCGAAGGTGGTGCGCTCCATCGTCAGCAGCGGCGCCCCGGGGGGCTCGGTGAGCAGCCCGGCCTCCGCACCGGTGGCGGCCCGCGCGCCGACGGACTGGCGGGCGCTGTGCAGCGTGACGCCCGAGGAGCGCATCATCCGGTACAGCCCGGTCGCCTCCAGCCGCCCGGTGTCCAGGTCGAGCAGGCCGGGGGGCAGGTGGTTGCGGAGCAGGGCCACGGGCTCGCCGTGCGCGAGGCGCAGCCGTTCGACGAGGTGGACGTCGCTGCCCTCGGCGACGCCGAGCGCGGCGGCGGCCTCGGCCGGGGCGGGCTCGACCGTGTTGCGCAGGACCCGGGTGGCGGGGCGCCGGTCCGCGGCTTCCAGGTCGTCGTAGAGGCTGCTCAGTTCCAGCGGGCGCTTGATGCGGCTGTGCACGACCTGGGTGCCGACGCCCCGGCGGCGCACCATCAGTCCTTTGTCGACGAGTGACTGGATCGCCTGGCGGACGGTCGGACGGGACAGGCCGAGCCGTGCGGCGAGCTCCAGCTCGTTGCCGAGGAGGCTGCCGGGTGCGAGGCGGCCCTGCTCGATGGCCGCTTCCAGCTGCTGGGCCAGCTGGTGGTAGAGCGGGACGGGACTGGTGCGGTCCACACCCAGCCCCAGGGCGGCGGAGTCGGCGGTGGGTTTGGGCACGGACGGGAGCGTACCGCGTGGCGGCCGCACCGCACCCGGCTTTTTGTCAGGACATATAGTTGACAGTGCGTCGGGCGGGCGGCACGTTGAGTGCATGCGTATCGGACTCATCGGCACCGGCCGGATCGGCTCCTTCCACGCGGGCGTCCTGGGCCGTCATCCGGACGTCGCCGCCCTGGTGGTGACGGACCCCGACGCGGTCCGCGCGGCCCGGGTCGCCGAGCGGACCGGCGCCGTGGTGGTCGCCTCGGCCGCCGACGTCCTGGCCGCCGGGGTGGACGCGGTGGTCATCACCTCGGCGACCTCGGCGCACGCGGACCTCATCGGCCGGGCGGCGCGGGCGGGTCTGCCCGCCTTCTGCGAGAAGCCGATCGCGCTGGACCTTCCGGGGACCCTGGGCGCGCTGGAGGAGGTCGAGCGGGCGGGCAGTGTGCTCCAGCTCGGTTTCATGCGCCGCTTCGACGCGGGGTACGGCGTGGCGCGGGCGGCGGTGCGCGGTGGGGCCTGTCTCTTATACACAT
>NZ_KL585447.1:11119-17053 GCF_000721935.1 Streptomyces sp. NRRL WC-3549
CCGCTCCCCCGCCGGCCGGTTATCTCCCGCTCTCCGGAGGCCTGTTCAGGGACTGCCTGGTGCACGACTTCGACATCCTGCGGTGGGTGACGGGCCGGGAGGTGGTGGAGGTGTACGCCACCGGTTCGGACGGCGGCCTCACGGCGTTCCGGGACGCGGGCGACGTGTCGACGGCGGCGGCCCTGCTGACCCTGGACGACGGCACGACGGTGACGTCGACCGCCACCCGCCGCAACGGCGCCGGATACGACGTACGGATGGAACTCGCGGGCGAGCTCGACCAGTTGGCGGTCGGCCTGGACGACCGTACGCCGATCACCTCGGCGGAGCCGGACGGCCCGCCCGCTCCCGCCAAGCCCTGGCCGGGCTTCCTGGAGCGCTTCGCCCCGGCGTACGAGGCGGAGCTGGACGCGTTCGTCCGGGTGGTGCGGGGCGAGCTGGCGAACCCCTGCGACGGCCGGGAGGCACTGCACGCGCTGCGGGTCGCCGAGGCCTGCGAACGCTCCCGGGCGGAGCGCAGACCGGTACGCCTGACCGAGATCGCCGGGGGCTGACCGTACGTCCGCCCGGTCAGACCGGACGGGCGGAGAGCACGGTTCCCTGGGCCACCGCGCACAGCGTCTCGGCGCCCTCGTCGTCCACGGTGTACAGATCGCAGCGTGCCACGGCCTGCCGGCGCCCGGTGTGGACGACCGTCGCGCGGGCGCTCAGGGTCCGGCCGGTCGCGGGGCGGATGTACTGGATGGAGAAGCCGCCGGTGAGCACGGCGGCCCCGAGGGTGCTTCCGGCGGCGAAGGTGAGGGAGTTGTCGGCGGCGTACGCCAGGACGCCGCCGTGCAGGAAGCCGTTCTGCTGCCGGAGTTCGTCACGTACGTCGACCTCGATCGTGGCGGCGCCGTCACCGAACCCGGTGAGCCGCGCGCCGACGAGGGAGCTGAACGGCTGGCCGTCGAGGACCTGTTGTGCCGCCCGGAGAGTGAGTTCGGTCATGGCGGCCTTCCTACCTCACCACCGTGCGGGCAGTCGACGCACCCCCGTGGACCACGCCGGGGCCCGGCGGCGCGGGCGGTCACGGCACCGAACAGGCGGACCAGGTGGGAACCTCTGTCCGGAGGACGGACCGGCCTTGTCTCCCTAAAGGTCCTCCCGTGCGGAAGCGGCCGGTCCGGGGTTCCGGGTCCTCCTAGAATGCCGGTCTTGAGATGTTCGTAGACACGGAGTTGGCACATGGGTGAAGCGCGGCCGGACGGACGGGTCGAGCGGGGGAACCAGACCAGACAGCTGGTCCTGGCGCGCGCGGTCCAGGTCGCCTCGACGGAGGGCCTGGACGGTCTGTCGCTGGGGCGACTGGCCACGGAGCTGAAGCTGAGCAAGAGCGGCGTCTTCGCTCTCTTCGGGTCCAAGGAAGAGCTGCAACTGGCCACCGTGCGCACCGCGGTGTCCATGTTTGTGGACCATGTGCTCACCCCGACGAGGTCGGTCGACCCGGGCCTGGGGCGGGTGTGGCGCATGTGCGAGAGCTGGCTCACCTATTCACGGACCCGGGTGTTCCGGGGCGGCTGCTTCTTCTACGCCACCATCGCGGAGTTCGACTCCCGCAAGGGCAAGGTGCACGACGCCCTGGCGGCCACGCAGACCGGCTGGGTCACCTTCGTGGAGGAGACGCTGGAGGAGGCCAGGGCGCGCGGGGAGCTGGTGGCGAAGACGGACATCTCCCAACTGGCCTTCGAGCTCATCGCGTTCATGGAGCTGGCGAACGCCGAGTCGGTGCTCCACGACAACGCGCCGGGTTACACCAAGGCGACGAAGGCGATCCTGGGGCGGCTGCGCGACGTCGCCGCGGACCCCGCGCTGCTGCCCGCCGCCTCCTGAGCGCCCCGCCCGGCCGGGGCGCCCGGCCCCTGCGGGCGGTCCGCTCCTTCCGGGCGGCCCGTGCCCCGGGCGGTCACTCCGCGGGGGCGAAACTCCCGAAACGGGCCCGCCCGGCCGGGCGGTAGGTGTGGATCGCGACGCCGCCGGCTGTCGCCCGCGACTCCGCGAGGTCGAACGCGGCCGGAGCGCCGCCGTCTCCGAAGAGCCGCCGTCCACGTCCCAGGAAGACCGGGAAGACCAGCAGGTGGTACACGTCGATGAGGTCGTGGCCCATCAGGTACCGGGCGAGCGTGCCACTGCCGTGGATCTGCAGCTCGCCCTCGGTCCGCTGCTTCAGCAGGGCGACCTCGGCCGCCACGTCGCCGCCGACGACTGCGGTGTTCCGCCACCGCGGGTCCTTCAGCGTGGTCGAGACGACGTGCTTGGGCAGCGTGTTGAGGCGGGAGGCCACCGGATCGTCCGGATCGGTGACCCGGGGCCACCATGCCGAAAAGATGTCGTACGTGCGCCGCCCGAGGAGGAAGCCGCCGGCCCGGCCGAAGACCTCGGCGATGAACGCCCCCATGCCCTCGTCGGCGAACGGCACGAGCCAGCCGCCGTACTCGAAGCCGCCCGTGGTGTCCTCGTCGGGTCCGCCGGGAGCCTGCATGACGCCGTCGAGCGTCACGAACGTGGTGAGAGTCAGCTTCGCCATGGTCCTGCTCCTGTCCTCTCCGGGGCCGCTCGGTGCGGCCTCGCCCGCTCTTCCACCCGTACAGACCAGGAAAACGGGCGGAAATCATCGCTCCCGGCCGGAGCCGGGCCAGGTGGGCACCGGTCCCGCCCCGGCCGACGGCCCACCCGCCGACGGCCGCGCCACGCCCCCGGTCCCGGGGCCCGGACCTACGCTGGGCGGGGACGGCACCGCGAACGAAAAGGGAAACCCGATGAGCCAGACCCCGCCCCCGGACCACACCCTCCTCGACGCCCGCACCCTGCCCGCGGTGGGCCTCGGCACCTGGCCGCTCGACGACGACGCGGCCGAGCAGGCCGTCGCCGGGGCCCTGGGGCTCGGCTACCGGCTGGTGGACACCGCGCTGAACTACGGCAACGAGACCGGCACCGGGCGCGGCATCGCCCGCAGCGGCGTACCCCGTGAGGACGTCCTCGTCACCACCAAGGTGCCCGGTCGGCACCACGGCTACGAGGAGACGCTGGCCTCGTTCGAGGAGTCGCGCGGCAATCTGGGCCTGGAGTACGTCGACCTGTACCTCATCCACTGGCCGCTGCCGGAGGTGGACAAGTACGTGGACACCTGGCGGGCGATGATCAAGCTCCGCGAGGAGGGCCTGGTGCGCTCCATCGGCGTCTCCAACTTCACCGCGGAGCACCTGGACCGGCTGGAGCGGGAGACGGGGGTGCTGCCCGTCGTGAACCAGATCGAGATGCACCCGCTGCTCCCCCAGGAGGAGCTGCGGGCGGTGCACGCCGCGAAGGGCATCGTCACGGAGAGCTGGAGCCCGCTGGCCCGGGGGCGTCGGGTCCTGGAGGCCCCGGAGGTCGTGGCGGCGGCCGAGGCACACGGGGTGACGCCCGGCCAGGTGGTGCTGCGGTGGCACACCCAGCTCGGAGCGGTGCCGATCCCGAAGTCCGCCGACCCCGGGCGGCAGCGGCAGAACCTCGACCTGTCGGGGTTCGAGCTGACGCCCGGGGAGGTGACGGCGATCGGGTCCCGGCCGCCGCACCGCTTCGGCGGTGACCCGGAGACGCACGAGGAGTTCTGAGCGCCACGGCCGCCCCGAGAGGGGGCGCCTCCCCGGTCAGCCGGTCACCGGTTGCGCGGGGTGACCTCCGCCATCCGGGACCAGTCGTCCCCCGGCACCTCGACGTTGATGATCTCCGGGATCTCGGCGACCAGTTCGGACATGGTGTCGATGGCCGCCTTGAAGTGGTCCGAGTTCACGTGCGCCGCTCCCGCCGCCTCGTCGGCGAAGGCTTCGAGCAGGACGAACTGGTCCGGGTTCTCCACGCTGTAGGACCACTCGAAGAAGAGGTTGCCCGGCTCCTGGCGGGTGGCGAGGGTGAACGCGTCCACGGCCGGGAGCCAGTTGTCCCGCTCGGCGCTGCGGACGGTGAACTTGACGGCGATGAAGATCATGGAGACTCCTGGGGTGGGGCGGGTGCGGGCGACGACCAGGGTGCCATAAGCCCGCAGAACGGTCATGCCCGGCGCACCCTCGCGCCGGACGGTCCGGTTCTTCCGTACCCCCCGCCCACCGGACGCCCGATGCCGGACGGCCGGTACCCGGACCGCCGATACCGCTCGGCCGGCTCAGCGGTCCCGTTCGAGGAGGCGCCCGGTGGGCGCGGACGGCTCCCCTCCCGCGGCGATCCGCCGGCCGCGCAGCCAGGTCGACCGGACCACGCCGTGCAGGGTCCGGCCGGCGTAGGCGGTGACCTGGTTGCGGTGGAGGAGTTCGGTGGGATCGACGGTGAAGGCCGCGTCGGGGTCGAGGACCACGAAGTCGGCGTCGCGCCCCGCCTCGACGGCGCCCTTGCGGGCGAGTCCGGCGAGGGCGGCGGGGGCGGTGGACATCCAGCGGGCGACGTCGTCGAGCGTGTGACCGCGCCGGCGCGCCTCGGTCCAGACGGCGGGCAGCCCCAGCTGGAGGGAGGAGATCCCGCCCCACGCGGAGGCGAAGTCGGGGGTCTTGAGGTCGGTGGTGCAGGGCGAGTGGTCGGACACGACACAGTCGATCGTGCCGTCGGCCAGGCCCGCCCAGAGCGCGTCCTGGTTCGCGGCTTCCCGGATGGGCGGGCAGCACTTGAACTCGGTCGCTCCGTCCGGGACCTCCTCGGCAGTGAGGGTGAGGAAGTGCGGGCAGGACTCGACGGTGACACGGACGCCTTCGCGTTTGGCGGCGGCGATCAGCGGCAGGGCGTCGGCGGAGGACAGGTGCAGGACGTGGACGCGGGCGTTCAGCCGTCGGGCGTGGGCTATGAGGCCCTCGATCGCGGTGTTCTCCGCGTCGCGCGGGCGCGAGGCCAGGAAGTCGGCGTAGGCGGGTCCACCGCGCTGCGGCGCGGACACCAGGTGGCGGGGGTCCTCGGCGTGCACGATGAGGAGTCCGCCGAAGCCGGCGATCTCGGCCATGGCACGGGCCAGTTGCTCCTGGTCCAGCTCCGGGAACTCCTCGACCCCGGACGGCGACAGGAAGCACTTGAAACCGAAGACCCCGGCCTCGTACAGCGGTCGCAGGTCCTTGGTGTTGGACGGGACCGCGCCGCCCCAGAAGCCGGTGTCGATGTGCGCCTTGGGTGCGGCCACCTCCCGCTTGGTGCGCAGGTGGCCGACGGTGGTGGTCGGCGGGAGGGAGTTGAGCGGCATGTCGAGGAGGGTGGTGATGCCGCCGGCCGCGGCGGCGCGGGTGGCCGTCCAGAAGCCCTCCCACTCGGTGCGGCCGGGGTCGTTCACATGCACGTGGGTGTCGACGAGGCCCGGCAGGAGCACGTCGTCACCGAAGTCCTCCTCCCGCGCCCCCGGCACCTGGGTGCCGTACGGCAGAACGGCCTCGATCACCTCTCCGGCGACCAGGACCGCGGCCGCGCGGGTCCCGTCCGGGGTGACGACGCGCGTCGAGCGCAGCACCAGCCTCGCGTCCGCCTTCATCTGTGCCTCGGCCACCCGTGCTCCTCACTCAAGCCCAAGAATTCAACGAACTGTTGAAGGAGTCTTCACTCGCCGGGGCAGGCCGTCAAGGCCTTGTCCGCCCCGCCGGAAGACCGGCCGACCACCCACGCCGACGGATTGACGGTTTCCACGAAGTAAAAAGCCATTTTCGCCAGCCGGAACGTAGAATGGTCCAGAAGTGGCGCCACCGCCCCCGGGACACACGGCGGACCTGACAGCCGACATCAGGACAAAACAGGTCCTGACCGGCAAGGACGCCGCAACGGGAGCAGTGGGCCGATCGGGAGCGGCCCGGTAGGCTGCTGCCTTGCCTCCGCTTCGAAAGGACCGTTGACGTGCCGCCGTCCCACGCCAGCACATCCGACTCCAAACCCGCCGGTGCCAGCGGCGGG
>NZ_KL585447.1:17248-24554 GCF_000721935.1 Streptomyces sp. NRRL WC-3549
AGATGTGTATAAGAGACAGGTGCAGTCCCTCGAGCGCGCCTTCGACCTGCTGGAGCGCATGGCGGACGCCGGGGGCGAGGTCGGGCTCAGCGAACTCTCCGCGAGCAGCGGCCTTCCGCTGCCGACGATCCACCGGCTGATGCGCACGCTGGTGCTGTGCGGGTACGTACGCCAGCAGTCCAACCGCCGTTACGCACTGGGCCCGCGCCTGATCCGGCTCGGCGAGTCCGCGTCCCGGCTGCTGGGGACCTGGGCGCGCCCCTCCCTCCAGCGACTGGTCGAGGAGACCGGCGAGACGGCGAACATGGCCCTGCTCGACGGTGACGAGGTCGTCTACGTCGCCCAGGTGCCGTCGAAGCACTCGATGCGGATGTTCACGGAGGTCGGCCGCCGGGTGCTGCCGCACTCCACGGGGGTGGGCAAGGCCCTGCTGGCGCACACCCCGGCGGACGAGGTGCGCGCGCTGCTCGCCCGTACGGGCATGCCGGCGGCCACCGAGAAGACGATCACCACGCCGGACGGCTTCCTGGACGCGCTGGAGCAGGTGCGCCGGGCGGGCTACGCGGTGGACGACAACGAGCAGGAGATCGGGGTCCGCTGCCTCGCGGTCCCGGTCCCGGACTCCCCCACGTCCGCCGCCATCTCCATCTCGGGGCCGGCGGGCCGGGTGACGGAGGCGGCGACGGAGCGGATCGTGCCGATCCTCCAGCAGGTCGCGAAGGAGCTCTCCGAGGCCCTGGCGAGCAACGGCGCCGGTTGAACCGGCGGCGCGTCCCTCGCGTCCACGCTGGAACGACCAGGGACACGCGTGCCCACACCCCCGCCGCCCCCGGTCTGCGGATCTGCCTGCACGCCCTGCCGGCGGAGCTGCCGGCGGTGGCCCGGGCGGTGAGCGACGGCGGCCCCACAGCACGGCCCTGGCCGGGCTGGACGGCGCGGGGGTGAGGTGGTTCCGGGCCGCCCGCGATGCGCGCGCGGGCCCGCGCGCCGGGTGGCACGCTCAGCGTGGAGTCCGCACCGGGACAGGGCACGGCGATCGCCGTCACCCTGCCGCTGCCGGACCCGGCGCAGAAGGAGGATGCCGCGTGAGTGACCCGATCAGGCTGCTGCTGGCCGACGACCACCCGGTGGTGCGGGCGGGACTCCGGGCCGTCCTGGACACCGAGCCGGACTTCGAGGTGGTCGCGGAGGCCGCCACGGCGGAACGGGCGGTGGAACTCGCCGCGACGGGCGGGTTCGACGTCGTCCTGATGGACCTCCAGTTCGGCTCCGGCATGCACGGCGCGGAGGCCACCGCGGTGATCACCGCGGCCCCGGACGCCCCACGGGTGCTGATCCTCACCACGTACGAGTCGGACGCGGACATCCTGACCGCGGTCGAGGCGGGCGCCGGCGGCTATCTCCTCAAGGACGCGCCTCCCCAGGAGCTGGCCGCCGCCGTACGGGCGGCGGCGGCGGGGCGCACGGCGCTCGCACCCGCGGTCGCCCACCGCCTCATGGACCGGATGCGGACGCCTGCCCAGGCCCTCACCAAGCGCGAGCTGGAAGTGCTCCAGCTGGTGGGCGAGGGTCTGTCCAACCAGCAGATCAGCAAGCGGCTCTTCCTGAGCGAGGCCACGGTGAAGTCCCATCTGGTGCACATCTACGCGAAGCTGGGCGTCGACTCACGCAGCTCCGCGGTCGCCGCCGCCACCGCGCGCCGCCTGATCCGCCGCTGACCGCCCGCCCCTCGTGCCCCCACCGGCGGGTGGGCGTCGTCAGGGGCGTCGTGGGCGCGGCGGCTCCCCGAAGAGGTCCACGGCGACGCGTAGGTCCCGCAGCCCGGGTGCCAGCGCGCTGACCGAGCCGATCGCCCCCGCGACCAGCAGCAGGGAACGCCGCAGCCTCGGGACCTCCGGCGCCCCGCCGGCCGCCATCGCGTCCAGCGCGGCCAGTTCCTCCTCGGCGATGCCGCGGTCCGGGAACTCCACGGGGTGGCCGGCCAGTTCACGGCGGAGACGGGAGACGGCCGTCCGCAGTGCGGCCACCCTCGGGTCGGCGGTCCCGGTCAACCGCTGCTGCCCCACACTTCGCAACAAAGTACTCCCCCTCGCACGCCTTTGTGCCGGTGCACCGGCCTGGTGAAGCCGCCCTGAGCGGCGGACAAGTCACCGAAGGTGCCCGCAAGTTAACGCTATGACAGGTGGGCGGCGCCACTGCGCGGACACAATTGGCCGGGCCCCGCGGGTGACGTGTCCTCCGCGTGTGCGAATACGGCGGTGGTATCCAGGGCGCATGGCTGAGACACGACGGATTCCGGTGGTCGCCGGGCTGCTGCTCGCCGCGGGCGGCGGGCGCAGGCTGGGCGGCCGGCCGAAGGCACTGCTGGAGCACCGCGGCCGCCCCCTGGTCGAACACGCGGCACGGGCCCTGCGCAACGGGGGCTGCGGCCCGGTCCACGTGGTGCTCGGCGCCGCCGCGCCGGCGGTACGGGCGCGGGCCGATCTGTCGGGGTGCGCGGTGACCGTGAACCCGGCGTGGGAGGAGGGCATGGGCTCCTCGCTCCGGGGGGGCCTGGCGGCGCTCGCCGGTACGGACGCGGACGCGGCGCTCGTCCTCCTGGTCGACCAGCCCGGCATCGGCGCGGAGGCGGTGGCGCGGGTACGGTCCGCCTACCGTTCGCGGGCGACGCTGGCGGCGGGGGCGTACGGCGGGGAGCGCGGCCACCCGGTGCTGCTCGGGGCCGACCGGTGGGCGGGCGTCGCGGCGGCGGCCGTCGGGGACCAGGGGGCGCGGGCGTACCTGCGGACACATCGCGAGGCGATCACCCTGGTGGAGTGTGCCGACGTGGCCCGGGCGTTCGACATCGACACGGCCACGGACCTGGCGCACCTGGACTGACACCCCTGGACCGGACACACACCGGACCGGGCGGCGGGCGGACCCGCCGGAGCGGCGCGCCGGCTCCACCACGCGACCGGTTCTGTCGACCCGGAGAATCTCGACGTCAACAAACCATTGAACTTCCACCATGAGGAAACTAATATCCACTGATCAGAAGCCCATGGTTCCGCTTCCGGATCCGGACGGCTCCCCCGGCCGTCGTACCCCGGAGCCCTGGCGCCCCGTGCCGTACCGGGCCTCCCGGCGGCCGTGGGGTGTCGCCGCTCCGCCCCGTCGAAGGAGTGACCGCTCATGTCCGCACCAGCGCCGTCCCCGCTGGCCGTCGTCGATGCCGAACCCCTGCCGAGGCAGGACGAGGTCCTGACCGATGCGGCCCTCACGTTCCTGGCCGAGCTGCACCGGCGGTTCACACCCCGGCGCGACGAGCTGCTCGCCCGCCGGGCCGAGCGCCGCGCCGAGATCGCCCGCACCTCCACGCTGGACTTCCTTCCCGAGACGCAGGCGATCCGGGTCGACGACACCTGGAAGGTCGCCCCGGCCCCCGCCGCGCTGGAGGACCGCCGGGTGGAGATCACCGGCCCGACCGACCGCAAGATGACCGTCAACGCCCTGAACTCGGGCGCCAGGGTCTGGCTCGCGGACTTCGAGGACGCGTCCGCCCCGACGTGGGAGAACGTGGTCACCGGCCAGCTCAACCTGATCGACGCCTACACCCGGAACATCGACTTCACCGATCCGAGGTCCGGCAAGTCCTACGCGCTCCGGCCCGCCGAGGAGCTCGCGACCGTCGTCACCCGCCCGCGCGGCTGGCACCTGGACGAACGCCACCTCCAGCAGAACGGCACCCCGGTGCCCGGCGCCCTGGTCGACTTCGGCCTCTACTTCTTCCACAACGCCCGGCGGCTGATCGACCTCGGCAAGGGGCCGTACTTCTACCTCCCGAAGACCGAGTCCCACCTGGAGGCCCGCCTCTGGAACGACGTCTTCGTCTTCGCCCAGGACTACGTCGGCATCCCGCAGGGCACGGTCCGCGCGACCGTCCTGATCGAGACGATCACCGCCGCGTACGAGATGGAGGAGATCCTCTACGAGCTGCGCGACCACGCCTCCGGGCTGAACGCCGGCCGCTGGGACTACCTCTTCTCCATCGTCAAGAACTTCCGTGACGGCGGCTCGAAGTTCGTCCTGCCGGACCGCAACCTGGTCACGATGACCGCCCCGTTCATGCGGGCGTACACCGAACTCCTGGTCCGCACCTGCCACAAGCGCGGGGCGCACGCCATCGGGGGCATGGCCGCCTTCATCCCCTCGCGGCGCGACGCCGAGGTCAACAAGGTCGCCTTCGAGAAGGTCAAGGCCGACAAGGACCGAGAGGCGAACGACGGCTTCGACGGCTCCTGGGTGGCCCACCCGGACCTGGTCCCGATCGCGATGGCCTCCTTCGACGCGGTCCTCGGTGACAAGCCGAACCAGAAGGACCGGCTGCGCGAGGACGTCTCGGTGGCGGCGGGCGACCTGATCGCCGTCGACACCCTGGACGCCAAGCCCTCGTACGAGGGACTGCGCAACGCCGTGGCGGTCGGCATCCGGTACATCGAGGCGTGGCTGCGGGGCATGGGCGCCGTCGCCATCTTCAACCTGATGGAGGACGCGGCCACGGCGGAGATCTCGCGCTCGCAGATCTGGCAGTGGATCAACGCGGACGTGGTCTTCGAGAACGGCGAACACGCCACGGCGGACCTGGCCCGCAAGGTCGCGGCCGAGGAACTGGCCACCATCCGCGCCGAGGTCGGCGACGAGGCCTTCGCCTCCGGCAGGTGGCAGCAGGCCCACGACCTGCTGCTCCAGGTCTCCCTGGACGAGGACTACGCGGACTTCCTGACCCTGCCGGCGTACGAGCAGCTGGGCTGACGCACCCTTCAGTGCGCCGCCCGGCCCCGCGTCCGGGCGGCGCTCCGGTCCGCTCAGGGCCCGATCTCCGCCCAGACGGTCTTACCGGGCGCGGGCTGAGCGACAAGGAGGAGGTCCGCGCCCTGTTGGCACGCTATGGAATCATCCGGGGGAGGGCTCTCACTCCACGCGAGTCTCTGGCCTACATCGAAAAGTCGCTGGGCGAGGTGTGAACGTCGAAGTGACCACGTCAGCCGCAGAGGCCCCGCACTGGTCCAAGAGCAGCTACAGCGGCGCGGAGGGCGGCGACTGTCTGGAGGTCGCCGCACAGCCTGGGGCCGTACTCGTACGCGACTCCGAGCACGTCACCGGCCCCGTCCTCTCGCTCACCCCCGGCGGCTGGTCCGCCTTCGTCGCCTACGCGTCCGGGCGCTGACGCGCCGACAGCGGAGCCCCTGGTGTACGGGTGGCTCCGCTGTCGGCGGTCGTACGCGACGGCCACCTGGCACGGACGCGCCGGTCCGGTCACCCCGGCAGGACCACCGTGCGCTGGGCCGAGAAGTCGCCCCACTTGCCGTCGGGGAGCTTGGGCCGGAGCTTCAGCGAGTAGCGGGTGCCCGGCGGGTCGCTGAGGGTCAGCTCGTAGGTGGCCCGCCCGGCCGGCGGGGTGCCGCCCCAGACGATCGTGGTGGTCAGCTTCCCGTTCAGGAACAGCTGGTACGCGGGAATGGTGCCGCCGGTCTCCGGCTGGTCCCAGGAGAGGTCCACCACGAACTCCCCTCCCTTCTCCGTCACTTCGGTCCGCAGCCCGGAGGGTGCCGTGCTCGCGGGGGCGCCCGAGGCCGCCGGGGTGGTGAGGTCGAGGGCGTTGCTGTCCGGCGAGGAGTGGTCGGCGGCGTCCCGGGCGCGGACGGTGAACGTGTAGACGGTGCCGGGGCGCAGCCCGGTGAGGTGGGCCGTGGTCTGCGTGCCGGGCACGCTGTGGATCCGGGAGTCCTCCTGGTAGACGTCGTACGAGGTCACGCCCACGTCGTCCGTGGAGCCGCCCCAGGACAGGGAGACCGTGTGCCCGTCGTCGGCGGTGCCCCGCAACTTCGCGGGCGCGGTCGGCGCCTCCTCGTCGTCGGGTGCGGGCTCGGGGGTGGTGACGGAGACGGCGGCGCTCCGCGGGGAGAGGTTCCCGGCGGCGTCGCGGGCCCGGACGGTGAAGGTGTAGGCGGTGGACGCGGTCAGCCCGTCGATGTCGGTCATCCGCTTGGTGGCGGGCAGCGACACGGCCTTCTCGCCCTCCTGGTAGACCTCGTAGCCGGTGACCGCCTTGTTGTCGGACGCCTGGTCCCACATGACGTGGACGGAGGTGGCGCTGCTCGCCTGTGCCGTGACGTTCGTGGGCACCGTCGGCTTCTCGGTGTCGGTCTCGGCGCCGGCGCTTCCGCCGCAGGCGGTGAGTGTGGCCAGCAGCAAGACGGCGGAGCAGGCCGACGCGGTGCGTGCGTGGGGGCGTTGCATGGGGGGGCGCCTTCCATCCGGACAGCTATTGGTCCAGACCTGTATGCCACGTCGGCGCCCCCGCCGACAAGGGGCCGGGCCAGAACCTTCCGCTATGTCCGGCGCCGGGCGCCTCCCCTCGCCCCCGCCGCCGCCACCGGCGCTCAGCTGGTGAAGAACTCCGTGATCCGGGACGCGACCTGGTCCGGGTGGCGGCGGTGGGGCCGGTGGCCGCCGCCCAGGGTGACCAGTTGGCAGTCCGGGATCAGTGACGCCATGTCGGCCAGCCGCCCCTGCGGCATGGTGCTCTCCGGGCCCCCGGCCAGGATCAGCGTGGGCGCGACGATCTGCCCCAGGCCCTCCTCCTGGCGGGGGTCGGGGTCGTTGACCTGGGCCAGGACGGCGGGGACGGCGTTCTCGTCGTAGTCCACCGGCCCGTCGGGCTCGAACGTGGCCCAGCGCTCGGGCGGGAACGGCGGCGGGGTCTCCACCAGCACCAGCCGCTCCACCCGGTCCGGGTGCTCCGCCGCGAGCAGAGAGGCGACCGTCCCGCCCATCCCGTGGCCGGCGATCCCGGCCCGGTCGATCTCGCACGCGTCCAGGAACTCCAGGACGTCGTCCCGCATCTGCTCGAAGCCGTACGCGTCCGGCCAGTCGCTCTCCCCGTGCCCGCGGAGGTCGACGGCGTACACCCGCCATTCCTCCCCCAGCAGGCTCCCGGCCGCCTCCCCGTCGGCCGACGAGCCGCCCAGGCCGTGCAGCAGGACGACGGGCGAGCCCAGCGAGTCGCCCCAGGTCCGGTACGCCAGCCGTACATCGCCGAGGTCCACAACAGACTGATCTTCCATGCCCGAACGCTACAGCCGGTCGGCCCCCGGTCGGCGCACACCCCTGACCTGGCACGCTGGGCGGGTGAAGATCAAGCCCCTCGCCCTCGCCGCCATCCTGGCCCTGGCCCTGACCGGCTGTTCCGGTTCCGGCCCGGACGCACCCGAGAAGGGGCTCGACGACCCCGCGAAGAAGGACATCGCGATGCGACTGGTCT
>NZ_KL585447.1:24755-26371 GCF_000721935.1 Streptomyces sp. NRRL WC-3549
CTGGTCTCCAGCGCGGAGAACTCCACGCTGGACTGGAAGGCGCAGTACGGCTACATCGAGGACATCGGCGACGGTCGCGGCTACACCGCCGGCGTCATCGGCTTCTGCTCCGGCACCGGCGACCTGCTGAAGGTCGTCGAGCGGTACGCGGAGGCGCGGCCCGGCAACGCCCTGGAGCGCTTCCTGCCGGCGCTCCGCTCGGTCGTGGGCGGCGACTCGCACGAGGGGCTGGGCGACGCCTTCACCGGGGCCTGGGCGGAGGCCGCGGACGACACCGCGTTCCGGCGGGCACAGGACGCCGAGCGGGACGAGTCGTACTTCGACCCGGCGGTCGCCCGGGCCGAGGCGGACGGGCTCAGCGCCCTCGGGCAGTTCATCTACTACGACGCGTTTGTGATGCACGGGTACGCCGACGCCCAGGGCACCGTCGGCTTCCGCACGATACGGGCCGAAGCCGTCGAGGCCGCCGATCCACCGGCCGAGGGCGGTGACGAGGAGGCCTACCTCAACGCCTTCCTCGACGCCCGGGTGGAAGCCCTGCGCAAGGAGCCCTCGCACAGCGACACCAGCCGGGTGGAGACGGCCCAGCGGGTCTTCGTCCACGAGGGCAGGCTCCAACTGGAGACCCCGCTGGCCTGGAAGGTGTACGGCGAGAGCTACCGGATCGACGGACCATGATCCGTAACGAGTGCCGACCGGCCGTAAAGGGCCGTCCGGAGGGCTCGCGACGCACGCGGGCCGCGGTGCGCGTACGCCGGTGCGCCCCGCCCTGACCTGCGCACTCGTCGACCGGGGTCGTTGCCGGCCGGGCCGTGACCGGCACGGTGCGGGGCCGTTTCCACGGTTGGAGGCACATCGACCGTGCCTCGCCCGAAGCCTCAGGGAGACACTTCAGATGATCAAGAAGATGCTGCTGACCGCGGCGGTCCTCATGGCCGGCGCCGGACTCCTCGCGAGCCCCTCCGCGTACGGTGTGCAGAGCCCCCTGCCCGCGGCCCCCGCCGCCCAGGCGGCACCGCAGCTCGTCTGCACGGTCAACGACAACGGCGTGAACTTCCGGGGAGGCCCGGGCACCGGCTACCCCGTCCTCGGTACCGTGAACCGCGGACAGAACATCAACGCGCGCGGCCAGGAGGGCAGTTGGATCATGGGCGATCTGTGGGGCGGGCCCACGGGCGTCTGGATCCATGTGGCCTATCTCGACTGCTGAGCCCCACGGCCCGCGAGGAGCCCCGCCCCCGGGGGCTCCTCGCCTCCGCGTACCGGGAATCCCCCCTCCCCGCACCGAAGGCCTTCCGGCCCGTGCGTCCCGGAGTCTGTACCGACGGCCGCACAGCTGATAGGAAAGCTTCCTAACAGAGCAGCGACACGACCCACTCCTCTGGGAGGACAGGTGCATCACCCCCACAACCGCACCGCACGTCGCACCACTCGTCTCCTCCGCCCCGGCGTCCTCGCCGTGGCCGTCCTCGGGCTCGCGCTGACGGCGCTCCCGGTCACCGCTCACGCCGGCGCCCCCACACAGCCGGCCGCTCATCACCTGGAGGCCGCCGCGACCGGACTCGACGATCCCGCGAAGAAGGACATCGCGATGCAACTGGTCTCCAGCGCGGAGA
>NZ_KL585447.1:26614-28727 GCF_000721935.1 Streptomyces sp. NRRL WC-3549
CGACGGCCGCGGCTACACCGCGGGCATCATCGGCTTCTGCTCCGGCACCGGTGACATGCTCGCCCTGGTCGAGCGGTACACCGACCGCTCACCGGGCAACGTGCTCGCGTCGTACCTGCCCGCCCTGCGCGCGGTGGACGGAACCGACTCGCACGACGGGCTCGACCCCCGGTTCACCGAGGACTGGGCCGAGGCCGCGAAGGACCCGGTGTTCCAGCAGGCGCAGAACGACGAACGGGACCGGGTGTACTTCGGCCCCGCGGTGCGCCAGGGCAAGGACGACGGTCTCGGCACCCTCGGCCAGTTCGCGTACTACGACGCCATCGTCATGCACGGAGGAGGCGAGGACAGCACGAGCTTCGGGTCCATCCGGCAGCGAGCCCTCGCCGAGGCCGCGCCGCCGTCGCGGGGCGGTGACGAGGTCGCCTACCTCGACGCGTTCCTGGACGCCCGGGTCTGGGCGATGCGGCAGGAGGAGGCGCACTCGGACACCAGCCGGGTGGACACCGCACAGCGGCTCTTCCTGCGCGACGGCAATCTGGATCTGGACCCGCCGCTCGACTCCGCACACGCACCGCGGGCCCGTCCGGTCAGGGGACCACCGGCAGCACCATCGGGTCCTTGGGCTGCTCGGTCGCGGTCGGTTCCTCCTCCGCGGCGTCCGCGTCCGGCCTGCGGCCCAGGTGGTTGAAGGCCAGGTTGAGCAGGATCGCCACCACGCACCCCGTGGAGATGCCCGAGTCCAGGACGACGAGCAGGTCCTGCGGGAAGGCGTGGTAGAAGTCCGGGGCGGCGATCGGTACGAGGCCGACGCCGACGGCCGCCGCGACGATCAGGGCGTTCTCGCCCTTCTCCAGGGCGGCGGTGGCCAGGGTCTGGATACCGCTCGCCGCGACCGAGCCGAACAGCACGATGCCCGCGCCGCCGAGCACCGGCAGCGGGACGAGGGCGATGACGGACGCGGCGACGGGGACGAGGCCGAGCACCACGAGGATCACACCGCCGGCGGCGACGACGAACCGGCTGCGCACCTTGGTCATCGCGACCAGCCCGATGTTCTGGGCGAACGCGCTGCACATGAAGCCGTTGAAGAGCGGGCTGAGCGCGCTGCCGAGCGTGTCGGCGCGCAGACCGCCCTCGATGGTCCGCTCGTCCGCCGGCCGGCCGACGATCTTGCCGAGGGCCAGCATGTCCGCGGTGGACTCGGTCATGCAGATGAGCATCACGATGCACATCGAGACGATCGCGGCGGTCTCGAACTGCGGGCCGCCGAAGTGGAACGGCGTCGGGAAGCCGACCAGACCGGCGTCGCCGAGTGCCCCGAAGTCGGTGATGCCGACGGGTATCGCTATCAGGGTGCCGATGACCAGCCCCAGCAGGATCGCGATCTGCTGGAGGAAGCCCCGCAGCAGTTTGCGCAGGGCGAGCACGATCACGAGGGTGACGGCGGCCATCGTGATGTTGGTCGTGGAGCCGTGGTCCGGGGCTGTGGCGTCGCCGCCCTGGGACCAGTTGAAGGCGACCGGCAGCAGTGAGACGCCGATGAGGGTGATGACGGTGCCGGTCACCACGGGCGGGAAGAACCGTACGAGTTTGCAGAAGTACGGGGCGAGGAGGAAGCCGAGGACACCGGCCACCATGATCGCGCCGAAGATGACGGCGATGCCGTCGTGCCCCCGGTCCTTGCCGATCGCGATCATCGGGGTGACGCCGGCGAAGGAGACGCCGTTGACGAACGGCAGCCGGGCACCGATGCGCCAGAAACCGAGGGTCTGGAGAAGGGTGGCGATGCCGGCGGTGAAGAGGCTCGCCCCCATCAGGAAGGCGGTCTCCTTGGCGGTCAGCCCCACGGCGGGGCCCACGATCATCGGCGGGGCGACCACCCCGGCGTACATGGCGGCCACGTGCTGCAGGCCGCTGGTGAACATCTTCAGGGGCGGGAGCGTCTCGTCGACCGGATGCCCGCGGTCCGGATCGGCGGTGGCGTCACGGCCGGCGGGATGGGCGTCACGGCCGGCGGGGTCGGCGTCCGGGCCGGTGGGCGTGGTGCCCGGGTCGGGGGTGGTGCCGGGCGCTGGGGTGGTGTTCTGCCTGTCTCTTATACACATCTCTG
>NZ_KL585448.1:0-216 GCF_000721935.1 Streptomyces sp. NRRL WC-3549
CCGGACCGTCCGGTCACCGATGACCACAGCGCGGTGTTCCAGCACCGCACGCGTCGTCGCCAACGAGAACCCGACATCCACCGGATCCCGGTCCCCGGCGGACCCCGAGACCCGCTCCACCTGTGCGTCGAGCGCCTCGGCCGTCTTCGCCGACACCACCCACGGCACCACCGGCACCGAGACATCCACCAAGGGTTCCGCGGCCTCGGCCTCCGG
>NZ_KL585448.1:524-698 GCF_000721935.1 Streptomyces sp. NRRL WC-3549
CTCACCCGTCTCAGGCCAGTCGGTCCGGTCCCGCAGGAGCTCGACCGCTCCTGCGGACCAGTCGACGTGTGTGGACGGTTCGTCGACGTGCAGCGTCCGGGGCAGCACTCCGTGCCGCATCGCCATCACCATCTTGATCACACCGGCCACACCCGCGGAAGCCTGTGTGTGACC
>NZ_KL585448.1:950-4272 GCF_000721935.1 Streptomyces sp. NRRL WC-3549
TGTCCGTCGACCGCGTCCACCTGCGACGGTTCCAGACCTGCCGAAGCGAGTGCCTGGAGGATGACGCGCTGCTGGGCCGGGCCGTTCGGTGCCGTCAGGCCGTTGGACGCACCGTCCTGGTTGACGGCAGAACCACGGAGGACGGCCAGCACCTGGTGTCCGTTCCGCCGCGCGTCCGACAGCCGCTCCAGGAGCAGCATTCCTACGCCCTCGCCCCAGCCCGTCCCGTCCGCCGCGTCGGCGAACGACTTGCAGCGGCCGTCCGAGGCCAGCGCTCCCTGCCTGCTGAACTCCACGAACGCCGCCGGTGTCGACATGACCGTCACTCCCCCGGCCAAGGCCAGCGAGCACTCCCCCGCCCGCAGTGCCTGGACCGCCAGGTGCAGCGCTACGAGCGAGGAGGAGCATGCGGTGTCGACGGTCACCGCCGGCCCTTCCAGGCCGAAGGTGTACGAGAGCCGGCCCGAGACGACACTCGCGGCGTTGCTGGTGGCCAGCGAGGCCGTTCCGGCGTCGGGGGAGCCGAGCAGAACCGTGGCGTAGTCCTGGCCGTTGGTCCCCGTGAACACGCTGGTGCGGGTGCCCCGCACCGTGGCCGGGCTGATACCGGCCCGCTCGAAGGTCTCCCACGAGGTTTCGAGCAGCAGCCGCTGCTGGGGGTCCATCCCCAGCGCCTCACGCGGCGAGATCCCGAAGAAGCCGGCGTCGAAGTTGCCCGCGTCGTGGACGAAGCCGCCTTCGTCCCAGTAAGTGGTCCCGGGGCGGCCCCGGTCCTGGCTGTACAGCCGGCCGAGATCCCAGCCCCGGTCCGCCGGGAACTCCGCGATGGCGTCGCGGCCTTCGGCGACCAGGTCCCACAGGTCCTCCGGGGACCGGACGCCGCCGGGGTAGCGGCAGCTCATGCCGACGATCGCAATCGGGTCGTCGTCGGAGCGGAGAACGGCGGAATCAGATCCGACGGCCTCGGCGTCCTGGCCGCCGAGCATCGGCGCCAGCAGGCCCGTGGCGATGTGGTCCGGCGTCGGGTGGTCGAAGACGAGGGTTGCGGGCAGATCCAGCCCGGTCGCCTTGTCGAGTCGGTTACGCAGCTCGACAGCGGTCAGGGAATCGAAACCAAGATCGCGGAAGGCTCTGTCGGCGGGGACGGCCTCGGCCGACGGGTGGCCGAGTACGGCTGCGGCCTCGGCCCTCACGAGGTCGAGCAGTTCACGGATGCTCTCGGTCGCGGAGAGTCCGGCCAACCGGGCGCGGAGCACCTCGGAGGCCCCTGTCCGGAGGTCGCCATCCTCGGACGCGTTGTCCCGCAGAGCTTCGGCCACTTCCGGGATGTCACCGATCAGCGGCCTGGGGCGCGCCAGCGTGAACGCGGGCGCGAACAGGGACCAGTCGATGTCCGCGACGGTCAGGCACGTCTCTCCCGCCTCGACGGCGCGTACGAGCGCTCCGACGGCCAGCCGCGGGTCCATGCCCGAGAGCCCGCGGCGGGCGAGCATGTCCTGGGCGGCGCTGTCGGCCATGCCGCCACCGGACCAGCCGCCCCAGGAGACCGATGTGGCGGGGAGCCCTCGGCTGCGCCGGTGCTCCGCCAGGCCGTCCAGGTAGGCGTTGCCCGCCGCGTAGGCGCCCTGTCCGGCGGCGCCCCATACTCCGGCGCCCGAGGCGAACAGGATGAACGCGTCGAGGGTCCCGCCGGATTCCTCCCCGAAGAGGCTGTCGAGGTTCGCGGCGCCGGCCACCTTGGCGGCGATGGCTTCCGCGACGTCCGTGGGATCGGATTCGGCGAGCCCGGCCATGACGGTCGTTCCTGCGGCGTGGACGACCGTCCCGATTGGCCGGCCGTCGGCTTCCCGGACCTGGTCCACGAGCGCGGCGAGTGCGTCACGGTCGCTGACGTCACAGGCTGCGATCGTCACCCGGGCGCCCAGCGAGACGAGTTCGTCGTGCAGCGCGAGAGCGCCCTCGGCGGCGGGTCCTCGGCGACCGGTGAGCACGAGGTGCTCGACGCCTCGGCGGGCCAGGTCCCGGGCGACGTGCGCTCCCAGCGCACCAGTCCCGCCGGTGACGAGAGCGGTGCCACGCGGGTTCCACGGCGCGGAGGCGGCGGGTGCCTGGGCACGGACGAGCCGGCGTCCGAAGACTCCGCCCTGCCGCAGGGCGACCTGGTCCTCTCCGACGGGCCCGGCCAGCACGGCGCGCATGCGCGCCCACGCCCGGGAGTCGAGGGTGTCCGGGTCCGCCGGGAGGTCGATGAGGCCACCCCAGCGCTCGGCGCGCTCCAGGCCGAGCACCCGGCCCAGGCCCCAGGTCAGTGACTGAACGGCACCTGCGGGGGCCTCGGACCGCCCGATGGACACCGCACCGCGCGTCACGCACCACAGCGGTATGTCCTCCTCCAGGTCCATGAGGGCCTGGATCAGCGCCAGCAGGGCACAGAGCCCGCCGGGCAGTACGGGGTTGCGGCGGTCCGCCTCCTCGTCCAGCGCGAGCAGCGATACGACACCGGTGAGCGGGCCGTTCTCGGCGAGGGCGTCGTTCAGTGCGCTTGCGACGGTCGCCCGGTCGTTCCCGTCCGTGCTGAGAAGGAGCCGTACGACGTCGGCGCCGCCTGCCGCCAGCTCGCGCTCGACAGCGGTCACCGCCTCGTCCCCCGCCAGGTCCACGGGGACCGCGAGGAGCCAGGTGCCGGACGGACCGGCGGAGGAGGTGACCGTCAGAGGCTTCCAGGTGACGCGGTAGCGCCAGGAGTCGACCGTCGACTCGTCACGGTGGCGCCGTCGCCACGACGTCAGGACGGGAACCAGGTCTGTGAGCGAGGACAGCATGTCGTCCTCGACACCGAGTGCCTCGGCCAGGGCCTGCGGGTCGCCGCCGTCGACGGCCTCCCAGAAGCGGGCCTGAGCCGGGTCCTGCGGCGCCAGCGGGTCAGGGCCGCCCAGCGGGTGTTGCTGGGGCTGGGGCCAGAACTCCTGGTGCTGGAAGACGTACGTCGGAAGGTCGACCCGGTGCGAGGTGGTTCCCTCGAAGCAGAAGGCCCAGTCCACGTGGGAACCGCGTACGTGCAGTTCCGCCAGTGCCTGGAGCAGTGACTGCGGCTCGTTCCGGTTCCGGCGCAGAGCGGGCACGTAGGCGTGTCCCTCGCCGTTCAGGTTCTGCTGCGCGATGCCGGACAGTATGCCGCCGGGGCCGGTCTCGAGGAACGTGGCGACGCCCTGTGCCTGAAGGCTCAGCATCCCCTCGTGGAAGCGGACGGCCTGGCGGAGGTGACGCGTCCAGTAGTCCGGGTCGCCCAGCTCACCGGGCTCGGCGAGCCGGCCGGTGACGG
>NZ_KL585448.1:4485-5586 GCF_000721935.1 Streptomyces sp. NRRL WC-3549
GATGTGTATAAGAGACAGAGTGACGGTGGAGACGACGGGGATACCGGCCGGATGGAAGGTCAGCCCTGCGGCGACCGCACGGTACTCGTCGAGCACCTCTTCCGTGTGCGGGGAGTGGAACGCGTGGCTGACCCGCAGCCGCTTGGTCCTGCGTCCTTCCGCCTCGAAGTGGGCGGCGATCGCGAGTGCGGTGTCCTCGTCACCCGAAACCACCGTCGACGAGTGTCCGTTGAGCGCGGCGATGGACACACCGTCGGTCAGCAGTGGGAGGACCTCGTCCTCGCTCGCCTCGACGGCCACCATGGCACCGCCCGCCCGCATGGTCTGCGTCAGACGGCCCCGGGCGACGACCAGTGTCGACGCGTCCTTGAGTGAGAGCACGCCCGCCACGTGGGCGGCGGCCACTTCACCAAAGGAGTGCCCCATCAGGAAGTCGGGGGTGACTCCCCATGACGAGACCAGCCGGAAGAGCGCGACCTCGACGGCGAAGACTCCGGGCTGTGTGTATCGGGTCTGGTCCAGCAGGTCGCCCTCGCCGAACACGACATCGCGGAGCGGCCGGCCGAGGTGGGGGTCCGTCTCCGCGCACACGGCGTCGAAGGCGTCCCTGAACGCCGGGTACGCCTCGTACAGCTCGCGTCCCATGCCCGGCCACTGCGACCCCTGGCCCGGGAACAGGACCGCCAGCCGGCCGTCCACCGTCGAGCCCCGCACCACACCGGCGGACGGCCGTCCGGCGGTCAGCGCGTGCAGGCCGTCGAGCAGTCCGTCGCGGCCGTCCGCGAGCACCACGGCGCGCTGGGCCAGGGCCGCCCGGCCGGTGGCCAGGGAAAAGCCGACGTCCAGCGCCCCGGACGCGTGTGCGCCCACCGCCTCCACGTGGTCGGCCAGAGCGCTCGCCTGCGCCTCGAGCGCACCGGGGCCGACTGCGGCGGAGAGCAGCCAGGGCACGACCGGAGGTTCGTGTGCCGGTGTGTCTCCGCTCTCGGCGGCCACCACGGGCGGTTCCTCGATGATGACGTGCGCGTTGGTGCCGCTCACACCGAACGAGGACACTCCCACCCGGCGCGGTTCGCCCGTGTCGGGCCATTCCCGCGGCTC
>NZ_KL585448.1:5848-7289 GCF_000721935.1 Streptomyces sp. NRRL WC-3549
TCGTACCCGTACCGTGTGCCTCGACGGCGTCGATCCGCTCCGGTGCCAGCCGTGCGTTGGCCAGTGCCTGCCGGATGACGCGCTGCTGGGACGGGCCGTTGGGGGCCGTCATGCCGCTGCTGGCCCCGTCCTGGTTCACGGCGGAGCCGCGGACGACGGCCAGTACGTCGTGTCCCAGCCGGAGCGCGTCGGACAGGCGCTCCACCACGAGGACTCCGGCGCCCTCGGCCCAGCCGGTGCCGTCCGCGCTCGCGGCGAAGGACTTGCAGCGGCCGTCGAAGGAGAGACCGCGCTGGCGTGAGAAGTCCACGAACGTGCCGGGGGTCGCCATGACGCTCACCCCACCGGCCAGGGCCATGGTGCACTCGCCCGACCGCAGCGCCTGCACCGCGAGGTGCAGGGCGACCAGGGAGGAGGAGCACGCCGTGTCGACGGTGACCGCGGGCCCTTCCAGGCCGAGTGTGTACGACACCCGGCCGGACAGGACACTGCCCGAGTTGCCCGTGCCCAGGTACCCCTCCACGCCGTCGGGCAGGGTGTGCAGCGTGCTGATGTAGTCGTGGTACATCAGACCGGCGAACACGCCCGTCCTGCTGCCCTTCAGCGACGTGGGGGCGATACCCGCGCGTTCGCACGCCTCCCACGTGACTTCCAGGAGCACGCGCTGCTGCGGGTCCATCGCCAACGCCTCGCGGGGCGAGATGCCGAAGAAGCCGGGGTCGAACTCCCCCGCCTCGTGCAGGAATCCGCCCTGGCGGACATAGGTGGTACCCGAACGGGTCGGGTCGGTGTCGAACACTCCCTCGATGTCCCAGCCCCGGTTGGTGGGGAACGGTGATATGCCGTCCCCGCCCGTGGCGACGAGGTCCCACAGCTCCTCGGGGCTCGTCACCCCGCCCGGGTAACGGCAGCCCATGCCCACGATCGCGATGGGCTCCCGCTCCCGGTCCTCCATGTCCCGCAGCCGACGGCGAGTCTCGCGCAGGTCCGCCGTGGCCCGCTTGAGGTAGTCGAGGAACTTCTCCTCGTTCGCCATGGGGTGTCACTCCTTGCAGAGGTCGATCAGGAAGGTGCGGGGCGGGTCGGGCTTCGATCAGGAACGTGCGGGGCCGGCCTGGATTCAGTCAGGAGGGTGCGGGCCGGGCCGGGTCTGTCAGGAGGATTCGAGCTCGTCGTCGAGGAGGTCGAAGAGCTCGTCGGCCGTGGCTTCCTCAAGGCTCCGGCCCGCGTCGGTCCCCTCGGAGGCGTCGTCGTGCCAGCCGGCCATCAGTCCGCGCAGCCGTTCGGTCACCCTGACCCGGTCGGCGTCGTCGGACGCAACGCCCGCGAGCGTGGCTTCCAGCCGGTCCAGCTCGGCGAGGAGCGAGAGGGCCGACACCGCGCCGTCGCCGACGAGTTCGTCCCGCAGGTACAGGGCGAGCGCTGTCTCTTATACACATCT
>NZ_KL585448.1:7509-14640 GCF_000721935.1 Streptomyces sp. NRRL WC-3549
GCCCGGTCATGGTGTTGAGCCGGTTGCGCAGCTCCACAGCCGTGAGCGAGTCGAAGCCGGTCTCGAGGAAGCCCCGGGTGACGACGATGGCCGCAGCGGAACTGTGGCCCAGTACGTCGGCCATCGCGGTGCGCAGCATGTCGAGCAGGATGCCGGTGCGTTCCGCTCCTCCCGCCGCGGTGAGGCGCTCCTTGAGCGCGGTGGCGTTCTCGGCCGTCCGGCCGCTCTTCTCCGCCGTCCGCCTCGCGGGCAGGCGGATCAGACCACGCAGCAGCGGAGGCATCGCGTCGGCTCGGATCTGCGCGGTGTCGGTGCTCAGCCTGGCCGGCATGAGGGTCGGCCGGCCGGTCGTGCGGGCGAGGTCGAACAGGGCGATGCCCTGTTCCTGCGACAGTGGTACGAGTCCTGACCGGGCCATGCGGGCGATGTCGGCGGCGTCCATCCGGCCGGCCATGCCGCTTTCGGCCCACGGCCCCCAGGCCAGGGCTGTCGCCGGCAGGCCGCGCGCGTGCCGGTGCTGGGCGAGGCCGTCCAGGAAGGCGTTCGCAGCGGCGTAGTTGGCCTGTCCAGGGCCGCCGAAGGTGCCTGCGGCGGAGGAGAAGAGGATGAATTCCGCGAGGTCCGACGCCTCGGTCAACTCGTGCAGGTTCCAGGCGGCGTCCACCTTGGGCCGCAGTACGGCCGCGAGCCGCTGCGGGGTCAGGGACGCCACGACCCCGTCGTCCACCACTCCGGCTGCATGGACGACCGAGGTCAGGGGGTGCGCTGCGGGGATGCCGCCGAGGACGCCCGCCAGGGCCTCCCGGTCGGCGGTGTCGCAGGCCGCGAAAGCGACGTTCACGCCCGCTTCCGTGAGCTCCGCGGCCAGTTCCCCGGCGCCCGGCGCGGCCGCACCACGGCGGCCGACCAGCAGCATGTGGCGCGCACCGCGCTCGGCGAGACGGCGCGCCACGAGACCGCCCAGCACTCCGCCGGCTCCGGTGACCAGGACCGTTCCGTCCGGGTCGACGTCGCCGGTTGTGGTGGGCTCGGTGGCCTCCACCCTGTTCAGACCTGGGATGTGGACCTGCCCGTTCCTCAAAGCCAGTTGGGGCTCTCCGGTGGCCACGGCGGTGGCGAGGTTGCGGGCCGACAGGGCGGTGTCGTCGAGGTCGGCCAGGACGAACCTGCCGGGTGCCTCCGACTGTACGGAGCGCAGCATGCCCCAGACCGCGGTCTGTGCGAGATCCGGTACGTCCTCGCCGTCGAGGGAGACCGCTCCACGTGTCGCGACGACCATCAGGACGTCGGTGAACCGCTCGTCGCCCAGCCAGTTCCGGACGGTGGCGAGGACCTCCGCCGTACGGTCGTGGGTGCGCTGCACGGTCGGTTCGGCCGCCGTCCGCGGCGCGAGGGACACCAGCACGGCCGGCGGCAGGAGCGCGGCTGCGAGGTCGTCCGTCCCGGGGAAGACGTCGATGCCGACCCCCGCCTCGGCGAGCCCGAGGTGGTCCGCCCCGAGCACCGCCCAACGGGCGTCCGGGAGCTCCAGGGAGAGGGGCGCGGCCGACCAGCCGAGGTGGAACAGCGAGTCGTGGTGCGTGGCCCGCCGTGCCCCGTCGAGCTGTGCGGTCGTGACGGTGCGCAGGACCAGGGACTCGATCGCGGCGACCGGTTCGCCGGACGGTCCGGCGAGGGTCAGCGAGACGCCGTCGGTGTCCTTGGGGGTGATCCGCACGCGCAGGGCATCGGCGCCGGCCGCGTACAGCGTCACGCCGTTCCAGGCGAACGGGAGGCGGTTGCGGCCCACGCTCTCGTCGTCGGTGGAGTCGTGCGACGTACTGAGCCCCATGGCGTGCAGGGCCGAGTCGAGGAGGGCCGGATGCAGACCGAACCGGCCGGCCCCGGGCTCCGTCGCCTCGGGCAGTGCCACCTCGGCGAAGACCTCGTCGCCGTGCCGCCATGCGGAGCGCAGGCCCTGGAAGACAGGCCCGTAGGCGTACCCGATCGACGTGAGGTGGTCGTAGAGACCCTCGACCGGTACGGCGACGGCGCCTTCGGGGGGCCAGACGGCGAGGTCGGCCGGCAGGTCAAGGTTCTCGGCAGCCGACAGGGAGCCACGCGGCTTCGGGGCCGCCGAGGCCACGCGAGTGGATCTCCAGCGTCCGGCGGCCGGACGCGTCGGCCGGTCCCACCCAAAGCTGGAGGGCGACGGCTCCCTCGTCGGGCAGGACGAGCGGGGCCTCGATGACGAGTTCGTCGACGTGGCCGCAGCCGACTTCGTCGCCGGCCTTGACGGCCAGTTCGACGAAAGCGGTACCCGGCACCAGCACGGTGCCCAGGACGGTGTGGTCGGCGAGCCAGGGGTGGCTGTCCAGCGCGAGACGGCCGGTGAACAGGTAGGCGTCGCTGTGACCGATCTGTACCGCCGCACCCAGCAGGGGGTGGTCGGCGGGGTCGAGGCCTGCCGAGCGTACGTCCCCTGCCGCGCCGTCGCCCCGGAGCCAGTAGTTGCGGTGCTGGAAGGCGTAGGTGGGCAGAGTGATGTTCCGGGCTTCGCTGCCTGCGAAGTACCGCGGCCAGTCGACGGACGCGCCGCGTACGTGGAGTGCGGCGAGGGCGTTCAGCAGGGTCCGGGGCTCGGGGCGGTCGGCACGCAGCGCCGGTACGAAGACCGCGTCCCCGTCGGTGGCACAGTCCTGGGCCATCGCGGAGAGCACACCGTCGGGGCCCAGCTCCAGGTAGGCCGTCACCCCCTGTTCCTGGAGGGTGCGTACGCCGTCCAGGAAGCGGACCGTCCCCCTCACGTGGCGCACCCAGTACTCGGGGTCCGTGATCTCTTCGGCGCTCAGCACGGTCCCGGTCACGTCGGAGACGACCGCGAGGGTGGGTTCGTGGAACGTGAGGCCTTCGGCGACCGTACGGAACTCCCCGAGCACGGCGTCCATGTGCGGGGAGTGGAAGGCGTGGCTGACGCGCAGGCGCTTCGTCTTGCGGCCCTGGGCCTCGAAGTGCTCGGCGATCTCCAGTACGCCGGCTTCGTCGCCCGAGACGACCGTCGACCGGGGCCCGTTGAGCGCGGCGATCGCGACACCGTCGGTGAGCAGCGGCAGGACCTCGCCCTCCGCCGCCTGGAGCGAGACCATCGCGCCCCCTGTGGGCAGCCCGTCCATGAGCCGGCCCCGTGCCGCGACGAGCGTCGCCGCGTCCTCCAGCGAGAGCACTCCCGCCACGTGGGCGGCGGACAGCTCGCCGACCGAGTGTCCGAGCAGGTAGTCGGGTTCGACGCCCCACGAGGACATGAGCCGGTAGAGCGCCACTTCGAGCGCGAACAGTCCTGACTGGGTGTACAGCGTCCGGTCCAGCAGTTCACCGCCGTCGAACACCACGTCGCGGACGGGCAGGTCGAGGTGGCGGTCCAGCTGCGCGCAGACCGCGTCGAAGGCATCCGCGAACGTGGGATGCGCGTCGTACAGTTCGCGTCCCATTCCGGACCGCTGCGACCCCTGGCCGGAGAACAGCACCGCTGTCCTGCCGCGCGTCTCCGTCCCCCGTACGAGTCCGGGGGCGGTGCCGGTGACGGCGAGGGCGGTGAGCCCGTCGAGGAAGGCCTCCCTGTCGTCGGCGACGATCACCGCACGCCGTTCGTGCACGGAACGGGCGGTCGCCAGCGTGTGCGCGACGTCCAGGAGGTCGAGGTCCGGGTCGGCGAGTACCGCGTCGCGCAGCTGTGCCGCCTGGGCGCTCAGTGCCGCCTCGTCGCGTGCGGACACGGTCCAAGGCAGCGGTCCGTCGACGACGGGCGTGCGGGGTGCGGCGGCCGGCTCCGGTGCCTGCTCCAGGATGACGTGCGCGTTCGTACCGCTGACACCGAAGGAAGAGACGCCGCACCTGCGGGGGTGCCCGGTCTCCGGCCAGTCCCGCCGCTCTGTGAGCAGCTCCACGGCACCGGAGGACCAGTCGACGTGGGTGGACGGCTCGTCGACGTGCAGTGTCTGCGGCAGCACCCCGTGGCGCAGGGCCATCACCATCTTGATGATTCCTGCGACTCCGGCGGCGGCCTGGGTGTGGCCGATGTTGGACTTCAGGGAGCCGAGCAGCAGGGGCCGGTCAGCCGGGCGGTCCTGTCCGTACGTCGACAGCACGGCCTGCGCCTCTATGGGGTCGCCGAGTGTCGTGCCCGTGCCGTGCGCCTCCACGGCGTCGATCCGGTCGGCTGTCAGACCGGCGTTGGCGAGTGCCTGCCGGATGACGCGTCGCTGTGCGGGGCCGTTGGGGGCGCTGAGGCCGTTGCTCGCACCGTCCTGGTTGATGGCACTGCCCCTGACGACTGCCAGGATCCGGTGGCCGTTGCGTTCGGCGTCGGACCGGCGCTCCAGCAGCAGGATGCCGACGCCTTCGCCCCAGCCTGTGCCGTCCGCCGCCTCGGCGAACGCCTTGCAGCGGCCGCTGGAGGACAGTCCGCCCTGCCTGCTGAACTCGGCGAACACGGCCGGGGTGGCCATCACCGCGGCGCCGCCCACCAGGGCCATCGAGCACTCGCCCTGGCCGAGGGACTGCGCGGCGAGGTGCAGGGCCACCATGGAGGACGAACACGCGGTGTCGATGGTGACGGCGGGGCCCTCGAGCCCGAGCGAGTACGCGATCCGGCCGGAGAGGACCGCGGTGGCGGTCCCCGTCAGCAGATAGCCCTCGACGCCCTCCGGCGGCTGGTGGACATCGCTGGCGTATCCCTGCGAGGAGGCGCCGACGAAGACACCGGTGCGGGTCCCCCGCGCGGACGCCGGTGCGATACCGGCGCGTTCGAACGCCTCCCACGACGTCTCCAGCAGCAGTCGCTGCTGCGGGTCCATGGCCAGTGCCTCACGCGGCGATATGCCGAAGAAGTCGGCGTCGAACCCGCCGGCCCCGTGGAGGAAACCACCGGCGGGCGTGAACGCCGGAGCGCTTCCGTCGTCGGCACCACGCCCCCAGCCCCGGTCGACGGGGAAACCCGAGATCGCGTCGGTACCGGTGACCGCGAGGTCCCAGAGCTGTTCCGGCGTCCGGACGTCCCCGGGGAAGCGGCAGCCCATACCCACGATCACGATGGGGTCGTCGTCGAGGACGGTGACGGCAGGGGAACCGGTGACCGACTCGTCGCCCTGGCCGGAGGACTCGGCGAGGAGGTGCCCGGCCAGTGCTCCCGCGGTCGGGTAGTCGAAGACCACGGTGGTGGGCAGCCGCAGTCCGGTGGCACCGTTGAGCCGGTTGCGCACCTCCACGGCGGTCAGCGAGTCGAAGCCCAGCTCGCGGAACGCGCGGTTGGCGTCCACCGCCGCCGCGTCGGTGAAGCCGAGCACGGAAGCGGCCTCGCCCCGCACCAACTCCATTACGAAGGCAGGGCGTTCGTTCTCCGGCAGCTCGGCGAGACGCTGCTGGAACGCGGAGAGATCGCCCATTCCCGCAGCCTCGGTCTCGGCCGCCTCCGCCAGCACACGGCGTACCTCCGGCAGGTTCTCCAGGAGAGGGCTGGGCCGGGTCACGGTGAACGTGGGCGCGAACCGCTCCCACCGCACGTCCGCCACGGTCAGCATCGTCTCGCCGGAGGCCACCGCTTCCTGCATCGCGTCGATGGCCAGCTGCGGGTCCATCGCCGGCAGACCGCGCCTGTTCAGGATCTCCTCCGCCGATCCCCTGGCCATACCGCCGCCGCCCCAGGCACCCCACGACATCGCGGTGGCCGCCAGCCCGGCGGCCTTCCGCTGCTGGGCGAGGGCGTCGAGGTAGGCGTTGGCCGCGCCGTACGCGCCCTGGCCGCCACTGCCCCAGACGCCGGAGATCGAGGAGAACAGGATGAACGCGTCGAGCTGCTCGTCGCCGAAGACCTCGTGCAGGTGGGCCGCGCCGAGGACCTTCGCTTGGAGCACAGCGGCGTATTCGGCGGGGCTCGTCTCGGTGATGACGCTGAGCTGGCCGACACCCGCGGCGTGCACGACGGCCGTGACCCGGTCACCCGCATCGCGCAGCGCACGCACCGTCGCGGCGAGCGCGTCACGGTCGGCGACGTCGCACGCGGCAAGTGTCACCCGGGCGCCCAGGGCCGTCAGTTCTTCCTTCAGGTCCGGCGCGCCGGGAGCGTCGGCACCTCGGCGGCTGGTGAGTACGACGTGCTCGGCACCCTCACCGATGAGCCTGCGGGCGATGAACGAACCGAGGGCGCCGGTACCACCAGTGATCAGTACGGTGCCCTGCGGGGTCCACTTCTTCCCTGCCGTGCCCGGAGCCGAGCGGCCGCGTTGCAGTCGGCGGCCGAAGGCGCCCGACGCCCGTACCGCGACCTGGTCCTCGGCGTCGCCGGTCAGTACGCCACAGATGCGGGTCCAGGCGCGGTCGTCCAGGATTGCAGGCAGGTCGATGAGACCGCCCCACCGGTCGGGGTGCTCCAGCGCGACCACTCGGCCGAAGCCCCAGTGCATCGCCTGGCCTGTGTGGACCGTGCCGTCGGAGCGGCCGACGGAGACCGCGCTTCGGGTGAGGCACCACAGGGGGGCGGACCGGCCCGCGTCACCGAGTGCCTTGACGAGTTCGACGTCGGCGGCGAGTCCCGCCGGGATCACCGGGTGCTCCGGGTCGGGCCCCGCGAGAATCGACAGCAGGGAGACGATCCCGGACGGATCGGGCACGCCGGCCAGCTGCGCGGCAAGCGACTCGCGGTCCGCTCCTGCCGGAACGGTGAACACCGAGACGTCGGCACCGTGGCGTGTCAGTCCGCCCACGGTCTCGTGCACGGTCTCGTTGCCGGCATCTGACTCAGGTACGACGAGCAGCCAGGTCCCGGACAGGGAAGCGGTCGGCAGGGCGGTCAGCGGCTGCCAGGTCACCCGGTAGCGCCAAGAATCCACGGTCGACTCGTCCCGTTGCCGGCGTCGCCAGGAGGACATGGCCGGCAGCACCGTGCCCAGCGCTGAGCGCGAGGCGCCGTCCAGCTCCAGATCGGCCGCCAGTGCATCCGCGTCGCCGCGTTCGACGACGTCCCAGAACCGGGCGTCCAGCGGATCGCCTTCGCGGGACGAGACGGAGGCCGTCTGCGCTTCGGGCCAGAACTTCTGATGCTGGAAGGGGTACGTCGGCAGGTCGACGTGCTGAGCTCCGGAGCCGGCGAACAGGGCC
>NZ_KL585448.1:14865-15142 GCF_000721935.1 Streptomyces sp. NRRL WC-3549
TGCACGTGCGCCTGGGCCAGGGAGGTGGTGAAGCGGCGGGCTTCGTCCTCGTCACGGCGCAGCGTCCCGAGCGCCACCGCGTCGCTGCCGGCGGCCTCGAACGTCTCCTCCAGGCCGACGGCCAGCACCGGGTGCGGACTGACCTCGACGAACACACTGTGCCCGGCATCCAGCAGAACCCGGGTCGTCTCCTCCAGGAGAACCGTCCGGCGCAGATTGGTGTACCAGTACTCGGCATCCATACCCGCCGTGTCCAGGAGTTCCCCGGTCACCGTCG
>NZ_KL585449.1:0-6368 GCF_000721935.1 Streptomyces sp. NRRL WC-3549
CGCCTCGGTCGCCCGGTCACTCGGTCCACGCCGCGCCTGCTCGCGCAGGGCCAGCAGTTCGGCCACCCGGCCACGCGTGGCCGATCCGGGTACTACGGCAGGGTGCTCGTACGAAACGGTCATCACACCGGCTCTCTGTGAGGAGAGGCGACGGTCGGCAGGATCCGGACCAGCCGGCCCGGGGTGCCCTGACGCCGTTGCCATTCGCGGGGGTACCCCAGAGAGACCTCTTGGTGCGGTACGCCGTCGCAGTGGATCACTCTGGGGATGTGCAGGTGCCCGTACACCACCGACCTGGCACGGAACCGCGTGTGCCAGTCGGCGGTCGCCGTGGTTCCGCACCACAGCGCGAACTCCTGCCGCCAGAGCACCCGCGTCGGTTCGCGCACGAGCGGCCAGTGGTTGACCAGGACGGTGGGCAGGTCCTCCGGGAGCGCCGAAAGACGTGCCTCGGTGATCCGCACACGGGCCCGGCACCACGCTTCTCGGCTCGGGTAGGGGTCCGGATGCAGCAGGAACTCGTCGCTGCAGACCACCCCGGCCTCCTCGGCCACCTGGAGCGCCGCCGTCTTGGAGTACGTCCCAGGAGGACGGAACGAGTAGTCGTACAGGAGGAAGAGCGGTGCTACGGCGACGGGGCCGTCCTCGCCTTCCCACACCGGGTACGGGTCCTCGGGAGTGGCCACTCCGAGCTTGCGGCAGATGTCCACGAGGTGCAGGTAGCGCTGCTGGCCGCGCAGTTGCACGGGGTCGTCGGGGGCGGTCCAGAGTTCGTGGTTGCCCGGCGCCCAGATGACCTTGGCGAACCGGTTGCGCAGGGTGCGCAGCGCCCACTCGATGTCCGAGACGATCTCACCGACGTCACCGGCGACGATCAGCCAGTCCTCGTCGTTCTCCGGTCTGATCCCGTCGACGATCTTCCTGTTCTCGTCGTAGCGGACGTGGACGTCGCTGATCGCGACGATGCTCGCCCGCCCCGGGTCAGCCATCTGTGACCGCCTGGCCGTCACGCGCGCGCTCGGCGATCTCCGCGACCTTCGAGAGAGTGGGCCGTCCGAGGATCACCGGCAGGGCCGCCATGAACTCCCGCTCCCGCCGGGCGCCCACGATCTCGTCGCTGACCGAGGCGAGCATGGCGAGCAGGGTCGCGGAGTCGCCCCCGAGCCCGTGGAAGTCCGTGTCGCCACCGAGCCGGTTGACGTCCACCGCGAGGACGCGCGCCCAGATCTTGGCAACGTCCTCCTCGACCTCACTGCGCGACTTCGCCTCCGCGGCCGCGGCATCGGCCTGCGGCCCGGTGAACGGCACCGGCAGGGCGGCGACGTCGACCTTCTCGTTGACCGTGCGGGGCAGTTCAGGGACCACCGTCGTCGTGGTGGGCACCATGTAGCGGGGCAGAAGGCCGGCGGCGTGGGCCGTGAGCCGCTCCACGGGGACCTCTTCGCGCAGGACCACGTAGGCGCACAGCACCTTGTCGGTGGTGCCGGGCCTGACCAGCCCGGTGACGAAGGCCGTGGCCACCGCCGGGTGTTCCTCCAGGGCCTTGGCGACCTCGGCGGGCTCGATGCGGTAGCCGAGCACCTTGACCTGCTCGTCGTTGCGGCCCACGGACTCCAGTTCACCGGAATCCAGCATTCTGGCCAGGTCACCGCTGCGGTAGACGCGGGTGCCGTCGGCGAGGGCCGTGAACCGTTCGCGGACGAGATCGGGCCGGCCCCGGTAGCCGCGGGCCAGCTGGTCGCCGGCGAGGTACATCTCACCGACCTCGCCCGGGGCCACGTGACGGCCGTCCCCGCCGATCAGGTGGATCCGGGTGTTGTCCGTCGGGACTCCGATGGGCACCGACGGCAGGTCCGCGTCGTGCTCCGGATCGAAGCGTCGCGTCATACAGCCGATGGTCGTCTCGGTGGGGCCGTACTCGTTGAAGATGCCGCACTGCGGCCCGAAGAGCTGCTGGGCCCGGTCGGCGACGGCACCACGGAGGAGTTCCCCGCCGGCGATCACCGCGCGGAATCCGGCCGGGGCCAGGCCCAGTCTGCCGATGAGGTCCAGATGCGTGGGGGTGAGCTTGAGGGCGTTGGCCCCGGAGTTCTCCAGCATGTCGCGCAGCACCACGTGGTTGGGCTCGTCGGGCACCAGCGCGATCGATCCGCCTGCCAGCACGGGCAGGAAGATCGCGGTGTTGGAGAGGTCGAAGGCGAGGGAGGTGAACAGCGGGAACCGGGTGGTGGAATCCACCCCGTAGACGCGGGTGGCCCAGCTGATGAAGGTGGCGAGCTGACGGTGCTCGATCTCCACACCCTTGGGGCGCCCGGTCGAACCCGAGGTGTAGATGACGTACGCGAGGTCCTCCGGGCGCACCTCGACGCCCTCGGGGCGGCGGTCCGAGGGCTCCAGCGTCTCGAGCACCACCACGTCGCAGCCTGAGTCAGGGGTGAAGCGGCGCTCGGCGTGGGTGTGCTCGACGAGGCATACGGTGGCCCCGGCATCCGCCACCAGGTCGGCGAGCCGGTGATCGGGTTGCTGCGGATCGAGCGGCAGGTAGGCCGCACCCGCTTTCAGCACCCCCCAGATGGCGGCCATCGCCGCGACCGTACGGCCGGCCAGCAGGCCCACGACATCGTCGCGTCCGATGCCCCGGTCCAGCAGCGCGACGGCGACGGCGTCCGCCCGCCGGTCCAGGTCACCGAAGGTCACGTCACCCTCGGGGCCGGTCAGTACGACCGCACCGGGTGTACGGGAGACCTGGCGGTGGAACTGCTCGACGGCGGTCCCCGGGCGGGCGAGCGCACGCCGGGTCCCGTTGCCGTCCCACTCCCGGTACGCCCGCGGGGACAGGGCCTCCTCGATGCGGTCGAGCAGTGCCTCCGCACGGTCCGGGGTCTGCGGACCGTCGTACCAGCCGATGGTGATCTCGGTGCGGTCGCCGAACTCGACCGCGTTGATCTCCGGTGGCCCCAGGGGACCGGAATTGGGCAGGGAGTAGACGGTGGTGGCGTGGAACGAACCCGTACTGAAGACGGCGGGGGCGACCCTGCCCATGTGGGAGAGCGTCGCCAGGCTGCTGTAGCAGCCCTGCTGTGCCGAGTAGGCGTCCAGCCCCATGATCTGCTGGTGCAGTTCCGTCAGGTCCTGGCCGGGCAGTGAGGGGTCGACGCGGGCCGCCAGATCCTGACCGGTGGACAGGACTGCCAGCAGTCGCTCGTGGGCCTGCTCCCAGCCGGCGTTGCCCTGCACCTCGTACAGCGGATTGTTCGTGAGGTTGCCGGTCGAGCGGACTCCGGGCAGGTACCTGCGCAGGTCGACCGGGACGAGGAACCTGCCGGTGCGCAGGCCGCACGCCTGGGTGACGGTTCGGGCGATCTTGGCGACGAGCGCGGGGTGCGTGCCGTCGACGGTGCGTCTGCGCCAGAAGAAGTCGTGCTGGCCCTGCGGGCGGGAACCGAGTGCGGACGGCCAGTCGAGGTCAGGGGTGATGTCCCGTTCCTCCGGGGCGCCGGCCTGCTCGATCAGTTCGTTCTCGGTTATGCGTGAGGGGGCTCCCACGGGTTCCTCGCCGCGCAGTACCCGGAAGATGTCCTCCGCCCAGGTGCGCACGCCCTGGCCGTCCATGACCCCGTGGAAGGCTCGCACGATCAGGGTGTCCGACTCCTCGCCCGTGAGGAGCAGGAGCTCGCAGGTGGGCCCTCCGTCGTTGCCCATCAGGGGGCTGTGCAGTTCGGCGGCGTCGGCGAAGGTGTGCCGGTCGACCCGCTCACCGGGCAGAACCCGTACGGCCGGTGCCACGCCACTGTCTACCCAGGTCATGCCCTGCCGGGTGAGCCGCGCCCCGGGGCAGGCCCGGGACGCGGTCGCGACGGCGCCGATCAGCTCGGCGTGGCCGATGTGACCGTCCCCTTCGATGACGATCTGGATGACGCCCGGGACCGACTCGGGGTACACCAGGAACCATGTCTCGGTGGGCGACACAGGCCGGCTGTAGACGTTGTCGTCCTCACCCGCGGACATGGGGATACCTCTTTCGTTTCGGGTCGGTCGGGGGTGCGTCACGTCCGGTCAGCGAACCGTTTCGGCAGCGCCGAGTACCTGGCCGTCCGCACTGCGCATGACGCGGGACTTGCGGAAGTCGAGGTGGACGAAGACCCGTTGCAGCCAGCGGTCCCGGCCGTCGTAGCGGGGCTCGAAGGAGTTACGGCCGTGCAGGGCCAGCCGGTTGTCGACGAAGGCGAGGTCACCGGGGCCGAGGATCAGCGTGTGGGCGACCCGTTCGATGACGCCCTCCAGCTCGGTCATGGCCTGCGCGGCTTCGTCGTCGGACGGGATCGTGCTGCTGAAGTCCACCTTGAGATCGGGGTCCTCGAAACTGCCGGCGAGGATTCCGTGGGGCTCCTCCAGGCCGTCGGCGATCTCGAAGGAAGCCGGCGCCATGGTCACGAAGCGCGGCTGGTGGAGAATTTCCCTGGTCCGGGCGGAAAGCAGCGGAACCGCGTTGCGCACGGAGGCGACGCGCAGGCCGGCGACGTTCTCGTGGTCGTTCCGCAGGCACATCAGGCCCACCAGGTCGGGCTTGTGCTCGTGAAAAGCGTTCTCGGTGTGCATGTTGAGCTTGATGGATCCTGCATTCCCCTGGAATTGCTCCATTCCGGGAACGGGGACCACGTCCTGCACGAGCGCGCCGGTCTTCTCCTTGTCGAACGCGATCACTTCACCCATGGCCATGGCGATGAGCATCAGGGCGGACGCCGGCGTAGTGGTCCCGCGCTGGACGGAGCCCCGTACCGACGGCGTGTCGGGCACGTTCTCCACGTCGACCGGCAGGTTTCGCACCAGGAGCATGGCCTCGCGGCCGGAGTTCCACGTGAACCGGCGCAACGTCCGGCGCAGCCTCGTGGGCAGCCCGCAGGAGAGCTCCCGGGCGGCGGAAGTCCAGCGGGGGTCGTCGTTCAGGCGTGGACCGAAGTCACGCAGTTGCTCGGCCAGAAGGGTCAGTTCACCCTTCTCCTGGCCGTCGAGCGATATCTGGGCATCGTCGCCGATTTTCGGCTTGACTTCGGCAGGCATAATTCAACCATTCGTGGGCAGAGCTGATGCGAAGGAACGGGCTCGCCAAGTCGACTCCGGTCCGCAGACTATGGATTCGGCCGAATTGACGGCAACCCCTATCTATCGTCCGCCTACCCCTGTACGGGGGTGGTGCGGATTCGGTGTGTTTGTGTTCAGCACCCTTGCTCCGTCAGCCATTCGCGTATCCGGTGCGCCAGGGGCCCCGCGTGTTCGCCGAGCATGGTGAAGTGGTTCCCCTCGGTGTCGGTGACCGAGTGAGGCAGGGGCCAGACGGCATGCCAGTCGCCTTCGCCCGCCCACGCGCGCAGGGGCTCACCGGCCCGTACCAGAAGTGTGGGTACGTCGACGGGCTGCGCCCGGCACGCGTACAGGAAGGGAAGGTATGCGGCCCACGCTGTGGCGCGGAAGTCGTCCATGGGCGTGTATGCGTCGTCACGTTCGACCATGCCGTCGAGCAGCTCGGGCATCCAGGCGGCCATCACCTCGCTGTCGGCGGGATAGCTGTCCAGCAGGATCACGGCGGCCGGTGGCCGGCCTTGCCGGTCCAGTTCGTGGGAGAGCGCGTTGGCGAGCAGCGCGCCCCCGGAGTGGCCGGTGACGACGAACGGTCTGTCGCCCACCGTGCGCAGGACCGCGTCGGCGTGTGTACGCATCAGGACGTCGAAGTCCTCAGGGAGCTTCTCGCCCTCGGCGAAGCCGGGGTGCGGGAGCGCGTACACGTCGCGTTCCCCGCGGAAGCCCGCCGCGAGGCGCGCGTATTCGTGGGGTCCGGAGAGCATCGACATCGTGCAGAGGCAGATGAGCGGGAGGCCGTCTCCCTTCGCCAGGCGGACCACGGGGGCCGGCTGGGCGGGTGGCGCCTCGCTGTCGTAGACGTCCCGGAACGCCGCGAGCTGCATCAGCACCTTGGCGTATTCCACTGCCTGACCGGTGGACCGGGTGTGCTGGAGGAGGGAGCCCAGGATGCCGCCTCTCGGCCCCCCGGGGAGCGGCGTGACTTCGTTGCCGCTGCCGTCGCCGTCGCCGTCCAGCATGGCGGAGAGGTGACGGGCCAGGCGGGTGGGTGTGGGGTGGTCGAAGAGCAGGGTGGCCGACAACTCCTCGGTCCCGAGCACCCTTTGGAGACTGTTGCGGAGCTCCAGGGCGGTCAGGGAGTCGAAGCCCTGCTCCAGGAAGTCCCGTGCCGTGTCCATCTCCTCCGCCGACGGGAGCCCCAGTGCGGCAGCGGCCCACGTGGTGACGACTTCCAGGAGCAGTGTGTGCCGGTCGGCCGGGGTGGCGCCGGCCCTGTCTCTTATACACAT
>NZ_KL585449.1:6573-13112 GCF_000721935.1 Streptomyces sp. NRRL WC-3549
CCCCCCCCCAGCCGCTCCGCCAGGGCCTCCCGGGCTTCGGCGGGCGGGGTGTCCTCGGCCGTCTCGACGACCGCCTGGCCTGGGGCTGCCTGACCGGGGGTGTGGACGGGAGGGGCGGGCCAGTACCTGCGCCGCTGGAACGCATAGGTGGGCACATCGGTCAGGCGGGCGTCCAGTCCGGCGAACACCGCCGCCCAGTCGACGGGCAGGCCGTGCACGTGGAGCTCGGCCAGAGCGGTGAACAGGGCGCGCACCGGCGAGCGGTCGCGCCGCTGTGTCGCGACGAGGAGGGGCGGCCCCGGTTCGCCCCGGCCGGCGAGGCAGTCCTGGGTGAGGGCGGTGAGCACGCCGTCCGGGCCGATCTCCAGGAAGGTGCCGACCCGGTCGTCGTGCAGCCGCTGTACCGCGTCGGCGAACCGGACGGTGTCCCTGACGTGCCGCGTCCAGTGGTCGGGGCTGAGCGCCTGGTCCGAGGTGAGGGGCGCGCCGGTCGTCGCGCTGACGAGGTCGGTCCGCGCCGGCCGGAAGGTCAGCTTCGTGGCGACCGAGTGGAGATCGTCCAGCATGGCGTCCATGTGCGCCGAATGGAAGGCGTGGCTGGTCCGCAGCTCCTTGTGCCTGCGTCCCTGCTTCGTCCAGAGGGTCACGATGTCCTGGACCTCGTCCCGGTCACCGGACAGGACCACGGACGCAGGTCCGTTGACGGCGGCGATCGACACACCGGTTCCGGAACCGATGAGGTCCTGGACCTCCTGTTCGGACGCCTCGACGGCCACCATCAGGCCGCCGGCCGGCATGGCCTGCATCAGCCGGCCGCGGGCCGCGACGAAGGTGCAGGCGTCCTCGAGTGACAGGACCCCCGCGACATGCGCCGCTGCGAGCTCGCCCAGTGAGTGGCCGGCGACCGCGTCGGGGCACACTCCCCAGCTCTCCAGCAGCCTGTACAGGGCGACTTCGAACGCGAAGAGCGCGGGCTGGGCGAACTCGGTCCGGTCCAGCTCGGCCGGGTCCGTGCCCGACATCACCACGCGCAGGGACGTGTCCAGATGCGGGTCGAACCCGTCGCAGACGGCGTCCAGGGCCGCGGCGAAGGCGGGGAAGGCCGCGTACAGCTCGTCCGCCATGCCCGGTCGCTGGCTGCCCTGCCCGGTGAAGAGGAAGGCGAGGCCTTCCCCTGCCCGGTCCTCGCTCCGGACCAGCCCCGGGGCCGCCTCGCCGCGGGACAGGGACGTGAGTCCGCGGACGAGGCCGTCGCGGTCGTCGGCCAGGACCACCGCCCTGCGGTCGAGGGCCGCGCGGGAGACGGCCAGGGAGTACCCGAGATCCGTCGGGGACAGGCCGGGATCGTCGCGCAGCCGGTCCAGGAGTCGCGTCGCCTGGCCCCTGAGAGCTTCCTCGGTGCGGGCGGACACCAGGAACGGAACGAAGGGGAGCTCGGTGGTGGGGCCCGTGGCGGGCTCGTCGGCGGGTGCCTCTTCGAGGATCAGGTGCGCGTTGGTCCCGCTGAGCCCGAAGGCCGAGACGCCCGCACGCCGGAGCCTTCCCGTGTCGGGCCAGGGTGTGGCCCGGGTCAGCAGGGACACCGCGCCGCCCGTCCAGTCGACGTGGGGGGTGGGAGCGTCGATGTGCAGGGTCCGGGGCAGAACCCCGTGCCCGAGTGCGAGGACGGTCTTGATGGCGCCGACGGCACCGGCGGCGGCCTGGGTGTGCCCGAGGTTCGACTTGACGGTGCCGAGGAACAGGGGCCGGTCCGCCGGACGGTCGCGGCCGTAGGCGGCGAGCAGGGCCTGGGCCTCTATCGGGTCGCCGAGCACCGTGCCGGTGCCGTGCGCCTCCACTGCGTCCACATCGGCCGGGGTCAGTTCCGCGTCGGCGAGCGCCTGGGCGATCACGCGGCGCTGGGCCGGCCCGCTGGGAGCTGTCAGTCCGTTGCTCGCACCGTCCTGGTTGACCGCACTGCCGCGCAGCACGGCCAGCACCTTCCGGCCGTTCCGATGGGCGTCGGACAGACGTTCCAGGAGGATGACGGCCGCTCCTTCGCCCCAGCCTGTCCCGTCGGCTCCGGCGGCGAACGACTTGCAGCGGCCATCGCCGGCGAGTCCTCGCTGTTTGCTGAACTCGACGAACGCGCCTGGGGTGGCCATCACCGTCACCCCGCCCGCCAGCGCCAGCGAGCACTCCCTGTCACGGAGTGATCTGGCGGCGAGGTGGATCGCGACCAGGGACGACGAGCAGGCGGTGTCGACCGTGATCGCCGGGCCGTGGAGGCCGAGGACGTACGCGACCCGGCCGGAGATCACGCTGCCCGCACCGCCCGTGAGCAGGTAGCTGTCACTGCCCTGGGCATCGCCGTACATCCCCGCGCTGTATCCCGAGGAGGAGGCACCCACGAACACGCCGGTGCCGGTGCCGCGCAGGGACGACGGGGCGATCCCGGCCCGCTCGAACAGCTCCCACGACGACTCGAGCAGCAACCGCTGCTGCGGGTCCATCGCCAGTGCCTCGCGGGGACCGATGCCGAACAGAGCGGCGTCGAAGGCGTCGGCGTCGTGGACGAATCCGCCCTCAGGGGTGATGCCCGCATCACCCAGCCCGCGCAGCCAGTCCACGTCCCAGCCACGGCCGTCGGGGACGGACGACATGGCGTCCGTGCCGTCCATGACGAGGCGCCACAGGTCCTCCGGCGATCGCACGCCGCCCGGCAGACGACAGCTCATCGCCACGACGGCGACCGGCTCCGCCCGCTCGTCGACGAGGCGCTGATGCTGTCGGCGCAGTCGTTCGTTCTCCACGAGAGAGGCCCGCAGCGCTTCGACGATCTCTTCGACCTGCGTCCCCATCATGAGCTCCACGCTGTTCGTCGCATCAGGCTTCCTTGGTTCGTGTCGCCATGCGGACGAGGGCGGTGACGTCCATGGCGTTGATCTCGTCCACCCGGTCGTCGGGCTCAGGCACGCTCCGCTCCTGGGGGGTCTCGGCGTCGTCCGGACGCAGCAGCGCGTCCAGGAGGCCCGACTCGCGGATCCGGGCCACCGGGATGGTGGCCAGGAGCGCACGCACCTGTGCGTCGTCCGTGTCGCCGGACGCCTCCGCGTCCGCGTCCGGCGGCAGCAGTTCGCGCAACAGCCGGTCGCGGAGGCCGGTGGGTGAGGGTTCGTCGAAGACCAGGGTGGTCTCCAGGCGCAGCCCGGTGGCGGTGTTCAGGCGGTTGCGCAGTTCGACCGCCATCACCGAGTCGAACCCCATCTCCCGGAAGGCCCGTTGGGCATCGACGGCGTCGGCGGTGGGATGCCCGAGCACCGCGGCGGCTTCCGCACGTACGAGGTCGAGGAGCATCCGCTTGCGCTCGGCGTCCGAGGCGCCGGCCAGCCGGCCGGCGAGAGCGGTGGCCTCGGCCCCGGACCGGTCGTGGTCGTCCTCGGGCGGCTGGAGTGCGGCGGCGGCTTCGGGGATGTCCCCGATCAACGGCCGGTGCCCGGCCATCGTGAACGCGGGGGCGAACCGGGTCCAGTCGATGTCGGCGACCGTCAGGCAGGTCTCCTGCCGTTCCACCGCCTGGACCAGGGCCCGCACAGCCGGCCCGGGGTCCATGGGACGCAGCCCCAGGCGGGTCAGTGTGGATTCGGCGGAGGCGTCCACCATGCCTCCTCCGGCCCAGCCGCCCCAGGCGACCGATGTGGCCGCGAGCCCGCGTGCTCGGCGGCGTTCCGCGACGGCGTCGAGGTGGCAGTTGCTCACGGCGTAGGCGCCCTGCGCCGATCCGCCCCAGACACCCGCGCCGGAGGCGAACAGCACGAAGGCGTCCAGCGAGTCGGCTCCGAAGAGCTCGTCGAGGTGGGTCGCGCCCGCCGCCTTCGCGGACATGACCCGGGCGAACTCGGCGGGGTCGCTCTCCTCCAGGCCGGACACCAGGGTCTCCCCCGCGGCGTGCACCACTGCGCGTACGGGTGCCCCGTCGTCCTGTGCCAGCTCCTTCACCAGGGTGGCAAGGGCGTCGCGGTCCGCGACGTCACAGGCCGCAAGCGTCACGCGGGCTCCCAGGGCGGTGAGTTCGTCCCTCAGCGCGAGGGCGCCGGGCGTGGCTTCGCCCCTGCGCCCGGTCAGCACCAGGTGTTCGGCGCCCTGGCCCGCGAGCCAGCGTGCCACGTGGGACCCCAGCGCTCCCATGCCTCCTGTGATCAGGGCCGTACCGCGCGGCTTCCAGGGCGTCGGCGCGGACGGCCCGGGGCCTGCGGGCGAGCGTCCGAGGCGGCGGGCGAAGACGCCCTGGGGGCGGACGGCAAGCTGGTCCTCGTCGCCGGCCCCGGCCAGGAGCCGGCACGCCTGGGCGACGGACCGTTCGTCCGGCTGCGCGGGCAGGTCGATGAGGCCGCCCCAGCGTTCGGGGTGCTCGAGGCCGATCACACGCCCCAGTCCCCAGATCTGCGCCTGGGCGGGGCCGGTGAGCGGTCCGGAGCCGTCGAAGGAGACCGCTCCCCGGGTGAGGCACCACAGGGGTGCCACGAGATCCAGATCGGTCATCGCCTGGATCAGTGAGGTGGTGGCCGCGACGCCGGCCGGTACGACGGAGTGGAAGGGGTCGGGTCGGTCGTCCTCGGCCAGGAAGGAGACGACGCCTTCGACCGGCCCGTCGGGCACGGCCTCCCCGAGCCGCTGAAGCGCCATGGCCCGTCCGGTGTCGTCGGACTCGAACAGCACCTGGACCGTGCGGGCCCCGTTGCGCGCCAGCTCCCGCTCGACGGCCTGGGCCGCCTCGCTCGCCGCCCCGGGCGGGCTGACGACGAGCCAGGTCCCCGAGGGCGCCGGGACCGTGGCCGGAGTGACCGGTTTCCAGCTGATCCTGTAGCGCCAGCTGTCCAGGACGGACTGTTCGCGGCGTTCGCGTCGCCAGGACGTCAGGGAGGGCAGGATGCTCTCCCACGAGCGCCGGGTGTCGTCGTCACCGGCTCCCAGCATCCCGGCCAGGGCGTCCGGGTCCTCGCTCTCCACCGCGGTCCAGAACGCGTCGTCCACGGGGTCCCGGTGGCCGGCCGGGGCGGGGGACACTGCGGGCTTCGGCCAGTACCGGCTGCGCTGGAAGGCGTACGTGGGCAGCCCGACGTGGCCCGTGCGGTTGCCGAGCACGGCCCGCCAGTCGGGGGACGCACCGGCGACGTGGGCTTCGGCCAGGGACATCAGGAAGCGGTGCGCCCCGCCCTCGTCACGGCGCAGGGTCCCCAGCGCGGTCGCCTCAGTGTCCACGGCGTCGAACGTCTCCTGGAGCCCGAGTCCCAGCACCGGGTGGGGGCCCACCTCGAGGAAGACGCGGTGGCCGTCGGCGAGTGCCGCGCGGGTGGCGGCCTCGAACTCCACGGTGGAGCGCAGGTTCCGGAACCAGTACGCGGCGTCCAGCGCCGCTGTGTCGATCGTCGTGCCCGTCAGGGTCGAGTAGAACGGCACGGTCGACGAGCGGGGGGTGATTCCGCCGAGCAGCCGGTCGAGTTCCCCGCGGATGGCCTCGACCTGGGCGGAGTGCGAGGCGTAGTCGACCGCGATGCGCCTGCCGCGTACGCCGTCGGCCTCGCAGGCGCCCAGCAGCTCGTCCAGGGCCTCGGGTTCCCCCGCGACGACGGCGGACGAGGGGCCGTTGACGGCTGCCACCGCAGGGCGACGACGCGCGCGGCGTCCTCGACGGACAGGGCGCCGGCCACGGTCGCGGCGGCGATCTCGCCCTGCGAGTGGCCGAGCACCGCGGCCGGACGGACTCCGCAGGCACGCCACAGATCGGCCAGCGACACCATGACCGCCCACAGCACGGGCTGCACCACGTCGACCCGGTCGAGGCCGGGCGCGTCGGGGGCCTCCCGTACGACGTCCTCGAGCGACCAGTCGGTATGGGGGGCCAGGGCCTGCGCGCACTCGGCGAGGCGCGCGGCGAACACGGCGGAGGTGTCCAGGAGTTCCTTCGCCATACCGGGCCACTGGGCGCCCTGTCCGGGGAAGACGAGCACGGGCCCGGTTTCGCGGGCCGCGCTGCCCCGTACGATTCCGGCCCCCGAGCCGTCGGCGGCCAGCACGCGCAGGGCCTCCTCGAACTCCGCGGGCCCCCGGGCGACGAGAGCCGCGCGGTGCTCGAAGCGGGATCGGGTCGTCGCCAGGGCGTGGGCGAGGGCTGCGGGGTCCGCGGTGCCGGCTGCGGCCAGCAGTCGCGATGCCTGGTCCCTCAGAGCTTCGCGCGTCCTGCCGGAGAGCACCCACACGGTGGTGGCGCCGGTGTCGAGCGGGACGTCCGGCTCGGAGTCGGCCGGGGCGGAGTCGGTGGGGGCGGAGTCGGTGGGGGGCGCCTGCTCGATGATGGTGTGCGCGTTCGTGCCGCTCACGCCGAACGAGGACACGCCCGCGCGGCGCGGCCGGTCCGCCTCCGGCCAGTCGACCGGTCCGGTCAGGAGCGCCACGGCGCCCGCCGACCAGTCGACGTGGGACGAGGGCTCGTCCACGTGCAGGGTCGGGGGCAGTACGCCGTGCCGCATCGCCATCACCATCTTGATCACACCGGCCAC
>NZ_KL585449.1:13357-13503 GCF_000721935.1 Streptomyces sp. NRRL WC-3549
CCTGCGGCGGCCTGCGTGTGACCGATGTTCGACTTGACCGAGCCCAGCCACAGCGGCCGGCCTGCCGGGCGGTCCTGCCCGTACGCGGCGAGCAGCGCCTGCGCCTCGATCGGGTCACCCAGCGTCGTGCCGGTGCCGTGCGCCTC
>NZ_KL585449.1:13760-15295 GCF_000721935.1 Streptomyces sp. NRRL WC-3549
CTCCACGGCGTCGACCTGGGACGCGGTCAGGCCGGCTCCTGCCAGCGCCTGCCTGATGACCCGTTGCTGCGAGGGGCCGTTGGGCGCCGTCAGACCGTTGCTCGCACCGTCCTGGTTCACCGCTGAGCCCCGTACGACCGCGAGGACCTCACGACCGTGGCGGTGGGCGTCCGAGAGCCGTTCGACCAGGAGGACGCCGACGCCCTCGCCCCAGCCAGTACCGTCCGCGGACTCGGCGAAGGCCTTGCACCTGCCGTCGGACGACAGCCCCCGCTGCCGGCTGAACTCGATGAACGCCGAGGGCGTCGACATCACTGTCACGCCGCCGGCCAGGGCCAGGGTGCACTCACCCGCGCGCAGGGCCTGGACGGCCAGGTGCAGCGCGACCAGTGACGACGAGCACGCCGTGTCGACGGTCACCGCGGGCCCTTCCAGACCCAGCGCGTACGAGACGCGTCCGGAGACCACGCTCGCCGCGTTTCCGGTGGCCACGAAGCCTTCGGCGCTCTCCGCCGAGCCCATCAGAAGGCCGGTGTAGTCCTGGCTGTTGGTGCCCGCGAAGACACCGACCCTTTCCCCGCGAACCGATTCGGGGTCGATACCGGCCCGCTCGAAGGCTTCCCACGACGTCTCGAGGAGGAGACGCTGCTGCGGGTCCATGGCCAGTGCTTCGCGCGGCGCGATACCGAAGAAACCCGCGTCGAAGTCGGCCACTCCGTCGAGGAACCCGCCCTCACGCACGTACGAGGTGCCCTGCTGGTCGGGGTCCGCGCTGTAGAGCCGTTCGATGTCCCAGCCGCGGTCGTCGGGCAGCGGGGACACCGCGTCGGTCCCCGACTCCAGGAGGTCCCAGAACTCCTCCGGGGAGCGGACCCCGCCGGGGAAGCGGCAGCTCATGCCGACGATGACGATCGGGTCGTCGTCGAGCACGGCGACGGGGCCGTCCTGGGCAGGCCCGGTCCCGGAGCCGGCGAGTTCGTCACGCAGGTGCCGGGAGAGGGCGAGCGGGGTCGGGTAGTCGAAGACGAGTGTCGCGGGCAGGGCGAGTCCGGTGCTCGCGCCGAGCAGGTTGCGGAGCTCCACGGCGGTCAGCGAGTCGAAGCCGAGCTCACGGAAGGCACGCCCGGGCTGAACCCCGTCCGCCGAGGCGTGGCCGAGTACCGCGGCGGCCTGGCCACAGATCATGGCGAGCAGGATGCGCTCGGACTCCTGCGGGGACGTGCCCGCCAGCTGCTCGTGCAGGGCGCTCTCGGCCGCGGTCTCCGGCGCGGGGGCGCCGGACGCCGCCGGCAGCCGCTGGACGTCGGGGATCTCGCCGATGAACGCGGACCTGCCGGGCGGCAGGGCGGGCGCGAAGCGCTCCCAGTCCAGATCGGCGACGACCGTGTGCGGTGCACCGCCTTCGACAGCCTGGCGCAGGGCCCGCATCGCCAGTTCCGGAGGCAGCGGGGGCATTCCGCCCCGGCGTACGCGCTCGGCCACCAGCGGGTCGGCGGCCATGCCGGCGCCGTCCCAGGCGCCCCAGCCGATGGACG
>NZ_KL585449.1:15488-16282 GCF_000721935.1 Streptomyces sp. NRRL WC-3549
GATGGACGTGGCGGGGAGCGCCTGGGCCCGGCGGACGGCTGCGATCGCGTCGAGGAAGGCGTTTCCGGCTGCGTACGCGGCCTGTCCGGCGTTGCCGAACGTCGCGGCCAGCGAGGAGAAGAGGACGAACGCCGACAGGTCGAGGTGGCGTGTCAGTTCGTGCAGGTGCAGGACGGCGTCGGTCTTGGGCCGCAGGACCCGCTCGACCCGCTCGGACGTCAGCGAGCCGAGCATGCCGTCGTCCAGCACGCCGGCGGTGTGGACGACCGCGGTCAGCGGGTGCTCGGCGGGTACCGAGCCCAGGAGGGCGGCCAGAGCCTCCCGGTCGGTGACGTCACAGGCGGCCACGGTGACCCGTGCTCCGAGCCGGGTCAGCTCGGCCTCCAGTTCCCGGGCCCCTGGGGCGTCGGGGCCGCTACGGCTCGTGAGCAGCAGGTGGGCGGCCCCGTTGCGGGCCAGCCAGCGGGCGGCGACGGCGCCCAGCGCGCCGGTGCCTCCGGTCACCAGGACTGTGCCGGCGGGCTGCCACGGTGTGCGGGTCTCCGGCGGCCGGGGTGCGGACCTGACGAGGCGGCGTACGTGGACACCGGAGGACCGGATCGCCAGTTGGTCCTCGGTCTTCCCGGGGTCTGCGAGCACTCCGCAGAGGCGGCGGGCGGCGCGGGTGTCGAAAGTGCCGGGCAGGTCGATCAGGCCGCCCCGGAGGCCGGGTTCCTCGACGGCGACGACCTGGCCGAGTCCCCAGACCATGGCCTGTTCGGGGGCGGTCAGCCGGTCGGAGGCGTCCACGGCTA
>NZ_KL585449.1:16507-18616 GCF_000721935.1 Streptomyces sp. NRRL WC-3549
GATGTGTATAAGAGACAGAGCCAGAGCGGTGCGCGCAGCCGGGCGTCGGCCAGGGCCTGAACCAGGGCGAGGGTGTCCCGCAGCCCTTGGGTCCCCTCCCCCGACAGGGCGGTGAGGGCCAGGACGCCGGTGACACCGCCGCCGTCCAGGGTGTCCCGCAGCTGGGCGCTGTCGTGGGAATCCGGTACGCGGACGACCCTGACTCCGTGGGCGCTCAGGGCGTCCGCGATGTCGTGGGTGGCGTCCTCGGGGCCGACGACGAGCCAGGTACCGGACGGTACGCCGGGCTGTGGTTCAGGTGCCTGGCGCCACTGCACCTCGTACCGCCAGGAATCCAGGACGGACTGGTCACGCCTGCCACGCCGCCAGTCGGCGAGTGCCGGGAGCACGGCGCTGAGCGGCTGGTCCCCGTCGATGGCCAGTGTGCCGGTGACGGCGTCCAGGTCCTGGCTCTCGACCGCGGACCAGAACCCCGCCTCCGCCGGGTCCTCGCCACCTCGCGCGTCAGCTGCCGCTGTCCATACGAGCGACTCGGGCCAGTACCGGGTGCGCTGGAACGCGTAGGTGGGCAGGGCCACCCCTCCGGCTCCGGGGAACAGTGCCGTCCAGTCGCAGTCGACGCCACGCACGTACAGCCGGGCCAGCGCCGTCATCGCCGCGCCGGTCTCGGGCCGCCCTGCGCGCAGGACCGGGAATGCGTCCGCGCCCTCGTCGTCCAGGCAGTCGGCGGCCATCGCGCTGAGCACGCCGTCGGGGCCGAGTTCGACGTACGTCTTCACGCCCTCGCCGGCCAGAGTGCGCACGCAGTCCTCGAAGCGGACGGCCTGACGGGCGTGGGAGACCCAGTAGTCGGCCGAGCACGCCTCCTCGGCCGTCAGGATGCGTCCGGTCACGTTCGAGACGACCGGGAGGGCGGGAGGGGTGAAGGTGAGGGTCCGCAGGACCCGGCCGAACTCGTCGAGCATCGCGTCCATGTGCGGGGAATGGAAGGCGTGGCTGACCTTCAGCCGCTTCGTCCTGCGGTTCCGGCCCTCGAAGTGGGCTGCCACAGCCAGCACCTCGTCCTCGTCACCGGACACGACGACGGAGCGCGGGCCGTTCACAGCGGCGACCGAGATCCGGTCCGTCCGGCCGGCCAGTACCTGGACCACTTCGTCCTCGCGTGCTTCGACGGCCACCATCGCACCGCCTTCGGGCAGCGCCTGCATCAGCCGCCCCCGTGCCGCGACGAACGTGCAGGCCTCCTCAAGGGAGAGGGTTCCCGCGACGTGCACGGCGGCCACCTCGCCGATGGAGTGCCCCGCGAGGAGGCCGGGTCGGATGCCCCAGTGCGCGAGCAGGCGGAACAGAGCCACCTCGATCGCGAACAGAGCGGCCTGCGTGTACGCCGTACGGTGCAGGAGGGCCGCCCGCTCACCGCCCTCCTCGGCGAACAGCACACTGAGCAGGGGGTACTGGAGATGGCGGTCCAGGTGGGTGCACACCTCGTCCAGCGCGTCACGGAAAACCGGGTGAAGGGCGGCGAGCTCGCGCCCCGTCCCCAGCCGCTGGCTGCCCTGGCCGCTGAACAGGAAGGCGATCCGGCCTTCGGTCACCGTGCCGCGCACCGGTCCGGCCTTGCCGTCCGTCAGGGCCTCCAGCTGGACGAGGGCGTCGTCGCGGTCCTCCGCGACGACCACCGCGCGGTCCTCGAAGGCGGTGCGCGTGGTCGCCAGCGCGTGGGCCACGTCCGCCAGGGCGTAGTCGGGCCGGGTGGCCAGCAGGGCACGGAGCCGGGCAGCCTGCGCGGCCAGCGCCGCCCCGCCTCGCGCGGAGACGGGCAGGGCGACGGGGCCGCCCGGCGCCTCGTCGCCGGCCGTCGCGTCGGCCGGTGTGTCGGCCGGCACGTCGGCCTGCTCGATGATGACGTGGGCGTTGGTGCCGCTGATGCCGAACGAGGAGACGCCGGCGCGCCTGAGTTGACCCGTGTCGGGCCACGGCACCGAGTCGGTGAGCAGCCGCACCTCGCCCATGGTCCAGTCCACCTGCGGAGTGGGAGCGTCGACGTGCAGCGTCGCCGGAATCGCGTCCCGTTGCATGGCCATGACCATCTTGATCACACCGGCCACA
>NZ_KL585450.1:0-5402 GCF_000721935.1 Streptomyces sp. NRRL WC-3549
AGGGTGGGTGGGTGGACGGAGGGGGGCCGGGATCGGCTAAGGTGGGCGCCAGCCCCTCACGTGGCGCTATCTGACTGAACTCCCCCAGGGCCGGAAGGCAGCAAGGGTAGGTCGGCTCTGGCGGGTGCGTGGGGGGCCCTTGTGTGTCCGGGTGCCGTCGGCCCGCCGGGTGGGCTCCGGGAGCGGGGCCGGTTGTCAGCGCGTCCCGATAACCTCGTAGATGTGTCGTCCCTTGCGCTGTACCGCCGCTATCGCCCCGAGTCCTTCGCCGAGGTCATCGGTCAGGAGCATGTCACTGACCCGTTGCAGCAGGCCCTGCGGAACAACCGGGTCAACCACGCGTACCTGTTCAGCGGGCCGCGTGGATGCGGGAAGACGACCAGCGCACGCATCCTCGCGCGCTGTCTGAACTGCGAGCAGGGCCCGACCCCGACCCCGTGCGGGGAGTGCCAGTCCTGCCGTGACCTGGCGCGCAACGGCCCGGGTTCGATCGACGTGATCGAGATCGACGCCGCCTCGCACGGTGGTGTGGACGACGCCCGTGACCTGCGGGAAAAGGCGTTCTTCGGGCCCGCGTCGAGCCGGTACAAGATCTACATCATCGACGAGGCGCACATGGTCACCCCGGCGGGGTTCAACGCCCTGCTGAAGGTGGTCGAGGAGCCGCCGGAGCATCTGAAGTTCATCTTCGCGACCACCGAGCCCGAGAAGGTCATCGGGACGATCCGGTCGCGTACGCACCACTACCCGTTCCGGCTGGTTCCGCCGGGGACGCTGCGGAGCTACCTCGCCGAGGTGTGCGGCAAGGAGAACAGCCCCGTCGAGGACGGAGTGCTGCCGCTCGTGGTGCGCGCCGGTGCGGGGTCCGTCCGTGACTCGATGTCCGTGATGGACCAGCTGCTGGCCGGCGCGGGCGAGGACGGTGTGACATACGCCATGGCCACCTCGCTCCTCGGGTACACGGACGGGTCCCTGCTCGACTCCGTCGTGGACGCCTTCGCGGCGGGCGACGGGGCGGCTGCCTTCGAGGTCGTGGACCGGGTGGTCGAGGGCGGTAACGACCCCCGGCGCTTCGTGGCCGACCTGCTGGAGCGGCTGCGTGACCTGGTGATCCTCGCCGCCGTGCCGGACGCCGGGGACAAGGGGCTCATCGACGCCCCTGCGGACGTGGTCGAGCGGATGCAGGCGCAGGCCGCCGTCTTCGGGGCCGCCGAGCTGAGCCGCGCCGCCGACCTGGTCAACGAGGGGCTCACGGAGATGCGCGGGGCGACCTCGCCCCGGCTCCAGGTGGAGCTGATCTGTGCGCGGGTGCTGCTGCCCGCCGCCTTCGACGACGAGCGTTCGTTCCAGGCCCGGCTGGACCGGCTGGAGCGCGGCGCGTCCTTCGCGACGGCCGGTTCCGGGCCCGCCCTCGGATACGTACCGGGGCCGGAGGCCCACGCACCCGGCGCCGGGCTGCCCGCCGCCGGGCCCGCCGCAGCGCGTGCGGCGGTACGGAGCGAGGCCCCCGGCCAGGCTCCCGCCGACGCCGCCCCGCAGGCCGCCGCGTCCGGCGTCGCGGGGCCCCCGCCCGCCATGCCGCCCGCTCAGCAGCCCCAGACCCCGCAGCCGCCCGTCCAGCAGCCTCAGACCCAGCAGCCTCAGGCCCCGCAGCCCGCTCAGGCCCCGCAGGCTCCTGCCGCCGGGGCCGGCGGTGCGCGGCCCGGAGCCTGGCCCACGGCTTCCCCGGCCGGTGGTGGGGCCGGCGGGTCGGACGCCGCACGACGTCCCGGTGGCTGGCCGACCGCGGCGGCTCCCGGCCGGACACCGCCTCCCCAGGCGCCCGCGCAGACCTCCGCCCCGGCCGCCGCTCCGGCGCCCGGGCCCGCGGCATCCGCCCCGGCGCCCGGCGGTCAGGACATGGCCCAGGGCGCGGCCCAGGTGCGGAACATGTGGCCCGACATCCTGGAGGCGGTGAAGAACCGCCGCCGTTTCACGTGGATCCTGCTCAGCCAGAACGCCCAGGTCACCGGTTTCGACGGCAGTACCCTCCAGCTCGGCTTCCTCAACGCCGGTGCGCGGGACACCTTCGCCAGCAGCGGCAGCGAGGAGGTGCTGAAGCAGGCGCTCGCCGAGCGGTTCAACGCCAGCTGGCGGGTGGACGCCGTCGTCGACCCGTCGGGCGGTGGCGGTACGCCTCCGCAGCCGGGTGGCGGAGGCGGCCGGCCCCCGGCTCCCGGCGGGTACCAGGCCGCGCCTCCCGCACCGGCCCCGCCCGCTGCACAGGCCCCGTCGTACGAGTCGCGGCCCGCTGCCGCGCCGCAGGCCCCGGCGCCTGCCCCGCAGCCCTCGTCCCCGTCTCGGCCCCAGGACTCCGGGCGGCCGGAGCCGTCGTCGTACGACCGCGCCCCGGCCCCCGAGCCGCCGCGTGCGGTCGCGCCCGAGGACGACACCGCCGAGGCGGACGACCCCGACCTGGTCGACTCCGCGCTGTCCGGGCACGACCTGATCGTCCGCGAGCTGGGGGCCACGGTCGTCGAGGAGTTCACGAACGAGCAGTGAGCCGGCTTCCGTGGCACGTCGCCACGTCGCCACGCGACCCGGTGGGGAGACGTGTGCCCGCACCACGTCGGCGCGTGACGGCGTGCGCCCGGTGGTACGCCGGTACGAGAGGGTGCGGGACGGCAGGACGGCGGCACGGCGTGCGCCCCACGGCCCGGCGGGTGGGGTGCGCGGGGTGCGCCGGGGCCCCGTCCACGGAGCGGAGGCCGTCAAGGCCGTGGGGCCCCGGCGGTTAGGCTGCACCCCGTGAAGGTCCTCGTCATCGGCGGCGGCGCCCGCGAACACGCCCTGTGCCGCTCTCTCTCCCTCGACCCCGACGTCACCGATCTGTACTGCGCACCCGGCAACGCCGGAATCGCAGAGGTGGCCGAACTGCACCCGGTCGACGCGCTCGACGGCGACGCCGTCGCCCGCCTCGCCACCGAACTGGGCGCCGAGTTGGTGGTCGTCGGTCCGGAGGCACCGCTTGTCGCCGGTGTCGCCGACGCCGTGCGCGCGGCCGGCATCCCCTGTTTCGGCCCGTCGCGTGAGGCCGCGCTGCTGGAGGGCTCCAAGGCGTTCGCCAAGGACGTCATGGCCGGTGCCAACGTCCCGACCGCCCGGAGCTACGTCTGCACGACGCCCGCCGAGATCGATGTGGCACTCGGAGCCTTCGGCGCCCCGTACGTCGTCAAGGACGACGGGCTGGCGGCGGGCAAGGGCGTCGTCGTCACCGACGACGTGGGGGCCGCCCGCGCCCACGCGCTGGCCTGTGAGCGGGTCGTCATCGAGGAGTTCCTCGACGGCCCCGAGGTGAGCCTCTTCGCGATCACCGACGGTACGACGGTGGTCCCCCTGCAGCCGGCCCAGGACTTCAAGCGCGCCCTGGACGGCGACGAAGGCCCGAACACCGGTGGCATGGGCGCGTACTCACCGCTCCCCTGGGCCGACCCGAAGCTGGTGGACGAGGTCATGGAGACCGTGCTCCAGCCGACCGTCGACGAACTCCGCCGCCGGGGCACGCCCTTCTCCGGACTGCTGTACGCGGGTCTCGCGATCACCTCGCGCGGTGTGCGGGTCATCGAGTTCAACGCGCGCTTCGGCGACCCGGAGACCCAGGTCGTCCTGGCCCGGCTGAAGACACCGCTGGCCGGCGTCCTGTTCGGGGCCGCCAACGGCACCCTGGACGTCCTGCCCCCGCTGAACTGGTACGACGACGCCGCCGTCACCGTCGTCGTCGCCTCGCACAACTACCCCGGCACCCCGCGCACGGGCGACCCGATCGAAGGGCTCGACGAGGTGGCGGCACAGGACGCCCCGCACGCGTTCGTCCTGCACGCGGGCACCCGGAGGGACGGGGACGCGGTTCTCAGCGCCGGAGGGCGCGTGCTCTCCGTCACCGCGACCGGCAAGGACCTCGCGCAGGCCCGTGAGCGCGCCTACACGGCCGTGGGACGGATCAGGCTCGACGGTTCCCAGCACCGCACGGACATCGCCCGTAAGGCCGCCGCCGACGAAGAGAGCTGAGGCGCCCGGACCCGTGCGTCCGTGCCCCGCAGGTCCGTACCCGTACCCGTGCCTGTGCCCGGCATCCCGCTCCCGGGGCGCCGGGCACAGGCGTGTCCGGGGCCCCGCGGGAACCGCCCGTACCCCGCGGGGGCACCGGGCGGCCACCCCGCCGGAGCGGCGTACGTACCACCGGAGGGGCTTCCGGTCGCGCGTCAGCAGCTTTACCCAAAGCCATTCCATCGAGTGACGGCTCGCCCATCCGGATGACGGCCGCCGAGGCCCCAACTAGGGTGCGGCGCAAGCTTTCCGGCACATGGACCACCGACAGCCCACCGACATTGCGATGTCGGTGGGCGGTGCCACAGTGGGGGAGTGACCAACACCGTCGCGGGGGCAGAGGGGGTGACGTCCGGCCATGTCCGCCACAGGTCCGGTTGAAGAGCTGGGTGCGCGCGCCGCGCGTGCCCGTGCCCTGGCCCTGCTGCGCGTCCGCAGCAGGGCCGCGGCCCTGGCCGTCCTGCCCGCGGCGGCGGCCGTCGTCCTGCAGGCCGCCGGCGCCCAGGGGTACATCGGCGGCGCGGCGTGGGACGCGGTGCGCTGGGCGGTGACGGGCTGCGCCGTCGTGGTGCTGCTGCTCGCCGTCGCGGTCGCCGTGGCCGTGGCCCGGGCCAGGCCCGCGGTCAGCCCCACCGTGCCCCTCACCGAAGAGGCCGCCCCGGATCTCTACCGGCTCGTCCGCGAGCTCGCCGACCGGCTCGGCGTCCCCGCGCCCTCGGCCATGGCGTTGACCCCCGACTGCGACAGCTGGCTGGAGGACCGTACGCACCCCGCCGCCCGGCCGAGTGCGGTGGGCCCCGCCGGTGGGCTGCGGGGCCTTCGCCGGAGGCGCCGGGCCACGGACGCCCCCGTGCTGGTCATCGGCTCGCCGTTCCTGTGGTGGATGCGGGTCGGCGAACTGCGTGCGGTGCTCGCCCCGGTCGTGGCGGGCACGGGGCCGTCCGCGCAGCCGGAGATAGCCGCCGCCCGGCGCTTCGTGCGGGGGCTCGACGCCGCGGTCGCCGACGCCTCCGTGGCCGGCCGGAGCCTGCTCCGCAGGGTCCCGGCCCTCTTCGTCGGGCGGGTCGCCGGCCTGCTGCTGCGCGGCTGCCGTTCCCACGCCGCGGAGATGGAGCGCTGGGTGGCCTCCGCCGCGTCCGTCCGCGCACAGGATGTGGACTACGGGCTCCGGATCGTCGCGCAGGAGCAGGTCGGTCTCGCGTACGCCGGATGGGACCGGCTGCTGACCCGGGTCGCGCTGCCCGCCTGGCGGATGGGCCGCTGGCCCTCCCGGCTGGACGCCGGCGTCGTCTCGGCCCTCACGGAGCTCTCCCGCC
>NZ_KL585450.1:5603-9317 GCF_000721935.1 Streptomyces sp. NRRL WC-3549
GCTTCACCTCCCGCCTCGGCGAGCGCCCCGCCTGCGACCTCATCGACGAGCCGGGTACGGCCGACGAGGCGGCCTCGCTGCTGGCCGCGCGGCTCTTCCACGGCGGGCCCGCGGAGAGCGGGCCCGGCTGGTCCCCCGTCGACTGGCAGCAGTACCCGCACGAGGTCGTCGACCGGAAGTGGCGCACCGAGGCGGCCCGCCTGCACCGCGTGCTCGACGCCATGGGGGTGGCCGCCAGCGTCTCCGTCGGGGCCCCCGGCACACCGATGGCGGCCGGCTTCGCCGGGCACACGCTGGCCCGTGTCATCGACCACCTCGCGCTTTCCGGGCAGAACGCCGAGGAACTCGCGCTGGGGCTCGGTGCCGCGGTCGCCCGTGACGAGGCCGCGGATGCCCGGCCCGGCAGCGAGGGCGGGTCCGGCTCCGGACCCGGACCCGGGCCCGGGCCCGGAGCCGAGGTCGGCACGACGGCCGCCGACCCGCTCGAACTCTGGGGCTCCGTGCCGCTGCCGCTCTTCCCGCTCCAGCCGCCCCGTACGGGCACGGAGCTGCTCGCCGACCACGTGGTGGCCATGGTCTGCTGCGCGGCCGTGGACACCGCGGGCGCGGCCCCGGGGCTCGACTGGCTCGACGGACCCGCGCTGCTGGTGGACGGCGGCCGCAGGTCGGACGTGGGCGGTCCCGTGCTCAGCCTGGTCGAGGACGGTGACGCGGAGCCGCTGCGGTCCTGGCTCTCGGCCGTCGGCGTACGGGCCGACAGGCCGGTCCGCCTCGTCTGAACGGTGCTTCCACGGACCGGTGAACGGTGCTTCCGCGTACCGGCCGGGCCAGGACGCCGGGGACCCCGGCCCGCAAAGAGCGCGAGGGCGGCGAGAGCCGGGAAGGGCCGGGGAGGGCCGGGGAGGGAGCGAGGGCGGCGAGGGCCGAGCCCGGGCGTGTCCCGCGCGGGGCACGGACCGGAGGGCGCGCCTTCCGCTCTTTCTGCACGGGCGTGCGTGCGTATAAGCCGCGAGATGTCATACATACGCCCCCAATACTCGGAAGAATCAGCTCCGCACGCGTCAATTCGCGACGAACGGTGACGGAGTGCATGCGTGATGTGATGTGCTGGAGTCGGGCGCCGGTCTCCGGCGCCACCAGAGTGGTCGGGGGACGAGGGAGGGGAGCGGCATGGGGGCTGAGCACATCCGGCGGTGGGAATCTGGTGCGCTGGCGCACGCCGTGAGCGACCCCTTCGGGCAGGGGCCACTGCCCTGGCTGCGCGGCAGCGAGAACTACTTCGACGACACCGGCCAGGTCGTCCCCTGGTACGCCGACCCCGACCTCGGCCGCGGCGGGAGCGGCGGCGGCACCCGCACCGCCGACGACGTGCACCAGCAGATCAAGGGGTTCGCCTCGCCGGGCGCCGCCGCCCCCGGTGAGGCCATCGACTTCCACATCACGGTGGACCCACCCCAGCAGTTCTCCGTGGACGTCTACCGCATCGGCCACTACGCGGGCGACGGCGCGTCCAAGATCACCACGAGCCCGCGCCTCCCCGGCATCGTCCAGCCGGCCCCGCTCACCGCCGAGCGGACCGTCTCCTGCCACCACTGGTGGCTCTCCTGGCGGCTGCAGATCCCCAGCTACTGGTCGGTCGGGGCGTACGTCGCGGTGCTCACCACCGCCGACGGGCACCGTTCGCACGTACCGTTCACGGTCCGCGACGACCATCCGGCGGATCTGCTGCTCCTGCTGCCGGACATCACCTGGCAGGCCTACAACCTCTACCCGGAGGACGGCCGTACCGGCGCCAGCCTCTACCACGCCTGGGACGAGCAGGGCAGGCTGCTGGGCGAGGAGGACGCCGCCGCCACCATCTCCTTCGACCGCCCCTACGCGGGTGCCGGGCTGCCCCTGCACGTGGGGCACGCCTACGACTTCATCCGCTGGGCCGAGCGGTACGGCTACGACCTCGCGTACGCCGACGCCCGCGATCTGCACGCCGGACGCGTCGACCCCGGCCGGTACCGCGGCCTGGTCTTCCCCGGCCACGACGAGTACTGGTCGGTGCCCATGCGCCGGACCGCCGAGCTGGCCCGGGACACCGGCACCTCGCTCGTCTTCCTGTCCGCCAACACCATGTACTGGCAGGTCGGCCTCGCGCCGTCCGCGTCCGGGGTGCCGGACCGGCTGCTGACCTGCCGCAAGCGCCGGGGGCCGGGCAAACCCGCGCTCTGGCGCGAGATGGACCGCCCCGAACAGCAACTGCTCGGCATCCAGTACGCGGGCCGGGTCCCCGACCCGCACCCCCTGGTCGTGCGGAACGCCGGGCACTGGCTGTGGGAGGCGACCGGGGCGGGCGAGGGCGACGAGATCGGCGGGCTGGTCGCGGGCGAGGCCGACCGGTACTTCCCGCGTACCACCCTGCCCGAGCACCAGAACCGCATGCTGCTGGCCCACTCCCCGTACCAGGACAGCGAGGGGGCGACCCGGCACCAGGAGACCTCGCTGTACCGGGCTCCCTCGGGGGCGCTCGTCTTCGCCTCGGGCACCTTCGCCTGGTCCCCGGCCCTGGACCGGCCCGGCCACGTCGATCCCCGTATCCAGCGTGCCACGGCGAATCTGCTCGACCGGATCTGCAAGCGCGACTGACCGCGTCCGGCGGCCCCGGTCCGCCGGACACCCCCTGGCGGCGCCCACCCCGTCCATGCGGGACAATCGGAACCGACTCCTGGATCAACCTACGCGGAGGCAGCGTGTCCGGTTTCGTAGAAAAGCCCGAGCCCGTACAGGTGCCGGGGCTCACCCATCTGCACACCGGCAAGGTGCGCGATCTGTACCGGAACGAGGCGGGCGACCTCGTCATGGTCGCCAGCGACCGTATCTCCGCGTACGACTGGGTCCTGCCCACCGAGATCCCCGACAAGGGGAGGGTGCTCACCCAGCTGTCGCTGTGGTGGTTCGACCAGCTCGCCGATCTCGTCCCCAACCACGTGCTCTCCACCGAGCTGCCCGCCGGGGCGCCCGAGGACTGGGCGGGGCGGACGATGATCTGCCGGTCGCTTCGGATGGTGCCCGTCGAGTGCGTGGCGCGCGGCTATCTGACCGGTTCCGGGCTGGCCGAGTACAACGCCTCGCAGACGGTCTGCGGGGTGGGACTGCCCGCCGGCCTGGTCGACGGGTCCGAGCTGCCGGGGCCGATCTTCACCCCGGCCACCAAGGCGGCCGTCGGTGACCACGACGAGAACGTGAGCTACGAGGAGGTCGCCCGCGAGGTCGGCGCCGAGACGGCGGCGGCGCTGCGCCAGACCACGCTGGCCGTCTACGGCCGGGCCCGTGACGTCGCCCGCGAGCGCGGCATCATCCTCGCCGACACCAAGTTCGAGTTCGGCTTCGCGCCGGCCGGGGACGGCGGCGAGGAACTGGTCATCGCCGACGAGGTGCTGACCCCGGACTCCTCGCGCTTCTGGCCCGCGGAGAGCTGGGAGCCGGGCAGGCCGCAGCCCTCGTACGACAAGCAGTTCGTGCGCGACTGGCTGACCTCGCCCGACTCCGGCTGGGACCGGCACGGCGAACAGCCGCCCCCGGCGCTGCCGCAGGAGATCGTGGACGCGACCCGGGCCAAGTACCTGGACGCCTACGAGCACCTCACGGGCCTCAACTGGTCGGAGGCCCCGCTGCGGTGACGGCGAAAGGCCCCGGTCGTGATGACCGGGGCCTTCCTGTGTGGAG
>NZ_KL585450.1:9596-10010 GCF_000721935.1 Streptomyces sp. NRRL WC-3549
CTACGTCCGCATGCGCCGTGGTGCGGTGACCACTATACCCAACCTCGCGCGCGGGCGAGACGCACGGCCGCGTGACGGTTCTCCGCACCCAGTTTGGAGACCGCCGACGAGAGGTAGTTGCGGACCGTCCCCTGGGACAGCGAGGCCCGCTCGGCGATCTCCGCGACGGGTGCCCCGTCGGCCGCCAGCTCCAGCACCTCGGCCTCCCGGGCGGTCAGCGGAGAGTCCCCGGCGGAGATCGCGTCGGCGGCCAACTCCGGGTCCACATAACGGCTTCCGGCGTGCACGGTGCGGATGATCTCGGCGAGGCGCCGCGCGCTGACCGTCTTCGGCACGAAGGCGCGCACCCCGGCCGCGAGGGCCCGCTTCAGATGGCCGGGCCGGCCGTGGCTCGTCACGATCATGGTCCGGCAG
>NZ_KL585450.1:10202-13684 GCF_000721935.1 Streptomyces sp. NRRL WC-3549
GATGTGTATAAGAGACAGCCGCAGCGACGTGGCGACGTTCACACCGTCCGCGCCCGGCATCTCCAGGTCCAGGACGGCCACGTCGGGCCGGTGGGCCAGGGCCATCGCGAGCGCCTCGGGGCCGGTGGCCGCCTCGGCGACCAGGACGAGGTCGTCCTCCAGCGCGAGGAGGGCGGCCAGCGCGCCGCGGATCAGGTGCTCGTCGTCGGCGAGCAGGATCCGGACCGGTGCGGGCCGGGGTGCGGATGTCATCGTCGTTCCTCCAGCGGGGACGCCATGCCCGCACGGGGCGACGGCAGCGGGACGGTGGCGGTCAGGCGGAAGCGGCCGTCGCCCGTCGGACCGGCCTCCAGCCGGCCGTCCAGCGCGCCCAGCCGCTCGCGCAGGCCCGACAGCCCCGAGCCCCGGTCCGGCGAGGCCACCGCCTCCCGGGCCACGCCGTCGTTCTCCACCTCCAGCCGTACGGTGCCCCCCTGCGCGAGGAGCCGGATGGAGCACCGCCGGGGGTCGCCGTGCCGCAGGACGTTGGTGGCCGCCTCCCGGACGACCCAGCCGAGCGCGGAGCGCACGGGAGCGGGCAGCCGTGCACCGAGGAGCGGACCCGCGTCCTCCACCGCGCAACTGATCCCGGCAGCGTCCAGCACCCCCTGGGCACCGGCGAGTTCCGTACGCAGATCGACCTCGCGGTAGCCGCGCACCACGTCGCGGACCTCCTGCTGCGACGCACGGGCGATGCGCTGGACCTCGGTCATCTGGTCCACGGCCGCCGGCTTCCCCCGTTGCGCCAACTCCACCGCGAGTTCGCTCTTCAGCGCGATCACCGCGAGGTTCCGGCCCAGGACGTCGTGCATGTCCCGGCCGAACCGGAGCCGTTCCTCGGCGACCGCCAGCCGGGTCTCGACGTCCTGGGCCTCGCGGAGCTTCTGCATCACCTCCAGGGTCCACGCGGAGAGCCGCGAGGTCGTGGCCATCAGCGTGCCGCCGATGCCCACACCGAGGAACGTGCCGAGGGCGAAGGGGCCGCTCGCCCCTGCCAGCAGGGCACCGCAGCCCATGGCCCCGGCGACGACCGCCGCGCTCACACCGCAGAGCCACATCGGCACGACCAGGACCAGGGAGATCAGGAACGGCAGCCCCGCCCCGCCCAGGGCCATCTGGAGTTGGGGGAAGTCCTCCGTGCCGGCGTATCCGCCGAGCGCCAGCAGGCCGGCCGCGTTCAGGGCCATGAGGGCGCCCGCCGGCACGAGCATCCGCCGGTCGACGGGCCGCCGCCCGAGGTAGCCGTCGAGGGCCCGGTTGAGCAGGGGCGCCGCACAGACGCCCTGTCCGATCGCGGCCAGGACCGTGGCGGCGATCAGCGCTCCGGGGGCGTCCGAGTGCCGTACGGGCCGCGTGACCGACAGCAGTACCTCGCACAGGACCATCCCCCAGATCAGGAAGTGGATACTGCCGCGCGTGTAGAGGTCGATCTTGTCGAAGCCGTCGCGCCGCTTCCACCTCCGCAGCCACCCGCCCACCCACACCGTCGTGTCCCCCTCCGTCCCCGTGGACCTCAGCGTCGCGGGTCCCACCGGAACCACCGCTGCCCAGCAAACACCGCGAGCGCCGTCCAGGCCAGCGCCGTGAGTGCCGCGCCGAGTACGTCGCCACCCGGCACGCCTCCCAGCCAGCCGGCCCTGACGAGCGTCATCACACCCGTGACCGGAAGCAGTTCGCAGAGCGACGCGGCCGTGTCCGGGAGGAGGTCCAGCGGGACGAAGAGCCCGGAGCCCAGCAGCGAGACGAGGAACAGCGGCAGCGTGGTCAGCTGGGCGGTCTGCACCGTGCGCGTCAGCGCGGAGGTGGCGGCGGCCAGCGCCGTCAGCAGGACGCACCCGAGCAGCAGCGCCGGCACCAGCAGTTCGGGCCGCCGGGGGGCCGGGAGGTCGAAGGCGGCCGTGCCGACGGCGACGATCAGGGCGCACTGCACGAGGGCCAGCAGCACCGCCGGGAGGGCCGTCCCGACCAGGATCTCCGGGTCGGAGACCTCCCCGGTGCGCAGCCGCTTCAGGACGAGCTCCTCGCGCCGGGCCACGTAGGCCGCGACCAGGTTCATGTAGACGACCTGGAGCAGCACCATGCCGATGCCGCCGCTGAGGGACGCACCGGCGACGGTCAGCCCGGACTCCTCCAGACCGATCTCCTGGAGCGTGGACCGCATGACGAAGATCAGCAGCACCGGCATCAGCAGGACCATGAAGACCGCGGTCCTGTTGCGGACGAGGAGGGTCAGCTCGGCCCGGCCGAGCGCGTTCAGCCGGCCCGCCGTCGTGGTGCCCGTCATGCCGTCACCCTTTCCTTCTCCGTGTGCTGTGTCCGCGCGATGTCGAGGAACGCCTCCTCCAGCGAGGCGGAACGGGCATCGAGCCCGATGAGCTCCACGTCCGCGTCCCCGGCCCAGGACAGGAGCGTGTGGAGCGACTCCTGGAGCGCGTGCGTACGGATGTCGACGCGCCGGCCGTCCACCGCCGCCCGCAGGGCCAGGGGGAGCCGGGCGGCCGGGACGCCCGCCGGCAGGGCGAAGCGGATCCGGGCGGGACGCTCGGCGGTGACCTCGGCGACGGTGCCCGAGGTGACGATCCGGCCCTGGTGCATGATCGCCAGCCGATCGGCGAGTGTCTCGGCCTCTTCCAGGTAGTGCGTGGTCAGCAGGACCGTCGTACCGCCCTCGCGCAGTTCCCGCACCAGCCGCCAGGTCTCGCGCCGCCCCTCGGCGTCGAGCCCGGTCGTCGGCTCGTCCAGGAAGAGCACCTCGGGCCGGCCGAGCAGGGCCAGAGCCAGATCGAGACGGCGGCGCTCGCCACCGGAGAGCTGCTTGACCCGGACCCCGGCCCGGGCGGCCAGGCCCACCAGGTCGAGGACCTCCGCCGACGGCCTCGCCCCGCTGGTGCACCCCGCCCACATGCGCAACGTCTCGGTGACGGTCAGGTCGGAGGGGAAGCCGCCCTCCTGGAGCATCACGCCGACCCGGGGGCGGACGGCGGCGCGCTCACGGTACGGATCGTGGCCGAGCACCCGCACACTCCCGCCGTCCGGGCGGGCCAGCCCCTCCAGGAGCTCGACCGTGGAGGTCTTGCCCGCGCCGTTCGTCCCGAGCAGGGCGAAGAGTTCCCCGGGCGCCACGGAGAAGGAGATGCCGGCCACCGCCTCGAAGCCGCCCGCATAACGTCGCCGGACCCCGTCCGCCACGATGGCGGCGCCGGCGGGAGAAAAGTCGTCGCTGGTCATGAGGCAAGACTTCCGCCGGACCACGGCCGCGAGCAGTGCGCGCTGTCATCACTGCTCATGACAAACGTCATGGTCGGCCGCCGGGTACGACATCCGGCGTGTACGACATCCGCCGAGTACGACATCCGGCGTGTACGACAAAGGCCCCGGTCGATTATCGACCGGGGCCTTTGATCAAGAGCGGACGACCAGGTTCGAACTGGCGACCTCAACCT
>NZ_KL585450.1:13920-18517 GCF_000721935.1 Streptomyces sp. NRRL WC-3549
CCAACTGAGCTACGTCCGCATTGCTACCACTCGGCTTTCACCGGTGGTGCCTCATCACTCTACCTGATCCCCGAGGGGAACCGGTAAGGCGATGGAGAGCGGGTGACAGGAATTGCACACTGCGCCTTCCCCCTGGAAGGGGGATGTTCTACTACTGAACTACACCCGCACGCTGCTTCGGGCCCGGCCTTTCGGCCTTGCCCTTCGGCGTGCTCCAGACTCTAGCCGACCTGCGGGGGTGTTGTGCAAGTCGGCTCCCCGAGGCGTCTCGGCAGGGCTACTCCCGAGTCGGATCGGAATGGAACATTCCGGGCGCGATGCTCAACTGGCGGCCTGGAACGCCTCGTAGACCTTCTTGGGGATCCGGCCGCGGGCCGGCACCTCCATCCGGTGCGAGCGGGCCCAGGCGCGTACGGCCGCGGGGTCGGGGGCGACGGACGTGTGGTGGTACGCCACCGGGGCTCTGCCGCGCTTGCCGGTATTTGTCTGCTTTCGGCCGGCCGCCATGTACGGGGCCAGGGCGTTGCGGAGTTTCTTTGCATTGGCGGGGTTGAGGTCGATCTCGTACGACTTCCCGTCCAGGGCGAAGGCGACCGTTTCCGCTGCTTCTCCTCCGTCGATGTCGTCGGAGAGTGTGACCACGACGCGTTGAGCCACGGATATCGGTCCTTTCCTTCGGCACCGTCGCGTCTGACATGCGCCGATGCCGGCCTTGCGGCGGCTGGGCGGATACAGGTCGACTGCTGCCGACTGTTCCGGGGGCAATCTGCTTTCCCCGGTAATCATTTGTACAGCGGTGGGAGCCGCATTGTGAAGCCCAGCCAATTGCATCCGCGTGTCCGCGTGCAATCCGGGTGAAGATTCTTTCCCGAGACTTTTCCTGCGTGTTGTCGCCGCCGATATCTCGGCGTGATCGTGCGCACATGATATCTACCCGCGTAGAATTTTGGGCCAGGTAGGCTGAGTGGACCCGTGGGGATGGGGAACCCCTCGGAGACTCAGCCGCACCACACCACCGGGAGTGCCAGTGGCACGCGTCGTAGTCGACGTCATGCTCAAGCCCGAGATCCTCGACCCGCAGGGACAGGCCGTGCAGCGCGCGCTGCCCCGTCTCGGCTTCGACGGAATCGCGGACGTCCGCCAGGGAAAGCGTTTCGAACTCCAGGTCGAGGGGCCGGTCGACGACGCCGCCCTCGCCCGTATCAACGAGATGGCCGAGACCTTCCTCGCCAACACCGTCATCGAGGACTTCGTCGTCAAGGTGGAGGAGGAGAAGTGACCTCCCGTATCGGCGTCGTCACTTTTCCGGGCACCCTCGACGACCGGGACGCCCTGCGTGCCGTCCGGGTCGCGGGTGCCGAGCCCGTGTCGCTCTGGCACCGCGACAAGGATCTGCACCAGGTCGACGCGGTCGTCCTGGCCGGTGGTTTCTCGTACGGGGACTATCTCCGCGCCGGGGCCATCTCCCGTTTCTCGCCGGTGATGGAGACGATCATCGAGCAGGCGAGGGCGGGTATGCCGGTCCTCGGCATCTGCAACGGTTTCCAGATCCTGACCGAGGCGCACCTGCTGCCCGGCGCGATGCTGCGCAACAACCACCTCCACTTCGTCTGCCGTGACCAGAAGCTGCGGGTGGAGAACGCCGGGACGGCCTGGACCTCGGACTACACCGCGGGCCAGGAGATCTCCGTACCGCTGAAGAACATGGACGGCCGGTACACCGCCGACGAGCGCACGCTCGACGAGCTGGAGGCCGAGGGCCGCGTCGCCTTCCGGTACCTCGACGGCAACCCGAACGGCTCGCTGCGCGACATCGCCGGCATCACCAACGCCGCGGGCAACGTCGTGGGCCTGATGCCGCACCCGGAGCACGCCGTGGAGCCGCTCGTCGGCACCGGCCGCACCGACGGCCTCGGATTCTTCACCTCGATCATCAAGAAGCTGGTCAACGCATGAGCCTGGACACGGTCGAGCACGCGGCCGAAACCCCGGACACCGAGCAGCCCTGGAAGGAACTCGGCCTCAAGGAGGACGAGTACGCCCGGATCCGCGAGATCCTGGGCCGCCGTCCCACCGGCGCCGAGCTCGCCATGTACTCCGTGATGTGGTCCGAGCACTGCTCGTACAAGAGCAGCAAGGTCCACCTCAAGCAGTTCGGCGAGAAGGTCCCGGAGAACGACGCGATGCTCGTCGGCATCGGCGAGAACGCCGGTGTGGTCGACGTCGGCCAGGGGTACGCGGTCACCTTCAAGGTCGAGTCGCACAACCACCCCTCGTACATCGAGCCCTACCAGGGCGCGGCCACCGGCGTGGGCGGCATCGTCCGCGACATCCTCGCCATGGGCGCCCGCCCGGTCGCGGTCGTGGACCCGCTGCGCTTCGGCGCGGCCGACCACCCCGACACCCGGCGTGTCCTGCCCGGAGTCGTCGCGGGCATCGGGGGCTACGGCAACTGCCTGGGCCTGCCGAACATCGGCGGCGAGGTCGTCTTCGACGCCTGCTACCAGGGCAACCCGCTCGTCAACGCCGGCTGCATCGGCGTGATGAAGCACGAGGACATCCACCTGGCCCAGGCCTCCGGGCCGGGCAACAAGGTCATCCTGTACGGCGCCCGTACCGGCGGCGACGGCATCGGCGGGGTCTCCGTCCTGGCGTCCGAGACCTTCGAGTCGACCGGCCCGGCCAAGCGCCCGGCCGTCCAGGTCGGCGACCCGTTCCAGGAGAAGCTCCTCATCGAGTGCACCCTGGAGATCTTCAAGGAGAAGCTCGTCGCGGGCATCCAGGACCTCGGCGGCGCCGGGCTCTCCTGCGCCACCAGCGAGCTGGCCTCCGCGGGCTCCGGCGGGATGCGCGTCGAGCTGGACACCGTGCCGCTGCGCGACTCCTCGCTCTCGCCCGAGGAGATCCTCATGAGCGAGTCGCAGGAGCGGATGTGCGCGATCGTCGAGCCGCAGTACGTCGACCGCTTCCTGGAGATCTGTGAGAAGTGGGACGTCATCGCCACCGTCATCGGCGAGGTGACCGAGGGCTCCCAGCTGGAGATCTTCTGGCACGGCGAGCAGATCGTGGACGTACCGCCGCGGTCCGTCGCGCACGAGGGCCCGACCTACCACCGGCCGTTCGCGCGGCCGTCCTGGCAGGACGCGCTCCAGGCCGACGACGCCGGGAAGCTGGCCCGTCCGGCGAACGGCGACGAGCTGCGCGAGCAGGTCCTCAAGCTGGTCGGCTCCCCGAACCAGGCCTCCAAGTCCTGGATCACCGACCAGTACGACCGCTTCGTGCAGGGCAACACCGTGCTGGCGATGCCCGAGGACGCGGGCATGGTCCGGATCGACGAGGAGACCAACCTCGGCGTGGCGATGGCGACCGACGGCAACGGCCGGTACGCCAAGCTCGACCCGTACACGGGCGCGCAGCTGGCGCTCGCGGAGTCGTACCGCAACGTCGCCGCCACCGGCGCCAAGCCGCTGGCGATCTCGGACTGCCTGAACTTCGGCTCGCCCGAGGACCCCGACGTCATGTGGCAGTTCGCCGAGGCCACCCGTGGTCTGGCGGACGGCTGCCTGGAGCTGGGTACCCCGGTCACCGGCGGCAACGTGTCGCTGTACAACCAGACCGGTGAGACGGCGATCCACCCGACGCCCGTCGTGGCCGTGCTCGGTGTGATCGACGACGTCACCCGGCGTACGCCGGTCGCGTTCGCCGAGGAGGGCCAGCTGCTCTACCTGCTGGGCGACACACGCGAGGAGTTCGGCGGCTCGGCCTGGTCCGAGGTCGTCCACCAGCACCTCGGCGGCATGCCGCCCAAGGTCGACCTGGGCCGCGAGAAGCTGCTCGGCGAGATCCTGATCTCGGCCTCCCGCGACGGCATGATCGACGCGGCGCACGACCTCTCCGACGGCGGTCTGATCCAGGCGGTCACCGAGTCCTGCCTGCGCGGCGGGAAGGGCGCCCGGCTGGTGGTGCCGGACGGTCTGGACGCGTTCACCCTCCTGTTCTCGGAGTCGGCCGGCCGCGCGGTCGTCTCGGTTCCGCGCAGCGAGGAGCTCCGCTTCACCGACATGTGCGGGGCGCGCGGGCTGCCCGCGACCCGGATCGGTGTCGTGGACGGTGCGGAGATCGAGGTCCAGGGCGAGTTCGGCATCCCGCTGAGCGAGCTGCGGACGGCGCACGAGGGCACCCTCAGGGACCTCTTCGCCTGATCCGCGCACGGCCCATCCGAAGCCCCTGTCCGGGTCGACCGGGCGGGGGCTTCGGCGTTCCCTGTTGATTAAGATTACGTAATTACGTAAGGTTGTGGGCATGGAGCTGGAGGAACGCGTCGCCGAGCTGGAGCGCCGCCTGGCGGTGCTGGAGCAGGCGGCGGGGGGTGCGCCGCCGGTCGTCGGCGACGGCGACTTCTGGGCGCTGGACGGGCTGAAGGACCAGTTCGACCGGCTCGGGGACGCCGCGACCGACGGCGGGGTGCTGTTCACCGGCACGGTCCGGCTGCCCGCCGGGGAGCGGTACGAGTGGCAGTACGGCGCGCTCACGACCGGGCTCCTGGGCTCGGAGGAGGACCGCCCCGACTGGGCGGGGGCCGCCGAGCCGCTGGCTG
>NZ_KL585450.1:18745-21437 GCF_000721935.1 Streptomyces sp. NRRL WC-3549
GATGTGTATAAGAGACAGGACCAGGACGACCGGTCAGATCTACCACCACCTGCGCCTGCTGACCGCCGCGGGCTGGCTGCACACGACCGGGCGCGGGCGCTACGAGGTCCCCGGCACGCGGGTGGTACCGCTGCTGGTGGTGCTTACGGCGGCTGCCCGGCCCTGACCGCACGCACACCACGAGGGGGGACCTCATGTCCGTACGCAAGGCCGCGGCGATCCTGGGCCGTTGCTGTTGGATCGTCTTCGTCGCTCTGGTGCTGGTGGGGGTCCTCGCCGACCCCCTGCTCCCCTTCTGGCTGACGTTCGTGCCCGCCGCGGTCGCCGTCGCCGTCACCCTCGTGCTCGGCCGCCTGAGCGGCCAGGAGGTGGCGGTGAGGAAACGTGCCGCCGTCGAGGTCGATCCGCCGGTCTCCGGGCGCTGGAGCGCGCTCAACAGCCCGGCCGACCGGGTGCCCAGCCACGGCGTGCACAGCTGCGGGCAGACGTACGCGATCGACGTCGTCGCCGAGCCGGAGGAGGGGGAAGGCCGCCCGCCCTTCCGGTGGGTGTGGCCCGTCGCCCGCCGCAACGAGGACTTCCCGGCCTTCGGCGCCCCGCTGCTCGCCGTGGCGGACGGCACCGTCGTCCACGCGAGCGACGGCCGGCGCGACCACCTCAGCCGGAACTCGGGCCCCGCCCTGGCGTATCTGATGCTGTTCGAGGCCTCCGCGCGCGACCTGGCCGGGCCGCGCCATCTCTTCGGCAACCACATCGTGCTCGACCTCGGTGACGGCGTGTACGCCGCGTACGCGCACCTACGGCGCGGGTCGCTCCAGGTGAAGGCGGGGGACACCGTCCGGGCCGGGCAGCGGATCGCCCGGTGCGGCAACTCCGGCAACTCCACCGAGCCGCACGTGCACTTCCAGCTGATGGACCACCCGGACCTCGATGTGGCCCGGGGCATCCCCTTCACCTGGCGGGGCGTCGGCGTCCCGGCGAACGGGGAGACGTTCGTCGTCCGTGAGCCCGTCGTCGGCGACTGGTAGTTTGCCGGGCGTCACAGGACGTCGCGGTACGGGGGGACGATGGACGACGACGGCATAGGCGCGGCCCGGCATCCCGGGCCACCGGACGGCCGCCCCCGGCTGCGGTCCGCCCTGAACACGCTGTTCGTGCTGGTCGCCGTGGCGGGCATCGGCCTGAGCCTCTGGTCCGTCGTCACCGGGGTGGCCGTCCGCGCCCGGTCCGAGAGCCGTGAGCGCATCGACGAGGCGTGCGGCGGTCTCGTCGACCCGGACCGGGTGCTCGAACTGCACGGCGGAACCGTCCGGGTGAAGCTGTCCGACCGCGACCGGGTCTCCACCGACGAGCGCGCCAGCGGGTGCACGGTCTACCGGGTGGAGGCTTCCGGGAAGGTGCACGGGCACGTCGCCCTCACGCTCGACCTGTACCCGGCCGGCCGGAGCACCGACGACCGCCGGGTCGAACTCGACGACGAACCCTTCCGACTCCGCCGAGGCGGGGCGGACGACATCGCGGCCGTGGCGGACCGCCCCGTGCCGCACCCGCTGGGCGACGGCAGGCTCGGGGAGTACGAGGCCGACACGGTGACGGCCAGGGCCCTGTGCACGGACGGCGGCGAGCTCTCCTCCGCCGAGGTCTCGGCCGCCGCCCAGTACCCGGGCCCCGTCACGCCCCAGGACCGCCGCGCGCTCGCCGCACTGGCGCGCCAGGCGGTGGGACGGGCCGCCGCTGAGCTCGGCTGTGCGACCGAACTGCCCGCGCTGCCGGCCACGTTGCCCGTACCGAAGGCGGCGCTGGGTCCCGTGGCCGAGGCGGGCGGCACCTGTGCCTGGTACGGACGCTTCGTCGCCGAGCAGGGGCGGGGGCCGCTCCCCGACCGGGCGCTCGCCTCCCCGGCCGGCGAGGCGAGCGCCCACGACGCCTGCCTGCTCGCGCTCGGCGAGGACGAGGTCCGGAGGATCTGGCCGGCCTACGAGAAGACCTCGCAGAGGCCTCGGGCCATGGAGCTGGTCCTCGGGCTGTCCCCGCTGTGGATGAAAACCGAGACCGTCGTCGGCGACGGCACCCGCTGGCTGTGGACCGACTCGCCGCTGTCGGAGCGGATCGATCCGGCCGCCCCGGGGACGGCCGACGGGCCGGTCTGGTGGGCGACCTCCGTCTGCGACGGCCGGCCCGCCGTGCACCTGCTGCGGATGGCCTACCCGTACGACCGCATCGCCGGGGACCGGCTGGAGGCGCTGCTCCACGCGTACGCCGAGGAGTCGGCCGCACGCCGGGGCTGCACCGATGTCCGCCACCCCGAGGCGGCGGACTTCGCGCGGAGGTGAGCGCCGGGCGGGCTCGCGCCGGCGCGCGGAGGCGGACGCCGCACGGACCGCTCGCGTCGTCGGCCGGACCGGCCACCCGACCTGATCCGCTCGCTCCCACGCACCAGGTCGTTAGTCTCGCCCCATGCCACCAGCCAGGAAGCGCCTCCGGGCGTACGACGTCTCCCGGACCCGGACCGCGGTCCTCGCCCAGTTCGGCCACCTGCGGGAGGCCGTGCGCACCCTGACGCCCGAGCAGCTCGCCCGGCCGTCGGAGCTCGGGGAGTGGGCCGTGCGGGACCTCGCCGCCCACCTCACCACCGTGCTGGAACGCGTCAGCGGTGAGCTGGAGCGGCCGGAGCCCGCCGGTGGCCCGCGGC
>NZ_KL585450.1:21633-25039 GCF_000721935.1 Streptomyces sp. NRRL WC-3549
ATGTGTATAAGAGACAGGGCTGGGGCTGCTGGAGTGGGCGTCGAGCACCGCCGCACACGGCGGGGACGTCGCCGACGACGCCCGGGCCCTGGCGGACGCCCGCCCCGACCTCGGCGCGCTGTACGAGGAGACCGCTGAGCGGTTCGCGCGGCTGGTTTCGGAGAGCGCGCCGGACCGGCTGGTGACGACCCGGGCGGGCACCATGCGGCTGGGCGACTTCCTGGTCACCCGCACCGTCGAGCTCGTCGTCCACACCGACGACCTGAACCGCGCGGCCGGCCTCGATGTCCCCCTCGACCGGCAGGCCCTCGCGGCCTGCACCCGGCTGCTGGCGGACACCCTCGCGGACCGGGCGCCGGGCGGGTCCGTCGAGGTGCGCGTCCCGCCCTTCGCCGTCGTCCAGTGCATCGGCGGCCCCCGGCACACCCGTGGGGCCCCGCCCAACGTGGTGGAGACGGACCCGCTCACCTGGGTCCGTCTCGCGACCGGCCGGACGCGGTGGGCGCACGCGCTGGAGGAGGCCCTGGTCGGCGCCAGTGGTGAGCGGGCCGACCTCGGACCGCTGCTGCCGCTCATGGGCTGAGGGGAACCCGTTCGAGGAGTCATGGGCCGAGGGGAACCGGATCGACGGGCCGGCCCGTCCCATGGCCATGCGCCCACCACGTACGGCCGTCGGAGTCCTGACCCTTCTCACGCTCGCCGCCTGCGGTACGGACCCAGGCGGCGGGCACGGCGGCGGCTCCGTGGAGACCGGGGAGCCCGTCACCGGTGTCCACTGGAGCGTGTCCTCCCTGACCGTCGGCGGGACGAGGACGGCCGCTCCCGCCGACGCCCATGTGGAGATCGACTCCGAGGGCCGCGCCCAGGGCAGTTTCGGCTGCAACCGCTTCACCGCCGACGTCCGACTCGACGGGGACGGCCTCACGGTGGGACCGGCCACGACGACCGCCATGGGGTGCGAGAAGGACGTCCAGCGCTTCGAGACCGCCCTGGCCCGTACCTTCGGCGGGGAGCTGGCGGCCGTCGTCGAGGGCCGGGGCGACGACCGGACCCTGGCCCTGACCACGCCCGGCGGCGACCGGATCGACCTCACCGCCCAGGCGCCGGCCCCGCTGACCGGCACGGCCTGGAAGGTCACCTCGCTGCTCTCCGGCGACACCGCCACCGACCTGCCCGCCGGTGCGCGGGACACCGCCCACCTCACCTTCGGCGAGGACGGCTCCGTGGAGGGGAGCCTCGGCTGCAACTCCTTCCACGGCGAGGCGGCCGTCTCCGGCTCGACCATCACCTTCGGCCCGCTCGCCTCCACCCGGAAGGCGTGCCCGGGCCCCGAGACGGAGGTCGAGCGCGCGCTGTCCGGGGTGCTGGACGGCGAGGTGACGTACGAGCTGCGCCACCGCTCACTGACCCTCACCGCGCCGGACGGCGAGGGGCTGGGGGCGACCGCGCGGCAGGCGCGGGACTGAGGGGGCTCGCGACGGGGTGCGTGCTCACCGAGCGCATCGGGTGGACGGCACAGCGTGCCCGGGGCCGTCCGCGCGGCCGTCCCGTGCGTGCGGCGAGCGGCGCCGCGGCCCTTCTCTCCGGCCGCCGCAGTGTGAGGCTCGCCACGAAACACGCGTTCGGCCGACGGCCGGGGCGCCTCGGGCATCAGCTCACCGAGCGCCACGAGGCGGGCTCCGCTGACGGGTGTCGCCGGTCGCCCCGACCGGCCGGTAACCACCGTTCATTCCGGGCGCCGACCGCCCTCCGGCCGCTCACGGCCGCCGACCGCCACCCCGGGGCGGTCACTCCCGGTGACCGTCGCGGGTGCCGCCGGGCGTGTCCGGTACGGCGTCCGGAGCCTCCCGCCCACCCCGCGGCAAGGGCCGGTGCGGTGGTCACCCAATTCGGACCGGTGGTCGATCTCCCCTACACTCGGTGCCGTGCCTCGTGGTGATGGACGACTCAACCACGACCTGCTCCCCGGAGAGAAAGGCCCCCAGGACGCTTGCGGCGTCTTCGGTGTCTGGGCTCCGGGCGAAGAGGTCGCCAAGCTCACCTATTTCGGACTGTATGCCCTGCAGCACCGTGGACAGGAGTCCGCGGGCATCGCAGTGAGCAACGGGTCCCAGATCCTGGTCTTCAAGGACATGGGACTGGTCTCGCAGGTCTTCGACGAAACGTCTCTGGGATCGCTCCAGGGCCATATCGCGGTCGGTCATGCCCGCTACTCCACCACCGGTGCCTCGGTGTGGGAGAACGCGCAGCCGACGTTCCGTGCCACCGCGCACGGCTCGATCGCCCTGGGTCACAACGGCAACCTGGTCAACACGGCGCAGCTCGCCGAGATGGTCGCCGACCTCCCGCGCAAGGACGGCCGGGCGACCCAGGTCGCGGCCACCAACGACACCGACCTGGTGACCGCGCTCCTCGCCGGCCAGCGGGACGCCGACGACAAGCCCCTCACCGTCGAGGAGGCCGCCGCGAAGGTGCTCCCCGAGGTCAAGGGCGCCTTCTCGCTCGTCTTCATGGACGAGCACACCCTCTACGCCGCCCGCGACCCGCAGGGCATCCGCCCCCTGGTCCTCGGCCGGCTGGAGCGCGGCTGGGTGGTGGCCTCCGAGTCCGCCGCCCTCGACATCTGCGGCGCCAGCTACGTCCGTGAGATCGAACCGGGCGAGCTCGTCGCGATCGACGAGAACGGTCTGCGCACCTCTCGCTTCGCAGAAGCGAAGCCCAAGGGCTGTGTCTTCGAGTACGTCTACCTCGCACGTCCCGACACGGACATCGCAGGGCGGAACGTCTACCTCTCCCGGGTCGAGATGGGCCGCAGGCTGGCGGCCGAGGCCCCGGCCGAGGCCGATCTGGTCATAGCGACGCCGGAATCGGGGACCCCCGCGGCCATCGGTTACGCCGAGGCGAGCGGTATCCCGTTCGGCGCCGGACTGGTCAAGAACGCCTACGTCGGCCGGACCTTCATCCAGCCCTCGCAGACCATCCGCCAGCTGGGTATCCGCCTCAAGCTGAACCCGCTCAAGGAAGTCATCAAGGGCAAGCGCCTGGTGGTCGTCGACGACTCGATCGTCCGCGGCAACACCCAGCGCGCGCTGGTCCGGATGCTCCGCGAGGCGGGCGCCGCCGAGATCCACATCCGGATCTCCTCCCCGCCGGTCAAGTGGCCCTGCTTCTTCGGCATCGACTTCGCCACCCGCGCCGAGCTGATCGCCAACGGCATGTCCGTCGACGAGATCGGCACCTCCATGGGCGCCGACTCGCTCGCCTACATCTCGATCGACTCGATGATCGAGGCGACGACGATCGACAAGCCGAACCTGTGCCGCGCCTGCTTCGACGGCGAGTACCCGATGGAGCTCCCGGACCCCGAGCTGCTCGGCAAGCAGCTGCTGGAGACCGAGCTGGCGGG
>NZ_KL585450.1:25227-31086 GCF_000721935.1 Streptomyces sp. NRRL WC-3549
CGGCCGGCCCCGCCGCCACCGCGGCGGCCGACGCGCTGCGCCGTCCGTGACCCGGACCGGTCCGCGCGCTTCCCCCCAGCCCCGTATTCCGACACGAAAGATCCCGGGCAATGTCTGAGACAACAGGTGCTTCCTACGCGGCGGCGGGCGTCGACATCGAGGCGGGCGACCGCGCCGTCGAGCTGATGAAGGAGTGGGTGAAGAAGACGAGGCGCCCCGAGGTCGAGGGCCTCGGCGGCCTCGGCGGTTTCGCCGGCCTCTTCGACGCCTCCGCCCTCAAGCGGTACGAGCGTCCGCTCCTCGCCTCCGCCACCGACGGCGTCGGCACCAAGGTCGATCTGGCCCGCAAGATGGGCGTGTACGACACCATCGGCCGCGACCTCGTCGGCATGGTCGTGGACGACCTCGTCGTCTGCGGTGCCGAACCGCTCTTCATGACCGACTACATCTGTGTCGGCAAGGTGCACCCCGAGCGGGTCGCGGCCATCGTCAAGGGCATCGCCGAAGGCTGTGTCCTGGCCGGCTGCGCGCTCGTCGGCGGCGAGACCGCCGAGCACCCGGGCCTCCTCGGCCCGGACGACTTCGACGTCGCGGGCGCCGGTACGGGCGTGGTCGAGGCCGACCGGCTGCTCGGCCCGGACCGTATCCGTAAGGGTGACGCGGTGATCGCCATGGCGTCCTCCGGTCTTCACTCGAACGGGTACTCGCTGGTGCGGCACGTGGTCTTCGACCGGGCCGGCTGGTCCCTGGACCGCCAGGTCGAGGAGTTCGGCAGGACGCTCGGCGAGGAGCTCCTGGAGCCGACCAGGATCTACTCCCTGGACTGCCTGGCCCTCACCCGTACGACCGAGGTGCACGGCTTCAGCCACGTCACGGGCGGCGGCCTGGCCAGCAACCTGGCGCGGGTCGTGCCGGACTCCCTGCACGCCACGGTCGACCGGTCCACCTGGACGCCCGGCGCGGTGTTCGACGTGGTCGGCACCGCCGGACAGGTCGAGCGGGCCGAGCTCGAGAAGACGCTCAACATGGGCGTCGGCATGATCGCGATCGTCCCGGCGGACTCGGTCGACGCGGCGCTCACGACGCTGGCGGACCGGGGTGTGGACTCCTGGGTCGCCGGAGAGATCACCGACCGCGGCGCCCACACCACGGGCGCGGCCCTGACCGGCGACTACGCACGGTAGAGGCACCACGACGGCACATCTGTCTCTTATACACAGAGCCGACGGCTTCCACCGGGACGGGACAGCACAGAACCCGGTCCGGGCAGGCCCGGACCGGGTTGATGTGTCAGCGCGAGGTCAAGCGCCGCGACGCTGTGACGACGGACCGGACTGTTCGTCCTCGTCCGCGTCGTCGTTATACAGATCCGCGTACTGTGCGTACGGGTCATCTTCCTCGTCGTCGTCCTCGAACGGCTCGGCGTTCGGTGGTTGACTCGAAGTCGATGCGCCCAGCTCATTGGCCAGACGCGACAGGTCAGTCCCGCCGGTGCTGTACTTCAGCTGGCGGGCGACCTTGGTCTGCTTGGCCTTTGCCCGGCCGCGCCCCATGGCTCGACCCCCTCGGTGACGGGGCTCGACGGCCCCAGAGTCTTGACACGCGTTCATGTTTCGGGACGGACTCTCGGCTGAGAGACCGCGCCCGTGGCTTTAACCGTACCTGCTTCGTCGGCCATACGGTACGCCGCCCGTCTCACGCGCCTGTCCACATGACCGTCGGGGACCCTGTCCTCGCTGGTCAAAGGCGATTTTAACCTCTTCCGGACCGCCGACCCGCCGACCGGAGTGAGTCTTGTCTCCCCGTACGGGGCCCGCCCCGCCGCCGTGCCCGTGGAGGCCGGTGGCGGGGGGCCGCGTCGGGGGCGGCGGGCCTCCGCCATGCGCTGCTCGGCGATCCGGTCCGCCGCGGCGGCCGGCGGGATCCCGTCTGCCTTCGCACGTGCGAATATGGCCAGCGTGGTGTCGAAGATCTTCGACGCCTTCGCCTTGCACCGGTCGAAGTCGAAGCCGTTCAGCTCGTCGGCGACCTGGATCACACCGCCGGCGTTGATCACGTAGTCCGGCGCGTACAGGACCGAACGGTCGGCAAGGTCCTTCTCCACGCCGGGGTGCGCGAGCTGGTTGTTGGCGGCCCCGCACACCACCTTCGCGGTGAGGGCGGCGACGCTCGCGTCGTCGAGCGCGCCTCCGAGGGCGCACGGCGCGTAGATGTCCAGGCCCTCGGTGCGGATCAGCGCGTCCGTGTCCGCGGCCACGGTGACCTCGGGGTGCAGGTCGGTGACCCGGCGTACGGACTCCTCGCGGACGTCCGTCACGACGACCTCGGCCCCGTCGCTGAGCAGGTGCTCGACCAGGTGGTGACCCACCTTGCCGACCCCAGCCACGCCGACCTTGCGGCCGCGCAGCGTGGGGTCCCCCCACAGGTGCTGGGCGCTGGCCCGCATGCCCTGGAAGACGCCGTACGCGGTGAGGACCGAGGAGTCGCCGGCGCCGCCGTTCTCGGGGGAGCGGCCGGTGGTCCAGCGGCACTCCCGGGCGACGACGTCCATGTCGGCGACGTAGGTCCCGACGTCACACGCGGTCACATAGCGACCGCCGAGCGAGGAGACGAACCGGCCGTAGGCCAGGAGGAGTTCCTCGGACTTGATCAGCTCGGGGTCGCCGATGATCACGGCCTTGCCGCCGCCGTGGTCCAGTCCGGCCATGGCGTTCTTGTACGACATGCCGCGGGACAGGTTCAGCGCGTCCGCGACGGCCTCCGCCTCGGAGGCGTACGGGTAGAAGCGGGTGCCGCCGAGGGCGGGGCCCAGGGCGGTGGAATGAAGGGCGATGACGGCCTTGAGGCCGCTGGCACGGTCCTGGCAGATGACGACTTGCTCGTGGCCCCCCTGGTCCGAGTGGAACAGGGTGTGAAGTACATCGACAGGCGCGCCGGTCACATCGGTCACTGTGGTGACTCCCAAGTACGAAGCGGCGGAAGGTCCTCCTGAAGGTGGGGAGGACCGCGGGCCGGCCGGCACGGCCGGCCCGACTGGGCAAGAGCGTAAGTCCTCGGGACGCGCAGATCGCTCCCCGTGCCGAGGATCACCCCCTGGCGGAGTACGGGCGTGACACGATCTGCTGCATGTCGGTGGTGTCTTCGGTGCTCGTCCCCTACACGTCCTATCTGCGGGTGTACGAGCCGCTCGTCGCCTTCCGCGAACCCGAGCGGAGCCACTGGGACCGCTACGCGCGGCGCGCGTCCCTGCCCACGGTGCAGGACGAACTGCGCCGTTCGCTGGCGGACTTGGTGCCCACCCCGCCGGTGGCGGTCCCGGTGCACGAGAGTGAGGACGCCTTCGTCGCGGAGCTGGACGGGGTGGTCTGCGTCTGTCCGTGGCGGACCCGGATGCGCGGATGGCTGGCACTGGAGGAACTCGGGGAGCTGTTTCCGGCCAATGTGCTGGACCTGGTCCTGCCTCCGGTGGTGCGGGCGCAGGCCGTCGCGGACCATGAGCGGTGGGCGGAGCGGAATCCGGACGCCCGTCCTTGGATCCGCACCACCGTGTGGCACGTACCGGTCCGCTGGTTCGTGCTCTTCGAGGACGAGGAGAGGGAGTACGTGGCGGCCGGTGACGGCGGTCGCCCCGTGCTGCGCTACCGCACGCCGATGGTGCAGGCCCGGCGCCGGCTGGCGCGGGCGTTGAGGACGCTGCGGGAGACGGTCGACGAAGGGCCGCTGACCGAGGGCCTGGTGGATGTCGGCCGCTGGCTGGAGGAGTTCCACCCGCGGGCCCTGGTCGAGCTGGACTACGGCGGTCTGGTCCACGCGCTGAGCGGTGAGCAGCTCGCCGGGGACCGGTCCGCGGCGGACGTCGCGGAGGGCATCGCCGCCCTGCGTTCGGGCGACCGGGAGGCGGCGGGCGTGGCCTACGGCCGGCTCGTCGAGCGGTGGCAGGCGGTGCGCCGCCGGCGCCTCGCCAACTGACGCCGGGGTCCGTGCGGTCACAAGGGACCGGCCCGTGTGGTCACAAGTGACCACAACCGCCGCATAGAGCTGTCTTCGGGAGGGAAGAGACAAGCTGTGCGGTGTCCGGCATCGAGGACACCGAGCCCCCTGGGGGCACCGGCGGACCGGTGGAGGTGGACGGAGATGACGTGACGGGAACTGACGGGTCGTGAACCTGAGTCCTGTGTGACTCGTGTGAACTGTGTGACGGTAGGGCTTCGCGGCCTGACCCGGGACCTACGTCCCGAACCGGGCCTTTGCCTCAAGCGTGACGGATAGCACTAACGGGGCCCTTGCGCCGTTCCCTACTCCTCATGCCAAAATAGGACAAGGAGTCCGGGGAGGGCTCTGTTCGTCCAACTATGGGCGGAAAGCTCCACATTGCTCGCTATGGGGGGTCTGAGGGCTTCTGGCGACCCCTGTTCGCCCTGTGACTGATCGTCACCGGGGCGTGACTGTCCGCTATGGCACGGTCCATCGGCTTCCGTCGCTGATGAACACCTGGGAGGGCAATTCCATCGGTTTGGCCGACGTGGCTGGACGGATGGTGTAGTTGTAGTGCCGAGGACAAGCCGTTCGTCCTATAACCGACTCGGCCCGCGTCCGCCATTTCGGGCAACGCGGGTCAAGGTGCAGAATTTAGAGGAAAGAACCGAGATGGTTCGGTTCTCCCGAGGAGGCCGCTCATGACCGCTCGCACCCCTGATGCCGAGCCGCTGCTGACCCCGGCTGAGGTCGCCACGATGTTCCGCGTGGACCCGAAGACGGTCACCCGTTGGGCGAAGGCTGGCAAGCTCACGTCCATCCGTACGCTCGGTGGACATCGCCGGTACCGCGAGGCAGAGGTCCGCGCACTGCTTGCGGGTATTCCGCAGCAGCGCAGCGAGGCCTGACACACCCCTGTCGCCGCAGCCACACCGCTCCGCCGGGGCCGCCGAAGGGTCCCCCAACCCGCTGGTGCCCCACCCATAGCTCCACACACGACGGACGCCCGCCCCAACGGGCGTCACCCCTGTGAGACGCAGGTCATGTCGTCGAAATCGCGCTGGACTCCGCCGGGTCCAGCGCGATTTTTCTGTGCCCGGGCCCCGGGTCCGCCGTGGCTTCCCGGGCCGCCGCCCCGCCGCCCGCCCGCGCGAGGGGCGCCGAACAGGCCGACGGGTCGGTTTCCTCGGGTCCGTGTGCGACTCGGAGCGAGCCTGTTCGGGACTGTTCGTACGGGTCCCTGGCGACGTGGGCCGGCTCGGACGGAACGGTCCGGGATGTGCCTGAAAGGGGAGTGCAATTGCACATATTAAATTCGCCAGTTGTAGGAAGTGCGTAAAGTCCGCAGCGCCCAAAACTACTTAAGTGACTCGCGTCACACCGATGGGGCCGCGCTCACCTACGAGCCTGCCACCGCCCGTGGTCCGATCGCTGCGGCTGTTGGTCATGTCGTGGGGGGACTTTCGTCACCGGCCGGCTCTCCGGCGGCCGTCCTGCCGGGCCCCGGTGCGGCACCCGCCCCGGTGGCCTTCTGCGGGGCTCCCGGCCGCCGAGGGGCACTGCCGGACTCCCGGGCGCCGTACGGCGCCTGTGGGGCCGTCAGGGACTCCATGGTGAGGCGGAGCAGCCGGTGGCAGACCGGGCAGTGGTGGGTGAGGTGGCGGTAGCCCGACGCGGCCGCCAGGTGGGCGCGCAGCAGTGCGCGGGTCTCGTGCCGTGCCGTGGGCGCAGCCATGCGCGCGACCTCCCGGTCCACCGGCCGCCCCGCGCCGAGGGAAACAGGGGCGGCTCCGTCCTACGGGAGTACCCGTGGGGGGCGACGGCGTCAAGACGCGCGAAAGCCCGGATCCATGGGATCCGGGCTTTCGTCACTGCGGTCCTGAC
>NZ_KL585450.1:31368-34268 GCF_000721935.1 Streptomyces sp. NRRL WC-3549
CTCCACAGGACCAGGCTGTTCCGCCGCCTTCCTTGCGTCCGGCTGCGAAGACAGACTGTACAGGAGGTCCGGGGGCCAGGTCGAACTCACCCACGGTCGCGGTCCGGTCACGCCCGCGCGGCGCGCGGATCAGGGCGCCGCGGCGTCGATCGCCTTGATGATCCGCTTGTCGGAGACCGGCTGGGAGGTCCCGAGCGCATGCGCGAAGTAGCTCACCCGCAGCTCCTCGATCATCCAGCGGATGTCCAGCACCTCCTGCGGGACGGGGCGCCCCCGCGGCAGCTGCTCCAGCAGCCAGGCGTACTCGTCCTGCATCTCGTGGACCTTCTCCATGCGCGTGGTGTCGCGCTGGACGTTCGTCGGCATCTGCTGGAGCCGGCGGTCCTCGGCGACCAGGTAGCGCATCAGGTCGGGGAGCCTGCGCAGCCCGGTCGCGGTGACGAAACCGGGCGGTACGAGACGGGCCAGGTGCTCCCGTACGTCCGTGACGTTGTTGATCAGGACCAGGCTGTTGGTGGTCTTCAGCCGCCGCTCGCAGGCCTGCCAGGCCGCCAGGATCTGCTGCACCTGGCCGATCGTGCGGACCGTCAGGTCCACCAGGTCGGCGCGCACCTTGTCGAACAGCGTCCGGAACGCCGCCTCGTCCCAGGCCGGACCGCCGTGGGCGGCGATCAGCCGGTCGGCCGCCGCCGTCGCGCAGTCGTCGAACAGGGCCTGGACGGAGCCGTGCGGGTTGCGGGAGAGCGCCAGCTTCTGCTGGTTGGAGAGCGTGTCCGAGGCGAACTTCGAGGGGTTCACCGGGATGTTGAGCATGATCAGCTTCCGGGTGCCCCGCCACATCGCCTGCTGCTGCTCGGCCTCCGTGTCGAAGAGCCGTACGGCCACGGTCCCGCCCTGGTCGACGAGGGCCGGGTAGGCCTTGACCGGCTGGCCGGCCCGGCGGGTCTCGAAGACGCGGTCCAGGGTGCCGATCGTCCAGTCCGTGAGGCCCGAGCGCTCGATGGACTCGCCCGACGGCCCCGCGGTCGCCGCCGCGGCCTTGGAGAGCGCCTGGCGGGCCTTGGGGCGCAGTGTGAGCTTCAGCGCCTCCAGGTCCTTGTCCTCGGCGACCTTGCGGCGTCGCTCGTCGACGATCCGGAAGGTGATCTTCAGGTGGTCCGGGACGCGGGACAGGTCGAAGTCCTCCGCCGTCACCGGGACGCCGACCATCCGCTGGAGCTCACGGGCGAGCGTGAACTCCAGCGGCTCCTGCAGCGGGACCGCCCGGTCCAGGAACTTGGCCGCGTAATCCGGGGCCGGGACGTAGTGCCGGCGGATCGACTTGGGCAGCGAGCGGATCAGCTCGGTGACCACCTCCCCGCGCAGACCCGGGATCTGCCAGTCGAAGCCCTCGGGGGTCACCTGGTTGAGCACCTGGAGCGGGATGTGGACGGTGACACCGTCCGCGTCCGCGCCCGGCTCGAACTGGTACGTCACCCGGAACTTGAGCTTCCCCTGGCGCCAGGAGTCCGGGTAGTCGTCCTTGGTGACGGCCGACGCCTTCTCGTTGATGAGCATGGACCGCTCGAAGTCGAGCGCCTCCGGCTCCTCCCGGCGCTTGTGCTTCCACCAGGAGTCGAAGTGCGCCCCGGAGACGACGTGTTCCGGGATCCGCTTGTCGTAGAAGTCGAAGAGCGTCTCGTCGTCCACGAGGATGTCGCGGCGCCGGGCACGGTGCTCCAACTCCTCGACCTCGCCGAGCAGTCTGCGGTTGTCGTGGAAGAACTGGTGGTGGGTGCGCCAGTCGCCCTCGACCAGGGCGTTGCGGATGAACAGGTCACGCGACGCCTCCTGGTCGATCCGGCCGAAATTGATCTTGCGCTGGGCGACGATCGGTACCCCGTAGAGCGTGACCCGCTCGTACGCCATGACCGCTGCCTGGTCCTTCTCCCAGTGCGGCTCGCTGTACGTCCGCTTCAGCAGGTGCTGGGCGAGCGGCTCGATCCACTCCGGTTCGACCTTCGCGTTGACCCGCGCCCAGAGCCGGGAGGTCTCCACCAGCTCAGCCGACATCACGAACCGCGGCTGCTTCTTGAAGAGCGCGGACCCGGGGAAGATCGCGAACTTGGCGCTGCGGGCACCCAGGTACTCGTTCTTCTCGGTGTCCTTCAGACCGATGTGCGACAGCAGCCCGGCCAGCAGCGAGGTGTGCACCGACTGCTCCGGCGCGTCCTCGTCGTTGAGCTGGATGCCCATCTGCTTGGCCACGGAACGCAGCTGCGCGTAGATGTCCTGCCATTCGCGGATCCGCAGGAAGTTGAGGTACTCCTGCTTGCACATCCGGCGGAAGCTGGAGGACCCGCGCTCCTTCTGCTGCTCCCGGACGTAGCGCCACAGGTTCAGGAAGGCCAGGAAGTCGGACGTCTCGTCCTTGAAGCGGGCGTGGTGCTGGTCGGCCTGGGTCTGCTTCTCCGCGGGCCGCTCGCGCGGGTCCTGGATGGAGAGCGCGGCGGCGATCACCATGACCTCGCGGACGCAGCCGTTGCGGTCGGCCTCCACCACCATGCGGGCGAGGCGCGGGTCCACGGGCAGCTGGGAGAGCTTGCGGCCCAGCGGGGTGAGGCGCTTCTTCGGGTCCTTCTCCGCCGGATCGAGCGCGCCGAGCTCCTGGAGCAGCTGGACGCCGTCGCGGATGTTGCGGTGGTCCGGCGGGTCGATGAAGGGGAACTTCTCGATGTCGCCGAGACCGGCCGCGGTCATCTGGAGGATGACGGAGGCCAGGTTGGTCCGCAGGATCTCCGGGTCGGTGAACTCCGGGCGCGTCAGGAAGTCGTCCTCGGAGTACAGCCGGATGCAGATCCCGTCCGACGTACGGCCGCAGCGGCCCTTGCGCTGGTTGGCGCTGGCCTGCGAGACCGGCT
>NZ_KL585450.1:34471-35925 GCF_000721935.1 Streptomyces sp. NRRL WC-3549
GAGATGTGTATAAGAGACAGCCGCTGGACCTTGGTGCGGTGGCTGTAGCGGGAGATACGGGCCGTGCCCGGGTCGATGACGTACTTGATGCCCGGGACGGTCAGCGAGGTCTCCGCGACGTTCGTCGCCAGAACGATCCTGCGGCCCGTATGACGCTGGAACACCCGGTGCTGCTCGGCGTGCGAGAGGCGCGCGTAGAGGGGGAGCACCTCGGTGTTGCGGAGGTTGCGCTTGTTCAGCGCGTCCGCCGTGTCGCGGATCTCCCGCTCGCCGGAGAGGAAGACCAGGACGTCGCCCGGTGCCTCGTGGTCCAGCTCGTCGACGGCGTCGCAGATCGCGGTGATCTGGTCGCGGTCGGCGTCGCTGCTGTCCTCCTCCAGGAGGGGGCGGTAGCGCACCTCGACCGGGTACGTACGCCCGCTGACCTCGACGATCGGTGCCTCGCCGAAGTGCTTGGCGAAGCGTTCCGGGTCGATGGTCGCGGAGGTGACGACGACCTTCAGGTCGGGGCGCTTGGGCAGCAGCCGGGCGAGGTAGCCGAGCAGGAAGTCGATGTTCAGCGACCGCTCGTGGGCCTCGTCGATGATGATCGTGTCGTAGGCGAGCAGTTCGCGGTCCGTCTGGATCTCGGCCAGCAGGATGCCGTCCGTCATCAGCTTCACGAACGTCGCGTCCGGGTTCACCTGGTCGGTGAAGCGCACCTTCCAGCCGACGGCCTCACCGAGCGGGGTCTTCAGCTCGTCCGCCACCCGCTCGGCGACCGTGCGGGCCGCGATCCGGCGGGGCTGGGTGTGCCCGATCATGCCCCGGACCCCGCGCCCGAGTTCCATGCAGATCTTGGGGATCTGCGTGGTCTTGCCGGACCCCGTCTCCCCGGCGACGATCACGACCTGGTGGTCGCGTATCGCCTCCAGGATCTCGTCCTTCTTCTGGCTGACCGGAAGCTGTTCGGGGTACGACAGGGCGGGCATCCGGGCGGCGCGCCCCGCGAGCCGCCCGGCCGCCTTCCCGGCCTCGGCGGAGATCTCGTCCAGCACGGACTGGCGGGCCTCGGGCTTGCGGATGCGGCGGGCACCCTCGAGACGCCGGCCGAGCCGGTGCGCGTCGCGGAGCGAGAGCTGCCCGAGCTGGGACTGGAGGTCGGCAAAGGAAGTAGACATACGGACTCCAGGATCTCACCCGGGCGCGAGGAGTGGCGAACCCATTTCGCGCGGACCCCGTCACCCGGCCCACGACCCGGTCACCGGCCCGCCGGTCCCACGTCGCCGGGGCGTCCTCCGCGGGCGCGCGCCGAGCCCGTGGCCGTACGGGCACGCGGGATGACGGCACGTACCATTTCGGGCAGCTGATCACCCGTCCGTAACCGTGGAAGGCGGTCGTCGTGTCCCGTACGCAGTGGTGCCGCCTGGCGGCGGTGCTGGCGGTCGTTCTGGGACTCTTCGGCGCACCGGCGG
>NZ_KL585450.1:36123-37804 GCF_000721935.1 Streptomyces sp. NRRL WC-3549
GTGGCGGCTTCCGTACCCGCAAGCGCCACCGCCCTCGTTGCCCTCTCCGCCCCGGCCGGTGCGGAGGCGGACTCCGCACCCGCGGTCACCGCCGGCCCGGTGGCGGGCCCGGCGGTGGCGGACCCCGGCCCGGCGGCGGGGCCGTCCGCGGACCCGGTTCCGGATCCGGTGGCGACGGACCTCGCCCCGGCCGGGCCGCCGACCGCCGGCCCGGTCTCCGTCCGGGCCGGGCCCGGTGACGGGCACCGGGCGCCCGGCGTACCCGAGTGCGACCGTGACCGCGGGCACCCCGGCGCCGATTCCGGCCTGCCCGCCCGGGACCGCGCCCCGCACGACCAGGGGGCCGGCTGCGCCGCGTCCGGCCCGGCCGCCGTCACCGAACGCGGCCTGCCGCCGATCCCCGGCCACACCGCCGCACACATCCCCCGGCGCGCCGCGCCCACGCCCGTCGAACTCTCCGTGCTGAGGGTGTAGAGGCGCGCCCGCCTCCTCCCGCCCTTCCTCTTCCCGCCCGTACCAGCACGGAGTTCCCCATGCCCACGCCCCGCCGCACCAAGTCCCGTAAGCCGCTCGCCTTCGGCGCCGTCGTCGTCCTCGCCGCCGGTCTGCTCGGCTTCGTCTCCTACCGGACGACCGGACCCGACGCCTCCGGTACCGGCGCCCCGGCGGTCGGCGCCGCCGCCGAGCAGGAGGCCGGCGTCTACCCCGAGCTCGCCGGGCTCGCCCGCCGCGACGCCGCCGACGAGCTCGCCCTGGGCCGCACCGACGCACCCGTCGTGCTCATCGAGTACGCCGACTTCAAGTGCGGTTACTGCGCCAAGTTCGCCCGTGACACCGCGCCCGAACTGATCAAGAAGTACGTCGACGACGGCACCCTGCGCATCGAGTGGCGCAACTTCCCGATCTTCGGCAAGGAGTCCGAGGCCGCCGCCCGCGCTTCCTGGGCGGCCGGGCAGCAGGGCCGCTTCTGGGAGTTCCAAGGGGCCGCCTACGCCGAGGGCGCCATGGAGAAGGGGTTCGGCGAGGACCGCCTCCGGGCGACACCGGCAGCACGGCCGCGGCCGACGCGGTCACCCGCGACCAGGAACAGGGCTACGGGATCGGCGCCGCCTCCACCCCGTCCTTCCTCATCAACGGCCGCCCCGTCGCCGGGGCCCAGTCCCTGTCCGTCTTCACCCGGGCCATCGAGGCCGCGGCGGCCGACGCCGCGAACACCGGCAACGCCGGCGAGGACGCCGACGCCCCCGCGAAGGAGACGCGATGACCTCCGGCATCGGCTACTTCGCGGCCCTGCTCGGGGGGCTGCTCGCCCTGGTCAGCCCGTGCAGCGCCCTGCTGCTCCCGGCCTTCTTCGCGTACTCGCTGGACACCACGTCCCGGCTGCTGGCCAGGACCGGCGTCTTCTACGCCGGTCTCGCCACCACCCTCGTCCCGCTCGGCGCCGCCGGCTCCTACGCCGGGCGGCTCTTCTACGGACACCGGGACGCCCTGGTCCTCGGCGCGGGCTGGCTGATCATCGGGCTCGGCCTCGCCCAGATCGTCGGCCTGGGCTTCGCCTCCCGGCGGATCACCGGCCTCAGCGGCCGGATCCGTCCCACGACCGCGCTCTCCGTCTACGCCCTGGGCGCGGTCTACGGGCTCGCCGGATTCTGCGCGGGCCCGATCCTCGGCAGCGTCCTGA
>NZ_KL585450.1:38055-38602 GCF_000721935.1 Streptomyces sp. NRRL WC-3549
GAAGCCCCGTCTACGGCGGGCTGCTGCTCGCCGTCTACGCCCTGGGCATGGCCGTCCCGCTCTTCGTGCTCGCCCTGCTCTGGGAGCGCTTCGACCTGGGGCGGAGGCGCTGGCTGCGCGGCCGGACCCTGAGTCTGGGGCGGCTCCGCCTGCACACCACATCCCTGCTGTCCGGTCTGTTCTTCATCGCCCTCGGCGCGCTCTTCCTGGTGTACGACGGCACGACCGCCCTGCCCGGACTGCTCGACGTGGACGACTCGTTCGCCGTGGAGCGGTGGGCCCAGCGCCTCGGTGAGCGGGTGCCGGACGCGGTCGCCCTGGGCGCCGTGGTGGCGGTGGCGCTGCTGGCCGTCGGCGTGCAGACGTGGCGGCGGCGCGGGGCGCGCAAGGAGGAGGAGGCGGCCTGACACGACGAAGGCCCCGTCCACCGGACGGGGCCTTCGGGAGGTGGCTGGGGCCGGGATCGAACCGGCGACCTATCGCTTTTCAGGCGATCGCTCGTACCAACTGAGCTACCCAGCCACGCGGCGCACGAGGCGTCGCAGCG
>NZ_KL585450.1:38866-44045 GCF_000721935.1 Streptomyces sp. NRRL WC-3549
GCAATGTGCGAGACGAGTCTCGCACACGGTAAAGCGTGCCCCCAACGGGATTCGAACCCGTGCTACCGCCTTGAAAGGGCGGCGTCCTGGGCCACTAGACGATGAGGGCTAAGGGCCCACCTGCGCACCTTCCGGCGCGTCGGGGACGTGAGAAGCATATGGGATGGGAGGAGCTATCGCCAAAACGGTTTACGGGGAGGGTGTGGGCGCGCCCGGGGAGGGCGTGGACTCCGACAGGTTCTCCTCCGGCAGATGGCGGCTGACCTCGGCCGTCGTCAGCCCGAGCCCGCCCAGGGTGATCTCGTCCCAGGCCTGCAGATGCCGGGTGGAGCGGTCCATGTAGAGCACCGAGGCGCGGACCTTCTCGGGCTTCTCGTTCTGCACGGCGCGCAGGCCGCCGCCGCCCGTGGAACCCTCGACCTTCAGCCGCGTACCCAGGGGCAGGAGTTCGTTCACCCGGTGGTGGACGTGGCCGGCCAGGACCAGTGGGACCGTGCCGTCCGTCTCCCGGGCCGCGGTCGGGTCGTGGGTCACCGCGATGTCCACCGGGGTGCCGGCCTTCCGCTGGGCGCGCATCGCCGCGGCCAGCTCCCTGCCCGCCTTCCGCTCGGCCTCCTCGCCGCCCCGGGGGCGCACCCGGTCCGGGGTGAACTGCGGGTCGCCGGTGCCGGCCACCCGCAGTCCGGCCACGTCCACCGTGGAGCCCTCGTCGAGGACGTGCACGTTCTTGAGCTTCTCCAGGTACTTCTGGGTGGCCCCGGAGTCGTGGTTGCCCCGGACCCACACGTAGGGCGCGCCGAGGTCGCGGGCCGGGTCCAGGAAGCCGTTCTCGGCGGCCGTGCCGTGGTCCATGGTGTCCCCGGAGTCGATGACCACGTCGATCTCGTACTGCTCCACGAGCGACTGGACGATGTGCCAGGCGGCGGGGTTGAGGTGGATGTCGGAGACGTGCAGGACGCGGATGGTCGCGGGGTCGGGCTGGTAGACGGGGAGCGTGGAGGTGGCGTCGTACAGCTTGGTCACGTTGGTGACGAGGCGGGCCAACTCCTGCTGGTAGACGTCGAAGTCCGTGACGATCGAGCGGGCGTCGCCGACGACCGAGGGGGCGCTGGAGAGCAGCCCGGAGAACTTGGGCTCCAGGACCGACTTCGGGTTCCAGGTGGCGTACGCGCTGACGCCGGACGCCGCCAGCAGCGCGAGGGCGAGTCCCCCGGCGGCCAGGGCGCGGCGCGGCCGGCGGTAGACGACCAGGCCGAGCGCCGTCGCACCGGTGACCACGGCCACGCAGGAGCGGAGCGCCAGTTCCCGGGTCCCCGCGGCGACGTCGCCGGTGACCTCGTCCTGGAGTCCGGAGAGGCGTTCGGGGTGTTTGACCAGGGCCTGGGAGCGTTCCGGGTCCAGCTGGTCGACGTCCACGTCGAGGCGGACCGGGGCGTGGTGGGAGTCCAGGTGCAGGGCGCCGAGCGGGGACACGTTGATCTTGGTGCCGCCCGTCACCGAGGGCCGCAGGGTCATGGTCGTGTCCATGGGCCCCACCGGCGTACGCACGCTGCCGACGGCCAGCAGTCCCAGCCAGGCCCCGAGCACCACGACCGCCGCCAGACCGAGCGCGCGCACCCAGGGGCGCGGGGCGGCGGTGAGCGAGGTCACGGGGGTGCGGGGGCGGCGGGGGCGGAGGCGGGCGACTGCGGCACGGAGCGGAGGGCGGGCCATTGGGCGCGTATGCCCCACCCGCCGGGCGAACATGCGGGCGGGCGCCGGTCGGGTGGGCCGGGTGGCGGCCTCCGGGGAGGGCGGTGCGCCCGGGACCGGCCCCCGCCGGCCGGGCGTACGGGACAATGGCCGGGTGCTGGAGATGACGCGCGAGGAGTTCGAAGAGCTGGTGAGCCTGGCTCTTGACCGGGTCCCGCCGGAGCTGATGCGGCTGATGGACAACGTCGCGGTGTTCGTGGAGGACGAGCCGGAGGACCCGGGGGACCGGGAACTGCTCGGCCTCTACGAGGGGACACCGCTCACCGACCGCGGCGAGTGGTACGCGGGGGTCCTGCCGGACCGGATCACCGTCTACCGCGGACCGACGCTGCGGATGTGCGAGACGCGCGAGGACGTCGTCGCCGAGACGGAGATCACCGTGGTCCACGAGATCGCCCACCACTTCGGCATCGACGACGAGCGGCTGCACGAGCTGGGGTACGGCTGAGCGGGCGGCCACGGGGACGGAGGGCGCCGGCGCCGGGGTGAGGGGCGGTGGCGTGTGGGGGAGTTGTGTCCGGGCGTGTCCCCGGCGGGTGCGGAGGAGTTGGACACATCGCCCAGCCGGGCCGCCGTTCCCCCCGCCCACGTTCCCCGTTCCGGAGGTGCCTTCGTGCGCCAGTTGTCCGCCCGCGTCCGCCGGGCAGCCGTCACCGCGCTGACGATCGCCGCGTCCACCGCCTGCATGAGCGTCGGCGAGGACGCGGCGGAACCGGCTCCGGAGCACCCGGCCGACCGGGCGGGGCGGTCGGTCCCGCAGCCGGACGGCGAGACCGTGAGCGGTACCGGGTACGCCGGCACGGGCGGCGGCCGCGCCCACGCGCAGAGCGAGCCGGGTGCCTCCTCGCGGGCCCCCGGGCCCCGCCCTTCCGGCCCCACGCCGTCGGTCGCCCCGTCCGGCAGCCGTCCGGCGCCCCGCCCCGGCGCGCCGGACCGGGACCCGGACCCGGACCCGGGCCGGGGCCCGGACTCCGGCGGCCCGCCCGCGCCCGAGCCCAGCCTCCCGGACCCCGGCGAACCGCGGCCCCCGGAGGCGAGCCCGGAGCCGTCCCCGCCCGCTCCGGAGCCGGAGCCCTCGCAGCCGCCGGAGGAGCCGTCGGCCTCCCCGGCCGCGCAGTTCCGCAGCAACACGGCGCAGGGCTCCGGCTGGGCGGAGTCGCTGCGCACACCGACGGCATCACCGCAGGTCGCGCCGGTGTGAGGCAGGCCGAGGGAAGCCCGGTTTGCACAAAGGGGGGAAGGGTGCGTATGGTAGTAGATCGTTTGATCCTATTGCCCGGCGCCGACACAGAAGAGCGCCGTGTGGCGCGTACTCTCCCTTGCCGTGGCTGGACCGCATTGAGGCGGTCGAAATTGCGAATCACGGAGTTACGGGCGCGTGCCGAGACTCCGGAAGGTTTCGCATTTCGCATGTCAATTTCCAGTTCTGACCGTACGACCCTGCCTGAGAACACCGAGATCGTCGAGGCCGTCGAGTCCGACGTCGTCGAGATCGCCGAGGCCGTCGTGGCCTTCGAGGCTCCGGCCGACGCCGAGCCCGCCGTCGAGAAGACCGAGCCCGTCGTCGACACCGAGCCCGCCGTCGACACCGAGGCCGCTCCGGCCGAGGACGCCGAGCCCACCGTCACGTTCGCCTCGCTCGGACTGCCCGAGGGCATCGTCCGCAAGCTCGCGCAGAACGGCGTGACCGCCCCCTTCCCGATCCAGGCCGCGACCATCCCGGACGCCCTGGCCGGCAAGGACATCCTGGGCCGTGGCCGTACCGGCTCCGGCAAGACGCTCTCCTTCGGCCTGCCGACCCTCTCCGCGCTGGCCGGTGGCCGCACCGAGAAGAAGAAGCCCCGCGCGATCATCCTCACGCCGACCCGTGAGCTCGCGATGCAGGTCGCGGACGCGCTGCAGCCGTACGGCGACGTGCTCGGCCTGAAGATGAAGGTCGTCTGCGGCGGTACGTCGATGGGCAACCAGATCTACGCGCTGGAGCGCGGTGTCGACGTCCTCGTCGCCACGCCGGGCCGCCTGCGCGACATCATCAACCGGGGCGCCTGCTCCCTGGAGGACGTCCAGGTCGCGGTCCTCGACGAGGCCGACCAGATGTCCGACCTGGGCTTCCTCCCCGAGGTCACCGAGCTGCTCGACCAGATCCCCGGCGGCGGCCAGCGCATGCTCTTCTCCGCCACCATGGAGAACGAGATCGGCACGCTGGTCAAGCGCTACCTGAGCAACCCGGTCACCCACGAGGTCGACAGCGCCCAGGGCAACGTCTCGACCATGTCGCACCACGTCCTCGTCGTGAAGCCGAAGGACAAGGCCCCCGTCACGGCCGCGATCGCCGCCCGCAAGGGCCGCACGATCATCTTCGTCCGCACCCAGCTGGGCGCCGACCGCATCGCCGAGCAGCTCATCGAGTCCGGCGTGAAGGCCGACGCGCTGCACGGCGGTATGACCCAGGGCGCCCGTACGCGGGTCCTGGAGGACTTCAAGAAGGGCTACGTCAACGCGCTCGTCGCCACCGACGTCGCCGCCCGAGGCATCCACGTCGACGGCATCGACCTGGTCCTGAACGTGGACCCGGCCGGTGACCACAAGGACTACCTGCACCGTTCGGGCCGTACCGCCCGGGCCGGCAAGTCCGGTGTCGTCGTCTCGCTGGCGCTGCCGCACCAGCGCCGTCAGATCTTCCGCCTCATGGAGGACGCGGGCGTCGACGCCTCGCGCCACATCGTGCAGGGCGCGGGCGTCTTCGAGCCGGAGGTCGCCGAGATCACCGGTGCCCGCTCGCTCACCGAGGTCCAGGCCGACTCCGCGAACAACGCCGCCAAGCAGGCCGAGCGCGAGGCCGCCGACCTGACCAAGCAGCTGGAGCGCGTCCAGCGCCGTGCCGTCGAGCTGCGCGAGGAGGCCGATCGCCTGGTCGCCCGTGCCGCCCGCGAGCGGGGCGACGACCCGGAGGCCGCGGTGGCCGAGGTGGCCGCCGAGGCCGAGGCCGCGCTCGTCGCCGCCGTGTCCGTGCCGGAGCAGCCGGCCGCGCGTGACGACCGTCGCGACGACCGGGGCAACTTCAACCGCCGTGACGACCGCGGTGGTTACCGCGGCGGCAACGACCGTGGCGGCAACGACCGTGGCGGCAACGACCGTGGCGGCAACGACCGCGGCGGACGCTCCTTCGAGCGCCGCGACGACCGTCGTGACGACCGTGGTGGCCGTTCCTCCGAGCGTCGTGACAACGACCGCCCGGCGTTCCGCGAGCGTCGTGACGAGCGTCCCTCCGGTGGCTTCCGCTCCGGTGGCGGTGACCGTCGTGACGACCGTGGTGGCCGTTCCTTCGAGCGTCGTGACAACGACCGCCCGTCGTTCAACCGCGACCGTCGTGACGAGCGTCCCTCCGGTGGCTACCGCTCCGGCGGCGGTGACCGCCCCTTCAACC
>NZ_KL585450.1:44302-46572 GCF_000721935.1 Streptomyces sp. NRRL WC-3549
CCGTGACGACCACCGCGGTGGCGGTACCGGCACGAGCACCGGCTCCTTCGGCCGCCGCGACGACAAGCCGCGCTGGAAGCGCAACGGCTGACCGTCACTGAACGCCCAACCCGCGGGGCCCGTACAGCACTTCGGTGCCGTACGGGCCCTGCGGCGTCTCCGGGGGCCGGGTGTGGCCCCGAGCTCTCCCCCGACCAGGTGACCGGCGCCGGCCCACCGCCGGGCGTGGCGGTATCCATCCCGTAGCGGGTGGTGGGACCACCGGTGCCCGGTCCCGCCGGGGCACGGATCGGGGGCCCGGCACGGGATACCCGATCGGCTGCCGGGCCGGGGGCGGCTATGCTTCGGTGGGTGATCCATCAGGGGCCGTTAGCTCAATTGGTCAGAGCAGCGGACTTTTAATCCGTTGGTTGTGGGTTCGAGTCCCACACGGCCTACCACTGGACCCCAGCTCAGAGCAGGAATGGGCTGGGGTCCGACCTCTTCTCGCAGGCGACATGGGCCCCTGCTCGCCCGCTGCTCGCCCGAAAAGTCGACGAGGACGCACAACGGCGCCCTGACCGCAGAACGCGAGCGGGGCGCCGCTGCCACGCCTACGGGTAGGTGGACCCGGCCACTCCAGGCGGCGGGTCCACCGCCTCCCATGCCGCCACGAGGCCCTCGTATCGACCTCTACCCACGGGCCGGTCCCCTTCTCCGCGACCTACTGCGCATCGCCGACGCGATGGGTGTCCCGCTTGCGGGCCTCGCCCGGGAGCAGGCCCTACCCGCACCCCGCCCGCCGCCGCCCTGTTTTCTGGCGGCGTCTTCCCGGGGCGTGCCGCTTCGCCGGGGAGCCCGGACCGCTACGGACGAGCCTGAGGGCCGTCCCGGCGTCCCGGGGCGCGCGGGGACAGCCCTCAGTCGAGGCCCTGCGCGCGTAGCGCGTACATCAGGAGGAAGGTCCGGTACGTCTCCGCGTCGACGTCCTGGCAGACGTCAGGGCGGTTCTCGGCGGTCGACGTGTTGTCGAGGGAGCGGCGGCAGGCCGCCTCCGTCTCGGCCTGGGACGGGATGCTGGTGACGAACGCGGCGAACAGCATGACCAGGGCCAGGACCACCACGCCGATACGGATGCGCATGGTCATCCAACGACGGTGCGGCCCGGCCGGTCACTGGCGTACGTCACCCGGCCGTCGCCCGGCCTTCACCCCGCTGTCACTCGGCGTCGTCGACCGGGGCCGGCGGCAGGTCGGGCTCCATGAACAGGCCCGCGTACTGTGGTGCGGGCAGCGGGGCCGGCGTGCCCGGGGCCGTGGCCGCGGCCGGGCTGTCGGGGTGCCGCTGCGTGGAACGTGCGGGCATGTCGGTCATCGAGTGTCCTGTAGGTAGGCGTGTGGTGGGAGCCCCGTGACCCGGCCGTGAGAACGGCCTGCCGGTCCGACCGGGGCGGCGACGAAGCGCCACTCCCCGATGCCGCACCGCTCCGAGGGCGTCCGGATCAACACACGGTGCATGCAGACTGTAGCCCTCTCGGCACGGCTTCCCTCTTGATTTGGTCCGGCCGACGCGACGTTCGGTGCGCTGGGGCGGGGGAAGCGCCCGCGACCGGGCCTCCGGAACGCGTACGGAAGAGGTGCCTGAAGGGTGCCCGGGCGCGGACAGGACCAGGGCGGCAACACGGGGGTGTGCCCCGGGTGCGGCCCGGGACACACCTGGAGGCTCAGACGCCCTGGGCGGCCGTCTCCGCCTCGGTGACGCCCTCGGAGGCCGAGGCGGCCGAGGGGGCCGAAGGGGCGGCGACCGCTGCGCCGGCCGTCTTGCGGAGGTGCACCATCAGTCCGATGAAGCCGGCGATGAACCCGCTGACCAGACCGGAGATGCCGTGGTTCAGGGCGTTGATCCCGGCACTGCCCGGCATGCCGATGGCCAGGTAGTTGACGAGGCCGCTCATCACCGCCCCGGCCACTCCTCCGAAGATTCCACTGACGACCGAGGCGCGCAGCGGCGACGGTGCGGTGGAAGGGTCGTGGGCAGGTCTGAGCGGTGTGGACATCGTCGGGGTCCTCCAGACAGGCTTTTTCGGCAGGATCGGGGGGTGCGGCAACATCTTTGGCTAAAGCGCTACATCTGGCAACGGCCCGGAGTGGGCGGGTAGTTGGCGTGGGGCAGTGGGGTGTGAGCACACCGGCGGGCCGGCGGCGCGGGGTGGACGGCGCCGTCGGTGGTCGGGAGCGCCTCGTGGATGCCGTAGAGTTGGCATCACAACGACGCGGGGTGGAGCAGCTCGG
>NZ_KL585450.1:46823-51034 GCF_000721935.1 Streptomyces sp. NRRL WC-3549
GGTTCAAATCCTGTCCCCGCTACTGAAGACGGTGGCCCGGATCCTTCCAAGGATCCGGGCCACCGTCGTTTCCCGTCCCGGACCGCCGCCCGGGACGCGGACGGGCATGCGGCTCGGCCGCGACGCGGCAGCGGGAGCGGGCCGGGAGGCGGGGGCATTCCGGTGCGGACCACTTCTCGGTGTTCCGGGCCCGCTCTCCGAGGTGACCGCGCGGGGCGCCGTGTGTGTCCCCGGTCAGAGCCCCAGGAAGAACTACGATCGGTCGGGGGCGGCACCGCCGTCCTCGTACGGGACGCACCGACGCTCCGCGCGCAGCACCGGCCCTCCGGCCGGCCACCGGCGGACGGGGATGTGTATAAGAGACAGGCGGTACCGTCCGCAGCCGTGGGCGGACCGGGCAGGGAGTGCACAGTGGGGAAGCGGGACGGACAGCGCGGTATGGCCGTCGAGGGTGCCTGGACGCGGCGGTTCGTGCGGGCGCTGCCCGTCCTGATGATCGTGGCGGGTGCGGTGGTCGACCTGCTGACCGCGCCCAACGTGTCCGCGATTCCGCTCTTCGCCGCGGCGCCCCTGATCGCAGCCCCCTTCTTCTCGCTGTCCCGCACCCTGCGTACCGCGGGGGCCGCCCTCCTCGTGGTGCTGGCCATCCGCGTCGCCCACGGATCGATCGGGCGCATGGCGCCGCTCACCGAGCTGCTGACCCTGGTCACCGTCTCCGCGCTCGCCCTCGTCATCAACGGTGTCGTGCGGCGCGGCAACGAGCAGTTGGCCTCGGCGCGCGTCATCGCGGAGACCGCTATGCGCGCGGTGCTGCCCACCCCGGACGACCGGATCGGCGGGCTGCTGGTCGCGGCGCGCTACGAGGCGGCGCAGGCGGACGAGTTCGTCGGCGGCGACCTCTTCGCCATCGTGGACACCCCGCACGGGGTGCGGCTGGTGGTGGGGGACGTGCGGGGCAAGGGGCTGGATGCCGTGGGGGCGGTGGCCGTGGTGATCGGGGCCTTCCGGGAGGCGGCCGAGCAGGAGTCCTCCCTGGAGGGCGTGGCGCAGCGGCTGGAGCGGGCGCTGGCCCGGGAGGGCGTACGGCGTGGCGGCCTGGACGCCGTGGAAGGGTTCGTCACCGCCGTCCTCGCCGAGATCCCGACGGGTTCGGACGTCCTGCGGGTCGTCAACCGGGGGCATCCCGAGCCGATCCTGCTGCACGCCGACGGGGGCCTTCAGGTGCTGGTGCCGTCCATGCCGGCGATGCCGATCGGGATGGGCCTGGAGGTGTGGCCGGACCGGTCGGACGAGTGGGTGATGCCGGCCGGGGCGACGTTGCTGGTGTTCACGGACGGCCTGTCGGAGGCGCGGGACGCGCGCGGGGTCTTCTACGACCCCGCGGAGCGGCTGCACGGCCGGACCTTCCCTGGCCCGGAAGAGCTGCTGTCCGCGTTGGTCGACGACGTGCGGACGCACACCGGGGGGCGGTCCACGGACGACATGGCGCTGCTCGCGGTCGAACGTCCCGGCGGGGAGCGGGCGGGCCGGGGGAGACGGTGAAGACCGTGGGGCGGGACGGTGGAGGAGCGGGGGCGACGGTCCGTGACCGAGGGACCTCGCTCCGCATAACATTTGACGAACCATCAGAAACTGATGGGAGATCACGGCGCCTTGAGGTCGCCCGTTTGCTGCCGATTCCTGACTGAAAGTCCAGGCCCAGAGCGGGAATGATCACCCGGAACGGCTTGGAATCGGACCCCCGTGTCTATTAACGTTCGATAACGCAGCGCGGTCGTCCCAGCCGTCGCAAGAGACGGCACCGCGCGCGAGCGCCGAATTCCGCAAGGGAACCGGGGAACCACCTACATGGGGTGAATCGGGCACCAGTGTCTCGCCAGAGGCACCAGGACCCGTAGGAGACCTTCCTGCTCCGAACCCGTCAGCTAACCCGGTAGGCGAGAAGGAAGGAAAGGAGTGCGCCCACGTGGCGTCCAACCAGCCTGCCCCCCAGTCCCCGTCGCCCCTCAGGTACGGATCCTTCGGTGACGAGGCCGGGGCCTCCGAGGAATGGAACCCCACCGAGGAGTCCGTCCGTCCCGTGCGCGGCAGGCACCGCGTGGCCAAGCAGCGTGGTCTGGCCCGTAGCTCCACCGTCCTCGGCGTCGGCGTCATCGCGGCCGTCGGTGCGGGAGGCATGGCCACCGCGCAGAGCAAGCCGCCGGTCTCCATCTCCCTTCCCGATTCCATCAAGGACAATCTTCCCGACGCCTCCTCACTTCCCGGTGTAGGCGCGTTCATGTCCGGCGGCTCCGAGGCGGACGACACCGAGATCGTCGCCGCCGCCCCGCTCACCAGCGCCGGCATCACGGCCGCGGAGGCCGAACAGGGCACCACCGACGCCGGTGAGGCGCTGCGCGCACGCATCCTCCAGCAGGCCGAGCAGCAGCAGGCCGGCGCCGACGCCGAGGCCAGGGCCGCACAGGAGAAGGACGCGGCCGAACAGGCCGCGAAGGAAGCCGCGAAGCAGCAGAGCGCGGCGGAGGCCAAGGCCGCGGCCGAGAAGAAGGCGGCGGAGGAGGCGGCGAAGAAGAAGGCGGAGGCCGAGCGCCTCGCCAAGCTCGCCGCCAGTTACGCCATCCCGACCTCCTCTTACACGATCACCTCGACCTACGGCCAGGCCGGTTCGATGTGGTCCTCCGGCCACCACACCGGGCTCGACTTCGCCGCGCCGACCGGTACGCCGGTCAAGGCCGTCCACGGCGGCACGGTCAAGTCGGCGGGCTGGTCCGGCTCGTACGGCTACCGCACGGTCCTGGAGCTCGACGACGGCACCGAGATCTGGTACTGCCACCAGTCCTCGATGGACGTCTCCGCGGGCCAGCGGGTCAGCACCGGCGACACCATCGGCCGCGTGGGCGCCACCGGCAATGTGACGGGCCCGCACCTCCACCTGGAGGTCCACACCGCGGACGGCACCGGCATCGACCCGATGAGCTGGCTGCGCAGCAAGGGCCTCACGGTCTGAGCCCGCGCCGGCCCCGGCCGGCCGCCCCCTGAACCCCGGCAGCCCTGGCGACACACCCCCCGACGTCAGGGCTGCCGGCCTGCCCGGTCCGGTGGCCCGCACGGACGGCGTACGCGCGGAATAGCGTGCACCACCGCCTCGTTGGCCCCGGGTATGACCACGTATCGCGCACTCGGTTCCTCCGGCCTCAAGGTCTTCCCCCTCGCCCTCGGCGGCAACGTCTTCGGCTGGACGGCCGACGAGGCCGCCTCCTTCGCCGTCCTGGACGCGTACACCGCGGCCGGCGGCAACTTCGTCGACACCGCCGACGTCTACTCGGCCTGGGTCCCGGGCAACGAGGGCGGTGAGTCGGAGACGCTCATCGGCAGGTGGCTGGCGTCGCGCGGTCGCCGCGACGACGTACTCGTCGCCACCAAGGCCGGCTCGCACCCCGCGTACAAGGGGCTCGCCGCGGCGACGGTCAAGAAGGCCGCCGAGGCGTCGCTCCGGCGGCTGGGCACCGACCACATCGACCTGTACTACACGCACTTCGACGACGAGAGCGTCCCGGTCGAGGAGATCGTCACCGCGCTCGACGACCTGGTGAAGGCCGGCTGGGTGCGGGAGATCGCCGCCTCCAACATCAGCCCCGAGCGGCTGCGTGCCTCACTGGACTTCTCCGAGCGCGAGGGCCTGGCCCGGTACGTGGCGCTCCAGCCGCACTACAACCTCGTCTCCCGCGACACCTACGAGGGCCCGCTGCTGGACACCGCGACCGGGGCCGGTCTCGCCGCCGTCCCGTACTACGCCCTCGCCTCCGGCTTCCTGACCGGGAAGTACCGGCCGGGCGTCGAGGTCGAGAGCGCGCGGGCGGGCGGTGCGGCCGCGCACCTGGAGTCCGAGCGGGGGCGCAAGGTGCTCGCCGCGCTCGACAAGGTGGCCCAGGAGCAGGACGCCGAGGTCGCCACCGTCGCACTGGCCTGGCTCGCCGCCCGGCCGACCGTCGTCGCGCCGATCGCCTCCGCCCGTACCGTCGAGCAGCTGCCCGCCCTGCTGGCCGTGGCGGACCTGCGACTGACGGACGGCCAGCTGGCCGAACTCACCGAGGCGTCCGCCTGACAGGAGTCCCGGGAGCGCCGGCACGGCCTACGGGGGCGGTGTGCCGGGCCGGCCCTGCGCGGGCCCGTCCGCGTGCAGGTACGGGTTGTAACCGCCGTAGTGGCGG
>NZ_KL585450.1:51297-51641 GCF_000721935.1 Streptomyces sp. NRRL WC-3549
GCCGTACGGGGGCTGCCGGGGCGGGGCGGGCGGCCCGGGAGGTCGTACGCGGCCCGTGACCTGGGCCGCGTACGTCAGGGCGGGGGCCGCGACGTCCCGGCGCCGCCACAGATGGTGCAGCAGCTCGCGTTCCCGCGCGGCGAAGTCCGGATCGGCCCCGTCCCGGCGGGCACGGCGGCGCAGTACGGCCAGCGAGGTCGCGAACGACTCGTACTCCGCGACCGCCCGGGCCGCCTGCTTCCCGTGTTCCGGGTCCGGATGGCCGTTCCGGCGCCGGGCCAGGTCACGGGCGATGGAGCGGGCCCGCATGGAGGACAGGGCGAGCGGCTCGGCGGGGGTCAGCC
>NZ_KL585450.1:51903-53696 GCF_000721935.1 Streptomyces sp. NRRL WC-3549
GCAGCTCACGCTGCCGCGACCAGATCGCCAGCCAGGTCAGCAGACCGAAGCACGGCACCATGACCGCCCCGTACACCGCGTAGAAACCGAGTCCGCCGAGCGCCGAGGAGCCGTTCCACGCGGCGTGCATACCCATGGCCAGGACCAGGCCGAGCAGCGGGAACAGGATCCGGCGCACCGGGTGCCGTCGTCCGCCGAACGCGGCCAGACCGAAACCGATGCCGGTGAGCACCGTGAACAGCGGGTGGGCGAAGGGGGACATCACGACGCGTACGAGGAACGTGCCCACGGTCACCGACGCCAGCCCCGTCGTCCCCAGCTGCTGGTCCTCACCGAAGGCGTTGCCCAGGTAGAGGATGTTCTCGGTGAAGGCGAAGCCGGTGGCGGTGAAGCCGGCGAGCACGATCCCGTCGACGAGGGAGCCGAACTCCCTTCTGCGGAACAGGAAGATCAGCAGGACGGCGGCGGCCTTCGCGCTCTCCTCGACGACCGGGGCGATCACCGTGGCCCCGAGGGTGTCCGCGCTCGTCGGGTCGGTCGTGGCCGTCGCTATCCAGCGGGTCGCGAACGTGTTGGCGACGATCGCCACCAGCGCCGCCGCGCACGCCCCCCAGGCGAACGCGAACAGCAGATTCCGCCAGGGCTTCGGATCCACCCGGTCGAGCCAGCGGAACGCCGCGAGCAGCAGGGGCACCGGCAGCACGGCCAGCCCCAGACCGACCAGGAACCCCTCGGTGCCGGTCTGCTCACGCACCAGGGCCAGGATCACCAGCCCGCAGAGCGCGAGCACGGTGACGACCGCACCGGCCCGGAAGGCCTTGCTGCGCCAGACCATGCCGACGCGGCGGGGGCGGTAGCGCCGGCGGCCGTGCCCGGGGACGGCGCCCAGGAACTCGTCGAGCCGCTGCTCCTCGAGGACCGGGACGGCCGGCTGCCGGTGTTGTCGCGCGGACCCGTCGTGCACCCGACGACCCTAACGAGCGGGACCGACAACGGGCCACGGCACGACCGCGGCGCCGGCGGTCAGTGGCCGGTCGCCGACGGTCCGGACGGGTCCGCGGTGCGGGTGAACAGCACGTCGTGGACGACGTGCCCCTTGTCCAGGCCCTGGCCCTCGAAGCGGGTCAGCGGCCGGAAAGCGGGGCGCGGAGCGTAACCGCCGTCCGCCTGGGTGTTCTCGTACAGCGGGTGCGCGGTGAGGACGTCGAGCATCTGCTCCGCGTAGGGCTCCCAGTCCGTGGCGCAGTGGACCACCGCGCCGGGCTTCAGCCGCGGTGCCACCAGGTCGAGGAACTCCGGCTGGATCAGCCGCCGCTTGTGGTGCCGGGTCTTCGGCCACGGGTCGGGGAAGTAGACCCGGAGGCCGTCCAGCGAGGCGGGCTCCAGCATCTCGCGGAGCAGGATGATCGCGTCGCCGTTGGCGACCCGGACGTTGGTCACGCCCGCGCGCTCCGCGAGGCCGAGGAGGTTGCCCTGGCCGGGGGTGTGGACGTCGACCGCGAGGATGCCGGTACCCGGGTCGTCGGCAGCCATCCGCGCGGTGGCCTCACCCATGCCGAAGCCGATCTCCAGGACCACCGGGAGACCGTCGAAGAGCGTGGGCAGGTCGAGGACGCGGCGGCCGTCGATGTCCAGGCCCCATGCGGGCCAGAGCCGCTGGAGGGCGTCCTCCTGCCCGGTGGTCACCCGGCTGCGGCGCGGCTGGAAGCTGCGGATGCGGCGCTCGTGGTGGGAGCCGGCCGGGTCGGCGGCGGGGCCGCCGGGGAAGCGCGGCTCCTGGCGGAGCCTGCGCT
>NZ_KL585451.1:0-255 GCF_000721935.1 Streptomyces sp. NRRL WC-3549
CGGCACCTGCGAAGAACGCGGCGACAGGCCCGCCAGCACCTCCAGCAGCCGGCCGTGAATGCGTTCCACATGCGCACTGTGGGAGGCGTAGTCCACGTCGATGCGCTTGCAGCGCACACCGTCGGCCTTGCACAGCTCCCTCAGTTCGTCCAGTGCGTCGGCGTCCCCGGAGACGACCACGGAGGAAGGGCCGTTGACCGCGGCAACGGAAAGCCGTCCCGCCCACCTCGCGAGCCGCGCCTCCACCTTCTCCGC
>NZ_KL585451.1:517-811 GCF_000721935.1 Streptomyces sp. NRRL WC-3549
CCGCCGGCTCCGCGACGGACATCATCCCGCCCGGACCCGACAGCTCCAGAATCGCCCGGCTCCGCAACGCCACCACCCGCGCACCATCCTCCAGGGACAGCCCACCCGCCACACACACCGCAGCGATCTCACCCTGCGAATGACCCATCACCGCCGCAGGCACCACACCAGCCGCCCGCCACACCTCAGCCAACGACACCATCACCGCCCACAACACCGGCTGCACCACATCAACCCGGTCCAACCCAGGAGCACCCGACTCCCCCCGCAACACACCCAACAACGACCAGTCCG
>NZ_KL585451.1:996-9911 GCF_000721935.1 Streptomyces sp. NRRL WC-3549
AGGACTCCAACAGACCCGCGGCCATACCCACCCACTGCGAACCCTGACCAGGGAACACGAACACCGGACGGGCGGTCCTGGTTGCGACCGCCTGGGTCACGTCCGCCGACTCGCGCCCCTCGGCGAGGGCCGTGAGGGCGGCCGTGTACGCGCCGGAGGCGTCGGCCAGGAGGGCGGCACGGTGGCTGAACCTCGTCCGGCGGACGGCGAACGTGTGGCCGACGTCGGTCATGGAGGTGTCCGGGTTGCGCGCCAGGTGGGCCTGGAGCTGCCGGGCCTGTTCCCGTAGGGCGTTCTCGGTGCGGGCGGAGAGGACCAGCGGCGGCTTGGCGCCGTCCAGCGGCGCCCGGAGCGCCGGGGTGCTGTCCTCCCGCTCCCCCTCCTCGGCGGGGGCGGGCCGCTCGTCCGCAGGGGGCGCCTGCTCGATCACGGCGTGGGCGTTGGTACCGCTGACGCCGAAGGACGACACCCCTCCGCGGCGCGGCTGCCCGGTCTCCGGCCAGGGTGCGGGTTCGGTGACCAGGGCCATGCCCCCGTCGACCCAGTCGATGAGCGTGGTGGGGTTCTCCACGTGGAGGGTGGGCGGCAGCACTCCGCGCTGCACCGCCATCACCATCTTGATCAGTCCGGCGGCACCGGCGGCGGCCTGGGTGTGGCCGATGTTCGACTTGACCGAGCCGAGCCACACCGGGCGGCCCTCGGGGCGGTCCTTCCCGTATGTGGCGGCGAGTGCCTGGACCTCGATGGGGTCGCCCAGGGTCGTGCCGGTCCCGTGCGCCTCGACCAGGTCGACCTGGGCGGGTGAGAGCCGCGCGTCGGCGAGTGCCTGGCGGATGACGCGCTGCTGCGCGGGTCCGTTGGGCGCGGTCAGACCGTTGCTCGCGCCGTCCTGGTTGATGGCGGAGCCGCGTACGACTGCCAGGACGGGATGGCCGTTGCGCCGGGCGTCGGAGAGTCGTTCCACCAGGAACATGCCGATGCCCTCACCCCAGCCGGTGCCGTCCGCGTCGGCGGAGAACGCCTTGCAGCGTCCACTCGTCGACAGCCCGCGCTGACGGCTGAACTCGGTGAAGGCGCCAGGGCTGGACATCAGGGTGACGCCGCCCACGAGGGCCATCGAGCACTCGTCCCTGCGCAGGGACTGGCAGGCCATGTGCAGGGCCACCAGCGAGGACGAGCACGCGGTGTCGATGGTGACGGCCGGCCCGTTGAAACCGAAGGTGTAGGCGACGCGGCCGGAGGCGACGCTGCTGGTGTTGCCGACGCCGAGGTAGATCTCGGTTCCCTCGGGCGGGACGAACACCGTGCTGCCGTAGCCCTGGTAGGACGTACCGACGAAGACACCGGTCCGGGTGCCGCGCAGGGACGCCATGTCGATGCCGGCCCGTTCCACGGCCTCCCACGACGCCTCGAGGACCAGACGCTGCTGCGGGTCCATCGCGAGTGCCTCGCGCGGACTGATACCGAAGAACTCCGGGTCGAAGTCCGGTATGTCGTAGACGAATCCACCCTCGAGCGTGTAGCTGCGGGCCGGCTCGTCGGGGTCGCGGAAGAACAGTCCCTCGAAGTCCCAGCCTCGGTCCTCGGGGAACGGGGACAGGGCGTCGACCTGCGACATCATGATCTGCCACAGATCCTCGGGGGCGCGTACACCGCCCGGGAAGCGACAGCTCATCGCGGTGATCGCGATGGGGTCGTTGTCCTTCTCCTCAGCAGCGCGCAGCTTGCCCCTGGTCTCCTGGAGGTCGGCCGTCACCCGCCGCAGGAAATAGCGCAGCTTGTCGTCGGTCATGGCCTTGGTTTCCCCTCGGAGCGGTTCGTCCGGTTGCGGTCGGCTGGTCACGAGATACCGAACTCCTTGCCGAGGAAGTCGAAGATTTCTTCGTCGCTGGCGGTGTCGAGGTCCTGCGGTGGTACGACCGGTTCGGACGCCACCCGGATGTCGCCCCAGTTGGCGAGCATGGCGTTGAGCCGCAGGGTGACCCTGGTACGCCGGTCGTCGTCGGTGCCGACGGAGCTGAGCAGGGCTTCCAGCCGGTCGATCCCGGCGAGCACGGGGGCATCCGCCGCGCCGGTGTCGGGGACGACCTCGGTGCGGAGGTGCGCCGCCAGTTCCGTCGGTGTCGGGTAGTCGAAGACGAGCGTCGCCGGCAGCCGTAGCCCGGGGGCGGCGTTGAGCCGGTTACGCAGGTCTACGGCGATGAGCGAGTCGAATCCGAGCTTCTTGAACGCCATGTCCGGTTCCACGGCGTCGGCGGAGGCGTGTCCGAGGACGGCGGCCGCGTGGGTGCGCACCAGGTCCAGGACCACGTGGTCGCGGTCCTCCTCGGACAGCCCGGCCAGGCGCTGTGCCAGCCCCACTCCCCCGGTGCCCGTGCCATCCGTGTCGGCCGCACGTGGCGCGGCCGCGCGGACGAGCTTGCGCATCAGGGGCGGCNTGGTACGACCGGTTCGGACGCCACCCGGATGTCGCCCCAGTTGGCGAGCATGGCGTTGAGCCGCAGGGTGACCCTGGTACGCCGGTCGTCGTCGGTGCCGACGGAGCTGAGCAGGGCTTCCAGCCGGTCGATCCCGGCGAGCACGGGGGCATCCGCCGCGCCGGTGTCGGGGACGACCTCGGTGCGGAGGTGCGCCGCCAGTTCCGTCGGTGTCGGGTAGTCGAAGACGAGCGTCGCCGGCAGCCGTAGCCCGGGGGCGGCGTTGAGCCGGTTACGCAGGTCTACGGCGATGAGCGAGTCGAATCCGAGCTTCTTGAACGCCATGTCCGGTTCCACGGCGTCGGCGGAGGCGTGTCCGAGGACGGCGGCCGCGTGGGTGCGCACCAGGTCCAGGACCACGTGGTCGCGGTCCTCCTCGGACAGCCCGGCCAGGCGCTGTGCCAGCGCGCGCCGGCGGCCGCCTGCGCGCGGAGCGCCGCGAAGTCCAGCCGGACCGGCAGCAGCAGAGCGTCTTCGGAGGCCGTGGCGAGGTCGAAGAGGGCGAGTCCTTCCTCGGAGGAGAGCCCGGCGACACCGCCTCCGCTCATCCGGCGTACCTCCGCGTCGCTGAGGTGCCCGGTCATGCCGCTCGCCTGGGCCCAGAAACCCCAGGCGAGGGTGGTGGCGGGAAGGCCGGAGGCCCTGCGGTGGTGGGCGAGGGCGTCCTGGTAGGCGTTGGCCGCCGCGTAGTTGCCCTGCCCTGAGCTGCCGAGGGTGCCGGCGGCCGAGGAGAACATCACGAACGCCGACAGATCGCTGTCCCGGGTGAGGTCGTGGAGGTTCACCGCTGCGTCGACCTTGGGCCGCAGCACCGCGTCCATCCGGGCGCCTGTGAGGGAGGTGATGACCCCGTCGTCCAGGACACCCGCCGCGTGTACGACGGCGGTGAGCGGATGGGCGGCGTCGATGGTGCCGAGTGCCAGGGCCAGTTGGTCCCGGTCCGCCGCGTCGCAGGCCACGACGCGCGCTTCGGCGCCGGCGTCCCGCAGTGCGGCCAGCAGGTCGGCGGTGCCGTCGGCCGCGTCGCCCTGCCGGCTCAGCAGGAGCAGGTGGCGCACACCGTGGCGGGTGACCAGGTGGCGGGCGAGCAGGCTGCCCAGGGTGCCTGTACCACCGGTGACCAGGACAGTCCCTCCGCCGTCGAATGCGGCACCGGTGTCGCTGCCCGCTTCCGCTGCCACGCGTGCCAGGCGGGGCATCAGCACGGAGCCGTCCCGCAGGGCGAGTTGCGTCTCCGGCAGAGCCAGGGCCCCGGGCAGTGCGTGCCAGGAGGCCTCGCTGCCGTCGGCGTCGACCAGGACGAAGCGGTCGGGGTGCTCCGACTGCGCCGAGCGGACGAGCCCCCAGACCGGTGCCGTGGCGAGGCCGCCGACGCTCTCGCCCGTGGTGACAGCCACCGCGTTCGAGGTGCGGAGCACCAGCCTGGTGCCGGCGAGGCGCTCGTCGGCCAGCCAGCCCTGGAGCAGGGCCAGTGCGTCGCGGGCTGCGGTGTGCGCACCGGCTGTCGCGTCATGGGCCTCGGGAGCTCCGAGGCAGGCGATCACGGTGTCGGGCAGGGGCCTGCCGGCTTCGACGGCCGCGAGGAGCGCCTCGAGGTCCGCGTGCCCGTCGGCGTGGACGCCGGCTGCGGACAGCGGCGCGGGGTCTGCGCCCAGGACGGCCCAGGGGCCGGCGGGTGCGGGGCCGGCGGGTGCGACGGTCCCTGGCTCCCAGGAGAGCCGGAAGAGGGAGTCGTTCCCCTCCTGCGTGGCGGTCCTCAGCTGCTGGGGATCGACCGGCCGCATGTCGAGGGCGTCGACCGAGGCCACGGGCGCCCCGGTGCCGTCGGCCAGTTGGAACGCGATGCCGTTCGCACCGCTCGGGGAGAGCCGCGCCCGCAGGACGGACGCCCCGGTCGCGTACACGCTCACACCGCGCCAGGCGAACGGGAGCCGGGGCTTGCCGGCGTCTTCCCCGCGTCCCTGGCCGGGACCGAACGAACCGAGTCCCATCGCCTGCAGCGCGGCGTCGAACAGGGCGGGGTGGAGGGCGAATCCGGTGGCTTCGGCGCGACCGTCCTCGGGGAGCGCCACCTCCGCGTAGATGTCCTCACCGGACTGCCATGCGGAACGCAGGCCCTGGAACATCGGCCCGTATCCGAAGCCGAGCGCGGCGGCCTGTTCGTACACACCCGCGAGTTCGAGTTGTGTGGCCCCGGCGGGGGGCCAGGCGGTGAAGTCGAACGGCGCGCCGGATGCGGCGCGGGTCGCGAGCACACCGGTGGCGTGCCGTCGCCAGGGCGTCTCGGCGAGGCCGCCTGCCTCGGCCGGCAGGTCCGCCGGGCGGGAGTGGACGGTGAGCGGCCTGCGGCCGGTCGCGTCCGGAGCACCGACGACCAACTGCACCTGCATGGCGCCGCGTTCCTGCAGGACGAGCGGCGCCTCCAGGGTGAGTTCCTCCACGAGGTCGCAGCCGACCTGCTGTGCTGCGCGCAGTGCCATCTCCACGAATCCGGTACCCGGGAGCAGGATCGTCTCCATGACGACGTGGTCGCCGATCCAGTGCTGGGTACGTGGGGAGAGCCGGCCGGTGAACAGGTAGCCGTCGGCGTCGGCCAGGGCGACCCCGGCGGCGAGCATCGGGTGGTCGGCTGCGCCGAGGCCGATGGAGGCGGGGTCGCCGGACGTGCTGTTCCTGATCGGCAGCCAGTAACGCCGGTTCTGGAAGGCGTACGTGGGCAGCTCGGCCCGGCGCACGTCGCGCCCCGCGAAGAGCGCGGTCCAGTCGAGGGGGACCCCGTGCACGTGGGCGGTGGCGAGCGAGGACAGGAAACGGTCGGGACCGCCCTCGTCGCGGCGCAGCGAGCCGAGAACAGCGCCGTCGACGGCGGCTTCGTCCAGGGTCTCCTGGAGTCCGACAGCCAGGACGGCGTGCGGGCTGATCTCGACGAACACCCGGTGTCCCGCGCCGAGCAGGACCTGTGTGGTCTCCTCCAGGCGCACCGTCCGGCGGAGATTCGTGTACCAGTACTCGGCGTCCATGCCCGCGGTGTCCAGGAGTTCGCCCGTGACCGTCGAGTACAGGGGCACCTGCGAAGAGCGCGGAGCCACGTCGGACAGCAGGGCGAGCAGGCGGTCGTGGATGCGCTCCACGTGCGCACTGTGCGACGCGTAGTCGACGTCGATGCGCTTGGCGCGGACCCCCTCGGCCGTGCAGGCTGCGAGGAGCTCGTCAAGAGCGTCGGCGTCGCCGGAGACGACCACGGAGGACGGTCCGTTGACGGCCGCGACGGACAGGCGCCCCTCCCAAGGGGTGAGCCGCGCCCGTACCTTCTCCGAAGGCTCCGGTACGGAGGCCATTCCGCCCAGGCCGGACAGTTCCAGGATCGCCTTGCTTCGCAGCGCCACCACGCGGGCGGCGTCGTCCAGTGTCAACGCGCCGGCGACGCAGGCCGCGGCGATCTCGCCCTGCGAGTGGCCGACGACGGCGGCCGGCTCGACGCCCGCGGCACGCCACACCTCGGCGAGCGAGACCATGACGGCCCACAGAGCGGGCTGCACCACGTCGACGCGGTCGAGTCCAGGGGCGTCCGGCGCTCCGCGCAGCACGTCCAGCAGGGACCAGTCGGTGTGGCCGGACAGGGCGGTGGCGCACTCGCGGATCCGCTCGGCGAACACCGGGCTGCTGTCCAGGAGTCCGCGTGCCATCCCCGCCCATTGCGCACCCTGGCCAGGGAACGCGAAGACGACCTTGGGCTCCTCCCCGGGGGCGACCGCCTGGACGAGGCCGGGAGCTCCGGTGCCCTCCGCGAGGGCGGCGAGGGCGTGCAGGAGGTCGTCCCGGCCGGCCGCGACGACGGCCGCCCGGTGTCCGAAGCGGGTGCGGGACGTGGCCAGGGAGCAGCCGACGTCGGCCAGTACCGCGTCGTCGTGCGTCAGCAGGTGGCGGTGCAGGCGCCCGGCCTGGTCGCGCAGGGCCTCCGCCGAGGTTCCTGAAAGCACGAAGGGGAGGGCTGTCGCTCCGAGGAACGGTTCCTCGCCCGCCTCGGGGGCGGCCTCCGTCTGCTCGGGGGCCTCTTCGAGGACGACGTGGGCGTTGGTGCCGCTGATGCCGAAGGACGAGACGGCGGAGCGGCGCGGCCTGCCGGTCTCGGGCCACGGCACGGCCTTCTGCAGCAGGGACACCGCTCCCGCGGACCAGTCCACATGGGAGGTGGGCTCGTCCAGGTGGAGGCTCCGCGGCACCGTTCCCCGCTGCATCGCCAGGACCATCTTGATGATCCCGGAGACGCCTGCGGCGGCCTGCGAGTGACCGATGTTGGACTTGATGGAGCCCAGCAGCACGGGCTGGGGCCGGTCTGTGCCGTAGGTGGCGAGGACGGCCTGTGCCTCGATGGGGTCGCCCAGCGGCGTTCCGGTGCCGTGCGCCTCCACGACGTCGACGTCCTGGGTGGTGAGTCCCGCGTTGGCCAGGGCCTGTCGGATGACTCGCTGCTGCGAGGGGCCGTTGGGCGCGGTCAGTCCGTTGCTGGCACCGTCCTGATTGATCGCCGACCCCCGGACCACGGCCAGGACCGGGTGGCCGTTGGCCTGGGCGTCGGACAGTCGCTCGACGAACAGGACGCCGACGCCCTCGCTCCAGCCGGTGCCGTCCGCGGATTCGGAGAAGGCGCGGCAGCGGCCGTCGGAGGCGAGGCCGCCCTGTCCGCTGAGCCCGGCGAAGCCGGCCGGGGTGGCCATGACCATGACGCCGCCCGCGAGTGCCATCGAGCACTCGCCGTTCCGCAGTGCCTGGGCTGCCAGGTGCAGGGCCACCAGGGACGACGAGCAGGCGGTGTCGACCGTGAGGGCGGGGCCCTCCAGGCCGAGCGTGTAGGACACCCTGCCGGAGATGACGCTCGCGGTGGTCCCGGTCAGGATGTAGCCGGCGTTGTTGTCCTCGGCCTTTTGCAGCAGACCGGTGTAGTCCTGGCCGCTGGAGCCGACGAAGACGCCGGTGCGGGTGCCTCGCAGGCCGGCCGGGTCGATGCCCGCCGCTTCGACGGCTNCTCCAGGAGCAGCCGCTGCTGCGGGTCCATGGCGACGGCTTCGCGCGGCGATATGCCGAAGAACGCCGGGTCGAAGTCACCAGGATCGGTGAGGAATCCGCCGGTGAGCCCTTCGATCTCCCAGCCCCGTGACTCCGGGACCTCCGTGATCGCGTCGCGGCCCTCGTCCACGAGCCTCCACAGCTCCTCGGGCGTCTCCACGCCTCCGGGCAGCCGGCAGCTCATACCGATGATGGCGATGGGCTCACCGCTGTCCGAGGCGTCGGCCCGCGGTGTGTCACCGCTGCCGGCGGATACGGAACCGGCGACCAGTTCGTTGACGTGGTCGGCGAGTGCGGCAGGTGTCGGATAGTCGAAGACGAGGGTGGAGGGCAGCCGCAGCCCGGTGACCAGGTTCATCCGGTTGCGCATCTCGATCGCGGTGAGGGAGTCGAAGCCCAGGTCGCTGAAGGCCCGCTGGGCTCCGATCTCGTCGTGCTCCGAGTAGCCGAGGACGGCGCCCGCCTGGGTACGGACCAGATCGAGTACGGCGGCCGCGCGGCCGGCCTCGTCGAGCGGGGCGAGCAACTGCGCGAGGGCCTCCTCGGCGGAGCCGGCGCCGGCTCCGCTGTTCGCTGCCGGGCGCGCCGGGAGGCGCACCAGGCCGCGCAGCATGGGCGGAACCGCTTCGACGGAGCCTGCTCCGCGCGCGCCGGACACATCCAGGGGGGCCGGGACGAGCAGGGCGTCGTCCAGGTCGCGGGTGGCGTCGAACAGGGCCAGTCCCTGCGCGGACTCCATGGATCCGACACCGGAACGGCCGATACGGCTGGGCTGGGTGTCGTCGAGGTTCGCGGCCATTCCGCTGCGGTCGGCCCACAGTCCCCAGGCGAGCGAGGTGGCCGGCAGGCCGCGTGACCGGCGGTGCTGGGCGAGGGAGTCGAGGAAGACGTTGGCCGCGGCGTAGTTGCCCTGTCCCGCGCCGCCGAGTGTGGCGGCGACCGAGGAGAACATGACGAAGGCGCTGAGGTCCAGGTCCTGGGTGAGCTCGTGGAGCGCCACCGCCGCGTCGACCTTGGGGCGGAGCACGGCAGTGACACGCTGAGGTGTCAGGGCTGGGAGAACCCCGTCGTCGGTGACGCCTGCGGCGTGCACGACGGCGGTGAGCGGGTGATCGGCGGGGACCGTGGCCAGCAGGGCGGCGAGCTGTGCGCGCTCGGCCACGTCACAGGCGGCGACGGTGACGGTGGCGCCCAGTCCGGCCAGTTCGGCCTCCAGCTCTGCGGCGCCCTCCGCCGAGGGCCCGCGCCTGCTGACGAGGAGCAGATGGCGGATGCCGTGGGCGGTCACCAGGTGACGGGCGAACAGCTTGCCGAGCGTGCCGGTGGCGCCCGTCATCAGCACGGTGCCCGAGCTGTCTCTTATACACATCT
>NZ_KL585451.1:10134-10851 GCF_000721935.1 Streptomyces sp. NRRL WC-3549
ACCCGTACCTGGCCGACCCGGACGGCGAACTGCGGTTCGCCGTCGGCCAGCGCCTGGGGAAGCGCGCGGTGAGAGGAGGGCAGTCCGTCGATGTCTGCCAGGACGAACCTGCCCGGGTTCTCCGACTGTGCCGAGCGGACGAGGCCCCAGACGGTCGCCTGCGCGACGTCCTCGACCTCGTCCTCGGCGGTGGCGGCGACGGCACCGCGGGTGATGAGGACGACGCGCGTGTACGCGAACCGCTCGTCCTCGAGCAGGATCTGGGCGAGCGCCAGCACGCGTGCGACCGCGCCGTGCGCCGCCTCGACCGTGTCGGTGCCCGGTTCGGTCACACACGGGATGAGGAGGGTGTCCGGGGCGGCGAGGCCGTCGTCGACCGCTGCTCCGAGGTCGTACAGGTCGGCGAACCGGCCGCCGGACGGGAGTCCGAAGTCACTGTCGCCCAGGACGATCCAGCCGCTGGTGTCCGGGGCCGTGCCGCTGCTCTGGGCGACCGGCCAGTCGACCCTGAAGAGCGAGTCGTGGTGGGGGCTGCGGGAGGTGCTGAGCTGCTCGGTGGAGACCGGGCGCAGCACGGTCGCACCGACGGAGGCGACGGGCGCCCCGGATTCGTCGGCGAGCGCGACGGACACGGTGTCGGTGCCGGTGCCGGTGGGCGAGAGCCGCACCCGGAGCGCGGAGGCTCCGGCGGCGTACAGGGATACACCAGTCCAGGAG
>NZ_KL585451.1:11069-16708 GCF_000721935.1 Streptomyces sp. NRRL WC-3549
ATGTGTATAAGAGACAGTTCCTGGCCCGGTCCGCCTTCGTCGCCGTTGCCCAGCATGGCCCGTGAGTGCATCGCGGCGTCGAACAGGGCGGGGTGCAGCCCGAACCGCCGTGCTTCGGCGGCGGGTTCCTCCGGGAGGCGCACTTCGGCGAAGACGTCGTCGCCGCGCCGCCAGACGCGTTGCAGACCCTGGAAGGCGGGCCCGTAACCGTAGTTGGCGGCCTCGAGCCGGGCGTAGAAGTCGTCCATGGGTACGTGTACGGCGTCATGGGGCGGCCACTCGGCGAACGCGGACCAGTCGGGTGCTGCCGCCTGGCCGGGGGCGAGCAGTCCACCGGCGTTGCGGGTCCAGGTCTCGTCGCCTTCCTGGCCGTCCGGGCGGGAGTACACGTACAGCGGGCGGTGCCCGGTGTCGTCGGGTGCCCCGACCGTCATCTGGACGGCAGTGCCGCCCTCTTCGGGAAGGATGAGCGGCGCTTCGAGGTTGAGCTCGACGAGATGGCCGCAGCCGACCTGGTCGCCGGCGTGGACCGCCAGTTCCACGAATGCGGTGCCGGGCAGCAGGGCCGTGCCCAGGACGGTGTGGTCGGCCAGCCAGGGATGGGTCCCCGACGACAGCCTGCCGGTGAACAGCACGCCGTCGCCGTCGGCCAGGGTGACAGCCGCGCTGAGCAGCGGGTGTTCGGCCGCGCGCAGGCCCATGGCCGTGGCGTCACCGGCCCAGGCTGCGGACAGCTTCGGCCAGAAGCGCTTGCGCTGGAAGGAGTAGGTGGGCAGCGCGGTGTTCCTGGCGCCCGTTCCTTCGTAGAAGGATTGCCAGTCCGGTCCGCTGCCGTGGACGTGCAGTTCGGCGAGGGCGGTGATCAACGACCGGGCCTCCGGCCGGTCGGCGCGCAGGGCGGGCAGGAAGACGGGCTCGTCGGCTCCTGTGGGAGCCCCGGTCAGGGCTTCCTGGCCCATGGCGCTCAGTACGCCGCCGGGGCCCATCTCGAGGAAGGCGGTGACCCCGTGGTCGAGGAGCGTGCGGATTCCGTCGTGGAAGCGGACGGCCTCGCGGACGTGGCGTACCCAGTAGCCGGGATCGGTGATCTCCTTGGCGCTGATGAGGTCGCCGGTCACGTTGGAGACGATCGGCAGTTCGGGGGCGCGGAACCGGACCGTCTCGGCGAAGGCCCTGAAGTCGTCCAGCATCGCTTCCATGTGCGCCGAGTGGAAGGCGTGGCTGACCCGGAGACGCTTGGTCTTGCGCGCCTGTCCCTCGAAGTGGGCGGCGATCTCCAGTACGCCGTCCTCGTCACCGGAGACGACCACCGCGCGGGGTCCGTTGAGTGCGGCGATCGAGACGCCCGGACGCAGCAGGGGCCGGACTTCGTCCTCGGTGGCCTGGAGCGAGACCATCGCCCCGCCTCCGGGGAGAGCTTGCATCAGCCGTCCGCGGGCGGCCACGAGGGCGGCGGCGTCCTCCAGGGACAGCGCCCCCGCCGCGTGGGCGGCCGACAGCTCGCCGATGGAGTGGCCGAGCAGGTAGTCGGGCCGGACGCCCCAGGAAGTGACGAGGCGGAACAGCGCGGTCTCCACGGCGAACAGGCCGGCCTGTGTGTAGACCGTCCGGTCGATCAGTCCCGCGGTGGCCCCGCCGGCGTCGTCAGCGGCGAGGACGATGTCCTTGACCGGCCGGTCGAGGTGCCGGTCCAGCTCGGCACAGACGGCATCGAACGCCTTGGCGAACACCGGGAACGCCTCGTACAGCCCACGGCCCATGCCTGGCCGCTGCGAACCCTGCCCGGAGAAGAGGAGACCGAGCCGGCCGTCCTCCGTGGCGACGCCGCTCGCCTGTCCCTGGGCCGGTGCGCCGGAGACGAGCGCGCGCAGACCGCTCAGCAGGCCTTCGCGGGTCTCGCCGACGACGACGGCCCGGTGGTCGAGGGCCGCGCGGCCGGTGGCGAGCGAGAAGGCCAGGTCCAGTGAGGTCGCGTCGGAGCTCTCCGCGTGCGACAGCACCTGGGCGGCCTGGCCCAGCAGTGCCTCCTGGGTCTTCCCGGACACGGTCCAGACGAGTGCGGGCAGCGCGTCGCCCTGCTCTGCCCGCGTGGTCGGCTCGGGGCTCGGCGCCTCTTCGATGACCGTGTGCGCGTTCGTCCCGCTCATGCCGAACGAGGAGATGCCGAATCGCTTGGGCCGGCCGGTCTGCGGCCAGTCCGTCCGCTCGGTCAGCAGTTGGACGGCACCGGCGGTCCAGTCGACGTGCGGGGTGGGCTCGTCGATGTGCAGCGTCTTGGGCAGCGTGCCGTGGCGCATCGCCTCGACCATTTTGATGATGCCGGCGACACCGGCGGCCGCCTGGGTGTGGCCGAGGTTGGACTTGACCGAACCGAGCAGGACCGGGTGGTCGCTCTGCCGGTTCCGGCCGTAGGTGGCGAGCAGTGCCTGCGCCTCGATCGGGTCGCCGAGCGTCGTGCCCGTGCCGTGGGCCTCGACCGCGTCGACCTGGTCGGCGGTGAGTCCGGCGTTCGCCAGCGCTTCCTGGATGACGCGCTGCTGGGAGGGGCCGTTGGGGGCGGTGAGGCCGTTGCTCGCACCGTCCTGGTTCACGGCGGAACCGCGGACGACGGCCAGTACCTCGTGCCCGTTGCGCCGGGCGTCCGACAGCCTCTCCAGGAGCAGCAGGCCGGCGCCCTCGGCCCAGCCGGTCCCGTCGGCGGCCTTGGCGAAGGCCTTGCAGCGGCCGTCGGTCGACAGCCCGCGCTGCCGGCTGAACTCGATGAAGGCACCAGGGGTCGACATGACCGTCACGCCGCCGGCCAGCGCCAGCGAGCACTCGCCCTGACGCAGTGCGTGCGCGGCCAGGTGCAGGGCGACGAGCGACGACGAGCACGCCGTGTCCACGGTGACGGCCGGGCCTTCGAGACCGAAGGCGTACGACACCCGTCCCGAGATCACGCTGGCCGCCGTGCCCGTCAGACCGTACCCCTCGACGCTCTCCGGGGAGAACTGCAGCAGGGAGGCGTAGTCCTGGCCGCTGGAACCGGCGAACACGCCGACCCGTGCGCCGGACAGCGACATCGGGTCGATGCCTGCCCGTTCGAACGCCTCCCACGCCGTCTCGAGGAGCAGCCGCTGCTGCGGGTCCATGGACAGGGCCTCGCGGGGGCTGATTCCGAACAGGCCGGAGTCGAACTCAGCTACGCCGTCGACGAAACCGCCCGACCGGACGTAGGACGTGCCGGACTGCTCGGGGTCGGCATCGTAGATGCGCCCGGTGTCCCAGCCTCGGTCGTCCGGGAACGGTGACATCGCGTCCGCACCGGCGGCCACCAGGTTCCACAGGTCCTCGGGGCTCGCGATCCCTCCGGGGAACCGGCAGCTCATCGCGACGATCGCGATGGGCTCCTGCTCCCCGGCCTCCACCTCACGAAGGCGCTCCCGGGTCTGGTGGAGGTCGGCCGTCACCCGCTTCAGGTACTCGAGGAGCTTGTCGTCAGCCACCATTACCGCTAACCCCTTTGCATAGGACAGAAATACGGTGCCGACCCATCAGGAGGCCCCGAGCTCGTTGTCGATGAATGCCAGGACCTCGTCGGCCGATGCCGCCTGGAGCTTCTCGGCGACCGTGGCCGACGCCCCGTCGCCCGTCGCCGGTTCCTCGTCCCAGCCGGAGAGGATGTCGCGCAGCCGTGCTCCGATCCGGTGTCGCGCGGTGCGGTCCGCGGAGAACGAGGCCAGGGCCTCCTCCAGCCGGTCCAGCTCGGCCAGGACGGGGACGGCCTGCGGCTCGGTGTTCTCACCGACCTCGGTCCGCAGGAAGGCGGCCAGTGCCACCGGAGTCGGATAGTCGAACGCCAGCGTCACCGGAAGGCGCAGCCCCGTGCGCGTACTGAGCCGGTTACGCAGTTCCACGGCGGTCAGTGACTCGAAACCGAGATCCCTGAAGGGCCGCTTGGCTCCGACCGCCTCGATCTCGCTGTGACCGAGCGTTCCGGCGGCCTCGGTGCGTACCAGCTCCAGGAGCATCTGACCGAGTTCGGCCTCGGACAGTTCGGCCACCGTCCTCCGGAACCCGGCCGCGCTGTCCGCGGCGCCGTCTCCGGCTTCTTCCGCCGCGCGCGCGAGCTCCCGCATCTGCGGGACGTCGGCGATCAGCGGGCTGGGGCGGACCGAGGCGACCGATGGCCCGTAGAGCGCCCAGTCGATGTCCGCGATCAGCAGGGACGGGCCGTCCTGCGCCACCACCCGGCCCAGCGCGGGCAGAGTGGAGGCGGTCGGCAGAACGGTCAGCCCACGGCGGCTCATCCGTTCGGCGAACGTGTCGTCCGAGGTGGCGGGACCGCCCTCGGCCCACGGGCCCCAGGCGATCGACGTGGCCGTCAGACCGAGCGACCTGCGGTGCACGGCGAACGCGTCAAGATAGGCGCTCGCGGCGGCGAAGGCTCCTTGGCCCGCGCCTCCGACGGTACCGGCGATGCCCGAGAACATGACGAAGGCGGTGAGGTCCAAGCCCTGTGTCACCTCGTGCAGGTTCCGGGCGCCGCCCACGTGGGCGCGCAGCGCGGCGGCCAGCCGCTCGGGGGTGAGCGCGCCCATGACCGCGTCGTCCAGTTCCCCGGCAGCGTGGAGCACCGCGGTGATCCGGTCGCCGTCGGCGGTCAGCCGCGCCACCAGGCCGTCCAGCGCGTCACGATCCGCCACGTCGCAGGCAGTGACGGTGATCCTGGTGCCCGATCCCTCCAGCTCCTGAATCAGATCGGCCGCACCCGGTGCATCGGCTCCCCTCCGGCTCAGGAGCACCACGTGCTCTGCGCCGTCACCGCAGAGCCGACGGGCCAGCTGCCTGCCGATCGCTCCGGTACCCCCGGTGACGAGCACCGTGCCCTTCGGCGTCCAGGAGCGGCCCGAACCCACCGGGGGCGCCGGCACCAGGCGGCGGGCGAACACGCCGCCCGGACGTACGGCGAGCTGGTCCTCGTCCCCGGCCCCGGCGAGCAGACCGCACAGCCGCGACAGCGCACGCTCGTCGGGCGCATCGGCGAGATCGATCAACCCGCCCCAGCGCTCGGGGTGTTCGAGAGCGGCCACCCTGCCCATGCCCCAGACCAGGGACTGCGCGGGGCTGATGGAACCGTCATGACCGTTCGTCCGGACGGCGCCCTGGGTCAGACACCACAGGGGCGCCGCGACGGCTGAATCACCGAGCGCCTGTACGAGCGTCACGGTCGCGGCCAGGCCGTTGGTGAGCTCCGGCGTTCCGGCGACCGGCTCCTCGTCCACGGAGCACAGGGACAGGATCCCGGCGATGGCGGTGCGGTCGCCGAGTGTGCCGGCCAGCTCCTGGGACAGTGTCACCCGGTCGAGTACGTCGTCCACGGAGCAGTGCAGGACGTCGGCCCCCTGGGCGCGCATGGCATGGACGACGGCCGGGGCGAGTTCGGCGCTCGCGCCGGTCGTCGAGCCCACGACCAGCCAGCTGCCGGTGAGAGGGGCTGACCGCTCGGCCAGTGGGGCCCAACTGGACCGGTACCGCCACGAGTCGGTGGTGGAGGCCTCACGCCGTTGCTTCCGCCAGGAGGAAAGAGCGGGCAGGACCGCACCCAGCGACGCCCCCTCGATGTCGAGCGTCCGGGCGAGCGTGGTGAGGTCACCGTG
>NZ_KL585451.1:16907-17094 GCF_000721935.1 Streptomyces sp. NRRL WC-3549
CTCGACGGCCTCCCAGAACTGGGCGTCGACCGGGTCCACGGTGCCCGCATCGGGAGCGGTCAGGACTTCGGGCCAGTAGTGCCGACGCTGGAAGGCGTAGGTGGGCAGGTCGACATGGGCAGGCGCACGACCGGCGAACAGGGCATCCCAGTCCAGCTCGACCCCGTGCACATGTGCTTCGGCCAGG
>NZ_JOCS01001733.1 GCF_000721935.1 Streptomyces sp. NRRL WC-3549
GGGCGGTACCCGCGGGTCAGGTCCGGACAGGACCCGCCGGGCACCCCGCGGCGCGCGTCACGCCCCCGTCATGTGCACCCCGCCGTCCACGTGGACGATCTCGCCGGTGGTGCGCGGGAAGAAGTCCGACAGCAGGGCGACCACTCCACGCGCCGCGGGGTCCGGGTCGACGAGGTCCCAGCCGATCGGAGCCCGGTGCCGCCAGACCTCCGCGAGCTCCTGGAAGCCGGGGATGGACTTGGCGGCCATGGACCGCAGCGGGCCGGCCGCCACCAGGTTGCAGCGGATGCCTCGGTCACCCAGGTCTCGGGCCAGATAGCGGCTGGTCGATTCGAGGGCGGCCTTGGCGACGCCCATCCAGTCGTAGTGCGGCCAGGCGACCGTGGCGTCGAAGGTGAGCCCGACCACCGAGCCGCCACGCCCCTCCATCAGGGGCAGGCACGCGGTGGTCAGGGACTTCAGGGAGTACGCCGACACCTGGACGGCCGTCGAGACGTCCGCCCAGTCCCCGTCGAGGAAGGAGAAGGCGCCCTGGGGGCCGTACGCGACGGAGTGCACGACCCCGTCGAGGCCGTCGACGTGCTCGCGCACCCGCTCGGCGAGCGTGTCCAGGTGCGCCTGGTCGGTGACGTCCAGCTCGATCACCGGGGCCGGTTTCGGCAGCCGGGCGGCGATCCGCTCGATCAGGGAGAGCCGGCCGAAGCCGGTCAGGACGACCTCGGCCCCCTCCTCCTGGGCGATCCGGGCGACGTGGAAGGCGATGGACGCGTCCGTGACGACGCCCGTCACCAGGATCCGCTTGCCGGCCAGCACCCCGCTCATGACCGCACCGCCTTCCGCGGCAGGGACCCGACCAGCGGGGAGTCGTGGTCGAGGACACCGAGGGCGCCTCCGCCGCCGGGCGAGCCGAGGGCCTCGAAGAAGTCGGCGTTGGACCCGCGGTGGTCGCCCCACTCGGCGGGGACGTCGTCCTGGAAGTAGATGGCCTCCACCGGGCACACCGGTTCGCAGGCCCCGCAGTCGACGCATTCGTCGGGCTGGATGTACAGGGCGCGCCGGCCCTCGTAGATGCAGTCCACCGGACATTCATCGACGCAGGAACGATCCTTCACGTCGACGCAGGGCAGAGCGATGACGTAGGTCATCGTCAACTCCTCCTCAGGGTTGGCGTTCAGCGGGTCGGAATCCGGTCCACGGACACTCCGGTGGTGCGTTCACCCAGCGTGAGCACGGTGACGGCCAAGGCGGCCATGGCGGCGGCGATGACCGCGAACAGTGCGCCGGGCCCGTAGGAGTCGAGGACGGGCAGCAGGACGAACGGCAGTGCGGCGGCGCTGAGTTTGGACAGCGAGTAGGCCATGCCGGACGCGGTGGCACGGATCGCCGTCGGGTACTGCTCGGAGAGGTACACGTGCGACACGCTGGAGAAGACGTTGCTGCACAGGGTGTAGCCGAAGCCGAACGCCACGATGAGGGCGGGCGAGTCGGTGAAGGCGAAGCCCATTCCGGCGGCGACCATGGCGGCCGCGGACAGCGCGACCAGCGTCTTGCGTTCGACGCGGTCGATGACGGGCAGCGACAGCGCCGAGCCGACGGGGTAGCCGAGGAAGGACAGGGCCGTGAAGCCCAGGCCGGCCACGATGTCGTACCCCTTGGCGGCGAGGATCTGCGGGGCCAGGGTGCCGAAGCCGTAGTAGCCCACCGTGGAGAGCGCGCAGAAGATCCACAGCATCACGGTGCGGCGCCGCAGCGCGGGCGCGAAGACGTCCCGCAGGCTGGACCGCCGGGCGCCGGGCTTCTCGTACGCGACCGGAAGGTCCTCGGCCGGAAGGTCCTCGGCCGGAAGGTCCTCGGCCCGGAGCTCCTGGGCGGCCCGGCCGGCCGGGACCTCTGCCTCCATCCGGGACACCAGCCGGTCCGCCTCCTCGGTCCGGCCGGTCGCCGCCAGCCAGCGCGGGGACTCGATCAGTTGCCTGCGCAGCACCCACACCACGGCCGAGCCGAGCGCGCCGATCACGAACAGCCAGCGCCAGCCGTCCACGCCCAGCGGGGTCAGCGGGACCAGCCACAAGGCCGCGAAGCCGACCGCGGGCACCCCGCAGAAGGCCAGTGTGTAGGCCCAGGCGATGAACCGGCCGCGCTTGGCGGCGGGCAGGACGTCGGCCATGTAGCAGTCGGACAGGGACTGTTCGGCGCCGATACCGACACCGGCCAGGAAACGCGTCACGATCAGCCAGCCCGCGTTGGGCGAGAAGGCCCCGAGCAGGGAGAAGCCCGAGTAGATCGCGAGGTTGATCAGGAAGGCCCGGCGCCGGCCGAACCGGTCCGCGATCCGGCCGAGCACCAGCGAGCCGACGAACTGGCCGACGAACACGGAGGCCAGGACCAGTTTCAGCGACGTCGCACCGAAGGCGAAGTCGTTCTGGAGCACCTTGGCGATGGTGCCCGACAGGCTGTTCTCGAAGGTGTCGAAGAGCAGGCCGATACCGATGACCGCGGTCAGTCTGCGGTGCATGGGCGTGATCGGCATCCGGTCCAGCCGGACCCCGATCGAGGCGGGAGCGGCGGCTTCGCTCACCGCCGTGGTGGTCTGGGACATGCGCGTGCTCCTTGGGGAAGGGACCGCCTGAAAGGCTCCGGCGGCCCCTGACCCGGAGGTACGGCCGGGTGGCCCGGGGACGGAGCTGTGGTGACGGTGGTGTGGTGCCGGTGGTGCGGTGGCCGGTGGTGCGGTGGCCGGGACGGCGGAGGGGTCGGGGAGAGCGGACGCAGCGGGGCGGGCGACAGGCGGACCGCGCGGGTCACGCGGCCTGGCTCGCCTCCCGCCGGATCTGCTCGTCGACGTCGCCGCGCCGCACCGGTGCGCTGACCTCGTGCAGGAACGAGGCGACCTCGCGGTACGAGGCCCAGAACCCGACCTCGTGGTACGGCACCCCGCGCTCGGCGCAGTAGGCACGGGTGAGTTCGCGGGCCCGGGCCAGGTTCTTCTGCGGCATGGCCGGGAACAGGTGGTGCTCGACCTGGTAGTTGAGCCCGCCGTAGAGGAAGTCGATCAGCAGGGACGGGCGGATGTTGCGGGAGGGGAGGACCTGGCGCTCCAGCCAGTCCAGCGTCTCCTCGTCACCGTCGCGGACCTCCATGCCCTTGTGGTTCGGCGCGAAGATCATCCCGAAATAGACACCCAGTGCCGCCTGCTGGACCAGGACGAAGGCGACCGCCAGGACGGGCGAGAGGACGGTGAACACCAGCGCCAGATAGACGGCCGCCCGCGCGACGAGCAGGAACGACTCCAGCACGGGACGCTTGGTCTTGCCCTGGGCGATGGACAGGACGGCGGTCTTCAGCATCTTGAAGGACTCCAGGACCAGCAGCACGAAGAACAGCACGCTCTGGTAGCGCACGATGAACTTCTGCACGCCGCGCCGGGTCGGGTACTGGCTGATGGCGAAGATGGCGGTGCGCCGGCCGATGTCCGGATCCATGTCGAGGTGGTTGGGGTTGCTGTGGTGGCGGTTGTGGTGGTTCACCCACCAGCCGAAGCTGACCCCGTTGACGAGGTTGGCGTGGAAGTATCCGACGGCGGAGGCGGCCTTCTTGCTGCGGAACATGGCCTTGTGGCCCGCGTCGTGCCACATGAAGGCGGACTGCCCGCCGCACAGCCCCATCCAGAGGGCCACCGCGAGCTGCCACCACGAGTCGCCGAGGGCGAAGAACGCGGCGAACCCGAGCAGCAGCAGCGTGGTGTTCAGCACCAGCCGGCCTATGTAGTACCGGGGATCGAGATCGAGAAGGCCTTCCGCCTTGACGCGCTTGAGGAGCTCGGCGAACGTGGCCGACGCGCCACCACGCTGCGGGGGAACGGCGGTGGCCTCGGCTTCTTGGACGTGCGGACGCTGCATGCGTTGCTCTCCTTGGGAGAAGTACCCGAAGCGGGCGGCGGCGCCGCTGCCCTGCGGGCGCCGGGTATCGACAGTGCTTCCGCGGACCGTGACGGAAAGCGGGCGCCGGGCGCCCGGCGCGCCCGGCCCGCTGGAGCACGGTGCGGTACTCCAGCGAACCGGGTCGCCGGGCGAACGTGTGTCCAGCGTTCCGTGCCGCGCTGATGTGACGCTGATACTGAGCTGATCGGCCCCGGGGGCGTGGGAGCCCTGCGTACCGGGCCCTCCTCCACTCAGGCGGCAGCGGTCTGGGCCTCGCGCAGCCTGGCGTCGAGCGCCTGGACGATGCCGTCCGCGGCGCGGGCCACGTCCTCGTCGTCGGGGGCACCGATGATGGCCATGAGCTGCCCGACCATGGCGTGCTGGAGGTCCTCGGTGGTGTTCGTCCCGGTGGTCGTGGTCTCGTCGCTGTCACTCACTGTGTCACTCACTGTGTCGGCTCCTCGTCGTGATGGCCGTCGTGATCGTGGTGATCACGGCGGTGCCCTGCCGGTGGGGTCAGAACGCCTTGCAGGCGCGGAAGACGTGCGCGAAACCGGCCAGCGAGGCGACCGGTCCGTCGAAGGCGACGTATTCCGGGATGAGCGCGTCGGGGGCCCACTTCTGCTTGTACGAAAGCTGGGTCTGCGCCGGGTAGAGCGCGGCTCCCTCGGCCCACAAGGCGTGCATCAGCCACTGGAACGCCGGGCTGTGGCCTTCGAGTTCGTGGCTCGCGTCGAGGCCGGTGAAGGGCGTGAAGCCGAAGTGCAGCCACTCGACGCCCTCGGCGCGGAACACCTCGATGGCGTGCGCGTTGATGGCCTCCATCAGCCCCGGAGAGCCCTCGGGGATGCGCCGGCTCAGGTCGTGCATCCAGCCGGCCCGCTCGCCGTAGACGGGCGAGTACGAGATGTAGGCGACGGGGGCGCCCTCGATGGTCCCGGCGAACAGCCGGCGCTCGGCCTGCGGTTCACCGCCGATCTCGCCCACCAGGAACTCCAGCTGCTGCGCGCCCCCCTTGGAGCCGAGCCAGGCCTCGTCGATCGCCGCTATCGCGCCCTGCCATTCGTCGGCCGTGACCTCCTTGATCTGGAGGCCGTTGCGGTGGGCGCGGGAGATCTTGTTGCGCAGTTGCATGAAGCGGGTGCCGCGCAGCGAGAACTCCGGCAGTCGCACGGCCCAGGAGGCGCCGACCTGGTTGACGGTGAAACCTCGCCGGGCGTAGCGCTCGGCGTCGGAACGCTGGAGCTGGATGCCGACGAGGTGCAGCCCCTCGTCCTTCACATGCCCGCGGAAGGCGTCGAGGAGGGTGTCGTAGGCGTCGGGGGCCGCGAACGGGCCACCGAACTGGACCGCGTAGCGGCCGGTCCGGCGGTAGACGACGACGCCGTCCGTGCCCGGGAGGGTGAAGGCGCTGTTACCGCTGTTGAGCGCCAGGAACGCACTGGCGTTCTCGCTCCGGGTGTGTGTCCGGATCGCCCCGAGAATCGGAGTTTCCGTGGTGGTTTCAGGCATACTCGTATCCCTTTCGAAAGGCGTTTCCTTTGATGCGAGTACAGCACCGACGCCGCGCCGAGGGGAAGACCGTAAAGGAATTCAACTACCGCGTCAGAGAGGTGTCAGCGTCTTATCAGGCCCCCCTGCCAATGTTGTTCTCGTGAACGGCACGGGAAACCGGAAGCCGGGAACAAGGAGAG
>NZ_JOCS01001734.1 GCF_000721935.1 Streptomyces sp. NRRL WC-3549
CGGGGCCTCGCGCTCAACCCGGAGATCATCATCTGCGACGAGCCGGTCTCCGCGCTCGACGTGTCGGTGCAGGCCCAGGTCATCAACCTGATGGAGAAGCTCCAGGACGAGTTCAACCTGTCCTACCTCTTCATCGCGCACGACCTGTCGATCGTCCGGCACATCTCGGACCGGGTCGGGGTCATGTACCTCGGCAAGATGGCCGAGATCGGTACGGACGTCCAGATCTACGACCACCCGACGCACCCCTACACCCAGGCGCTGCTGTCGGCGGTCCCGGTGCCGGACCCGACGGCCCGTGACAACCGCGAGCGGATCATCCTCTCCGGGGACGTCCCCTCGCCGGCCAACCCGCCCTCCGGCTGCCGCTTCCGTACGCGGTGCTGGAAGGCACAGGACAAGTGCGCCACCGAGGTGCCGCTGCTCGCGGTCCCCGAGCGCTTCGTGGGCGGCTCGACGCCCGCCGCGCACGAGTCGGCCTGCCACTTCGCCGAGGACAAGGACGTCGTGCACGCGGCCTGATCCGCCGCACGCCGTGACGAAGGCGCCCGGTCACCTCAGGGGCCGGGCGCCTTCGTGTGTCTCCGCGCCCGGACGGAGGACGTGAAAATGCGTCATACCGACATATGGAGTGATATGAGGCATTGAGCTACTCACGGGAACCCTAGGAGGCACTCCATGCGCGGAGCCACACAGGTCAGGTGGGCCGCCTGCGCCGTCGCCGTCGCTCTGGCGGCCACGGCCTGCGGTGGCGGGGACGACGGGGGCGGCAGTGGCGCCGGCGGGATCGTCAGCTCTTCCTGGGGAGACCCGCAGAACCCGCTGGAGCCCGCGAACACCAACGAGGTGCAGGGCGGCAAGGTCCTCGACATGGTCTTCCGCGGACTCGTCCGGTACGACCCGAAGACCGGCGAGGCCAAGAACGAGATCGCCCAGTCGATCGACTCCAAGGACTCGCAGAACTTCACCGTCAAGATCAAGGACAACTGGACCTTCAGCAACGGCGAGAAGGTCACCGCGAAGTCGTTCGTGGACGCCTGGAACTACGGCGCCGCGCTGAAGAACAACCAGAAGAACGCCTACTTCTTCGGCTACATCGACGGCTACGACAAGGTCCACCCCGAGTCGGGCAGCGCCTCCGCCACCACCCTCTCGGGCCTCAAGGTGGTCGACGACACGACCTTCACCGTCAAGCTCGCCCAGAAGTTCTCGCTCTGGCCCGACACCCTCGGCTACGCCGCCTTCGTACCGCTGCCCAAGGCCTTCTACACCGACCACGCCGCCTGGCTCTCCAAGCCCGTCGGCAACGGTCCGTACACCATCGAGAAGTACGCCAAGGGCTCCTCGATGAGCCTGCGCAAGTGGGACGACTACCCGGGGACGGACAAGGCGCAGAACGGCGGCATCGACCTCAAGGTCTACACGGACAACAACACCGCCTACACCGACCTGACGGCCGGCAACCTCGACCTCGTGGACGACGTACCGGCCTCCCAGCTCAAGAACGTCAAGGCGGACCTCGGCAGCCGCTACATCAACACCCCGGCCGGCATCATCCAGACGCTCGCCTTCCCGTTCTACGTGAAGGCGTGGGACACCCCCGACGCGGCCAAGGTCCGCCAGGGCCTGTCCATGGCGATCAACCGGGAGCAGATCACCAACCAGATCTTCCAGAAGACGCGTACCCCGGCCAGCGACTGGACCTCGCCGGTCCTCGGCAAGGACGGCGGCTTCAAGAAGGGCCTGTGCGGTTCCGCCTGCGAGTACGACAAGGCCGCGGCCAAGAAGCTGATCGACGAGGGCGGCGGCATCCCCGGCGGCCAGCTCAAGATCTCCTACAACGCGGACACCGGCTCCCACAAGGAGTGGGTCGACGCGGTCTGCAACAGCATCAACAACGTCATGGGCGACAACAAGGCCTGCGTCGGCGCCCCCATCGGCACCTTCGCCGACTTCCGCAGCCAGGTCTCCACCCAGAAGCTCAAGGGTGCCTGGCGGGCCGGCTGGCAGATGGACTACCCGCTGATCCAGAACTTCCTCCAGCCGCTCTACTACACCGACGCCTCCTCCAACGACGGCAAGTGGAGCGACAAGAAGTTCGACGACCTGGTCGACAAGGCCAACGCCGAGACCGACAAGGCCAAGGCCGTCACCACCTTCCAGGACGCGGAGAAGGTCCTCGCCGAGCAGATGCCGGTCATCCCGCTCTGGTACCAGAACGGCAGCGCCGGCTACTCGGACCGGGTGGAGAACGTCTCGCTGAACCCGTTCAGCGTCCCGGTCTACGACCAGATCAAGGTCAAGTGACCCGCTGAGGCCGGGTGGCCGGTGCGCCCTGGCGCACCGGCCACCCGGCCTCACGCATCCCCGCCCCGCCTGTTCGCCCCGACCCCCGGAGCCCCTCATGGGACGTTATGTGATCCGGCGGCTGCTGCAGATGATCCCCGTCTTCTTCGGCACCACGCTGCTGATCTTCCTCATGGTGAACGTGATGGGCGACCCCATCGCGGGCCTCTGCGGCGACCGCCAGTGCGACCCCGCGACCGCCGCCCAGCTGCGCGCCGAATTCGGCCTCGACAAGCCCGTCTGGCAGCAGTACGCGACCTACATGGGCAACGTCTTCACCGGCGACTTCGGCACCGCGTTCAACGGCCAGAAGGTCACGGAGCTGATGGGCACCGCCTTCCCCATCACCATCCGCCTGACCATCGTCGCGATCGTGTTCGAGATCGTCATCGGCATCACCCTCGGCGTCCTCACCGGGCTGCGCCGCGGCCGGCCCGTCGACACCACCGTGCTGATCCTGACCCTCGTCGTGATCTCCGTACCGACGTTCGTCACCGGGCTGCTGCTCCAGCTCCTCCTCGGCGTCCAGTGGGGCGTCATCAAGCCGTCCGTCTCCTCGGGCGCCCCCGTCGACGAACTCATCGTCCCGGGGCTCGTCCTGGCCTCCGTCTCGCTCGCCTACGTCACCCGGCTCACCCGGACGTCGATCGCGGAGAACGCCCGCGCGGACTACGTCCGCACCGCCGTGGCCAAGGGGCTGCCCCGGCGCCGCGTGGTCGTGCGTCACCTGCTGCGCAACTCGCTCATCCCCGTCGTCACCTTCATCGGGACCGATGTGGGGGCCCTGATGGGCGGGGCGATCGTCACCGAGCGGATCTTCAACATCCACGGGGTCGGCTACCAGCTCTACCAGGGCATCCTGCGTCAGAACTCGCAGACCGTCGTCGGGTTCGTCACCGTGCTGGTCCTCGTCTTCCTGGCGGCGAACCTGATCGTCGACCTCCTGTACGCCGTACTCGACCCGAGGATCCGCTATGCCTGAACAGCAGCCGTGGGACGACGCGAGCGGGGCGATCTCGGGGGCCGGGGCGGGCGGGCCCACCGACCTCGCGATGGAAGAGGGCGGCAGCCTGGAGAAACCCCCCGGCCCCGACGGCGCCGGCCCCGTCGGCAAACCCCGCAGCCTGTGGTCCGACGCCTGGCGCGACCTGCGCCGCAACCCCGTCTTCATCATCTCCTCGCTGATCATCCTGTTCCTGGTCGTCATCTCGATCTGGCCCTCGCTGATCGCCGGCCAGGACCCGCTCAGCTGCGACCTGTCCAGGGCCCAGGAGGGCTCCCAGCCGGGCCACCCCTTCGGCTTCGACGGCCAGGGCTGCGACGTCTACACCCGTACCGTGTACGGCGCGCGGACCTCCGTCACCGTCGGCGTCTGCGCCACCCTCGGCGTCTCGCTGCTCGGCAGCGTGCTGGGCGGGCTGGCCGGCTTCTTCGGGGGCGCCTGGGACGCGGTCCTCTCCCGCATCACGGACGTCTTCTTCGGCATCCCGGTGGTCCTCGGCGGCCTGGTGTTCCTCTCCGTGGTCACCAGCTCCACCGTCTGGCCGGTGGTCGGCTTCATCGTGCTGCTGGGCTGGCCGCAGATCGCCCGTATCGCCCGGGGCTCCGTCATCACCGCCAAACAGAACGACTACGTGCAGGCGGCCCGCGCCCTGGGGGCCTCCAACAGCAGGATGATGCTCCGGCACATCACCCCCAACGCCGTCGCCCCCGTCATCGTCGTCGCGACCATCGCGCTGGGGACGTACATCTCGCTGGAGGCGACCCTGTCGTTCCTCGGGGTGGGTCTGAAGCCGCCGGCGGTCTCCTGGGGGATCGACATCTCCGCCGCCTCCCAGTACATCCGCAACGCGCCGCACATGCTGCTCTGGCCCGCCGGGGCCCTGGCGGTCACGGTGCTCGCCTTCATCATGCTCGGCGACGCGGTGCGCGACGCCCTCGACCCCAAACTGCGCTGAGGAGCCCGCTGCCATGTTGCTCGAAGTGCGCGATCTGCACGTGGAGTTCCACACCCGCGAGGGAGTGGCCAAGGCCGTCAACGGGGTCGACTACAGCGTGGACGCGGGGGAGACGCTCGCCGTCCTCGGCGAGTCCGGCTCGGGGAAGTCGGTCACCGCACAGGCGATCATGGGCATCCTCGACACACCGCCCGGGAAGATCAGCGGCGGCGAGATCGTCTTCAAGGACCGCGACCTGCTGACGCTCAAGCCCGAGGAGCGGCGGAGGATCCGGGGCCAGGAGATGGCCATGATCTTCCAGGACGCGCTGTCCTCGCTGAACCCGGTGCTCAGCGTCGGCGAGCAGCTCGGCGAGATGTTCGTCGTGCACCGGGGGATGTCCCGGTCCGACGCCAGGGCCAAGGCGATCGAGCTGATGGACCGGGTACGCATCCCGGCGGCCCGGGAACGGGTCGGCGACTTCCCGCACCAGTTCTCCGGCGGCATGCGCCAGCGCATCATGATCGCCATGGCGCTGGCCCTGGAGCCCGACCTGATCATCGCCGACGAACCGACCACCGCCCTCGACGTCACGGTCCAGGCCCAGGTGATGGACCTGCTCGCGGAGCTCCAGCGGGAGCTCGACATGGGGCTCATCCTCATCACCCACGACCTCGGGGTGGTGGCCGACGTGGCCGACAAGATCGCGGTCATGTACGCCGGACGGATCGTCGAGACCTCGCCCGTCCACGACATCTACCGGGCCCCCGCGCACCCGTACACCAAGGGCCTGCTCCGGTCGATCCCGCGGCTGGACCAGAAGGGCCAGGAGCTCTACGCGATCAAGGGGCTGCCGCCCAACCTGCTGCACATCCCGCCGGGCTGCGCGTTCCACCCGCGCTGCCCGATGGCCCAGCCGGTGTGCCGTACGGACGTCCCGCCGCTCTACACCGTGGACGAGAACCGCAGGAGCGCCTGCCACTTCTGGAAGGAGACGCTCGATGCACGCTGACGAGACGGGCCGCGGGGGCGGCGGCTCGGCCCTCCTGGACGAGGCGTCCGGGACCGCGTACACCGAGGGCGACCCGATCCTCCAGGTACGCGGCCTGGTCAAGCACTACCCGCTCACCCAGGGCATCCTCTTCAAGAAGCAGATCGGCGCGGTGAAGGCCGTCGACGGCGTCGACTTCGACCTCGCGGCGGGTGAGACGCTCGGCATCGTGGGGGAGTCCGGCTGCGGCAAGTCGACCGTCGCCAAGATGCTGGTACACCTGGAGCCGCCGACCGAAGGCGCCATCCTGTACAAGGGCGAGGACGTCACGAAG
>NZ_KL585452.1:0-5590 GCF_000721935.1 Streptomyces sp. NRRL WC-3549
CTCCGCCCCCCGCTCCCGCCCCGGCCCCTCCCGCCGCACGGCCGGGCAACCTGCGGGCCAGGCTCACGAGCTTCGTGGGGCGGGACGCGGACATCGCGGCCCTGCGGGAGGACCTGGCCGGGGCCCGGCTGGTCACGCTCCTCGGGCCCGGCGGCGCGGGCAAGACCCGGCTGTCCCAGGAGGCGGCCGAATCCGTCGACCCGGCCGCCTGGCCGGACGGCGTCTGGCTGGCCGAGCTCGCGCCGGTGGACGACCCCGAAGCGGTGCCGGAGGCCGTCCTCACCGCGCTCGGCGGACGCGAGACCGTGCTGCGCGGGGCGGGCGCCGAGGAGCTCCGGGTGGCGGAGCGCGGCGCGGGGGAACCGCTCGCCCGGCTCACCGAACGCTGTTCCGGGCGCCGCATGCTGCTGCTCCTGGACAACTGCGAGCACCTCGTCGAGGCGGCCGCGGCGCTCGCCGACCATCTGCTGGCCCGCTGCCCCGGGCTCACCGTCCTCGCGACCAGCCGTGAACCCCTCGGTGTGCCCGGCGAGTTCGTCCGGCCGGTCGACCCGCTGCCCGACCCGATGGCGCTGCGCCTGCTCGCCGACCGCGGGGCCGCCGCGCTGTCCGGCTTCCGGGTCGACGCGGACGAGGGGACGGCGGCGGCCTGCGCCGAGATCTGCCGCCGCCTCGACGGGCTCCCGCTCGCGATCGAACTCGCCGCCGCCCGGCTGCGCATGCTCACCCCGCGCCAGATCGCCGACCGTCTCGACGACCGCTTCCGTCTGCTGACCAGCAGACCCTGCGCGCGGTCGTCGACTGGTCGTGGGACCTCCTGGACGAGGCCGAACGCACCGTCCTGCGACGGCTGTCGGTCTTCTCCGGCGGCTGTACCCTCGCCGCCGGCGAGGCGGTCTGCGCGGACCGGCCCGAGGACGCGGCCGACATCGCCGGTGTGCTCGGATCGCTCGTCGACAAGTCCCTGGTCGTCGCCGCCCCGGCCGAGGACGGCGGGATGCGCTACCGCCTCCTGGAGACCGTCGGCGAGTACGCCGCCGAACGGCTCGACGAGGCGGGGGAGCGGGAGGCCGTCGAACGGCAGCACCTCGTGTTCTACCGGGAGCTGGCCCGTACCACCGACCCCGAACTCCGGGGAGCCGGACAGCTCGCCGCGCTGGAACTGTTCCAGCGCGAGTACGAGAACCTCCGCACCGCCCTGCGGCACGCCGTCGCGGCCCGCGACGAGCAGGAGTCGCTCTGCATGGTGCTCTCGCTCGCCTGGTACTGGCAGATGCGCGACCTGCGCAGCGACGCCCTGCAGTGGGCCGAGGCCGCCTCCGCACTCGGCCCCGACCCGTTCGCCGGGCCCGCCCGCCCCGCGCCCTCGCTCGTCGAACGCTGCACCGACGCGCCGCCGCCGATGGGGCCCGAACTGCTCCAGGAGGCGCGGCGCCAGGTGGCGCTGCTCAGCATGGCGAGCATGGACCACGCGATGGACGTCTGGGCGAGCGAGGCCGGGCTGGGGCGCCTGCGGGTCATCGCCGCCACCTACCGGGCCGGTCAGCCGCAGACCTGCCGCAGCCCGGGGCTGCTCTGGTTCTTCGCCGTCATGCTCACCGGTGACGTCCCCGACCCGCGCGGACTGCTGGACGAGACGGTCCGTGCCACACGGGAGCTCGGACACGACTGGGAGCTGGCCGCCGCGCTCCAGATGCGCGCCAACGTGCTGGCCAACCGCACCGACTGGGCGGGCGGTGCCCGCGCGGACGCCGACGAGAGCCTGGAGATCTTCGGCCGTCTCGGCGACGACTGGGGTGCGGCGGAGGCGCTGTCCTCGCGCGGCGAGGCGAACGAGAAGACGGGCGACCACGCCGGGGCGGCCGAGGACTACCAGGCCGCGATCGGCTACGCGGAGAAGCTCGGCGCCCGGGCCCAGGTGCTGGTGCTCCGCACCCGGTACGCCTCCGCGCTGACCGAGCTCGGCCGGGGCGCGGAAGGCGAGGCGGTCTTCCGGGAGGTGCTCGTCGAAGGGCGGCACGCGGGCCACGAGTCGACGGCGTTCGCCCGGTTCTTCCTGGCCCAGTGGCTGGGCACGTCCGGCCGTACCGTCGAGGCGCGTGAGCAACTCGACGTGTTGTACGACGACTTCCGTTCCACGCCCAGAGGGGTCTTCGAGGCGTTCGTGCTGGGAGGTTTGGCCTGGCTGGACACCCTGGACGGGCGGTACGCGGACGCCCTGGCCCGGGTCCGGGAGGCGCTGGCGCGGGCCGACGACCGGCTGGCGCAGATGATGGCGCCGCAGATGCAGGCGTTCTACCTGGCCACTGCGGCCCGGGCACTGGGCGGGCTCGGCGGGGAGCGCCGGGCCGTCCTCGCGGCGCGGCTGCTGGGCGCCGCACGGGCGCTGCTGCCGGACGGACACGTACAGGCGACGATGGAGCGGGAGAACCAGGCCGCAGCCGGGGAACTGGTCCGCGGCGCCCTCGGGGACACCGCCTACGAGGCCGCGTACGCCGAGGGCGGCGGCCTCTCCCAGGAGGAGGCCGCCGCCCTCGTCGAGGCGTACCGGGACTGAGCCCGTCCCTCAGGACTTCTTGCGGAACTTGGACACCGCGAGCGGGGCCATCACCGCGGTGATGACCACGGTCCAGCCGAGCGTCACCCAGACCGAGTGGGCGAGCGGGCCGCCCATCATCAGGGCACGGGCGGAGTCCGCCAGGTTGGACAGCGGGTTGTAGTCGGTGAACGTCCGGAGCCAGCCGGGCATCGTCTGCGTCGGGGCGAAGATGGAGGAACCGAACTGGAGCGGCATCATCACGAGCATCCCCATCCCCTGGACCGACTGGGCCGTCTTCATGCTCAGTCCGAGCAGGATGAAGATCCACATGATCGCGGCGCCGAACGCGGCCGACAGGGCGACCGCCCCGATCAGCCCGAGCACCGACTCCTGGAGCTCCATACCGAGCGCGAAGCCCATGGCCAGCAGGATCAGCGTGGCGACCATCATCCGGCCGAGCTCGACCACGATCTTCGCGATGAGCACCGAGGAGCGGGCTATCGGCATCGTGCGGAACCGGTCCATGACCCCCTTGCGGAAGTCGTCGTTGACGCCGGAGCCGACCGCCATGGCGATGTTCATGCCCATCATCGCCATCAGGCCGGGGACCAGGTAGTTGAGGTACTCCTGCCGGCCGCCGCCCATGCTGCCGCCGACCGAGCCGCCGAAGACGTACACGAACAGCAGCGTGAAGACGATCGGCATCAGGAGCGCGTCGAACATCGACTCCGGATCCTTCTTGATCTGGAGCAGGTTGCGCCGCACCAGCGCCCCGATGTGGCGCAGGTTGTTCCGCAGCCCGATCCGGCCCTCGTCGTGGAGGACCGGGGCCGGTGCGGACACGGCCTTGTCGGTGGGGGTGGGCGTCAGAGTCGTCGTGCTCATGCCGCGACCTCCTGGGGGATCGTGTCGGTGACGGTGGCCTTGCCGCCCGTGATGGCGAGGAAGACCTCGTCCAGGCTGGGCAGCGCGGTGGCGACGTGGGCGAGGGAGAAGCCCCGGGTGCCGAGCAGGCCGATCACGGCCGTCAGCTGTTCGTCGCTGAGGATCGGTACGTACAGCAGCCCCTCGTCCGGGACCGCCTGTGCGCCCGCCACCCCGTCGAGGCGGGCCTCCCGCAGCGCCTGCGCCATGGCGCCCAGCTCCGCCGGATCGGAGGGCCGGATCTGCAGGGTGCGGCCGCCGACCTTGGCCTTCAGCTCGTCGACACCGCCCCGGGCGATGATCTTGCCGTGGTCGATGACCGTCAGCTCACTGGCGAGCTGTTCGGCCTCTTCCATGTACTGGGTGGTGAGCAGCACGGTCGCCCCCTCCGCGACCATGCGCTGCACCTCGTCCCAGACCTCGTTGCGGGTCCGCGGGTCGAGGCCCGTCGTCGGCTCGTCCAGGTAGAGGACGGCCGGGCTGCCGATCATGGAGGCGGCCAGGTCCAGCCGGCGGCGCATGCCGCCGGAGTAGTCCATGGCGGCCTTCCGCGCCGCGTCGGTGAGCGAGAAGCGCTCCAGCAGCTCGTCGGCGCGGGACCTGGCCTTCTTGCGGGACAGGTCGAGCAGCCGCCCGATCATGTAGAGGTTCTCCCAGCCGGAGAGCTTCTCGTCGACCGAGGCGTACTGACCGGTCAGACCGATGGTGCGGCGCAGTTGCCGGGGCTGCTTCACCACGTCGTAGCCGGCCACGACCGCGTGTCCGGCGTCGGGCAGGATCAGGGTGGACAGGCAGCGTACGAGGGTGGTCTTGCCCGCACCGTTGGGGCCGAGCACACCCAGGACCGTGCCCTCGCGCACATCGAGGTCCACGCCGTCCAGTGCCTTGGTCTCGCCGTAGTGCTTGACCAGCCCCCGTACCTCGACGGCGTTGGCGCCGCTCCTGGGGTTCGTGTCGTTTCGCGTCATGTCCACCATGACACCAGCCGTCACCGACATCTCACCGACATATCGCCGACAGCCGCCGACATCCGGTCGAGGCGGTCCCGGAACGGGCGACAGCCCGCCGATGGGGGAAGTCGGCGGGCTGTCGGTGGTGCGGCAGTGGTCAGCTGTGCGCCGGGGCGCGTGCGTCCCTCAGTGGAAGGTGTGCTCCGGCTGCGGGAACGTTCCGCCGACGACCTCTTCGGCGTACGTCCGTGCCGCGTCGCCGAGCACCTGGCGCAGGTTCGCGTACTGCTTGGAGAAGCGCGGCACCTTGCCGCCGGTCAGGCCGGCCATGTCGGTCCAGACCAGTACCTGGGCGTCCGTGTCCGGACCGGCGCCGATGCCGACGGTCGGGATGTGCAGGGTGCGGGTCACCTCGGCGGCCAGTTCGGCCGGTACGAGTTCGAGGACGACGGCGAACGCGCCCGCGTCCTGCACCGCCTTCGCGTCGCGCAGCAACTGCTGGGCGGCCTCCTCGCCGCGGCCCTGCACCCGGTATCCCATGGCGTTCACGGACTGGGGGGTCAGCCCGATGTGGCCCATGACCGGGATGCCGGCCTCGACCAGCAGGCGGATCTGCTCGTGCGACCGCTCGCCGCCCTCCAGCTTGACGGCGCCGACCCCGGCGTCCTTGATCAGCCGGGTGGCGTTGCGCAGGGCCTGGACGGGGCCCTCCTGGTAGGCGCCGAAGGGCAGGTCGGCGACGATGAGGGCGCGCTTGGTGCCCCGGACGACTGCGGCGGAGAGCATCGTCATGTGGTCCATCGTGACGGGCACCGTGGACTCGTAGCCGAGGTGGCAGTTGCCCATGGAGTCACCGACGAGCATGACCGGGATGCCGGCCTCGTCGAAGACGGACGCGGTCATCGCGTCGTAGGCGGTGAGCATGGGCCACTTCTCACCGCGCTCGGTGGCAGCGGTGACGTCGTGGACGGTGACACGGCGGGTGCTCTTGCCCCCGTACAGCGCCTTGCCGGAACTGGGGGTGGGGCCCGTGGCGGACGGGGTGCCCGCGGGGGGTGAGGCGGCGGCTTGGGCGGCCTGATTCTGCGCAGCCTGAAGCGACATGGCCAACGGCTCCTTCGTCATCTCGAGGCGCCCTGACGGCGTCCCCGGATCCCTGTCTCTTATACACATCTCT
>NZ_KL585452.1:5803-10552 GCF_000721935.1 Streptomyces sp. NRRL WC-3549
CGCCGCTCCCGGGAAGTGGCCCCGTCGACCGGATCGCGTGGCCTGACGCGTCCGGCGTGGGTCCGGCGCCGGGTAAAGACTTCACAATACGAGACGGTCCCGTATCGAATATGTCCTAGGCTGACGTCCATGTCCATACCGTCCGGCCCTCCGGCCGTCGCCTCCCGTGTCCCCGAAGCGGTCCACCGCCGACGCTGGGCGATACTCGCCGTCCTCATGTTCAGCCTGCTCATCGTCGTTCTGGACAACTCGATCCTGAACGTCGCGGTCAAGACGATCGCCACCCCCGCCCCGACCGGCATCGGCGCCACCCAGAGCGAGCTGGAGTGGGCGATCAACTCCTACACGCTCGTCTTCGCCGGTCTGCTGTTCACCGCGGGCCTGCTCGGCGACCGCATCGGCCGCAAGAAGGTCCTGCTGGGCGGCATCCTCGTCTTCGGCCTCGCCTCCGCGCTGGCCGCGTTCTCCTCCTCGCCGGGCCAACTCATCACCTGGCGGGCCCTGATGGGCCTCGGCGCGGCCTTCGTGATGCCCGCCACCCTCGCCGTCCTGATGAACGTCTTCGAGCGCGACGAGCAGCCCAAGGCCATCGGTATCTGGGCCGGCAGCGTCGGCCTGGGCATCGCGATCGGCCCGATCACCGGCGGCGTCCTCCTGGAGCACTTCTGGTGGGGCTCGATCTTCCTGGTCAACGTGCCCGTCGTGGTCATCGCGCTGGTCGCCATGGCCGTCCTCGTACCGGACTCCCGGGACCCCTCGCCCGGGAAGATCGACCCGCCGGGCGTCGTCCTGTCCATCGTCGGCCTGGTCCTGCTCGTCTACGGCATCATCCGCGGCGGCGAACTCGCCGACTTCACGGACGTGACGGTGCTCGCCCCGTCCGTGGGCGGCCTGGTGGTGCTGACGGTCTTCGTCTGGCACGAGAAGCGCAGCAGCCACCCGTCCATCGACATCTCCTACTTCAGGAAGCCGGCCTTCTCCGCCGCCGTCGCCGCCATCGCGCTCGTCTTCTTCGCGCTGATGGGCGTCACCTTCTTCTCCGCCTTCTACCTCCAGAGCGTGCGCGGTTACAGTGCCCTGCAGTCCGGTCTGCTGATCCTGCCGCTGGCCGTCGCGCAGATGGTCTTCTCCCCGCGCGCCCGGCTGGTCGTGGACCGCTTCGGCGCCCGCGCGGTCTGCACGGTGGGCATGCTGCTGGTCGCGGCGGGCCTGGCGGCGTTCGCGCTCTTCGACGCGGACACACCCGTCTGGGTGATGTGCGTGGTCTTCTTCGTCCAGGGCACCGGCATGGCGCACATCATGCCGCCCGTCACCGTCGCCGTGATGCAGGCCCTGCCCCGGGAACGCGCCGGTTCCGGATCGGCCATCAACAACACCTTCCGCCAGGTCGGCGGAGCGCTCGGGATCGCGGTGCTCGGCTCGGTGCTCTCCACGGTGTACCGGGGCGACATCGAGAAGCACCTCGACGGTGTTCCGGCCGCCGCGCGGGACGTGGCGGGGGAGTCGATCGAGGCGACGCTCGGCGTCGCCGCGAAGCTGGGCCCCGCGGGCAAGCCGCTGGCCGCCGCGGCGAACGACGCGTTCATCGGCGCCATGCACGTCACGGCCCTCGGTTCGGCGGCGGTCGCGCTGATCGGTGCGGTCGTGGTCGGCCTGTTCCTGCCGGGCCGGACGAGCGCGCCCGAGACGCCCGAAGCGCCCCGGCGGCCCGAACGCGTCCCGGCGGCGCAGGGCGGCCCGGCCGAGTGACGCGGGGCCCGGCCCCTCCCGAAAGCCAGGCGGGAGGGGGCCGGACCCGATTTCCGGACCCGTTCCCCGGACCCGATTCCCGGACTTGTTCCCCGGACCTGCTTTCCGGACCCGTTCCCCGGGCCCCCGGCCCGCGTCCGAGCCCGCGACGGCCCCGGCACACCGTGGCGGCCCCCGTTACGGTGTGCCGGGGGCGTTCGCCCCGGCCGCGGCCGGTCGGCGAGAATCGCGGGTGACCGGCACGGCAACGGTGCGGAAACGGCCAACGGCCAACGGCCAACGGCGAACGGCGAACGGCTCGGCGAGAGGTGACCCACGTGCACGCTGCACAGGACACGCCCCAGGACCCGGGCGTGAGCCACGGCCCTGCCGGGCACGCGGACGACGGGCGGGAGCACCCCCGCACCCACGACCCCGAGCCGCGCCGGGGCCGCCCCCGCAGCGCCGCCGCCGAGCGCGCCATCATCGACGCCGTCGTGGAGCTCCTGGAGGCCGGCGAGCCGCTGGCCGGGTTGTCCATCGAGCGCATCGCCCGCACCGCCGGCGTCGGCAAGGCCACCATCTACCGGCGCTGGAGCGGCAAGGAGGAGCTCTTCGTCGACGTACTGCGCGCCGTCGAGCCCTCCGACCCCGTCGTCTCCGGCACCGCGGGCCTCGACGACCTGCGCCTCCTGCTGGAGTCGATCCGTACGCGCGGAGTCGCCCAGCGCTCCTCGGTCTTCCTGCACAACGTGTTCGTACAGATGAAGAGCCACCCCAAGCTCTGGGCCGAGTACCAGCGCACCGTCATCGCGCCGCGCCGCGCCGCCATGCTCGCCGCCGTGCGGCGGGCGGTGGACGCGGGCGAACTCCGCGACGACCTCGACACCGAGCTGATGGACGATCTCTTTCTCGGCCCCATGCTCGTACGCACCCTCCACCGCCCCGACGCCTCCCTGCCGGACGACCTGGTCGAGCGCGTCATCCGGGTCCTGTTGCAGGGCCTCGCGCCGAAACCGCAGGTCGCGGCAGGCGGAGGCGCCCACGACCCTGTGTGACCGTCCCGTCACAGCCGTCCCGCCCGCCACCTCCTTCCGGAACCCCGCGTACCGCTCCCGACGTCCTCATCGCAGAACGGCCGTGGTCCGCGGCGGGATCGGGCCCGCACATCGCCTAGGGTCGTGAGGCGCGGCGATGTGTACGGCAAAGCAGTGAGGACAGCGCGATGGTGCAGGCGTACAGGGCGGAAACCGAAAACGCCGGCCCGGGCCCGGAGCGGCCCGGCACCCGTCTGAGGGCCCTGCGGCACAAACTGACCACGGACCGTGGCATCTGGCGGCGGGGCATCCTCCTCGCCCTCTGCTCGGTCCTGCTGACGCTGGTCATGATGCTCCACGCGAAGATCCCCAACACCGTCGGGAACACGGGCAGCCTCATCGAGACGTTCCTGCCCTGGTTCGGCGTCTTCGTCCCCGTACTGCTGCTCCTCGGACTGCTCCGCCGCTCGGCGACCGCCCTCGTGGCCCTGATCCTGCCGGTGACGGTCTGGCTCAACCTCTTCGGCGGCCTGCTGTTCGCCGAGAAGTCGGGCACGGGGGGCGACCTGACCGTCGCCACCCACAACGTCAACGCGAGCAACCCGGACCCCACGGGCACCGCCCAGCAGGTCGCCGACTCGGACGCGGACGTCGTCGCCCTCCAGGAACTGCCCGTCGGCAAGGTGAAGGCGTACGAGAAGGCCCTCGCCGACCGCTACCCCCACCACTCCGTCCAGGGCACCGTAGGCCTGTGGAGCAAGTACCCCCTGAAGGGTTCCCGCCCCGTCGACATCAAGATGGGCTGGACCCGCGCCATGCGGGCCACCGTCACCACGCCCGGCGGCCCGGTCTCGGTCTACGTCGCCCACCTGCCCTCGGTACGGGTCAAGCTCAACGCCGGCTTCACCGCCAGCCAGCGGGACCGGAGCGCCGACGCGCTGGGCGAGGCGATCGCCGACGACCCCGTCGACCGGGTGGTCCTGCTCGGCGACCTGAACGGCACGATGAACGACCGTTCCCTGCACGCCGTCACGGCCCAGATGCGCTCCACCCAGGGGGCCGCGGGCGACGGCTTCGGTTTCAGCTGGCCGGCGGCGTTCCCGATGGCGCGGATCGACCAGATCATGGTCCGGGGCGTCGAACCGCTCTCCTCCTGGACACTTCCGGCGACGGACAGCGACCACCTCCCGATCGCGGCCCGCGTCCAGCTGTGACCGGTTCGCCGGGCGGCGCTGCGCCTCCGGTGACCGGTTCGCCGGGCCGCGTTCCGGGACGGCGCTGAACTCCCTTCCCGCTCCGGCCCCGAGCCCGACAGACACCGGCCCGGCCCGGCGGTCCCGTCCTCGACGCGAACCTCGGTTTTCGCGCACCGGTCTGGGTGAGTGTCTGCCGGCGGGTCCACTGTGTGCCCTGTGTGCCCCCGCCCTCCCGGCGTACGGGAAAGCTGACAACAGGCCCCGGGCAGGGCCGCGTTCCGCCGGGCGCGGCGCCGAGTGACGTCCACATCACACCGCGCCGCAACGGTTCGTTCACCTGCGGGCACCAAACGTCTGAGAGACTTTGTTCCTACGGGATACATATTCCGCTCAGGCAACGACGCCGACGCTCCCGCCCCCATCCGCAGCCGCCCGGTCCACCACGACCGGCCGCCGCCCCCTGCCCGAAAGGTCCTCCACATGCCCCTGGCCCTGCTCGCCCTCGCTGTGAGCGCCTTCGGCATCGGCACCACCGAGTTCGTGATGATGGGCCTGCTGCCCAACGTCGCGGACGACCTGGGAACGTCCGTACCCACCGCCGGGTATCTCGTCTCGGCGTACGCGATCGGCGTTGTCCTCGGTGCCCCGCTGCTCACCGGCCTCGGCTCCCGGATCCCGCGCAAGCGGATGCTCCTGCTGCTGATGGCCCTCTTCACCGTCGGCAACCTCGCGTCGGCGTTCGCCCCCGGCTACGGCTGGCTGCTGGCCGGCCGGGGGCTGGCCGGGCT
>NZ_KL585452.1:10716-13077 GCF_000721935.1 Streptomyces sp. NRRL WC-3549
CGGCCGGGTGCTGGCCGGGCTGCCGCACGGCGCGTTCTTCGGCGTCGGCGCGGTCGTCGCCGCGCGCCTCGTCCCCGACGGCCGCCAGGCACGGGCCGTCGCCACCATGTTCCTCGGGCTCACGGTCGCCAACATCGTCGGTGTACCGGCCGCCACGCTGCTCGGCCAGCACCTCGGCTGGCGTGCCACGTTCATGGTGGTCGCGGTGATCGGTCTGGTTGCCATGGCCGCGCTGGCCCGCCTGGTCCCGCAGATCCCGCGCGAGGCGCACCAGGACGTCCGCCGCGAGATCCGCGCCCTGGGCAACCGGCAGGTGGTCCTCGGCCTGTTCACCGCCGTCCTCGGTTTCGCCGGCGTGTTCGCCGTCTACTCCTACCTCTCCTCCATGACGACCGAGGCCATGGGCTTCGGCGAGTCCTCGGTGACGCTCGTCCTGGCGCTCTTCGGCATCGGGATGACCCTGGGCGCACTGGCCGCCGGACCGCTGACCGACCGCGCGCTGCGGCCCACCCTGTACGGGTCGCTCGCCGCCCTGGCCGTGGTGCTGGTCGTCTTCCCCTTCGCCGCCCAGGTGAAGTGGGCCGCGCTGGTCATGGTCGTGCTGCTCGGAGCGGTCGGTTTCATGACGACCACGCCCCTGCAGATGCTGGTCATGAACAAGGCGAAGGACGCCCCCACCCTCGCCTCCGCCTCCAACCACTCCGCGTTCAACCTGGCCAACGCCGGAGGGGCCTGGCTCGGCGGTGTGGCCATCTCGGCCGGCTGGGGATGGACCTCGCCCGCCCTGGTCGGCGCGGTTCTGGCGGTCGCGGGCCTGGCGGTTGCCGTCACCGCGGGCGTGCTCGACCGGACGCCGGGCACCTCACGGATCGTGGCGGGCGGCACGGCGGTGCGCGAGGAACACCGGATCGCCGCGCACTGACGCGAGGCGCTCTGCGGGCACCCGGCCCCGCCCGGGACCGGGTGCTTACGCCGCGCCTCATCGGCCGGGCGTGCGGTGCAGGGGCGCTGTGCGCCGGTCGGTGGCCTCCGTCTCCGCCGTCCGCTCGTCGCGGGCGGCCGGTACCGCCTCGTCGCCGTCCGCACCCGGTGACGGCGGCGCCGTCCGCACCCGGGGACGGCGGGTAGAACCGCCGGGCCCAGCGCCGGAACGGGCCGATCGGCCCGTCGCCGTGGGCGAGCCGGGGCGGTTGCAGATACTCCTTGTGGTGCCAGATCGGGAAGTCGGCGGCCGTGAACTCGCAACTGGACCGGAAGACCGCCCGGTCCAGCAGCCGGGCCGCCGTCCGGCTCACCGCCCGGGCGAGCGGGGCGGGCAGCCGCGCCGGCTCGTCGAACGCGATGCGGTTGCGCTGCCGGAACTGCATCCGGTTGGGCGCGATCGCCGTCGGCATGATCATCGTGCACATCCGCAGCCCCAGCCGGGGCGTGTGCACATCGACGTGCAGGCACCCCAGTCCGTAGCCGTCCACGTCCACGTCCACGACGAAGTCGCCCAGGAGCGGCGCCGACTCGTGGGCCCGCACGGAGACGTGGAAGGAGGCGTCGTCGTACACCACGGGCCCGCTGATCTCCGCCTTCGACCAGCCGTGCAGGGTGGCGAAGTGCCCGAGGTCGACCGAGTTCTCGATGACCTCCTGGGCGTTGCCGGCCAGCTCCCAGACGGCGCTGCGGGCGGACCGGTGGCCGATCTCGTGCCAGTCGGGGACGGTCCAGTCCGGGGCCCGGCCGTCGTGGTGCCGCCAGACGAAGACGGCGCCGTTGGCCTCGTGCACCGGCAACTGGGTCAGCGGCGAACGCGGCGGCGGGGTGTCGTACCCCGTACGCACACAGGTGCCGTCGGGACCGAAGGCGAAGAGGTGGAAGGGGCATACGAGATCCTCCCCCTCGACCTTCGCCAGTCCGAGATGAGCACCGAGGTGCGGGCAGTACGGATGGACGGCGCGGATCGCCCCCGTGCCGAGCCGGTAGAGCACCACGTCACGTCCCGCCAGCGGCCGGGTGAGCACGGTGCCCCTGCGTAACTCCTCGGAGACTGTCTCTTATACACATATGTGTATAAGAGACAGGGATACGGCAGGGCGGGCGCACCCGCGGTGTCGGCGGGTGTCGGTCCCTCGGTGATGGCGCGCCTGTACTCGCGTGACAGTCCCACAGCTCCCCTCCCGGATCCGGTCCCCTGGAGACTGCCCGCCCCACTCCCCGATCCACCCGGCACGCCGCACACCACCCGAACGGGAAGAAATGCGGCGAGCGTTGACGGCGGTGGGCGGCGGCGAAAGACGGAAAGGGCCGGGGAGGAACGCGGCAGCGTTCCTCCCCGGCCCCCACGGGCGGGCCGCGGCCCGCGGGCCCGGCACC
>NZ_KL585453.1:0-5544 GCF_000721935.1 Streptomyces sp. NRRL WC-3549
GCCTGGGGGGCGGGCGGGACGGGCGGCGCCTGCTGCACCCACTGGGATTCCAGGCGGGTCAGGGACTCCAGCTCGCCGTAGTCGAGGAATATCCCGCGGCAGCCGCTGCACTGCTCGATCTGGACACCGTTGCGGTTGTACGTGTGCATCTGGGCATGGCACTTGGGGCACTGGAACATCGGTCGGCTCCTCACCGTCGTCTCGTCGTCACCGTCGTCGCCGGAATGCGTGCCCGGCGTCCGCCGGTTCACCCTACGGTGTGGGCGCGGGCCCCAACTCATCCGGCAGGCAGGCGATTCGGGCGCACGCGTCGATCATCAGCCGTTCCACCTCGTCCGGATCCCGGTCCTCGGCAACGGACTTGGCGACGGCGAGCGCGGCCGTCTGCACGGTGAGGGCGCGCGCCGGGACGTCCAGTTCGGGCCACGGGTCCCCGTGGGGGCGTACGGCCGGTCCGCCCCCGGCGCGGTAGGCGTCCAGGAAGCGCAGCCAGACCTCGGGGGCGAGCAGTCCGGCCGCGTACCAGGCGGCGGGGCGGGCCAGGTCCCAGGCGGGGTCGCCGAGGCCCGCGTCGTCGACGTCGATCAGCAGCCAGGGGCCGTCCGGGGCGGGGTGCCGGACGAGTTGGCCCAGGTGCAGGTCACCGTGGCAGAGGAAGCGGGCCCGGTCGGCGGGGGCCGGGGCCTCGCCGCGCGCCCAGCCGGGCAGTCCGCGCCAGGCGGCGAGGACGGGGGCGGCGCCGGCGGCCCGGCCCGGTGTCCGGGGGCGGGCGGCACGCATCCGGGCGACGGCGCGGGCGGCCTTGGCCGGGCCCCGCATCGGGGGCAGGGGGTGGGGCGGCCGGGTGCGGTGCAGCCGGGCGAGGAGGCCGGCGGCCTCCTCCCACGGGGCGGCGTCGGGATCCGCCGGGTCGACGGGCAGGCCGTAGGGCCAGAGGCTCACGGCCCGGCCTTCCACGGTGACGCCCTCCTCCGGACCGGCCGGCAGCGGGGGCAGCAGGATACCCGCCAGGCGGGGGGAGGCGGCCAGGGTCAGGCGGGCCGCGAGGGCCGGGGCGTCCGCGTCCGGGGCATGCGCCTTGGCCACCACCGGGCCGCTGCGGACCACGGTGCCGTCGGACCGGTCCGCGAGGACCGCGGGAGGGGCGCAGCCGCACGCCTCGGTCGGCGCGTGGGTGCCCCGGTGCGCCAGGGCGCCCAGGGCGCGTACGGCGTGGGTGGTGGTCATGGTCACGGCTCCCCCCGGGGCGGCGGCCGGCCGACGGCACGCCCGCCCGGTGCCGAGCCTACGTGGGGCGGAGCGGCGCCGGTCCCGGACCACCGACGGTCCGGCGCTGCGGTCGTGGACCGCACGGACCCCGGACAGCGCGATGTCCGGCCAGCTCCCCAGCTGGCCGGACAAACGCTGCCGTCCGCCGCACCCCCGTCCCCACGGGGTTGTTGGCCGGATGTCCCGGTCCGGACCGCTCTTCCGGACCCGGGGCGCCGCTCAGCGCCCCAGCATCACGCCCACGGACGACGCCTGTGTGACCACTGCGTCCCAGCCGCCGAAGACGACGACGAGCAGGGCCGCCAGGGGAAGCACCATGGCCGTCGCCACCACCGGGTGGCGCCGGCCGGACGGACGGACGCCGAAGGAGGCGTACGCCTTGCGGCTCCTGCCGCGGATCATGGTCCGCGTGGCCGTGTCCGCCATGGTTCCTCTCCTGACTCGTTCGGGAGCGGCGGGCGTCTGGCCTCGGGGGACGAGTTCCACGCCCACCGCTTGACCTCAACACTAGGGAGGCGGGGCCCCTCCGGCGTCATGCCCGCGTACCGATTGGCGGGCCTCCCGGAGGATGAGCCGGGCCCCCGGGGCGTACTCCCCTGGGTGGAGACGGGCCGCCCGACCCTGGGGACTTCCCGGAGGGGACGTGCGGGGGCTGCCCTCACCCGGGGGTGACATCACTCACGTCAGGGGGGTGACGGCGGGGTGCCGCCCGCACCCCGCGGGCCCTCCTGGACGCCGCCGGGACGGCGGTGCGGGCGGTGTCCCGCGCGTCGGGGGCCCAGCAGACCTGACTGACCGTCACTGATCCAATGCCCCGTCGTCGGGCGCCCCTTGAGGGCATCGGGCCGGGACCGGCCCCGGTCCGGGGGACGTCTGACCCCGGCTCATATCGCCCGCCCGGCAACGGCAAACGATCGAAAGGCGAGGGCGCGGCCTCTGAGCGCGCCGCGCCACGGGTACGTAAGCTGTGCCTCGTCAGGCGGACCAGGCAGCGGGGATGGGCAGACGATGGCGATGATGCGGCTCCGGCGCGAGGACCCGCGTGTCGTCGGCTCGTTCAGGCTCCACCGGCGGCTCGGCGCGGGCGGCATGGGCGTCGTCTACCTGGGCTCCGACCGCCGCGGCCAGCGGGTGGCGCTGAAGGTGATCCGGCCCGACCTCGCGGAGGACCAGGAGTTCCGTTCGCGCTTCGCACGCGAGGTGTCGGCGGCCCGGCGGATCCGCGGCGGGTGCACGGCCCGGCTGGTGGCGGCGGACCTGGACGCGGACCGCCCGTGGTTCGCCACCCAGTACGTCCCCGGGCCGTCGCTCCACGACAAGGTCGCCGAGGAGGGTCCGCTGTCGGCGGCCGAGGTGGCCTCCGTCGGGGCGGCGCTCTCGGAGGGGCTGGTGGCGGTGCACGAGGCCGGGGTCGTCCACCGCGACCTGAAGCCTTCGAACATCCTGCTCTCCCCGAAGGGCCCCCGGATCATCGACTTCGGTATCGCCTGGGCGACCGGGGCCAGCACGCTCACCCATGTCGGTACCGCCGTCGGCTCCCCCGGCTTCCTCGCGCCGGAGCAGGTGCGGGGTGCGGCGGTGACACCGGCCACGGACGTGTTCTCGCTGGGTGCCACCCTGGCGTACGCGGCGACGGCCGATTCGCCGTTCGGGCACGGCAGTTCCGAGGTGATGCTCTACCGCGTGGTGCACGAGGAGCCGCATCTCTTCGAGGTGCACGACGCGCTCGCCCCGCTGGTGCGCGCCTGCCTGGCGAAGGACCCGGAGGAGCGGCCCAGCACCCTCCAGCTGTCCATGCGGCTCAAGGAGATCGCCGCACGTGAGGCGCAGGGGCTCCACGAGCGGCGGCCCCCCGCGCAGCGCGGTGCGCGGGAGGTGGACCGGCCCACCGGCCGGATGGAGGGCTCGTACGCCGAGCAGCCGACCCGGCGGTCGAACACCGGGCCCGCCTCCGCTTCGCGCCCGCCCGCGAGGCGGCCCGCGGCGTCGCGCTCGGGGGCCTCGCCCCGTACCGGCGGCTCGGGGGCTCGGCCCCAGGCGTCCCGGGGCGGCGTGCGCCCGGTGAAGCGCCCGCATTCCACCGGAGCGACCGGCGGCGGGGGGACGAAGGGCCGTCCCGCCGCCCGGCCCGGGGTACGGACGACGTCGACGGGCAGGAACCTGTCTTTATACACATCCTCGGCTGCTGCGCCAGCGGCTCGTCGTCTTCGTGGTGGTGACGCTGCTGGTGGCCCTGGGGATCGCGGCCGCCCAGGGCTGTCAGGGTCCGGCGCGCGGGCTGGGCGGTACGCCGGCCGGGGACGGTGCTCCGGCCGCGGCCCACCCCTTCGGGCCCGGCGGCGTCAGGGCCGGGTGACCCGGGTCGCGTAGAAGGCGACGGCGGAGGCGGCGGCGACGTTGAGGGAGTCGACGCCGGCGTCCATCGGGATACGGACGTGGGCGTCGGCCGCGGCGAGTGCCCGGTCCGTGAGCCCGTCACCCTCGGTGCCGAAGACCAGCGCCAGCTTCTCGTCCCCGCGTGCGGCGAGTTCGTCGAGGGTGATCGAGCGGTCGCTGAGGCAGAGGGCGGCGGTGGTGAACCCGGCCGCGCGGAGCAGCCCGAGGTCGTCGGGCCAGGACTCCAGCCGGGTCCAGGGCACGTGGAAGACGGACCCCATCGACACCTTGACCGCCCGCCGGTACAACGGGTCGGCGCAGCGCGGGGTGAGCAGGACCGCGTCGACGCCGAGGGCGGCGGCGTTGCGGAACGCGGCGCCCAGGTTGGCGTGGTCCACCATGTCCTCGAACACGGCGACCCTGCGTACGTCCCCGTCCCCGGGGGCGAGGAGGGTGTCCACGGCGGGCAGCGGCCGGCGCGCCATGGCGGCGAGGGCCCCGCGGTGGACGTGGTAGCCGGTGACACGTTCGGCGAGTTCCGGTGTGACCGCGTACACGGGGGCCCGTTCCTCGTCGATGACGTCACGCATGACGTCGGACCACTTGGCGGTCAGCATCATGGAACGCATCTCGTATCCGGCGTTCCTGGCGCGTCTGATGACCTTCTCGCCCTCGGCGATGAAGAGGCCTTCGGCGGGTTCGCGCCGGCGCCGGAGCTCGACGTCGGTCAGGCCCGTGTAGTCGCTCAGGCGCGGGTCGTCGGGGTCGTCGACGGTGAGGAGTTCAGCCACGGGTCGTACTGCCTTGTCTCCGGTCGGGAGGATGGGTGGGTGGTCAGCCCGTGAGGCCGGCCGCGAGGTCGGCGCCGACGGTGACGACCTCGCCGATGACGATGACCGCGGGGGGACGCACGTCCTCGGCCACGGCCCGCTCCCCCACGGTCGCGAGCGTGGCGTCCACCCTGCGCTGGGCGGCCGTGGTGCCTTCCTGGACCAGGGCGACCGGGGTGTCCGGGGCCTTGCCGTGGGCGATGAGCGCCCGGGCGATGGCGCCGATCTTGTCGACGGCCATCAGCAGGACCAGGGTGCCGCGCAGCCGGGCGAGGGCCTGCCAGTCGACCAGGGAGCGCGGGTCGTCGGGGGCGACGTGGCCGCTGACCACGGTGAACTCGTGGGCGACGCCCCGGTGGGTGACGGGTATCCCGGCCGCCGAGGGCACCGAGATGGTGCTGGAGATGCCGGGCACGACGGTGCAGGGGATGCCCTCGGCGGCCAGTGCCTGGGCCTCCTCCATGCCGCGGCCGAAGACGTACGGGTCGCCGCCCTTGAGGCGGACGACGGCCTTGCCCGCCTTGGCGTGGTCGATGAGCGCCTGGTTGATGGCCTCCTGCGCCATGTAGCGCCCGTACGGGATCTTCGCCGCGTCGATCACCTCGACGTGCGGGGGGAGTTCGTCGAGCAGGTCGCGGGGGCCGAGGCGGTCGGCGATGACGACGTCGGCCTGGGCGAGGAGGCGGCGGCCGCGGACGGTGATCAGGTCCGGGTCGCCGGGGCCGCCGCCGACCAGGGCGACACCGGGGGTGTGGGCGCGGTGGCGCGCGGCGGCGAGGGTGCCGTCGCGCAGGCCCTCGACGACGGCGTCCCGGACGGCCGCGGAGTGGCGGGGGTCGCGGCCGTGCGAGGTGGTGCTGAGGACGGCGACCGTGATGCCCTCGCTGCGTCCGGTGGCCGGTGTCCAGGCGGTGGCGGCCTCCGCGTCGTCGCTGCGGACGCACCAGACGCGGGTGCGTTCGGCCTCGGCGGACGCGGCGTCGTTGGCGGCGCTGTCGGTGGAGGCGATCAGCGCGTACCAGGTGTCGGCGAGGTCGCCGTCCTGGTAGCGGCGGCGCTCCCAGCGGAT
>NZ_KL585453.1:5709-8163 GCF_000721935.1 Streptomyces sp. NRRL WC-3549
GTGTATAAGAGACAGCAGCGGATCTCGCCCGCGTCCGCCATCGCCTCGACGGACGGGGTGGCGGACGGGGAGACCAGGGTGATGTCCGCGCCGGCCGCGATGAGGGCGGGGAGCCTGCGCTGCGCGACCTGGCCGCCGCCGACGACGACGACGCGACGGCCGGTCAGCCGCAGTCCGACGGGGTAGGCGGGGTGGTCGTCGTACTCGGCCATGGCGCGTGCGGCTCCTCGTGCGGGATGCGGTGTGCTGCGGGCCGCTGCGGCGGTGGAGCGGCGGTCGGATGAGGCGGTGGGGCAAGGAGGCGTCGGGGCGTGGCCCGTCGGCGGGTACTCAGGGGTCGTCGGCGTTTCGCGTGGGACCACGATACGGGGTGGGCGGGAGGGCGACGGAGGGGGCGGGCACGTTCGGCGCCCGCCCCCTCGCCCATGGCCGGGCACGGCCCGGCCCGGCGCCACCGGGCGCGGTGGCGCCGGGTGGTTCCCCCTACTTCTCCGTCACGCCCGCCGAGTCGAACGTCGCGACCTCGTGCATGGCCCGTGCCGCGCTCTGCACGATGGGGAGCGCCAGCAGGGCGCCGGTCCCTTCACCGAGCCGGAGGTCGAGGTCGACCAGCGGACGCAGACCCAGCTTGTTGAGGGCCGCGACATGGCCGGGCTCGGCGCTGCGGTGTCCGGCGATGCAGGCGGCGAGCGCCTCGGGCGCGATGGCCCGGGCGACCAGCGCCGAGGCGCCGGCGCTCACGCCGTCCAGGATCACCGGCGTACGCAGCGACGCGCCGCCCAGCAGGAAGCCCGCCATCGCCGCGTGCTCCAGGCCCCCGACCGCGGCCAGCACCCCGATGGGGTCGGCGGGGTCGGGCTGGTGCAGTTCGAGGGCGCGGCGGACCACGTCCACCTTGCGGGCGTGCATCTCGTCGTTGATGCCGGTGCCGCGTCCGGTGACCTCGGACGGGTCCATGCCCGTGTAGACACAGATCAGCGCCGCGGACGCGGTGGTGTTGGCGATGCCCATCTCACCGGTGACCAAGGCCTTGTTGCCGGCGGCGATCAGGTCGCGGGCGGTCTCGATGCCGACCTCGATCGAGGCGAGCACCTCCTCGCGGGTCAGCGCGGGACCGGTCGTGAAGTCGGCCGTCCCGGCACGGACCTTCCGGGGCAGCAGCCCGGGGGACGACGGCAGTTCGGTGGCGACGCCGACGTCGACGACGCACACCTCGGCGCCGACCTGGGCGGCGAAGGCGTTGCAGACGGCCCCGCCGCTGAGGAAGTTGGCGACCATCTGGCCGGTGACCTCCTGCGGCCAGGCGGTCACCCCCTGGGCGTGCACCCCGTGGTCCCCGGCGAAGACCGCGACGGCCGCGGGCTCGGGGATCGGCGGCGGGCACATCCGGGAGAGCCCGGACAACTGGGCGGAGATGATCTCCAGCATGCCGAGCGCGCCCGCGGGCTTCGTCATCCGCTTCTGGCGCTCCCAGGCCTCACCGAGCGCCTTGGCGTCCAGGGGGCGGATGTTGGCGATGGTCTCCTGGAGCAGGTCGTGCGGTTCCTCACCGGGCAGGGCGCGGCGGCCGTACGTCTCCTCGTGGACGACCCAGGACAGCGGGCGGCGCTTGGACCAGCCGGCCTGCATCAGCTCGGGCTCCTCGGGGAACTCGTCGACGTACCCGACGCACAGGTACGCCACGACTTCCAGGTGTTCGGGCAGGCCCAGTTCGCGGACCATCTCCCGCTCGTCGAAGAAGCTCACCCAGCCGACCCCGAGCCCTTCGGCGCGGGCGGCGAGCCACAGGTTCTCGACGGCGAGCGCCGAGGAGTAGGGGGCCATCTGCGGCTGGGTGTGACGGCCCAGGGTGTGCCGGCCGCCCCGGGTGGGGTCGGCGGTGACGACGATGTTCACCGGGGTGTCGAGGATGGCCTCGATCTTGAGTTCCTTGAACTGCTTGGCCCGGGCCTTGGGCAGCGACTTGGCGTACGCGTCACGTTGGCGCTGCGCCAGTTCGTGCATGGAGCGGCGGGTCTCCGCGGAGCGGATGACGACGAAGTCCCAGGGCTGCGAGTGGCCGACGCTCGGAGCGGTGTGCGCGGCCTCCAGGACCCTGAGCAGCACCTCGTGCGGGATCGGGTCGCCGCGGAAGCCGTTGCGGATGTCGCGGCGCTCACGCATGACGCGGAGCACGGCCTCGCGCTCGGCGTCGTCGTAGCCGGGGGCGGGCGGGGAGGCGGGGGCCTCCTCGGCGGGCGGCTCCTCGGCGGCGGCCGGCTGCTCTTCGGCGGCAGGGGCCTCCTCGGCGGCGGCCTCCTCGGCGGCGGCCGACTGCTCTTCGGCGGGCGGCTGCTCCTCTGCGAGGCTCTCCTCGGCCGGGGTCTCCTGCACGGGGGCGTCCTCGGCGGGGGCCTCCTGCACGGGGGCGTCCTCGGCAGCGCTCGGCTGCACCGCAGCCGGCTGTTCTTCGGC
>NZ_KL585454.1:0-141 GCF_000721935.1 Streptomyces sp. NRRL WC-3549
CTGCGCCTCGATCGGGTCACCCAACCGGGTACCCGTACCGTGTGCCTCGACCATGTCCACCTGGGCCGGGCGGAGACCGGCGTTCGCCAGGGCCTGGTTGATGACCCGCTGCTGCGAAGGACCGTTCGGGGCCGTCAGACC
>NZ_KL585454.1:399-5586 GCF_000721935.1 Streptomyces sp. NRRL WC-3549
GCACCACCGCCAGCACCTCGTGCCCGTTCCGGCGCGCATCCGACAGCCGCTCCAGCAGCAGTACGCCCACCCCTTCGCCCCACGCCGTCCCGTCCGCGGCTTCCGCGAACGCCTTGCACCGGCCGTCCGGTGCAAGGCCGCCCTGCCGGGAGAATTCGACGAAGGCGCCCGGGGTCGACATGACCGTCACCCCACCGGCCAGGGCCAGTGAGCATTCGCCCGAGCTCAGCGCCTGGCTCGCCCAGTGCATCGCCACCAGGGACGACGAGCACGCCGTGTCCACCGTCACTGCGGGGCCCTCGAGTCCCAGCGTGTAGGACACCCGGCCGGAGAGCACACTGGCGGAGCTGCCCGTGGCACCGTACCCGGCGACCGACTCGCCCGCATCGCCCATGAGATGGGCGTAGTCCTGCCCGTTCGTACCGGCGAAGACTCCGGTCGAGCTGCCGAACAGCGACGAAGGGTCGATGCCCGCGCGTTCGAGGACCTCCCAGGACGCTTCGAGCAGCAGCCGCTGCTGGGGGTCCATCGCCAGCGCCTCACGCGGCGAGATCCCGAAGAACTCGGCGTCGAAGTCAGCGGCTTCGTGCAGGAAGCCGCCCTCTCCTGTGGACGAGGTGCCCGTGCCGGCGGAGTCGGCACGCGGACCGTGGAGCGAACCGAGGTCCCATCCGCGGTTCTCCGGCAGGGTGGTGATGCCGTCCGATCCGGCGGCCAGCAGGTCCCACAGCTCTTCCGGCGAGGTGACGCCACCGGGGAAGCGGCAGCTCATGCCGACGATGGCGACCGGGTCGTCCGCATCGTCCCTGCGGTCGTCCGGAGCCGTCAGGGTTCCGCTGTCCTGCGACGGCCCCAACTGGGAACGCAGGTGGCGTGCAAGAGCAACTGGGGACGGGTAGTCGTAAACGAGTGTCGTCGGCAGGCTGAGCCCAGATGCGGCGTCGAGCCGGTTGCGCAGCTCGACCGCGCTGATCGAGCTGAATCCGAGGTCCAGGAATGCTCTGTCTGTCGGCACCGCTTCCTTGGATCCGTGGCCCAGCAGCGCGGCGGCCTCGTCGCGGACCAGGTCCAGCAACAGGCGGAGGCCCTCCTGTTCCGGCATGGACCGCAGGCGTGCGGCGAGCGCCGAACGGTGTACGGGCTCCTGCTGCGCCGGGCCGGCTGCGCCCGGGTCCGCCTCATGGACGTGGGCCAGCTCGCGGAGCAGTGGGTTGGGCCGAAGCGCCGCGTTCCGCCCGGCGGCCCGGTCCCACCGCACATCTGCCACGACGAGCGAGGTCTCGTCATCCTGGAGAGCCTGTTGCAGGGCCAGGAGCGCCAGTTCAGGGTCCATGGAGCCGACACCGCTGCGCGCGAAGTTCTCTTCCTGCGCGGCTCCGAGGCCTCTGCCGTGCCAGTGACCCCATTGGATCGCGACGGCTGTCAGGCCTTCGGCGCGGCGATGGTGGGCGAGGGCGTCGAGGAAGGCGTTGGCAGGGGCGTAGTTCCCCTGACCGGCGCCGCCGATCAGACCTGCGACGGAGGAGAAGAGCACGAAAGCGGAGAGGTCGAGCTCGCGGGTGAGTTCGTGCAGATTCATCGCGGCTCGTGACTTCGCCTGGAGAGCACGTTCGAGCTGGCCGATGCTCAGGGTGTCCAGCAGGCTGTCGTCCAGCAGCGCCGCGCTGTGCACGACCGCCGTCAGGGGCAGCTCGGCCGGGACCGAGGCGAGCAGGGCGGCCAGCGCGGACCGGTCACCCGCGTCACAGGCCGCGAGGGTGACCTTGCAGCCCTTCGCCCTGAGTTCGGCCGCCAGGGACTCCGCGCCGGGTGCATCGGCGCCGCGTCGGCCGACGAGCAGCAGGTGTTCGGCGCCCCTCTCCGCGAACCAGTGGGCGGTGTGGGCGCCCAGCGCGCCGGTGCCGCCCGTGATGAGCACCGTGCCTCGGGGCGAGCGCCAGTCGTGGGAGGCAGGAGTACGGGTAGGGCGGGGTGCGGGGACGAGCCGGCGCCCGTGCACACCTGTGGCACGGATCGCCAGCTGGTTCTCCTCGTCGCCGCGCGCAGCGAGGACTGCGCGGAGACGACGGGACGCCCGCCGGTCGAGGTCTTCGGGAAGGTCGAGCAGGCCTCCCCAGCTCTGCGGGCGTTCGGCGCTGATCACGCCGCCGAGTCCCCAGAGCAGGGCCTGGGCGGGGGCGGTCACGTGATCCGTGCGGCCCACCGAGACGGCGCCACGGGTGGCGATCCACAGCGGAGCTTGCACCGCGGTGTCCGTGAGGGCCTGGACGAGAGCAACTGTGTGCGCGAGCCCGGCCGGAACGGCGTCCGTCCGGGGGTGGGTGCGTACGTCCAGAGCAAGCAGCGACAGCACCCCGGCCATGGCTGTGTCGGGTGCGTCGCCCAGCGCGGTGCGTATGAGGGCGGCCAGCGCGTCGCGATCGCTGCCCGGAGCCACACGGATGACGACGGTGTCGACGGGCGCGAGTGCGTCGAGGCACGCGTCGAGGTACGGATCGGCTGCGGTCGTCGCGGGCACCGCCACCAGATACGTGCCCGTCGGCTGAGGTGTGGCGGTCGTTTCTGCGATGCGCTTCCACAGCACGCGGTAGCGCCAGGAATCGACGGTCGACAGAGCGGTGCGCTGTCGGCGCCACGCGGACAGTGCGGGCAGTGCCGCTGCGAACGACTGCTCGGTGTCGACCGCGAGTGTCCGTGTGAGGGCCTCCAGATCCGCGCCCTCGACGGCGGTCCAGAACGCGTCGTCCTCCGGGGCGGTTCCGGGCCGGTTGGTGTCCGTCGTGCCGGCCGGGGCCAACCAGTAGCGCCGGTGCTGGAACGCGTACGTGGGCAGGTCCACGCGCCGGGCGCCGGTACCTGCGTAAACGGCACGCCAGTCCGGCTCCACACCGTTCGTGTGGGCGGCGGCGAGCGAGGTCATGAACCGGCGGGGCTCGTCCTCACCTCGCCGCAGGGTGTCGAGCGCCACCGCGTCGCCGCCCACCGTTGTGAAGGTCTCCTGAAGTCCTGCTGTGAGTACCGAGTGCGGGCTGACCTCGATGAACACCGTGTGCCCGTCGGCGAGTGCGGCGGTGGTCGCCGCCTCGAACGCCACCATGGACCGCAGGTTCCGGTACCAGTACTCGGCGTCCAGGCCGGCGGTGTCGATGAGCCCGCCCGTCAGCGTGGAGTAGAACGGAATCTCCGCGGAGCGTGGGGCGAGCCCCTGCAGGGCCTCCGCCAGCCCCTCACGGATGCTTTCGATCTGCGCCGAATGGGACGCGTAGTCCATCGCGATGCGCCGGGTCCGTACGCCGGCTGCCGCGCACGCGGACACGAAGGCGTCCAGTGCATCCAGGTCACCCGATACGACGACGGACATGGGCCCGTTGACGCTGTCTCTTATACACATATCTGCACCTGCTCGCGCACCCATTCCACCGGGCGCGGCACCGACACCATCCCGCCCTTGCCGGAAAGGGGCATCGTCACTTCTCGCCGCCGCGCCACCAGGCGGGCCGCGTCCGGGAGGGAAAGGGCTCCGGCAACGGTGGCTGCGGTGATCTCGCCCTGGGAGTGGCCGATGACAGCAGCCGGCTCCACTCCGCACGAACGCCAGAGCTCGGCCAGCGAGACCATGACCGCCCACAGCACCAGCTGCATGACGTCCGCCCGGTCCGACGAAGGGGCGCCCTCCACACGTCGCACCACGTCCAGGAGGGACCAGTCCGTGTACGGGGCCAGCGCCTCACCACACTCTGCGAGCCGCGCCGCGAAGACGGGGGACGACTCCACCAGGCCGGACGCCATCCCGGTCCACTGCGCACCCTGCCCAGGGAACACGAAGACCGGCTTGACCCTGCGGGACGCGGTCCCCTGTACAGCGCCGGGAGCCGTCCCGACGTGGGCCACGGACCGGAGTGCGGACAGGAAGCCGTCGTGGTCCTCAGCCACCAGGGCCACGCGATGTTCGAGCGAGGCCCTGGTGGTCGCTAGCGACCAAGCGATGTCCACCGGGGCCGGATCGCCACCGCGGCGTGTCTCCAGATGCGCCAGCAGACGGGCGGCCTGGGCCGCGACCGCCTCCGGCGACTTCCCTGAGAGCACCCATGGTGCGGTGCTGGTGGCCAGCAGGGTTCGTGCGTCAGTTCCTGGGGCGTCTGCCGGGCCGGGGGCCGACGGGCTGTCGAGGACTGCCTGTTCAAGGATCACATGCGCGTTGGTGCCGCTGATTCCGAACGAGGACACCCCCGCCCGGCGCGGCTCGCCCGTCTCGGGCCAGTCCATCTGCTCGGTCAGCAGCTCGACGCGCCCGGCCGTCCAGTCGACGTGCGCCGACGGCTTGTCGACGTGCAGGGTCTGCGGCAGCACCCCGTGCCGCATCGCCATCACCATCTTGATCACACCGGCCACACCGGCCGCACCCGCCGTGTGACCGATGTTCGACTTGAGCGATCCCAGCCGCAGCGGCCGGTTCTCGTGTCGGTCCTGCCCGTAGGTCGCCAGCAAGGACTGTGCTTCGATCGGATCGCCGAGCCGGGTCCCCGTGCCATGGGCCTCCACCACGTCGACATCGGCCGGAGACAGACCGGCGTCAGAAAGCGCCTGGCGGATCACCCTCTGCTGGGAGGGCCCGTGGGGGACGGTGAGACCACTACTCGCCCCGTCCTGGTTGATCGCCGAGCCCCGGACGACGGCCAGGACCCTGTGTCCGTTGCTGCGTGCGTCCGACAGCCGTTCCACCAGCAGCATGCCGATGCCTTCGCCCCAGCCGGTGCCGTCGGCCGCTTCGGCAAAGGCCTTGCACCGGCCGTCGGCCGCCAGACCACGTTGCCGGGAGAACTCCAGGAAAGCCCCGGGGGTGGACATCACCGACGCCCCACCCACAAGCGCCATGGAGCACTCGCTCCGGCGCAAGGCCTGGGCCGCCCAGTGCAGCGCTACCAGCGACGACGAGCACGCGGTGTCCACGGTCGCGGCCGGCCCTCGGAAACCCAGGGAATAGGCGATCCGTCCGGACATGACGCTCGCGGCGTTTCCGATGGCGAGATAGCCACCGAGCTCTGCCGTGTCGTTGTGCAACAGGGCGGCGTAGTCCTGAGCATTGGACCCGATGAACACACCGGTGCGGCTGCCGTGCAGCGAAACCGGGTCGATACCTGCCCGTTCCAGCGCCTCCCAGGCGGTCTCGAGCAGCAGCCGCTGCTG
>NZ_KL585454.1:5835-7059 GCF_000721935.1 Streptomyces sp. NRRL WC-3549
CCTCACGCGGCGAGATCCCGAAGAACTCGGCGTCGAAGTCGCCGACGGAGCTCAGGAAGCCGCCCTGGTCGGCGTAGGTCGTACCAGGGTGATCCGGATCGGGATGGAAGAGCCCGTCCGTGTCCCAGCCACGGTCCGGCGGGAAGCCAGCGATCGCGTCCGAGCCGTCGGCCACCAACTGCCACAACTGCTCGGGCGAGCGGACGTCACCGGGGAAACGGCAGCTCATGCCGACGATGGCGATCGGCTCCTGGCCCTCGGACTCGACCTCGTGGAGCCGCTGCTTCGTCTGCCGAAGCTCAGCGGTCATCCACTTCAGGTGATCCAGGAGTTTCTCTTCACTCGCCATCGGAAACAGCACCGCCCCTTGAGAAAGCCATGGTTTGCACGCGCGTCGACAACTGCCGTTCAGGACTTGCCGAATTCGCGCTGAATGAGGTCGAACAGTTCATCCGACGTGGCCGCGTCGAGCGCGGGGTCCACCTCGACGGTCGCCGGCGTGGATGTGTCCGACGACGGGACAGGCGCCTGTGAGCCACCCCACGCCGTCAAAAGGCCCTGAAGTCTCTCCGTGATGTCCTCACGGTCGACGCCGGTGGCAGGCACCCCGGAGAGCATGCGTTCCAACTCGGTGATGGCCGACACGACCGGGGCCGCGGCGGACATGTCCTGAGCCAGCTCGGAACACAGGTGCTCCGCCAGCGCCGCGGACGAGGTGAAGTCGAAGAGGAGCGTGGTCGGCAGACGGAGCCCTGTGAGGGAAGCCAGCCGGTTACGCACCTCGACAGCCATGAGCGAGTCGAAGCCCAGCTCCACGAAACCCCGTCTGGGCTTGACGGCGTCGGACGACTCGTGTCCCAGCACCCGCGCCGCCTCGCCTCGCACGAGTTCGAGCAGGATGCGGTTCTGCTCCGGCGCGGTGGCCGCCGACAGCCGCTCACGCAGTTGCATCGCCGCATCACCAGGTCCGGTGTCCGTCGCTGCATCTGACTGCGTCAGCGCCTCGTGCGCGTCAATGAGTTCGCCGAGAAGAGGGCTGGGGCGTCGAGCCGTGAACGCGGGTGCGAAGCGTTCCCAGTCCACCTCGGCGACCGTGAGGGTGGTCTCGTCTTCAGCCAGCGCCTGGTGCAGCTTGGTGACCGCCCGGGATGGAGCCAGCGCGACAAGTCCGTGCCGGTGCAGGTCCTCGGTCGTGCCCTCCGCCATTCCGCCTTCGGCCCAGGG
>NZ_KL585454.1:7248-7462 GCF_000721935.1 Streptomyces sp. NRRL WC-3549
CCCAGGGTCCCCAGGCGATGGAGGTGGCGGTCAGGCCACGGGCCCGCCGCCCCTCGGCCAGGGCGTCGAGGTGCGCGTTCGCCGCCGCGTAAGCGGCCTGGCCACCGCTGCCCCAGATCCCAGCGATCGACGAGAACAGCACGAACGCGTCGAGCGTCCGGTCACCGAAGATCGCGTCCAGGTTGTCCGCACCCATCACCTTGGCACGCAGCAC
>NZ_KL585454.1:7740-8569 GCF_000721935.1 Streptomyces sp. NRRL WC-3549
GCCGTATGGAACACCGAGCGCACCGGCCCACCGGACGCCTCGACCCCCTCCACCAGCCCCGCCAGAGCACCCCGGTCACTCACATCACACGCCGCGACCACCACCTCGGCGCCCAGACCCTCCAACTCCACCACCAACTCCGGCGCAACCGAACCACCACGACTCACCAACACCACACGGCCGGCACCCTCACCCACCACCCACCGGGCCACATGCCCACCCAAAGCACCCGAACCCCCGGTCACCAACACCGTCCCACCCACAACCACACCCGAACCCGAACCCGAACCCGGAGCACGCACCACACGACGCCCGAACACACCCGAGCCCCGCACCGCCACCTGATCCTCACCACCCCCACCGGCCAACACCCCGCACAACCGCCCCAGCACCCGCTCATCCACAACAGCCGGAACATCGACCAACCCACCCCACACACCAGGCAACTCCAGCCCGACCACACGCCCCAGACCCCACACCTGCGCACCCAGCGGATCCACCACACCATCCGCACGCCCCACCGACACCGCACCACTCGTCACACACCACAGACGCACCGGCACACCCACACCTGCCAGCACCTGCACCAACCCCAACGTCCCCGCAGCATCCAACAACGACACCACACCGGACACACCGGACAACCGCTCCCCCAACACCCCACCATCGACAACCCCGTCGACCACCAACAACCCCGCACCACGAGCCACCAGCCCCGACACCACCGGACCATCCACACCACCCGGCCCACACACCACCAACCAACCACCCGCAAGCGACTCCGACACCACACCCGCAACCGACTTCCACACCACCCGATAACGCCAGG
>NZ_KL585454.1:8765-9206 GCF_000721935.1 Streptomyces sp. NRRL WC-3549
CCCGCAACCGACTTCCACACCACCCGATAACGCCAGGAGTCCACGGTGGAGAGTTCACGTGACTGGCGGCGCCAGGACGAGAGAACAGGTATGACGTCGCGGAGCGACCCGATGTCGGTCGAGTCCAGCGTCAGGGCCAAGGCGTCGAGGTCATTGCTCTCGACGGCATCCCAGAAACGATGATCCGACGTCGAGCCGGCGCTGTCCTCGGCCACGAGGGCGACCGGGGCGGTCTCCGGCCAGTAGCGCTCGTGCTGGAAGGCGTAGGTCGGCAGCTCCAGCCGGGCCGCTCCGGAACGCGCGAAGTACGCCTCCCACGCGATCGGCACACCACGCACGTGTGCCTCTGCCAGCGCCTTCACCAGCGACTGCGGCTCGTCGCGGTCCTTGCGAAGGACCGGGACGAACGCCGACTCCGCCGACTCCTCGACGCATTCCTGG
>NZ_KL585455.1:0-656 GCF_000721935.1 Streptomyces sp. NRRL WC-3549
GTTCGAGGTCGGGCCGGTCGTCCAGTGCGACGAACGTCAGCAGTTCCTGCACCTGGGCCGGTACTTCGCCCAGCCACTCGCCCACCAGCCGGCGGGCCGTCGGCGGCAGGGCCGGCTCGCCCTCACCCTCCCGGTCCGCCAGCGGGCGTGAGGCGTCGGCCAGCGCCAGGGCCAAGGCCGGGTTCCCGCCGCTGTGGGCGTGGATGCGCGTCACCTCGCGGGGGGCGAGCCGGTACGGGGACAGCAAGGTCGTCAGCTGAGGGATCGTCAGAGGCGGGATGCGCACCGCGCACGTGTCCTCACCGCACCAGTGGCCCGCGGCTCCCGGGCGCCAGACGCGCTCGGCCGCGATTACGGGGAGATCCGGCGTCAGGCGCAGCGCCCAGCCCAGGACTTCCGCACTGGCGTGGTCCAGCCATTGGGCGTTGTCCACCACCAGCGTCATGGGCGGTGCCTGCAGCAGAGCGGCGGTCAGGCGGCGCAGCCGCAGTGCTCGACCGGCATCGTCCGGAGTACCGGACCGGTCGGCGGTCTCGTCGAGTGCTGCCGTCAGCTCCCGCGCGGCGGGCAGGGCCGGTAGCGCCAGCGCGAGTTCGAGCAGCCCGGCACAGGCGACCCGGGCGTCCTGGGGCCCCGGGGCCAGCCGCAGGACCGGC
>NZ_KL585455.1:883-1971 GCF_000721935.1 Streptomyces sp. NRRL WC-3549
CCAGCCGCAGGACCGGCAGGCCCGACTGCCGCCCCAGGACACCGGCGGCGGTGGTCTTGCCGCATCCGGGCGGCCCGAACAGAACCACCCGGCGGGTGCCGTGTCCGTTGTCCGGCCCCACCGGCAGCACGGGGCCGGCCTCGTGGGACGCGTTCGTCCACATCGCAGAGTCTGGCATCGGGCCATGGTGCGCCCGCCGGGGCTCCCCGTCCAGGTCAAGGGGTTACCCCGATGTCGGCCGCTCTCCGCGTCTCTAGCCTCAGGGCCACAGCCGGGCCAACTGTCGCCGAACACCCCCCGCACCCCAGGTGACGTTCTGCGGCATTTCCCCGACGAGGCCCGGCGGAAGGATTGTCATGTACCGCAAAAACGCCCTGGCCGCCGGTGTCGCGGCAGCCCTCGCACTGGGCTCCGTGACCATAGTGGCAACCCAGTCCACCGCCGTCCCCCAGCCCACCGCCGCCGGCACCTCCGCCGCCCAGCCCGGCGCCGGCTTCCGGGCGATGACGGCCGACACACGCGGCGAGGCGATACGCGAGGCCGGCCGGAACGCTTCCGCGACCGCCCGCGAACTCGGCCTGGGCCCCGCCGAGCGCCTGGTGGTCAAGGACGTGCTGATCGACGCCGACGGCACCAGACACGTGCGCTACGACCGCACCTACAGAGGCATGGACGTGATCGGCGGCGACCTGGTCGTCCATCTGGCCGAGAACGGCAAGATCACCGGTTCGGACCTGGCGCACCAGGGCGCCATCGAGGTCGCCCGCACAACGCCGAAGCTGACGGCCGCCGAAGCCTCGGCCAAGGCCGTGAAGCACGCCAAGCACGTGAGGAAGGCGAAGGCCGGCAGCAAGGACAGCACCCTGGTGGTGTACGCGGTCGGCAAGATACCCGTCCTCGCCTACCGCTCGACGGTGACCGGTGACGGCGAGACCGGCCCGGCCTCGCAGGAGGCGGTGATCGTCGACGCGACCAGCGGTGCGCCGCTGGACCAGTACGAACTGCACCAGAGCGTCACGGGCACCGGCAACGGCGTCACCGTCGGCCAGGTCTCCATCGAGACCACCCAGTCCGGCAGCGGCTACACC
>NZ_KL585455.1:2188-7113 GCF_000721935.1 Streptomyces sp. NRRL WC-3549
GGCTACACCCTCACCGACGCCGCGCACGGCGGCACCATCGTCTACGACTCCTACAACAGTCCGCAGACGAACCCGAGACAGAACGCGCGCCCCTTCTCCAAGACCTCCAACACCTGGGGCAACGGCACCGCGTCCAGCCGCGAGAGCGCTGCCGTGGACGCCTCCTACGGCCTGGCCAAGACCTGGGACTACTACAAGAACGCCTTCAACCGCAGCGGCATACGCAACGACGGCCGCGGCGCCCCCGCCTACGTCCACGTCGACAACAGCCTGGTCAACGCCTTCTACGACGACAACTGCTTCTGCATGTACTTCGGCGACGGCTCCTCGCAGAACCGCAACACCCCCGTGACCGCGGTCGACGTGGCCGGCCACGAGATGAGCCACGGCGTCACCGCCGCCACCGCCAACCTCAACTACTCCGGCGAGTCCGGCGGCCTCAACGAGGCCACCAGCGACATCTTCGGCACCATGGTCGAGTTCTCCGCCAACAACACCGCCGATCCCGGCGACTACTACATCGGCGAAAGGCTCAACATGCCCGGCGGCTACCTGCGCCGGATGGACAACCCCTCCGCCGACGGGAACTCGCTCTCCTGCTGGAACTCGGGCGCGGGCTCGGTGGACGTCCACTACTCCTCCGGCATCGCCAACCACTTCTTCTACCTCGCCTCCGAAGGAACCGGCGCCAAGACCATCGGCGGCCTTTCGCACAACGGAACCACCTGCAACAACGACACCTTCGCGGGTATAGGCAAGGACAAGGCCGCCGCCGTCTGGTACCGCGCCCTGTCCGCCTACATGACCTCCAGCACCAACTACGCCGGTGCCCGCACCGCCACCCTGCAGGCCGCCGCCGACCTCTACGGGGCCAACTCCCAGGAGCGGTACCTCGTTTCCAAGGCGTGGGCGGCCGTCAGCGTCGGCACCGCACTGCCCGACCCCGGCACCGGAACGCCCACGCCCACGCCCACGCCCGATCCGACCGATCCCCCCAGCGGAAACGCGCTGGCCAACGGCAGCTTCGAGCAGGGCACCAGCGGCTGGACCCAGAGCGACAACATCATCACCAACTCGTCCCTGCAGCCGGCCCGCGACGGGTCCTGGTACGCCTGGATGATGGGGTATGGCGCCGACGCCGTCGAGTCCGTGTCCCAGTCGAACATCGCTGTGCCGTCCACCGGCGCACCGAAGCTCACGTTCTGGCTGAAGGTGTCCACCCAGGAGTACGGCTACGCCGCCTACGACACCCTCAAGGTCAAGATCAACGGCACCACGCTCGCCACCTACTCCAACGCCAACGCGAGCTCCGGATACGTCCAGAAGACCGTCGACCTGTCCGCCTACAAGGGCCAGTCGGTGAAGCTGGAGTTCGCCGGCACCGAAGACACCTACCTGGCGACCATCTTCCTGCTCGACAACATCGCCATCGGCTGACCGGCCCCCTCGCCCCGCGCACTCCTGCGGCCGGAGCCCCTTCTCGGGTGCTTCGGCCGCAGGAGCCACCGCAAGCACAGGGCGGCCCGGTTCCCACTCAGCAGGTTGCCCAGTGTGGACAACCACCATCTGCCTATCCGTCCCGTGCATGACAGCTTTGGTCGTGAATGTCCTCCCGGAAGGTCAAATCGCCGCGTAGGGGGAGGAAATTGCGTTCACTCATCTCGGACCGCCCGTCAGTTACTGCTGATAGAAGGCGATTTGGAGAATTCCGCCCCTAGCGCACGCCGCACGCGAGCAGCCCACGCTCGCCTCCCCGGCATGCGTGGAAACCGATGAGGAGAGTCCGTGCCACTCCTGCCGCGACGAACGTCGCGCAACTGGCGAGCCGCCCTCGCCGCCACGCTCACCACCGGCCTTGCCGCGCTGAGCCTTCCCCTCGCCACGACCGCCACCGCCGTCCCCGCCGGCGCTCCGGTCGCCGAATCCGCCACCGGTACCTATCTGGTCACCCTCGCCGACGAGCCGCTGGTCACCTACGACGGCGGGGTCGGCGACCTCCCTGCCACCAAGCCCGCCCACGGCGGCAAGTTCGACGTCGCATCGGCCGCCGCCAGGCGGTACCGCAGCCACCTGACGGACCAGCAGGACCGCGTCGCCAAGAAGGTCGGCGCCAGTGTCCGGCAGCACTACGCCGTCACCACCAACACCTTCAGCGCCCGGCTCGACGCCCGCCAACTGGTGCGCCTCGCCCACACCGGCAGCGTCGTGCACATCGCCCCCGACCGGTTCCACCAGGCCACCGACGACCGGAACTCCACCGACTTCCTCGGACTGTCCGGCCGCAAGGGGCTGTGGAAGGCCTTCGGCGGGACCGCCGAAGTCGGCAAGGGCATCGTCATCGGCGACATCGACACGGGCATCTGGCCCGAGAACCCCTCCTTCCACGCCCCGGCTCTCACCTCTCACAAGCCCGGCAAGAAGGACCCCCACCGCCCCTACCGCAGCGGCGCCACCACCCTCATGCACAAGGCGGACGGCGGCGCCTTCAAGGGCACCTGCCAGACCGGCGACAGCTTCACCGCAGCCGCCTGCAACGAGAAGGTCATCAGCGCCCGCTACTTCGGCGAGGGCTGGTTGGACGCCGTTCCGGAGTCCAACCGGGCCGGATACGTCTCCCCGCGCGACAGCCAGGGCCACGGCACCCACACGGCATCCACCGCGGCCGGCAACGCCAACGTCCGCGCCACGGTCGGCGGCGAGGACCTCGGCACCGTCTCCGGCGTGGCACCGGCGGCCACCATCGCCGTCTACAAGGCCCTCTGGCAGAGCAGGGACGGTCAGCAGGACGGCGGTCTGACCAGCGACCTCGTCGCCGCCATCGACCAGGCCGTCGCCGACGGCGTCGACGTCATCAACTACTCGCTCGGCGCCACGTTCGAGAGCGCGTACAACGATCCGGCGCAGGTCGCGCTCCGCAACGCCGCCGCTGCCGGAGTCTTCGTCGCCACCGCCGCGGGCAACTCCGGCCCGGGGGCGTCCAGCCTCTCCAACACCGCGCCCTGGACCACCACGGTCGCCGCCGGCACCATCAAGGCGCACACCGGCACGGTGGCGCTCGGCAACGGCGCGCGCCATACCGGCATCAGCACCACTGTGCACCGGCAGGTCGGCCCCGCCCCGCTCGTCCTGGGCTCAGCGGTCCGGGTCTCGGACACCGTGGACATCTACGCGGACTACTGCATGCCGGACTCCCTCGACCCCGCCCGCACGGCCGGGAAGATCGTCGTCTGCGAACGGGGCGTCAACGGGCGCGCCGACAAGTCCGCCGAGGTCAAGCGGGCCGGCGGCATCGGCCTTGTGCTGGTGAACTCCGGCGACGAGAGCACGGACGGCGACCTGCACAGCGTGCCGGCCGTCCACCTCGACAAGGCGGAAGCGGCGCCCGTGCGCACCTACGCCGCCACGAGCGGAGCCACCGCCACCCTCACCGAGGGAGGCGCCTCGGGCGTCTACCCGCAGGTGGCCGGCTTCTCCTCGCGCGGCCCCTCGCTCGTCGGCAACGGCGACCTGCTCAAGCCCGACATCACCGCGCCCGGCGCCACGATCCTCGCCGCCGTGTCCCCCGACGGTAACCACGGCCGTGACTTCGACTACTACTCCGGCACCTCCATGGCCACCCCGCACATCGCCGGGCTGGCGGCGCTCTATCTCACGGAGCACCCCACCTGGTCCCCGATGAGCATCAAGTCGGCCATGATGACCACCGCCACGCCGACGAAGACCGCGGACGGCAAGAACAGCGACGACGCCTTCGCGCAGGGCGCCGGTGAGGTGGACGCACGGGCCATGCTGCGCCCCGGACTCGTCTACGACTCGGGCGAGCGGGACTGGCTCGCGTACCTCGAAGGCTCCGGCGTGGACACCGGAACCGGTGTCGAGGCCATCGACCCGAGCGACCTCAACTATCCGTCCATAGCCGTCGGTGACCTCTTCGGCCAGCAGACCATCACCCGCACCGTCACCGCGACCGCGGCCGGCACCTACCGCGCCCGGGCGAGCGTCCCCGGCGTCAAGGCCACGGTGAGCCCGTCCGTACTGCACTTCAGCCACCCCGGCCAGAAGCGCACCTTCACCGTCACCCTGGACGTCACCACCGCGCCCGCGGGACGCGCCGCCACCGGATCTCTCACCTGGACCTCGGGCCGCACCACCGTCCGCAGCCCGATCGTCGTGACCCCGCAGACCGTCCGCGCCCCCACCGAGATCAAGGGCTCCGGCTCCAGCGGCTCGACCGGATTCTCGGTCACCCCGGCCACCAGCACCCTGACGGCCACCGCCTACGGACCGGTCTCCTCGCCCGTCACCAAGGGCACCCTGACCCAGATGCAGGAGATCTACTACGACACCGAGATCCCGTCCGGCACCAAGGCGTCGCAGATCACGGTCCACTTCGACGCGGCGGAGGACACGATCACGGGCCTCCTCTGGGGCAACAAGGTCGACGGGGTCCTCCAGGACGTCCAAATCGCCGTCCCCGACAGTGACGGAACGATCACCCTCACCGTGCGGCATCCCACGGCCGACGCCCTCTTCGTGTCCCTGGTCGCCATGGGGGCGGACAGCGAGACTGTCACTCCGTACACCTATCAGGTGAACCACATCACCGCTGACAGCCCCGTCACCGGCAGGGTCGCCGTCACGCCCGAGCGGGCCCGCGTCACCCCCGGCAAGCCGACGGACCTGACCGCCACTTGGTCCGGCGTCCCGGCGGACACCCGGTCCGGCGCCTGGATCGATTACGGCAACGGTGCGGGCAGCTTCCTGACCCTCAACTGAATCCCGGCACCCGGAGGCGGGGGCGGCATACACACACGTGCCGCCCCCGCACACGCGCTCCGCACATGCCGGCTACTCGAACAGCAAGGAGCCGATGAAGTCTCCCGCCTGAGGCTCGACTGAGCTGCCCTGGGTTTCGTAGCGGCCGG
>NZ_KL585456.1:0-3744 GCF_000721935.1 Streptomyces sp. NRRL WC-3549
ACGAAGCCCCCGCCGCCTTCCCCTGCGTACCGCCGCGCCTGGCCGACGCCCTGCCCGAGGTGATCGGGTGGACATCGGCCACCTCGCCGCCGTCCTCCCGGCCGCCGTGCGTCTCCTGCGCCGCGCGCACGCTGTTCTCCAGCGCCGCCATGAGGTCGATGACCTTGCCCCCGCCCGCCTCCTCCTCGCCCTCCTGCTCCACGGGCTCCCCCGCCGCCTTCGCCGCGACGAGTTCCTCGACCGCCTCCCGGTAGTCGTCGTGGAGCGTGTCCAGATCGGCCTCGCCCAGGGTGTTCATCAGAGCGTCCGCCAGGTCCAGTTCGGCGTCCCGCACCTTGACGTCGGCGTCGGGGGTGACGCCTTCGGGGGCGCGGATCTCGTCCGGCCACAGGAGGCCGTGCAGGGCGATCACGTCGTCGATCACCCGGAGCATGCCGAGCCGTTCACGGCCGCGCAGGGCGTACCTGGCGACGGCCACCTTCTCGCTGCGGCGCAGCGCCTCCCGCAGCAGCGCGTACGGCTTGGTGGCGGGCACCCCGTTGGCGGCGAGGTAGTACGCCGAGTCCAGCTGGAGCGTGTCGACGGCGGAAGGGGGGACGAAGCCCTCGATCTCGATGGTCTTGGCGGTGGGCAGCGGCAGCGAGGCGATGTCCTCGTCGGTGATGGGGATGACCGTGCCGTCGGCGTCCTCGTACGCCTTGCCGGTCTCCGCGGAGGTGACCTCCTGCTCGTCGAGCTCGCACACCTTGCGGTACCGGATCCGGCCGCCGTCGGCGAGGTGGATCTGCCGGAAGGAGATCGAGTGGTTCTCCGTGGCGTTCATCAGCTTGACGGGGATGCTGACCAGCCCGAAGGAGATCGCGCCGTTCCAGATGGACCTCACCGTTCACCCCTTGCGCGTGCGATGACCTGATTGCCGCGATTTCATGCGATTTCATGCGATTCTTATCGTATGACGCCGATCACAGAGGTGGAGGGGCGGCGCCTGGCGCTCAGCAACCTCGACAAGGTGCTGTATCCGGCCACCGGGACCACCAAGGGCGAGGTGCTGCACTACTACGCGGCCACCGCCGGTGACGTGATGCTCCCCCACCTGCGTGACCGCCCGCTGTCCTTCCTCCGCTATCCGGACGGGCCCGGCGGGCAGCGCTTCTTCACCAAGAACCCGCCGCCCGGTACGCCCGACTGGGTGCGCACCGCGCCGGTGCCGCGCAGTGACGACCCGGACGCCCGGCAGGTGCTGGTGCAGGACCTGCCCTCGCTGATGTGGGCGGCCAACCTGGTGGTGGAGTTCCACACCCACCAGTGGCGTGCCGGGACACCGGCCGTCGCGGACCGGATGGTCTTCGACCTCGACCCCGGGGCGCCCGCGAGCGTCGTCGAGTGCTGTGCGGTGGCCCTCTGGCTGCGGGAGCGCCTGGCCGCCGACGGACTGTCCGCGTACGGGAAGACCTCGGGCTCCAAGGGACTGCACCTCATCGTGCCGCTGGAGCCCGCGCCCTCCGAGGACGTCACGGCCTACGCCCGGTCACTGGCCGTCGAGGCGCAGCAGGCGCTGCCCGACCTGGTCGTCCACCGGATGACGCGTGCGCTGCGCCCCGGGAAGGTCTTCGTCGACTTCAGCCAGAACGCCGCGGCGAAGACGACCGCCGCGGCCTACACCCTGCGGGCGAAGGACAGCCCCACGGTGTCCGCACCCGTCACCTGGGAGGAGGTCGGGGCCTGCGCGGACCCCGCCGAGCTGGTCTTCCTCGCCGGGGACATGGCGGCGCGGCTGGCGCGTCACGGGGACCTGCTCGACCCGCTCACCGACCCCGGCCGGGCCCGTCCTCTGCCCGGCCGCTGACGCGGTCCCCGGATTCGCGCGCCCCGGCCACAAGGGGCGGAGCCCGTTCCCGGACCGCCCAGCACACGGCGGGAAAGGCCGCAAGTGGAGGGTCGATTGTCGGGGAGGTGGTGCACACTCTGCCCAGAGCTGCTTCCGGGACACGGCCCACCGGGTTCGCGGCGCAGAGGACGAAACGGGGAGGGGACGGCGTGTTCGCGGGGATCGACGAGGTCGACTGGGCATCGATGGAGCACGCCTACGGGCCGGCCGACGACGTGCCCGTACTGCTGCGGGGGCTCGCCTCGGCCGATCCGGCCGAGCGGGAGACCGCCCTCGACGGGATGTACGGCGCGGTCCACCACCAGGGCGACGTGTACGCGTGCACGCTCGCCTGCATCCCCTTCCTCTTCGAACTGGTCGTCGACCCCGGCGTCCAGGACCGGGGCAGCGTCGTGGAACTGCTCACGAGCATCGGCGGCATCGACCTCGGCGAGGACGACGAGGAGGAGATCGACGAGGACGAGATCGAGGGCGCCGCGAACTACGCGATGGCCGCGACCGCCGTCACCGCCGGTGCCGGGGTGTTCTGCGAGCTGATGGCCGACGAGGACCCGGGCGTGCGCCTCGCCGCCCCGCTGGCGCTCGCCACCCTGCACGGCCGTCCGGCCCGGGTGCTGGCCCTGCTGCGTGAACGGCTGCCCGTGGAGGCGGCGGAGGAGGTGCGCCTCGCCCTCGTGGAGGCGGCGGGCCGGGTGGCCCTGCGCCACCGCCCGCTGGCCGGGCAGGCCGCCGACTGGCTGAGCCGCCTCGCGGCGGAGGCGTACGCGCCCGGCCTGCGGCTCGCGGCCCTCGCCCAGCTCGCCCGGTGCGCGCCCGACGCCCTGCCCGCAGACGTGGTGACGATGGTGTCGGGGCTGCTGCGGGAGCTGCGCTCCGTCCCGGCGGGGGCGCGCCTCGGCGGGTCCGAGGCGCCCACCGGGGATCCCGCGGCCGAGCGGGCGGCCACCTGGACGCTGGTGGGCCAGGTGCGCGCGCTCTCCGCCGAGGAGGCCGCCGGACGCACGGCACCCTGGGCGGCCGACCTGCTGCGGACGCTGCACGTGGGGCTGGACGACCGGGTGGAGGAGCGTACAGCCTTGCTCGCCGACCAGTTGCGCAGCCCCGATCCCTGGCAGCGCGTCGACGCCGTACGGATGAGCGGCGGGCTGATACGCGCCTGGCGCGGCGATTACGCGGAGCTGGTGCGGCTGGTCGGGGGACAGCTCGCGGAGCCTGAGACGCGTCTGGCCGAGGCCGCCTCGCACGTGCTGGAGGAGCTGTTCTCGCTGGCCGCGCCCGCCGCCGACGCCCTGGCCGCGCGGGTGGCGGCCGATCCGGGTGGTTGGGTGCGGCAGTGGTCCGGCGGACCGCCCGGCCTCGGTTCGGCGGTCAAGGCGCTGGCCAGGCTCGGGGACGCCCGGGTGCTGCCGGCGCTCGCGGCGGCCCTGGAACAGCCGGAGGTGCCGCACGACGTGGGGTTCGCCGTCGGATGTCTGGGCGAGGCGGCCGCCCCCCTGGCCGGGACGCTGCGGCGGCGGCTGGGCGAGGTCGGTCTGGACGAGGGCGCGTATGACCGGGCGGCTCCGCTGCTCGCGGGGCTGACGGCGCTGCGGGCGGGCGAGGCCGCCCCGGAGGTCCTGCGGCTGCTGCGGGGCGCGCCGGAGTACCGGGGCGAGTGGCTGCGTACGGCGGCGCTGCGGGCGCTGGACGCGTTCGGGCCCGCGGCCCGTGAGGCGGTGCCGGAGCTGCGGGCGCTGACCCGGCGGCCCGGTTCGGCGGCGACGGAGGCGGCCGGGGCCCTCTGGTCGGCGGAGGGGAATGCGGGCGCGGTGCTGCCGGTACTCCTGGAGGGGCTGGGGGCGGAGCGGGTGCACGAT
>NZ_KL585456.1:3907-8195 GCF_000721935.1 Streptomyces sp. NRRL WC-3549
GCGGAGCGGGTGCACGACTGCCGGGCCGCCGCCGCCACACTGGGCCGGCTGGGCGGGGCGGCGGCGGGGGCGGTGCCCCGGCTGCGGGCCCTGCTCGCCCACGACGAGCTGTGGCTACGCGTCGACGCCGCGATCGCCCTGTGGGAGATCTCCGGGCGGATCGCGGAGAGCGTCCCGGTCCTCCTCGCGGCCTGGGAGAAGAACCGCCACGTCCGGGTCCGGGTCGCCGAGTGCCTGGTGCGGATGGGCCTGCCCGGCGCGGGGCCGGACGCGGCACGGGTGCTGCGCGCCGAGTTGCTGTCGGTACGCCGCCACAACGCGCTGGACGGCGGTTACGGCAGTCATGACACTGATGAGGACGAGAGGCTCCTGGCGCTGTGCCGGCGGGCTCTCGGGGCCGATACGGGAAAAGGGACCACATCATGATCATTTTCGGTACGCGGGGCTATCTCCACCAGTTGGCCGTCCTCACCCTGGTGTGCGGCTGGTGCGGCAACCCCGCCGCGCACACCCTGCGCAAGCGGGTCACGAAGTTCACGCTGTTCTTCGTGCCGCTCTTCCCCTTCTCCACGAAGTACGCGACGCAGTGCACGTTCTGCGCCGGGGAGCGCCAGATACCCCGGGAGGAGGCCGAGCGGCTGCTGGTCCAGGCCCGGGCGGGACAGGACGGCGCTCCGTACGGCACCGCCCCGCAGCAGACCGGGTACGCGCCGGGCGGCCGGAACCCCTACCAGGGCTGAGGGTGGCGCGGGGCTGACATAAGGGAAATAAGACCCTCCTCTTGCTACGTTGCGGGGCATGACCGCATCGACGGCGGACGCGCGCCCGCCCGAGCTACGCCTGCCCAAGCGGCGCGGGGTCGAGCTCTCGCTCCTGATCGGGGCCGTGCTCATCTCCGTCTACGGCTACGCGGCCGTCGGCCTCGCCCGGAACAACGCCGTGCCCCCGGACGTCGCCGGGTACGGCGGCGGTCTCGGTCTCCTCGCGCTGCTCGCCCATCTCGCGGTCCGGCTGCGGGCGCCGTACGCCGATCCGCTGCTGCTGCCCATCGCGGTCCTGCTCAACGGCCTGGGCCTGGTGCTGATCTACCGGCTCGACCTGGAGACGCCCCGGGACCAGGCCGCGACGACCCAGCTGGTCTGGTCCACCCTCGGGGTCGCGTTCTTCATCGCCGTCGTCGTCGTGCTGCGGGACCACCGCTTCCTCCAGCGCTACGCGTACCTCTCGGTCGCGGCGGCGCTGGTGCTGATGACCGTGCCGATCTTCTTCCCCGCGGTGAACGGGGCGAAGATCTGGATCCGGGTCGGCGGATTCTCCTTCCAGCCGGGCGAGTTCGCCAAGATCCTGCTCGCCGTGTTCTTCGCCGCCTACCTCGCGGCGAACCGCAACGCCCTGGCCTACACCGGCCGCAGGTTCTGGCGGCTCCAACTGCCCACCGGCCGGGTGCTGGGGCCGATCGTCGCGATCTGGCTGCTCAGCGTGGGTGTGCTGGTCCTGGAACGGGACCTCGGCACCTCGCTGCTCTTCTTCGGCCTCTTCGTGATCATGCTGTACGTCGCCACCGGCCGTACCGGATGGATCGCGGTGGGGCTGCTGCTGGCCGCGGCGGGGGCGTTCGTCGTGGGCTCGTTCGAACCCCATGTGCACAGCCGGGTACAGGACTGGCTGGACCCGTTCGCCAGCATCGACGCGGGCCGGGGGCCCGGCCAGCTCGCCCAGTCGCTGTTCGCGTTCGCCGCCGGCGGCATGCTCGGCACCGGGCTGGGGCTCGGCCACTCCATCCTCATCGGCTTCGCGGCCAAGTCCGACTTCATCCTGGCGACGGCGGGCGAGGAACTGGGCCTGGCGGGACTCACCGCGATCTTCCTGCTGTACGCCCTGCTGGTGGCCCGCGGTTACCGTGCGGGACTCGCCCTGCGCGACCCCTTCGGCCGGCTGCTGTCGATCGGGCTGGCCTCGATCCTGGCGCTCCAGGTCTTCGTGATCGCGGGCGGGGTGATGGGGCTGATCCCGCTGACCGGTATGGCCATGCCCTTCCTGGCGCAGGGCGGTTCGTCCGTCGTCACCAACTGGATCATCGTGGCGCTGCTGATCCGGGTCAGCGCGGAGGCCCGCGCCCCGCACCCGGGCCGGCCGGAGACCGGGGTGATCGCGCCGATCGTCGAGGAGGACCCGCCGGACACCGGGCACCGCAGGGGGGCCGGACGGTGATCCGCTACATCCGGCGGGCCGCCGCCTTCTGCCTGCTCCTCCTCGTGGCGCTGCTGGTCAACGCCGCCCGGGTACAGGTCTTCGAGGCGGACTCGCTGGACGACAACCCCGCCAACCGCCGTACGGCGATCGAGCGTTACGACCGGCCGCGCGGCAACATCCTGGTCGGGGACGAGTCCGTCACCGGGTCGAAGGACACCGGCGAGCAGCTCGCCTGGGAGCGCACCTACCGCCACGGCCCGCTGTACGCCCCGGTGACCGGGTACGCCTCCCAGACGTACGGCACCACGCTGCTGGAGAACGCCGAGGACGACGTCCTGTCCGGTACCGCCTCGGTGCTGGCCCCGGTCCCCCTGTGGGGCGACCTCACCCGCGGGCGCCAGCCCGGCGGTGACGTCGTCACCACGGTCCGGGCCGCAGTGCAGCGGGCCGGCTACGAGGGTCTGGCGGGCCGGCGGGGGGCGGTCGCCGCGCTCGATCCCGGGACGGGCGCGATCCTCGCGCTGGTCTCCTCCCCGTCGTACGACCCCGAGCGGCTCTCCGGCACGGGCTCGTCGGTGACGGACGCCTGGGCCGAGCTCAACCGGGCGGCGAGCAGGCCGATGCTCAACCGGGCCATCCGGCAGACGTATCCGCCGGGGTCCGCCTTCAAGATCGTGACGGCCGCGGCGGCCCTGGACGCCGGGGTGGTGGACGATCCGGACGAGGAGACCGACACCCCGTCCCCGTACGTGCTGCCGGGCACCACCACGACGCTCCCGGACGAGGCACGGGGCTGCGAGAACGCGTCGCTGGCCGAGGCGATCCGGGTCTCCTGCAACACGGTGCTGGCGCATCTGGGGGTGCGGGTCGGGCTGAAGGACATGCGGAAGGCGGTCGAGAGGTTCGGTTTCAACGACGACGACCTGAGGATCCCGTCCCGGGTGGCCCGCTCCAACTTCGACACCGACATGAGCGACGACCAGCTCGCCCAGTCCTCCATCGGCCAGTTCGACACGACGGCGACCCCGCTCCAGATGGCGATGGTGGCCGCCGCGGTGGCCGACGGCGGCGAACTCCGCCGCCCCCACCTGGTGGACCGCATCACCGACCACGACGGTGACACCGTCCGACGGGAGGGCTCGGACACCTACCGCCGGGCGATGGAACCGGAGACGGCCCGCCTGCTCCAGCGGATGATGGTGGACGTGGTGGAGAACGGCACCGGTGCCAACGCGGCGATCGACGGGGTGCGGGTCGGCGGGAAGACGGGGACGGCACAGCACGGCGTCGACAACACCGGTACGCCGTACGCCTGGTTCATCTCCTGGGCGCAGGACCCGGACTCCGGCCGGCCCGCGGTCGCCGTCGCCGTGGTCGTGGAGGACGCCGCGGCGGACCGGGCCGACGTCAGCGGCGGCGGCAACGCGGCCCCGATCGCCCGCGCCGTGATGGAGGCGGCGCTGGCGGAGTCGCGCTGACACACTGGGCGCATGACGTCGGGCGTGGCACGGGCACTGGGCCGGATCGCCGAACGGGACCCGGAACTGGGCGCGTTCACCGCGGTCTGGCCCGACGAGGCCCTGGCCCGCGAGCGGGTGGCAGGGGAACTGCCCCTGGCCGGCCTGCCGTTCGCGGTGAAGGGGCGGACGGGGGCCCGCTCCTACCCGGCGCGCCGGCTGATCGCCGCCGGGGCGGTCCCGGTCGGCGCGACCTCCGTGCCCGGCCCGGGCACGCCCTGGCGGACCTGGGGCCGGGGCGCGCACGGCCGCACGGTCAACCCCTGGCGTCCCGACCGCACTCCCGGCGGGTCGTCGGCCGGTTCGGCGGTGGCGGTCGCGGCGGGCATGGTGGAGCTGGCCACGGGCAGCGACGGGGCGGGGTCGGTGCGCATCCCGGCGGCCTGGTGCGGGGTGTTCGGCCTGAAGACGACGACGGGCCTCCTGCCCTCCCCCGACCGTACGGGCCTGGCCTCCCCCGGGGTGCTCGCGCGTTCGGCGGCGCGGGCCGAGACGTATCTGCGGCACGTCCTGGACGGCTACGCGCCCCGGCCGGCCCGGCTGCCGGTCCCGGCCGTCCTCAGCCCCGACCTGGGCTT
>NZ_KL585456.1:8358-8849 GCF_000721935.1 Streptomyces sp. NRRL WC-3549
CGGCCGGCCCGGCTGCCGGTCCCGGCCGTCCTCAGCCCCGACCTGGGCTTCGCCTCCGTCGACCCGGAGGTGGCGCGCGTGGTCCGGACCGCCGTGGACCGGCTGGCCGCGGCGGGAGTCGTACGCCTGGTCGAGCACGCCCTCACGCTGCCGGACCCGGCCGAGGCATGGGCGGCGGTGCGCGGGAACGCGGTGACCCCGGCGACGCGGCGGGTACGGGAGGCCGGCGACCGGGCCCTGGAGGCCCTGTTCGCCCGGGTGCCGCTGCTGCTCGCCCCGGTCACCCCGACCCCGCCGCACGGCCACGACGGTCCGGGCGAGGTCTACTCCACGGCGCTCACCTGGTCGTTCAACCTCAGCGGGCATCCGGCGGCGAGCGTTCCGGCCGGGTTCACACCGGACGGCTGCCCGGTCGGCCTCCAGCTGGTGACCGACCGGGGCACGGACGCGGAGCTGCTGGGCGCGGCGCTCGCGGTGGAGCGGGTCCGGCC
>NZ_KL585456.1:9039-9702 GCF_000721935.1 Streptomyces sp. NRRL WC-3549
TCCTGCCGCCGTCGCGGCCGCGCCGGTTCAGCTGAGCGGCTTGCGGATCTCGGAGCGGACCTTCGCGGTCTCCTCGGCGGCCTTCTCCAGGTCGAGGGAGGCGGCGTCCTTCGAGAGGTCGGCCTGCCGGAGCACGGCGACGGCGGCGGCGGTGTTGCCGTCGCCCCACGCGCACATCGGCATGCCGACGGTCAGGCCCGCCTGCTGGGACCGCACGACCTGGCACTCCACCGTGATGCCGTACCCCTCGGGTTCGAACTCCCGGGGCTCCACGACGACTTCGGCGCCGTCCGCGTCGGCCGCGCCGTCCAGGATCTTGCTCCTCATGAGCGCGGGGGAGGCCAGCCGCCCGTACATGCCGGAGAGCACCAGCACGTCGCCGCCCTCCGAACCGTACTGGGCGACCACCGCCCTGCCGCCCCGGACGCCCGGGTCAAGGGTGCCGTCGATCTTCTTGCCCTCGGTGGCCGACAGATCCTGGTCGAGGGTGAACTCGCCCTCCAGCACCGCCTTCTCGACCACGAGCCGGTGTGTGGCCTCGGGGAAGACCGCGTCCGCGCCGGCGTCGACCAGCTTGTACACGCCGAAACCGATCGCGACCACGAGGACGAGCGCCCCCGCCACGATCCCCAGGATCAGTCCGGTCCGGCTCTTGCGGGGCGG
>NZ_KL585456.1:9951-14867 GCF_000721935.1 Streptomyces sp. NRRL WC-3549
ACGGTGCGGGCTGCTGCTGCGGGAAGCTAGGCGGGGGCCGCCGGGGGCTGCCGCCCGTACGGGCTCTGCGGAGGCTGGGGCTGCCCGTACGGGCCCGGGGGCGGCTGTGGCGGCGGCGTGGTCATGCCCTGGACGGTACGTCACCGGCGAGGGGGGCGCGTACGGCGCACGGACGATCGGTACCGGGTCGAGGGCGACGCCCCGTCAGCTCAGCGGTTCACGCCTGCGCGGCCACTCCGCGGGCGCCCGGCCGACCCCGGTGGCCGCGCCGACGACTCCCCCGGCGATGGCACAGGTCGTGTCCACGTCCCGAAGCCCTCGGCCGTCGCCCACCGGGCCGCCTCCAGGTCCCCGGGGTGGCGCGCGGCGGTCCACAGCGCGAACGGCACGGTGTCGTCGGCCCGGATGCGCCGCCCGTTGCCCAGGAGGTCGGCCGCCTTCCACGGTTCCGTGCCGAACGGCACCCCGGCGGCGCAGCAGCCCCTCGTGCACGAGCCCGTCGGGGTGCGCGCACACCGCCTTTCCGTACGCCGGGGACCCGGCCGCCGGCGTGCGCGGCCGAGTCGGTGCGCGTGGGGAGCTGAGTACGGGAACTCATGGCCCGTGCCGCCGGGGCGCGGCAGGCTGGGAACACCGACCGAACCCCAGGGAGCCCGACCATGAGCAGGACCCGCCCACTTCGCCGCCCGTCCCGCACCACGGCGGGCCTCGCCGCCGCCGTCACCGCCCTCGCGCTGTTCACCGGGGCCTGCTCGCTCGACGAGGCGGTGTGCGGCGGCGGTGAGTACCCGGTGCTGACCGTGGGCGGTGGCGGCGGTGCCTGCGTCCCGGACGACGAGGAGCCGCCGAAGGGCTGGGCCCGCTATCCCGAGGGGAAGGTCCCCAAGCACGTGGGGGACGAGTGGGACGTCTACTGGGAGACCCACGCCCTCGACGAGAACGGCAGGACGGTCGAGCTCCCGGAAGGGGAGTGACCGTCCCCCCGCCCCGCCCGGCGGCGGTCAGCCGTCCCCCGGGACCGTCCCGCCCTGGGTGATCGCCTCGGTGACCTCCGCCACCCGGGCCCGCTCCTCGGCGGCGAAGCGGTCCCGGTCCAGCTGTTCGGCGATCTCCTCGTCCTGGGCCATCAGCAGGTCCAGGTTGGAGTCGCCCAGTTCGAAGACGCCCATGTCGACGTAGGCCTTCTGGAGCCGCTCGCCCCACAGCCCTATGTCCTTGACGCAGGGGACGATCCGGCTGAACAGCAGCTTGCGGAACAGCTGGAGGTACTCGGAGTGCTCGGAGAGGTCCTTGGCCTCCTTCTTGCCGATGCCGAAGTTCTCCAGCACCTCGACCCCGCTGAGCCGGTCGCGCATCAGGTGGCAGCCCTCGATCACGAACTCCTCGCGCTCACGCAGTTCCGCGTCGCCGAGCTGCCGGTAGTAGTCGCGCAGGGCCATCCGCCCGAAGGCCACGTGACGGGCCTCGTCCTGCATGACGTAGGCGAGGATCTGCTTGGGCAGCGGCCGCGTCGTGGTGTCGCGGATCATGCCGAACGCGGCGAGCGCCAGGCCCTCGATGAGGACCTGCATGCCGAGGTAGGGCATGTCCCAGCGGGAGTCGCGCAGGGTGTCGCCGAGCAGGCCCTGGAGGTTGTCGTTGACCGGGTAGAGCATCCCCACCTTCTCGTGGAGGAAGCGTGCGTAGATCTCCGCGTGCCGGGCCTCGTCCATCGCCTGGGTCGCGGAGTAGAACTTGGCGTCCAGGTCGGGGACCGCCTCGGTGATCCGGGCCGCGCAGACCATCGCCCCCTGCTCACCGTGGAGGAACTGGCTGAACTGCCAGGCGGTGTAGTGCTTGCGCAGTTCGCCGCGGTCGCGGGCGGTCATCTTCGCCCAGTGCGGGGTGCCGTAGAGCGTCAGCGCCTCGTCGGGGGTGCCCAGCGGGTCGTCGGGGTCGACCTCCAGACTCCAGTCGATGCGCTTGTTGCCGTCCCACTGCTTGTCCTTGCCCTTCTGGTAGAGGGCGAGGAGGCGTTCGCGGCCGTCGTCGTACTCCCAGCTGAAACGGGCGGCTCCGGTCGCGGGTACCTGCCACGAGGGGGAGGCGGGCGGGGTGGTGTAGAGGTCGTGTGTGGACACGGACAGCTCCTTCGCCTGGCGAGGATCGTATTTCCGTGGTGCTGACGTCCGTTGGCAGGTTCACACGGTGGTAGACGCGCGGTCAACAAGTCGCGCACAGGGGATTGACTCGCTTGCTGACAGGCAGTCTCATAAAGTATGACCGCCGGTAACCCATGCGCGAGGGGCCTTCTGCCATGACGACAGTGACCGAACAGGACGTCCAGGCACTGCGCGACGCTCTCGGCCCGCTCAGGGATCGCGAGCAGGTCGCGCTGCGGCTGCTGGAGGCCTCGGCCAAGCACTCCTTCGACCCGGACACCGAGCTCGACTGGGACGCGGGCGTCGAGGAGGGCAAGTGGTTCTGGCCGCCCGAGCTGGTCTCCCTCTACGACACCCCGCTCTGGCGCGGGATGTCCGAGGAGCAGCGGATGGACCTCGCCCGGCACGAGGCCGCGTCGCTGGCCTCGCTGGGCATCTGGTTCGAGATCATCCTGATGCAGCTGCTCGTCCGGCACATCTACGACAAGCCCGTGACCAGCAATCACGTCCGGTACGCCCTCACCGAGATAGCGGACGAGTGCCGGCACTCGATGATGTTCGGCCGCATGATCCAGTGGGGCGGCGCCCCCACCTACCCGGTGCCCCGCGCCTACCACAACGCGGCGCGCGTCCTGAAGACCGTCTCCACCACGCCCGGTTCGTTCGCCGCCACGCTCCTGGGCGAGGAGATCCTCGACTGGATGCAGCGCCTCACGTTCCCCGACGAGCGGGTCCAGACCCTGGTCCGCGGGGTGACGCGCATCCACGTCGTCGAGGAGGCCCGCCATGTGCGCTACGCACGTGAGGAGTTGCGCCGCCAGATGGTGACGGCACCGGCGTGGGAGCGGCGGATGACCCGGCTGAGCTGCGGGCAGGCGGCCCGCGTCTTCTCCATCTGCTTCGTCAACCCGCAGGTGTACGAGGACGTCGGCCTGGACCGCCGCGAGGCGGTCGCCCAGGTGAAGGCGAGCGGCCACCGGGCCGAGGTGATGCAGACGGGCGCCAAGCGGCTCACCGACTTCTTCGACGACATCGGGGTGCTGAACGGCGTGGGGCGCAGGCTGTGGAAGAGCTCGGGCCTGCTGGCCTGAGCGCGCGCTCCGGCTGCGCGGGAGACCGCTCACGACGGCCTGACCCGCTCTCCGCCGCGCACCGGGTCGTTAGTCTTCGGGGTATGACCTCCGTCCCCGCCGCACCGCCGGTCCGTGCCTACCGAAGGCTCGGTGTCGAGGAGCGCCGGGCGCAGCTCCTCGCCGCCGCGCTCACCCTCTTCGCCCACCGGGCGCCGGACGACGTGTCGATCGACGAGGTGGCCGTGGCGGCGGGGGTCTCCCGGCCGCTGGTCTACCGCTACTTCCCCGGCGGGCGGCAGCAGTTGTACGAGGCGGCGCTCGGTTCGGCCGCGGAGCAGCTCACCCTGTGCTTCGCCGAACCGGCGGCCGGGCCGCCCACCGAGCGGGTGAGCCGGGTCCTGGACCGCTACCTCGGCTTCGTCGACCAGCACGACGCGGGGTTCAGCGCGTTGCTGCGCGGCGGCAGCGTCGTCGAGACCTCGCGTACGTCGGCGATCGTGGACGGCGTACGCCGGGCCGCGGCGGAGCAGATCCTGCTCCACCTCGGGCGCGGCACCGGTCCGGGCCAGGAGCCCGCCGGGCCCCGGCTGCGGATGATGGTGCGGACCTGGATCGCGGCGGTCGAGGCGGCGTCGCTGATCTGGCTGGACGAGGGGAAGCAGCCCGCGGCCGGTGATCTGCGCGGCTGGCTGGTCGACCACCTGATCGCCCTGCTCGCGGTGACCGCGGCCTCGGACGGCGAGACCGCGTCCGTGGTGGCGGAGCTGCTGGACCAGGAGAGCGCCGACGGACCGGCCGCGCGGCTGGCCGCGCTGGTGGTTCCGGTGGCCGGGCACGCGGCGCACCTGCTTCCGCCGGCCTGACGCCCCGGGGCCGCGCGGCCGGGCACGGTCCGGCAGCCGCGCGGCCGGGCACGCCGGTCTGCGCCAGACTGGGCGGGTGAGAAGCGAGAACACCCCCTTCACCGGCGGGCCCCTGGACGGCCGGGTCCTGCCCGTGCTCGTGGGACCGACCGGTCATCCGCCCAAGTGGTACGAGGTCCCGGTGCCCGCCGCCGACGGGGGCCCCGCCACCGTGTACGCCTACCGGCGCGCCCCCGCGGGCTATTCGAAGCGGCTCGGGCTCCAGCGCGGCTGGGTGTACGAGTACGTCCCCGAGGGCCGCGAGCGCCGGAGCCCCAAGTGGCCCTGGACGAAGCCGGACCGCGGCGCCTGAGCGGTGGATCCCTCGCAGCGGGGCTCGCCCCCCTAAGATCGGCGGTCAGGTGCCGAGGGCACGGTCACGAGGGGGGTGCGCCATGGAGGCGCTGCGTCAGGACGATCCACGCCGCTTCGGCCCGTACACGGCCCTGGCCCGCTTCCGTGAGACCCCTGGCACCGTCCAGTACCTCGCCCGCGACGCGGACGGCGACGGCCGTGTCGTGGTGACCGCCGCCCGGCCGGAGCTCGCCGCGCTGCCCGCCTTCCGCCGCCGGTTCCAGGCCGAGGCCCGTATCCCGGCCTGTGGACGGCCACGGCGTACGTGCCCGCGGTGACGCTCGCCGAGGCCATCGCGCTCGCCGGCCCGCTGCCGGAGCGGGCCGTACGGATACTGGGCGCGGGTCTCGCCGGGACGCTCTCCCGGGTGCACGCCACCGGGACGGTGCTCCAGGGCCTCGCGCCGGGGACGGTGCTGCTGGCCGAGGACGGGCCGCGGCTGACGG
>NZ_KL585456.1:15096-15305 GCF_000721935.1 Streptomyces sp. NRRL WC-3549
CCAGCCCGCTCAGAGATGTGTATAAGAGACAGGCGGTGCGGCCCGGGCCGAGGCCCGGGCAGGGGGACAGCTCTCCGTACGGCTCGGCTGCCTCACCCCCGAGCAGGTCGGGGGCAGGACGGCGGGCACCCCCTCGGACCTCTTCGTGCTGGGGCTGCTGCTCGCGTACGCGGCGACCGGGGCGACCCCTGTCTCTTATACACATCTCT
>NZ_KL585457.1:0-2159 GCF_000721935.1 Streptomyces sp. NRRL WC-3549
CCATAGCCCACTGAAACTCAACCTCTGGAGGTTTTGTCTCTGTCTGCGCTTCCCGGCCGGATCTTTCGGCCCGCTCGGGCGGCGCAGGAAGAACATTACCTGAAGGTGTCCGGCGCTCCAAAACGGGTATCGCCCGCCAGCAGGCCGGGCAGCTCGTCGAGGCCGGCGATACGGGCGAGCTCGGGGCGCCCGCCCCGCCCCTCCCGGTCGAGCCAGACCCCGGTGAGCCCGGCGGCCACGGCGCCCGCCGCGTCGATGTCGGGTTCGTTGCCGACGTACGCCACTTCGCGCGGGTCGAGGGCCAGGGCCTCGCACGCGGCGTGGAAGGCCGCCGCGTCCGGTTTGGCGACCCCGATCTCGACGGCGCACACCACCGCCTCGAAGCGGTCCCGCACGCCGAGCGCGCGCAGCTTGCGGTCCTGGTTGTGGATGCTGGAGTTGGACAGGACGGCGTGGCGGAAACCCCCGGCCAGCCGGTCCAGCACCGGCAGGACGTCCGGGAAGAGGGCCCAGGCGGCCTCGTAGTGCGCGGCGTGCCGGCCGAACCAGCCGTCGGCCTCGCCGTCGCTCAGCCACCGCCCGAGGAACTCCCGTACCCGCTCCCGGCGCTGTCCCTGGAAGTCGAGCTCCCCGGTGGCGAAACGCGCCCACTGCACGTCCGTGATCGCCTTCCAGGCGTCGAGCGCCTGCTCCAGGGAGCCGTACCCCTCGGGGAAGCCCTCGTCCTGGAGGTGCTTGCGCATGCCGGTGCGGTCGGCCCCGGAGTAGTCGAAGAGCGTGTCGTCGATGTCCCAGAGGACCGCGCGGATGGCCATGCGGTGAAGCTACCCCGCGGCGCCGCCTCGGCACCCGGATACGCCGGAGGCCGGGCCCCCGGTGGGGAGTCCGGCCTCCGGTGCGTGTACGGCGGGCGTACGGGCGTTACGCGGCCAGCTTCGCCAGCGCCGCGTCGATGCGGGCGATCGTCTTCTCGCGCCCCAGGATCTCCAGGGACTCGAAGAGCGGCAGGCCGACCGTGCGGCCGGTGACGGCGACGCGGACCGGGGCCTGTGCCTTGCCGAGCTTCAGGCCGTGCTTCTCGCCGGCGGACAGGACGGCCGCCTTGAGGGCCTCGGCGTTCCACTCCGCGGCAAGCAGTTCGGCGCGGGCCGTGACCAGCAGGGCGTCGGCCCCCTCCTTCATGGCCTTCTTCCAGGACGCCTCGTCCTCGACCGGCTCGTCCAGGAAGAGGAAGTCGACGTTGGCCGTGATGTCCGAGAGAACCGTCACACGGGTCTGGGCGTGCGGGGCGATCGCGGCGAACTGCTCCGCGTCGAAGGCCTCGGGGGCCCACGGGGCGAACGGGGCCTTGAGCCACGGGCCGCACGCCTTGGTGAACGCCTCGACGTCCATCGCGCGCACGTGCTCGGCGTTGATGTGCTCGCACTTCTTGAGGTCGAAGCGGGCCGGGTTGGCGTTGACGTCGGCGATGTCGAACGCGGCGACCAGCTCGTCGCGGGTGAAGATGTCCCGGTCCTCGGCGATCGACCAGCCCAGCAGCGAGAGGTAGTTGAGCAGCCCCTCCGGCAGGAAACCGCGCTCGCGGTAGAGGTTGAGGGACGCCTGCGGGTCACGCTTGGAGAGCTTCTTGTTGCCCTCGCCCATGACGTACGGGAGGTGGCCGAAGGCGGGGATCTCCTTGGCGACGCCCAGCTCGATCAGGGCCCGGTAGAGCGCGATCTGGCGGGGGGTGGAGGAGAGCAGGTCCTCGCCGCGCAGGACGTGGGTGATCTCCATCAGCGCGTCGTCGACCGGGTTGACCAGCGTGTAGAGCGGGGCCCCGTTGGCGCGGACGATGCCGTAGTCCGGGACGTTCTCCGGCTGGACGGTGATCTCGCCGCGGACCAGGTCGGTGAAGGTGATCGCCTCGTCGGGCATCCGGAAGCGGACGATCGAGGTGCGGCCCTCGGCCTCGCACGCGGCCTTCCGCTCGTCGCTCAGGTCACGGCAGTGGCCGTCGTACCCCGAGGGCCGGCCGGCGGCGCGGGCGGCGTCGCGGCGGGTGTCGAGCTCCTCGGTGGTGCAGTAGCAGGGGTACGCGTACCCGGCGTCCAGGAGCTTGGCGGCGACGTCCTTGTACAGGTCCATCCGCTGCGACTGGCGGTACGGCGGGTGCGGGC
>NZ_KL585457.1:2383-7254 GCF_000721935.1 Streptomyces sp. NRRL WC-3549
CGGGTGCGGGCCGCCGACCTCGGGTCCCTCGTCCCAGTCGAGCCCGAGCCAGCGCATCGAGTCGAGCAGCTGCTCGTAGGACTCCTCGGAGTCGCGGGCCGCGTCGGTGTCCTCGATGCGGAAGACCAGGGTGCCCTGGTGGTGCCGGGCGAACGCCCAGTTGAACAGGGCGGTGCGGACCAGGCCCACGTGGGGGTTGCCGGTCGGGGAGGGACAGAAACGGACGCGGACAGGTGCGTTAACCACGCTTGATCACCTTGTTGGTGAGAGTGCCGATGCCTTCGATGGTGACGGCGACCTCGTCGCCGACGTGCAGGGGTCCGACGCCTGCGGGGGTCCCGGTGAGGATCACGTCGCCCGGGAGCAGGGTCATGGCCTGCGTGATGTGGACGACCAGGTCCTCGACCGAGCGGACCATGTCGCTCGTACGGCCCAGCTGGCGCTGCTCGCCGTTGACCGTGGCCTGGACCGCCAGGTTGCCGGGGTCGACTTCGGTCTCCACCCAGGGGCCGAGCGGGCAGGAGGTGTCGAAGCCCTTCGCGCGGGCCCACTGCGACTCGCGCCGCTGGACGTCGCGGGCGGTGACGTCGTTGGCGCAGGTGTAGCCGAAGACGACGTCCTTGACCCGCTCACGCGGGACCTCGCGGCACATGCGGCCGATCACCACGGCCAGTTCGGCCTCGTGGTGGAGCTCCTCGGAGAAGGAGGGGTACTCGATGGCGTCGCCCGAGCCGATCACGGAGGTGGTGGGCTTGAAGAAGGTGATCGGGGCGTCGGGGACCTCGCCGCCCATCTCCGCTGCGTGCTCCGCGTAGTTGCGCCCGACGGCCACCACCTTGTTGGGGAGCACGGGGGGCAGCAGCCGCACCTTCTTCAGCGGGACCTTGGTCCCGGAGAGCTCGAAGTCGGTGTACGGGATGCCCTTGATGATGTCGAGGACGAGGTCACCGGAGTCGATGGCCCCTTCGCCCTCGACCGCGCCGAAGGCGACATTGCCGTCGATGGAGAACCTGGCGATGCGCACGGGATGCTGTCGCCCCTCACTTGCTGGCTGGCTGAAGACTGACGCTCCAGGCTAACGCCCCCGCCGATGAACCGGCGGCACGGCGGGTGCCTGCTTCACGGCGGGTGCCTGCTTCAGGACGGTGCGGCGCGGGCCGGCCGTGCGCTCCGGCAGGTCGAGGGCCCGCTCCCGCCGCCTGGGCGGCTGGAGGGCCCCGGCGTCCTCCAGGTGTGCCGGCGTGCTGCGCCGGGGATGGGCCAGGGTGCGGGAGGTGGTCGTGCTCATGTGCCGCGTGGGCGGCCCGTGTGGGCCCTTCGTCTCTCGGGTACCGCCGCGCGGGGGCGCCGTGCGGCGGATCCGCTATCCCTGCAAAGCGTCAGGTTAAACATCCGATTCCCCATGGAAATCGCCATGAGACGACGATCATGATGTGAGTTTGCTCACGAACTTGCTGACAAACCACCCATTCCGGACCATCGACCACGCTTCGCGAAACGGACAATGCGTGCGTGAATCCCGCATTCCGCTCCCGATCAGGTGGTCTGGGACACGCGCCACCTCTCGCGGACCCGCCCTTTTGGGGCTGGTTTGACCACGAAAGCTCTGCACGGCTTGTTACGCATCCATCACACGGCGTCATCCAGGTCACAGCCCGGTACGCGGGCCTTGTTGGAGATCCGCCACTGTGCTGGAATTCCCGCACCGCCGCGGGTTTCAGGGCCCAGCGCGCAGGGGCGCAACGCAGCGCCGAGTGGCGGCGGGAGGGGGAAGTACGCCGGTCACTCACGACCACCATGGGGCGCGTCCAGCGCCCCACGACGCCGACACCGTCCCGCCGCTCCGCGCGGGGGGACGCCTGGTCCAGAGGTTGCGACGCTAGTGCAGGGACGTTTCAAGAGGGATGGCATGGGGTCGCCCCAGCCCCGCCAGGGCCGAGGGGAAGCTCCGGCGGATCAGGAGCCGCGCGGCGGGAACGACCGCGCCTCCTCGGCCCAGCACGCCCAGAAGCCCGGTCCGTCCGGCGAGGGCGAGCGCGCGCAACGCCCGGGAACGACGTCGGGCGACGGCGCGGAGACGACCCCGCCCCTCGACCCCGCGGACCCCCCGAGCACCGGTTCACGCATCGCTCTGCGTAACTGGAGGATCAGCACGCGTCTGGTCTCCCTGCTCACCCTGCCCGTGGTCGCGGCGACCTCGCTGGGCGGTCTGCGGATCAACGAGTCCATGAACGACATGGACCAGTTGAAGCACATGCAGCTGCTCACCGAGATGACCAAGCAGGCGACGCTGCTGGCCAACGCGCTCCAGAACGAACGCGACCAGTCGGCCGGCCCGCTGGCGAACGGCGGGAAGGCGACCGACTACAAGGTCACCGAGCCCCGCAAGCGCACCGACCGGGCCAAGGCCACCTTCCTCGACGCCACCGACAAGATCGGCAACACCCCGGGCGACGAGTCGCTGGACAGCATCCACGCGAGCGTCAGCCAGATCAGCAACCAACTGGGCGACCTCACCAGCATCCGCAAGGACGCCTACGCCGCGGACGCGCCCAGCCTCAACACCGTGGACCGCTACAGCCAGCTGATCTCCTCCCTGCTGAGCCTCTCGCAGGACATGGCCCAGGCCACCAGCAGCCCGGACATGATCAAGCGGACCCGTGCCCTGGCGGCGTTCTCCTCCGCCAAGGAGTACGCCTCGGTGCAGCGCGCCGTCATCGCCGCGGCCCTGCCCGCCCGTGACAACTCCAAGGGCGAGCTGGACGAGAACGACCAGGCGTTCGGCCGTAACGCGCTCGTCAAGGAAGCCCAGTCCAAGCAGACCTTCGAGACGACCTACGCGAGCACGGGGAACAACCCCACCGAGCTGATGGCGTCCCTGGAGAACGGCAACCCCGAGATCACCGCGGCCGACATGTACGCGAAGAAGGTGCTCGACAGCCCGCTGGGCATGGAGGGCAGCAAGACCTCGCGCACGTACATGGACTGGTACGACCAGAGCTCCAACAAGATCCAGGCCATGAAGACCATCGAGGAGACCCTCCTCAGCGAGATGGAGACCAAGGCCCGGGAGCTCCGCGAGAGTTCGCAGCGTGAGGCCATCCTCAACGGTGCGATGATCCTCATCGTCCTCGGTGTGTCGCTGGTCGGCGCCTTCGTGGTGGCGCGGTCCATGATCCGCTCGCTGCGACGGCTCCAGGACACCGCGACCCGGGTCGCCCAGGACCGGCTGCCCGAGCTCGTCAAGCAGCTCTCCGAGTCCGACCCGCAGGACGTCGACACCTCCGTCGAGTCCGTCGGTGTGCACTCCCGGGACGAGATCGGCCAGGTGGCCGCGGCCTTCGACGACGTGCACCGCGAGGCGGTCCGCCTCGCCGCCGAGCAGGCCCTGCTGCGGGGCAACGTCAACGCGATGTTCACCAACCTCTCGCGCCGTTCCCAGGGCCTCATCCAGCGTCAGCTCTCGCTCATCTCCGAACTGGAGTCCCGCGAGGCCGACCCGGACCAGCTGTCCTCGCTCTTCAAGCTCGACCACCTCGCGACCCGTATGCGCCGTAACGGCGAGAACCTCCTCGTCCTCGCGGGCGAGGAGCCGGGCCGCCGGTGGACCCGCCCCGTACCGCTGGTCGACGTGCTCCGCGCCGCCGCCTCCGAGGTGGAGCAGTACGAGCGCATCGAACTGGCCGCGGTGCCCGCCACCGAGGTGGCCGGACGCGTCGTCAACGACCTCGTGCACCTCCTCGCCGAGCTGCTGGAGAACGCCACCTCGTTCTCCTCGCCGCAGACGAAGGTCCGGGTCACCGGTCACGCGCTGCCCGACGGCCGGGTGCTCGTGGAGATCCACGACACCGGCATCGGCCTCTCCCCCGAGGACCTGGCGGCGATCAACGAGCGGCTGGCCTCCCCGCCCACGGTGGACGTCTCCGTCTCCCGCCGCATGGGTCTGTTCGTGGTCGGCCGGCTCTCCCTGCGCCACGGCATCCGCATCCAGCTGCGGCCCTCCGACTCGGGTGGTACGACCGCGCTGGTCATGCTGCCCATGGAGGTCGCGCACGGCGGCAAGCAGCCGCCGTCCAAGCAGGGGCCGGGCCAGCAGCCCGGCGGTGCTCCGGGCGGACTGCTCGGTGGCGGCGGCGCGGGCGGCAACGGCCAGCGCGCCGGTCTCGGCGGCGCCCCGGGGGGCGCCCGCCAAGGGGCTGGCGGCCGGTGCCCAGCGCGGCGAGGTCGGCGCGGGTACGCCGCGGGCGGCGCTGCCCTCACGGGACGGCGGACCGCGTCAGCCGCAGCAGGGACCCGGTCAGCAGGGCCCCGGCGTTCCGGGCCAGGGCCGGCACGACGCGCCGCGTCAGGGCGGCGGGCTCTCCGGTGCCTTCGGCGGCGGTGCGCGCGGTCAGCAGGACCCGTCGGCGGGTGCCGACTCGGGCCGGCCGAACCTGTTCGGTCACTCGGGTCCGGGCCAGGCCGGCCGGCAGGGCCGGAGCGGCCCGCCCGCCCGGCAGGCCCCCCAGCCGCAGCAGGCCGGGCACGGTCAGAACGACCAGGGCGGCGGCTACCAGCAGCCGGGCGACCAGGGCGGTTTCCAGCGTCCCGGCAACCCGGGCGGCTACCAGCAGCCCGGCGGCCAGGGCGGCTACCAGCAGGCCGGCGATCCGGCCCGCGGGCTTCCGCCGGCGGGCGGTCCCCGGGCCGAGCTGCCCGGCGGCAACCCGCAGCCCCAGCGCCCGCAGGGCACCAGTTGGGGCTCGGAGGAGCAGGGCGGCCCCCGGCGTACCCCGCTGGACGCGCCGCGCGGTCACGAGGAGCCCGACTCCGCCCGGACGCACCCGGGCGGTCCCGGTTCCGACCAGCCCTTCGGCGGGCCCGGCCGGCGG
>NZ_KL585457.1:7495-8454 GCF_000721935.1 Streptomyces sp. NRRL WC-3549
CCACGGCCGAGTTCGCCCGCCCGGACTTCTCCGCCCCGCAGGCTCCCCAGGCTCCCCAGGCTCCCCAGCAGGGCATGGACCCGGCGGGCACCGCCCAGTTCGCCCGTCCGGACTTCGGCGCTCCGCTCCCGCAGGACCAGGGCTACGGCTCCCAGGCCCCGCAGGGCCAGGACCAGGGCTACGGCTCCCAGATCCCGCAGAGTCAGGACCAGGGCTACGGCTCCCAGATCCCGCAGGGCCAGGATCAGAGCTACGGCTCCCAGGCCCCGCAGGACCAGGGCTTCCCTTCCCAGGCCCCGCAGATGCCCGCACCGCAGCGGCGTGACTCCGCGGACTTCGGCGCACCGCGTCCTCCCCTGCCGCCCAGGGGCGAGCAGCAGCACCGGCCCGCCCTGCCCCCGCAGCACCAGCAGGAGGCACTGCCGCCGGCCGGTCCGGGTGACGGACGTACACCGCTGTACGACACGCTGGAGACCAACTGGTTCCACGGCCCGCAGGGCGGCCAGCCGTCCGCCGAGCCGCAGGCACCGGTCGCTCCGGAGCCCTCCGGCGACCAGGCTCCGTCCATGCCGCGCCGCGGCGCGGCCGACACCGCGGCCACCAGTTCCTGGCGCGCCTCGCCCAACGACGAACTCGTCCGGCAGGCCGAGCGGGTCAAGAAGCCCGCGGCGGGCGGGATCACCACTTCCGGGCTGCCTCGCCGGGTCCCACGTGCCAATTTGGTGCCGGGCACTGCTCAGCAGCAGAATCATCAGTCCGGACCTCAGGTTTCGCGTGCGCCGGATGACGTACGCGGCCGTCTGACCAATCTCCGCCGGGGCATCCAGCAGGGACGACAGGCCAACAACGGCCCGTCTACCGGCAGTTTCCAACTCGGCCCCACTCACCAGCAGGAGCGTTAGTTGAGCCCCATGAGTCAGGCCGCGCAGAATCTGAACTGGCTGATCACCAACTTCGTG
>NZ_KL585457.1:8658-8840 GCF_000721935.1 Streptomyces sp. NRRL WC-3549
GATCACCAACTTCGTGGACAACACCCCCGGGGTGTCCCACACGGTGGTGGTCTCCGCTGACGGACCCTGCTGGCGATGTCCGAAGGTTTCCCGCGCGACCGCGCCGATCAGCTGGCGGCCGTGGCCTCCGGTCTGACGTCGCTGACGGCGGGTGCCTCCCGGATCTTCGAGGGCGGCGCCGT
>NZ_KL585457.1:9084-9786 GCF_000721935.1 Streptomyces sp. NRRL WC-3549
GCCGTGAGCCAGACCGTCGTGGAGATGGAACGCGGGTTCCTCTTCCTGATGTCCATCTCGGACGGCTCTTCGCTGGCCGTCCTCGCGCACCCGGAGGCCGACATCGGGCTCGTCGGGTACGAGATGGCCCTTCTCGTCGACCGCGCGGGGACCGTCCTCACCCCCGACCTCCGCGCCGAACTACAAGGCAGTCTGCTCCACTAGGCGGCCATGCGGCAGAGACCTGACACGATCCACCCAGGTACTACCCGAAACCCTCACCCGTCCGGCCGCCCCAGTCCCCCCACCGGCCCTTCCCGACGGCAAGGCGAATACCTGCTGTCACGCCCGGAGGATTCATGACCCCGCCACCCGCCTCACCGGATCCGTACGGCGCGCTGCATCACGCGTCGTACGACGGTGAAGGCGACCAGCCGCTGGTCCGTCCCTACGCCATGACCGGCGGCCGGACCCGGCCGCGCTACCAGCTCGCGATAGAGGCGCTGGTCAGCACCACGGCAGACCCCGCTCACCTCGGGACCCTGCTGCCCGAGCACCAGCGGATCTGCCACCTCTGCCGCGAGGTGAAGTCGGTGGCCGAGGTCTCGGCACTGCTGTCCATGCCGCTGGGCGTGGCCAGGATCCTCGTGGCGGACCTGGCGGAAGCCGGCATGGTGGCCATCCACCAGCCGGGCAACGGAGAGGCCGGCGGCGCGCCGGATG
>NZ_KL585457.1:9925-10439 GCF_000721935.1 Streptomyces sp. NRRL WC-3549
GATGTGACACTGCTCGAAAGGGTGCTCAGTGGACTTCGCAAGCTCTAGCGGCGGAGCGGCCCGCTCCACTACCTCGGCGAAGATCGTGGTGGCAGGGGGCTTCGGCGTGGGTAAGACCACGTTTGTCGGTGCCGTTTCGGAGATCAACCCGCTGCGCACCGAAGCCGTGATGACGTCCGCGTCCGCGGGCATCGACGACCTCACCCACACCGGGGACAAGACCACCACCACGGTGGCCATGGACTTCGGCCGCATCACCCTGGACCAGGACCTGATCCTCTACCTGTTCGGCACCCCCGGACAGGACCGCTTCTGGTTCATGTGGGACGACCTGGTCCGCGGCGCCATCGGCGCCGTCGTCCTCGTCGACACCCGCCGCCTCGCCGACTGCTTCCCCGCCGTCGACTACTTCGAGAACAGCGGACTCCCCTTCGTCATCGCCCTCAACGGCTTCGACGGACACCAGCCCTACACCCCCGACGAGGTCCGCGAAGCCCTCCAGATCGGACCGGAC
>NZ_KL585458.1:0-191 GCF_000721935.1 Streptomyces sp. NRRL WC-3549
CCGCACGCCGTGCGTCGGCCGTCTCCGGCCACGCCATCGGCTCCGTCAGCAGCTCCACCGAGCCCGCCGACCAGTCGACGTGTGACGTCGGCTCGTCCACGTGGAGGGTGCGGGGCAACAGCCCGTGGCGCATGGCCTGCACCATTTTGATCACACCGGCCACACCTGCGGCAGCCTGCGTGTGACCGATG
>NZ_KL585458.1:452-5044 GCF_000721935.1 Streptomyces sp. NRRL WC-3549
CCCCTCCGTTCGCTCCTGCCCGTACGTCGCCAGCAGTGCCTGCGCCTCGATCGGGTCGCCCAGCCGCGTGCCCGTACCGTGCGCGTCGACGGCATCGATGTCCCCGGCTTGGACTCCCGCGTTCGCCAGCGCCTGGCGGATGACCCGTTGCTGCGAGGGCCCGTTCGGGGCTGTCAGGCCGTTCGACGCACCGTCCTGGTTCACGGCTGAACCGCGTACGACGGCGAGCACACGGTGCCCGTTGCGCTGCGCGTCCGAGAGCCGTTCCACCAGCACCATGCCGGCGCCCTCGGACCACCCCGTGCCGTCCGCCGCCTCGGCGAACGGCTTGCAACGGCCGTCCGGTGCCAGCCCGCGCTGACGGCTGAACTCGATGAAGATGCCGGGGTCGGCCATGATCGTGACCCCGCCGGCCAGTGCCATGGTGCACTCGCCCTGACGCAACGCCTGCACCGCGAGGTGAAGGGCCACCAGCGAGGACGAGCACGCCGTGTCCACCGTGACGGCGGGGCCCTCGAGGCCGAAGGTGTACGACACCCGACCGGACACGACGCTGGTCGCGCTGCCGGTCAGGGCGTTCCCTTCGAAGCCTTCGGGCAGTTGCGCCCCGGCGCCGTAGGCGGACGACGACGCACCGGCGAACACTCCGGTCGCGCTCCCGCGCATTTCGGCGGGGTCGATGCCCGCGGATTCGAACGTCTCCCAGGCGGTCTCCAGCAGCAGGCGCTGCTGGGGGTCCATTCCGAGGGCCTCACGGGGCGAGATCCCGAAGAAGCCGGGGTCGAAGGCGCTCGCGCCGGCCAGGAATCCACCGTCGCGCACGGTGACGAGCTGTTCGGCGCCCGCCTCCGGTTCCGGGGTGGTCAGCCGGTCGGCGTGCCAGCCGCGGTCGTCGGGGAACCCGGTGATCGCGTCTCCGTCGTCGAGGAGCAGCCGCCACAGGTCGTCGGGCGAGTTCACCTCGCCGGGGAACCGGCAGCTCATCCCGACGATCGCGATCGGGTCGTCACCGGCGGCCGTGAGAATCGCGCTCGCGTTCTCCGGTACGACGACGCCCAGGATCTCGGTCAGCAGGAATCCGGCGAGTGCGGCGGGCGTGGGGTAGTCGAAGACCAGGGTCGCGGGCAGCCGGAGGCCCGTCGCGGCATTCAGCCGGTTGCGCAGCTCCACCGCTGTGAGGGAGTCGACGCCCAGCTCCTTGAACTGCTTGTCACCGTCGACCGTCTCCGCACCCGCATGGCCGAGTACGGAGGCCGCCTGGGCCCGTACGAGGTCCAGAAGCTCCCGGTCGCGCTCCTGCGGGGCGAGCCCGGCGAGGCGCTGCCCCAGGGTGGACGCACCCGTCGCAACGGCGGCCGGAGCCCGGCGCCGGCCGGATGTACGGACCAGTCCGCGGAACACTCCGGGCAGCGCACCTGCGGCGGCCTGCGTCTGGAGGGCCGTGAGGTCAAGGCCGACCGGCACCAGCGCTGCCCGTGGAGAGGCCAGCGCGGCGTCGAAGAGGGCGAGTCCCTGTTCGTCCGAGAGCGGGAGGACGCCGGAACGCACCATACGGTCCACGTCGGAGCCGTCGAGCTGTCCGAGCATCCCGTCGGTGGTGGCCCAGGGGCCCCACGCCAGTGAGGTCGCCGCCAGCCCCGCGCCACGGCGCTGCTGGGCGAGACCGTCGAGGAAGGCGTTGGCCGCCGCGTAGTTCGCCTGGCCGGGTCCGCCGAAGACGCCTGCCACCGAGGAGAACGTGACGAACATCGAGAGGTCGAGCCCCGCGGTGAGCTCATGCAGGTGGACCGCGCCTTCGACCTTGGGACTCAACACGGTGTCGAGGCGCTCGCCCGTCATGGACGACACCACACCGTCGTCGAGGACTCCCGCGGCGTGCACGACCCCGGTCAGCGGCCGGTCCTCGGGCACAGCTGCCAGGACGGCTGCCAGTTGGCCGCGGTCGGTGACGTCACAGGCGGCCAGCACGACGTCGGCTCCGGCCTCGGTCAGTTCGGCGGCGAGCGCGGCCGCGCCGACGGCCGATGCCCCGCGACGGCCCGTCAGGACGAGGCTGCGCACCCCGTGTTCGGCCACGAGGTGGCGTGCGACCAGTCCCCCGAGGGCGCCGGTGGCTCCGGTCACCAGGACCGTTCCGTGCCGCTCCACCGGTTCGGGCACGGTCAGGACGACCTTGCCGACGTGGCGTGCCTTGGCGAGAAAGCGGAACGCCTCCGGCGCCTGCCGCACGTCCCAGGTACGGATCGGCAGCGGCTTGAGCGCGCCACTGTCGAAGAGCGCGAGCACCTCGGCCATCAGCTGACCGATCCGCTCGGGGCCGGCCTCGATGAGGTCGAAGGCCTGGTAGGCGACGCCGGGGAAGTTCTCGGCGATCACCTCCGCGTCTCGGATGTCGGTCTTGCCCATCTCCATGAACCGGCCGCCACGCGGCAGCAGTCGCAGTGACGCGTCCACGAACTCCCGGGCGAGGGAGTCCAGGACGACATCGACGCCACGTCCTTCGGTGACGTCGAGGAACTGTCCTTCGAAGTCGAGTGTGCGCGAGGAGGCGATGTGCGCGTCGTCCAGCCCGAGCGAGCGCACCACGTCCCACTTGCCGCTGCTCGCGGTTCCGAAGACCTCGGCACCCAGGTGCTGCGCGAGTTGCACGGCTGCCATGCCGACACCGCCTGCGGCGGCGTGCACCAGGACCGACTCGCCGGGTTGCAGTCGTCCCAGGTCGACGAGCGCGTAATAAGCGGTCATGAAGACCACCGGGGCCGATGCCGCCTCGGTGAAGGACCAGCCGTCCGGGATACGGGCCAACGTGCGACGGTCGGTGACCGCAACCGGCCCGAACGCCCCGGAGAACAGGCCCATCACGTGATCGCCGGGCTCCAGCCCGGTGACCCCGGGCCCGGTCTCCAGTACGATTCCGGCGCCCTCGATACCCATGGTCGCGTCACCGGGGTAGACGCCCAGCGCGATGAGGACGTCGCGGAAGTTCAGACCTGCGGCACGCATGCCGACCCGTACCGCCCCTGGGGCGAGGGGCTCGGCCACGTCGGGGCAGCCGGCGAGCGAGAGGTTCTCGAGAGTGCCCTTCTCCGTGATGTCCAGCCGCCACGGTGCGTCCCCGGACGGCGGTACGAGGAACTCCCCGGCCGAAGGGCGGCCCAACCTGGGTACGAACACGTCACCGGCACGGATGGCGAGCTGCGGCTCGCCCGTGGCCAGTGCGGGGAGGAGCGTGGCGTGGGAGTCGTCGAGATCCACGAGGACCAGCCGGCCAGGGTTCTCGGACTGTGCCGAGCGGATCAGGCCCCAGGCCGCCGCTCCGGCCAGGTCGGACAGTTCGTCCTCCCCGCGGGGCACGACCGCCCCGCAGGTCGCGACCACCAGCAAGGCGTCGGCGAAGCGGGCATCAGCCAGCCATTCCTGGACCAGCGCGAGCAGCTCGTGCACACTCCGGCGCACGTCGGACGCCAGGTCGTCACCGGCATCGCCGCCGTGTGTGACGAGGACGAGGCCGACGGCAGGATCCACGGCTGCCAGCTCCGCGTAAGGCTCGGCTCCCAGGGCAACCGGCCAGCCCTCCCCGATCACGGCCCACCGTCGGGCGGGACCGTCCGACGGCAGCGGCGGCACGGAGAGGGGCGTCCATTCGAGGTGGAACAACGCGTCCTGATCAGCTCCGGGTGCCGTGAGTTGCTCTGCGGTCACCGGACGCAGAACCAGCGACTCGACGTGCGCGACCGGCGAACCGGAACCGTCGGCGGCCAGCAGGCGGACGCCCGACGCCGTGGGGGTGATCCGCACCCGCAGCACGGAAGCGCCGACCGCGTACACGGAGACGCCCGACCAGGCGAACGGCAGACCGACTGCCGGCGCATCGCCCCGGGACTCGCCACTGCCGTTCAGCCCCATCGCGTGCAGGGCGGAGTCGAGCAGGGCGGGGTGCAGACCGAAGCGCTCGGCCTCGGCACCGTCGGGCAGCGAGACCTCGGCGAAGATCTCCTCGCCACGACGCCAGGCGGCCCGCAGCCCTTGGAACACGGGGCCGTAGCCGTAGCCGTGCTCGGCCAGGGCCTCGTAGTGCCCGTCGACGGACACCGCGACAGCGTCGCGGGGCGGCCAGTCGGCCAGCTCCTGATCGCTGACCTCTGCGCCCGCAGGGGCCAGCACACCGGCCGCGTGCTGCTGCCAAGGCACGGCGCCGTCCTCACCTTCGGCGGGCCGGGAGTACAGGGCGACGGAACGCTTGCCTTCCGCGTCCTCCGCGCCCACGGTCAGCTGTACGGCGACTCCGCCGTGTTCAGGCAGCACCAGCGGGGTCTGGAGCGTCAGCTCCTCGAGGAGACCGCAACCGACGTGTTCGCCGGCTTGCAGGACGAGTTCCACGTAGGCCGTGCCCGGGAGCAGGACCGCGCCCAGCACGGCGTGGTCACCGAGCCACGGATGTGTCTGCAGCGACAGGCGGCCGGTCATGATCAGCCCGTCCGCGTCGGCCCGCGTCATCGCAGCACCGAGCATCGGGTGTCCGACAGGGCGCAGTCCGAACGCGGAGACGTCACCCATCCACCGTGCCGCGGCGGCGGGCCAGTAGTGCTCGC
>NZ_KL585459.1:0-609 GCF_000721935.1 Streptomyces sp. NRRL WC-3549
ACCCCGCACCACACCCGGACCGGAACGACCGGCAGCGCAGGCGTCGAGAGCCGTCCGGAGTGCGTCTGCGTCGCCTGCGACCAGCACAGCACGATGCGGGAACCTGGTACGGGCGGTGGCCAGCGACCACGCCACGTTCTGCAGGGCCGGCCCGGGCTGCCGGTCCAGCAGCCCTGCGAGTCGGGCCGCCTGCTCCGTCACGGCGTCGGGTGATTTCCCGGAGAGAACGAAAGGCAGCGCCGCACTGCTCAGCGGTGGGGTCCTGCCCGCCGCGGTCCCCGGCATGTCCTCCACGGGTGCCTGCTCAAGAATGACGTGTGCGTTCGTACCGCTGATACCGAACGACGACACGCCTGCCCGACGCGGCTCGTGCTTCTCCGGCCACTCCACCGACCGGGCCAGGAGCTCAACGGCCCCCGCCGACCAGTCGACTTGGGGCGACGGCTCGTTCAGGTGCAGGGTCTGCGGCAGCACACCGTGCCGCATCGCCATCACCACCGGCCACACCGGCAGCTGCCTGTGCGTGACCGATGTTCGACTTCAGCGAGCCCAGCAGGAGGGGGCGGCCGTCCGGTCGGCCCTGGCCGTACGTCGCGAGCAGTGCCTGTG
>NZ_KL585459.1:775-5297 GCF_000721935.1 Streptomyces sp. NRRL WC-3549
ACCGCACTGCCCCGGACCACCGCCAGCACCTGGTGGCCGTTGCGACGCGCGTCGGAGAGTCGTTCGAGGAGCAGCAGGCCGGCGCCCTCGGACCATGCGGTGCCGTCCGCGTCGTCGGAGAAGGCCTTGCATCGGGCGTTTCCGGCGAGGCCGCCGTGCCCGCCGAACTCTGCGAAGATCCCTTCGTCAGCCATGATCATGACGCCGCCCGCCAGCGCCATGGAGCACTCACCCGCCCGCAGCGCCTGCGTGGCGAGGTGCAGCGCCACCAGCGAGGAGGAACACGCCGTGTCGACCGACACCGCGGGCCCCTCCAGGCCGAAGGTGTACGACACCCGACCTGAGACGACACTGCCGGCGGTACCGGTCAGCACATGTCCGGCGACACCCTCGGGGATCCGGTCGAGCGACGTGGCGTACCCGGAGGACGATGTTCCGGCGAAGACGCCGGTACGACTGCCGCGTACGGACGAGGGGTCGATGCCGGCCCGCTCGAACGCTTCCCATGCCGCTTCGAGGAGCAGTCGCTGCTGCGGGTCCATCGCCAGCGCCTCACGGGGCGAGATCCCGAAGAAGGCGGCGTCGAAACCGCCTGCGTCGTGGACGAACCCGCCCTCGTGGGGCAGGTCGGAGCCGTCGTCGGAGGAAGGCAGGTGCCAGCCGCGGTCGGTGGGGAAGCCCGAGATGCCGTCGGTGCCGGTGGCCACCAGCTCCCACAGGTCCTCGGGCGAATTGACGCCGCCGGGGTAGCGGCAGCTCATGGCCACGATCGCGATCGGCTCGTCGGTGTCCGCGGCTCCGGCCCGCACGGCGGAATCAGCGAGCGCGGGTGCTCCGGTTGTCTCGACCAGCGCCGTGTGCAGGTGGCCGGCCAGCAGGGCCGGAGTCGGGTAGTCGAAGATCAGCGATGCGGGAAGCCGTAGGCCCGTGGCAGCACCCAGGCGGTTGCGCAGCTCCACGGCGGTGAGGGAGTCGAAGCCGAGCTCCTTGAACGCCCGGCCGGGGCGTACGGCGCCCGCGTCGGAGTGTCCGAGAACAGCGGCCGCCTGAGCGCTGACGAGTTCCACCAGCGTCTGCGTCCGCTCGGACTCGTCCAGCCCCCTCAGCCGCTCGGTCAGCGTGAATGCCTCGATGGCCGCCGAAGCCACGCTGCGCCTGCTGGACCTGCGCCCGCCGAGTCCCAGCCCCCTGAACAGGGACGGCTCGTCCGCCCGGCCGCGCAGGGAGGCCGTGTCGAGCTTCATCGGTACGAGAACGGCGTCGTCGACGGCGAGGGCGGCGTCGAAGAGGGCCACGCCCTCCTGTGCCGACAGGCTGGTCAGTCCTCCTCGGGTGCTGCGGCCCGCGCTCGTCCCACGGAGCCGGTCGATCATGCCGCCGGCCTGTTCCCAGGGACCCCAGGCGAGGGAGGTCGCTGCGAGCCCCTCCCTCCGTCTGACCTGGGCCAACGAGTCGAGGAAGGCGTTGGCGGCCGCGTAGTTCCCCTGGCCGGGCGCCCCCAGCAGGCCGGAGGTGGACGAGAAGAGCGCGAACACCGCCAGGTCCAGATCGCGGGTCAGCCGGTGCAGATGCCAGGCGGCGTCCGCCTTGGGCTTGAGCACCGCGTCGATACGTTCGCCGGTGAGCGAGGAGATGATGCCGTCGTCGAGTACACCCGCGGCGTGGACCACGGCGGTCAGCGGGTGTTCGTGGTCGATGGCGGCGAGAAGGCCGGCGAGCGCGTCGGCGTCGGAGACGTCGCAGGCCGCAAGGGTGACGGTTGTGGCGCCGAGCTCCTTGAGTTCGGCGGCGAGTTCCTGAGCACCCGGTGCGTCAGGCCCGCTCCGGCCGGCCAGCACGAGGTGACGGGCACCGTGCGTGGCGACCAGGTGCCGGGCGAGTACGCCGCCGAGCGATCCGGTGCCTCCGGTGAGAAGCACGGTTCCGTCCCGGTCGAGCGGCTGCGGAACGGTGAGCACGACCTTTCCCACGTGCCGGGCCTGGCTGAGGAAGCGGAAGGCCTCCGGTGCCCGGCGGACGTCCCAGGTCCGCACGGGCAGTGGACGCAGTGCCCCGCTCTCGAACAGCGCGACAACCTCGGCCAGCATCCGGCCGATCCGCTCGGGCCCTGCCTGTATGACGTCGAACGCCTGGTAGGCGACTCCCGGATGGGCATGCGCGACCGCTTCGGGATCGCGTACGTCCGCCTTGCCCATCTCCACGAACCGACCGCCGCGCGGCAGCAGCCGCAGCGAGGCGTCCACGAACGGCCCGGCGAGGGAATCCAGCACGACGTCGACGCCACGTCCGTCGGTGGCGGCGAGGAACTGCTCCTCGAACTCCAGCGTGCGCGAGGACGCCAGGTGCTCGTCGTGCAGCCCGAGCCCCCGCAGGGCGTCCCACTTGCCCGGGCCTGCCGTCCCGAACACCTCGGCGCCGAGGTGGCGCGCCAACTGTGTGGCCGCCATGCCGACACCGCCCGCCGCGGCGTGCACGAGGACCGACTCCCCCGGCTGGAGTGCGGCGAGGTCGACCAGACCGTAGTAAGCGGTGAGGAACACGATGGGCACCGAGGCTGCCTCGGTGAACGACCATCCGTCGGGAATCTTCGCGATCATGCGCTGATCGGTCACCGCGGTGGGGCCGAAACCGCCGCTCAGCAGGCCCATGACCCGGTCACCAGGCACGATCCCGGTCACGCCGGAGCCGGTCTCCAGCACGACGCCGGCACCCTCGATGCCCATCGTGGCGTGTCCCGGATACATGTCGAGAGCAATCAGGACGTCGCGGAAGTTGAGCCCCGCTGCGCGTACGGCCACGCGCACCTGGCCGGATTCGAGTTCGCCGCGCGCTTCCGGGTGGGGCAACAGCCGCAGTCCGTCGAGCGTCCCCTTGCTCATGCTGTCGAGCCGCCAGGCCGTCCCGTCCACAGGCGGCAGCAGTGTGCCGTCCTGCCCGGACCGCACGAAGCGGAGGGCGAGGAGCGCTCCCCCGCGTACGGCCAGCTGCGGCTCACCGCAGTCCACGGCACGTCGTACGACACCGACGTCGGGCCGCGCCGTTTCGTCCAGATCCAGCAGGACGAAGCGCTGGGGGTTCTCCGACTGCGCCGACCGCAGCAAGCCCCACACCGGGGCGGCGGACAGGTCGGTCGTGGCGCTCGTGTCGCCGCCCGTGTCGACGGCCCGACGGGTGACGACGACCAGCCGGGACGCGTCGAAGCGCGCATCGGCCAGCCACTCCTGCAGGAGCCCGAGCGTACGGTGCGCTGTGCGGTGCGCGGCTCCGAGGACGTCGGCGTCCTCGGGCGCGCTGTCGGTGGTGTCGATCAGGACGACTTCCGGAGCTGCGGCCCCCGCGTCGAGGGCTGCGGTCAGCGCGGTCATGTCCGCGTACACGTCACAACCGTCGGGGCCCGGGCCGGCTCCATCGGCGAGCACGGTCAGCACCGCCAAGGACCGTGCCTCACCATCCGGCTCCGAGGACGTGTCCTGGGCGACCTCGACCCAGCTCAGTTGGAACAGCGAGTCCGCGGTGGCACGGTCCCGGTCGTCGAACTGCTCAGCGGACACCTCACGCATTGCCAACGCGTCGACGTGAGCGACGAGTTGACCGGCGGCATCGGCCAGGACCAGTGACATCGTGCTGTCGCGGCCCGCGGAGGCGATCCGCATCCGCAGCGTGGTGGACCCGGTGGCGCGGAGGAACACACCGTTCCAGGAGAACGGCAGCCAGCCGCGCCGCTCGCCGCTCGCCGGGTCCTCCGGCCCGCCGCCGCCCAGCAGACCGCCCACGGCGAGGGAGTGGAGAGCGGAGTCGAGGAGCGCCGGGTGCACACCGAAGCCGGCCACGTCGAGGTCGGCCACCGCCACTTCGGCGAAGACCTCCTCGCCACGGCGCCAGACCCGCTGCAGCCCTCGGAATGCCGGGCCGTAGCCGAATCCCTGGGCAGCGAGTCGCTCGTACAGCCCTTCGACATCGATCTCCGTCGCCTCGCGCGGCGGCCAAACCCGCAGGGACTCCCGGACCGATGATTCGGCAGCTGACTCGACAGCGGCGTCGACGGGCGCGAGCAGTCCGGTGGCGTGTTGGGTCCAGTCGCTCTCCTCGGCGTCTGCCTCTCCGGGACGGGAGTGCACGCTGACAGGCCTCCGCCCGTCCGCCTCAGGGGTGCCGACAACGACCTGCAGCTGGACGCCTGCCGACTCATGGAGCACCAGCGGCGCCTGCAGTGTCAGCTCGTCCACCGACTCGCAGCCCACATGATCACCCGCATGCAGGGCCAGGTCGACGAAGGCTGTTCCCGGCAGCAGCACCGAACCCATGACGGCATGGTCGGCGAGCCATGGCTGTGTCTGCAGCGACAGACGCCCCGTGAAGAGGAACTCGTCCGTGTGGGCCAGCCCAACCGCGGCCGCGAGCAGCGGGTGATCGCCGGTGCGCAGCCCGAGTCCGGCTACGTCCCCGGTCTGAGGCCAGGTGTTCTTGGGCCAGTACCGCTGCCGCTGGAAGGCGTAGGTGGGCAGGTCGATGTGGCGGGGGG
>NZ_KL585460.1:0-268 GCF_000721935.1 Streptomyces sp. NRRL WC-3549
GACTACGGGACAGAGCCAAACGTTTTACAGTCCCGGGCCGGGCGGGGATGTGCATCTCGGGCCGGATCTCGATCTGCGGCTGGAAGGCCGGAGCGGGCGGGAGGACGTTGTTGACGACCGGGCGCAGGCTCAGGCCTCGCAGGGCGGGGGTGGAGGCGATGGTCCAGGCGAGGACAGCGATGCCGGCGGCGAGGGTGGGTCCGTGGGCCGGGGCCTGGGACCACACCGCGGCTGCGCTGACTGCGCCCCACAGGACCCAGGTGAGGCG
>NZ_KL585460.1:468-1666 GCF_000721935.1 Streptomyces sp. NRRL WC-3549
ATGTGTATAAGAGACAGGAACAGGCCCGTCAGCTGCCAGAGCGTGTAGGCGGCAAAGCTGCTGAGGCTGGCGGTGTGCGGGCGATGTAGGAGCGGATCGGGTTGTCGACCACGCCCCACAGCTCGCTGGAGGCACTGGTGCTGGCCCGGGTGGCGGGGACCGAGTCGGCCAGTCGGTTCAGTGTGGCGTCGAAGATGTCGCCGGCGGTGTCGAGCAGGATGATGAGCGCGCACACGCCGGTGAGGATCAGCAGCGCCTTGATCCAGTTGGCCATGCCGTGCCAGCCGGCCTGCGGGGCCCTGCACAGTTCCTCCCACCGCCAAGCCGACGGGTTCGCGGATTCTCGGGGCGGAAGTGCGGGGAACCGGAGGGGGACGTGGCGCCCGCTGGCGGAGTAGCCGACGGGTTGGGGTGTGAGGTACGCACCAAAGGTGCAACGAGATGATCTTGAAGCCCAGAGGGACACGCGCGCTGTTCTGCCAGCGGCAGAACAGCGGCCGGGCCGGGCTCGGTGATCACTACAGTCCAGTCTCATGACGGCGATTACGACGCGTACGGTCGAGTACCCGGCGGACGGTTTGACGATGATCGGGCACCTCGCGCTCCCGGCCGGTATCGATCGCCGACCCGCGGTGTTGCTCGGACCAGAGGGCACGGGGCTCAGCGACGTCGAGCGCCGCCGGGCCGATGCTCTCGCGGACCTGGGATATGTGGCGCTGGCCTTCGACCTCCACGGTGGGCGCTATTTGGGGGACCCCGAAGAGATGCTGGCCCGTTGCATGCCACTGCTCGCTGATCCCGACCGGATGCGGGGCATCGGCCATGCGGCGCTCGACGTGTTGCGCACCGAACCGCGAACCGACCCCGACCGGATAGCCGCCGTCGGCTACGGCACCGGGGGCGCCATCGCGCTGGAACTCGGGCGCGACGGCGTCAACCTGCGCGCGATCGCGACAGTCAACGGGCTGATCACGGGCCGACCGGGCGAGGCGGCGCGCATCTGCTGCCCGGTATGGGCCGGGGTCGGGTCGGAAGACCCGATCATGCCGCCCGCGCAACGGGACGCGTTCGCCGCCGAGATGCAGGGCGCGGGCGTCGACTGGCGCCTCGTGGTGTACGGCGGAGCCCTGCACGCCTTCCACCACCCGCCGGTCGACCACACCGTGCGCCCCGGCATCTGTCTCTTATACACATCTCT
>NZ_KL585460.1:1896-6251 GCF_000721935.1 Streptomyces sp. NRRL WC-3549
CGCCCGCCACGCGCAGCGAGCCTGGCGCGACGTCGTCGACCTGCTCGCCGAGTGCCTGGCCGTGCAGGAGGACCTGGGGACATGACCCAGGCAAACACGCAGCTGAACAGGAGAGCCCATGAGTAGCGTGGCATGGTCCGCGATGGTCGGTCCCTGAACGCGATCGCCCCCGGGCTCTGCCGGTTGCGGGGGCTGGCCCCACCTTCGATCAACCGGACAGCCGGATGGCCGGGAGAACGCCATGTCGGCGACCGTGGGGCTGTCCCGAGTAAGTCGCCTACAGAGAAGGCAGGATCGTGCGCATTGTCACGGCCACCGCCGTCGCCCTGGCCCTCGCCGGCCAAGCCGCGCCGGCCGCCACCGCCCACCAGCCGACCACCGACGGAATCTGGCGCATGGACGGCTACGGCACAGTCCTATCCATCCGGAACGGAACCTTCCAAGAGTACCAGACCACCGCCGTCAGCTGTCTCAAGGGCGATTCCGCGCAGCGGACCGGCCCCAACACCTACACCATGCCCGACGGCACTGTCCTCACCGTGCGCAACCAAGGAAACCGCGACCGCGGGTTCCTGCGGGTGGAAGGCTCCGTCGGCGACCGGAACCTGCGCCGGATCCCGGAGTTGCCCGACGCCTGCGCGCGTCCGGCCCCCAAGGGCCCGCTCGCTGCCTTTGACGTCTTCTGGCAGTCCTTCGAGGAGAACTACCCTTTCTTTTCCGCCAAGGGCATCGACTGGCACGCTGTGCGCGACCAATACGGCCCCCAGGTACACGTTGGGACGACGAGGGACGAGCTCTACGCCGTCTTCAGCGAGATGGTCAAGCCGCTCTACGATGCCCACGTTGCCGTCCAGGACGGCGATCTCGTCTTCGCGCAGGTTCGCCCCGGCACCGTCGTGCCCACCGAGGAGTTGGACGCCAAGGTCAAGAAGTTCATCGTGGCGCGCGACCTCAAGAACGCCCGGAATCTTCAGGACTTCGCCAACGGGCGGATCACCTACGCCGACCTCCCCGGCGGGCAGGGCTATCTGCGGATCTCCGGCTTCGGCGGATACGCGGGCGATGGCGCCCCCTGCGCCGCCCAGCTGACCGAGCTCGACAGGGCGCTGGATACGGTCCTCAACCAGGAGCGCACCCAGCGCCTGAAGGGCCTGGTCATCGACCTGCGGATCAATGGCGGCGGCTCCGACGCCCTGGGAATCCACATCGCCGAGCGCCTCACCGACACCCCCTACCTCGCCTACTCCAAGCGGGCCCGCAACGACCCCGCCGACCCCACCCGGCACACCCGCCCCCAGCCCGCGTATGTCACGCCCGCCCGGGGGCCCCGTTACACCGGACCGGTCGCCGTGCTGACCGGCGGCTCGACCGTCAGCGCGGGGGAGACCTTCACCCAGGCCCTCATGGACCGACCCGGCAAGACGGTCCGGATCGGACAGCCCACACAGGGTGTCTTCTCGGACGTCATGCAGCGCAAACTCCCCAACGGCATGTCGGCCTGGCTACCGAACGAGGAGTTCCTGACCCGCTCGGGCAGGACCTTCGACGGCACAGGCATTCCGCCGCACCTCACCGAGCCGGTCTTCACCAAGGACGAGTTCGACAAGAAGAGGGACTCGGCCTTCGACAGGGCTCTGAACGTTCTACGGAACTGCGGCGGCACCACAAGCTGACGCAAGAGCAGCGGGGTTGGGGGACATCTCGCTGCTAATCACGGAAAGTCACAACCACGCTCAGCAGCACCGACAACTCGCGACAGTTGAATAGACGAGCCCACCAGCACCAAGGCCGGCGCCGAGGGCCGGCCTGAAGGCCCTGGGCGTGGGTGGGCCCGGGGCACTCCGAGACGACGGCCAGGGCGCTGAGCGATGCGCGTCCCGGCGCCGAACGGTCGCCGGGGGCCGACCGGCCTCCGGGGGCCGTGGAGACGTACGCGCTCGTGGTCGCCGCCCCGCGCGCCGCAGGTGTCGAGGAGTGAATCCTCCGCCCGTCCGACGTCGCTGACCAACAGCACGTCAGGCCCCGTCGAGCGACTCGTTGGACCTCTGCTGCTCTCGCAGTCGACGTCCCGTCACGCGGAACCGCAGGCACGGAGCGGGCATACACGGGTGCGACGCAAGCATGGACCGGGAGTGATGAACGGCCGGACAACGGTCAGGGGCGCGGCCGTGAATGCCGGCGGAGGGTTGGCCTCCCCGCCTGCCGGAGCGCCCCGGCAGGCGGGTCTCCGTGCTTACGATCCGTCGGACCAACACCTCGGACAGCGGCGTCTGTTCGGGCGTACACGGCTCCAGGAGAGAGGCCCCATGACCGTCACGGAGATGGCCGGACCAGGCCGCCCGCCCTTCCGTACTCCCGCCCCGGCCATCGGCCTCACCGTCCCCGCCGACGCCCCCGCGGCCGGTCCCCGGCCTGTCCAGGAGCAGGGCGTCCGGGGATGAGCGGGGTGTACGAGGCGGACCCGAGCGGTCTGCGACGCAGTGTCGAGGAGATGAAGAGCCTGCCCGTCCTGGCGAAGCGGATGGTGCAGGACTTCCGGCACCAGGAGAGCGCCTACACGGCCTGGCCCGGCTGGACGGACGACTTCGCCCTCCAGGTGCGTCCGCGATACCAGCGGAACAACACGTACTGCGCCGACGTCGTCCAGGGACTGTACGAGGCGCTGGACGCACTGGTCTCGGCGACGCTCGCCAACCTGGAGAACATCGAGAGCACCCGCACCGACGCCACCGAACGGATCGAGGCCCACGGCAGAAGAACGCATGAGGGCTCCCAGGGCCAGGGCGGGCAGGGGAAGCACTGAGTGCGGGAGATCGATTTCCCCGAGGACGTCAGGAAGATGCTCTGGGTCCTGCTCGGCGAGATGCCGTTGCAGGCCAGGGAGAACCTGGCCTGGAACAGCCGTGACCTCTACCTCGACCTGGCGAAACGGGTCGTCGAACTGCGCGGCGCCATACAGCGGTCCGTGCGCAACGCCGGCCACGCGCTTCCGGAGGACGTCGCACGTGGGTACACCCAGGGGCTGTCCCTGCTGACGGGTGACGGAGGGGTCGACCGGCTCCAGGGGTTCGTCGACCAGCTGGACGACATGGCGCGCGGCCAGATCGACTACTCGATGAAGATCCAGGAGTCGAAGTGGGAGATCATCGCCGAAATCGTCATGCTCCTGATCGAGCTGGCCTTCCTGGCCGCCCTGGCGTTCTTCACGGGCGGCACCTCGATCTCCCAGATGGCACTGGCCCGGGCCCGCAGCAGGCTGGCACTGCTGATGATCATCGACCGGCTGCTGCGGATGACCCACCTCGCACCCGCGCTCAGCGAGGCCTTCGTCGAGGCGATCCAGACGCTGGCGGTCAAGCTCACCCAGATCGCGGTCAACCCGCCGGGCCGCAGACCGTCGGGCATCGACTGGGGTGATGTCGGCAAGGCGGCGGCCTTCGGTGCCCTCGGGGGTGTCTTCGGGAGCGTCTTCGGACACTTCTCGAACAATTTCAAGAACTGGTTCAGAAACGGGGGCGGCCAGTACCTCGACCACCTGAACACCGACTTCCCGAAGCGGAATCCCGTTCTGTCCAAGGGACTCAACGACGCGTACGACGTCCCGGCGGTCTTCGTCGTCTCGGGACTCAGCGAGACGCTCGCGGAGGTGCTGGTCACCGGGCTCTTCGACGGGACATGGGAGTTCAAGTGGGAGACCTTCGTGGGGTCCGGCACCAGCGGGGTGTTCGGCATGTACGCCGAGTCGGCGGTCGGCCGAGGAGCACTCTGGCTGAACGGCAAGTTCCTCGCTCCGCCGGTAGCTCCCGGCAGGCTCAATGATCCGCCGCGGAAGGGCGGTACCCCGGGCGACGGGCCGGGCGCGCGTACGGCGCCGTCCACGGGGCCCGGTACCGGCCCCGGCACGGTCATGGAACGCGGCCTGCCCCTGACCACGACGCCTCCGGCCGCCGTGCCTCATCCCGTGGCCACGACGCCTCCGGCCACCGTGCCTCCTCCCGTGACCATGCCGTTGCCGGCCGTGCCGCCCGCGTTCCTGTCCCCGGCGCCCGAGGCCCCACCGGCGGCTCCGTCCCCGCCCGCCACGACGTCGGTAGCGCCCAGGGCGTCGGGCACGCCCACGACGCCCGTGCCGTCCACGTCTCTGACGTCCACACCGTTCGCGACGTCCTCGCAGACGGTCGACGGGCCCGCTTCGACGCCCGCCCCGGTGCCGTCGGACAGTGTCCGAAGCGGTCTGTCGGACACCGCCCTGCTCGGAAGTGGTGCGTCGGGGCCGTCCTGGGGCTCCGCGCCTGTTGCGCAGCGGGCCGTGCTGCCGCCGCTCGCCGAGACGCTTCTGCCCCCTCCGGAGTCCG
>NZ_KL585460.1:6513-6666 GCF_000721935.1 Streptomyces sp. NRRL WC-3549
GGCACCCGCGGAGGCGATACGGCCGTCGGCCGGTCAGGGCGCGGCAACCGGGGCCCCGCAACGGTCGGCCGAGGTGAGGGAGATGAGCGGCGACGACACGAAGGCCACCCTCGGCAGGGAGCCGTCGGGGGCGTCGGGGGCGTCGGGGGCGTC
>NZ_KL585460.1:6932-8376 GCF_000721935.1 Streptomyces sp. NRRL WC-3549
GGCGTCGGGGGCGTCGGGGGCGTCGGCCACCGTGCCGCACGTCCCGGTGTCGTCCTCGCCCACCGCTTCACCGGACGCTTCTCCCCCGCCCGCGCGAAGAGCGCCCGGCGTGGACCGGACCGGCCCGGCCGATGAGCCGGGGCGGGAGCTGCCCGACCATTCCGGAACCGCCGATGCCGGGACCGCCGACTCCGGGACCGCCCGTTCCGGGACCGCCGACTCCGAGACCGCAAGCACTGGCGTGACGCCGCCGAGCGCACCGGCCGTGGCGCCGGACTCCACGGCCACCGCCCTGTCCGTACCACCGGCGTCGCCGATTCCCACCACGTCGGCCACGGGTGTGCCGGGCCCGGCCTCCCCCGTGCCCGCCCCGTCCCCGGCCCTTCCCGCCACCACCACGCCCGCCTACGGGCCGGACACTCCCCCGGCCCCGTCGGCCGCATCCACACCGCCGTCGCCGGGCATGCGGTCCGCGGAACGACAGGAGCCGTCCGGCGCAGCGGCCCCGGACGGCCTCGGAACGCCGGAGAGTCCGGAGGCTTCCGGGCCATCCGGGGCCTCGGCATCCGGGCGCGGGGCCCTCGGTTCGCCCGCCTGGGAGGCGGCGCGTGCCGGTGCGGTGCCGGAGGCACGCTCGCACACCTGGGTCGATCCGCTGTCGGCGCCGCCCGACCCGCAACGGCCTGGGCAGACGACCCAGTTCGTGGTGAGGTCGAAGTTCGACGTACGGCGCTTCGAGGCAGGTGGCGAGCTGGTCACCGATCTGACCGTCCAGGTCGGCGTCGGCCGTTCCGGCGGGCTGCCGGAGGGCGTCTGGGAGAAGGTCCTCAGCGGTGTCGAGACGGTGTTCAACGCCCCCGGCCACCGGCTGCCGAACGGGGACCTCCTGCACGTGACCGTGGAGCGCGTCGAGAGTGATCCGCACCCCAACGGTCTCGACGTCCACCTCGTCGGCCGCGACCGGCAGATGACACGGTCCGCGTGGTGGGCGGACGCCGATCCCGTCGACTACGCCCACGAGATCTCGCACATGCTCGGCCTGCGTGACGAGTCCCGGCACGCGGTCGCACCGCACCGCCCGGACATCGGGGGAAGCCTTCTCGGGGACTACCGGCGCCCCGCGCCCCAGGGGCTCGCCCAGGGCGGCCTGCGCGGGCGCCACCTGGACCTGATCGCGGCACACATAGGGGACCCACCTGCTGTCCGGCCCGGCACCACCGGGTCGACCCCCGCGACACCGGCACCCACCGCCGTCCCGGCCCCGATCACCGCCCCTGCCACCGCGCCCGCGCCCACGACGGCGGCCACGTCCGTCACCGTGCCGCCGTCCGCATCTCAGCCGGCCGCGGCCGGCCGCGCGCTCGGTGCCGAGCCGTACGCCCCCGTACTCCCCGGCGCCAGGCCGCCCGTCCTGGACCGGAGCCTGCCCCGCCCGCTCGGCGGG
>NZ_KL585460.1:8576-10837 GCF_000721935.1 Streptomyces sp. NRRL WC-3549
GGCGGCGGGAGCCGGTCGACTTCGGCAACGGCACCCGGATGCCCGCCTACATCGACGACGTCGGCGAACTCATCGGGGACGTGCCGCCCGACGTCCTCCTCTCGCTGGTCTCCGGCGGCATGACCTTCGGACACAGCGACGTCGAGTTGCGCGGCACCGGGCAGGCGCTGGCCGAGATCGGCCGGGTGCTGGCGGAGGGAGGCGACACCGTGCGCCCCGCGCCGCCGGGGAAGGGCCGGTCTACCGGGTCGGCCCTGATGGACGACGTCGCGTACGCGTTCACGCACGAGCCCAAGACGCTGGCCGGGGACGGGCGTGTCTTCCCGTACACGGCGCGGGACGGCGGTGTACGGAAGCTGGCGGTCACCGTGCGCCACTACGGCGACTGGGAGCAGTTCACCGACACGTACGGCAGTCCCGTGAAGGTGGACGGCATGCACCGCTCGGTCGCGGCGGCCGGGCAGAACAAGACCATGCAGTCGGTGACCCAGATGGCGCTGGGCGGGCCCGTCGGGCCGGTGGGGGCGGCGGCGTTCAGCGGTTTCGGACGGATCGGTCTGCGGCTCGGCCGGACCGACCGGGTGGGGTACGGGCAGACCGAGCAGGGGACGACCCAGACGGAGACGCGTTCGCTGGACGGCTCCCGGGTCTATCTGGACCACGTGTACTACGAGCTGCGGGTGACCGACGCGGAGGGCCGGCCCCTGGCCGGCACCGCGCCCGCCCTCCGCGGCTTCGCGGTGCGAAACGGGCTGTCCGTGCGGCTGCCGGACAGTGTGACGAGCACCAAGGCCGTCCCCGGGCGCATCCCCCGCTCCATGGAGCTCGACCGGCGATCGTCCTACCGGCTGGTCAGGACGGAGGGCTTCGGGCCGGTCTCCCGGATGCGGGACTGGGCGGCGCAGGAGATCGGCGTGGCACCGGGCAGCACCGCCTACGGTGAACTGAACTCCTTCTTCTCCTCGTTGAGTTTCCAGCGGCAGAGCCCCGCCCTGTCGCGGGGCCGCGTCACCACCGTGCCGCTGTTCGCCGACGACAAGGCCCGCACGCCCCTGGGTGTCTTCGTCGTCGACGTCGTGCCGGGCCGGGCGACGCTGATCACGGAGACGGCCGACGCCGAGATGCGCGACATCAACACCCTGACCGTGCGCAACGAGCGGAGTCTTCAGAAGACGGCGGCGGTCGGCATCGACGGGGTCGCGGGCCCGGCCTTCAACTTCTTCGACCTGGCGGACAGCACCCTCAATCTCCGGCTCCAGTTCGGCGGGGCGTTCCGCTTTCTCTTCTCGGTGTCGCGCACCGCGGGACTGGGCGGGTCGGGGGCGATCAAGTCGGCCGGCCAGGTCAAGGGCGACCTCACCGGCCTCTATCTGGTCCGCAAGACGGTCCACGTCCAGCTCAGCGGCAGCACCACCCCGCCCCGGCGGTTCCACACGTGGAGCGTGGACCGGATGACCCGTACGGAGGCACGGCGGCTGGCCGGCTGGGACGACGGGCTGCGGCGTGCGCTGCGGACCGGAGCGCCCGAGCCGTTCGCCCCCGCGTACCTGACCCGGGACCGGCCGCACACCCTGGGCATGCACCGGGTGGAGGAGTTCGCCTTCGACGACGGTACGAGAACGGGGCCGCCGGACCCCGCGGGGCAGCGGCGCACCCTTCTGGACACCTTCGCCGACGAGGTGCTGACGGCGCTCGCGGCGGCGTACCCGGGGCTCGTCGCGCGGCTCGACCAGCTGGCGCCGCCGGAGCGCAGGACGTGGCGGGAGCGGACGGCGGCCCGGCCGGCCCCGTTCGGGCCGTCCGCCGGCGCGCGCCCTCTGCCGTCGCGGTGGCGCGACGACGACACGTACCGCACGGCCCTCGCCAACACGCTCGAGGTGCTCACCGCCCTGTCGCACCGGAGCATGGCCGGGAATCTGGAGGCGCTGACCACGACCGGCATCCGGGTCCGCTTCGTCGAGCCGGGCCGGATCGGGCAGGGTCACCGCTACATATGGCTGCGCGGAGAGCTGACCAACCGCCGCTTCGAGGGTGTGCAGGACGACTTCAAGCTGCGCTACAGCTCGGTCGGTGTGGAGCGGGTGGACGGGCAGAAGAGCGCCAAGCGCCTCGGGGAGGCGGGTGTCGAGGGGCTGCTCGCGTTCCGCGACCCGATGGCGGACGACATCGGCGCCCCGCACAACGCGGGCGGGCCGAGCGCCGGTGTGCGCTGGGGGTGGCAGTCCGACGACGAGACCGGCTTCGGCGCGACGGCCACGTAC
>NZ_KL585460.1:11083-12019 GCF_000721935.1 Streptomyces sp. NRRL WC-3549
GGACCCAGCCGTTCGTCTTCCGGCAGCCGCCGGACCTGCTCATCGGGACCACGCCCGGCGGCCGTACGGTCGGTGGGGGCCCCCGGACCGGGCAGGTGCTCATCAGCATCCCGGCCTCGCACGCCCCCGCCGTCGACCCGCACGGCCGGGGGGCGGCCAACCCCTACACGGCCGTCGCCACGCAGCCGGTGCGCACGCTGCGGCCCGACCGGGCACGGGCGCTGGCACTGGGCGACCTGTCCCGGCCCGGGAGCCTGGTGCGCGCCGCCGACCTGGTGGGCGAGGCGGGCCCGGTGACACCGGACGGCCGGGGTTCGCGGATGTTCCGGGAGCTGCAGAACCATCCGTTCCTGACCGTCGGTGTCGTGCCCTCCCCCGCGCTCGTCGCGGCGCTGGGCCAGGTCATGACCTCCGGGTCGGGCGGCGCGTGGCAGCTCACCGAGGAGGGCGCGCCCACCCGTGAGGCGGTGCTCCGGGCCTTCCAGGCCCAGTATCTGACGGCCAACTTCGACCAGAGTTCCGGGCCGCTGGGCTGGAGTGCCTCGGGACTGATGGGCAAGGGCCCGTACGCCACCCTCTGGGCGACCTTCCGGCATCTGACGGCGGTGGACGGCGTCCGGGCGCTGACCGGAGCGGTGCCGATGGACACGGAGATGGTGCTCGGCGGCAGCGGCCAGTCGGCGGGCAAGCTCACCAGGACCCGCACCTTCTTCACCGGCGGGCAGATCGTCTACGCCCGCTCCCACGCGACCGGGCCCGGAGTGCTCGGCACGTACGGCCTGGTCGCCTCCCCGTGGTCGACGGCCGACCAGGCGAGCAGGACCGTGGCCCGCTCCTTCGTCCACGACATGAACCGGAAGGGCTTCGGCCACCAGGTACTCGTGTCGGGCACCGCCGAGCACTGGCTGGCGCTGACGTCCAGCCTGCTGGGCTCCC
>NZ_KL585460.1:12253-14532 GCF_000721935.1 Streptomyces sp. NRRL WC-3549
CAGGCCGCTGGTGCCCGACCGGCTGGCCGCGGCGGCCGGGCGGATGACGACCGTGCCCGGCGGCTGGCTGGCCCACGTACCGGAGAAGAGCGCCCACCTCGTGGGGCTGATCGAGGACGGCATGGGCGAGGTGCCGCGCTACACCCGGGCCCGCTGGTCCCCGCAGCCGTGGCTCAGGGAGAACAACTTCGGTACGTACGCCGTCAACGCGCTGGACCCGTCGACGGTGCTCGCCGCGTTCGAACGGCGGGTGGCCACGCTCGGTCTCGACGACGCGGGCCGGGAACGCGTACGCACCCTGGTCTCGTCACGGGTCCTGCGGTCCCTGGACAAGGAGATGACGGGGGGCGGCGCGTCGGTTCCCGCCCGCACCGGGGCCTGGGGGTGGCACAGCATCCGCCTCGGCAGGCGGCAGATCCGCATCCGGGTCCGACTCGTGCCCGGTGAGGCGGCGTTCACGATGCTGGACCACAGCGTGGAGATGGAGGAGAACCGGCGGGCGATCGAGACCGTCACCGAGAGCGCGGAGTCCACGAAGGGCGCCGACTTCGGATACCTCGTCGGCGAGGCGGTGCACACCGAGAACTCCACGGCGGTGGCCGCGGGCCCCACCTTCACGGAGACCGGATCCGGCCGGAAATCCAGCGGCGAGAGCCGTACCGAATCCACCCTGACCGTGTTCCGGGTGGCCTCGACGGAACCGTACGCGGAGATCGCGACGCCCTACACCCTCCGGATCACGCTGGAGGCGGACGATCCGCCGCCGGAGGGGCGGGGCGGGGTACGTACCGGGTTCGACCGGTTCCGGGGCAAGCGCGTCCTCACCGAGGAGGGGCCCGTTGGGACCCTGTGGGAGCACGTCCCCCTGAGTCTGATGGCCCCCGACACGGATCCGGGCGCGGACCTGCTGGAGGCCCCGGACCTGACGGCGCTCGCCCCGCCCCGGCAGGACGTCTCGCCGTATGTGCTGGGGCCCGACACCCTGCACGGGGACGGTTCCCTGAAACCGTTCCGCTTCCCCGACACCGGCTTCGACGTGCGCCGGATCGTCGGTCTCGCCGACATCCAGGTCGCGAACACCTACGCGCTCGCCCTCTCGTACGACGCGGGGTTCTCCATGGACGGGCCCGACGCGCCCCGCCGGGCCCGGGACACCGGGCTGACCCGGCTCGGCACGGGATCCGCCCAGGCGCTGGAGGACGGAACCGGCAACGCCGCCCTGACGGCGTACTACCACCGGGCGACGACGCCGCAGGGTTACGGCATCCCGGGGCTGAGCGAGAAGAACATCGTCGGCGACGAAAGGGCTCAGCTCGACCTGTACGCCAAGCCCGACTTCAGCCGTGCCCGGCTGCTGACCGTCGCCGACGGCAAGAAGATGGAGGTGCTCCGGCGGACCGGGGCCGGCGCCGCGGCGACCGTCGGCCGGGAGAACGCCCAGGACTCCGCGCTGGGGGCCGGTGTCCTGATCAGCTCCGACAAGACGGGGCTCCACCAGCTGGGCGGGTCGGGCACCGGCCCCTACGCCGCCGAAGGCGACGCGCTGCCCACCTCGGCGGACCAGCTGACCTCCATCAACACGAAGCCCAAGACGGGGCGGGTCTTCCTGTTCGCGGTCCCGACCTCCTGGCTGAGCGTCGCCGACGTACGACGGGGCGTCAAGGACACCCGTGTCGGGCGCTTCGTCGGCGGCACCTTCGGCCATGTCCGGCCCGGGCCGAAGGCCGTGAGTTCCCAGGCGTACGCCCTGGTCTGGGTCAGGGACGACGTCGCCAGGGAGCTCGGGCTGATCGACGACACGAACTTCCCCGCCCGGGTGGGCGCCGCCTGGGACGCCGTCGGCAGCGCGAGCAAGGCGTGGGTCGACGCCGACAAGGCGTACTGGAAGAAGCGACGGGCTGCGACCGGCCTGCGGGAGGAGCGGGACGCCGCACGGATCACCCTCGCCGACGCGGAGAGGTCCATGTGTATAAGAGACAGGAGGGTCCCCGCAGCGCCCTGGCGGCGGCGACGGCCCACCGGGACGAGGTGCGGGAGCAGGTGGGGGCGGCCCGGACAGAACTCGACGCGCTCGTGGAGTCCGCCGGTGAAGTCGCTCACGACGGCTGGGCCGACCTGATGCGTGAGCACATCACGGCGGCCCGTGGGTCGCTTGCCGCCTCCGAGGCGCGACTGCGGGCCGCCGAGGCACGGGTGGCCGCCCTGCGCGGGCCCGCGGAGGAGGCCGGCCGCGCTGTGCGCCGTGCCGAGGAGGCGGTGGCCGCCGCGGCGCTCCGGGT
>NZ_KL585460.1:14778-16781 GCF_000721935.1 Streptomyces sp. NRRL WC-3549
CCGGCCGCCGGTGTACACGAGGACCGGCACCGGCGAGGGCTCCCGGCTGACCTCGCCCGACCACGTCACGTACGCCGTGCACGATGTACCGGAGGACGGGGACGCCTTCCTGCACGCCCTGGTGGAGGGGCTGCGCAGGAGCGCGCCGGACCTGCTCACCGACCGGGGGGTGGACCTCGCGGACCGGCGGGCGACGGTGGACACAGTGCGGCGGGCGCTCGCGGCCAGGCTCATGGACCCGTCGGACGCGGACCTGCTCGACGCCGTCGCCCCGGACGTCACCGACACCTTCAGCGACGCCGAGGCCACCGGGGCGGGGCTGCGGGGGTCAGGGCCGCTCGGGGAGGACACCCCTGGCGGCCGCGAGTTCGACGGGCTCGGCGGCCTGATCCCGTACTCCGTGGACCTTGGTCCCGAAGCCCGGGCCGCGCTGGCCGTCGCCCAGTTGACGCGCCCGGGGGACACGGAGGGCGAGGCGGGCTGGGACCACGGGGCCGCGGACCTGCTGCCGGTGCTGGCCGCCCGGACGTTCGACGTCGACATCACGGTCGTGGACGGCGAGGGGCGCTTCCAGGACTTCGGCCCGGGCCCGTCCGACCCCACCGGGCACCTGGCGGGCTCGCTGGACGTACGGGCGGGTGGCCCGAGACCGCGTGTGGTGCTGAGCCTGGTCGGCCGCCACTACCAGCTCGCGGTACGGGAAACGGCGGTGGAGGTGACGGACGAGACCGGTGCGGAGACCGAGGCGCCCTCGGCGAAGACGGCCGGGACGGCGAAGCCGGTGGTCGACGTGGTCGATCCGGCGGGCGGGACGGAGGGGTCCGAAACCGACGTGTCGGGGACCGGGCCCCGGTTCGACCGGCCGAAGCACGGCCACACGACCGACGAGCCGGGGCCGAAGCAGGCCCCGCCCGCCTCGCCGTCCCCGCCCACCCCGCCGTCCCCGCCCGCTCCGCCGTCCCGGCCCGCTCCGCTTCCGCCCGGCGCTGTTGCCAGGGGGCGGCCGGTGCGGGTTCCGGGCACCGGGGAGTGCCTCTTCTTCTCGCTGATCGCCAGCGACCCCGCTCATGTACGCAGCCGACTGCCCGGCCTGGCGGAGTCCCACCCCGACGCGTACGCCTGGCTGGGCGACGCGAACGGCGTACGCGGGGACCTGAGCAGCCGCGCGGTGGTCGGGTCCGCGACCCGGTACGGGCCGGGCGGCCCGGAGACCGCTGTCGTCAGCGCGATGCGCGAGGCCGTCCGGACCTACCTGACCGCGAGCGAAGGCCGGCTGCCCCACTCCGTCATCGGACAGCTGCGCCTGTCGACGGTGACGGAGTTCGGACAGCGGATCGCGCGACTCCACCGGGCCGGGCTCGTCCCGCTGCTCGCGCACCACGGCGTGGACGCGGACACGCCGGCCGACCGGTCGGAGGCGGGCCTGCGCGCGGAGCTGGCCGCTGTGTACCCGACGAGTACGGCCCCGCTGGACACCGTGGAGACCTACGCGGTCCTGGACGCCGTCTCCCGTTGGGAGGACCGCTACATGACCGACGTCGGCGAGATCTTCCTGCCCCTGCTCGCCCACGCGTTCGAGGCCAGAATCGAGGTGGCGTGGAACGGCCGCCTGGCCGACACCCGCAGGGTCGGACCCAGCGGTGCCTCCCGAGTGATCGAGGTCCACTACAACGGCAGGGACCACTACGACGGAAGCACCGCGGAACCCACCGACCTGCTCGTCTTCGGCGAGACCGTGGCTCCGAAACGCGTCAAGCCCGAGGAGCGGGACGCCGTCGGCGACGTACGGGTGAACCCGCTGTGGACACCCCTGGACGAGATCGACCCCGCCCTGCTGATCACCGGCAACAGGGACGCGGTCTGGATCTACACGGTGAACGCGGAGGGGCGAGTCCTGCTCGGCAGCGAACGGCCGAGCGCGATGGTCACGCCCGAGCAGTTCGAGGCGCTGCTCGCGGGCATGCGGCGGGTGACCCCGGACCTGACGGCGGACGAGCTGCGGG
>NZ_KL585460.1:16947-19532 GCF_000721935.1 Streptomyces sp. NRRL WC-3549
GCGGGCATGCGGCGGGTGACCCCGGACCTGACGGCGGACGAGCTGCGGGACGACCTGGACGGGCTGGGGCACACGGGCGTCGCGGCCCGCTTCGGTGAGTCAGGACGGTCGGACACCGGGATGGGCCGGATCTCCGGAGAGTTCCGGTGGAGTCAGGAGCTGGAGCGGTGGACGGTGAACGACAAGTCGGGCCGCTACATGAGCGGGGCCGTCCGGCCCGGTCTCGATCCGGCCGTGGCGGCGGGCTGGCTGGCAGAGGTGGCGGGACTCTTCACGGAACGGCTGGGCGTGCGGGTCGTGCCCGAACAGGTCAAGACCGCGTCCGCCGGTCCGCCCGGTGCTCCGCCTCCCCCGCCGCCGCCCGTGGTGCCGGTCAAGGGGATGGTGTCGCTCGCGGAACTCGCCGCCGTCGGGGTGACGCTGTCGCTGTCCCAGTCCACGCAGGCGGCGCTGCTCGGTGACAAACTCCCGGTGGCCGAACTGGGGCTGACCTCGGAACAGCACCGGCTGGTGCGGGTGCAACGGGGTGAGCCCGACACGTCGGTGCCCGTGCATCCGCTGCCCGACTGACGGAACCGCCGCCCCTGTCACCCCGCGTGCTCCCACCAGGGTGCGTCGGCCACGGCGGCGCGGGAGGCCGATCCGACGACGGTTCGCGGCAGGGAGCACCGCGTCCGGCCGGCGGCTTCGGCCAAGGGCCGACGGGGGGCGTGGAGCTGTGCGGGGCCGGTCGGCGGGGGAAGTACAAGCCCCGCGGCAAGCCGTCGAGATCGTCGGGTTGAACGACCCGAGTGCTGGAAGGGCGGGGAGGGGTCAGAGCCGGCCGAGGCGTACGGCTTCCGCGCCGGCCTGGGCACGGCTCTGGGCGCTGAGACGCTTGAGCAGGTCTGCCATGAGCTGCCGGACGGTGCGGATGGAAACGCCCGGCTTCCGTGCGATGCCCTCGTCGGTGAAGCCGTCCTGCAGCATCTTCAGGAGTGCGAGATCACGCTCGCTGGGGCCCTCATGTGTGGGGGACGGGGCGTCACCCAGCGGGGTGGCACGTTCCCAGACCAGGTCGAGAGTTCGTTGAGTGCCGTCACCACGCTGGACAGGTGAATGATGAACGCGCCGTCCCGGCTGGTGCCCCGGTTCACCGGAACGACCGCTGTGGAGCGGTCACAGAGGATCAGCCGCATCGGCAGCGAGGGTACGGTGCGGGCATCGCCGCCCTGTTCGGTGTACCGGCCGGAGTTCGACCTCGGGGTTGGCGGTGATGAAACGGTCGGCGTCGGCGGAGCAGCGGAGGCCGGCGCGTACGGACTCCGCTGGCCGGGCCTGCCGTTCCCGGCCGTGCCTGCTCGATGCTGTGCCAAGAGGTGCCCGCCGCCGTCCGTGGGCCGGGTGGAACGCACTCGAGTATGGCTTCGCCGGGGCTATTGATCAGAAACTCATGGGGTTCTCGTCCAGGACATAGCGGACGTGTGGGCCACCGAAGCAGCCGCGGACGATGTGCGGTTGGCGTTGGCGTCTGCGGAGGAAGCGGCGGGTCTCGGCGGGTCTCGGCGGCGAGTTCGGCCTGATCGCGGGCCCGGTGCTGCCGGGGGAGGCTGTGCTTGAGGTCGGCCTGCTGCGTGTCTCGGTCACACACTTCCCCCGATCCGCCGAGGGTCCGTCGGGCGGAATACTCTGTTGGCATGAGTGAACGAGGGATGCAGGAGTTGGCGCTGCTCCTGCTGACGGCGCTGGCGAATGCGCCCCGGCACGGGTACGCCATCGCCCAGGAGGTCAAGGCCATCACCGACGGCCGCGTGACGCCGCGTACCGGGGCGCTCTACGGGGCGTTGGACAGGCTGCTGGTGGAGGGTTTGATCCAGGTGGAGCGTGAGGAGGTGGTGGGCGGCCGGGCTCGTCGGGTCTTCGCTCTCGCTCCTGCCGGCCGGGTGCGGCTGGAGGCCGAGGCGGAGCGGCTGGCCGCGACCGCCCGGGAGGTCCGGCGGCGTCTGGCGGACGGCGCGGCGGCGCCGGCGTGAGCGATCCCCTCATCCGTCTGTACCCGGCTGCGTACCGGGCTGCTTACGGGCAGGAGATCGTCGACGTGCACCGGGAGATGACGGCGGGCCTGCCGCGTCCGGCTCGGCTGCGTGCGGACGCCGACCTGGTCGCGCACGCTCTGCGGGTTCGGCTGGGCCTTGACTCGGCGTCGCCTGCCGGGCGTTTCTTCGCCCTGGCCGCCCCGTTCGCGCTGGCGGCCGGTGCGGTGGGCAGCGGGCTGCATCTGACGCGCTGGTACGCCGAACTCGTTCTCTCGCCGGCTCCGGTGTGGGTCCAACTCTCCGTCATGGGCGGTCCCTGGGCCTTGTCGCTGCTGTTCTCGCTCCTGGTGTGCCTCGGCATGACCATCGCCTTGACCGGCCGATGGGCGCCGGGCGTGGGGGTGGCCGTGTGCGGGCTGCTGGGGAGGGCCGTGCTGTGGACGGTCGCCGTACCCGTGCCCGGCGAGGGTGCGTTCGCTCCTGTCGCGGCGGCGCTGCTGACCACTGCCGTCGTGCTCGCCTGCCCTGCGGATCGGCGCGGTGACAGCTGTCTCTTATACACATCTCTGA
>NZ_KL585460.1:19715-23201 GCF_000721935.1 Streptomyces sp. NRRL WC-3549
GGCCGGAGCCATGGCTGCCGTGGCGTGGTTTCCCGTGGTTGTCGTGAACACGAGGGCCTTCGGCGTGACCACGGACTACGGCGCCTGGCCGATGCTGGTCCTCGCCTTCACCGGGGTCGCCGTCGCCCTGCGCTCGCGTTCGTCAGGTCTGCGTGAGCTCGGCGCGATGGCCGCGGCCTCGCCGCCTCTGGTCGCCTACGCCTACACGAACGCCTGGGCAGACATGCGGCCCGTGCTCGGCATCCTCCTCCTGCTGCCTGTCACGGCCGCGGCAACGGTGGCCTGCCAGGCCGTACGCCGTCGTCGCTGACCCTGCCTGCCTCTTCCTCCAGCCGGCCGCCCGACGGCGGGCGGCCGGCGCCGTCAAGCGCGCCAAGAGCTGTTGCCTTGTGGCCTCTTCGCGTCGGCAGCCCACCGTGGTCCACGCACTTGGCAATAGTCCGTTGAGATGAATACTCTCTCCAGAGCTCCATCCGTGAGTGCTGCCTGGGAACTGGCCGGTCGCGCGATCTCGGACGCCTCAGCCCAGGGGCGCCCGTAGCGCGGCATGCAGTGGCCTCTGGCCGGTCTCGTCCGAGCAGGGAAGATCACCGACTTGCCGTTCACCTTGTCCCACCCCGCCGCGGTGCTGCCGCTGATGCGTCGGCCGTTCGTTCCCTCGGCTCTGGTCGCGGGTGCCGTAGCCCCTGACGCCCCGTACTTCCTGGCCGTCCTCGGCCTGTCCGAGACCAGTGCCGAGGACTGGTACGGGCCACTCCTCAACGCCACGCAGACCCACTCCCTCGGTGTGGGCCTTCTGGTGAATCTGCCCACCTCCGTCGGCCTGGTGGTCGCGTACCAGGTGCTGCGGGCGCCGGTGACCGCACTGCTCCCGTCCGGCCTCGGCCTCCCAGAACCGGAGCGCACAACCGGTCTGCCGGCCAAGGCCCGGTACATCGTGTGGCTGCTGGTCTCCGCTCTGACCGGCATTGCCTCTCACTCCGTTTGGGACGCCTTCACCCAGGGCGACTTCCTGGTCATCCAGGTGGAGGCTCTGCACGCCTCGGCACTGGGGGGCTTGTCGGTCGCCCGGCTGCTGCAATACGCGAGCACCGTCTTCGGCCTGGCGGCCGTCGGCCGGTATCTGTGGCGCCGTCGCGGCCGGTTGCGCGCCGAGGGCGGGACCGTTGCCCGCCTGTCGCCCCTCACGCGGTGGAACATGGTGGCTGTGCTGGTCGTGGCCCCCCTGCTCGGCGGCGCTGTTGACGCCCATCACGACTTCAAGGCCTACCGCTATGAGACGGAAGTGGACTACAGCCGCCCGACCGTCGTCGACCTGGGCGGCGGCTCGAGCGATACGACCTATCCCTCCAAGACGATCCAGGCACCCTGGGGCACCCTCGCCGAAGGCGTACTGACCGGTGCCGCAAAGAGAGCAGGTGCCTCCTTCGCGGTCGCGCTCCTGCTGTACGCCGCCGCCTGGCAGATCGGCGCTGTGTCCCGCCGACAGGCGACGGCCTCCGGCGCCGCCTTCTCGCCCCCGCTGATTCATGACGAAAAGCGCCGACAGCGAGGGCTCGACCGGTGACGGCACCATCGAAGAGCGGGTGGGTCACAGTGAAGAGAAGGGTTCAGCGATGAACGAAATGGAAGGCTCCACCCTGAAGGTGCCGGGCTGCGGCGCTCACCTGATCGCCAAGGGCGAAAGGGCACGCACCGGCCCCGCCCATGCCGGCACCGGATCCGCGGACGGAGACACCGGGGATATCGGGACACCGACGGCGGGCACCACAGCATCCAAGTCCGCCCGGGCACGAGCTGAGCCCGGGAAGCAGCTTCGGACAGGACGCGCGCCACCTGGGCCGTCCCCCGCACGCGTTTGCCGTCCCCCGCACGCGTTTCTGGAGGACTCCAGGTCCTTCGCACCGAGCGGGGGCCGGGACGTTCCAGTGGGACAGTTGCGACGCTTTGAGGTCTGTGGAGCTGCTGCACGGCTCTTGGCGAGGCAGGCTCACCCGGTGAGCTCCGCACGCGCCTTCTGCAGCTGTTCCACACTGATCGTGCCGGTGTCCGGCAGACCCACGCTCTCCCACGCGCCCTGGGCGCGCGCCACGACACCGGCGGCGTCGTCCAGGAGAACCTTCTTCGCCATGTTCACCGAGATCGCTCCGTCGCCCAGGTCGACGAGGTGGGCGAGCATACGCACGTTGTGCTGGCGGTTGCCGGCCTTCTCCTCGTTGTACCGGTAGACCAGGTTGTACCGGTAGACCAGCACCCACCGTCCGACAAGAGAGCGGGCCCGCTCGATCAGCTGACGGCCGCGGTCGGTCTCCTCCTGCTCGGTCCGGATGTTCTCCGCGTCGCCGGACGGCGGCCGCAGGGTGAGCAGCCCGCGACGGCTGGTCTCCTCGACCTCGACCTTCTCCAGGAAGGCGACGAACGTCTTGGCGCTCTCCAGTCGGTCGATGTCCTGCGCGGCCTGTTTGGCGACCATGTGCAGGTCGACCGTGAGGGTGTGCACGCGGCGGCCCCAGGAGGCTTCCTCGCCGGGCTGGCAGGGGCCGGCGGCCTGGGCGGCGGCGATCACGAGGCTGTAGTCCACTCCCCCATCATCGCGTGCGGCGCCGACATCATGACTGGGTCCAGCCGGCCATGCCCCTCGAGGCTGCTATGTCGGTGTCGAGCCGCTTGAACAAGTTCTTCGACGCTCCCGATCGTGGTGCGGTCAGTCCGTTCGAGGGTCTTGAAGATCGAGCGGCAGATGACTCGCTTGAGGCAACGCTGCGCGTCGCGAGGGGTCTTCCCTTCGGTGATTCTGCGGGCGACGTGGGCCTCCGTGGCGGGGCCAAGTCGCATCCGGAGCAAGGTGAGCGTGCATGGCTCGGTTGAGTTGTCGGTCTCCACCCCGGCTGAGCCGGTGTCGGTCGGTGAGCCCGGAGGAGGCAGGGATCGGCGAGACGCCGGCAAAGGAAGCGAAGACAGCTTCCGAGCGGAACCGACCTTGATGAGACCAGCTGACCAGGATCTGAGCTGCGGTGATCGGCCCGACACCGAGTAGGCCGAGAAACTCTGGGGCCATCCCCCGGACCAGGGTGAGGATCTCCTTCTCGAGGGTCTTTGGCCCCGGCTTGCAGGGCCTGGATGCGCTGGGCGGTGGATCGAAGGGCCCTTGCTGTCATTCGGTGCTCAAGGTTCTGGGCCGGGCGGTCTCGGAGGTGGGCACAGCAGGTGACCTGGGCGGGACGCTTGAGTGCCCGCAGCTCGGCGCGGAGGTCGTCGGGTGCAGAGATGATCAGGTCCTTGAGCTGGTTGATAGCGGCTGTGGAGGCGAGGACCGCACCCTGGCGGGTCGCGCGAAGGACACGTAGTGCCTCACGCTCGCCGCGGAGTCCGGGCTGGACGCGGAAGCTGCCCCACTCGACGTCCTGGGCGTCAGCAGCGATAGCCCTCAGGAACATGGAGGAGAGCGACGAAGAACCAGACCATGAGGGCGGCACCGCCTGTGCC
>NZ_KL585461.1:0-690 GCF_000721935.1 Streptomyces sp. NRRL WC-3549
CACCAGCCCCACTGACCTGCGAAAATGAGCTTGGCGGAGCCTCAGTGGGAAGCTGCCCTTCTCGAAGGTTGAGCTGGAGGCGGTTTGGCCTTTTCTCGCGCCGTCCACCGCGCAGAGCTGCACCGGCGACAGCACCACTCCACGTCGTCACGGACAGGCCTCCTCGAACTTGACGGCCGTGAACTCGACCGGCTGCCCCACCAACTCCGCCCCGGGGCTCGGAGACTGGGTGCACACCTGCCAGTTGCTCTCCATCAGCACCATGCGCCCCTCAGCCGCATCGGTCACGGTGATCGACGTACCCGGGTCAAGTGCCCTGCGGGCGGCCTTCACCGACTTGCCCGACAGACTCGGCATCCTGCCGCCCTCGACCACGGGCTCCTCCTGGTCGACGGCCGGGCACGTCTCCTCCAGCTTCACGGCCCCGAAGTCGAGCTTCGTATCGACCGGGACGCTCTTACCCGCCGCATAGTTCTGCGAGCACACCTTCCAGTTCCGGTCGAGGGCCTGGAGCCTGTCCCGGCCGGCGCTGTCGTGGGATGTCAGGAAGTAGAACCCTTCGGCCTGGGCCTTGTCCTGCGCGGACTGGAGGCCCATGCCGACGAAGTCGGGAACCGCCTTGGACTCCGCGGGTTCTTCCGTCTTGGACGGTGTCGCGGACGGGGCGGCGGCCGGGGGTTCGGTGGCGGC
>NZ_KL585461.1:943-4958 GCF_000721935.1 Streptomyces sp. NRRL WC-3549
CGGTAGCGGCCGGCTCGCAGCCGACCAGAGTCACCGCGGCAAGACAGGCAAGCGCGGAGGTGAGCGTGCGGGTGTTCAAGTTGTCCCCCCAGGTGCGGTTCGTGAAGCCATGACCGTAGCGGTGCGGTATGCGGCAGGGGATCAGGGTGTTCCGGTGGTGATGGAGTTGTGACCAAACAGTGGAGGAGGAGTGGGTGGCACCTGAGGCAAGGTGGAGCGCCACCCGCGCCACGCGCCCGCTGAAGACGGCGCGGGGCCAGACGGAACGGACAGAGCATGTTCAGGATCCCGGACCGCGTCGCAGACCTCTTCGGCGACCGTCGAATCCGCGTCGAGTTCGAGCGGGCGCTTCGTGCGGCCAGCACGTTCGAGGACTACGAGCAGCGGTACTTCTCCATGGTGTCGTTCAGCGAAGCTGCTCGAATCCCGTACCGTCGACTCGCAAGCTTCGACAGGTCGTCCCTGCCGAAGGAGCAGCAGGAACTGGTCGTCGGCATCAAGGCCCTCACTCATCGCCTCATCACGTCGGGCTACGCCATCGCCGCGGCAGCGAAGGTCGACCAGCATGCGGGCGAGGACTGGGCCCGGCTTCTCGACTTCGTGCAGCGCAAGTGCGCCGCTCGTGTCGGACTTCCTGGCCACGAGGGGTGGGAGCGCTGCTTCACCCACATCGTCGGCCAGGCGGAGAAGGCGATCCGGTCAAGCCGGCCCAGGGATGACCGGGACGCCGCCTATGCAGTCCTCCGGCACTTCGCCTCGTTCTTCGCCGGTGACGTCGGGTTCGAGAAGGCGTGGTGGATCGAGGTGCCTGAGCCGGAGCTCGGCTGAACGGCAACGGTCACGTGATTCTCGCTTCTCGCGACGCGACTGCGCCCGCTCTCATCCAAGGGCGGGACGCATCGCCACGCCTGTGAAGTCCACCCGGCCCAGGACTCCTCACCCGGGTGGTGCGGACCTTGTCGCCGGCCTGTATGCCGTTGCCCCTCTTCTTCTCCTTGCAGGGGTGATCGCACGGCGGGAGCCCTTGGCTTTCCACGACCCCCGCAAGCGGGTGGGCCCTGCCCCGGCTTCCTGCCGTCAGGAGCCCTCAGCCTCCCGAGATCATCTGGGAGATGCCCCGGAGATGATCAAGGAAAAGAGCTTCGAAAGGGCTCTCATCCCTCTGTACGTCTCCGGTTGCGACCCGGTACTCCAGCAGTACGAGCGGTCTCCGCCCGAACGGAGCTTCTCAGCCCGCCGACTCGCCGGCGTGCGGGCTCAGTACACCCGCGCCGACCAGTGCGAACAGCAGGATGCCCAGGAGTACCCGGTAGATGACGAACGGCATGAAGCTCTTGGTGGTGATGAACTTCATGAACCATGCGATCACCACGTACCCGACCGCGAACGCGATGACGGTCGCGAAGATGGTCGGCGGCCAGGAGACGTGCCCCTCGCCGGCGTCCTTCAGTTCGTACACGCCCGAGGCGAGCACCGCCGGGACGGCCAGCAGGAAGGAGTAGCGGGCCGCGGCCTCACGGGTGTACCCCATGAGCAGACCACCGCTGATCGTGGCGCCCGAGCGGGAGACGCCCGGCACCAGCGCCATCGCCTGGCAGAAACCGAAGATCAGGCCGTCCTTGACGCCCAGTTCCTTGAGCGACTTGCGCTCCCTGATCGCCCGGTGCCTGCCGCCCGTCTCGTCGCGTGCCGCGAGGCGGTCCGCGATGCCGAGGACGATGCCCAGGACGATCAGCGTGGTCGCGGTCAGACGGAGGTCACGGAACGGGCCCTCGATCTGGTCCTTGAGCGTGATGCCGAGCACGCCGATCGGGACCGAACCGATGATGACCAGCCAGCCCATCTTGGCGTCGTGGTCGCCGCGCATCGAGCGGTCCGTCAGCGAGCGGAACCACGCCGAAAGGATCCTGCCGATGTCCTTCCGGAAGTAGATGAGGACCGCGGCCTCCGTACCGATCTGCGTGATGGCGGTGAAGGCCGCACCCGGGTCGTGCCAGCCCGCGAACGCGGCGGTCAGCCGCAGGTGCGCGCTGGAGGAGATCGGCAGGAACTCGGTCAGTCCCTGAACGAGGCCCAGGACGAATGATTCGAACCAGCTCATGGGGCTTTGGCCATCCCGGAAGTGCTCGTGCAACGGCGGACGGGCATGGAGGCCGTCAGCAGCGTGCGGATGTGGTCAGAAAGAGGGGACGGGACGCCACGGCCCCGGACATCCTCTGTCGGTCGCGGGCAGCGTATCGTCTGCGGGTGAACAAGACCCGGCTACCCCCGGCTACGCGGCGTCGTCGCCCGCGGCGCCCAGCCGGTGACGCCTGCGCCACGCGACCAGCACGCCGCCCGCACCGGACAGGACGATGAAGGCCATCGACGCCAGGAACAGCGGTGACGTCGGCGAGGACGCCGAGCTTCCCGCGACGACGTACGCCGCCGTGTTGGGGACCGAACCGATCCCGGTGGCCAGCAGGAACGGCGGGTAGCCCATCCGGGACGTCGCCGCACAGTAGTTGGCCGCGGCGAACGGCACGCCCGGGAAGAGCCGCAGTGCCAGCATGGACCGGAACCCGTGCCGGCTCAGCAGCCCGTCCGCGGCCTTCAGCCACTTGCCGCGCAGCAGTGTACGGAGCGCGTCCTGCCCCAGCACCCGGCCCAGCATGAACGACACGCCCGCCCCGAGGACCGTCCCGGCGAGCGCCGCCGCCAGGCCCGCCTGCGTCCCGAAGAGCGCGCCGGCCGCGAGGTTCAGCAGCGGACGCGGTACGAACGCCACGGTGAACACGCCGTACGCGACGGCGAACAGCACCACCGCGGCCGAACCGTCGAGATGTGTATAAGAGACAGCCAACAGCACTGCCACGAGCAGGGAGAACCTGGACCAGGGGGAAAGCAGCAGCCTCGTGCAGCGGACCACGAGACCGCCGGCGGGCCGGGCGGCGGGGACGGGCTCGAACATTTGGGGAGAGTAACCGAAAGGGGCGTGTGATCGCCGTAATGTGCTCTCATGAGCCCCTCGGCCCAAGCCGTCCCCCACGTACCGGACAGTGCTCTGGCCGACACCGTGCTGCTCCGCCTCACCAGGGTGTACCCCGAGGCGGCCGATCCCGGGCGCGCGGTCTCCACCGCCGCGTACCTGAGGAACGTCGCGCCCCTCCTCGGCATCCCCGCCCCGCACCGGCGCGCCCTGTCCCGGGCCGTCCTGGCCGGGACCGGCCGCCCGGACGAGACCGACTGCACCGCGATCGCCCTGCGCTGCTGGGAGCTGCCCGAGCGCGAGTACCGGTACTTCGCGGCCGACTTCCTGCGCCGTCATGTGGGGTGCTGCACCTCCGGCTTCGTGCCCGTCCTGCGTCACCTCGTGTCCACGGACCCCTGGTGGGACACCGTCGACGTGCTCGCCGTCCATGTCGCGGGCCCCCTGGTTTCGGCCGCCCCCGCCCTGCGGACCACGATGGACCGGTGGGCGGAGGACGACGACCTCTGGGTCGTCCGCACGGCGCTGCTGCACCAGCTCCGCTACCAGGAACGCACCGACGCCGACCGGCTCTTCGGCTACTGCCTGCTCCGCGCCGGCCACCCGGACTTCTTCATCCGCAAGGCGATCGGCTGGAGCCTGCGGGAGTACGCCAAGACCGACCCTCACGCCGTACGGGCGTTCGTCGACGGGGCCCGGGACCGTCTGGCGCCGCTGTCCGTACGTGAGGCGCTCAAGAACCTCGGCTGATGCCCGCCCCTCGGCCCACTGCCTCGTGCAGGCGCGCGACGAGGCGGACGATCGGCCGGCGGTGGCCGAAGTGACCCGGCCGTCGCTGCTACCGGCGGTCCGGGGATGAGCGGGGCCGAAGCGCGGGCGTGGTCCGCCGTGGAGGCCGACTCGGTGCGGCCGTCGTCAGCGGCCGAGTGCCCACGCGCCTCACCGTCCCCGGCCGGACATGAACGGTGAGACGCGCGGCTCCCTTCAAGCAACGCGCCTCACTTCTTCTTGACCGGCGGGCACGAACCCGTCTCCTCACCGATGGAG
>NZ_JOCS01001778.1 GCF_000721935.1 Streptomyces sp. NRRL WC-3549
AGAACAACACCGCCAGACCACCGGGTGCGGTCGTTCCACGGACCACCCGCGCCCCGTCGCCGGAATCGGCAAGATCCCGTACGCCGTCCAGAATGTCTTCGCGTCCGGCCGCGAGCACCACGGCCCGGTGCTCGAGGGCAGCGCGGCCCACGGCAAGGGAGTAGCCGATGTCGAGCGCGCCCGAGGGCGCGTCAGCCGTCTCCACATGCGCGAGCAAGGCTTGGGCCTGTGTCTTCAGTGCCTGGGCACCGGCCGCCGAGACGAGCCACGGGATGACCGGCGGGACCCAGCCGGGGACGGCCTCGTCGGCGCCGTCGGCGTTGTCCCGCACCGGTGCCTGCTCGACGATGATGTGCGCGTTGGTGCCACTCACACCGAACGACGACACCCCCGCCCGGCGCGGCTGCCCGGTCTCCGGCCAGTCCGCCGGCTCGGTCAACAGTCTTACCGCACCCGCCGACCAGTCGACGTGGGGCGTCGGCTCGTCCACATGCAGGGTCTGCGGGAGCGAGGCGTGGCGCAGCGCCATGACCATCTTGATCACACCGGCCACACCTGAAGCAGCTTGCGCGTGACCGAAGTTGGACTTCATCGAGCCCAGCAGCAGGGGGCGGTCCTGCGGCCGGTCCTGGCCGTAGGTCTCGACCAGGGCCTGGGCCTCGATGGGGTCACCCAGCACGGTGCCGGTGCCGTGGGCCTCGACGGCGTCGATCTGGGCGGGTGAGAGGGCGGCATTCGCGAGGGCCGCTCGGATGACGCGCCGCTGAGAGGGGCCGTGAGGTGCCGTCAGACCGTTGGACGCGCCGTCCTGATTCACGGCGGAGCCCCGTACGACCGCCAGTACGTTGTGTCCGTTGCGCATCGCGTCGGACAGCCGCTCCACGAGAAGCACGCCCACGCCCTCGGCCCAGCCCGTGCCGTCGGCGGCCGCTGCGAACGACTTGCAGCGGCCGTCGCCGGCGAGGCCGCCCTGCTGGCTGAACTCGGCGAACGCGCCGGGGTTGTTCATGACGGTCACGCCGGCTGCCAGGGCGAGTGTGCACTCGCGCTGACGCAGCGCTTGGACGGCCAGGTGAAGAGCCACGAGCGAGGACGAGCACGCGGTGTCCACCGTCACCGCGGGCCCTTGCAGGCCGAGCGAGTACGCGATGCGGCCGGATACGACGCTGCCGGCGGTGCCGGTGACGTAGTAGCCGTCGACGTTGTCGTCGGACTGGCGCAGGCTGGTCTCGTAGCCGGAGCTCTGTGCACCGACGAAGACACCGGTCTGGGTGGAGTGGAGGGAGGTCGGGGCGATCCCGGCCCGCTCCAGTGCCTTCCACGACTCCTCGAGCAGGAGGCGCTGCTGCGGATCCATGGAAAGCGCCTCACGCGGCGAGATCCCGAAGAACGAGGCGTCGAAGTCGGTGGCACCGTCGACGAAACCGCCCTCGAAGGTCGTCGCGTTGGCGCCGTCCGCCTGGTAGAGCCCGTCGAGGTCCCAGCCGCGGTCGGTCGGGAACGTGTCCACCGCGTCGGTACCGGAGGCGACCAGACGCCACAGGTCTTCGGGACTCGCCACCCCACCCGGGTAGCGGCAGCTCATCCCGATGATCGCGATCGGCTCCCTGGCCGCGCCGGTGAGCTGGGTGTTCTCCCTCCGCAACCGGTCGACCTCTTTGAGAGACGCGCGCAGCGCTTCGAGAACCTTGTCACCCGAACTAGCCATCATGAACTCCACACTTCGCGCATCATCAGGAATCGCCGTTGCCCAGAGCCATCTGAATCAGGCTCTCGGCGTCCATCTCGTCGATCGAGTCGTTGTCGTCACCCGCGGTCGAGGAGGCATGTCCTCCGTCGTGTTCATCCGCGAGCGTCATCAAGGTGTCCAGCAGTCCGGCCGCCCTCAGCCGGTCCAGGGGCACGGTGGCCAGTGCACTGCGCACCACGGCCTCGTCCAAGTCGCCGTACGCGACGGTGTCCTCGCTGCCGGCCCGGCCGGACTCCGGAAGCAGCTTGCTCCGCAGGTAGGTGATGAGGGCGGAGGGCGTCGGGTGGTCGAAGACCAGCGCGGCCGGCAGCCGCAGGCCTGTCGCCTCGGCGAGCCGGTTGCGCAGCTCGACCGCCGTCAGCGAGTCGAACCCGAGATTGCGGAAGGCCCGGTCGGGGCGTACCGCGTTCGGTGTGTCCAGCCGCAGCACGGTGGCCGCTCGCTCCTGTACGAGCTCCAGCAGCATGTGGTCCTGCTCCGGCCCCGACAGCTCCCTCATACGCCGGGTCAGCGCGTCGGCCGTGCCGGCGGCCTCGGTCTCCGCGGTTCCCTCGGTCTTCTCGAGCACGGCCCGTACTTCGGGCAGGCCGGCGATGAGCGGGCTCTGCCGCAGGGTCGTGAACGCGGTGGCGAACCGTGGCCAGTCCACGTCCACCGTGACGATCGGTGGTTCGTCGTGCTCGATCGCCTGTTGCAGGGCGGCAACCGCCAGGCCCGGATCCATCGGGGCCAGGCCCAGTCGTGTCAGCTGCTCGCCTGTGTCACCGGCCGCCATTCCGCTGTCGGCCCACTGACCCCATGCCACGGAAGTGGCGGCCCAGCCCCGGGCGCGGCGACGGTGGGCCAGCGCGTCGAGTGCCGCGTTCGCGGTGGCGTACGCGGCCTGACGCGCACTGCCCCATACCCCGGCGATGGACGAGAACATGACGAACGCGTCCACCGTTCCGCCGAGCAGTTCGTCCAGGTGGGCGGCGCCCGCCGTCTTGCCGGACAGGACCTCGGCGAACGCGGCCGGCTCCGTGTCCGCGAGGGCGACGCTGTCGCTGATCCCGGCGGTGTGGATGACGCTGCGGACAGGGCTGCCTTCCTTGCTCAGTCGCCCGACGAGCTCGGCCACTTGGGACCGGTCGGCGACGTCGCAGGCGATCACTGACACCTTGGTGCCCAGAGCCGTGAGCTCCGCCTCCAGTTCTTCTGCGCCTGGCGCGGCGATGCCCCGTCGGCTGGTCAGGACGAGCCGCTCAGCACCTCGCCCGGCCAGCCACCTGGCCACATGCCCGCCCAGGGCACCTGTGCCACCGGTGATGAGCACGGTGCCTTCGGCCTTCCACGGAGTGCTGGAGCCGGCTCCGCCAAGGGGTGCCCTCACCAGCCGGCGGCCGAAGGCGCCGGCCTGGCGCAGAGCCATCTGATCTTCTCCGGCCGGGTCGGAGAGGATGCCGCACAGGCTGTCGGTCATGCGCGTCTCGACCCCGTCGGCCGGCAGGTCGATGAGGCCGCCCCAGTTACCGGGCCGCTCCAGGCCGACGACCCTTCCCATCCCCCATACCTGCGCCTGGGCGACGCTCACGGTACGGTCGGTGGTCGCGCTGACCTGCACGGCTCCCATGGTGGCGCACCACAGGGGGGCCTGAAGTTCCACGGCGTCGAGAGCCTGCACCAGGGCCAGCGTCGATGTCACGGCGGCGGGAACCGCAGGGTGCACGGGATCAGGGCTCTCGTCCGCCCCGAGGAACGACAGCACTCCGGCAACTTCGTCGTCGCTAGCGTCGACGAGTCGGCGGAGGTGTGCGGCCAGTGTGTCCCGGTCGGATTCGCCCGGCGGCACCACGAGGGCCGTCACGCGTGCTCCGTGCTCCGCCAGGGCCGCGTCACAGGCGCAGGCCGTCGCATCGTCGCGCAGCGCCTCCGGTATCAGCACGATCCATCGTCCGGAGAGCCTGGAGACATTCGCCTCGCCCAGCGGCGTCCAGTCGATGCGATAGCGCCAGCGGTCGATGGTGGCCCCGTTGCGGCGGTCACGCCGCCAGGACGCGAGCGCAGGCAGAACCGTCTGCAGGGCAACCTCACTCTGCGTCCCGCCCAGAGTGCGCATCAGGGCGTCCAGATCCTCGCCCTCGACG
>NZ_JOCS01001779.1 GCF_000721935.1 Streptomyces sp. NRRL WC-3549
GACACCCCGGGGGTGTTGTCCACGAAGTTGGTGATCAACCAGTTCAGATTCTGCGCCGCCTGGCTCATCGGGCTCACACTAACGCTCCTGGTTGTAGGTAGTACTTGTGTCCGACCCCGCGGTACGACCCCGCTGGACGCCCCGGCGCAGGTTGCTCAACCTGCCCCGGACGTCCTCGGGGGCGCGGGAGACCTGGGGGCCGCCCTGCTGGGTCTGCTCGGCGGTCCCCTCGACCAGATTGGCCTTGGGGACGCGCCGGGGGAGACCGGAGGGGGTAATTCCACCCGCCTTCGGGTCCCGGAGCTTCTCGGCCCGCTCCCAGCGTTCGTCGTTGGCCGAACGCCAGTCGTCGGAGCCGTCCCCGTCCGCGCCGGCCTGCTGCTCCTGCGGCCGCTGCCCCGGTGCGACGGGCTGATCGTTTCCCCGGCCGGTGGGCTGCCAGTGCTGCTGTCCCGCCCCCCGGCGCGGAAGCCCCGCTTCGGTCAACTCGTGGCCGCCGTCCGGGGACGCGCCGGAAGGGTCGAAGCCCACGGGCTCGGGCGACGGGTCCGGAACGCCCGGCACCGGCTCCGCGCCGGGCTGTCCGAGCGGGTCGTACCCGCCCTGGTAGCCGCTCCGGTCGGCCCAGTCACCCTGCGGGGACCGGGCGCCCTGCTGCGCGGCGAACGGGTCGGCGTACGCATCCGGCGGGGACTCGGCGGGCGCGTACCCGGCCTCCGTGTAACCGCCCTGCTGGTCCTGCTGCTGCGGATAGGCGCCTTCGGCGGCGTACGGCTCGAAGCCGCCGTCGTAGCCCTGCTGCGGGTAGCCCTGCTGTTCCTGCGGGGCGTACTGCTCGGGCGCGTACGGGTCCTGGGCGTACTGGTCCTGCGCGTAGCCCTGCGGGGGGACCTGGCCGTCCTGGAACTCCGGGTGCTCTCCGCCCGTCTGCGACTCCAGCGCGGCCCGCCGCTCCTCACGCATCAGCGAGCGGTTGACCGGGTCCAGCCGCGGGGCGTCCGCCGCCGGGGTCTCGTACCGCGAGTCGTCGAAGCCGAGTTCGGCCGCCGTCCGCATCGGGGCGGGCGCGGGCGCCGGGTCGAAGCCCTGCGGCCGGCTCTCCGGGATGATCGAGGAGACCGTGAAGTCGCCCTGGGGGGACTCCTCGCCACCACCACCGTGGGTGATGGCGTCCGGCAGCATGACCAGCGAGGTGGTCCCCGCCTGCTCGCCCGAGGGGCGCAGCTGGACCCGGATGTCGTGCCGGTCGGCCAGCCGGCCGACCACGAACAGGCCCATGCGCTGGGACACCGCGGCGTCCACCGTGGGCGGGTTGGCCAGCTTGTGGTTGATGTCGGCGAAGTCCTCGGCGGTGAGGCCGATGCCCTTGTCGTGGATCTCGATCATGACCCGGCCGTCGGGCAGCCGGGTCGCGGTGACACGCACCTTGGTCTGCGGCGAGGAGAACGTGGTCGCGTTCTCCAGCAGCTCGGCGAGCAGGTGCACCAGGTCGGTCACGGCCTGGCCGTGGATCTCGCTCTCCGGTACGCCGGTCAGCTCGATGCGCTCGTAGGACTCCACCTCGGAGGAGGCGGCCCGCAACACGTCGACCAGCGGCACCGGCTGGTTCCAGCGGCGGCCGGGCTCCTCGCCCGCGAGGACGAGGAGGTTCTCGCCGTTGCGGCGCATACGCGTGGCCAGGTGGTCCAGCCGGAAGAGGCTCTCCAGCTGGTCCGGGTCGGCCTCGTTGTTCTCCAGGTCGGTGATGAGGGTCAGCTGGCCCTCGATGAGCGACTGGTTGCGGCGCGAGAGGTTGGTGAAGATCGCGTTGACGTTGCCCCGCAGCATGGCCTGCTCGGCCGCGAGCCGGACCGCCTCGCGGTGCACCTGGTCGAAGGCGCGGGCGACCTCGCCGATCTCGTCCTGGGTGTTGATGGGGATCGGCTGGACCCGGGTGTCCACCCGGCCGGGCTCGGCCCGCGAGAGCTGGTCGACCAGGGAGGGCAGACGCTGCTCGGCGATCCCGAAGGCGGCGGTACGCAGCCGGCGCATCGACCGGCTCATCTGGCGGGCCATCAGGCCGGCGATGACGAACGCGGCCAGCAGGGCGACGATCACGATCGAGGCGTTGATGATCGCGTCGTTGCGGGCGCTGGTGGAGATGTCGGCGGCCTCGGTCACGGCCTTGTCGACGAGCTCGTCCTCGACCGTCGTGTAGCCGTCGAACTTGGCGGTGGCGGCGGCCATCCAGGTCTCCGGGGTGATCCCCTTCGCCTTCAGGTCCTGCCGGGACTTGCCCTGCCCGATCTGCTGGGCCATCCCGTCGAAGACCGAACCGTCGATGCTCGGCGGGGTGACGAACGGCTCACCGGAGGCCTCGGCCTCGGCCCGGGCCTCCTTGAGCTGCCGGGCGCCCTCGGCCGCCTTGGCGGTCATCGCCTCCTTGAGGCGGGCCGCGTCGGCCTCGGTGCCACCGGAGGTGTACTCGCCGAGCGCGATCTGCTCCAGGTAGTTGTACGAGCTGAACGCCGTGACCTGGTCCTTGAAGGTGCCGTCCTTCTGGCTCGGACGGACCAGCAGGTGCATGCCGATCGAGCGCTGAAGCGATTCTGCGGCCTTGGCGAGCTGCAGGGCGTAGACGGTACGGCCGTAACTCGTGATGTTGCCGGTGCCCAGGCCCAGCTCGTTGGAGAACTCCATCAGCGAGTGCTGGACCTTGGTGTAGCCCTCCTCCGTCTTCACCGGGTCCATCGCCGCGGTGTAGGCGGACTTGCGCAGCGTGGGGAGCAGCGGCTCCTCCGCCTTGAACAGCTTGAGGCGGCGGTGCAGGCCCTTCTTGTCCGGCATGCCCTGGACGGCGGCGTCGAACGCGGCGGCGGCCTGGTCCGTCTCGGCGCGCACCTCCTCCACCTCGGCGGCGGTGCGCTTGTTGGAGAGCAGCGGCTGGGCGGTGAGGTCACGCTCGTTGAGCAGGGCCTGCCCGTACACCGAGGCGGCACGGACGATCTGCGCCGTCTTCTCGGCGTCCTGGGCCTCGTTCCAGGTGTCCAGCGACCCCTTGACCTGGAAGCCGCCCATCACGAGCCCGACCAGCGCCGGGATGAGCAGGATCGCGTTCAGCCGGGTGGGCACACGCCAGTTGCGCGGCGACATCCGGCTGGTGCTGCCACCCGTGGGTTCCGCCGTGTCGGACGGGCCCGCGGGCGCCCCCGCCGCGCGGGGCGGAGGGGTGAAGTTGCCCCGCTCCGGCTGCGCCGCGGAGCCCTCGTTGCTTCGCCTCACTCGACCAACAACCTCTCGGCGCCGGCACCTGGGATGTGCCGGATTATTCGTTCAGGGCCGTACTACTCGGTAGTCGTGGCATTGCAGCACGGGGACGGGCCCCCCTCCAAACAGTCGGAGTGTGCGGCTCCACGTGGCGCAGGTCGCACATAAAACGGGCATAAAGAGCGAGCCCCGTCAAAAGGCGGGGCTCATGTGAGCGCAGTGGTACCGCTCGGCTGCGTCGGGTGTCTGCCGCGGCCCAATTCTCTTTCGAAACGTTATGAAGGCGGGGGCGGATCGTGTCACACGACACAGGCCGCCCCCACCCGCTACAGCAACTTCCCTGGCTCCCTGACGACTTGGCCCTACTTGAGCCGGGCCATCAGCGCGTGCTCGACCAGCGTGATCAGGCCGCTCTTCGCATCCGCACGATGCCGGGCGTCCGTCGTGATGATCGGTGCGTCCGGT
>NZ_KL585462.1:0-3248 GCF_000721935.1 Streptomyces sp. NRRL WC-3549
GCCGCTCGGCCGCGGCGGGCCGACGCGGGTCGACCACTCCGGTCCAGCTGCCGGCCGGGGTGCCTCCCCCGGTGAACTCGTCGAGTCGGTCGCACAGTTCGGGCAGGTCGTGGAAGAGCACGGCCAGCCGGTGGGCCATCGCCTCCCGGCCCGTCTGGAGGGTCCAGGCGATCTGTGCGGGGGTCGCTGCGGTGTCCTCGGCACGCAGGTGGCCGGCGAGGCGCCGGGCCTGCGCGGCCAGCCGGCCGGCGTCGCGCGCGGAGAGCACCGCCAGCTGGGGACCGGCCGGGGCGGCCCCGGAACGGGCGCCGTCTCCGTCGCCGATGTACTCCTGCAGGATGATGTGGGCGTTCGTGCCGCCCGCACCGAAGGAACTCACGCCCGCCGTCCTCGGACGTACCCCGCCGTCCGCCAGGACGCGGCGTGGCCAGGGCGCCCGCTCGCGCTGGACCTCGAACGGGGTCGCCGTGAAGTCGATGTTCGGATTGAGGCGGTCCGCGTGCAGGGACGGCACCAGCTCTCCGTGCCGCATCTGGAGCAGCACTTTGGTGATCGCGGCGATACCGGCGGCCGACTCGGCGTGCCCGATGTTGGACTTGACCGAGCCGATGGGCAGCCGCTCGGGCGGCTCGTCGCCGAAGGCGCGCAGCATGCCGGTGATCTCCACCGGGTCGCCGAGCGCGGTGCCGGTGCCGTGCGCCTCCAGGTAGTCGAGGTCGGCGGGCACGAGCCCGGCCCGGTCCAGCGCCGTGCGCACGAGGTCGCCCTGGGCCTTCGGGTTGGGGACGCTGTAACCGGCTCCCGCACCGCCGTGGTTGACGGCGGACGCCTTGACCACGGCGAGGATCCGGTCACCGTCGGCGAGGGCCGCGTCCAGGCGCTTGAGCAGGACGGCACCCGACCCCTCGGCGGGTACGTACCCGGTGCCGCCCTCGCCGAAGCTGCGGCAGCGCCCGTCCTCGGCGAGGAAGCCGCGCTGGGCGAGCTGGAGGAACTTCACCGGGTGGCTGGAGATGTTCACCCCTCCGGCCACCGCGACGTCGCAGTCGCCGTTGCGGATGGCGAGGCAGGCCTGGTGGATGGTGACCAGCGACGAGGAGCACATGGTGTCCAGGGCGACGCTGGGGCCGGTGAAGTCGAAGAAGTACGACACCCGGTTGGCCACCGAGGCGTACGACGAGGAGGGTGCGAAACCCTCGCCGCGCAGCGCCTCCTGGGCACCGTACAGCTGGTAGTGGCCGTACATCATGCCGACGAACACGCCGGTGCGGGCGCCGCGCAACTGCCCGCGGGTGTATCCGGCGTCCTCCAGCAGATGCCAGACCGTCTCCAGGAACACCCGTTCCTGCGGGTCGGTGTGCTCGGCCTCGATCTGCGACATCCGGAAGAAGAGGGGGTCGAAGCGGTCGGCGCCGGGTACGAAGCCGCCCCACTTGCCGTACGTCTTTCCCGTCGCGGACCTGTCCGGCTCGTAGAACCGGGTGTGGTCCCAGCGGTCCGCGGGGACCTCCTCGACGCTGTCCCGGCCGGCGCGCAGGTTGTGCCAGTACTCGGTGACGTCACCGGCCTGGGGGTAGCGTCCCGCGACGCCGATGACGGCGATGTCGGCGTCCTGCGCGGCGGGCGCGGCCGACTCGGCGGGCCCGGCCGGAAGCACGGTCGCCACCGGCGCGGGAGTGTCGGGGGTGGTGGCCGGGAACGCGCCGGGGTGGGCCCCGGCCAGGTGGCCGGCGAGGTCGCGCACGGTGACGTACTCGAAGAGCAGGGTCTTCGACAGCGGTCCGACGTGTTCCTCCAGGCGGCGGATGAGGCTCATGGTGATGAGCGAGTCCACGCCGTACCGGTCGAAGGGTTCGGAGAGGGCGATCTCCGCCTCGGGCAGCTTCAGCTCCTCGGCGAGCAGCCGCAGGACCAGTTCCTCGGCGCGTTCGTGCGCTCCGGGCGCGGCGGTGGCGGACTCGTCCTTGTACGGCTCGGTGTCTCCGAGGGCCCGAAGGACGCGGTCGGGGTCGCCGGCGGCCAGGAGGAGGCGCGGTGCGGTGTGGGCCAAGGCGCGGTCCAGGGTCTGGAGGGCGGGAGCCGTGCGCAGCGGGCGCATGCCGAGCACACGCTCCATGGCTGCCTCGGCGTCGGTGTCGACGCGCATCCCGCCGTCGGCCCAGACCGGCCAGGCGGCCGCGAGGGTGCGGCCAGGCGGCCGCGAGGGTGCGGCCGTGCCGGGTGCCTTGCCGGCGGCGCCCCTCGCGCTCCTCGGCGAAGTGGTCGAGGAAGGCGTTGGCGAAGGCGTAGTCGCTCTGGCCGACGTTGCCGAAGGCGGCGGCCGCGGAGGAGAACGCGACGAAGTAGTCCAGCGGTTCGTCCGCCGTCGCCTCGTCGAGCAACAGGGTGCCGTGCACCTTGGCGGCGAGGACGGCGTCCGCGTCCGCCCGCCGCTTGGCACGTATGAGCCCGTCCCGGAGGACGCCGGCCGCGTGCACGACGCCGCTGACCGAGCCGTGCGCCCGGCGGGCCTCGGCCACCAGGCCGTGCACGGCGGCCGGGTCGGTGACGTCGGCGAGCACCACCCGGGCCCCGAGTGCCTCGGCACGGGCCCGGGTCTCCGGCCCGGGCGCGGTGCGCGCGGCGAGCACGATGCTGTCTCTTATACACATGTATAAGAGACAGGGTGAGGCCCGCGGCCCGCCGTGCGGCGGCGATGTGTTCGGCGACGAGGAGGCCCAGAGCGCCGGTGCCGCCGGTGACGATGTGCGCGCCGGCACCGGTGAACACCGCGCCCTGCGCGGGCGGGAGGCTCACGTGCCGCCAGGCGCGGCGGGTGCGGCCCTCCGCGCCGGCACGCACCTCGGGGCCGCCGTCCGCGCCGAGTTCGGCGACGACGGCCTCGGCGAGCGGGTGCCCCGGGGCGAGGGCCAGGACGCCGAGGGCGACCGACGGCTGCTCCAGGCGCACAGTGCGGGCGAAGGCGGCCATCGCCGGCTGGGCGGGCGACGGAGCGGGCTCGGTGTGGACGTACAGATAGCGCAGCGCGTCGCGACGCTCGCGCTGCCAGGCCCGCAGGAGGGCCAGAGCCGCGTGGAAGCCGTGCTCCACGGCGTCCGGGGCGGTGCGGTCGCGTCCGGCCAGGTGAATGACGTGGACGGGCCCGGCCCCGGCGGCGCGCACGGCGGACTCGGGGTCGAAAGCGCCGCCGAGCGTGATGCGTCGGACCTCGGCGCCCGTCGCCGTGAGGGCGGCTGCCACGTCGGTGG
>NZ_KL585462.1:3452-5951 GCF_000721935.1 Streptomyces sp. NRRL WC-3549
GCCTGCCACGTCGGTGGCGGCTGCGGTGTCCGCGGAGGCGGGTTCGAGCACGAGGACGCGCGCTGCGGCGGGGAGTCGGCCGTGCGGTGCGGGCGCGGCCTCCCAGACGGGTTCGAAGGCGTGGACGACATCGACGGCGGGCACGGCCCGGGCCCCGGGCGCGGTGTCCGTATCTCGCGTGGGGCCGGCCGGGCGCAGCGACCTCAGTGTGAACGACTCCAGCGTGGCGGCGACCTGCCCGTTCTCGTCGGTCAGGGCGACGTCGAAGGCGAGAGAGCCCGCCGGGGCGGGGCGCCGGGCCGGGGTGGCGTAGGCGTGGCCCCGCTCGGGCAGAGGGGCGTACAGGCGGACCGAGCCCAGGGAGAAGGGCAGGTACGGTGCGGGGCCCGTCTGTTCCCCGGCGCCGGGGACGAGCCGGCCCGCGGTCTGCAGGGCGGCGTCCAGCAGCGAGGGGTGGAAGGTGTACGCGCCGGCGTGCGCGCGCTGCGGTTCCGGCAGGCGCAGCGTCGCCAGCGCCTCCCCGGGGCCCTCGGCGACCTCCTCGATCACCCGGAAGGCGGGACCGTAGGCGAAGCCCAGCCGGGCGAAACCGTCGTAGCACTCGGCCGCCGCCTCGACGCGGGTGCAGCGGGCCCGTACCTCCGCCAGGGCGATGGGGGCGGGCCGGGGGCCCGGAATGTCGAACCGCAGGGTGCCCCCGGCGTGCACCGGCGCGTCCTCGGCCGTGCCGCGCACCTCGAAGGCGGCGCGGGAGCGGTCGCCGGTGACGCGGACCAGCAGTAGGTGCCCGGTGTGACCGGAGGCGAGCCGGACCGGCGCCGCCCACACGAGGTCGTCGACGCCGCGCACCGGTGCTCCCCCGGCTGCGAGTTCGCCCGACAGGCGGCCCATCTCCAGGTAGGCCACGCCGGGCAGCACCAGGTCGCCTCCGACGACGTGGTCGCGCAGGAAGAACTCCTCGCCCGTCAGCGTCTTGGCGAACCGCTGCTCGCCGAAGGTGGAGACGTTGGCGTCCAGGAGGGTGGGGTGCAGACGGGAGCCGGGCTCGGCGGGGCGCTCGCCGGGGGCGACCCAGTGCCGTGGGCCGGCGAACGGGTAGGCGGGCAGGTGGACGCGGCGCCGGGCGGCGCCCTGGTGCAGACCCCGCCAGTCGACGTCGTTGCCGTTCAGCCAGGCGGTCGCCACGGCGTGGAGGTCGCTCCGGTCCAAGGGGAGGAGGTCGCCCGTCCGGGCCGCCGTCACCTGGGCGGCCCGGACGGCGGAGGGGCGCCCGGCCAGGAACGCGGTGAGCTCGGCGCGCAGGGCCGCGGTGCCGTCGACGACGACCGCGAGCCGGCTCCCGGCCCGTCTGCAGAGTGTGGGCGAGGTCCCCGGCCGGGACGTCCTGGCGCCCGAGGTGGTCGGCGAGCCGTGCCGCCGAGCGCCGGAGCGCGTCACCGTCGCGGGCCGAGAGCACGAAGACCTGCTGGGCCGCGGGCTCGTCGCGAGTGTCCGGCATGGAAGGTTCCTCCAACACGATGTGCGCTCCCGCTCCGCCGAAGCCGAAGGAGCTGACGCCGCCGCGGCGGGGCAGTTCGGCTCCGTACGCGTCCCGGGGGCGCGGCCAGGGCCGGGCGGTGCGGGCGACCTCGAAGGGGCCGCCGTCGAGTTCCAGGTAGGGGTTCTGCTCGAGGAAGTGCAGGCTGGCCGGCACGGTGCCGTGGCGCATCGACAGGACCACTTTGAAGAGTCCGGCGATACCGGCGGCGGCCTCCAAGTGACCGATGTTCGACTTGACCGAGCCGATGGCGCAGGGGGCGGCCCCGTCGGGCGCGTCCTTCCCCGCCCGCAGCCGCCGGAAGGCGGTGCTCAGGCCGGTGGTCTCGATCGGGTCGCCCAGGGCCGTACCGGTGCCGTGCGCCTCGACGTAGCCGACGGTGTCCGGGTGGACGCCGGCGGCCTGATAGGCCTCCACCAGCAGGTCGGCCTGGGCCTCGGGATCGGGGGCGGTGAGCGAAGTGGTCCGGCCGCCGTGGTTGAGCGCGGCGGCCTTGATCACGGCGTGTACGGCGTCGCCGTCGCGCTCGGCCCGCTCATGCGGCTTGAGCAGGACGACGCCCGCGCCCTCGCCGCGCACATAGCCGTCGGCGCGGCTGTCGAAGGCCTTGCAGCGGCCGTCGGGACTGAGCATCTCGCCCTGGCTGAGCGCCTCGTAGACCCCTGGGGCCAGGATGAGGCTGACGCCGCCGGCGATGGCCAGGTCGCAGGTGCCGTCGCGCAGGGCGGCGCAGGCCTGGTGGACGGCGGTGAGGGAGCCGGAGCAGGCGGTGTCGACGGCGATGCTGGGGCCGCGCAGGTCGAGCACGTACGACACCCGGTTCGGGACGATCGACAGGGCGGCACCGGTGAGGGTGTGGCCCTCGGCGGCGCGTCCGGCGGCCCGCTGTACCTCGTGGTAGTCGGAGTTGGTGACGGCGACGAACACGCCGACCCGTCTCCCGGCCAGCTCGGAGGGGCGGG
>NZ_KL585462.1:6126-7321 GCF_000721935.1 Streptomyces sp. NRRL WC-3549
GCTCGGAGGGGCGGTAGCCGGCGTCCTCGACGGCCTGCCAGACGGTCTCCAGCAGCAACCGCTGCTGCGGGTCCATCAGTTCGGCCTCTCGCGGTGAGATGCCGAAGAACGCGGCGTCGAAGCGGTCCACGTGCGGGGCGAAGCCGCCCCATCGGGAGCGGGAGCGCGGGTGATCGCGCCAGTCCCAGCGGTCGGCCGGGATCTCGCCGACCAGGTCGTCGCCGGCGGCGAGGTGGTCCCAGAACTCCCTGAGGTCCATGGAACCGGGCAGACGCCCGGCCATACCGATGACGGCGATCTCACGGCCGGCGGGGGCCGCCGGGGTCTCGGATCCGGTAGGGGCCCCGGGCCCGGAGGGGTCGACCGAGACCTCGGGCCCGGCCGAGGCGGCCGGTTCGGCGGCGGGTGCCTGCGGTGCCGGCCCGAAGCGGGCGGTCAGCGCGGCCGTGTGGTGCTCCCACAGGTGTTCGGCGAGTGCATGCAGCGTACCGCGGCGGTAGAAGAGGGTCGGGTACTCGGTGATGCCGTACGCCTTGCGCAGTTCGGCGCTGAGCGCGGTGAAGCTGACGGAGTTCATGCCGCTCTCGCCGAGCGGCGTGTGCGCGCCGATGTCCTCGGGGCGCACGCCCACCAGGGCGGCGGCCATGCGGGCCAGCTCGGCGACAAGGGTCTCCGTGCGGCCGCGGGTGACGCCCGTCGGCGCCTCGGGCGGGGTGCCGCCCGCGGCCGGGGCCCCGGCGCCGAAGCGGGCGCGCAGGTCGGGCAGGGGCAGCGCGGCCAGCGTGGTGCGGTCGGTCTTGCCGTTCAGGGTGCGCGGGAAGCCGGTCACCCGGACCAGTGCGTCGGGCACCATGTGCTCCGGCAACCAGGCCGCCAGCCGCTCGCGCTGCGGTTCGGCCGCGTCGTCCTCCAGGACGTAGCAGGCGAGCAGGGTGTGCGAGCCCGCCGCCTGGCCACGGGCCACGACGACGGCCTCGCGGACGCCGTCGAGCCGGCGCAGGGTCGCCTCGATCTCCTCCAGCTCGACCCGGTGGCCGCGCACCTTGACCTGGGAGTCGAGCCGGCCGAGGTACTCGACCGTGCCGTCGGCGAGCCGCCGTACGAGGTCGCCCGTGCGGTACATGCGGGCACCGGCGCGCGCTGCGAACGGGTCGGGCAGGAAGCGCTCGGCCGTCAGGTCGGGACGGCCGAGGTA
>NZ_KL585462.1:7525-7940 GCF_000721935.1 Streptomyces sp. NRRL WC-3549
CCCCGTCGCCGCCGATGTACAACTCCCCGGGGACAGCGGTGGGGACGGGCCTGCGCGCGCTGTCGAGGACGTGGAGGGCGGTGTTGGCGATCGGCTCCCCCAGGGTCACCCGGCCGCCCGGGGTGAGGCGGCTCGCCGCCGACCAGATGGTGGTCTCGGTGGGGCCGTAGAGGTTCCACACCTGCCCGTTGCCCGCGAGGAGCGCCTCGGCCAGGTCGGGGGGCAGCGCCTCCCCGCCGCACAGCACCTTCAGCGAGCGGTCCCCCCGCCAGCCGGCGGCCAGCAGCATGCTCCAGGTCGCCGGGGTGGCCTGCATGACGGTGGGACGGGACCGTTCGAGGGCCTCGCGCAGCCGCAGCCCGTCGCGGGCGTCCTCGGCGGCGAGCACCTCCACCGTGCCGCCGGTGACCAGCGG
>NZ_KL585462.1:8141-11701 GCF_000721935.1 Streptomyces sp. NRRL WC-3549
TGCCGCCGGTGACCAGCGGCAGGTACAGCTCCAGGCCGGAGATGTCGAAGCAGACGGTGGTGAGGGCCAGCAGGGTGTCACCGGGTCCGAAGCCGGGCTCGCGGGCCATCGACCACAGGAAGTTGGTCAGCGCGCGGTGCGGTACCCGGACGCCCTTGGGACGGCCGGTGGAACCGGAGGTGTAGATGACGTACGCGACGTCGGACGGCCCGGCCGGGCCGGGCGAGGGCACGGCCGGTGGCTGCTCGGAGGTGTCGACGGCCAGCCGCGGCACGGCCGCGAGGGCGACGCCGGAGGTGGAGTGGGTGAGCAGCAGGTGCAGCCCGGCGTCCTCGGCCATGTAGGCGAGCCGGTCCTGCGGGTAGGCGGGGTCGAGCGGTACGCAGGCGGCGCCGGAGGCCTGGACGGCGAGGAGCGCCACCGGCAGGTCCTGATCGCGTGGGAGCAGCCCCCCGACGGTCCGGCCTCGGCCCGCTCCGGCGGCGGTGAGCCGGGCGGCGAGGTCGTCCACGCGCTGTACGAGTGCGCGGTACGTCAGTCCGGTGCCGGCGTGGCGGACCGCGACCGCGTCGGGCCGGGCATCGGCCTGCCGTCGTACCAGTTCCCAGACCAGGGTGTCGGCCGGGTAGTCGGCCGGGGCGGGCGGGGTGAGCCGGGTCCGCTCCTCCTCGGTGAGCAGTTCCAGCTCGGCCACCGGGGTGCCGGGTCCACCGACCGCGGCGGCGAGCAGGGTGGCGAAGTGCGCGCCGAGGCGGGCCACGGTCTCCTCGTCGAAGAGGCCGGGGTCGTACTTGAGCGTGTAACGGCAGCCCTGCTCCTGCTCGACGACCTCCAGGGTCAGGTCGAACTCGCCCTCTTGGTGCACTCCTTCGACCGGACCGAGCACCACGGCGTCGCCGGACGCGTCGCGGCGGGCGGTGCGGGTCCAGTTCTGGAAGTAGAAGGCGACGTTGAAGGGGGCGCCGGCCTCGGGGTCCGCGCGGCGGAGGTCGTCGGCCAGGTTGATCAGCGGGTAGGCGCTGTGTTCCAGGGCGTCCAGCACTGTGCGGTGGACGCGCCGGACGAGGCCGCGGAACTCCTCCGCGCCGTCGATGCGTTCGACCAGTACCACCATGTTCATGAAGTAGCCGAGCGTGTCGTCGAAACCGGTCGCCGGGCGTCCGGCCGTCGGCGTGCCCACGGCGATGTCGGCCTGGTCGCCGTAGCGGTTCAGCAGGGCGAACCAGGCCGCGAGGACGACCCCGAACAGGGTCGTCTGCTCGGCGCCGGCGAGCGCGCGGGCCCGGTCGGTGACCGCGGCGGATATGTGCCCGTCCAGGCTCGCCCCGCGGAAGCCGGGCACGGCCGGGCGGGCCCGGTCCAGCGGCAGCGGCACGGTGGTGCAGCGTCCGCGGAGCCGTTCGGTCCAGTACGCGCGCAGCCGCCGGCCCTCCGCACCGGCGAGTAGCTCGCGCTGCCAGGCGGCGAAGTCGCGCCGCGCTGCCAGGCGGCGAAGTCGCGTTAGCCGCGGGCGGGGCGCTCGGCGGGGAGGCCGCGGCCCGCGAGGAGCGCGTGGTAGCCGCGTTCCAGTTCGCGCAGGAGCAGGGCGATGGAGACGCCGTCGAAGACCAGGTGGTGGAAGGTCAGCAGCAGCGCGTTGCGGCCGTCGCCCAGGGTGTAAAGGGTGGCGCGGACGAGGGGGCCCGCGGCGAGCTCGAAGGGGCGGCGCAGGTCGGCGCGCATCCGGTCACGCAGTTCCGCGTCGTTCCGGGCGGTCAGGAAGACCTGCTGGAAGGGGAGTTCGGGCTCCTTGGCGATCCGGGCGTACGGCCCCTCGCCGCCGGCGTGGACGGTGGCCCGCAGCTCGGCGTGCCGGTCGACGAGGTCCTGCAGGACGGCCCGCAGGGCGAGCACGTCGAGAGCGCGGTCGAGCCAGAGGGCGAGGGGAAGATTGTAGGCGTAGGTACCGGGTGCGATCTGTTCGATCACCCAGAGGGCCCGCTGGCCCTCGGACAGCGGGTGGCGGCTCTCCTCGCCGTCGGTGCGGGGGCGCAGGACGCGGGCCGCGGCCTCGGAGGCCGGGGAGGGGGCGGGGGTGGTGGCCGGGACGGCACCGGTGGCCGGCGGGGCGGGTGCTCCGGGTGCTTCGGACAGAGCGGGCCGGGCCGCCGTCCCGGTGAGCCAGTTGGTGGACAGGTGGGCCGTCAGCTCGCGCAGGGTCGGCTGCTCGAAGAAGTCGCCGAGCGGTACGGCGACACCGAACGCCTCGTCCACCGCGGTGACGATCTTCATGCCGCTGAGCGAGTCGAAGCCGTAGTCGGCCAGCGGGCGGTCGGGGTCGATGCGCTCGTCCAGCTTGAGCACCCGCTCGACGAGGCCGCGCAGGCGCTCGGTGAGGGCGTCGGGGGGAGTGGTCGCCCCCGCGGTGACGGGGGCGGGCGCGGAGGCGGTGACCGGGCCCGCCGTGGGCGCGGACGCGCTCAGCAGGACACCGTCGCTCTCCGCCACCAGGACGGTCTGGCCCAGCGCCGGGTCGCCCGCGCCCAGCGCGTGGACCGGGGCGTACCCCTCCTCGTGCAGGATCCGGGTCCAGCCCTGCGGCGAGGCGAGCGGGGAGTCGGGCATGCGCAGGTGGCCGTCCTCGAAGGCCCACCAGCCCTCCAGGACACCGCCGCCGATGGTCAGCAGCGGCCGGACGGAGGTCAGTTCGTTGAGGACCAGCCAGCCGCCGGGCCGCAGCAGCGCCTTGGCCCTGCGCAGGGTGGCCCGCAGGTCGCTGGTGGCGTGCACGACGTTGGTGGCGACGACGAGGTCGGCGCAGGCCGGCTCGAAGCCCTGTTCCGTCAGGCCGCGTTCGAGGTTGAGTACCTGGAAGCGGGCGAAGTCGTAGCGCTCGGCGAAGCGTTCCCGGCCGTGTTCCAGGAAGCGCGGCGAGATGTCCGTGAAGGTGTACCCGACACGTCCCGGGTGCGCGGCCAGCGCGGGCAGCAGCCGTTCGCTGGTGGCGCCGGTGCCCGCGCCCAGTTCCACGACCTCGACCGTGCGGCCCCGGGGCAGCTGCGGCAGGCGCAGGGCCAGGAAGTGGCGGACCGTGTCGCGGACCAGGAGGTTGAAGGAGTCGGTGAGCGGGTCGCCCCGGTAGAAGTTCTGCACCAGTTTCATCGAGGAGCCGGGGAACATGATCTCGGTGGCGCCCACCTCGCCCCGCAGAATGCGGGGGTACGCCTGGAGGAACAGGCGGTTGAGGGTGACCGTCGGCTCGATCTCCGGGTAGGCCGAGGCGATCCGGTCGAACTCCGCCTCCCAGCGGTCCGTGTGCTGGACCGCGTCGATGCCGTCGACCGCCGTGGTGGTGCCGACCAGATCGCCGTCGCGGGTCAGGAATCCGGCGCCGGCCAGGATGTTGAGCAGCGCCTCGTGCAGCCGCCGGAAGCGGTCGAGGATGCCGAGCCGGCCGCGCAGCTCCTCGGTGCCGTGCCGTTCGCCGGAGCGGCGGAAGGCTCCCATGCGCTGGTAGACCCCGAGCAGCATGGGCGCGGAGACGGCCTCCAGCTCCTCGTACCCGGTGAGGACGCGGCGGG
>NZ_KL585462.1:11915-12238 GCF_000721935.1 Streptomyces sp. NRRL WC-3549
TGCCGGTGCCGAGGTGTCCGGCCGCGGCGGCCAGGGCGGCCGGGTGGCCGCCGCCGAGGACCTCGGCGTCCAGGGCCGGGTCGTGGCCCATGGCCTCCAGGGCCCGGTGCCCGGCACGGATCGGCATGACCTGCGGCAGTCCGCTGCCCAGGATGCGGTGGACCGCGGCGATGCCGGCGGCGGGGCTGAAGCCCTGGATGCCGAGCCCGGAGAAGATGTCGGCGAGTCCGGCCCGGGCGCCGGAGCCGACCGTGCCCCAGTAGCCCTGGTTGACGACGGTCACCGGGAACGGCAGCCGGTCGCGCAGGAACAGCGCGTAGGCG
>NZ_KL585462.1:12439-12895 GCF_000721935.1 Streptomyces sp. NRRL WC-3549
GCAGGAACAGCGCGTAGGCGTCCTCGGTGGCGGAGGCGCAGATGTAGGCGCCGTTGCCCGCGAAGCTGCCGAAGGAGCCGGCGGAGGAGAAATAGACCAGGAAGTCGAGGTCCTGGCCGTCGACGGCGGTGGCGAGCGCGGCGGCTCCCTCGGTCTTGACGCGGGTCGCGGCGGTGAAGGTCTTCTCGTCGAGATCGGCGAGGGCGTGGTCGTCGAACACCATCGCGGTGTGCACGACGCCGTGCAGGGCGCCGAAGCGGTGGTGCGCCTCGGCGACGGCGGCGGCGAGGTCGGCGGTGGCGCAGGCGTCGCCGCGGATGTGGGCGACGTCGCCGCCGAGTGCACGGATCTCCTCGGCGGCGGCGTGCTGTTCGGGGCCGAGGTCGCCGCGGCTGAACCACACCAGGCGGGCGCGGTGGTGACCGGCGAGGTGGCGGCTGAGTTGCTGGGCGATCC
>NZ_KL585462.1:13090-13273 GCF_000721935.1 Streptomyces sp. NRRL WC-3549
GAGTTGCTGGGCGATGCCGCCGGTGCCGCCGACGAGCAGGTAGACCCCGCCGTCCCGGAAGACGGGGCCGGGCGCGGGCAGGCTGACGCGACCGAGGCGGCGGACGTAGCGGACCCCGCCGCGCAGGGCGACGGTCCGGCCGGTGGCGTCGGCGGGCGCGGCCAGGATCGCGTCGGCCAGGGC
>NZ_KL585462.1:13469-14164 GCF_000721935.1 Streptomyces sp. NRRL WC-3549
CGGCCAGGATCGCGTCGGCCAGGGCGTCGGCCGCGTCACCGCCGGTGAGGTCGGCCGAGGCGAAGTCGAGGGACGCCACCCGGAGTTCGGGGCGCTCCTTGGCCACCACCTGGAGCAGGCCGTGCATGCCGGCGGCGAAGGGGTTGGTGACGGTGCCGCCCACGACCGGGTGGACGTCGCTGGTGACCACGACGACGCGTGCGGCGCGGGTCGAGCGGACCAGGTGGAACAGGGAGAGGGAGCCGGTATGCAGCTGCTCGGCGGCCCGGTCGGCGCCCAGCCCCTCGGTGATGCCGGGGCCGACGCCGCCGAGGTGGAGGACCAGGTCGGCACCGTGGGTCGACTCCAGCCAGGCGCTCGGGGGGAGTTCGTCGATGCGGACCGGCTCCACCCGGCTCCCGGGGGCGCGGGCCGAAATCGCCTCGGCGAGCCAGGCGGAGGCCTCGGTGACCAGGGCGACGACCCGGCCCGCGCGCGGGGCGGGCCCGTAAGCGGGTGCGTCCTCGCGTGTCCACAGGGGCCGGTAGAAGTCCGGGAGCCGCTCCGAGGGGGCGTCGACGGGCCCGGCGGACTGTGCGGGGGCGGTACGGGCCGATGGCTCGGGGATCCAGTAGCGCTTGCGGGCGAAGGGGTATGCCGGCAGCCCGGTCCGACGGGCCGCGGCGGGGGTGACGCGGGACCAGTCGACCTCGACG
>NZ_KL585462.1:14391-15240 GCF_000721935.1 Streptomyces sp. NRRL WC-3549
CCCCGCCGCCAGGTCGCGCCGGTCCAGGGCCTTCTCCAGGGCGTCGGCCCCGGCGCCGGCGGGGACAGCCCGTGCCCGGGTGGCCCGGCCGGTGGCGATCCGAGTGTCGGCCTCGCCCCCGGCGTACGCCTCCAGCAGCGCGGCGGCCTCGGCCACCGAGCCGACGGCCACGGCCAGCCGGAACTCGTGGGGAGTACGGCCGGACTGGAGGGTGTGGGTGACGTCGGCGAGGCGGAGGGGCCCTTCTGCCGGGCGGGCGGCTTCCTGGTCACCCGCGTCGGCCCGCGTGCCGCCCTCACCCGAAGCGCCCGGAGCCCCCGAAGTGTCCAAGACTCCGGATGCTGGGGCTCCCAAGGGTCCCGAGGCGTCGCCGGCCGGCCCGTCGGCGCGTGCGGTCCCGGCGATCGCCTGCGCCATGGCGCCCAACGTCCGTGCCGTGGTCACCGCCGCGGGCGGGGCGCCGTCCAGCTCCGCCCTCAGCGACGCCTCGAAGCGGGCGCGTTCGGGAACGCCGAAGCCGCAGTCGGCGAGGTCGGTGCCGAGGTCGAGGTACTCGGGGGCCACGCCGGCGCTTTCGGCGGCCAGGCGCAGGCACAGCCGCTGCGCGGCGCCCAGGGCGTCCCGGCCGGTGCCCGCCGGACCGGCACCCGTGGTACCGCGCAGGAACGCGGCGAGGCCGGCGGCGTACGCGCGCAGCCGGTCCTCGCTCTTGGCGGACAGGACGAGGAGCTGCTCGGTGTCCGGGGCGACGGGCTCGGCCGGGGGTGTGGGGTACTCCTCCACGACCAGACAGGCGTTGGCGCCGCCCCCGCCGAAGGAGCTGACCACCGCGCGCAGCGGCAGGGCGGC
>NZ_KL585462.1:15429-17078 GCF_000721935.1 Streptomyces sp. NRRL WC-3549
GCGGCAGGCCGTCGTCCCCCGCCGGCATCCAGGGCTGGAGGGTCTGCTGCACCTCGAAGGGCGTGGTGGTGAAGTCGATGCCGGGATTGCGCCGGACGGAGTTCAGCGAGGGCACCAGCGTGCGGTGGCGCAGCTGGAACAGCACCTTGGTCAGGCCCGCGACACCGGCCGCCGACTCCAGGTGGCCGATGTTGGACTTCACCGAGCCGACGGAGACCGTCGGCCGTTCGGCCCGTTCCGCGGCGTCGATGCGCCCGCCGAAGGCCTCCACGAGCCCGGCGATCTCGATGGGGTCACCGAGCGGGGTCCCGGTGCCGTGGGCCTCCACGTAGCCGATGGTGGCCGGGTCGGCCTGGGCGCGGCGCAGGGCGGTGCGGATCACCTCGGCCTGCGCGGCCGCGCTCGGCACCGTGTAACCGCCGGTCTTGCCGCCCGCGTTGACGGCGGAGCCGCGGATGACGCCGAGGATGCGGTCACCGTCGGCGATCGCGTCCTTCAGGGACCGCAGCAGTACGGCGCCCACGCCCTCGCCGGCGACGAATCCGTCGGCGTCCGCACCGAAGCTCCTGAGCCGGTCACCGCGCGAGATCATTCCGCGGTCGGCCAGCATGCGCAGGTGCATGGGGTGCAGGATCAGGTTGACGCCGCCGGCGATCGCGGTGTGGCACTCCCCCGACCTGATGCTCTCGCAGGCCAGGTGGATCGCGGTGAGCGAGGCGGAGCAGGCCGTGTCGACGGCGAGGCTCGGGCCGGTGAGGTCGAAGGTGTACGAGACCCGGTTGGCGATCGACCAGTGGTTGGAGTGGGCGTCGGTACGGACGCCGAGGGTGGTGGCCTCGCCACCCATCCACTCGTAGTTGTTGTTCATGACGCCGACGAAGACGCCGACCGGGCCGCGGGAGGCCAGCGCGGCGGCCGGGTGGCCGGCGTCGTCCAGGACGGCCGCGGCGGTCTGCAGGAACAGCCGCCCCTGCGGGTCCATCGCCTCGGCGTCGGCCGGTGATATCTGGAAGAAGAGCGGATCGAACTTGTCGACGTCGTCGATGAATCCGGCCCACTTGCTGTAGCTGCCGCGCACCCCGGCCGGGTCGTGGTGGGCGTCGGCGTCCCAGCGGTCGGCGGGCACCTCGCGGATGCCGTGCCGGCCCGCGGCCAGGTTGTCCCACAGCTCGGCGGGCGTCTCGGCCAGCGGGTAGCGGCCGGCGACGCCCACGATCGCCACACCGTCGCTCGCCGGGGCCGGGGCGGTGGCCCGGGCCAGCAGGCTCAGCAGCAGCTTTCGCTTGTCGTCCACAGTTGCTCTCTCTCGCAGGTCTTCGGTCGGCCGCCGCGGGCCGGGACGTCACCGCCGGGCTGAGGTCAGGCCTGGCCGGTGTGGCGGGCCGCCGCGCGCTGGGCTCGCCGGGAGGTGCGCGGGGCCGGGGTGGTGCCGTCGCCGCCCGGGGCCGTGCCGGGGACGAGGCCCATCAGCTCGGCGAGGTTGTCCACGAAGGACCGGATGGTGGGGAACTCGACGAAGGACGTGACCGGAACCTCGAAGCCCAGTTCCTCGCCGAGCTCCGCGACGACCTCGATGAGCACGAGGGAGTCCAGGCCGAGGTCGAAGAGGTTGGTGTCCGGGGCGGCGAGGTGCCGGCCGCCGAGGACCT
>NZ_KL585462.1:17273-18706 GCF_000721935.1 Streptomyces sp. NRRL WC-3549
TCGAAGAGGTTGGTGTCCGGGGCGGCGAGGTGCCGGCCGCCGAGGACCTTGCCGATCGACTCGGACAGGTGGTCCCGGATCAGTTCGACGTTGTGCTCCGGGTCGGCGGGGTCGAAGTGGACGATCAGCCGGTCTCCGGCCGTTGCCGCCTCGTTCCGGGCACCCTGACCGCCGGGCTCCACCCAGTGCCGGCGCCGCTCGAAGCGGTGGGTGGGCAGGGGCACCCGGCGGATGGCCCGGCCGGTGTGCACGGCCGTGAAGTCGAGGTCGGCACCGAGCACCCACGCGTCGGCTGCGAGGGTGAGCAGGTGGGTGAGGCCCCCGGGTTCGCCGTCCGGCGGGGTGAGGGGAAGCGCGTGCCGGCCCGTGCCGTCGAGCAGCGCGTCCGGGGAGGCCGTCGCGTTTGCCGGGCCGGTCCAGACGGCGGGGCCTCCTGCCTCGTCCTCGGTCATCCAGCGGCCGGTACGCGGTGACACGACGGGCAGCCTGGGCGGGGCGACGCGGTGGGGAGCGGTGCCGCCGGCGAGGGCCAGGGCGTCGGCGAGCGGCAGGGCCTCGGCGAGGGCCGCGGCCGTGGCGAGGCCGGTGCCGGTGGCGGCGAGGCCGGCCGGCGTGACGCCCCAGGCGGTGAGGGCGGTGGCGAGGGCGTACTCGTGGCAGCAGGCGGCGACCGCCCCGTCCTCGGCCAGGAGTGCCTCGGCCTCACCGGGGCGCCCGAGCGCGGCGGCGCAGGCGCCGGCGGCGCCCCGGTATGCGGGCACCGACGCGTACAGCTCGGCCGCGTCGGCCGGGTCGGCACCTGTGCCGGTCAGGACGAGGACGGGGGCGCTCGGCTCGCGTCCGCTCACGCCACGGCGGATGCGCTCCCCGTTGCCGAGGGCGAGCGCCATGGCCGCGGAGCGGGTGCTGCCGGCGACCAGGGCCAGGCGGTGGCTGTGGGCGCGGCGGCCGAGGCCCAGGGTCTGGGCGACGGCGGCCGGGTCCAGGCCGGGGTGCGCCCGCAGATGGCGCGCCAGGGCGGCGGCGGCCTGTTCGAGGGCGTCATCGGAGCGGGCGGAGAGGACCAGCAGCTCCGGCCGGCTCTCGTGCGGGGCCTGACCGCGGGCCGGGCCCTCCTCGAGGACTACGTGGGCGTTCGTCCCACCGATGCCGAAGGAGCTGACGCCGGCGCGCAGCGGACCCGACTCGCTCTTCCACTCCGTCTTCTCGGTATTGACGAAGAACGGGCCGGCGTCGAAGTCGATGTCCGGGTTGGGTTCGGTGAAGTGCAGGCTGGGCACCAGGGTCCGGTGCTCCAGCATCAGCGCGGTCTTGATCAGGCCCGCCATGCCGGCGGCCGTGTCCAGGTGCCCGATGTTCGTCTTCACCGAGCCGAGCGCGCAGTACCCGGAACGGTCGGTGCCGTCGCGGAATGCCTCGGTGAGCGCGGCGAC
>NZ_KL585462.1:18899-21414 GCF_000721935.1 Streptomyces sp. NRRL WC-3549
CTCGATCGGGTCGCCCAGGGCGGTGCCGGTGCCGTGCGCCTCGACGTAGCCGATGGTCTCCGGAGCGGCGTCGGCGACGTCCTGGGCGTCGGCGATGACGGCGGCCTGCCCGGAGATGCTGGGCGCGGTGTAACCGGTCTTGGCGGAGCCGTCGTTGTTGACGGCCGAGCCCTTGACGACGGCGTGGATCCAGTCGCCGTCGGCGACGGCGTCCTTCAGCCGCTTGAGGACGACCACTCCGGCGCCGCTGCCGATCACGGTGCCGCGGGCCTCGGCGTCGAAGGCGCGGCAGTGGCCGTCGGGCGAGAAGATCATGCCTTCCTGGTACTGGTAGCCCCGGCCCGGCGGGTTGAGGTGGACCGCGCCGACCAGGGCCATGTCGCACTCGCCGCCGAGCAGGGCGAGGCAGGCGGTGTGCAGGGCGACCAGAGAGGTCGAGCAGGCGGTGTTGATGTTGACGGCTGGACCGGTCAGGTTGAGCTTGTAGGACACCCGGGTGGCGAGGAAGTCCTTGTCGTTGGCGAGCATCAGCCGGTACTGGTCCACGGATGAGGCGGCCCGGTAGCGCTCGCCCAGGTTGTGCAGCAGGTAGGTGTTCATGCCGGCACCCGCGTAGACGCCGACCTGGGCGTCGGTGCGTCCGGGGTCGTAGCCTGCCCGCTCCAGGGCCTCCAGGGCGCACTCCAGGAACACCCGGTGCTGCGGGTCGAGGATCTCGGCCTCGTCCTGGGTGAACTGGAAGAGCCCGGAGTCGAACAGGTCGGTGCCGGGGACGGTCTGGGCGGCCTTCACATAGCGCGGGTCGGCCAGCCGGGCGGCGGACACGCCTGCGGCGAGGAGTTCCTCGTCGGTGTACCGGGTCAGCGTCTCGCGGCCTTCGCTGAGCACGTCCCAGAAGCGCTCGACGGAATCGGCGCCCGGGAAGCGGCAGGCCATGCCGATGATGGCGACGTCGGAGTCGGAAAGCGTCATGGTGCTGGTTCTCCTGCTCTCGTGGGTCAGCTCAGCCGTATGCCGAGGTCGGCGGCGACGGATCGCATGTCGAGGAAGCTGCGGGCGACGAAGCGGGCGGCGTCCTCGGAGGCGTCCATGCGCTGGAACAGGTCGACGAGGCTGCGCTCGTGCTCGTCGCGGTCGCCCTCCCCCGCCGCGATCTCCTTGACGACCCTGCCGAGGCGGTCCTCCACGTCGGCGAGGTCGAGCGAACGGGGGAACCTGATGCTGAAGGTGTTGCGGTCGTAGGAGGCGTTGCGTTTGACGGACCGCACGTGGCTGGACGCGTTGAGCTTGTAGAACATGCAGTCGAAGTTCGTGAACGAGTAGTAGTTCAGCAGCGGGAACAGCGTGCAGTGGGTCTCCATCGGCGAGGACTGGTAGAGGCCCTTGGCGCGCAGTTCCTCGACGATGCGGTCGGGGTCGTACTCGTGCCGCATGGCGATGAACGGGAAGACGATCTTCGGCAGGTTCTCGTCGTCGTCGAAGAGGAGTTCCTCCAGCTGCCCGCCGAAGAGCGTGTCGACGAGCCGCTCACCGAACGTCTTGTAGAAGTCGCGCACGATCTCCCGGACGTTGGACTCCATGGTGAGGATCTGCTGAGGGTCGGCGCACAGGGCGATGTAGGGGATCTTCTGCCGGTAGGCCATGAGGATCGCCCGCAGTACGAAGAAGGTGCGGCAGGAGACGCAGGGCAGCTTCTCGTCGAGGTACTTGCCGGGCTTCTTCGGCGCGGGGCGGTTGAACACCTCGCGCATCATCAGCTTGATGTTGTCGTCGTCGGCGTCGAGGACGAACGTCGCCGGGATCTTCTCCCGGGCCAGCGCGATGTTCTGGGCGGCGTGCACGCTCTCGAAGGGCACGTCGAAGGTGAAGGCCAGCACCCGCTTGCCGTACTCGTCGGCGAACTTGTCCAGCATGTACGTGCTGTCCTTGCCGCCGCTGTACATGAAAAGGCAGTCGTACTCGCCGGTGCTCGGCGGCGCCTGCTGGAACTCGGTGAACACCTCGCTGGTGTAGCGGTAGTTGACGAGCAGCTCCTCGGCGAAGTCCAGGTTGCACAGGTTGCACACCCCTTGGTCGTCGAGGACCACTCCCGGATGGCCGGCTTTGAGCGAGCAGACCTGGCAACTGGACACGGAACCCCCTGGCGAGACGGACGGATCGGGCTGTGTGGTGGCGAAGTCGTGTCGGCCGGTCATGAGCGCCGCCCCCTGCGGTCGCGGCGGCGGGCGAGCGCCGCCGTGTCCCGTGAGCGCCGGGGCCGGGGCACGGCGGGCTCGGCCGGGCCGTCGGCGTCGGCGACACGGGCGGCCATGGCCCGTACGGTCGGACGGCCGAACATGTCGAGACGGGTGACCTGGAGGCCGAGCCGCTCACGCAGGGCCGCCACCACGGACGTCAGGCGCAGCGAATCACCGCCGACGTCGAAGAAGTTGTCCTCGGCACCGACCCACTCCAGGCCGAGCGCTTCGCACCAGACACCGGCGATGCGCCGCTCCAGGTCGGTGCGGATACCGGC
>NZ_KL585462.1:21634-23861 GCF_000721935.1 Streptomyces sp. NRRL WC-3549
CGCCGCCGGCGGCGCGGCCGACGTCCGGCTCGGGCAGGCCCTTGCGGTCGATCTTCCCGTTCGGGGTGAGCGGCAGCCGGGGCAGGACGACGAGGGCGGAGGGGACCATGTAGGCGGGCAGGCGCTCCCCCAGGGCGGCGCGCAGCCCGACGGCATCCGGCGGGCCCGCCGGACCGACCAGGTAGCCGGCCAGCCGGCGATCACCGGGCCGGTCCTCGCGGACGACGGCGACGGCGGCGGTGACACCCGGCAGCCGGCGCAGGGCGGACTCCACCTCGCCGAGTTCGATCCGGTAGCCGTTGAGCTTGACCTGGCCGTCGATCCGCTCCAGGTACTCCAGGCGGCCGTCGGGCAGGTGGCGTACCAGGTCCCCGGTACGGTAGGCGCGGCCGGTGCCGCCGGGGGCGGTGACGAACCGTTCGGCGGTCAGGCCGGACCGGCCGAGGTAGCCGTCGGCGACCCCGTCCCCGGACAGGTGCAACTCGCCGGGGATGCCGGGCGGAACCCGGACACCACGCTCGTCGAGGACGTGGCAGCGGGTGTTGCCGACAGGCCTGCCGATGGTGGGCGCCTCGCCGGGCAGCACCCGGTCCACGGTGGACCAGATGGTGGTCTCGGTCGGGCCGTACATGTTGTAAAGGGCGCCTACGCGGGGCGCGAGCCGCCCGGCCAGTTCGGCGGGCAGCGGTTCGCCGCCGCACAGCGCCCGCAGCGCAGGATCGCCGCTCCAGCCGGCGGCGAGCAGCATCTGCCAGGTGGTCGGTGTGGCCTGCAGGACGGTGGGCGCGGAGCGTTCCACACGCTCGCGCAGGGCGACGCCGTCGGCGGCCTCGGCGGCGGGGAGGATCTCCACGGTGCCGCCCCGCACCAGTGGCAGGTACAGCTCCAGGCCGGCGATGTCGAAACACACGGTGGTCAGCGCGAGCAGCGAGTCCCCGGAGCCGAAGCCGGGCCTGCGGGCCATCGTCCACAGGAAGTTCACCAGCGCCCGGTGGCCGACCTGGACGCCCTTGGGCAGGCCGGTGGAGCCGGAGGTGTAGATCACGTAGGCGGGGGTGTCCGGGTCGGAGCGGTCGAGGGGGGCCACCGGCGGCCCGGCCGCGAGCGCGGTGGAAACCGGTACCGGCGTGATCGGGAACTCCGCCAGGGTCCCGCCCGGCGTCTCGTCGGTCACGACCAGTCGGGCGCCGGAGTCCTGGAGCATGTGGCCGATCCGGGCCGGCGGGTAGACCGGGTCGATCGGCACGTAGGCGGCCCCGGTGCGCAGGACGGCCAGCAGGCTGATCAGCAGCTCGGGCGAGCGCTCCAGGTAGACGCCGACGAGTGTGCCGGGGCCCGCGCCGAGGCCGGCGAGGTGCCGGGCCAGCCGGTCGGCGGCCTCGTCGAGTTCGCCGTAGCCGAGGGCGCGGTCCTGGAAGCGGACGGCGGTGGCGCCCGGCGCGGCGCAGGCGATGTCGCTGACCAGCCGGGTCACGGTCGCCTCGCGCGGATACTCCTCGTCGGTCTCGTTCCACCGGCCGAGCAGCAGTTCCCGCTCCTCGGGGAGGAGCAGCTCGGCGGTGCCGACCGGGCGGTGGGGGTCTGCGGAGAGGGCGGCGAGGAAGGCGGCGAAGTGTCCGGCGAACCAGCGCACGTGGTCGGCGGTCAGTCCGGCGCCCGCGTGGAAGCCGACGGCTCCGTCGGCGTCGATGCGGACGGTCAGCGGCCGGTCGTCCGGCTGGGCCGCACCGCCGGGCAGTACGACGGCGACCGGCAGACCGGTGCGCGCGGCGCCGGCCAGGTCCGGGTGGCGCAGGGGCACGTCGCGCCGGTACGGCGCGCGGTCCCGGAGTCCGTCGAGCTCGGTGCCGATCAGCGCGGTGAGGCCGGACAGGGGCAGGTCGAACACCTTCTCCGGGACGGGCAGGGGCACGTCGGGCGCCAGGATGCGGGAGGCGGCCGGGGTGGTCGCCCGCGGGACGGACACGGCGACGTGCCGCTCGTCACCCCGGGTGAGCCGGGCGAGGAAGGCCACCACGGCGGCGAGGGCCGTCCGCTCGGGCCGTGTGCCCCGCTCGCGCAGGGCCTCGGGCAGCGGGACCGGGCCCGCCGGGTGGGCCTGCGGGTCCAGGGTGCCGAACCTGGGGGGGAGCAGCGGTCGCAGCGTCCGCAGGACGCGCAACCAGCGGCGCTCCTGGCGGTGGGCGGTGCGGGCGGCCTCCGCCAGTTCGGCGGCGGCAGCGTCGGG
>NZ_KL585462.1:24045-24882 GCF_000721935.1 Streptomyces sp. NRRL WC-3549
GTCGGGCAGCCGCGGGAAGCGGCCGCCGAGTTCCCGGGCCAGGACGAGGGGGTCGAGCCGTTCCCCGGACAGACCGGCGAGGTCGGTGAGGCGGACGTCCCGGTCGCCGGTGGCCACGGTGAGGGCGTCGGGACCGGCGTCGACGACGGTGCCGGGCTCGGCGGTGGAGGGCCGGCCGGTGATCTCCACGGCGCGGACGGCCAGCAGGCCGTCGCCGAACGCGAGCAGCGGCGTGCCGAGGTCGTTGCGGCGGCGCCCGAACGCGGTGGCCCGCACCAGTGCGTCCAGTTCGGCGGCGGGGCGGCGCCAGTCGAACACACCGCCGCGGGGCAGGCCGTCGTACCGTCCGTGGTAGGTACGCAGGCCCAGATCCTGCGGTGTGCGGGTGGCCGTCCCGGCCGCCAGCTCGTCGACGAGTTCGGCGAAGGACTCGACGCCCGCCTCGAAGCACGCGACGTCCAGGTCGTGCACCGTGGCCGCCGGTTCGACGGGCACCGTGCGCTGCTTGAGCACGTCGCCGGTGTCGGCCTCCAGGCGCATGACGTGCCAGGCGACGCCGTGCTGCTTGTCGCCGTCGAGGATGGCCCAGCTGGTGGCGAACAGACCCGCGTGCCTGGGCAGCGGACCGTCGTGGAAGTTGACGGGCAGCCGGGTGGGCAGGGCGAGCACCTCCTCCGGGAGCATCCGGAGGTTGGCGATGCTGAACAGGTAGTCGAAGCGCAGCGGGGCCAGCCGTTCGGCGAGGTCCGCCCCGAACGGTACGGCGGGCAGTCCCTCCTCCTCGGCCCAGCCGAGTATCTCGGCGGAGGGGGTGACCACGGCGGCCACCGTGTGTCC
>NZ_KL585462.1:25040-27686 GCF_000721935.1 Streptomyces sp. NRRL WC-3549
AGGGTGACCACGGCGGCCACCGTGTGTCCGCGGGCCACGAGCAGCCTGGTGCACTCGACGAGGAGGGTCTCCTCGCCGATCACGACACAGCTGAACGGCTCGGCAGTCATCGTCCGCCTCCTTCGGATTCCCCGCGCTGGGAGAGCAGTTCGGCCAGCAGCTCGTCGACGGCCGCGTCGGACAGGCCCGCGACCAGGCGTTCGGCATCGCCGGTCGCGGCGGGTCCGTGCCCCGCGGGGGCGGTGGGCCGGGTCGTGGCGACGGTGGTCGTGGCGGTGCCGGGGGCTGCTGGGCCGTGCGCCGGGGCACCGAAGTGCCCGGCCAGCTGCCTGATGGTGATCCGTTCGAACAGCAGGGTCGCCGGCTGGGGTCCGTAGACGGCTTCCAGGGCGCGGGTCAGCTCCAGCACGACCAGCGAGTCCACGCCGTAGTTCTCGAAGGTGAGGTCGGGGTCGAGCTGGTCGGGGGCCATCTCCAGAACGCGGGCGAAGACGTTAGTCACCTGGCGCAGGGGGTCGTCCTGGGAGGCCGGGGAGACGGGAGCCACCGGGGCCGCGGCGGAAGCCGGCGCAGGAGCCGGAGCCGGGGTGGGCCTCGGTACGCGCCGGGCCCCCGGAACCTGTCCGTCACCGGGCACCACGCCGTCGCTGACGGCGGCGAGGACGCTCTGGAAGGCCGGTCCGGCCTCCGTCGTCGGGGCAGCCGCGCTGATGTCCGTGAAGCCGCACGCGGCCAGTACGTCCCGCCACTGGCGTTCGCTCGCCAGCGGGGAGCGGGGCATGCGCTGCTCGGGGTCCGAGAACAGCCACCAGCCGCTCGTCAGGCCGAAGACGAGCGCCCACTGGTGCCGCGCCCGGGTGCCCTCCACCAGCAGCAGGGCGCCGCCCCGCCGCAACAGCCGCTTGACCCCGGTCAGCGTGTCGGACAGCCGCCGGGTGGCGTGCAGGACGTTGGTGGCGAGCACCACGTCGTGGGCGCCAGAGGCCGGGCCCTGCCCGGCCGGGTCGGCCTCGATGTCCAGCACCTCGAAGCGGGTGAAGGGGTACTGCGCGCCGAAGCGGTTCCTGGCCTTGCGGACGAAGGCCGGGGAGACGTCGGTGAAGACGTACTCGACACCGTCGCCGGAGGCGGCGAGGGCGGAAAGCACGGCCGCCGTGGTGCCGCCCGTGCCGGCCCCGACCTCCAGGATCCGCACCGGGGCGGTGGGGTCCGCGACCCGGCGGGCCCGCACCTGCTCCGCGACGAGCCGTGCCACTTCCCCGTTGCAGCGGTCGGTGACCGGGTCGCCCCGGTAGACGGCGGCCACCTGCTCGGTGGAGCCCTCGGGGAAGAGGACCTCCATGGCCGGGCGACGGCCGGTGAGCACGTCGAGCAGCGCGGTCAGGCAGGCACCGACGAGTCCGACGACCGGTGCGAGGGGCGGATGGCGCTCCGCCAATCGCCCGGCCTCAGCGAGCAGTTCACCCTCCGGTGTGGTCCTGCGGCCCGTCGGGCGGATGCGGCCCGTGTCCGTGACGGTCAGCCAGCCCGCCTCGGCCAGCATGTCCAGCTGCGCCTGGAACAGCGCGGCGTGCTCGGGCACCACGGCCAGGCGGGCGCCGAGTTCCTCTCTGGATGCCTCGCCCACGCCGAACAGGCCGGCCCGGTCGAGCACCGACGCCAGCAGGCGCAGCGCCAGCTCCTCCGCCTCGGCGGCCGCACGCTGGTGGGCGGCCAGTTCACGGTGGGCTCCGGCCTCGCCCGGGAAGCGGACTTCGGGCAGCGGGACGGGGGCGCCGCCCGGCAGCACGCTCAGGGTGCGGTCGGGGTCGATGCCGAGGTTGTCCAGGATGGACCGGTCGGCGTCCAGGGCGAACACCTGGGGCAACCCGGCCGCGAGGGTCCGCTCGACGACCGTCATGCCCTGCTCGGCGCTCAGCGGCCGGATGCCGGCGGCCCGGAAGCGGCGCAGCACCCCCTCCCGCTCCGGGTCGCCGCCCGCGTGCCAGTAGCCGAGGTTGAGGACCCGCACCGGGAAGGGCAGAGTACGGGCGGCGTGCAGGGCGCAGGCGTCGGCGAAGGCGCAGCCGGCGGCGTAGCCGGCTTGGCCGTGGTTGCCCTCGAAGGTCACGCCGGACGAGTAGAGGAGCGCGAAGTCCAGCGGCACGTCGCGCACCGCCTGCAGCAGGGTCCAGGTGGTGTCGGTCCTGGACTCCAGAGCGGTCCGCAGGCCGTCCTCGGGCAGCTCCCTCAGCACCTGGTTGACCAGCACCATCGCGGCGTTGATCACCCCGTGCAGGGATCCGAACTCCTGAACGGCGATGTCGACGGCCTCCTTCAGCGCGTCCGGGCCGGTGGCGTCGAGGGCGAGATACCGGACCTCGGCTCCCTCCTTCTCCAACTCCGCGACGACCTGCCGTCTGGACTCGTCGAGCGGGGAGCGGCCGACCACGACCAGCTTCGCGCCGTAGTCGCGGGCCAGGTGCCTGCAGGTGTCCCGGCCTACGGCGCCGAGCCCGCCGACGACCAGGTAGACACCGCCCGGGCGGAAGCGGGGGGCGGGGGCGGTGGGCAGTTCGACCCGCTCCAGGGTGCGCACCCGGCGGACGCCCGCGCGCAGCGACACCGGTACCGGACGGGCCGGGAACGGCTCGGCCACGATCCCGG
>NZ_KL585462.1:27891-28282 GCF_000721935.1 Streptomyces sp. NRRL WC-3549
CGGCCACGATCCCGGAGGCCGCCCGGGCGGCCTCCGCCGCGCGTACGTCGACGAGCGCCACGCGCAGCGCGGGGAACTCCTTGGCGGCGACGGCGGCCAGACCGGCCGTCCCGGCGGCCCACGGTGAGGAGGCGTCGCCCGCCTCCAGCGGGTGGACGTCCGTGGTGACGACCTTCAGACGCGTCTCGCGCTCCAGCAGGCCGTGCCGGGCCAGCGCCCGCACCAGGCGGTAGAGGGCGACCGGGCCGCGGTCGGCCAGGGCGCGCAGCTCGCCGCGGTCGGCGGGCTCGCGCCCCGGGGCCGTGGCGAGGAAGTAGACCAGGTCCGGTGCGCCGGGCCCGGCCAGGACGCGGTCGAGTTCCTGTCTCTTATACACATCTCTGAGCGGGCT
>NZ_KL585462.1:28491-29391 GCF_000721935.1 Streptomyces sp. NRRL WC-3549
CCCCGTGGTGGGCGCGGGCGATGCCGGTGGCGGGCTCGGCGCCCAGCCGCTCCCCGACCAGCAGCACACCGCGGGCGGCGGCGGCCCGTCCCTCGGCGGGCCGGGCGGTCCACACCGGCCGGTGCACGACCACCGCGGTCGGCTTGGCCTCGCGGTAGCTCAGGCCCTCGAACCGGACCCGTACCGCACCGGTGTCGTCGCAGAGCATCACCTCGCAGCGGTCGGTTCCGGTCTCCCTGACGTACGACCAGCCGGTCGTGGGGACGGCCCCGAACACCTCGACGCGGTCGGCCGCGAACGGCATCATCGGCCGGGCGTGTTCGCCCCGGCGGCGGACCAGGAGGGCGGCGACGGTGTGCAGGGCCGCGTCCAGGACGCCCGGGTGCAGGGCGTGCGCCGGACCGTCGCCGGTGGGACCGCCGATCCGGCCGAGCACCTCGTCCCGGCCGGTCCACACCTGCCGGACGCGGCGGAAGAACGGCCCGTACCGCAGTCCCTGCCCGGCCAGCGCCCGGTAGAAGGCGTTTTCATCCGGGCCCTCGTCGAGGCGGTCCCGCAACGCGGTGACGTCGAGGGGGGCGGGCGCGGCCGGGGCGGCGGCGAGGCGGCCGACGGAGCGTACGGCGTCGTCGGCTCCGCGAATCTCGTACCGGTCGCCGTCGAAGGCCACCGCCACCGTCTCCTCGGCCCCGCTCAGGGCCAGCGGGACGACCCACCTGACGTCCAGGCAGGCACGCCCGGCCAGTCCCCCGCTCGCCTCGGCGACCAGGTCCAGGTGGCCGACTCCGGGCAGGACGGGCTGCCCGTCGACCACGTGGTCGCGCAGCACCGGTTCGGTGGCGGCGATCAGGCGCTGCCACCGGCGGGGGCCCGGCGAGGGGGCCGGGGCGGGGGCGGGCG
>NZ_KL585463.1:0-3335 GCF_000721935.1 Streptomyces sp. NRRL WC-3549
TGAGATGGCTTCTTAGACCGTGTCCTATGTGGTGATCCGGAGGAGTCGTTTGTAGCAGCAGAGTGCTGCGGCGAGGCCGAGGAAGGCCAGGTAGTTGCGGGGGTGGCGTTCGTATCGGTGGTTTAGGCGGCGGTAGCCGGTCAGCCAGGACATGGTGCGCTCGATGACCCATCTGCGGCGGCCTAAGCGTTCGCTGGACTCGACTCCCTTGCGGGCGATACGGACCCCGATGTGCTTGCCCCGTAGCCATTTCCGCAGGTGAGGGACGTCGTACGCTTTGTCCGCATGTAGACGCCGGGGCTTGAAGTAGCGGCCGCGGTGGGGGTCGTGTCTCGTTTGGTGGCCCTCGATCATGGGCTTCAGGGCGAGGCTGTCGTGGGTGTTCGCCGCTGAGAGGCCGACGAGGAGGGGCAGTCCGTTCGCGTCCCACAGGACGTGCATCTTGGAGCCCGGCTTGCCCCTGTCCACGGGGCTCGGGCCTGTGAGTTCGCCCCCTTTTTAGCCCTCACGTGGGCGGAGTCGAGGACTGTTCGGGAGAGGTCGAGGAGGCCGGCGTCGTCCAGGCGGTGCAGGATCTCCTCGTGGAGCCGTCCCCAGACACCGGCTCTTGACCAGATGAGGAATCTGCGGTGGGCTGTCGACTTCGATATCCCGAAGCACGGTGGCAGGGCCCGCCAGGCGCATCCGCTGACCAGGACGTAGATGATCGCGGCGAACAGCGTCTCATCAGGCGTGTCCTGCGTCCCGCCGCCCTGCGGCCTCACCTTCGACGGCGGGATCAGCGGCTCCGCGATCTCCCACAGCCCGTCCGGAACAATCCAACTCCATGCACCCCGCCCCATACCGAGCCCAACGTCCGCCTCACCACATAGGACACGGTCTTAACGGGCAGGTCCACAGACCGCCCGACCCGCCATCAGCTTACGGGGCCAAGATCACTCGCCCCAAAGCAGCTCCAGCCCAAAGCCGCTCCACCGACCTTCTCGTTCATTACCCCTGTGGTTCCCGGAGGAACAAGAGAAGGCGAACCCCTAGGCGTGACAGCGCATACGGCTTATGCCGATCTCCAATCGTTATACCGTTCGATGAACTTTCTATCAGCCCCAGAGATAGCAGCTTCTGAAGAATCACCGAGGCGCCCTCCGCCAATCCTGGATCCTTCTTGGAGACTTGATCTACAGACATCCCGTAGGTTCGGCCAGCAATCGGCCGATCAGGAAGTTCCGGGAGAGGTTCAGTCTCAGACATGATGTACATGAAGCGAATATGGGGCGCATCTATAGACGACAGAGCGGAATGGACAAGCTCCATGACATCCAGTCTCGCTGGTGACGGGTCCTCTGCGGCCGCAGCAAGGGAAAGGGCCAAGGCTCTTCGTTTCGCCCCAAGCGATATATCTTGAGCTGAAAGGAGCACCCTCCCCGCCAACTCCAGAAGGCGCTCATCCCACAAAAGAACGTCAGACAATTCCCCCTCATCTACTCCGAGCGCATCAGCCGCCAAAAGGAAGACTTCGGAGCTCCGATCCTGACGGTTTCGCGCGACCTTCTCCGAAAGGAGCTTTAGACCGGTCGACAGCACGGGCGCCGTCACAGCTCCTACAAGTGCACCCGCAGGTCCGCCCATGACCGCACCAGCACCTGTCGCAACGCTGGCTATGGCCGCTTGCGCAGCGCCATCGGATACCTGCCGCCTAGCTCTCTTGGTCACCCCGGCACCCTACCGTCGCAACCTCCCGCGCTCCACGGTCTATCGCACTGAGCGGATAAATCCTGCTGACGCACGACGTAGCGCATGCCATCATGAGGCAGAGAATTCAAGGAGGGCCAGCATGGATGTCTCAGTTCCGAGCGAACTTCTCTACGACTACCAAGGGAAGTGTTGGTGGTGCGGTAGTAGCGCAGATTCCAGAGAGCACCGCTACAAGAAGTCTGATGTCGTACGGAACTTTCAGACGGACATTTGGAAGACAGGAGTAGTCCGCGTAAAGAGCGGCTCCAGTCGCGAAGAATACATCCAAGGAGCGAATTCGAGGAAGCTAAAATTTGCCAAAGTCCTTTGCGCGCGCTGCAACAACGAGCGCAGCCAAGTATTTGATAGGTCTTATGACATCTTCGCCCAGTATCTGCACTCCGAAGAAGAACTGATCGTTTCCGCTGGGGAAGTTCACATGCGTGCGGTCTTCGGCACCGACTGGAGCGAGCGAACAGCAGAGGTGCTGAAGTACTTCGTTAAGCATGCATGCTGCCGTCTAGCTGAGGACAGGGTGCGAATCCCGGACGGCGTTCTTGACTTCCTAAATGACACACGGCCAGACCTGCCACACATGTCCATGGACATGAGCATCAACCTCTCCGTCCGCGACATGACCGCACACATGCGAGATGTCCATGGCATTGACGGAGGAAGTCTATGGTCGGGCCCTCATCAAGTCTGGCTTAATTCAACCAAGACGGCCATCAAATCCGTGAATAGTCACTTCGGAATCAATTGCTATTTCTTGGGCTACTCGTGCGACATGCAATCAAATTCTGGAGGACTGGCCCTCCAGGGAGACCGGCTCGCGATGCCTAGTTACAGGCCCGAGTCTTTAGAAGACGTAGACATCCGCGATGTCTGCCAGGACTGCAACCCGTGACGGATATGCCATGCCAAGAGCACGAGCGCCCTCCCGGGCCGTCCTAAGGGCTTGCAGAGAATCAAGGTGTTGCTTCTCGTTCCGTGGCTCGTTGGTGTGGTATGCGCATCCCGGACGTGACTTGCGATCAACTTGCTGTGAGGTTTGCGGTGTTGTTCCCGCACCTGGACGAACGGCAGCGGCGGCTGCTGATGGCCGCGGAGGCCCGGATCCTGGGGCACGGCGGCATCCGGGCCGTTGCGCGGGCCGCCGCAGTGAGTGAGACGACGGTCCGCAAGGGCGGGGGGAGGGGGCGGGTCCGGCGGCCGGGCGGTGGGCGTAAGCGGGTCGTGGATCTCGACCCGGGATTGCGCCCGGCCTTGCTGGCGCTGGTCGAGCCGGACGAGCGCGGGGATCCGATGTCGCCGCTGCGGTGGACGGTGAAGTCGACCCGCGCCCTCGCGGGCGAGCTGTCGCGGGCCGGGCACAAGGTCAGTGCCGACACTGTCGCCGACCTGCTGCGGGAGGAAGGCTTCAGCCTCCAGGCCAACGCCAAGACACTGGAGGGCGGCCAGCACGCCGACCGTGACGCCCAGTTCCGCTATCTCAACGAACAGGCCCGAGAACACCGGGAGGCAGGCGAGCCGGTGATCAGCGTGGACACCAAGAAGAAGGAACTCGTCGGCGAGTTCAAGAACCTGTCTCTTATACACATCTC
>NZ_KL585463.1:3555-4589 GCF_000721935.1 Streptomyces sp. NRRL WC-3549
ATGTGTATAAGAGACAGGTGCTGGTGGGCGTCCACGACTTCCCCGATCCACAGCTGGGGAAGGCAGTGCCCTACGGGGTCTATGACCTGGCGGCGAACACCGGCTGGGTCAACGTCGGGACCGATCACGACACCGCTGCGTTCGCCGTGGAATCGATCCGCCGCTGGTGGCATGGCCAGGGCCGAACCGCCTACCCGCGGGCAACACGACTGCTGATCATCGCCGACGCGGGCGGCTCCAACGGCTACCGCACCCGGGCCTGGAAGCTGGAACTCGCCCGCCTCGCCGCCGAGACCGGGCTCACGATCACCGTGTGCCACCTGCCGCCCGGGACATCGAAGTGGAACAAGATCGAGCACCGGCTGTTCTCGCACATCACCATGAACTGGCGTGGCCGCCCGCTGACCAGCCACGAAGTCATCGTGAACAGCATCGCGGCGACCACCACCCGCACCGGACTGCGCGTGAGGGCCGCCCTCGACACCAACAGCTATCCCACCGGAGTGAAGATCGGGGACGCGGAGATGGCTGCCCTGCCGCTTACCCGGCACACGTTCCACGGCGACTGGAACTATGCTCTGCACCTCCCGCGGTGCCCTGCCATCCCGGCGGCGCGGGCCCCGCAGGCTGCCGCCGATCGGTGGGACCAGGCCCTGCTGGCCGATCCCACCCTGACCGGGATGTCCCACCGCCAACTGGACGACCTCACCGCAACACTGGCCCCCGACGGTGATACCCAGCGAGGTCGCCCACCCCGGCTCACCTTCCCCGATCAAGTCCTGGCCACCGTGCTCCACCTGAGAGTCGCCCTGGCCGCGGAACCTCTCGCCGTGCTCTTCGGCAGCAGCCGTACGGCCATGCACCGCACACTCCTGAAGAACAGAAGACTGTTCGAGGCCCACGGGGTCGCCATCCCGCCCGCGCCGACCCCACCCGCAGCCCTCACAACCCTCCAGGTCAGGGTCCTCGCCCTGACCGACGAGCCCGGCAACAAGATCAAGACGACGTGTTAATGAACTGCAAGCCCTTAGAAG
>NZ_KL585464.1:0-126 GCF_000721935.1 Streptomyces sp. NRRL WC-3549
GCCAGGACTGTGTCGACGACTCGGCGTTCGTCCCTGCTCTGCGCAAGGACCATGACGAGGCCCGGTCGCTCGTGACCGCGCTCGCCGAGCTCCACGTCCGGGGATCGGCGGTGGACTGGGCGGCGT
>NZ_KL585464.1:394-3725 GCF_000721935.1 Streptomyces sp. NRRL WC-3549
CCGCCGCATCGACCTGCCCACCTACGCTTTCCAGCACGAGCACTACTGGCCGAGCGCACCGCTCGTCCCGGTCGGTGGACCTGCCGACGGGCGCAGCCCGATCGATGCCGAGTTCTGGGACGTCGTCGCACGTGGTGACATCGATACCCTGGCCAGGACGCTCGATGTCGGCGAGACCGGTACGCCTTCCCTCGCGAGCATGCTGCCCGCACTGTCCCAGTGGCACCGCAACCGCAGCGAAAGTCTGGAAGTCGGTTCCTGGCGATACCGTGTCAGCTGGGCCCCCGTCGACGACGCGACCGATCCGATGCTCACCGGCGTATGGGTGCTCGCGGTTCCCGTGGGAGGCATCGACGAGTCTCTCGTCGAGGACTGTGCGGCGTCCCTGCGCGACCACGGGGCGAGCGTCGTGGTGCTGCCGGTGGACGGTGGTACGGACGACGTCACCACGATCGGCGACCGGCTGCGGGAGACCGTCGACGGCCACGGAAGCCCGTCCGGCGTGCTGTCGTTGCTGTCCTTCGACGAGCGCCCCCATCCTGTACACAACGTCCTGCCGTCCGGCTCGTTCGCCGTCCTGGCCCTTCTGCGGGCGATGACCTGGCTGGAGCTGGAGGCGCCGCTCTGGTGCGCCACCCGGACCGCCGTGTCCGTCCGGCGGTCCGACGTCCTCGCCCGGCCGGTTCAGGCACAGACCTGGGGCCTGGGGCGAGTCGCCTCGTTGGAACACCCCAAGGTGTGGGGTGGCCTCGTCGACCTGCCGGAGGAGGTGGACGCCCGGGCGCTGAAGCGGTTGGTGGCCGCCCTCGCGGGCACGGACGGCGAGGACCAGCTGGCGGTGCGTGGCACGGGGGTGTTCACCCGACGGGTGTTGCCCGCGACTCCGGACAGTTCGTCGCCGGCGCGGTCCTGGAAACCCTCCGGCACGGCACTCATCACGGGTGGGACCGGGGCCCTGGGCGGGCATGTCGCGCGCTGGCTGGCTGCGGACGGAGCCGAGCACGTCGTCCTCACGAGCCGTAGCGGTGACAAGGCTTCAGGAGTCACCGAGCTGGTGGCAGAGCTGGAGAAGCTGGGCAGCAGGGTCACCGTCGCCGCGTGTGATGTGACCGACCGGGCCGCCGTGGCCGGTCTGCTGGAGCGACTCTCGGCGGCCGGGGACAAGGTGCGTACGGTCGTGCACGCGGCAGGAGTCGGCAAGCTGGCCCCGCTGGCGGCGACGGACGACGACATGTTCGCGGACATCACTGCCGCCAAGGTCACCGGAGCCCGGTACCTCGACGAGCTGATCGATCGCGACGACCTCGACGCGGTCATCTACTTCTCATCGGTTTCGGCCGTCTGGGGTGTCGGAGACCACGGGGCCTACGCGGCGGCCAATGCCTACGCGGACGCACTCGCCGAACAACGGCGTGCCGAGGGCGTACCCGCCCTGTCCGTGGCCTGGGGGCCGTGGGCCGGTGGCGGAATGGTGAGCGAGGAGGCGAAGGTCCTCCTCGACCGGCAGGGCGTACGTCTCATCCAGCCCGCGTCGGGCATCGCCGCCCTCCGGCAGGCCCTCGACCAGGACGACACCACCGTCGTGATCGCCGACGTCGACTGGGAACGCTTCGCGCCGATCTTCACCATGGCGCGGCCCCGCCCCCTGATCGCCGGCATCCCGCAGGTGGCGGCAGCCATCGGGGACGCGGCGGCGGAATCTGTCGGTGAGCGGGAGACCCCCCCGGCCCTGAGGGCGGAGCTGATCGTGCTGTCCGAGGCCGACCGGGCCCAGCTCCTGCTGGACCTGGTGCGCGGACATGCGGCGACAGTGCTCGGACACGCGACGCCCAAGAACGTCGAAGCGGGCCGTGCCTTCAGGGAACTCGGCTTCGATTCGCTCACCGCGGTCGAACTGCGCAACCGGCTCAACGCCGCGACGGGGCTTCGCCTTCCGGCGACGTCCGTCTTCGACCACCCGACCCCGACCGCGCTCGCGAGCCATCTGCAGGCGGAAATCCTGCAGGACGCGGAAGGCGACCTGCCTGCCGGCGAGGAACTCGACCGTCTGGAACAGGCCCTGGCCGTCCGCGCGCACGACGACATCGGCCGGATGCGAGTGGTCCTCCGCCTGGAATCCCTGTTGTCCAAGCTCAACGAGGCGAACGGGCCGGCGGGCCCGGACAGCAGTGCGGAGCGCTACGAGTCCGCGACGAACGAGGAGTTGTTCGACCTGATCGACAACGACCTCGGGATCTCTTGACGTGGCAAGCATGAATTTTCCTGTACGACTCACGGGAGCGATGTACTGATGGCGGACGAAGAGAAGCTGCGCGAGTACCTGACCAAGGTGGTCGGCGAGCTCCAGCAGACTCGCCAGCGACTTCGCCATGTCGAGTCCGGCGAAGCCGAACCCATCGCGATCGTCGCGATGAGCTGTCGCTATCCGGGGGACGTGGCTTCTCCGGAGCAGCTGTGGGAGCTGGTGGCCTCCGGACGCGACGCCGTCGCGGGGTTCCCCGCCGACCGTGGCTGGGACCTCGAGAAGCTGTACGACCCGGACGCCGAACATGCGCACCCGGGGACTTCGTACGCGAACGAGGGCGGCTTCCTCTATGACGCCGCGGACTTCGACCCGGGCCTCTTCGGGATCTCGCCGCGTGAGGCGCTGTCGATGGATCCGCAGCAGCGCCTGCTCCTGGAGACGTCGTGGGAGGCGTTCGAGCGTGCGGGCATCGACCCGCTCTCCGTACGCGGCAGCCGTACAGGCGTCTTCATCGGCGCCTCGACACAGGGTTACGGCATCGGTATGGCGGCGGCGCCCGGCTCGGACGGGCACGCGCTCACAGGGGATGTCACCTCTGTGCTGTCCGGCCGTGTCTCCTACACGCTGGGTCTCGAGGGCCCGGCGGTGACGGTGGACACGGCGTGCTCCTCGTCGCTCGTCGCGATGCACTGGGCGATCCAGGCACTGCGCTCCGGTGAGTGCACGCAGGCACTGGCCGGCGGTGTCACTGTCATGTCCAACCCTGGTGTCTTCGTCGAATTCTCCCGGCAGCGAGGCCTGGCGGCCGACGGCCGGTGCAAGGCTTACGCCGAGGCCGCGGACGGCACTGGCTGGGGCGAAGGCGTGGGCATGCTCCTGCTGGAGCGACTGTCCGACGCGCGGCGTGACGGTCATCAGGTGCTGGCGGTCGTGCGCGGCTCGGCGGTGAACCAGGACGGTGCGTCCAACGGTCTGACCGCGCCGAACGGCCCCGCACAGCAGCGTGTGATCAGCCAGGCGCTGGCCGGTGCCAGGCTGTCCCCCACACAGGTCGACGTCGTGGAGGGACACGGTACGGGTACCCGG
>NZ_KL585465.1:0-390 GCF_000721935.1 Streptomyces sp. NRRL WC-3549
CCGCGAGTTGTCCGGGGACCTCTTCGTCCACGGTCACCTGCGGATCGGTGCCGCCCTCCGAGAGGGCCGTGACGCCACGCAGCAGCGCGTCACGGTCCGCACCGCTGACCACCGCTCGGTGGGTGAACGCCGCACGGCCGGTGGCGAGGGAGAAGGCAACGTCGAGCGCATCGAGTCCCGGACGTCGCAGGAGGTGCGACCGCAGGAGCCCGGCCTGATCCGCCAGGGCCCGTTCCGTCCGGCCCGCCAGCACCCACGGCACAATCGGCGGGGCGACGGCGTCGGCCTCAGCCGGGGCAGGAGGTGCCTGTTCGATGATCGTGTGGGCATTGGTGCCGCTGATCCCGAATGACGACACCCCCGCACGCCACGGCTCCTCCGTCTCCGGCC
>NZ_KL585465.1:587-3827 GCF_000721935.1 Streptomyces sp. NRRL WC-3549
TCCGGCCAGCCGACCGACTCGGTCAGCAGCTCGACGGCTCCCGCCGACCAGTCCACCTGTGAGGACGGGGTGTCGACGTGCAGGGTGCGCGGCAGCGTCCCGTGTCGCATCGCCATCACCACCTTGATGATCCCGGCCACGCCGGCCGCAGCCTGGGTGTGACCGATGTTCGACTTGATCGACCCGAGCAGCAGCGGCCTGCCGTCCACGCGCTCCTGTCCGTAGGTCGCCATGAGCGCCTGCGCCTCGATCGGGTCACCCAGCCGCGTCCCCGTACCGTGCGCCTCGACCACGTCGACCTGGGACGCGGAAAGCCCCGCCGAGGCGAGTGCCTGCCGGATGACACGCTGCTGGGCCGGACCGTTCGGGGCCGTCATGCCGTTCGACGCGCCGTCCTGGTTGACCGCCGAACCTCGCACGACCGCCAGGACCTCGTGACCGTTTCGCCGCGCGTCCGACAGCCGCTCCACCAGCAGCATCCCGACGCCTTCGCCCCAGCCCGTGCCGTCCGCCGCATCGGCGAACGCCTTGCACCGGCCGTCCTCGGCCAGACCACGCTGACGGGAGAACTCGATGAACGCCCCGGGCGTCGACATCACCGTGACGCCACCGGCCAGGGCCAGTGAGCACTCCCCCGCCCGCAGCGCCTGAATCGCCAGGTGCAGCGCGACGAGCGACGACGAGCACGCCGTGTCCACCGTCACCGCCGGGCCTTCGAGTCCGAAGGTGTACGAGAGCCGGCCCGACACGGCACTGGCACCGTTGCCGGTCCCCATGTGGCCCTCGGCGTTCTGAGCCGACATGAACAGCAGCGCCGAGTAGTCCTGGCCGTTCGTACCGGTGAACACTCCGGTACGGCTTCCACGCAAGGAGGCCGGGTCGATTCCTGCCCGCTCGAACGCCTCCCACGACGTCTCGAGCAGCAGTCGCTGCTGCGGGTCCATCGCGGTGGCCTCGCGGGGGGAGATCCCGAAGAAGCCGGGGTCGAAGTCCCCGACGTCATGGAGGAATCCGCCCTCCGACACGTACGAGGTACCAGGGTGGTCCGGGTCCGGGTCGTACAGCGAGTCCAGGTCCCAGCCGCGGTTGACCGGGAACCCGGACACCCCGTCGGCGCCTGCGGCAAGCAGCTCCCACAGTTCTTCCGGTGAGCGGACGCCCCCGGGGAACCGGCAGCTCATGCCGACGATCACGATGGGGTCGTCGTGGTCCGCCACTGCCACGGCCGTGAAGGCGTCGGACTGCTGGAGTTCGCCGCCGAACAGCTCAGTACGCAGATGGTCGGCGAGGACCGTCGGCGTCGGGTGGTCGAACACCATGGTGGCGGGGAGCGTCAGCCCGGTCTCCCGGGCAAGAGCGTTACGGAGTTCGACAGCGGTCAGCGAGTCGAAGCCCAACTCACGGAACGTACTGGCCGCCGTGACCGACTCGGCACTCGGGTGCGCCAGCACGACCGCAGCCTGCTTGCGTACGAGCTCCAGCAGGGCCCTTGCCCTCTCCCCTCCCGTGGCCGTCGCCAGCCGGTCCCGCAGGACTGAGGTTCCGGCACCGGCCGTCGGGATCGGCTCCTGCAGCGTGCGTGCTTCGGCGACTCCTGCCAACAGTCTGCTCGGGCGGAGCGCGGTGTACGCCGGGGCGAAGCGCGTCCAGTCGACGTCGGCCACCACGATGAGGGAGTCGTCCTCGGACAGCGCCTGCTGCAGAGCCGCGACGGCTCGTTCCGGCGCCATGGCCGGCAGTCCACGTCGGAGCAGGTGGGCCTCGGCCTCGCCCTGCGCCATGCCGCCCTCGGCCCACGGCCCCCAGGCCACCGAAGTGGCTGCCCGACCTCGCGCACGACGGCTGAGCGCCAGGGCGTCGAGATGGGCGTTGGCTGCCGCATAGGCGGCCTGGCCTCCGCTGCCCCAGACTCCCGCGATCGAGGAGAAGAGGACGAACGCGTCAAGCGGCCCCTCCTCGCCTTCGTCCGTGAACACCTCGTCCAGGTTCATCGCCCCGGTGACCTTGGCGTGCAGAACGGCTTCGAGGCCGGCGGCGTCCAGATCGGCCAGCGGATGCGACGTGGCCTCTCCGGCCGTGTGCAGCACTGCCCCTACCGGTGCGCCGGCGGCCCGGAGGCCGTCCGCCAGTTCGGTGAGTGCGGCGCGGTCGGTGACGTCACACGATGCGACGGTGACAGCCGCTCCGAGCGAGACGAGTTCATCCCGCAGTTGTGCCGCACCCGGGGCGTCCATGCCCCGTCGGCTGGTGAGCACCAGCCGCTCGGCGCCGTTGCGGGCGGCCCAGCGGGCCACGTGAGCCCCCAGGACTCCCGTACCACCGGTGATCAGTACCGTCCCGCTCGGTGACCATGCGGATCCCTGCCCGGTACCGGGTGCACGAACGAGACGTCGTACGTACACACCCGACGCCCGGACCGCGATCTGGTCCTCGTCGTCGATGCCCGCAAGCGCCGCGCAGACACGTCCCACAGCACGCTCGTCCAGCACCTCGGGCAGGTCGAGCAACCCGCCCCAGTGCTGGGGGTGTTCGAGTGCGGCCACCCGTCCCAGCCCCCAGACCTGCGCCTGAGCGGGGCTGACGATCCCGTCCGACCTGCCCACCGACACCGCACCGCGGGTGAGGCACCACAGCGGTACCGTCCTGCCCGCGTCGCCCAGGGCCTGGAGGAGGGTCAGGGTCCTCAGGACCCCTGCACCCACCGTTCCGGAGGCCGGATCCCCGGCCGCTGCCGGCAGTGCTGCCACTCCGGCGAGTTCGGGGTAGCCGGCGAGTATTGCGGAAAGCTCATCCCGGCCGACTGTGTCGGCGAGCGGAAGGTGGATGACGTCGGCGCCGTGTGCGCTGATCCCGTCAACGACGGGACGCGCCGCGTGGCTCTCCTCGGGCGTGACCACCAGCCAGGTGCCCGGCAGCTCCGTACGCGGAACGGCGGAGACGGACTGCCAGGTGGCCCGGTAACGCCAGGCGTCGACCGTGGACAGGTTGCGGCTCTGCCGACGCCACGACGAGAGCGCGGGCAGCATCGCCTCGAGCGGCTCCAACTCGGCTGATCCCAGGGCCGCCCCGAGCGCCACAGCGTCTTCCTGCTCCACGGCGTCCCAGAACTTCGCGTCGAGGGAGGAGGCATCCGGGGCTCCCTTGCCACCCATGAGGGGCGCCCCGCCCTCGGGCCAGAAGCGCTCGCGCTGGAATGCGTAGGTGGGCAGCTCGATACGGCGGGCGCCGGTGCCGGCGAAG
>NZ_KL585465.1:4155-4376 GCF_000721935.1 Streptomyces sp. NRRL WC-3549
ACCGTCCGGACCCAGCTCCAGGAACGTGGTCACACCCTGGTCCTGGAGCGCACGCATTCCGTCCACGAAACGAACGGCCTCACGGACATGACGCACCCAGTACTCGGAAGCGCAGATCTCGTCGCCCGACACGACCTGACCGGTCACATTCGAGACGATCCCGATCTCAGGTGCATGGAAGGTCAGCGTCTCGGCGACCGTGCGGAACTCTTCGAGCATGG
>NZ_KL585465.1:4590-5107 GCF_000721935.1 Streptomyces sp. NRRL WC-3549
GCGTCCATGCGAGGTGAGTGGAACGCGTGGCTGACCCGCAGCCGCTTGGTCTTACGACCCTCCGCCTCGAAATGAGCAGCATCGCAGGACGGCGTCCTCGTCACCGGAAACCACGGTCGCGAGGGCCCGTTGAGCGCGGCGATGGACACACCGTCCGTCAGCACGGCAGGACTTCCGCCTCGGTCGCCTGGAGCGAAATCATCGCCCCACCCGCCGGCAACGCCTGCATCAGACGACCACGCGCCGCCACCAACTTCGCCGCGTCCTCCAGCGACAACACCCCAGCCACATGCGCGGCCGACAGCTCACCGATCGAATGACCCAACAGATAGTCCGGCTTCACACCCCACGCCGACACCAGCGGAACAAGCGCCACTTCGAGAGCGAACAGCCCCGCCTGCGTGAACTGCGTCTGATCCAGCAGCTCACCACCCTCGAACACCACATCCCGGACCGGCTGATCCAAGTGCCGGTCCAGCTCCGCACACACCGCATCAAACGCATCCGCGAACACCGG
>NZ_KL585465.1:5491-5685 GCF_000721935.1 Streptomyces sp. NRRL WC-3549
ATCACGATCCCCGGCGAACGCCGACAACCGCTCCTTTTGGGCAGACAGACCCGCCTCGGACTTCGCCGACACCACCCACGGCACCACCGGCACCGAAACCGAAGGCTCGTGGCGCTCCTCGGCAACCGGGGTGTGCTCGACGATCACATGGGCGTTGGTTCCGCTGATCCCGAACGACGACACACCCGCCCGGC
>NZ_KL585465.1:5992-6103 GCF_000721935.1 Streptomyces sp. NRRL WC-3549
CAGCAGCTCCACCGACCCCGCCGACCAGTCCACCTGGGGCGTGGGCGCGTCGACGTGGAGGGTCCGCGGCAGCGTTCCGTGCCGCATCGCCAACACCATCTTGATCACACC
>NZ_KL585465.1:6467-6583 GCF_000721935.1 Streptomyces sp. NRRL WC-3549
CCCAAGGTCGTGCCCGTACCGTGCGCCTCCACCGCATCCACCTGCGCTGGGGACAGCCCGGCATTGGCCAGCGCCTGGCGGATGACCCGCTGCTGCGAAGGACCGTTCGGCGCCGT
>NZ_KL585465.1:6842-7381 GCF_000721935.1 Streptomyces sp. NRRL WC-3549
AGACCGTTCGACGCACCGTCCTGGTTCACCGCACTGCCCCGCACCACGGCTAGCACCTCGTGCCCGTTCCGCTGCGCATCCGACAGACGCTCCAGCAGCAGCATGCCCACGCCCTCGCCCCAGCCGGTGCCGTCGGCGCCCGCGGCGAACGACTTGCACCGGCCGTCGGCGGCCAGTCCACGCTGACGGCTGAACTCGATGAAGCTCCCCGGCGTGGCCATCACACTCGCGCCGCCGGCCAGTGCCATCGAGCATTCGCCCGACCGCAGGGCCTGCGCAGCGAGGTGCAGGGCCACCAGGGAGGACGAGCAAGCGGTGTCGACCGTTACGGCAGGTCCTTCGAGTCCGAGCGTGTAGGAGACACGGCCGGAGACGACGCTGCCGGAGGTGCCGGTGGCGAGGTACCCCTCGACACCTTCCGGGACGGTGGCGAGCTGAGCCACGTAGTCGTGGTACATCAACCCTGCGAAGACGCCGGTGCTCGTACCGCGCAGCGACGCCGGATCGATCCCTGCCGACTCGATGGCCTCCCAGGAGCC
>NZ_KL585465.1:7617-10543 GCF_000721935.1 Streptomyces sp. NRRL WC-3549
CGAAGAAGCCCGGGTCGAACTCCGCCGCATCGTGCAGGAAGCCTCCTTCACGGGTGAAGGAGGTGCCGGGGTTGTCCGGGTCCGGGTCGTAGAGCCCTTCCACGTCCCAGTTCCGGTCCGTGGGCAGGCCGGTAATGCCTTCGTTGCCACCGGCCACCAGCTCCCACAGCTTGCGGGGCGACTCCGCTCCTCCCGGGAACCGGCAGCTCATGCCCACGATGACGACCGGGTCGTCACCGGAGCCGGCGCCGTTGCCGGTCAGGGCGGGACGGCTGGTGGCGGCTTCCTCCTGCACGCCGGCGATCTCGGTCCGTACGTAGTCGGCCATCGCGAGCGGCGTCGGGTAGTCGAACACGAGCGTGGCCGGCAGGCGCAGCCCCGTGGCCGCGCTCATGCGGTTGCGGAGTTCGACTGCGGTGAGGGAGTCGAAGCCCAGCTCGGTGAACGCCCGCTCGGGCTGTACCGCCTCGCCGGAGTCGTGCCCGAGCACGGCAGCCGCCTGAGCCCTCACCAGATCCTGCACCAGTTGGTGCTGCTCTGCCGCGGGGAGGGCGAGGAGGGTGCGCCCGAAGGATGCGGAGCGATCGGTGCCGACATCGGCCTGCCGCCGGTTCGGCACCCGGACCAGCGCCCGCAGCATCAGCGGAGTCATCTCCGGACGTACCCGCAAGGCAGCCATGTCGACCCGGATCGGCACCAGCACGGCCTCGTCGGCCAAGCCGCCGGCCAGGTCGAAGAGCTCAAGCCCCTGCTCCGAGGACAACGGCGTCAGACCACCCCGGGCCATACGCCGAAAATCACCGCCGTCCAGCTGCCCCGTCATCGCGCTCGCCTGGGCCCACAGCCCCCATGCCAGCGACTGCCCCGCGAGTCCTTCCGCCCGCCGGACCTCGGCCAAGGCGTCCAGGAACGCGTTCGCCGCGGCGTAGTTCGCCTGACCTGCACCACCGAACACCCCGGCGGCGGAGGAGAACAGCGTGAACATCGACAGATCCATGTCACGCGTCAGTTCATGAAGGTTCCAGGCGGCGTCGACCTTCGGCCGCATCACCGCTGCCAACCGCTCCGGTGTCAGCGAGGACACCACGCCGTCATCCAGCACACCGGCGGTGTGCACCACGCCGATGAGCGGGTTCTCGGCCCCTAGGTCGGCCAGGACCTGGGCCAGCGCATCGCGATCCGCTACGTCACAGGCCGCGAAGCGTGCTTCCGCCCCCGCTTCGGCCAGCTCGGCCCGGAGCTCAGCCGTCCCTGGAGCGTCCGCACCTCGACGGCTCAGCAGGAGCAGGTGCCGTACGCCGTGCTCGGCGGCCAGGTGACGTGCCACCATCCCGCCCAGCACACCACTGGCACCCGTCACCAGCACGGTGCCGGACGGTTCGGCGAATGCGGGCTGCGGCTCGGCAGGCAAGGCCACCCGTGCCAGCCTCGGAACGTACACCTCTCCCGCGCGCACGGCAGCCTGCGGCTCACCCGAAGCCACCACGGCCTGCAGAACCAGCTCCTGCGTCTCGTCGGCGTCCACCAGGACGAACCGCCCAGGGTTCTCCGACTCGGCCGTCCGCACCAGACCCCACACGGCAGCCTGTACGGGATCGGGCGAGTCACAGAACACCGCGCCCTGAGTCACCACCACCAGCCGCGCATCGGCGAACCGCTCGTCCGCCAGCCACCCCTGCACCAACTCCATCGCCTGCCGCGCGATTTCATGTGTACGAGACACCACGTCCCCGGAGCCGGAGCCCGCGAACGACACCGCCACCACATCCGGAACCTCGTCCACGGAGGCGAGATCCTCGTACCGCTCCGTGCCGGGTAGGAATTCCGCTCCCCCGACAACGCCCCAGGTGGCCTCCGTGTTCTGAGTGCTGACCGGCTTCGCGGACCATTCCACGCGGAACAGCGAGTCGGCGTGGACGTGGTTACGTCCGCGCAGCTGCTCCGGTGAGATCGGGCGAAGCGCGATCGATTCCACCGAGGCCACGTGCGATCCCGCTCCGTCGGCCAGCAGCAGCGACGCTCCCGACTTCCCGCGGCGGACGCGAACCCGCAGGAGCTGCGCTCCCACTGCGGAAAGAGACACTCCGGTCCACTCCCGCCGCCCCGTCCGTGTCGGTGGCGGTTGCGGTTGCGGTTGCGAGGCCCATCGCGTGCAGGGCCGCGTCCAGAAGGGCTGGGTGCAGCCCGAAACCGTCGACCTCGGCGTCGTCCGGCAGGGCGACTTCCGCGTATACGTCGTCTCCCTGTCGCCATGCGGCCCGCAGCCCCTGGAACAGGGGACCGTACTCGTACCCCGCATCGGCGAGCGATGCATAGAGCGTGTCCACCGCGACAGCTTGCGCTCCTGCGGGGGGCCACTCACTCAGCCCGTCCGTAGCCGATGCGCCGGCCGCGAGTGTGCCGCTGGCGTGCCGCGTCCAAGCTTCGTCCGAGGCGTCGGCGGGACGGGAGTACACCGTGATCACATGTCGGCCCGTCAGGTCCGCTGCGGCCACTGCGACCTGGATGACGATCGCGTCCTGACCGGCGATGACGAGGGGAGCCTCGATCGTGAGCTCTTCCACGAGGTCGCAGCCGACCTGATCGGCGGCTTGCAGAGCGAGTTCGACGAAGGCTGTGCCCGGCAGCAGGACCGAACCCCATACAGCGTGGTCGGCGAGCCAGGGGTGAGTCTCGACCGAGACCCTGCCCGTCATCACCACACCGTCGGTGCCGGCCAAGCCCATCGCACTGGACAGCATGGCGTGGTCGAGGGATTTCAGTCCGGCCGAGGACACGTCCACGGCGCCGTTTCCGGCGGACGGGTTCAGCCAGTAGCGATGATGCTGGAAGGCATAGGTCGGCAGGTCGACGCGCTGGGCACCGGAGCCGGCGAACAGGGCCTTCCAGTCGAGGGCAACCCCATGCACGTGCGCCTGGGCCAGGG
>NZ_KL585466.1:0-787 GCF_000721935.1 Streptomyces sp. NRRL WC-3549
TGAGCCACGCCCGTCCGCCAACGCGTTCAGGCCTGCGGCCAACTCATCACGTCCCGAGGCCACCACGGCGGCCCGGTGCGTGAACCTCGTACGCGCGGTGGCCAGCGACCACGCCATGTCCGGCAGGGCCACGTCGGGCTGACGATCCAGCAGACCCAGCAACCGCGCGGACTGCTCAGCCACCGCGTCGGACGACTTCCCGGACAGCACGAACGGCAGCATGGCACCGCCCAGCGGCGAGGTGCCTTCGGAGGAAGTCCTGGGGGCCTCGTCGGCGGGTGCCTGCTCAACGATCACGTGCGCGTTGGTTCCGCTCATGCCGAAGGACGAGACGCCCGCCCTACGGGGCTCTCCCCTGCCCGGCCACTCCATCTGCTCGGTCAGCAGCTCGACGGCGCCCGCCGACCAGTCGACCTGTGCGGAAGGAGTGCCGACGTGCAGGGTGCGCGGCAGCGTCCCGTGCCGCATCGCCATGACCATCTTGATCACACCGGCCACGCCGGCCGCGGCCTGCGAATGCCCGATGTTCGACTTCAGGGCTCCGAGGCGCAGGGGCCGAGCCGCGGAGCGGCCCTGGCCGTAGGTCGCCATGAGCGCCTCGGCCTCGATCGGGTCACCGAGCCGGGTACCGGTCCCGTGCGCCTCGACAGCATCGATGTCCTCGGCAGACAGCCGGGCGTCCGCGAGGGCCTGGAGAATGACACGTTGCTGCGAAGGGCCGTTGGGCGCGGTCAGACCGTTGGACGCACCGTCCTGATTGACGGCGGTGCCCCGCACGACCGCCAGT
>NZ_KL585466.1:973-2229 GCF_000721935.1 Streptomyces sp. NRRL WC-3549
CCCGCCAGTACGTCGTGGCCGTTGCGGCGGGCGTCCGAGAGTCGTTCCAGCAGCAGAACGCCGACACCTTCGGACCATGCGGTGCCGTCGGCCGTGGACGCGAACGACTTGCAGCGGCCGTCGGCTGCGAGTCCGCCCTGGTCGCTGAAGCCGTAGAAGGCACTGGGGGTCGACATGACGGTCGCTCCCCCCGCCAGGGCCAGCGAGCACTCGCCGGCGCGGAGGGCCTGCACGGCGAGGTGCAGGGTCACGAGGGAGGTGGAACAAGCCGTGTCGACCGTGACGGCCGGCCCTTCCAGACCGAGCGTGTAGGCGATGCGTCCGGAGACGACGCTCGCCGAAGTGCCGGTCAGCACATAGCCGCCGGTTCCTTCCGGGGGCGGCTGGAGCAGCATCGAGTAGTCCTGGCCCGTGGTGCCCGCGAACACACCGGTACGACTGCCATGGAGCGTTTCCAGGGGTATACCGGCCCGCTCCACGGCTTCCCAGGAGGTCTCCAGGAGCAGCCGCTGCTGCGGGTCCATCGCCAGCGCCTCGCGTGGCGAGATCCCGAAGAACGCCGGGTCGAACCCACCGACGTCGTCCAGGAACCCCCCTTCCATGGCGAACGAGGGCCCTGCGGAGTCCGTGGCCTCGCCGAGGCTTTCCCAGCCCCGGTCCAGAGGGAATGCGGATATGGCGTCGACGCCCGAGGTGGTCAGCTCCCACAGGTCCTCGGGGCTGCGCACACCGCCCGGGTACCGGCAGCTCATGCCGACGATCGCGACGGGCTCCGGGTCAGCAGCTTCGACCTCCTGAAGACGCTGACGGGCCTGGTGCAGATCCGCGGTGACCCACTTGAGGTATTCCCGCAGCGTCTCTTCGTTCGCCATTCAATCCCACCCTGAGCAGACAGCACCTAATAGCGATGGAGGAGCAGTAAAGGGGCAGAACGTCGGGCGACGTTTCAGCTGTCAACGAATAGAGACGCCCTCGGGAATCGCGTTTCCCGAGGCGACAAACCCCGCACCCATAGCCTTTGCGTGACGATCCATGAATATCGATACCGTCTGGCAATTCCGTCGACATTCCAGCAGATCAACTCGCAATGCGAAGTTATTCGACCCCCCTTGACCGCACAACCCCTACAGATCAGCAGGGGCCCCCTAACGGGGCTTCCCCCAGCCCTGAACCCCTGCCGGGTGCACCACGGCAGTCGACGCCCCGGCCCCTCGGCCTCGTACGAGCGGGGGCGGCCCTGTCTCTTATACACATCT
>NZ_KL585466.1:2429-5223 GCF_000721935.1 Streptomyces sp. NRRL WC-3549
CAGGCCGGCCGCCCCCGCCGAAACGCCCCGGTGTAACCGTTTGCGGGAGGTATCCCCGTCCCGAACACGCCTGCCCGGCCTGTTGCGGTGCGCCCGAACCGTCAAGGATCAGGGGACATCAGTGCTTGAGATCCGCCCTCTTGGCATCCGCTGCTTCTCAAGGTCTCTGCCCCTTCAGGGTTGTGGCCCTTGAGGACTGTGGCCCTTGAAGTCCTTGCATCTTGGGGTCCGTGGCTCTCGGGCTCCTTGCCCCCGAGGGACACTGCCTCCGGTGCGCGGCCCCGGCGTGGCGACGGTTTGTCCGCCACGCCGGGGCCGGGGCAGTCAGTTCGAGCGCCCCAGTTCGTTGTTGATGAAATCGAATATCTCATCGTCGGAGGCGGATTCGAGCTTGTCGCTCACATTCGCCGGGTCCGCCTCGGGAGTCGCGCCTTCGGACCACTTGGCCAGGAACGCCTGGAGACGCATGGCGACCTTCGCCCTGGTGAGGGTGTCGGGTTCGTTCGTCTCCGTTGCCGCCTCCAGCTTGTCCAATTCCGCCAGCAGGGACGCCCCTGTGGTGTCCGTGCCGAACCGGAGCTCCGTGCGCAGGAAGTCGGCGGCGGCGACAGCGCTCGGATAATCGAAGGCCAGCCCTGCGGGCAGACGCAGGCCTGTGGCCCTCGTCAGCCTGTTGCGGAGTTCCACGGCCGTCAGCGAGTCGAAGCCGAGTTCGCGGAAGACCCGGCCGGGGCCGACCTCCTCGATCCCTCCGTAGCCCAGAACGGCGGCGGCGTGAGTGCGCACCAGACGTATCAGTTCCGCCTCCCTGTCCGCATCGGACAGCCCCGAGAGGCGCTGGCGCAGTTTTTCGGCGGCATCCTCGTCGATGCCTTCGCCGGCAGCGTCACGCCCCAGCGCCTCCACCGCTTCCGGCAGGTCCGACAACAGCGCGCTCGGCCTCATGGCTGTGAACGACGGCACGAACCGCGCCCAGTCCACGTCGGCCACAGTGAGCAGCGGATCGTTGTCGCCGGCCGCGCGCCGCAGGGCGGTGATCGCCAGCTCCGGCGCCATCGCGGGCAGCCCACGCAGGCGGAGCCTTTCCTCCGCCGCCGCGGCCTCGGGGCCCGCGGTCGCCGTTTCGGCCCACGGCCCCCAGGCCACCGAGGTGGCGGCCAGGCCGCGCGCCCGGCGGTTCTGCGCCAGACCGTCCAGGTACGCGCCTGCGGCGGCGTACGCCCCTTGGCCGCCACCGCCCCAGACTCCGGCGATGGTGGAGAACAGGACGAACGCGTCCAGTTCCGTGTCGGCGAAGATCTCGTCGAGATGGGCCGCGCCCACCACCTTCGCCGACAGCCGTCCGTCGACGTCGTCCATACGGAGCGCGTCGAGCGGGGTGAGCTGGTTGCCGCCGACCGTGTGCAGCACGGCACGGACCGGGCTGCCCTCGTCGGTGAGCTCGAGGACCAGGGCCTCCAGAGCCTTGCGGTCGGCCACGTCGCAGTGCACGACGGTACAGCGCCCCTCGAGCGCTGCCAGGGCATCCGTTGCCGGTTCGGCGCCTTCCGGAACCATCAGCACGACCTTGTCGGCCTCGGTCCCGGCCAGCCAGCGCGCGGCGTGCGAGCCGAAAGGCGTCGAGGCGTCGGTGACCAGCACCGTACCCCTGGGCGCCCACTCGGCCCCCGACGTGCCGGCCGGCACCCGCTCGAGCCGCGGGACGAGCGCCCCGGAGGAGCGCACCGCGACCTGGTCCTCGGTGCCACTTCCCGTGAGCAGGGCGATCACCCGGCTCACGGCCCGCTCGTCCATGGACGGGGGTACGTCGATCAACCCACCCCATCGATGCGGCTGTTCGAGACCGGCGACCCGGCCCAGACCCCACAGTCGCGACTGCTCGGGGGCAGGCGCGGCATCGGTACGGCTCACGCTCACCCCTGCTCGGGTGACACACCACAGGGGCGCCGGAACCTCGGCGACACCCAGGGCCTGCACGAGACTCAGGTTCGCCTCGGTCGGGTCGTGGGTCAGCGCCAGCAGGGAGACGATGCCGGCGATCTCCCCGTGCCCGTTCGGCCTGTCGGCCAGCTTCTCGGCCAGTTCCTCGGCCGGCACCGAACGATGCCGCGCCCCACTGGCGACCGTCAGGAGTTCGACGTCCCCGCCATGCTCCCGCAGACCGGTGACGATGGGATGGTCGTGGTGCTCCTCCGCCGCCACGACCAGCCAGACCCCGGACGCCGCCGCCCCACCGGACGCCGCGGCCGGCACCCAGGTGGTCCGGTAGCGCCAGGCGTCGACGGTGGACTGCTCACGGGACTGCCGACGCCACGAAGACAGCAGCGGCAGCACCGTGCTGAGCGGCTGATCGGCGGAGAGCCCGGAGCCCTCCACCAGACCGGTCAGGTCTTCCTGGTCCACCGCCGCCCAGAACTGCTCGTCCAGGGCGGACGTCCCGGCCGTTGGAAGGCGTACGTCGGAAGCTCGACCCGCCGGGCGCCGGTACCGGCGAAGAACGCCGGCCAGTCGACGGTCGCTCCCCGTGCGTGCAGCCCGGCGAGCGAGGCGACCACGGTCGCCGGCTCGTCCCTGTCCTTGCGCAGGACGGGGATGAACCCCGCCTCCTCGGTGACGCAGCCCTGGCCCATGGCGCTCAGCACCCCGTCGGGGCCCAGCTCCAGGAAGGTCGTGACTCCCAGGTCCTCCAGCCCTCGCATCCCCTCGAGGAAGCGGACGGCCTGCCGGACGTGCCGGACCCAGTACTCGGGGTCGCACAGTTCATCCGGTCCGGCTGTCCGCCCGGTGACGTTGG
>NZ_KL585467.1:0-113 GCF_000721935.1 Streptomyces sp. NRRL WC-3549
CCACCGGCACCGATGCGCCGGCCCTGTCGGCCCTCTGCACATCAGGAGCCTGCTCAAGAATGATGTGCGCGTTCGTACCACTGATACCGAACGACGACACACCCGCCCGCCGC
>NZ_KL585467.1:456-651 GCF_000721935.1 Streptomyces sp. NRRL WC-3549
CCGATGTTCGACTTGATCGACCCGAGCCACAGGGGCTGGTCATCCGACCGGCGCTCCTGACCGTAGGTGGCAAGGAGTGCCTGTGCCTCGATCGGGTCGCCGAGCCGGGTACCCGTGCCGTGTGCCTCCACGGCGTCGATCTGGGCGGCCGAGAGGCCGGAGCTGGTCAGGGCCTGCCGGATGACCCGCTGCTGC
>NZ_KL585467.1:951-1331 GCF_000721935.1 Streptomyces sp. NRRL WC-3549
GCGGCCGTCCGCCGACAGGCCGCGCTGCCGGGAGAACTCCACGAACGCGGTCGGGCTGGCAAGAAGCGCGACCCCGCCGGCGAGCGCCATGGTGCATTCACCCTGGCGGAGAGCCTGGGCCGCGAGGTGGAGGGCGACCAGTGACGAGGAGCAGGCGGTGTCGACCGTGACGGCAGGGCCTTCCAGACCCAGCATGTAGGCGATGCGGCCGGACACCACGCTCGTTGCGGTGCCTGTGAGGAGATGCCCTTCACTGCCTTCTGAGCCCTGAGCCACTCCCACGCCGTACCCGGAGGAGGAGGCCCCCGCGAACACGCCTATCTGCTCACCGCGCACCGAGGCCGGGTCGATTCCCGCACCCTCGAAGAGCTCCCATGACG
>NZ_KL585467.1:1528-4314 GCF_000721935.1 Streptomyces sp. NRRL WC-3549
CCTCGAAGAGCTCCCATGACGCTTCCAGCAGCAGTCGCTGCTGGGGGTCCATCGCCAGCGCCTCACGCGGCGAGATCCCGAAGAATCCGGCGTCGAACTCACCGGCGTCGTGGAGGAACCCGCCATGGCGGGTGTACGTGGTGCCCGGATGCGCCGGGTCGGGGTCGTAGATGCCTTCCAGGTCCCAGCCACGGTCGGTCGGGAATTCCGAGATGCCGTCGGTGCCGGACACGAGGAGCCGCCACAGGTCATCGGGATTCGAAACCTCTCCCGGGTAGCGGCAGCTCATACCGACGATGGCTATGAGGTCGTCGTCCTTCGTCGGCGCCTGGAACTCGGTGGCCGACAGCCTCGACTGCGTACCCGAAAGCCCGGGCATTTCGTACTGTGCGGAGAGTTCGGCCGCAAGGAAGCGTGCCAGGACCGTCGGCGTCGGGTGGTCGAAGACCATGGTGGTGGGCAGCTGCAGCCGGGTCTCGGCGACGAGTGCGTTGCGCAGCTCGACGGCGGTCAGCGAGTCGAATCCCAGCTCGCGGAAAGCACGATCGGGCTCGACACCGTCGGGCGAAGCGTGCCCCAGGACACCTGCCGCCAAGGACCGCACCATGTCGGTCAGCGCTTCGGTGCGCTCGGCCGGGGCCAGGCCCGCGATCCGGTTCCACAGGGGCGAGTCGCCATCTGCGGAAGAGGACGCGGCACCGGGGGACTGCGCGAGCGCTTGCCGCACCTCGGCCAGTTCACTGATCAGAGGGCGGCTGCGGGCAGCGGTGAACACCGGTACGAACCGCGCCCAGTCCATGTCCGCGACGGTAACCAGGGTGTCGTCCCGGTCGAGTGCCTGCTGCAGGGCGGCGATCGCCGGCTCGGGTGCCATGGTCCGGATACCAAGGCGGAGCAACTGCTCGCCTTCTTCGCCGTCGGCCATGCCGCCACCCGCCCAGGCGCCCCAAGCGACCGCGGTCGCCGGAAGGCCCCGCGTCCTGCGGCGCTGCGCCAGCGCGTCGAGGTGGGCGTTGGCGGTGGCGTAACCGCTCTGGCCCCCACTGCCCCAAACTCCGGCTACGGAAGAGAAGACGACGAAAGCATCGAGGTCATGGCCCTCGAGGAGTTCGTCCAGGTGCACGGCGCCTGCGACCTTCGCGGAGATCTCCTCGGCGAGGGTCTCGGCAGTGGCTTCGGACAGCAGGGTGGCGGTGGCGACACCTGCCGCGTGTACGACGGTCCGGAGAGCAGCGCCCGGGTAGTCGGCCGCCGCGGCGTCGCACGCTTCGATCAACGCGGCCACGGCTGCACGGTCGGAGACGTCGCATGCGACGACGGTGGCCTTGGTGCCGAGCTCCTCCAGTTCGGCGACGAGTTCGGCCGCGCCAGGGGCGTCCGGGCCACGGCGGCTGGTGAGTACGAGGTGCTCGGCACCGCTCCGGGCGAGCCATCGGGCCACGTGACCGCCCAGTGCACCGGTTCCGCCGGTGATCAGCGCCGTACCTTGCGCCGTCCATACCGGTCCGACGGGGTCGGGACGGGTGTCCCGTACGAGACGGCGGACGAACGCCCCGGAGGGGCGCACCGCCACCTGGTCCTCGTTGCCGTCGGCGAGGAGGCCGATCAGCCGGGCGGCTGCACGGTCGTCCAGTGTCTCCGGGAGGTCCATGAGTCCGCCCCAGCGGTGGGCACACTCCAGGCCGACGACTCGCCCGAGTCCCCACAGCGAGGCCTGGACGGCGCTGGCCAGCGGGTCGGAGCGACCGACGGACATGGCACCACGGGTGGCCAGCCACAGCGGGGCGTCGATGCCCGTGTCTCCGAGTGCCTGGACGAGCGCCAGTGTCCCGGTCATGCCGGCGGTGACGACCGGATGAACGGGGGACGGCTGTTCGTCCAATGCCAGCAGGGAGAGTACGCCCACCGGCTGAGTGCCCTGCGCGCAGGCGTCGTCGAGCAGCTGGGCGAGTGAGAGGCGGTCGGCAGCAGCGGCGTCGGGCTCGACGGGGGTCACCCTGGCGCCGTGGGTGGTCAGTGCCTCGACCGTACGGGCGACGAGCGCGCTGTCCATGTGTCCCGCAGGCACGACGACCAGCCAGTCGCCCGACAGCTCAGCCGCCACCGGTAGGGCGAAGGGCTTCCATGTGATGCCGTAACGCCAGCCGTCGGCAGTGGTGTTGACCAGGCTCTGCCGACGCCAGGCGGAGAGTGCGGGCAGTGCGCCGGCCAGCGCTTCGGTGTCCTCGGGACGTATCGCGTCGACGAGTGAAGCCAGGTCCTCTCGCTCGACGGCGTCCCAGAACTGCGCCTCCGCCGGTGTGTTACCCACCACGGCGGTGCCGCTGTCGAGCTTCATGGTGACATGTGGCCAGTAGCGCTCACGCTGGAAGGCGTAGGTGGGGAGCTCGACCTGGCGTGCCCCGGCACCGGCGAAGTACCGGTTCCAGTCGACGTTCTGGCCGCGCACGTGGAGCTCGGCCGTTGCCGTGACGCAGGCCGACGCCTCGGGGCGCCCCTTGCGCAGGGCCGGAACGAAGACACGGCTCTCCGCGTCGGCGATGAGGCAGTCCTGTCCCATGGCTGACAGGACACCGTCCGGACCCAGCTCCAGGAACGCCGTCACGCCCTGGTCCTGCAGAGTACGTATCCCGTCGAGGAAGCGGACTGCCTGCCGGACGTGGCGCACCCAGTACTCAGGGGTGCATATCTCGCGCGACGGAACGACCGCTCCGGTGACGTTCGAGACGATGGCGATCCCGGGTGCGTGGAAGTCGAGGCCTTCGGCCACCGCGCGGAAGTCGTCC
>NZ_KL585468.1:0-2620 GCF_000721935.1 Streptomyces sp. NRRL WC-3549
TCTGCAGCGGCATGATCCAGTTCGCGAAACCGGAGAACAGCGGCGTCGCGAACATCAGCAGCATGATCGTGCCGTGCATCGTGAACGCCTGGTTGAACTGCTCGTTCGACATGATCTGCGTACCCGGACGGGCCAGCTCGGCGCGCATGAAGAGCGCCAGGAGTCCGCCGATGCAGAAGAAGATGAACGAGGTGACCAGGTAGAGCGTGCCGATCGTCTTGTGGTCCGTGGTGGTGAGCCACTTGATGACGACGCTACCCGGCTGCTTGGGCCGTACCGGCAGCTCGTCCTCGAAAGAGTCGTCTGCTGCCGCGGCACCCTGGGATTCGTTGAGGATGCTCACAGTTTGTTCGTCTCCGCATTCCTGGCCGGGTCCGTCTGCTCGATGCCTGCCGGCACGTAGCCCGTCTGACCCTTCTTCGCCAGCTCCTTCAGGTGCTGCTGGTAACGCTCGGGCGAGACGATCTTGACGTTGAAGAGCATTCGGGAGTGGTCGACGCCGCAGAGCTCGGCGCACTTACCCATGTAGGTGCCCTCCTTCTTCGGAGTCACCTCGAAGGCGTTGGTGTGGCCCGGAATGACGTCCTGCTTCATGAGGAACGGCACCACCCAGAAGGAGTGGATGACGTCACGCGAAGTCAGGATGAAACGGACCTTCTCACCCTTCGGCAGCCACAGGGTCGGGCCCGGGTTGCCGTTCTGCGGGTTCCTCGTACCGGGGATGCCCACGTCGTAGACGCCGTTGGCGCCCTTGGGGAAGTCCGCGCGGAACTTGTCGGGGATGGCGTCGAGCTCCTTGGGGACCTCGCTGCCCGCCGCGGGCGCGCCTTCCACGTTCTCGATGTAGTTGAAGCCCCAGCTCCACTGGTAGCCGACCACGTTGATGGTGTGGGCGGGCTTGGGGCTGAGCTCGATGAGCTTGGTCTCATCACGCGCGGTGAAGTAGAAGAGCACCGAGACGATGATGAGGGGGACCACTGTGTACAACGCCTCGATGGGCATGTTGTACCTGGTCTGCCGAGGTACCTCCACCTTGGTCCTGCTACGCCGGTGGAAGATGACGCTCCACAGGATCAGCCCCCAGACGAGGACACCCGTGGCGAGCGCTGCCGCCCACGAGCCCTGCCAGAGGGAGAGGATCCGAGGGGCCTCTTCCGTTACCGGTGTGGGCATTCCGAGGCGGGGAAAATCCTCCCAGTTGTATTCACAACCGGAGGCCGTCGCCAGGACCAGGCCCGCAGTCAGCACCTGCGCTGTCTCTTATACATGTGTATAAGAGACAGGCCCTGACGCGGGCAGGGGTTTGGATGTTTATGCGGACCAAACCCTACTGGACGCTATTTGGGGTCGCGCGGGGAGGGTGCCCAACGCGCCGCCCGTCACCCCGAAGGGGTGGAATCCGGGCTTCGGGCCGTCATCTGACGCCCCCTCTCCCCCCGTGCGGCGCGGGCCGCGCCCGAGCGCCGCCCGCGCGCGGGCTAGCGTGGCGGCGTGTCCTACTTCGATACCGCGTCCTCCGCACCCCTGCACCCCGTCGCACGCCAGGCGTTGCTCGCCTCCCTGGACGAGGGCTGGGCCGACCCGGCCCGGCTGTACCGCGAGGGGCGGCGGGCCGGGATGCTGCTGGACGCCGCGCGGGAGGCCGCGGCGGAGGCCGTCGGGTGCCGGCCGGACGAGCTCGTCTTCACGCCGTCGGGGACCCGGGCCGTCCACTCGGCCGTTTCCGGGGCTCTTTCCGGCCGTCGGCGTGTCGGACGCCATCTGGTGCTCTCGGCGGTCGAGCACTCGTCGGTCCTGCACGCCGCGGCGGCACTGGAGGCGGACGGCGGGTCGTCCACCGAGGTACCGGTGGACCGCACCGGGGCGGTGGACGCGTCGGAGTTCGGCCGGGCCCTGCGGGCGGACACCGCGCTGGCCTGCCTCCAGTCGGCCAACCACGAGGTGGGCACCGAGCAGCCGGTGGCCCGGACCGCGGAACTCTGCGCCGCCGCGGGCGTGCCCCTCCTGGTGGACGCGGCGCAGTCGCTGGGCTGGGGACCCGTGCCGGACGGCTGGTCGCTGCTGACCGCCAGCGCCCACAAGTGGGGCGGGCCGGCCGGTGTCGGGCTGCTCGCCGTGCGCAAGGGGGTCCGGTTCGCCCCCCAAGGCCCGGCCGACGAGCGGGAGTCGGGACGGGCGCCGGGCTTCGAGAACATCCCGGCGATCGTGGCGGCGGCGGCCTCGCTGCGCGCGGTACGCGCCGAGGCCGAGGACGAGGCGGTACGGCTGCGCGCCCTGGTGGACCGGATCCGCACCGAGGTGCCCCGGCTGGTGCCCGACGTGGAGGTGGTCGGCGATCCGCTGCGGCGACTGCCGCACCTGGTCACCTTCTCGTGTCTCTATGTCGACGGGGAGACCTTGCTCCACGAGCTGGATCGGGCTGATTTTTCCGTTTCGTCCGGCTCTTCCTGCACCAGCAGCACGCTGACGCCGAGTCACGTCCTCAGGGCGATGGGGGTGCTCACCGAGGGGAACGTCCGCGTCTCCCTGCCGGCCGGCACCTCCGGCGCGGAGGTCGACCGCTTCCTGGAGGTGCTGCCGGGCGTGGTGGCGGAGGTCCGGGAGCGGCTCGGCGCACCCG
>NZ_KL585468.1:2831-4748 GCF_000721935.1 Streptomyces sp. NRRL WC-3549
CCCCTCCCCCGCCGCGCACCCGTCACTCGTCGTCGACTCCCTGGGCAGGCGCTGCCCGGTCCCGGTGATCGAACTCGCAAAGGTGATCGGAGAGGTACCCGTCGGCTCCACGGTGACGGTCCTCGCCGACGACGAGGCCGCCCGGCTCGACATCCCGGCGTGGTGCGAGATGCGCCAACAGGAGTACGTGGGCGAGGAGCCGGCGGAGCGGGGCTCCGCCTACGTGGTCCGCCGGCTGACGTGAGCCCGGGCCGGCCCCGGGGAACCGGGCCGGCCCGGAGGAACGGCCGGGCTCAGGAGAGGTGGACCCGGACCTCGGCCGCCGCCTCGTCGCCGTAGGCCTTGGTGAAGCGGTCCATGAAGTGGGTGCGGCGCAGGGTGTACTCCTGGGTGCCGACCGTCTCGATGACCAGGGTCGCGAGCATGCAGCCGACCTGTGCGGCGCGCTCCAGACCGACTCCCCAGGCGAGGCCGGAGAGGAAGCCGGCCCGGAAGGCGTCGCCTACGCCGGTGGGGTCGGCCTTGCGCTCCTCCTCGGCGCAGCCGACCTCGATCGGGTCGTGGCCGGCGCGCTCGACGCGGACGCCGCGGGCGCCGAGGGTGGTGACCCGGTGGCCGACCTTGGAGAGGATCTCCTCGTCGCTCCAGCCGGTCTTGGTCTCGATGAGCCCCTTCTCGTACTCGTTGGAGAAGAGGTAGGTGGCGCCGTCGAGGAGGATGCGGATCTCCTCGCCGTTCATCCGGGCGATCTGCTGCGAGAAGTCGGCGGCGAACGGGATCGACCGGGCGCGGCACTCCTCGGTGTGCCGGAGCATCGCCTCGGGGTCGTCGGCGCCGATGGAGACGAGGTCGAGGCCGCCGACGCGCTCGGCGACGCTCTGGAGCTCGATCAGCCGGGCCTCGCTCATCGCGCCCGTGTAGAAGGAGCCGATCTGGTTGTGGTCGGCGTCCGTGGTGCAGACGAAGCGGGCGGTGTGCAGGACCTCGGAGATACGGACGGAGCCGGTGTCGACGCCGTGCCGGTCGAGCCAGGCGCGGTAGTCGTCGAAGTCCGCCCCCGCGGCACCGACCAGGATCGGACGGGTGCCGAGGACACCCATGCCGAAGGCGATGTTGGCGCCGACGCCGCCGCGCCGCACGTCGAGGTTGTCGACCAGGAAGGAGAGCGAGACCGTGTGCAGCTGGTCCGCGACGAGCTGGTCGGTGAACCTGCCGGGGAAGGTCATCAGATGGTCGGTGGCGATGGAGCCGGTGACTGCAATGCGCACGGGGAGGCTGCTCCTGCGGAAGGCGGAGGGACCGCGGCAGCGGGCCCTCCGGGACGGCGTGACAGTTCACGCTACCCGGTGGCCTCCCCCGCCCTCCGGTGCCGCCACGTGGGGGGAAGAGGGAAAACTACCCGATAGTAGGGCTTTCTACCCGAGCGCCGTCGTGCGTACGGTGCGCTCATGCCGAACGACATCGCTCCGCGTGAGTCCGAGACGAGCCTGGCCGAGCTGCGTGGTGACTGCGCGCGCATGGCGCCGCGCTGGGTCGCCGCCACCCGGACCGCCACGGAGGCCGCCGCGAGGCCGGCGGTACCGTCCGTGATCCACGGGGTCGCGGTCCCGCCCTCTTCGGCCCGGCTGGTCGGCGCCATGTCCGAGTACGGGGACTGACCGTCCCCGGCTCCCCGCCCGCGCGGTGGAACCGCCCGCCCCCGTGCCCCGTCCCATCCGTGTCCCCACCGGGGGCAGCGGTACACGAGTGACGGCTGGCAGTCGAAGGAGCGATCCGGTGAGCACCGAGCGACCCGAGAAGGACGTGACCGGCCCGCGACGGGGGCGTTCCCCGCTGGCGGTGGTCTCGGTGGCGGCAGCGGTGCTGCTGGCGGGGGGCGGCGCGGCGTACTGGGCGTCGGCCTCCCAGGGGCGGGCC
>NZ_KL585469.1:0-2281 GCF_000721935.1 Streptomyces sp. NRRL WC-3549
CGTGCCGGTGCCGTGCGCCTCGACCACGTCGACCTGGGACGGTGTCAACGAGGCGTCGGCTAGGGCCTGTTCGATGACGCGCTGCTGGGACGGACCGTTCGGCGCGGTCAGCCCGTTGCTCGCACCGTCCTGGTTCACCGCTGAGCCACGCAGCACGGCGAGCACCCGGTGCCCGTTCCGACGGGCGTCGGAGAGCCGCTCCACGAGCAGCACCCCGACCCCCTCGGCGAAACCTGTGCCGTCCGCCGCGGCGGCGAACGCCTTGCAGCGGCCGTCCCTGGCCAGCCCGCCCTGGGCACTGAAGCTGCTGAACATGCCGGGGGTCGCCATGACCGTGACCCCTCCCGCGAGCGCCAGCGTGCACTCGCCCCGGCGCAGCGCCTGCGCCGCCAGGTGCAGGGCCACCAGGGAGGACGAACACGCGGTGTCGACGGTGACGGCGGGTCCTTCGAGGCCCAGTGTGTAGGAGACCCGTCCGGACACCACGGCGGCGGCGCTTCCCGTGCCCGTGAATCCCTCCAGACCTGTCGCGCCCATCAGGAGGTAGGGGTAGTCCTGGCCGTTGGTCCCGGCGAAGACCCCGGTGCGGGTGCCCCTGAGCGTCTCCGGGTCGATTCCGGCCCGCTCGACAGCTTCCCATGACGTCTCCAGGAGCAACCGCTGCTGCGGGTCGGTGGCCAGCGCCTCCCGTGGACTGATGCCGAAGAACGCCGCGTCGAACTCCCCCGCGTCGTGGACGAACCCGCCCTCACCGGCGTACCCGGTCCCCTCGGTTCCGGGCTGGAACACGGAGTCCGTGTCCCAGCCGCGGTCCGACGGGAAGCGGGTCATGCCGTCGGCGCCGGAGGCGACCAGGTCCCACAGCTCCTCCGGGGAGCGCACTCCGCCCGGATAGCGGCAGCTCATGCCTATGATGGCGATCGGCTCGGTGTCGCGCTCCTCCATCTCGCGGATCCGGTCGTGCGCCGCTTCGAGATCGGTGCTGACCCGCTTGAGGAAGTACCGGAGCTTCTCTTCGTTCGCCATCGGGCGACCCCTCTGTCAGGAACTGTGTGGTGCGATGTGCGTGGCGCCGGACGGCCTGTCAGGAGATGCCGAACTTCTTCCCCAGCAGCTCGAACATCTCGTCGTCGGATGCTGCTTCGATCTGCTCGCCGACCGGTGCGGCCGGTGTCTCCAGCAGCTGGGCGAGCAGCGCCTGCATGCGCCGCACCACCCTGGCCCGTCCTTCGTCGTGGGGCGCGACCGTGACCAGGGCGGCTTCCATCCGGTCGAGCTCCTCGATGACCGACGCGGCCACGGTCTCTCCGTCGGGTACGAGCTGCTCCCGCAGGAACGTAGCCAGTCGCACCGGGGTCGGGTAGTCGAACGCGAGTGTCACCGGCAGCCGCAGCCCGGTCTTGGCACCGATCCGGTTGCGCAGTTCCACGGCGGTGACGGAGTCGAACCCGACCTCCCTGAAGGCACGCTTGACGCTGACGGCCTCCGGCCCGGGGAATCCGAGCACGGCGGCGACCTGCTCCCGTACGGCTTCCAGCAGTACGGCGTCCCGGTCGGCGTCGTCGAGCCCGGCCAGGCGCTGTGCCAGGGCCGACGGCTCCTCGGCGCCGCCGGCCGAGCCGTGGCCGTCCTGCGCGATCCGGCCCACCTCGGGCACGTCGGCGAGCAGTGGGCTGGGCCGGGTCGCGGTGAACGCGACGAAGAAGCGTTCCCAGTCGATGTCCGCGATCAGGACACAGGTGGCGTCGTGCTCCACCGCCTGCCGCATCGCGCCGGTCGCGGCTTCCGGGTCCATCTCGCGCAGACCGTGCCGGTTCAGTACGTCACCGAACGCGCCTTCCGCCATTCCGCCGCCGCCCCAGGCGCCCCAGGCTATGGAGGTGGCCACCAGGCCGTGGGCTCTGCGCTGTTGGGCCAGAGCGTCCAGGAAGGCGTTCCCCGGTGCGTAGTTGCCCTGCCCCGGCGTGCCGACGATGCCGCCGAACGAGGAGAACAGGACGAACGCCGAGAGCGTGGTGTCCCGCGTCAGCTCGTCCAGATTCTGCGCGGCCCGCGCCTTGGCGTGCAGGGCGCGGCCCAGCTGGTCAGGGGTGAGCGTGTCGAGCAGTCCGTCGTCCAGCGCGGCGGCGGTGTGCACGACGGAGGTCAGCGGGTACTCGGCCGGTACCGCGGCGAGCACCTCCGCGAGTGCTTCGCGGTCGCCGGCGTCGCAGGCCGCGACGGTGACCCGGGCGCCGAGTGCGGTCAGTTCGTCGCGGAGTGCGGCCTGTCTCTTATACAC
>NZ_KL585469.1:2466-3531 GCF_000721935.1 Streptomyces sp. NRRL WC-3549
ATGTGTATAAGAGACAGGATCAGCAGCAGGTGCTCGGCGCCGTCGCCGGCCAGCCGGCGGGCGACCTGGCCGCCGAGGGCTCCGGTCCCGCCGGTGATGAGCGTGGTACCCGTGAGGTCCCAGGTCCGGGACCCGGCGGCCGCGCCGAGGCGGGCCCGGTTCAGTCGGCGTACGAATGTACCCGAGGGCCGGATCGCCAGCTGGTCCTCGTCCCCGGCGCCGCCGAGCGCGCCGCTGAGCATCGCTCCCGTGCGCGCGTCCAGTGTCGGGGGCAGGTCGATGAGACCGCCCCACCGGTCGGGGTGTTCCAGCGCGGCGACCCGGCCCATGCCCCAGGCCATGGCCTGCTCCGGACCGTCCAGCGCGTCGGCGGGGCCCACCTGGACCGCACCTCGCGTGGCGCACCACAGCGGCGCCGCCACCCCGGCCTCGCCCAGCGCCTGGAGCAGCGCGACGGTGGCGGCGTAGCCTCGCGGCACGTCGGGGAAGCCTGCGTGCGGCGCGTCGTCCAGGGTGAGCAGCGACAGGACGCCCTCGATGCCGGAGGGCAGGTCGTGGTCGGCGAACAGGTCGCGGTGCAGTTCACCCGCGTCGACGGTGACGGAGTGGGTGCCGGCGCCGTGGGCGGCCAGGGCCTCCAGGCATCCGAGTACGAGCTCGTCCTTGTCGTGGCTCTCGGGGACGATCACCAGCCAATACCCGGAGAGACGGCTCGCGGAGGCTTCGGGCATCGGGCGCCAGGCCACTTCGTAGCGCCAGTCGTCGACCGTTGAGAGCTCGCGGCTGCGTCGGCGCCAGGAGGAGAGTGCGGGCAGCATCGCGCCGAGGGCGGAGCGTGCTTCCTCGCCTCCTTCGAGGGCGAGGCTGTCGGTCAGGAATCCGATGTCCTGCTGTTCGATGGCCTCCCAGAACTGCGCGTCGGCCACGGAGAGTTCACCGGCGGGGCCGGCGGGTGCGTCCATGACCGGGCGCAGGTCGTCGATCCAGTAGCGCTGCCGCTGGAAGGGGTAGGTGGGCAGGTCCAGGTGGGTAGGCACATGTCCGGCGAACAGGGCATTCCAGTCG
>NZ_KL585470.1:0-164 GCF_000721935.1 Streptomyces sp. NRRL WC-3549
CCACCAGCAGCGCGTCCAGTCCCGCCCGGAGCTCGTCCGAGTCCGCGGCGACGATCACCGCACGGTGCTCGAACCGCGACCGGCTCACGGCCAGTGCGTGTGCGAGATCCGGCACCGAGAGCGCCGGTGCGTCCGCCACGGCCTGTGCCAGACGCGCGGCCTGG
>NZ_KL585470.1:437-653 GCF_000721935.1 Streptomyces sp. NRRL WC-3549
AGACGCGCGGCCTGGTCCCGCAGCGCGCCCTCCGACTTCCCGGAGAGCACGAACGGCAGCACGGTGCCGGCCGGGGGCCCGGACTCTACTGCGGCGTCGTCGTCCGGCGCCTGCTCGAGGATGACGTGCGCGTTCGTGCCACTGATACCGAACGACGAAACTCCCGCACGCCTGGCCTCGCCCGTCTCCGGCCAGGGCATCGACTCGGTCAGCAGC
>NZ_KL585470.1:863-2949 GCF_000721935.1 Streptomyces sp. NRRL WC-3549
AAGTGCGACCGCCCCCGCCGTCCAGTCCACCTGCGAGGACGGAGTGTCCACGTGCAGGGTCCGGGGCAGCACACCGTGGCGGATGGCCTGCACCATCTTGATGATGCCTGCGACGCCCGCCGCGGACTGCGAGTGCCCGATGTTCGACTTGACGGACCCCAGCAGCAGCGGCCGGTCGTCCGTGCGCTCGCGCCCGTAGGTGGCGAGCAGCGCCTGCGCCTCGATCGGGTCACCCAGCTTGGTGCCGGTCCCGTGTGCCTCCACCGCGTCGACCCGCTCCGGGGAGAGCCCGGCATTCGCCAGAGCCTGCCGGATCACACTCTGCTGCGAGGGTCCGTTCGGCGCCGTCAGGCCGTTGCTCGCACCGTCCTGGTTGACCGCCGACCCTCTCACCACCGCCAGCACCCTGTGCCCGTTGCGCCGCGCGTCGGAGAGCCGCTCCACGAGCACCATGCCGGCGCCCTCGGACCACCCCGTGCCGTCGGCCGTATCGGCGAAGGCCTTGCAGCGGCCGTCGGCCGCCAGACCGCGCTGGCGGGAGAACTCGGCGAAGATTCCCGGGTTCGTCAGCACCGTCACACCGCCGGCCAGCGCCATGGAGCATTCGCCCGACCGTAGGGCCTGCGTCGCCAGGTGCAGAGCCACCAACGAGGACGAGCACGCCGTGTCCACCGTGACGGCCGGGCCCTCGAAACCGAAGGTGTAGGAGACGCGACCGGAGATGACGCTGGTCGCGTTGCCCGTCAGCAGGTGGCCTTCGGTCCCCTCCGGGAGCCGCATCCCGGCCCCGTAGCTGGACGAGGCGGTACCCGCGAAGACTCCGATGTGATGGCCTCGCACGGACGTGGGGTCGATCCCGGCGTGCTCGAACGCCTCCCATGAGATTTCGAGCAGCAGCCGCTGCTGTGGGTCCATCGCCACGGCTTCGCGGGGCGAGATCCCGAAGAAGCCGGGATCGAATTCCGCCACGTCGTAGAGGAACCCGCCCTCGAGCGTCGTCGACCCGCCGTCCTCGCCGGCCGCCGCGTACAGGCTGTCCAGGTCCCAGCCGCGGTCGGTCGGGAAGCCGGATATTCCGTCCCCGCCCGTGGCGACCAGCCGCCACAGGTCGTCGGCGCTCGCCACCCCACCGGCGTACCGGCAGCTCATGCCGACGATCGCGATCGGGTCGTCGTCCGCCGCCGCAGCGGTCGGCAGGGCGACGGAAGCCTCGGGCTGTGTGCCCAGGACCTCTCCGAGTACGAAGTCGGAAAGGGCCGCCGGAGTGGGATAGTCGAAGATCAGCGTCGCGGGGAGCCGTAGGCCCGTTACCGCGTCGAGTCGGTTACGCAGCTCCACGGCGGTCAGTGAGTCGAAGCCCAGATCCTTGAACGGCCGGTCGACGCCCACCGTTTCGGTACCGCTGTGGCCGAGCACCGCTGCGACCTGGGCACGCACGACATCCAGCAGGGCGGCGCCGCGTTCCTCCCGGGTGAGCCCCGCGAGCTTCTGCAGAAACTTGAGCGAACCGGCTGCGGATCCCGCCCTGCGGCGTGAGCTCGTACGGACCAGTCCGCGGAACATTCCCGCGAGGGCACCGACGGCAGCCTGTGCGCGCAGGGCCACGAGGTCCAGGTGTACGGGCACGAGAGTCGCGTGGTCGTCGGCGAGCGCCGTGTCGAGGAGCGTCAGACCTTCGTCGGCCGTCAAGGGGACCACTCCGGACCTGCTCATCCTGCTCGTGTCGCCGTCGTGCAGACGTCCGACCATGCCGTCGGCGAGGTCCCACGGCCCCCAGGCCAGCGACGTGGCGGCCAGTCCACGGCCCCCGCGGTGCTGAGCCAGCGCGTCGAGGAAGGCGTTCGCTGCCGCGTAGTTGCCCTGGCCCAGGGAGCCGAAGGTTCCGGCGACCGAGGAGAACAGGACGAACATCGACAGGTCCAACTGCTCGGTGAGCTCGTGGAGGTGTACGGCAGCGTCGACCTTGGGGCGCAGCACGGTGTCCAGCCGCTCCGCGGTGAGGGAGGAGACGACACCGTCGTCGACGACACCGGCCGCGTGCACCACACCCGTCAGCGGACGCTCGGCGGGGATCGAGGCGAGTACG
>NZ_KL585470.1:3177-4844 GCF_000721935.1 Streptomyces sp. NRRL WC-3549
GGCCGCGTCACACGCCGCCAGCTCGACCTCGGCGCCGGCCGCCCTCAGCTCGGCGGCGAGCTCGGCGGCGCCCGGCGCCTCCGGGCCTCGGCGGCTGGTCAGGACCAGGCTGCGGACACCGTGACGGGCCACGAGGTGCCGTGCGACCAGGGCGCCGAGGGCGCCGGTCGCTCCCGTGACCAGGACGGTGCCGTGCTCCACCGGTTCGACTGCTTCGGGGCGTGGCGCCGGCCGGGCCAGCCTGGGTGCGAAGGCACGGCCCGCACGGATCGCGACCTGGGGTTCGCCCCCCGCCAGGGTCGCCGCCAGGGCGCCGGCCGATTCGGCGTGGTCGTCCAGGTCGATGAGCAGCAGCCGGCCGGGGTTCTCGGACTGGGCCGACCGTACGAGCCCCCAGGCGGTGGCACCCGCCAGGTCGTCCGATCCGCCCTCTCCGACGACGACCGCTCCCTTGGTCACGATTGCCAGGACGGCGTCCGCGAACCGGTCGTCGCTCAGCCACTCCTGCACGGTGCCGAGAACCACATGACTGGTGGCGTGCGTACGGGAGGCCAGATCGTCGTCGGCGACATCCGGGACGCAGAAGACGACGTCGGGTACCTGGTCGAGGTCGGCGAGGCCGGCATGGGCCGGCAGGCCGAGCGGGGCGAGCGCGCCCGGTTCTCCCAGAACGGCCCAGGTACCCGCGACGGCGTCGGACGGCAGCTTCACCGGCGCCCATTCGAGGACGAAGAGCGAATCCCGCTCGCCGGAGTCGGTCCGGAGCTGATCCGGCGTCACCGGAGTCAGTACCACGGACTCCGCTGCGGCTACCGGCTCACCGGTCTCGTCGGCCATGAAGACGGCGACGCCCTGTTCCGCCGGGCGAACCAGCACACGCAGGGACTTCGCTCCCACAGCGGACAGTGTCACGCCGGACCACGAGGACGGCAGACCACCGGAGGCCGGGTGGCAGGCTGCGGCCAGCAGAGCGGGATGCAGACCGAACCCCTGGGTGTCCGTGTCCTCGTCGAGCGCGATCTCGGCGAACACCTCGTCGCCCCGGCACCATACCGAGTGCACTCCACGGAACACGGGCCCGAAGTCGTATCCGGCGTCGGCCAGATCGTCGTACATGCCCTGCACCGGTACCGGAGTGGCGTCCTTCGGCGGCCACACCTCGAACTCCGTTGTCGAGGTCGGAAGTTCCTGCGCCGTGGCCAGTACACCTGCGGCGTGCAGCGTCCAGTCCGTCTCCGGGCCGCCTGCCGTTGGCCGCGCGTACACCTCGACCTTGCGCCGTCCGGTGCCGTCGTCCGCCGCGATGACCAGCTGGACGCCGACCGACGTGTGCTCGGGGAGAACCAGTGGGGTGCGTACGGTCATCGATTCCAGCAGTTCGGCGCCGAACCGTTCGCCCGCGTGGAGCGCCAGCTCCACGAAGGCGGTACTCGGGACGACGACGGAACCCAGCACCAAGTGGTCACCGAGCCAGGCGTGCGACTCGACCGACAGCCGTCCGGTGAACAGGAACCCGTCGGTACCGGCCAGCCGTACGCCGGCCCCCAGGAGCGGGTGATCGGAGCTGCCCATACCGGCTGCAGCCATGTCCCCGAGGGGCGCAGCGGCCGCGGAGAGCCAGAACCGCTCGTGCTGGAAGGCGTAGGTGGGCAGGTCGATGCGGTGGG
>NZ_KL585471.1:0-1906 GCF_000721935.1 Streptomyces sp. NRRL WC-3549
CCCGCGGCAGCCTGCGTGTGCCCGATGTTCGACTTCAGCGACCCGAGCCACAGCGGCCGGCCGTGAGTCCTCTCCTGCCCGTACGTGGCGATGAGTGCCTGTGCCTCGATCGGGTCGCCGAGTGTGGTGCCGGTGCCGTGCGCTTCCACGGCATCCACCTGGGCGGCCGTCAGCCTGGCGCCGGCCAGGGCCTGCTGGATGACGCGCTGCTGGGAGGGACCGTTGGGCGCCGTCAGGCCGTTGGACGCCCCGTCCTGGTTGACGGCGGAACCGCGTACAACGGCGAGCACTTCGTGCCCGTTGCGGCGCGCGTCCGACAGCCGCTCCACCAGGAGTACGCCTACTCCTTCACCCCAGCCCGTGCCGTCGGCTGCGGCGGAGAAGGCCTTGCACCGGCCGTCCGCGGCAAGGCCACGCTGCCTGCTGAAGTCGATGAACGTGGCCGGGGTCGTCATCACCGTGACCCCGCCGGCGATCGCCATGGTGCACTCGCCCGATCGCAGCGACTGCACAGCGAGGTGCAACGCCACCAATGACGACGAGCACGCCGTGTCGACGGTGACCGCCGGTCCTTCGAGTCCCAGGGTGTACGAGACCCGGCCCGTGACGACGCTGCTCGCGGTGCCGGTACCGAGGTATCCGTCGACGCCCTCGGGCACGGCACCGACGCTCGCCGCGTGATTGTGGTACATCACCCCGGCGAACACACCCGTACGGCTGCCCCGCAGTGACAGCGGGTCGATTCCGGCGCTCTCGAACGCCTCCCAGGAAGCCTCCAGCAGCAGGCGCTGCTGCGGATCCATGGCCAGCGCCTCACGCGGCGAGATCTTGAACGGTTCCGGGTCGAAGTCGCCCGCGTCGTGCAGGAACCCGCCCTCGCGGGTGTAGCTGGTGCCTGGCCGCTGCATCTCGGGGTCGTACAGCGCTTCCAGGTCCCAGCCGCGGTCGGTGGGGAAGTCGGTGATCCCGTCCCGGCCGGAGGCCGCCAGTTCCCACAGCTCGTCGGGGGTCCGTACGTCACCCGGGTACCGGCAGCTCATCGCGACGATGGCGATCGGCTCGTTGTCCTTCTCCTCGACGGAGCGCAAGCGCTCACCGGTCTCGTGCAGCTCAGCGGTGACCCGCCGGAGGTATTCGCGGAGCTTGTCTTCGTTCGCCATCAGCGATTCACCTGCCGAACTTGTTGTCGATGAAGTCGAACAGCTCGTCGTCTGAGGCTGTACCGAGTGTCTTACTGAGGTTGAAGCCTTCACCGGCCTCGTCATCCAGGCCGTCCTGGGCACCTGCCGGCCCGCGCTCCTCGTTCCACCTGGCCATGAGTGCGTTCAGCCGGGCAGTGATGGTGGCGACGGAGTCCTCGCCTTCCGGCGTGAGCGCGTCGAACACCGTCTCCAGCCGATCGAGGGTTTCGAGCACCGAGTCCATCGCCGCATCGCCGGGGGCGATCTCGGTCAGGATGTGCTCCGACAACTCGCCGGGGGTGGGGTGATCGAAGACCAGTGTCGCGGGCAGCCTCAGCCCTGTCGCCCTGTTCAGCCGGTTGCGGAGGTCCACGGCAGTGAGCGAGTCGAAGCCCAGCTCGGTGAAGGCCTCGTGCGGCCTGATGGACGCCCCCGAGGCGTGGCCGAGCACCTCAGCCACCTGATCGCAGACCAGCTGAAGTGCCAGCCGCTCACGCTCTGCGGCGGGTACCGCACGCATCCGGTCGGCATAGTGAGGGGTGCCGCCGGACTCGGCGTCGCGGCCCTCCTCGCCGAGGCGCCTGATCGGCTTTCGTACGAGCGACCGAAGCACCGCGGGCACGTCGTCCGTCAGGGCGTTCTCACGCAGCACGGTGAAGTCAAGGGGGACGGGGACGACAACCGGCTCGTCGATCAAGGCTCCGGCCGCGTCGAAGAGGCTGAGC
>NZ_KL585471.1:2115-2260 GCF_000721935.1 Streptomyces sp. NRRL WC-3549
AGGCTGAGCCCCTGCTCCGTGGACAACGGCAGAAGACCACCCCTGGCCATCCGCCGCAGATCATCCTCACCGAGCTGCCCCGTCATCTCGCTCGCCTGGGCCCACAGACCCCACGCCAGCGACTGACCCGCCAGCCCTTCCGCCC
>NZ_KL585471.1:2530-2966 GCF_000721935.1 Streptomyces sp. NRRL WC-3549
CGGAGGAGAACAGCGTGAACATCGACAGATCCATGCCACGCGTCAGCTCATGCAGATGCCACGCCGCATCGACCTTCGGCCGCAACACCGCAGCCAACCGCTCCGGCGTCAACGACGACACCACACCGTCATCCAGCACACCCGCCGTGTGCACCACACCCGACAACACAGACTCCGGGGCAACACCCGCCAGGACCCCGGCCAACGCCGCACGATCCGCCACGTCACACGCAACGAAACGAGCCCGCGCCCCCAACCCCTCCAACTCCGCCACCAGACCAGCCGCCCCCGGAGCATCCACACCCCGACGACTCACCAACAACAGATCCCGGACACCACGCTCCACCACCAGATGACGCGCCACCAAACCACCCAGCACACCACTGGCACCCGTCACCAGCACCGTGCCCCCACCGACCTCAACACCACCACCACC
>NZ_JOCS01001829.1 GCF_000721935.1 Streptomyces sp. NRRL WC-3549
GATGTGTATAAGAGACAGCAGCAGTACCCCGGCGCGCCCGCCCCGGGCGGTTCCGGCGGGGGCTTCTTCAAGGGCAAGCCGGGGATCGTCATCGGCGCGGCGGTCGCCGGGCTGCTCGTGGTCGGCGGCGGCGTCTACTTCGCCACCAACGGCGGCGACGACCCCAAGAAGCCCGTCGCCGACGCGAGCACCGACACGGACGGGCCGAGCGCCTCCCCCACCGTGGACAAGGGCGACGGCAAGGGCGACGGGCGCGAGGTGGACGACGACCTCAACGCCGGGCGCAAGCCGGGCGAGGCGAAGGTCCTCTGGCTGACCAAGAACGACGTCGACGTGCCCCGCAGCGGCGCCGACGTGTACGGCCCGTGGATCGTCGGGGACACCCTCGTCAAGGGCATGTACCGCTCGGTCGTCGGCTACTCGGCGGCCGACGGCAAGCAGAAGTGGACGGTGCCGCTCCCGGCCGACATGTGCGCGGCCCCGAACAACCCGACCGCGGACGGCAAGTTGGTCATCGGCGTGATGAACGGGACCTCGGAGAAGGCGGAGTGCGCCGATCTGCAGATGATCGACCTCACCACCGGCAAGGCCGGCTGGAAGAAGTCGGTCAAGAAGAACGGCGTCTGGGACATGATGGCCGACGTCGGCCTGGCGATCAGCGGTGACACCGTCACGGTCGGCCGTTCCGACAACTCCAACGCCTTCCGGGTCAGCGACGGCAAGGAACTGTTCGGCAAGCCCTCGGGCAAGTGCCAGCCGTTCGCGTTCGCCGGCGGGCCCAAGCTGATCGCCGCCGTCAGCTGCCGCACCGACGACGTGGACAACCCGCAGCACCAGATCCAGGAGCTCGACCCGGTCACCGGGAAGGCCAGGTGGACGTACGTGCCCAAGCGGGGCTGGGAGATCGACAAGGTCTACTCGGTGAGCCCGCTCGTCGTGTCGCTGACCAAGGACAAGGAGTGGTCCATCCTCGCCCTCAACGGGAACGGCACCAACCGGTCCGGGCTGGTCAGTGACAAGGGGGACGGGTTCGCGGTCGACTGCGGCCACGACTTCTCGGTCTTCGGCCAGACGCTTGAGGGCTGCACCGGGGTCGCGGCCGACGCCGACACCTTCTACATGGCGACCAAGGACGACACCAGCGGCGACGCGGGGCGCACCAACAAGATCGTCGCGTTCGACCTGAACACCGGCAAGCCCAAGTGGAAGGCGGCGGCACCCGCCGGGCGCGTGCTGAAGCCGATCGGTATGGAGGACGGCAAGCTGCTGGTCTACATGCAGCCCACCTACGACAAGGGCGGCGCGGTCGCCACCCTCGCGCCCACCGGTGGCGCGCCGACCGTCGTGCTCCAGCACCCGGACTCCACGACCCGGATCGAGAACGCCTTCTTCACGTCCAAGGCCGTCTACGCGGGCGGCCGTTCCTACATCGTCAGCGGTCGCGTCAGCGCCTCCAACGACGAGGAGGAGATGGAGCAGACGACGATGATGGCCTTCGGTAAGTGACGGACCCCGGTCACGACCGGTCCGGCGGGCCCCCGCTCGCCGGTCCGGCTGATCCGCCCGCCCCCCACCCCTTCTCTCCGGATTCCCCAGAGGTACGTACGCCATGACCCAGCCGAACGACGGACCGCCCCAGGGCGGCTTCGGCGCCCCACAGGACCCGCCCCCCGCAGGCTTCGGCCCGCCGACCCCGCCGACCCCTCCGCCGTCGGACCCGCTGAGCAAGCAGCTGTCTCTTATACACATCTC
>NZ_JOCS01001830.1 GCF_000721935.1 Streptomyces sp. NRRL WC-3549
GTCGGTCGGGTTGTCCGACCGCCCGGCGGAGGCCATCGAGGGCATCGCGTACTTCACCGTCTCCGAACTGCTCCAGAACGTCAGCAAGCACAGCCGCGCACGGTCGGCGTCGGTCGACGTGTGGCGCTCGGGAGACCGGCTGATGCTCCAGGTCCGGGACGACGGGGCCGGCGGGGCACGGCTGGACGGCGGTACGGGCATGTCCGGGCTGGCGGAACGGCTGGGGGCCGTGGACGGGCTCTTCGTCCTGGACTCCCCGGTCGGCGGACCCACCACGGTCACCGCCGAGCTGCCCTGGCGGGACCGTGCGGGTGCCGCGGCGAAGCGTGGACGGCGGTAGGGCCGGTCGTCGGACGTGGCGGCGGATCGCGCCGCTGCTGCCCCGGGCAGCCCCGCCGGAAGGCCCCGGCACGCCCCCGCCGGAAGGCCCCGACGCCCCGCCGTAGACGTGGCTGTGTATAAGAGACAGCCACCGCACAGCACGCACCCACGGCACACACGCGCCACCACACAGCACGCACCCACGACGGCACACCCGCCCCTGCACCCGCGCCACCGCGCAGCCCGCACCCACGGCGCAAGCGCGCCACCGGAGCTTGCGCCCAGCCGCCACCAGGGCCCGTGCCCACCGCGTCCACCCGCCACCGGCCCACGCACGCACACCCCCGGCCCACACCCGCCCCCCGGGCACGCACACCGCCACCGCCATGGCGCACGCAGCCGCCCTCCCCGCCCCACCCCACTCCGGGGTGGGGAAAACCCCCGGGCGGATACGGAGACCGCCCTCATGGTGTGCGAGCGCCCCGCACAGCACTCTTGGACTATCAGCAGCACCGCGCCTCCGGCCGCTCGGACGGTCAGCGCCTCACACCGGCTGCTGTCACGATCAGCCGTCGTACCGGCCGCGGGAAGCTCCCGCCAGGAAGAAACGGACGCCACTCATGGCCACGGCATACGGACCGGACACCCGGGACCAGTACGGTCCCGCCGCCGGCCCCGGGGGCCGTCCCCCGGCCCACCCGACGAAGCACCGCTTCCCGGCCGCGCTGCGGGCGCCCTTCGAAGGGCGGACCTGGCGGGAGCTGGCCTATCTGTTGCTGAGCCTGCCGATCAGCGTCGTGCTCTTCTGTTTCGCGATCACCATGGTGTCCCTGGGCCTGGGCCTGCTGATCACCTTCCTCGGCATTCCGGTCCTCGCCGCCGGGCTGGCCCTGTGCCGTGGCTTCGGGGTGCTGGAGCGGGCCCGGGCGCGCGGGCTGCTGCACCTGGACGTGGCGGAGCCCGCGCCGGTACGGGGCCGCACGGGCGGGCTGATGTCCTGGGTCGGCGCGACGCTGAAGAGCGGGGTGTCCTGGCGGCACCTGCTGTACGCGGTGCTGCACTTCCCGTGGGCCGTGTTCGCGTTCCCCGTCGCCGTGACGTTCTGGGCGACCGGCTGGGCCACGTTCACCTACCCCCTGTGGCGCTGGGTGTTCCCGGCGTACGCGGGGACGGGCGGCATCCAGCTCTACGGGGACGACACCCACCAGGTCTACCTCGACTCCCCCTTCGAGATGCTGGTCACCAGCGGGATCGGCCTGGCGCTCGTGCTGGTCACCCCGTGGATCGTGCGCGCGCTGACCTCGGTGGACCGGCTGCTGGTGGCCGGTCTGCTCGGCCCCTCCACGCTGGCGACCCGGGTCTCCGAGCTGGAGTCGGACCGGGGGGTGGTCGTCGAC
>NZ_JOCS01001831.1 GCF_000721935.1 Streptomyces sp. NRRL WC-3549
CACCACCGCCGACAGAGCGGACTCATCGGTCCCGTCGACATCGATCAGTACGAACCGCCCCGGGTTCTCCGTCTGAACGGTTCGCACCAGACCCCAGACGGCAGCCTGTGCCGGATCCGGCGCGGAGTCGCCGTCGCAAGCCACCGCGCCCCGAGTCGTCACCACCAGCCGGGATTCGGCGAACCGCTCATCCGCCAGCCATTCCTGGACGAACTTCAGTGCGCTGAGCGCGAGTTCATGCGCCTGGGACGCGGCGTCCTCACTCTCGGAACCCGTATCGGCGAATGACACCGCCACCACGCCCGGCACCGCGTCCGCGGAAGTCAGATCGGCGTGGCGAGCGATATCGGGAAGGTTCCCCGCGGAGCCCACCGGCTTCTTCGCCCACTCGACCCGGAACATTGCGTCACCGAGCGCGTGATCCGCAGGCATCAGCTGTTCCGGCCTGATGGGTCGCAGCGCGAGCGTGTCGACGGAAGCGACCGGGTGGCCCGTTCCGTCGGCCAGCAGCAGTGAGACTCCGGACCGAACGCGCCGGATCCGGACCCTCAGTGCGCGTGCGCCGACCGCGCTCAGCGTGACACCGTTCCAGGCGAACGGCAGCTCGACGGATCCCGGCTCACTCCCGGCACCAGGTGTCGCCGACCAGCGCATGGCGTGCAGCGCCGCGTCCAGCAGTGCGGGGTGCACCCCGAAGCCCTCGGCGGCTGCGTCGTCCGGAAGGGCCACCTCCGCGTATACGTCGTCACCCTGCTGCCAGGCAGCCCGCAGTCCTTGGAACAGAGGGCCGTACTCGTAGCCGGACTCGGTGAGCGATGCGTACAGGGTGTCGACGGCGAGCGCCCGGGCTCCGGCCGGTGGCCACTCGTCCAGACCGTCGTCCGTCGGAGCTGGAGCGAGCGTCGCTGTCCCGGACGCGTGGAGAGTCCACACGTCCTCCGGTGCGTCGGCGGACGTGGCGTAGATCTGCAGGTTGCTACGGCCCGTCGCGTCCGGCAGGGTCGCCGTCACCTGGAGCACGACCGCGCCCGAGTCAGGGACGACCAGCGGAGCCTCGATCGTCAGCTCTTCAAGCAGCTCATATCCGACCTGGTCAGCGGCGTGCAGGGCCAAGTCGACGAAGGCGGTGCCCGGGAGCAGCACCGCTCCGAGAACGACGTGGTCGGCGAGCCAGGGGTGCGTCTCGGCCGACAGCCTGCCCGTCATCACCACACCGTCGGAGTCGGCCAGCCTGATCGCCCCGGAGAGCAACGCGTGCCCACCGGGCCGCATCCCGGTCGCCGAGATGTCGCGTCCCTGACCGGGATCCGACTTCAGCCAGTAGTGCTGGTGCTGGAAGGCGTACGTCGGCAGGTCGACGCGCTGGGCGCCGGATCCCGCGAACAGGGCCTTCCAGTCCAGCTCGACCCCGTGCGCATGCGCCTCGGCCAGCGATGTGGTGAAGCGCCGGGCTTCGTCCTCGTCACGGCGCAGCGTGCCGAGGGTCACGGCATCGGAGCCTGTGGCGGCGAATGTCTCCTGCAGTCCCATGGTGAGCACGGGGTGCGGGCTGACCTCGATGAAGACACCGTGTCCGGAGCTGAGCAGTGCCCGGGTCGCCTTCTCCAGGAGAACCGTCCGGCGCAGGTTGGTGTACCAGTACTCGGCGTCCATACCCGCCGTGTCCAGGAG
>NZ_JOCS01001832.1 GCF_000721935.1 Streptomyces sp. NRRL WC-3549
CACCTCGACGCCCTGGCCGAAGGGCGGCGGGCCCGTGGCCTGACCGCCACCTCCATCGCCTGGGGGCCCTGGGACGAAGGCGGAATGGCCGAGGGAGAAGCCGCAGAGCACCTGCGTCGACGGGGTCTGATCGCCATGGCGCCGACCATGGCGATCGCTGGACTCGAGCAAGCTCTCGATGAGAGTGACTCCGTGATCACGGTCGCCGATGTGGACTGGCAACTCTTCACGCCGACGTTCACCGCCGTACGCGTGAGCCCACTGCTGAGGGAACTCACCGAGCTCGACGGATCCGGCTCTGCCGGTAGCCGGCCCTCCTCCCCTCCTGCCAGGTTCGGCGACCTTCCGGAGGTGGAGCGGGCCGCCGCGCTGCTCGACCTCGTGCGCCGGCAGGTCGCGTCGGTTCTGGGCCACCGGAACACGGCCAGGATCCCGGCGGACCGGGCGTTTCAGCAATTGGGGTTCGACTCCCTGACGGCCGTCGAACTACGGAACCTGCTGCAGAAGGAATCCGGTCTCGATCTGCCCACCACTCTTGTCTTCGACTGCCCGAACCCCGCTGCGCTGGCGGACTACCTTTGTGTGCGGCTCTTCGGTGCCGGAGAGCCCTCGTCAAGGACCGAGACGGGCACGTCCGTCACGGGCGACGACCCGATCGTCATCGTGGGCATGAGCTGCCGACTCCCCGGCGACGTCCGTACTCCGGAGGACCTGTGGTCCCTGCTGGTCGCGGAGGCCGACGGAATCACCGGCTTCCCGGTCGACCGGGGCTGGGCCGTGGACCCGAATGCCTCCTTTGCGCGCTTGGGCGGCTTCCTGCACGACGCTGCCTCGTTCGATGCCGAGTTCTTCGGGATCTCGCCGCGTGAGGCGCTGGCGATGGACCCGCAGCAGCGCCTGTTGCTCGAAGCGTCGTGGGAGGCGTTCGAGCGTGCGGGCATCGACCCGCTCTCCGTACGCGGCAGCCGCACCGCCGTTTTCGCCGGAGCCGCGAGCCAGGGATACGCATCGGGAGCGGACGCCGGTGAGGTGGAGGGCGTCGGCGGGCATCTCCTGACGGGCAACGCAACGAGTGTCCTGTCCGGTCGCGTCTCGTACGCCTTCGGGCTCGAAGGGCCGGCCGTCACGCTGGATACGGCGTGCTCGTCGTCTCTGGTGGCTCTGCACCTTGCTGCTCAGGCCCTGCGGTCGGGCGAGTGTTCGCTGGCACTGGTCGGTGGCGTGACGGTGATGGGCACTCCGGTGACGTTCTCGGAGTTCTCCCGGCAGGGCGGCCTTGCAGGGGACGGCCGGTGCAAGTCATTCGCAGAGGCTGCGGACGGCACGGGCTGGTCCGAAGGCGTGGGTGTGCTGTTGGTGGAGCGGCTGTCCGATGCGCGGCGCAACGGCCATGAGGTGCTGGCGGTGGTACGGGGCTCGGCGGTGAACCAGGACGGTGCGTCGAACGGTCTGACGGCACCCAACGGCCCGTCGCAGCAGCGGGTGATCCGAGAGGCGTTGCTGAACGCCGGCCTGTCGGCTTCCCAGGTGGACGCGGTGGAAGCGCATGGCACGGGTACTGCCCTGGGCGACCCGATCGAGGCGCAGGCAGTTCTCGCTACGTACGGGCAGGGGCGTGACGACGCACATCCGCTACACCTGGGCTCGCTG
>NZ_JOCS01001833.1 GCF_000721935.1 Streptomyces sp. NRRL WC-3549
CCTGAACACGGTCTCCTCGATCTCCTCTTTCCTCCTCGGGCTGTCGATGCTGCCCTTCCTGTACAACGTGTGGAAGACCGGCAAGTACGGCAAGAAGGTCGAGGTGGACGACCCCTGGGGCTTCGGCCGGTCGCTCGAATGGGCGACCTCGTGTCCGCCCCCGCGGCACAACTTCCTCACCCTGCCGCGCATCCGCTCGGAATCGCCCGCGTTCGACCTGCACTACCCCTCGATCCGCGCGCTCGACGACGCGGCCACCCGCCCGCACACGTCCGTGACGGTGGCACCCGGGGACAAGCAGGAGTGAGCCGCCGGCCGGGACGACGGACCCAGGAGAGGAGGACTGCGTGAAACCCGACGAGGAGAACGCCCGCGGCCTGGCCCAGGTGGAGGGCTACCTGCTCTGGAACGCCGAGGTCGAGGAGGCCCGCCGCCGAGCGGGTCGCTTCACCGAGCAGCTGCCCTGGCTCACCACCGCACAGCGCGAGGACATCGAACGCGTCTACGTCAAGGACCGGGTGGAACTCTGCCGGGAGACGCTCACCAGGATCGCCGACCGCGCCGTCGAACTACGGGGCGAGTACACCGAGCGCTACGAACGGCTCAGGGCCCGCTGCGTCGCGGCCTCCGTCCTCACCGTCGGAGCGGTGAGCGGCACCTGCACCGCCTTCACCCTGATCAGCCGCTGACCCACGCCCCGGGGCGCTCGGAGACCGTCCGGGGCGCCCCGGGGCGCCGTGGTCGACCGCGTACCGGGCGGGACGGCCTAACCTCGGGCGGCTGCCCCGGCCAGGCCGTCCGGCACCTTCCCGCCCCGTACGCGAGGGCCCCGCGGTCCGGCAGGTCAGAGTGCGGCCCCGAAGTTCTGGGTCCAGACCGGGCCGCCGGAGGAGTCCTGTCTGCCGACCCCGATCTCCTTGAACGCGCAGTTGAGGATGTTGGCGCGGTGGCCGGGGCTGTTCATCCAGGCCTCCATCACCGCCGCCGGCGTCGCCTGGCCCTTGGCGATGTTCTCCCCGTACGTGCTCCAGCGGTACCCGGCGGCGGTGATGCGGTCCCCGGGGTCCGTGCCGTCCGGCGCGGTGTGCGAGAAGTAGTCCTGCTCCACCATGTCCGCCGAGTGCGTGGAAGCGGCGGTGTCCAGAAGGCCGTTACCGCTCACCGGCCCGCAGCCCTCCTTCGCCCGCTCGGCGTTCACCAGCGCCGTGACCTGTTCGGCCGCCGATGCGGGGGCCTGCTTCGTGGGCTCGGACGCCGGTACCGGCGAGGGCTCGGCGGACGGCGGACGCCGGGCGGGGGCCTCCTCCGGCGAGGGGGAGGCGCTGCGGGACCTCGACGCGGACGCGTTCGGCGACGGAGAGGCGGATGTGGCGGACGGCGAGGGCTCGGCCGACGGGGAGGCGGGAGAAGCGGAAACGGGCGGCGGGGCCACCGCGTCGGCAGGGCCGGTGAGGGACTCGACAGCCGTGGCCGGCCCCTCGTCCGCGTCGTCCGTGTAGAGGTGCACCGCCGTCCCGCCACCGCCCAGCGTGCCGACCGCCACCAGCGCGGCCACCACCGTGCTCCGGCGGCGCCTGCGCGCCCGGCCCCGGCGCCGCTCGGCCCGCCCCGGGCCGGAGG
>NZ_JOCS01001834.1 GCF_000721935.1 Streptomyces sp. NRRL WC-3549
CCGTCAAGCCGTTCGACGCACCGTCCTGGTTCACTGCTGAACCCCGCACGAGAGCGAGCACCGGATGGCCGTTCCGCCGCGCGTCGGACAGCCGCTCCACCAGGAGCATGCCCACGCCCTCCGACCAGCCGGTCCCGTCCGCCGCATCAGCGAACGCCTTGCACCGGCCGTCCGAAGCCAGGCCGCCCTGACGGCTGAACTCGATGAACGCGCCTGGAGTGGACATCACCGTCACGCCGCCGGCCAGTGCCATGGTGCACTCGCCCTTGCGCAGGGCCTGAGCGGCCAGGTGCAGAGCGACCAGCGATGACGAGCACGCCGTGTCGATGGTCATGGTCGGTCCCTCGAGACCGAAGGTGTACGCCACCCGGCCCGACAGGACGCTGCCAGAGGTGCCGATCCCCAGGAACCCGTCAACGCCTTCCGGCACGGAGGCGGTCTGCGACGCGTAGTCGTGATACATCATGCCGGCGTACACACCGGTCCGGCTTCCGCGCAGTGTGCCCGGGTCGATGCCCGCGCGCTCGAACGCCTCCCAGGTGGCCTCCAGCAGCAGTCGCTGCTGGGGATCCATAGCCAACGCCTCATGGGGAGAGATCCCGAAGAACGCCGGGTCGAACTTCCCCGCGTCGTAAAGGAATCCGCCCTCGGCTGTGTACGAGGCAGTCCGGTTCTCAGGGTCGGGGTCGTACACGCCGTTCAGGTCCCAGCCCCGGTCCGTGGGGAACGGTGCGACGCCGTCGCCCCCACCGATCGTCAGCTGCCACAGATCCTCCGAGCTGAGGACTCCACCCGGGTAACGGCAGCTCATGCCGACGATCGCGATGGGATCGTCGTCCAGCGCATCCACGCCGGCCGCGACATTCCGGCTCAGCTCGTCCTGGCCACCCACGAGCTCGTCGCGGATGTACTCAGCGAGTGACTCCGGAGTCGGGTAGTCGAATATCAGCGTTGCGGGCAGGCGGAGACCGGTCACCTCATTCAGACGGTTTCGGAGCTCGACTGCCGTCAGCGAGTCGAAGCCCAGCTCCTTGAACGCCTGTCCGGAGGTGACCGAGTCTCCGGACGCGTGCCCGAGTACGAGGGCGACTTCCCCCCTCACGAGGTCCAGGGCGTGCCGGACACGTTCTGCCTCGTCCATGCCGCGCAGGCGGTTGGCAAGAACCGACTCGGCCGCTCCGGACTTCGCGACGCGGCGTCCCGATACGCGTACGAGGCCGCGCAGCAGGGGTGCCACACCGTTGGAGGCAGCGCCCTGGCGCAGGACCGGGAGATCAAGCCGCAGCGGAAGGACCGCAGCCCGCCCGGTCGTCTCTGCCGCATCGAACAGGGCGACACCCTGCTCGGCAGTGAGTGCAGGCAGCCCGGCCCGGGCCATGCGTTGCAGGTCGGTGGCGTCGAGGCGCCCAAGCATCCCGCCCTCGGCCCAGGGCCCCCAGCCCAGCGACAGACCCGCCAAGCCCTCGGACCGCCGGACCTCGGCCAAGGCATCCAGGAA
>NZ_JOCS01001835.1 GCF_000721935.1 Streptomyces sp. NRRL WC-3549
GATCTGCGGGACATCCTCGCCGCTGCGCTGCGCCTGTTCCATCCGGTTCATCGCGTCGTTGATTCCTTGCTGGAGCTGCTCTTCTGTCAGGTCGTCACCGTACTTGTCGTACAGCTCGATGCCGATCCGCATGGTGATCTGATCGCCTTGGTCGTCATCCCCTGTCAGCACGGTCTCTCCGAGAGAGGCGCCCTGGATCAGAGTGTCCGCGTCGAAGCCGGCGGCCCGGCCGACGTATCCGTAGTGGACGTTGGAGTAGATGTCGTAGAAGACTTCGCGGTTCGTTCCGGGCTGCTTGAAGTAGTAGTCATCGCTGGTCTGCAGGTCGTATCGCTGCTGGAGCTGAGGCTTGTGGTCCCAGTCCTGGCCGGGGGCCACCTTGGCTCCCCACATCACCAGTCCTGCGTTGATATCAGATCCATAGTTCCGCCCGAATTCATACCATTCAGGCTTTTTCAGGAGTATTTGTATGCTGCTGACGGTGTCCGACTTGGCATTCCGCTTCATCTCCTCGAAGATCCACCGCTGGGCGTCGGTGAACTTCTGCTCGCTGCGGGCCTGCCCCGTCGGGGGGATGACGGGTGTGGCGGTGGCGTTGAAGCCCCCGACAGTGCCGTCGAGCAAGTTCCCGTCCACGACCACCTCCTCGAGAGCCTGCTTGACGGCCTTGTCGAACTCGTCCACAGCCCGTACCGCCGCGGCGATATGCGCGGTCCAGGAATCCTCAGCACCCCTCATGTCCGGGTCGTGCCGCAGCGCCCGCTCCTGAGCAGGGTCTTGGATCCGCGTGAAGTCAAAAGCCGCGCGCCCTGCCGCCGAGACCGCCATGCCCGCGGCCATTGCGTCGTCCCGGGCTGATTCGACCTTCTTTTTCAGGTCCACGAAGCCGGCGTGCGCGTCGGTCAGGATTCTGGCGACCGCCTTGGCCTCGGTCTGCGCGGACTTGTACTCGCGTCGAGTCGTCGCGAACTTCGTGTGCGCCGTCTCCATGCTGAGCCCGAGCCAGTTTTGCTCCAACGTGATCTTCTGGACGGTCTCCCCGTAACGCTTCTCGATCTTCGCGATGTCGGCCGCCATGGCTGTCCACTTCTCAGCAGCCGTCGTCAGCACGCCGAAATCGGTCGTCATGACTTCCTCGTACGTCAGCACACGCCCCACCCCTTACAGACCGTCGAGATTGGACCTGCGGCCACGAAGCTCGTCACCCGTGCGGACATTGCTCTGAAAAAGGAGACCAGCGGCTCCGCACGGAGAAGCCCTCTCCGCCTGCGACCCTAGACAGCACTTGCCCCGCCCGGGTCCGGGTTGTTCAGCACGGGTCTGTCAAACGAGCGGCTCTGTCCCGTAG
>NZ_JOCS01001836.1 GCF_000721935.1 Streptomyces sp. NRRL WC-3549
CCCACCTACGCCTTCCAGCACGAGCACTACTGGCTTGCTTCGTCCTTCAACGGGGCTGCGGATGCACGGGCCCTCGGACAGAGCGCGGGTGAGCATCCGCTGCTGGGAGCCAAGGTCGTCGTGGCTCAGGCAGATGAGTACCTGTTCACGGGCAGACTGTCGGTCGAGTCACACCCGTGGCTCGGTGACCACATGGTCATGGGCTCGGTGCTGCTGCCGGGTACAGCCTTCGTCGACCTGGCCCTGCACGTCGGTGAACAGGTCGGGCTCGATCTTCTGAGCGATCTCACGCTCGAGACACCCTTGGTTCTCCCCGATCACGGGGCGGTGGCCGTCCAGCTGACTCTGGGTGCTGCCGAGGACGACGGTAGCCGGGCGATCGCCGTTCACGGGCGGACTGCTGAAGACGCGGACGCGAAGTGGACACGGCATGCGTCCGGCACACTCTCCGCAGGCGGCGTACTGACAGGTGAGCCGCTGGAGGAGTGGCCGCCGCACGATGCTGTCGCCCTCGATGCCGAGGGTCTGTACGAGAACCTGGCGGAGATCGGATTCGGCTACGGTCCGACGTTCCAGGGGCTGCGGGCCGCCTGGCGCCGCGGCGACGAGGTATTCGCCGAGGTCGCCCTGCCGGAAGGAACTGATGCCGCAGGGTTCGGCGTCCACCCCGCACTGCTGGACGCGGCACTGCACACGATGGGTCTTGCCGCGGGGGACGGCGGAGACACGGCCGGAGAAGCTCGGCTGCCGTTCGCGTGGAGCGGGGTGTCGGTGTCCGCCGTGGGGGCGACTGTCCTGCGGGTGCGGATCACGACCGCCGGTTCGGGCATCTCCCTGGCGCTCGCGGACAGCGCGGGTGCTCCGGTTGCCTTCGTCGAGTCGCTCGCTCTGCGGGCGATCTCGCCGGACCAGCTCATGGCTGCCGCCGACGCCGCGACACGCGATGCGCTGTTCCAGGTGGACTGGACAGGCCACGACGTGGAGGAGGAGCGGGTCGAGGCCCGCTGGGCGGCGCTGGGCGACGCCATCGGCGTACCCGGACTTCGGTACGCCGACCTGACCGCGCTCACCGCTGCGGCCGACGCCGGCGAGTCGGTGCCGGGTGTGGTGGCGGTGTCGTTNCTGCCGTTCGCGTGGTCGGGGGTTTCGCTTCATGCTGTGGGTGCGTCGGTTCTGAGGGTGCGGATCACGCCGGCGGGTTCCGGTGTGTCGTTGGTGCTGGCTGATGCGGCCGGTGGTCCGGTGGCGTCGGTGGACTCGCTGGTACTGAGGCCTGTTTCGGCTGGGCTGGTGCAGTCGTCGGGCGGGTTGCGTGATGCGTTGTTCCGGGTTGGCTGGGTCGAGCACGCGCTTGGTGCGGTTGGTCCTGCTCTTGGCGTTCGGCTGGTCACCGGTCTGGACGTGTTGGATGCGGTGCCGGGTGTGGTGGCGGTGTCGTTCGCGGAGTCGGAGTCGGAGTCGGAGTCCGAGTCCGAGTCGGGTCCTGGGCCCGTGGATGTGGTGTCCCGTACGCACGAAGTGGTGGGGCGGGCACTGGGGTTGTTGCAGGAGTGGTTGGCGGATGAGCGGTTCGCCGATGCGCGGTTGGTTGTGGTGACTTCGGGTGCGGTTGCGTGCGAGGCGGGTGCTGCGCCGGATCCTGTCCAGGCTGCGGTGTGGGGTTTGGTGCGGTCGGCGCAGTCGGAGAATCCTGGCCGGTTCGTTCTGGCGGATGTCGAC
>NZ_KL585472.1:0-208 GCF_000721935.1 Streptomyces sp. NRRL WC-3549
TGCCGGGAGAACTCCACGAACGTCCCAGGCGTCGCCATCACCGTCACACCGCCGGCCAGCGCCATCGAACACTCACCCGACCGCAACGCCTGAATCGCCCAGTGCAACGCCACCAACGACGACGAACACGCCGTATCCACCGTCACCGCCGGACCCTCAAGACCCAACGTGTACGACACCCGACCCGACGCCACACTGCCCGAGTTAC
>NZ_KL585472.1:440-1477 GCF_000721935.1 Streptomyces sp. NRRL WC-3549
CACACTGCCCGAGTTACCGATGCCGAGGTATCCCTCGGTGTCGTCCGGCACGCCTTTCAGACGAGAGGCGTAGTCGTGGTACATCACACCGGCGAACACACCCGTACGGCTTCCACGCAGCGAAGCGGGGTCGATACCCGCCCGCTCGACAGCCTCCCACGAGGCCTCAAGGAGGAGCCGTTGCTGCGGGTCCATGGCCAAGGCCTCACGCGGCGAGATCCCGAAGAACTCGGGGTCGAACTCACCTGCTCCGTAGAGAAATCCGCCCCTCCGCGTGTACGTCGTGCCCGTCCGGTCAGGGTCGGCGTCGAAGAGCGTGGAGATGTCCCAGCCTCGGTCGGTGGGGAAGCTGTCGATGCCGTCGCCACCGTCCGCCACCAGTCGCCACAGGCCGTCCGGATCGAATACAGCACCCGGATAGCGGCAGCTCATACCGACGATCGCGATCGGGTCGTCCGCCGCCACGACATCCACGGCCGTGTCGTGAGTGGAGCCGGTCTGGTCCCCGAGCGCCTGAGAGAGGACGAACGCGGCCAGGTCCGCAGGGGTCGGATAGTCGAAGACCAGGGTGGCCGGGAGGTGCAGCCCCGTCGCAGCCGCGAGCCTGTTGCGTAGTTCGACGGCGGTGAGCGAGTCGAAGCCCAGCTCCTTGAACGCCTGCGTCGCTTCGATGTCACGGCTGGACGCGTACCCGAGGACAGTCGCTACCTGGGCCTTCACCAGCCCGTCCACGAGCCGCTCCCGATCTGCGGACGAAAGACCGGCCATGCGGTCGGCGAGCGCGGCACCTCGGGCTACCCCCGATCCGGCAGCTCGCGTCCTGTGTATCTGCACAAGATCCCGAAGCAGCGGAGGTACGTCCGCCGTGGAAGCGAGGCGACGCAGGGCGGCACGGTCCAGTTTGATGGGCACGAGGGCGCCTACGCCGGCACCTGGTGCGGCATCGAACAAGGACAGGCCCTCGGGCGCGTTCAGTGGCATGACGCCGTCCCGGGCCATGCGTTGTAGGTCGGTGGCGTCGAGGCGCCCAAGCATCC
>NZ_JOCS01001839.1 GCF_000721935.1 Streptomyces sp. NRRL WC-3549
CACTGCCTGCGGTGCCGGTGGTGAGGTGCCCTTCCAGGCTCTCGGTGGACGCGGCGGCATAGGCCGCGAAGTCGTGGTACATGAGCCCGGCGAACACACCTGTATCGCTGCCACGCAGAGAGGCGGGATCGATGTCCGCCGACTCCACGGCTTCCCAGGAGGACTCCAGGAGCAATCGCTGCTGAGGGTCCATCGCCACCGCCTCGCGCGGCGAGATACCGAAGAACTCCGCATCGAAATGTGTGGCGTCGTGCAGGAATCCGCCCTCGCTGGTGTACGACGTCCCGGGCTTGTCCGGGTCGGGGTCGAACAGCTCTTCCACGTTCCAGCCCCGGTCGGTGGGGATTCCCGTCACCGCGTCGCCTGCGGCGGAGAGCAGCCGCCACAGGTCCTTCGGCCCGGACACTCCGCCGGGATAGCGGCAGCTCATGCCGATGATCGCGATCGGGTCGTCCGCCGTGGTGCCGGCCGTCCCGGCTGTCGCGATCGGCTCGCTGTGCGTGCCGAGGGTCTCCGCCCGGATGAAACCGGCCAGCGCCGCAGGGGTCGGGTAGTCGAAGACCAGCGTGGCCGGCAGTCGCAGGCCCATGACGGCGGTCAGCCGGTTGCGCAGGTCCACGGCGGTCAGCGAGTCGAACCCGAGATCGGTGAAGGCATGCTGCGGCTTGATCGCTTCGCCGGAGCTGTGGCCCAAGGTCGAGGCCACCTCGTTGCGTACCAACTCGAGGACGTGCGCCTCCTGTTCGGTCGGCTCCAGCCTGAGGAGGGTGCGCGCGAAGGACTGGGAGCGGTCGTCCCCGGCTTCGGCATGCCGCCTGTTCGGCACCCGGACCAATCCCCGGAGCATCGGTGGAGTCGTCTCCGGACGCGCCCGCAGAGCGGCCGTATCCACCCGGATCGGCACCAGCGCGGCCTCTCCGGTCAGAGCTCCGGCCGCGTCGAACA
>NZ_KL585473.1:0-234 GCF_000721935.1 Streptomyces sp. NRRL WC-3549
CGCCACACTGCCCGAGTTACCTGTTCCAAGGAAGGCGCCGACGTCTTGGGGTACAGAGCCCAGGCGGGCGGCGTAGTCGTGGTACATCAGGCCCGCGAACACGCCCGTACGGGTGCCGCGCAGTGAGTCGGGGTCGATACCGGCCCGCTCGATGGCTTCCCAGGAGGTTTCCAGGAGCAGCCGCTGCTGGGGGTCCATCGCCAGCGCCTCACGCGGCGAGATCCCGAAGAAGCC
>NZ_KL585473.1:412-1278 GCF_000721935.1 Streptomyces sp. NRRL WC-3549
CCGGGGTCGAACTGGCCTGCGTCGTAAAGGAATCCACCTTCGATGGTCCTCGACTTGCCCTCCCGGCCGGCGTCGGATTCGTACATGCCGTCCAGGCTCCACCCGCGGTCGGTCGGGAATCCGGAGATCCCTTCCCCTGCCATGGAGACGAGGCGCCACAGGTCCTCCGGAGCGGTGACCCCGCCCGGGTAACGGCAGCTCATGCCGACGATCGCGATGGGTTCGTCGTCCGCGAAGCCCGCCACTCCCGTGATCGCTGCCGCTTCGGGTTCAGTCCCCCGTGCCTCGTCCAACAGGAACTCGGCGAGCACGGCAGGAGTGGGGTAGTCGAAGACCAGGGTCGCGGGCAGCCGCAGCCCGGTCGCCGCGTTGAGCCGGTTTCGGAGCTCGACGGCTGTCAGGGAATCGAAGCCCAGTTCCTTGAAAGCATGCCTGGACTTGATCGACTCGCTCGACGCGTACCCAAGGACCGCCGCGACCTGGGTGCGCACCAAGCCGTCGACGAGACGAGTCCGCTCTTCCTCCGTCAGGCCCTTCAGCCGTGCGGCGAAGCCCGACTCGGATTCACCGGACTTCGCGGTGCGGCGGCCAGGAACGCGTACGAGTGCCCGGAAGAGAGGCGGCACACCTTCGGTCGCAGCCCGCTTGCGCCACACAGGGAGGTCGAGCCGTACCGGAACCACGGCCGCGCGGTCGAGTCCCGCAGCGGCGTCGAGCAGTGCCAGGCCCTCGTCCACCGACAGCGGCGGTACACCGGAGCGGGCCATGCGCTGGGTGTCGGCGTCGTCGAGGCGCCCGAGCATCCCACTTTCCGCCCAGGGCCCCCAGGCCAGCGACTGGCCCGCCAGCCCTTCCGCCCGCCGGAC
>NZ_KL585474.1:0-859 GCF_000721935.1 Streptomyces sp. NRRL WC-3549
GACAGGGCGGCATGATCGAGGACATCGGCGAAGCCGAACTACGGCGACGCGGCCTGACCACGATGGCTCCTTCGACGGCGATCACCGCGCTGCACCGGGCGTTGACCGAGGACGACGTGCACGTGGCGGTCGCCGACGTCGACTGGGAACTCTTCGCGCCCGCCTTCACGGCCCTGCGGCCGAGCCCGCTCCTCGACGGTCTGCCCGAGGTGCGGCAGATCCTGGAGCGCGCCGAGGCCCCGGCAGAGGAATCGGCCTTCAAGCAGCACCTGGCAGTTCTTGCCGCACCGGAACGGGATGCGGAACTGCTCGAACTCGTCCGCCGTGAGGCCGCAGTCGTACTGGGACACCGCAGCGCGGAGGACGTGCCCTCCGACCGTGCCTTCCAGCAGCTCGGCTTCGACTCACTCACCGCCGTCGAGCTGCGCAACAGGCTGACGGCGGCGACCGGTCTCTCCCTGCCTTCGACACTGATCTTCGACTATCCGACCCCTGTGGTGCTCGCGGGCCACATCCGCACCGAGGTGTTCGGGGAGGTGGCAGAGACACGAGGTACGGCGTCGGTGACCAGGGAGCATGCCGAGGACCCGATCGTCATCCTAGGGATGAGCTGCCGGTTCCCCGGCGGCGTGGCGTCTCCCGAAGAGCTGTGGGCCCTGCTCGAATCCGGAGGCGACGGCATCTCTGGCTTCCCGGAGGACCGCAACTGGGACGTGGGTGCGCTCTATGACCCCGACCCCGAGAACGTGGGGACGTCCTACGTCGCGCAAGGCGGATTCCTGCACAACGCGGCGGAGTTCGACCCCGGATTCTTCGGGATCTCGCCGCGTGAGGCGCTGGCGATGGACCCTCAGCAGCG
>NZ_KL585474.1:1079-1860 GCF_000721935.1 Streptomyces sp. NRRL WC-3549
CAGCGACTGCTGCTTGAAGCGTCGTGGGAGGCCTTCGAGCGGGCCGGCATCGACCCGACGTCCCTCAAGGGCGACCGAGTCGGTGTGTTCACCGGTACCAACGGACAGGATTACGGCTACGTCCTGGGCGGGGCGGGCGACTCCGTTGTCGGATACGGCGCCACCGGAAGCTCTGCCAGCGTCCTGTCCGGGCGTATCGCGTACACCCTGGGTCTCGAAGGCCCGGCGGTGACGGTGGACACAGCCTGCTCGTCGTCCCTGGTAGCCCTGCACCTCGCCGCGCAGGCGCTCAGGGAAGGCGAGTGCACCATGGCCCTGGCCAGCGGTGTGACCGTCATGTCTATGCCAGGTGCCTTCGTGGAGTTCTCCCGGCAGGGCGGTCTCGCCGTGGACGGCCGCTGCAAGGCGTTCGCCGAGGCCGCGGACGGCACCGGCTGGGGTGAGGGCGTGGGCATGCTCCTGGTGGAGCGGCTCTCGGACGCGCGGCGCAACGGCCATGAGGTGCTGGCTGTGGTACGGGGCTCTGCGGTGAACCAGGACGGTGCGTCGAACGGTCTGACCGCACCCAACGGCCCCGCGCAGCAGCGGGTCATCCGCCAGGCCCTGATCAGCGCCGGTCTGGAGCCGGCGCAGGTGGACGTGGTCGAGGCGCATGGCACGGGTACGACACTGGGCGACCCGATCGAGGCGCAGGCACTGCTCGCCACATACGGACAGGAACGGCTGGACGAACGGCCGCTGCTGCTGGGGTCGATCAAGTCGAACATCGGTCATACGCAGG
>NZ_JOCS01001844.1 GCF_000721935.1 Streptomyces sp. NRRL WC-3549
TGTCACATCTGGTTGGCCGCCGGCGGCCTCGTCGCCGCCGGGCTGATGGATAGCGACGAGTCCGGCCTCGGCCAGGTCGGCGACGAGGATCCGGGCAACGCCGAGGGGGATCGAGAGCAGGGCCGAGATCTCGGCCACCGACTTGATCTCGATGCAGAGCCGGCAGATCCGCTGGTGCTCGGGCAACTGCCCTTGCAGCCGGGCGGGATCGGCCGTGGTGCTGACCAGCGCCTCGATGGCGAGCTGGTAACGCGGCCGGGTCCGGCCGCCGGTCATGGCGTACGGACGGACCAACGGGTTGTGCGCCGCGGGCGCCGACGGGGCCGGGGCCTGCCGCTCTACCCGTCCGCCCCGCGCCGGGGGTGCTGAGGCAGCCCGCCGCCCTGGTACGGCTGGTACGGATCGCCGGGGCCCTGTCTGCCGGGCACGGAAGGGATGTCGAAGCGGTTGTCGCCCTGCTCGCCCGGAACGTGCCGGCCACCCTCGTAAGGGTGTCCTCCTGCGGGTGCTGTCACGTCTCCTCCTCCGACTGCCCGTCACCGTCCCAGTGGTGCCGCGTCACCGCACCTTATGGCGCGGTGACGAGAAACGCACTGTCTGTCTGTCAGTTAAGAAGACTGCCCTGCAGCTCCGCTCGGAGGTCCGGGGTCAGAACACTTCCCGCACGGTCCACGAGAAGTGCCATTTCGTACCCGACCAGGCCGATATCGGCGTCCGGGTGGGCGAGAACGGCCAGCGAAGAGCCGTCCGAGATGGACATGATGAAGAGGAACCCCCGCTCCATCTCCACGACGGTCTGGTTGACGGCGCCGCCCTCGAAGATCCGGGA
>NZ_JOCS01001845.1 GCF_000721935.1 Streptomyces sp. NRRL WC-3549
GGAACGAGGAGGAGGAACGCTGGATCTCCGACGCCGAGACAGCAGAAGTCCCGTTCACCGCGTTCACCAGCAAGAAGAAGGCGTTCCACACCACCGCCCGGCTGATCGTGCGCCGCGTGAAGCGGCTGAACCCGAAAACGGTGCCCGAGGGGCAGAGCGAGCTGTTCGCCGTCTGACGCCACCACGTGATCTTCACCGACAGCGTTTTCGTCCTGACCGACGCGGAACCGATGCACCGCGCCCACGCCGCGGTGGAACAGGTCTTCGCCGATCTGGAGGACTCCGCCCTGGCTCATCTGCCCTCGGGCAAGTTCACCGCGAACACGGCCTGGCTCACCCTGGCGGCAGCCGCCTACAACCTCACCCGCGCCGCCGGCCGCCTCGCCTCCATCTCCCATGCCAAGGCGCGGGCCGGCACGATCCGTCGTCACCTCGTCCACATCCCCGCCCGCATCGCACGCCCGGGACGACGGATCGTGCTGCACCTGCCCCCACACTGGCGCCAGGCCGATGACTTCACTGACCTGTGGACCGCCCTCGGGCAGCGGATGCAGACCTGACAACCGGACCCTGCCGCCCACCCACAACCCGGAAGACCTCGGAGAACCCGCCACCGGCAGCGGCCAGCCGGAAAACCGACCCGCCCGCAACCAAAAATCCGCCCCAAAAGCAGTCACACCGCGTGATCAGAAATCACGCAGTGGATCGAGG
>NZ_JOCS01001846.1 GCF_000721935.1 Streptomyces sp. NRRL WC-3549
ACTCGCGCCCCGCCTCGCGTACTTCGAGGCGGTGGCCCGGCACGAGCACGTCACCCGTGCCGCGCACGAACTCGGCGTCCCGCAGTCGACGCTGTCGCGGGCCATGGTCAGGCTCGAACAGGACCTGGGCGTCACACTGTTCGCCCGCCGGGGCCGCACCGTCTCGCTCACCCCGGCCGGACGTACCTTCCTGGCCTCCGCCGAACGCGCCCTGGCCGAGGTGGAGAAGGCCGCCGACTCGGTCCGGGCCGACGCCGACCCCACCGCGGGCAAGGTCGCCTTCGGCTTCCTGCACACGATGGGCTCCGAGACCGTGCCCTCCCTCATCCGGGCCTTCCGCGCCGACCACCCCCGGGTCCGCTTCCAGCTCGTCCAGAACTACGGCGAGGCGATGATCGAGCGGCTGCGGGCCGGGGGCCTCGACCTCTGCCTCACCTCGCCCGTACCGGACGCCCCGGACCTGGTGGCCCGCAGGCTGGACGAGCAGCGGCTGCGCCTCGTGGTGCCCGAGGACCACCGGCT
>NZ_JOCS01001847.1 GCF_000721935.1 Streptomyces sp. NRRL WC-3549
TCAGCTCCAGCGAGGTCGGCCCGTACCAGGAGCCGAGATCGGTGAGGTTGTCCTTGTACCGGTTCCAGTAGTCCTTGTGCGTGGTGGGCAGCCAGGAGTCGAACTGGACGTCGAGCTGTCCCTGCGCGAGACCGGTGTAGAGCGGCCCCGGGTCGAGCTGCTTGACCGTGGTCTTGTACCCGCGGTCCTCCAGCATGTTCTGCCACAGGTAGGTGGAGGCGATGGCCTCGTCCCACGGGAAGTACCCCATGTTCACGGTCTTGCCCGCGTCCTTGCCCTGCGCGGGTCCGCCGCCTTGGGCGCCGGCCGGCAGCGGGGCCACCTTGTCGACGACGTCCGGGTTCTCCTTGAGCCAGGCGCGTACGCCGTCCTGCTCCTTGCCCTGGCCGGCCTCCTGGATCTTGTTCTCCAGGCCGGTGAGCTGCTTCTCGGTGAGCTCGAAGTTCTTCAGCCAGTCGGCGACGACGGGCGACTTCTCGGCGAATCCCTTGTGGGCGACGGTGTGGACCTCTTCGCCCTT
>NZ_KL585475.1:0-302 GCF_000721935.1 Streptomyces sp. NRRL WC-3549
ACGGCAGACGCGCATCGCCACCCTGACCACCCGCCAGCCCCATCCCATGCAAAGCAGCATCCAGCAGAGCCGGATGAAGCCCAAAACCCTCGACATCCGCCCCATCAGGAAGGGCGACCTCCACAAACAGGTCATCCCCACGCCGCCACGCAGCACGAAGCCCCCGGAACACCGGCCCGTACCCAAGACCCAGATCGGCCAACTGACCGTACAGACCCGCCACGTCCAGCCCGACAGCACCCCGCGGCGGCCACTCCACCAGCGACTCACCCACGCCCGCACCCACGGCCAACGTGCCTACC
>NZ_KL585475.1:524-1020 GCF_000721935.1 Streptomyces sp. NRRL WC-3549
ACCGCATGCCTCGTCCACTCCGCGCCCACGTCCGAGCTCACCGCAGGGCGGCCATGCACGGCGACCTCACGACGCCCGGCACTGTCTGCGGACCCGACGACCAGCTGCAACTGGGTGTCGACATGCTCGGATAGCACCAGTGGCGCCTCAAGCGTCAACTCCTCGATCAGGTCGCACTCAACGTACGAGGCAGCATGCAACGCAAGATCGACGAACGCGGTGGCGGGCAGAAGGACCGAGCTCATGACCGTATGGTCGGCAAGCCACGGATACCGGCCGGGTGACAGCAAGCCGGTGAAAACCGTGCTCCCTCCTCCGGCAAGCGGAACCGCCGCTCCGAGGAGTGGGTGACCGACGGAGCTCTGTCCGAGGCCACTCGCATCGGTGGGCTGCGCGACGGCGTCGGCGAGCCAGTAGTGCGCACGCCGGAAGGCGTACGTGGGGAGATCGATACGGCGGGCGCCGGTGCCGGCGAAGTACGCCGCCCAGTCGACGG
>NZ_KL585475.1:1302-1557 GCF_000721935.1 Streptomyces sp. NRRL WC-3549
CCCGTCCGGACCCAGCTCCAGGAATGTTGCCACGCCTTGGTCCTGGAGCGCGCGCACCCCGTCCACGAAACGGACCGCCTCACGGACATGGCGCACCCAGTAGTCCGCCGAACAGATCTCCTCGTCCGACACAAGGCGACCAGAAACGTTTGAGACGACAGTCAATTGCGGCGACCCAAACGTAAGGCTTTCCGCGATTTTGCGGAATTCCGCCAGCATGGCGTCCATGCGAGGTGAGTGGAACGCGTGGCTGAC
>NZ_JOCS01001851.1 GCF_000721935.1 Streptomyces sp. NRRL WC-3549
GGCTGCCGGTGCGGCCGGGATCTCGGCGCGGTCGCGCCGCACGCGGAAGGCCGGCCGCCCTCGGGGGTGCCCTCCTCTACCGCCGAACGGCGACGAGGACGTAGCTGTTGCCCACCTGCCAGACCGGGTTGGCGGGCCCGAAGCCCGCCTCGGCCAGCAACTCGATGTGCCGGCCGAGCGTGACGGGGCGACCGGCGTGCGCGGAACGCCGTTTACGGCGTTCCGCGCACAGCCCCGTCAGTTCCGGTTCCTTCTCCACGGCCGACCACCACGTCTCCCAGTCCTCGTGGTCGAAGGCGTGCTGGCGCTCGGCCCGGCGCGTCCCGACGTACTCGGCGATCTCGACGAAACCCTCGCCCTCCAGCGGCAGGTGGTCCGCGTTGATCAGCACCCCGCCGGGCCGCAGCAGCCCGGTCAGTTCGGCATAGGTGCGCCTCAGCACGCCTTCGGGGAGGTAGTGGAGCGCGGTCGT
>NZ_JOCS01001852.1 GCF_000721935.1 Streptomyces sp. NRRL WC-3549
ACGCCCATCCTGACGACGGACGCCCGGCACCGTGCGGACGCCAAGAGCGCGCTCATCACGCTGGTCGAGCACGCCCTGATGGCCCGGCTGCGCTGAGGCGCCGGCAGCACGGCGAAGGCCCCGTACTCCTCAAGGAGTACGGGGCCTTCGCCGTCGCGGGCCCTGGGGGCCCTGGGGCGTTCTCAGCCCTGCCAGCTGTGCGGGGCGCGGAAGCCGGGCGTGCGCTCCAGCCGGCGCCATCCGGCGGTGCTGCGGCCATGGCGGGCGGGGGCCTCGGTCCGGCCGGCGGCGCGGGCGAGCAGGACGGCGGTGATGGCGGCGAGTTCCTCGGGGCCGGCCTGGCCCTTCTCGACGCGCAGCACGGACTCGGCGGGAGTGACGCTCATGGGATCTCCGTCTTCTGGGCAGGTCTCGGACGCGGGCAGGGTCGCTGCGGGCCCGGACTACTGCGGGGGGTTGCCG
>NZ_JOCS01001853.1 GCF_000721935.1 Streptomyces sp. NRRL WC-3549
CACCGGGGCCCGTCGTGTCGACCTGCCGACGTACGCCTTCCAGCGTGAGCATTTTTGGCTGGCGTCTCTTCCGGCGGGTGCGGTTGACGGTTTGGGTCTGGGTGCGCGTGCGGTTGATCATCCTCTGTTGAGTGCGGAGGTGTCCCTTGCTGAGGGGGACGGGTTGGTGTTGACGGGGCGGTTGTCGCTTCAGTCGCACGGGTGGCTTGCGGATCATGTGGTCCTGGGTTCTGTGTTGTTGCCGGGTGCGGCGTTCGTGGAGTTGGTGCTGTATGCGGGGGAGCGGGTTGGGTGTGGGTATCTGGAGGAGTTGACGCTGCAGGCGCCTTTGGTGATGCCTGAGCGTGGTGGTGTGTCGTTGCAGTTGTCGGTGGGTGGGCCGTCGGCGGATGGTCGACGGGTGGTCGGTGTGCATTCGCGGCCGGCTGAGGACGCCGATGGT
>NZ_KL585476.1:0-215 GCF_000721935.1 Streptomyces sp. NRRL WC-3549
GACCCGATCGAGGCGCAGGCGTTGCTGGCGACGTACGGGCAGGAGCGGGCGGAGGAGCGTCCGTTGTGGCTCGGCTCGATCAAGTCGAACATCGGGCACACCCAGGCTGCCGCGGGTGTGGCCGGGATCATCAAGATGGTGCAGGCCATGCGGCACGGTGTGCTGCCGCAGACACTGCACGTCGACAAGCCGTCGTCCCAGGTGGACTGGTCGGC
>NZ_KL585476.1:438-870 GCF_000721935.1 Streptomyces sp. NRRL WC-3549
AAGCCGTCGTCCCAGGTGGACTGGTCGGCAGGGTCTGTTGAACTCCTGACCGAACAGGTGGCGTGGCCGGAGACCGGCGAAGCGCGTCGGGCGGCTGTCTCGTCGTTCGGTATCAGCGGCACCAACGCGCACGTCATCCTCGAGCAGGCGCCCGTTGACGCCGACGTCGCGACACAGGCGGACGAGGTCTCACCGCTGGGCGGGGCAGTGCTGCCGTTCGTGCTCTCCGGGAAGTCGGAGGGCGCGCTGCGGGACCAGGCCGCGCGCCTGAGTGAGATGCTGGCTGCCGGCCCTAAGGCCGCTCCTGGAGGGATCGGCCTGTCGCTGGCGATGAGCCGGTCGCGCTTCGAGCACCGTGCGGTGATCGTCGCTGCGGACTCGGACGAACTCGTGGCGGAGCTGGCCGCGTTGGCCGGGGAGCTCCCTGGACCT
>NZ_JOCS01001856.1 GCF_000721935.1 Streptomyces sp. NRRL WC-3549
TCATTCCGGTGTTCAGCCGGAAGCCGATTTTCGGCTACGTCGGCCTCATCAGCGCCACGATCGCCATCGCCGGTCTCTCCGTGACCGTCTGGGCGCACCACATGTTCGTGACCGGCGGTGTACTGCTTCCGTTCTTCTCGTTCATGAGCTTCCTGATCGCGGTGCCGACCGGTGTGAAGTTCTTCAACTGGACCGGCACGATGTGGAAGGGCTCGTTGTCCTTCGAGACACCGATGCTCTGGTCCGTCGGCTTCCTCGTCACCTTCCTCTTCGGGGGTCTGACCGGTGTGCTCCTGGCCTCCCCGCCGCTCGACTTCCACGTCTCCGACTCCTATTTCGTCGTGGCGCACTTCCAC
>NZ_JOCS01001857.1 GCF_000721935.1 Streptomyces sp. NRRL WC-3549
GCAGGCCTGTACCTCCACCGCCCTCGGCTCGGTCGCTTGCCAGCCCCATCGCGTGCAGGGCCGAGTCCAGCAAGGCCGGATGCACACCGAATCCGTCCCCGGAGATCTCCTCCGGCAACGCGACTTCGGCGAAAACGTGTTCACCGCGCCGCCACACCGCCCGCAGCCCCTGGAAGGCAGGACCGTACCCGTACCCAAGCCCGAGCAGTTCCTCGTAGAACCGCTCCACACCAACTGCCACTGCGTCCCGCGGCGGCCACTCCACCAGCGGCTCACCCGTGTCTGAGCCCACGGCCGACAGCACACCCGTCGCATGCCTCGTCCAC
>NZ_JOCS01001858.1 GCF_000721935.1 Streptomyces sp. NRRL WC-3549
CTCGCCCGTACCTCCGCCACGGTGGATCCGCGGCGTGGCGCGAGGCGGCCGGTGTGCCCCACGCCACATCGGGCCCTTTGTCGGAGGCCCACAACGAAACCGCGCCGTCACCTGGTGGATGGGCTGCGCGGCTCGCTGCTTCTGTCAGGTGCCACCAGGAAACGGGGCAGGAGACTGTTCGGAGTCGACGGCGCGGTTTCAGGGTCCGGTTCGTAGGGTCGATGCATGACCGTTGTGGACGAAATCCCGGGCGAGCCGAGCGACACCCGGGGCCGGGTGGCCGAACTTCTGGCACTGCGCGAGCAGGCGCGGCGCGGACCGAGTG
>NZ_JOCS01001859.1 GCF_000721935.1 Streptomyces sp. NRRL WC-3549
GTTCTTCAGCACGTCCGTCACGTCCTTGACGGTGCGCGCGTGGGCCAGCGTCGCCGTGGTGCTCTGCACCAGGCTGGTACGGCGGCGCCGCTCCTCGTCGACCGTCCGGCGGGTGTCGGAGTCGGCCAGTTCCTGGGTGGCGTCGCGGACGATGCCGATGATCCGCCGCGGGCGGCCCTCCCCGTCCCGGCGGACGAAGCCCTGGGTGTGGGTCCAGCGCAGCGTCCCGTCGCGCCGCCTCCTGCGGAAGTAGGCGCCGTAGTTCTCGCGGCCGCTCTTGAGC
>NZ_JOCS01001860.1 GCF_000721935.1 Streptomyces sp. NRRL WC-3549
CAACGGCACCTGCGAAGAACGCGGCGACAGATCCGCCAGCACCTCCAACAGCCGACCGTGAATCCGCTCCACATGCGCACTGTGCGACGCGTAGTCCACATCGATGCGCTTGGCCCGCACCTCCCCCGCCTTGCACTCCAGCAGCAGCTCCTCCAGCGCGTCACCGTCACCGGAGACCACCACCGAGGACGGGCCGTTCACCGCCGCGACCGAAAGACGCCCCTCCCAACGCGCAAGCCGCACACGAACCTCGTC
>NZ_JOCS01001861.1 GCF_000721935.1 Streptomyces sp. NRRL WC-3549
GAGATGTGTATAAGAGACAGATCGTGGCTGGCCTCGGCCAGGCGGGCGTGCAGGAGTCTGCGCGCGTCGTCCTGCAGCCGCGTGGTGAGTTCCGTGCCGATCGCGGAGGCGGTGAACCGCACGCTCCCGTCCGCACGTCCGATGTCGAGCAGTCCCGCTGCCTCGGCCTGGGTGAGGAGGGCCTCGGCTGCCGGGCCGGCGAGGCGGCCGAGTAGTTCGAGGTCGGGCCGGTCGTCCAGTGCGACGAACGT
>NZ_JOCS01001862.1 GCF_000721935.1 Streptomyces sp. NRRL WC-3549
GGCGAGGTCGGCGTCCAGGGTCCGGGGGTAGCGGTCGAGGTCGGCGGCCTCACCGAACTGGAGCGGGTTCACGAAGACGGTGACCACGACCTGGCCCTCGGGTCCCACGGCCTCCCGGGCCGCACGGATCAGCGAGGCGTGGCCGTCGTGCAGGGCACCCATCGTCATCGTGACGGCCCGCCGCGCGCCGGCGGGCCGGGTGAGGG
>NZ_JOCS01001863.1 GCF_000721935.1 Streptomyces sp. NRRL WC-3549
TCCACCGCGACACCCCGCACCACACCAGGACCGGAACGACCGGCAGCGAGGGCACCGAGACCGGCCAGCAACTCCTCATTCCCGGAAGCCGTCACCACAGCACGGTGATCGAACCGGGAACGGCTCGACGCCAGTGCGTGTGCGAGGTCGCCCACCGACAAGTCCGCTGCGCCTGCCAATGATTCGGTGAGACGCGCGGCC